>NZ_CP128400.1:1226706-2453413 GCF_030389965.1 Candidatus Chlorohelix allophototropha
TTGTTCAAAAGCGCCGCTTATCTCATTGGAGTTATACATTGTCGGGTTATAAGCCGGAACGGTTGCGCCCTCTGCCCCAAGTAATTTCAAGGCAAGCGCGGGAATATTAGTCAGCCCCAAGCCGTCATAACTAGGGCGAACCATATCGGAACCAAAAAAATCCGGTAACTGCTGTTTTTGCAGCAAATTTCTCTCTGCAATTTCTTTGAGATTACTCATCTATCTACTCCTGATCAAACTCCAGTCGAATTATCGCGTTTCAATTTTAGCAGTATTCGACCTCTTTTTATAGTTCTATTGTTCTAGACTTTAACAGGGAATGGTGCAACCAGTTTTAGCAGAAATCAACTCAGGTTTTAGAAAGCAACAAAACCTAATCGGAAAACTAAGCTTTTCGCTATGCCCCTTGTTGACATATTAAATAATGTGTATAATGGCACAGGCAAAATATTAAAACAATGTTCGGACAAAAAGCTGAGCAGGTTTTTTGCTAAATCATAGTAGTAATTTGTTAAGTCAGAAAACAAGAACAGACTTTAACAGAGAGAAAGAGATAAGAACACGGACGGCGTGATGCAGAGGAGTGGCTCACATATTGCCTTCTGAACCATATGAGGTGGATATAGAGGCATTAGTCCGCCCAGATATAGTGGAGATGGAGAGCCATCTGCCGGGGGATTCGTTAGAGGTCGCCAGTAGACGATTGGGTTTTGAGCCTGAAGAAATCATTAAGCTGGATGCTAACGAAAACCCATTTGGTTGTTCGGTACGGGTACAGGAATTATTAGCCAGTTTCGACGCTTATCATCGTTACCCGGACACATTGATGACCGGGTTGCGCAGCAGGTTGGAAGCTTATACCGGTATACGTCGAGAGCGAATACTGCTGACAAATGGCGTGAGCGAACTGGCAGACCTCGTGATGCGGGTTTTGCTAAAACCGGGTGATGAGGTCATAATTTGTCCTCCAACTGTGCAATTTTACCGCTTCTATGCTAATTTGGCGGGAGCACAGGTAGTGGAGGTGCCGCGCAATTCTAGCACTTTTGAAGTGCAAGTTGAACACGTATTGGCGGCAGTAAGCGAGCGCACCAAGTTAGTAGTGATCGGCTCGCCGAATAATCCCACCGGCAACTTAATATCTCCACTCGAGGTGGTAAAACTCCTTAAAACTGGAGTGGTCGTACTCGTAGATGAAAGTTTCTACGAATTTGCAGGAAATAGTGTTGCCAACCTGGTTACGGAATTTGAGAACCTAGTAGTAGCCCGAAGCTTTAGTCATTGGGCTGGGTTGGCTGGAATGCGTGTTGCTTACGGTCTCTTTTCACAAGAGATTCTCAAGCACGTTTGGAAGTTGCGTGCAGTTTACAAGCTTGACGCTGCGCA
This sequence comes from Candidatus Chlorohelix allophototropha, assembly GCF_030389965.1. Lineage (NCBI taxonomy): Bacteria > Bacillati > Chloroflexota > Chloroflexia > Candidatus Chloroheliales > Candidatus Chloroheliaceae > Candidatus Chlorohelix > Candidatus Chlorohelix allophototropha. The sequence goes on from NZ_CP128400.1 coordinate 1,228,093, forward strand.
GCAGTTAGCCATAGAGGCTGTTCTGGATGATCCACGCTACTATGAGACCGTAATTGGCTGGATAAAGAATGAGCGTGGTCGCTTGTTCCGCCAATTGCGCAAGTTAAATTTTCTGCAACCGTACCCCTCAAATGCAAATTTCGTCCTCTGCAAGGTAGTCCGGGGTGATGCTTTTAAAATAAAAAAGCGTTTAGAGAGGCAAGGTATTTTTGTCAGATACCTGAACCTCCCTGGTTTACCTGAATATCTCCGTATCTCCGTGGGGCGCGCCGAAGACACCGACGCGCTTATGCGATGCCTGTTCGCAATGGCGGAGGAACTTTGAACGTTGTACCTGAAAATCAAAAAAGTTGGGCTTGCTCCGGGCTTATGCCTCGGAGATAGCTTGCTTCTGGATTTCAAAAAGTTCACGAATACCCTTTTCAGCAAGGCTCAGCATGGCATCAATGTCGTTCCGGCTGAACGGACTACCTTCTGCTGTCCCCTGTACTTCTACGAATTCGCCGCTGTCCAACATCACAACATTGAAATCTACCGCCGCCGCGCTATCTTCACTGTAATTAAGATCAAGGACATGTTGTCCCTGTACAATCCCTACGCTCACCGCGGCGATTGCGTTAGTAAGAGGAAAAGTATCTATAAGACCCTTTTTTTGCAACCACTTGCAGGCAAGCGCGAGCGCCACGTAACCGCCCGTTATCGAAGCGGTACGAGTTCCTCCGTCGGCTTGCAAAACGTCACAATCAACAATAATTTGCCTCTCTCCGAGGCTGACAAAATTAACAATACCTCTCAGGCTACGCCCGATGAGGCGCTGAATTTCCTGGGTTCGACCGCTGACCTTTCCAACCGCCGCTTCACGAGGGGTTCGGGAGTGAGTCGCCCGTGGCAGCATCGAATATTCAGCAGTAACCCAACCAATCCCTTTGCCCGCACGGTAGGGCGGAACCTTCTCGTCTACGCTGGCAGTGCAAAGCACCCGGGTTTTTCCAAACTCAACCAAAGCAGAACCTTCCGCCCACTCCACAACATTGGGTGTAATACGTACTCCGCGCAATTGGTCGAGCAATCGCTCATCGCCTCGCCCGACCTTTTTTATTCTGGAATTAGACAACTTAAGTACCCCCTATCATTTGTCCGAAAGAATGTTACAAAAAACACGGCTTCTATATATGCAGTATCAAGTATAGACACGGCAATGAAGCGGGTCAACTCTATTGAGAGTTTGCTAGAGGCTTGAAAGGATTAGATTTAACATGGCAATATATCCAAATATATATAACCGCAAGGAAGAAGAAACAGATCAGGTAGCCTTATTCATAGATTGGGATAACCTTGTAATTAGTAATTATGCCGACCGTGGCAGCAATCGTCCTAATCTCGACGTGCTGATTGCAAAGGCACAATCTTATGGCACTTTGGTGCTTGCCCGTGCTTACGCCGAATGGTCAAATACCGTTGATCGTCTTGAAGTTTACAAAGCTGGCGTTGAAACCGTTTACGCTCCCGTTTTTCACGCTGATCGTGATTTGAGCGGACAAACCGGTAAGGGCAAGAGCCTTGCAGACCCGGTGATGGTGACCGATTGTGTGGACTTCTTACATTTGATGCCCAGTGTCCGCACTTACGTACTTGTAACCGGTGATAAAGATATGATGCCGGTGGTGCGCCTTGCTAAAATGCGTGGGCGGCGGGTAGTTGTTGTCGGACCGGATTATGTGGCAAATGTTTTGCAGCAAATTTGTGATGAGTTTGTGCCTTACCGCGTATTGTTGGCGCAAGCTTCGCTGCCTTCCGACCCGTATGCTGCCTATTATCAAGGGGTTTATTCACAGCAATCATCTGCACAGCAATATTACCAACAACAGCCCACCCCACCCCAAAACCAACAGCAAACCACTGTTGTAGGGCGAAATGGACGACGCTTGGCAGGAAATCGACGTGGTACTCCTCCGCCGACAAGCGTGGGTCAACCCTATATGCAGGTTCCTATCCCGCAGCAGCAACAGCCTTCCTATCCTGCTCCGACCGCTTATACTGGACAATATCAACCAGCAACATCAGGTAACTATCCTGTTGTGACAAACTCTTACCAACCTGTTCAGCAACCGCAGCCTCAGCCTGTGCAGGCTCCGGTTCAAGCAGTTCCGGTAGTAACAACTCCGCCACCTGCCCCAACCAAGCCTGCTGCCTCGACTAACGCACAGGCAACTTCGCATGCTTCCAATTTTGAGGATATTAAAGAAGTAATCCGCAATATTCTGTCCCAACGTTCTACCAGTGGTAGAGCGCAAATGCGCGCCCGCGATCTCAAAGAAGATTTGCTACGCCGAATACCTAGTTTTAATGAACGCCGCTATGGATTCAGCAAATTCAAAGCCCTACTTTCAGCTTTAGAGCTTGCTAATATCCTGCAAATGGATCAAATCGGACATATTTTATGGGTTTCTATGCCGGGCACACCTCGAATGGATGCTTCCGAGAGTGGGTATGATGATACCGATGGGGTTAACGATGGCGAGTCTTCCATAGATATGGATTCCGAAGAAAACTATGAGGTTGCCGGTGAAGAAACGGTAACTGAAGCAGTTGCTGAAACGGCTGAGAACTTGTCGGATGACTATCAATCGGGGACACCTGAAGTTCAATTGGACGTAGCCACTGAAGCGCCTGCTCCTGTCGTTGAATCAGAAGAACAGGAAGCGGCGGCGATTACTTCCAGCAACCGCGGACGTTCGGTTTCATCCTTCCATAAGGAAACGAGCGTATCACCTTTTGGACCTAAACCTACATTACTTGACCAACCTCACTTCCAGGAAGTTATTGTTTTGATAGAGGGTTTACGCCATCGCAATCGCTGGCTTGGTTACGAATTATTGCTTTCCAACGTTCGCGACTATTTAAATAAACATGGTATGAACGAGAATGAAGCCAAGAGCCACGCCGGAACAATACTCTCTCGTCTTTTAAGTGAAGGTGTCTTGAAAATGGCGGTGGAAGTGCATTCCCGTGGCGCTCGCAAGATGCGCGTACAGGTAGCACATTTGCAGGAAGATCACAAAGCGGTTAAATATGCAATGTTGGCAGCAGCAGAAGCACAATCGCATATGGAGCAGATGCCTGACGAATTGAATGCCGCGCCCATGGTTGCGCCGCATCCTGAAATGACTGCTACTCAGGAAATTGCGCAAGATGAAATTGTCGAGCAAGTAGCCGAAGTTGAGTCGGCTCCAGAAATCGAAGCTTCATCCCCAAGCGTGCCTGATACCTTTGGTTATTTCGGGCTTTTGAGCTACTCCGCTGAACCGTTGCCGGAACTTCCGACTGATGAAGTGGATGTAGCAGAGGTGGAACAGCCGGAGCAAGTGGTAGAGGTAGAAGATCAGACCGAAGAAGGGGTAGATGATATCGAAGTAGCTACTGAGGAAGGCGCGGTTGAGGATGAGGTTATGTCTGCTGATACGGCAGATAGTTTGGAAGCGACTCCACGCCCTCGCCGTCGTCCACCGCTCAGGGTTAAACTCGATATGGACGGCAAGCCTTTTCCACGTCGTCGTCGTCCAATAAAGATACCGCATGGAAACGGTTCTGAAAATGCCGAAGGCGGAAATTCAGAAAACTAAAATAGCCTTTTCAAAACCCCCTCTTCTATTCAAAAAGAGGGGGTTTTTGATAATAAAGTCTAATCAGAGTTAATACCAATTAATATTGACATTGCTTCCCCCCATGAGTTATACTTTATTTAATCTTAATGGATTCCTCACTCTTTTATAACGAATCCTTTCGGATTTCTTAATTAATCATTTACAACATAGTATGATTTGAACCTAAATTTCTCAATCTAGAGAAGCTCTAAATGATTAATATAAAGAATGAAGAATTAACAAATCGTTAAGAGGAATTCTAACAACAGCGATGAAATAGAGACGGCAGGTAACGATACCTGATACGGACTCTAAACGGGTAATATTTGAACGATTGCTTGGCTTAAAAATGTTATTTGCAAGGTTGCAAATGACTCCAACAAAACTGGAATCGGTAATTTGATGTTATATATTAATTTATTACCAAATCTGGTAGTGGTTGGTTTAGCCGAATTTTATTTTTGAAAATTGCAGTTTTAAAAGTGTTCCAGCAAGCCAAAATATTGATGCTTGTTCCGGTAAGAAAATGATGTCGAAGTATAATGAGAATTGCGGAGTTGAGTCCACTCGTAATTCTTGCGATGCATCTGGACGTTAACACAATTAAGAATTAGGCAATTATTTAGGAAATCAAGCTATGCCTTGTTCCAGCCATTACCTTTCGATGATGCAGGTAAGCTAAGCTAAATCGAGTAGGGTGTACTTAACTCAAGGGCTCAGAAAGAAGAAATCTTATGGGACGCGAAATCAGAAAAGATGCGTCCAGAGCGGATATCGGTGGTTCGCAAAGTGATATTGTCCATCTGACGGCTGCTGCCGCCGCTAAAGCCGCTGCTACTGCATTATTAACAAATCAGGTTATAAAAAGGGTGCGAATGAATGTGCCCGGTGGTGGTGTAGCACATTTCAAAGTCCAAAAATGCGTTATTGAATCCGGAAGTGCACTGTGCTCAATTATTGGTACCCCTGAAGCATTGCCCGAAACTGAAACCCCAGAAGTTTGGGTTAGAGTTATGTGGGAACATAGCCTTAGCCCGGTTGTAGATTCAGCACTTGAACCTGTTCCAGCTTTAGATCCCCGCGTTGAATTACACTGGCTTACTCTTTCTCCTGTAAATACTGATGAATCCACCGCACTCCAAGCAGTGCCGTTATTGCTTCACTTTATCGCCTCCACTCATGAAGAAGAAAAAGCATTAAGCCTAATTCCACGTGAACTGGTAGCTAGTGCGATCACCGAAGCTATTAACTCAATATCTCCCGACAGGCTGGAGCGCGGAGTGCGAGTTATGATTGGATTGGCTCATGAGAGTTCCTTCAAATTACCTAACCTGCAAACCAAGTTAGAACAGTCATACCAATATAACGATGGGGTGAATTTGTCCGATCTGGATAACACTACGGCTCTAACTCACCTCGCTTTATCGCTCGATTCGGTCGGTAGCGGTATCTTACCTATGCTTAACAATTCAAATGAAGTATTCATAGATTTGTCTCAGCATAATTTGTCGCTACAAGCTGCCCTGAATCATGCTTTTTCATTTGAATTACTTGATTCTATAACGATTTGCGGTAATTTTAATTCGATTCAGCAAATTGCACTTGGGGGACAGGCAGAGCAGAATAATACCGAATTTGATACCAGCCTAGTAACTCAACTGGCAACTCGTTTTAATTTACCGATAGGAACGGTTCAGAGCTTGCGAGAAGCCTTCAGCTTATCAAACCTGATGAAACTCATAAACCATGACGGTCTTGGTTGGATATTCGATAAAATTTGCGAAGGCGCTTGCGCTGAACTACGCAAGAGTGTTTCGCAGAAAATCCGCCTTACTGTGATTATATTCGGTAGTAGCGGGGCAATACTCGGTCGCACGACCTTTGAGCCGGGAATTTTGCAGTTATAATAATTTCTCAAGAAAAAGGGGGACGGTTCTAAAAACCGCCCCCCTTTTTTAATTTTATTCCAAACTAGATTATGAGCGGCTTGGTACTACCTGTAAACCTTCTGCAGTTTGCAGCAATCCGGCAAGGCTTTTCCGCACGAATTGTACCGAAACAGCGGTATTTTTAAGCTCAGGAGAACCGCTACGCTCGTCAGTAGCGCGGCTTGTGACCACGAAACCGGGCGCTTCACGGAACATCCAAGGCATAAATACATAACCTCGCGGTTGAGTGTCGGTGACTTTAGCTTTGATTTCAATTGCACCATAAGCCGAAGCAACTTTTACAATATCGCCACTTTCGATATTGAGTTTCTTCGCTTCAACCTCATTAATCTCCAACTCCGGTTCAGGATCGAGCGCTTCAGGCACGTAATTGCGGCGCAGCATTACCCCGCTGCGGTCGTTGGCGTAGGAAGCACGCCCTACCGACAGGATTAGCGGGTAATCACGGCTTACGGTTGTTTTGCTGGCATTGTAGCGCGCTACTACAAACCTTGCTTTACCCGATGCCGTTGCAAATTTGTCTTTGAACAGGATCGGTGTACCGTCTTCGGCTACTCCCTCGGTGCTAACCGGAGTCTGTGGACCAAAGCGGGTTAAAGCATAAGGATATTTGCGACTATAATCTGCTCCCGGGAACAACAAACCCGGCTTGAAGGTGGAAATAGTGCGACTTCGCTCTAATTTCTGGAGTGTAACACCTTGATACAACCTGTTCGTCCGTGCAATTTCTTCGAGAATGTCGGCTGCCGATTTATAGTTATTGGCGAAACCGGGACGATTTAGCAGTTCGGTCAGGATTTTCCAGTCCGGTTTCGCAATTCCCGGAGCTGACAATGCTTTGCGAACTCGGCTGACTCGGCGTTCGGTACTTGTATAAGTACCATCTTTCTCGGCATGACCAGCGGCAGGGAGAATGAAATCGGCAAATTTGGCAGTTTCACTCATGAAAAGGTCTTGTACAATTAACAGTTCTACCTTTTCGAGTGCCCTTTGTATCAATTGCAGATTAGGCGCAGTTACCAGCGGGTTCTCACCTACAATGTACAATGCTTTAACTTGTCCGGCTTCGGCGGCTTTGAAAATATCCATAAATTTCAAGCCCGGTTTAGCCGGTATAGCTTCATTGGCTTGTCCGAACCATAGGGTTTCCAGTACCGCGCGACCTTCATTGTTGGTAACGGGTACATAGCCGGGCAAGAAATCCGGTAAGCATCCCATATCCGCAGCACCCTGATCATTTGCTTGATCAAGAATACCGTTCAAACCGCCGCCTTGTCGTCCAAGGTTTCCGGTTAACAGGGTTAGGTTTGCCAACGTATGCACATTCTCAACGCCATTAGTCCATTGTGTAATGCCAGTACCGTAGACTATGGCAGATGCTGGATATTTCCCATCCTTGCCCGTGTTGCCTTTACCAGCACCTCCGGTAGCATATAGACGCGCCGCTTCCAGCAATTTAGCCGCCGGAACACCAGTAATCGCGCTTACTTTCTCTGGCGTGTATTCAGACAGCGAGGATTTCCAAGCTTCAAAGTCGGTGGTACGTGCCGAGATAAAATCAGTGTTTAACAAGTTTTCTTTGAAGATGATGTAGGCGAGACCGTTAAACAGCGCGGCATCAGTTCCCGGCTTGATTTGCAACCACAGATGGGCGCGTTCAGTCCAGCGGGAAGGGCGTGGGTCAACCACTATAACTTTCAAAGCTTTGCGCCGTTGTACTGCTTCTTGCCAGTGGTAGCTAATAACCGGAGCGGTATTTTCTAGGTCTGAACCAGCGATAAGCATGCAACCGGAATAATCTTTCACATCGTGTACGGTGTTGGTCATTCCAAACATACCGAACTGGCTTAGCAGCGCGTTTATTGATGCCCCGTGATTGAACCGGATTGAGTTGTCGATATTATTCGAGTTCATCACGCCACGAGTGAATTTTTGGAGAAGATAATTCTCTTCGTTGGTGAGTTTCCCGCTGGCAATTGCCGCGAATTGATCACCCTTATATTTGTTGAGGCGATTTAGAATTTCGTTATAAGCCTGATCCCAGCTTATTTCGACAAATTCTTCGCCCTTGCGCATCAACGGTGAGGTCAAACGGTCTTTGCTATTGATATATTGGTGTCCGTAGCGACCTTTTACGCATGAGCGTCCATCGCCTACGCCTGCTGCTTCGTTGAAGGTTATTTTTTCTATCAGCCCGGTATTTACCTCGGCTTCAAGATTCACTTGGCAACCTGTACTGCAATAGTTACAAGTAGTGGGCGTGCGTTTGAGATTCCAGTTCAAGAAGGTATTTTCAAATTGCACATGCATCAGACAACCTACCGGGCAAACTTCTACGCACATACCGCAACTGGTGCAGGGGGTTGTAGTGGTGAGGTCTCCGCCCCAAGCTGAGTCGATGTAAGATTCAATACCGCGATTGGCGAAACACAGGGCTTTTGCACCGACCAGTTCTTCGCAAACACGCACACATTGCCCGCAATTCACGCAGCGATCGCGCTTGATAACAATAGCAGGGCTGAGATAATCCACCTCATACCAGTCTTTTGGACGTGCCAGGCGGTTTTCGCTTATGCCATAGTGCCAAGTTGCATTTTGTAGATCGCATGCGCCGCTGGAAGGGCAAATGGGGCAATCGAGCGGGTGGTCTATCAATAGAGATTCGAGAATAAACTGCTTGACTTCGCGTACTTGGTCATTGCTGTTTTCGGTAAAGATTACCATGCCGTCTTTGCACTCTAAGGCGCAGGAGATTTCAAAGTCAAACCCCCACTTGCTAACTGTACCTACCGTGCACATACGGCAAGAGCCGAAGGGACGTACATCGGGGTGAGCGCACATGTTGGATATATAAATACCCGCTCTCTTAGCCGCTTCAATCGCGAATGTACCTTTCGGCACACTTACCTCGACATTATCTATAGTTACTTTGACCAGTTGCACACCCTGGGTCGCATCAGCCATAAATATCAAACTCCTCTAAGGGTTTTTCAGTACACTACTGATTCTTGTTTGACTGTAAAATTGTACGGGGCGGGAAGAAATCGTATCTTCCAAGCCCCTTTTATCATTATTTATACTGGTGATTTGCTCGTACCCCGGTACCGAAACCGAGCATTTTGAAATTAGAGTGTTCCATCGAGCAAACATTGGAACGACAGCGCTTGTTGATTATATGTTCCATCAACTCTGCTTTGAACTCTGGAATCTTGAGCATGTTGCGGATTGGCAGCGGCGCTGCTTGTCCTAAACCGCAGATTGAGTGTTCAATAACTAGGTCGGAGATTTGGAGCATTTTTTCCACATCTTCTTCCTTGCCGTCGCCATTCTTGATACGCCAGAGCATTTCGGTTAGCCCTTCGTTGCCAATACGACAAGGGACGCATTTGCCGCAACTTTCGTCGCGATTATAGCGAAGCACATAGTATGCTGCGTCCACGAGACACTGCTGATCGGTATAGGCAGTGAAGCTACCGCTACCCAACAAACAGTCCCATTTGCCAAAAGCATCAATATCAAAGGGTATATTGAACATAGAAGGAGGGAAACAACCACCCGAAACCGAACCAGTTTGCACTGCTCTAATCGGATGTTTGGGATCTGATGAACCGCCGCCGACGATGTTAATCGAGTCGGAGATAGGACCGCCAAAGGGGACTTCTGCTAGGCACTGCCGCTTGAAAGGTCCTGAAAGCATAATTAGCTTAGTACCTTTGCTTTTCTCGCTACCAAACCCGGCATACCAAGCGCCGCCTCTCAGAATGATTTCCGGCACGTTGTTGAAAGATTCCACGTTGTTAACGGTAGTTGGCTGCGCCCACAAACCTGCTTCGTAGGAACGAGGCGGCTTTACACGGGGCATACCACGTAAGCCTTGAATACCGTAGAGCATTGCACTTGCTTCACCGGAGATATAGCAGCCTGCCGCGATAATTACCTTTACATCGCAGCTAAAATTGCTACCCAGAATGTTCTTACCTAATAAGCCTACTTTGCGCGCCTGTTCCACCGCGATGCCAATACGTTTGAAGGCTAGGGGGTGTTCAGAACCGACATAGATGTAAGCATCTCCAGTTCCGGCAGCATAGCAGCCCAGAAGTAATCCTTCGAGGGTGGAATGAGGGTCACCTTCAAACAGGCGGCGATCTTTGAATACGTTTGGTTCGCCTTCATGCCCGTTTACCACCACATACTTTGGCATGCGGGTTTCATCGTGGGTTGATTGCCATTTAGTACCGACTGAAAAACCTGCACCACCACGTCCACGCAATTTGGAGGCTTTAACCTCGTCAATAACCTTTTGCGGATCCATATCGAGTAACGCTTTTTCCAGCGATTTGTAGCCGCCGATTGCGATATAGTCCTCGATGTCTTCGGGGTCAATAAAGCCTAGGTTGCGCCCAGAAATGCGCTGTTGTAACTTGCCCCATTCGGTGCGACCGATCGGCAAGATGCCTCGCCATTCTTCATCAGGGGCTTTTGCCCAAGCGAAATCTGGATAGTGATAGGGGTCATTTGAAACCCAACCAAGCGACCAATTAGCGCAAGGGTCATCACCTAGTACAAATCTGGTGAGCAATTCACCTGCTCGTTTGGTATCTACAAATCCATAAAGGACTCTTGGACCACCGGGTTTGCTGATGAAAACGGTAGGATCAGCCCACATAGCGCCAAAACTACCCACCATTTTGACCACCACGTTTTTCAGTCCGCGACTGACAATTTCCTTTTGAAAATACTCATATGTCTGTTTGGCACCTGAAAGGATTGAACCGCCATCCATCATAACCTGAATGACGGTGTTATTTTCAAAAAGCGCCTTACGCTGTCCAGCCAGACGGGCTTGCAGCTCATGAAATTGTTGGCGGTTCATTTATTCGATGCACTCCTCTAGTGATGATGCTCTTTAATTTTGCCTGCATTGATATCATCAATCAATTGGCTTAGCTTTTCAGCAGTCACATTGCCATAAACCGTGTGATCAATTTCTACTATCGGCATCAAGTTGCATGCCCCAAAGCACCAGTTAGCCCGCTCAACCGTCCACTTTCCGTCTGGAGTAACTTCGGTATGTTCGATACCTAGTTTTTCCTTAACGAGCTTACCTAGCCCCTTCGAACCACACATATAACATGCAATGCCTTCGCACAGCAGGATACGATGTTCGGCTTTCTGGAGAACTTTAAAGTCAGTGTAGAAAGTAGCTACCCCATAGATTTCAGGAAGGGTAAGATCCAATCGCTGACCGATAAGAGCAGCAATTGGCGCGGGAATGTAACCATATTCGTGCTGGAAATCCTGAAGAACTGGTATTAAAGCTTCGCGTTTGATATCCCACGAATCGTACTTATCCAGTATAGCATTGGCTTTGGCAAGCTCTATACTACTGCCGGCACCACCATTGTTGAAAACTGTGAGAGACAACACCACACCTCCAAAGGAAAGGAATTGGTTTTATTTATTTGGTGATTATGCATGGGGTTTTACTCCCACGCTATGGGAACATTTTAAGCAGATATAAGCGTGCTAAGAAAAGGCGCTCACGTAAAAAAAATTAAGCGTGCCTGTTTCTCCATTTTCACTTCACGTATTATAGCACAAATTGGAAAATGCTTTGTGAAAATTTTGGTTAGTTTACCGTTTGCAATAGGCTCATCAGCAAATCGATTTTTTCCTGTCGATTTTTCCCTGCGAGTTGTCGTGGTAAATTACGAACTGTGGCTGGGCTTAATCCTAAATTAAATAGGGTCGTTTGGTGGGGGTCAAGCTCTTTATCGGATACTTCCGATTTTCCTTCCGACGTTGCAGGTTCTCCAACTGATTCTAGCTTTTTGTTTCCTAGAAGCCCACCGATTGATTGTGCCAGAGTTCTTACCGCACTGAACATGATGGCATGCTGCGGCGCTTCTGACTCATTTAACAGAGGGTTAGAAAGCGCTATTATCGCTAGCACCACTTGTTTTACCAGCCCATACTCATAGTCCGGCGCGCCTTCCAATTCAGTATCGGATGTGGCATTCGAATATTTATTTTCCAGCCGTTGGTATAGATAGTTCGAAGCCCAGTCCAGCACAGGCTGAGCTTCTTCGTCGGTCAGGTCGGCGCGTAGCATTTCATCTTCGTAGACTCGCTCGACCACCTGTTGAATTTCCGAGTCGAAATCTTCTTTGCTTCGCATTTGCTTAAATTAAGCCCTTAATGAAACCACCGTCCACCTGTAAGGATACCCCGGTGATATAGCTGGCTCGTTCGCTTGCCAGAAAAGCAACAGTTGCGCCAAACTCTTCAGGCTCAGCCATGCGACCAATTGGAATGGAGCGTTCAATTTCAGTGCGTATATCTTCTTCGGTGCGGTTCTCTCGCTTGGCGCGTGCTTTCTGAATTTCCAACACGCGATCGGTAGCTGTCCAGCCCGGTAAAACACAATTGACTGTAATGTTGTGTTTTGCCAGTTCGTTTGATAGGGTTTTTGCCAAACCTGTTACGCCTGCCCTGACCGAGTTGGAGAGTACAAAGCCTTCAAGAGGTTGCTTTACGGTCATCGAGGTAATATTAATAATACGCCCAGCCCCTGTTTTCTTCATGTGCGGTAATACTTCGCGAGTTAAGCGAACTGTACTTAGCAGGTTAAGCTCGATGGCTTTAGCCCACTCTTCATCGTTGAACGATTCGAATGCCCCGGTTGGTGGGCCTCCCGCGTTGTTGACCAGAATATCTATCTGCCCGAACCGTGCCACTGTTTTGTTAACCAAACTTTCCACATCTGAAGCTTTGGTGACATCCGCCGGAACTGCCAGTATTTCGACTCCGGTGGCAGCGCTGATTTCCTGTGCTGCTGCCAATAATCGCGCCTCGTTGCGTGCGCACAAACTCAGCTTAGCTCCTTCTTTTGCAAGTTCCATTGCAACCGCTTTGCCAATTCCGCTACTTGATGCAACTACAAGCGCCACTTTGCCTTTTATTCCAAAGTCCATTTTTTAATCTCCCTATGCTGATTATATAGCAGGGCTTGGCACTATTTGAGGTATTTGCTTACAACTTCTGCTACAGCACGCGCCATAAATTTGCGATCTGCCATAGATAGCGCATTTACCCGTACCATATTTGTATCTATACCGGGATGCGCTTCTTCAAATTCTTGGATAGCATCGGGAATGAATTCGAAAAGCTCACTTTCGTGTTCTCTCATCCAATCGTTTAATTCTTTTTCTAACTGTTGGGCGTCCATAATATATTTCTCCTAGTTGAAAATAACGATAAAGTGTGTTCGTAATCTTAACCTTTAGGAATAACTTTGTAAAGCCCAAGTAGTTTCAAAGCGAAAATTCAAGCTCTAGTAAAAGCAAAAAAGGCGAATTTGCACGCCTTTTCAGGATAACCCAACCTTCTTTATTCATTAGCAGAAGATTGGATGGCTGCAAGTTGGGGAAGTGAAGATTCCTCTAGTTGTTCGGGTTCGTCTTTGATGGCGCTTTGCCATCGTCCGCTTTTGAAACGCCATACCACCATTATTGATAGCACAACCGAGTCCAAACCCATAGCTAGACGCGCTCCATATAAGCTCAACCCGATCAATTCAATAAAGATGTACCCGAGGATGAAGCGTACTCCACAGGATGAAATTATCCGGGCGTACATCGGATAGCGGGTATCGCCTGCGCCACGTAGCACGCCGATGAAGATAAAGACGGTTGCCAGCAACGGGTCAAACATTCCCGCAATGCGTAGAGGATTGGTAGCGGCTTCGATTACATTGGGGTCGTTTACCAATATACTTAGAAAAAATTGAGGGAAAAGTACAAAGGTGATACCCATAAATGTCATAAAAACCAGTCCCAACTGGTAAGAGGTGATAGCATAGCGTTTTGCCAGATCGGGACGGTTTGCTCCTAGGCATTGCCCTACCAGCACCGTAGCTGCTATCCCAAAACCCATACCCGGTAAAAAAGCTATGCTATCTATACTGATTATGGCATTATGGGCGGCATAGTTAGTGGTTCCCAACCCAACTACCATGCGGGCGAAGAAGAAAATTCCGAATTGGAAAGCGAGTTGTTCTCCTAGCGTAGGGAGTCCAATCCTGAGCATAGCTAGAATTGTGGCTGCCTCAAGTTTAACTCCGAAGGGAATATAAAGTGCCCCTATATTTCCCAGTCGCGGTGCTTTATACAAGCGGATAGCCACCGCCAACCCTCCCACTGTCCAAGCGGTAGCGGCTGCCATAGCTGCTCCTCTAATGCCCATTATAGGGAAGCCAAGCGTACCGTTTACCAGTAGCGCCGAACCGACAATATTTATGCTATTCACCAGTAGCATAATTAGTAATGGGGTACGAGTGTCGCCCGACCCACGTAGGCATGCATTACCGATCGTTAAAAGCGCCCAAAGCGGCAAGCCAAAAGCAGCGGTTTCCAGATATATTGTGCCAATCTGTGCGACATTTCCACTTGCGCCAAAAGCTAAGATAAGGTAACTGGCAGAAAAGTGGAGAATAATTCCCACGATAATGCCCGTAATCAGCCCAACTACCAGTGCTTGCCGTCCTATGTGGGCAGCATGTTTTATATCATGTGCGCCATAAGCGCGCGCTACCAGTGTGGTAGCGGGAATGCTCACTGCGCTGAATATTACAAATGACACCCATGTAAAGAAGGTTGCCAAAGCAGCGGAGGTTAATGCTTCGGCGCTGCCATATCCAAGTTGATTCACTGCCGTTGAAGTCAAATGACCTACGAAAAACACATCGGAAAGCCCTACCAACAGGTTCAAACATTGCTCTCCGATAGTGGGCCAAGCCAAACTCCAGACTTGCTTACGTAACCTGTTTGGAGTTATTTCCCCTTCAAATACTATTTCCTTTTTCGTTTGGGTTTTGCTCACCCTTGTACTTTCCTTGATAGATTATTCTCCATAGTAAAAATTCAAACATTAAGCTGCTGTCATGTCAATTGGTAATTTGGCGGTAATACTAAAACAAACCCTCTCATAATCCATTGAAAGGGCTTGTTAGAAGTTATATGTTTATGCTATTTGGGTTTAGTGACGTCTTGCCGCTTTCGGTTCTTTTATGAGCGGCGCTTTTACTTGCTTGTGGTATATAAGTCGTCGAAGAGTGTTGTTCTTTTGCGCCATTTGCAAGAGAACGGCGTATAGGATAGCGATTATGCTAATTATAACCAGAAAAAGTTGAATATCGGGCAAACACGCCAGCATTGCTAGCACTCCACCGGGGGTTAGAATCCACCCGGCTTTTTCGCAGCGCACTTCTTGTTGTTCTATCGTTAGAAGGTAGAAGGCAAACGTGCTAAGAGTTAGTACCCCCCAGCCGAATGCTGCTGATAGGTCTAGAAATTGCTGGCAGATGACACTCAATAATACGAAAAGACCCACCCAGCCAACAAATGCCCAATGCGGTAACTTACTTATAAGCTTCGCCATAAACTACTACCCTCAATTTGTACATATCTTCACAAACCTAAACAATTCTTCTACAAACATTATATACTTCGGGAAGAATCTTTTAATGTTTATTCGATGTGAATAAGGGGTAATATTGAAGACAAAAAAGAGGTTGCACGGTTTAGGTGCAACCTCTCACGATTTTCGAACTGCTAAGGCAATAACAGCGCGTCGCCAACTTTAGCATCACCCGGTGCAGTCAATCCGGTCAGCTTAAGGATGTCGGATGCGGCTACTTTGTATTGCTGGGCGATACTTTCAACTGTTTCGCCTGCTTTAAGTACCACTGCCTTACCCCGGAAATTAGGCTGATTAACCGGAATAACGAGCTTAGTATTGAAGTAAATCTGCAGATTGTTGCTCGGACCCGTGATTAGCGGGATATTCGAACCGACTGCCGCCGGGTTGCTATTCGCAGCCACAATCGCCTCAACCGAGGTATTGTATTGTTTTGCTATAGTGGTCAGGTTGTCACCGCTTACAATCACCCTGATTATTGGTCGGGGAGTCGCAGGAGCTTGTGCCGCGGTAGTTGCTGGAGCGGCAGTGGTAACAACGGGTGCGGCAGTTGTAGCGGGCGCAGTGGTAGCCGCTACAGTAGTCACAACCGCATTGGTAGTTGCAGGTGCGGCGGTAGTAGCGAGCGAAGCAGTAGTGGATATAGTGGTAGCCACAGTCGTTGCCACTACGCCAGTTGCGCTATCATTGCTATTATCAGCCGTCGTCTGATTACGGTTGCGATATGAAACAACTGCTGCTAAAAGAATAAACGCAACAATCAAGGTAATTAATATCAGTAATAATCTTCGTCGCTGTTTAGTCTGACGTTCTCTGCCGCTGCGGTCGAGGCTGGTGGCAGTGCCGCCTCCAAAAGCCTGAAGCTGCGGTTTTTCCTTCTTCTTGTTGCGTCCTCCTATTTCAGCCCTTAAAGAGTCCAAACCGGGTTCTTCATAAGCTCCTTTGGCACGTTGGCTATAGGTTGGAGGAGTAATTATCGGTGGTATATCTTCCTCTGCGGCAGAGTAATCAACTTGCAAGCTTGGAATGCTAAAAGTAGGGACGGTATCCTTACTGGCGTAACTTGGCTCCTCCACTTCTTCTGCTTGAACCGGAGGTGGGCTGGTAAATGGCGGTATTGCAGGACCGGGTGGTTGGCGAAATGAGACGGTAGGCGTGCCAGATGACATATTGCTCAGATTCATCCGGGAGGTTTGGCTGGTTTGAACATTATCAAAGTCTTGGGATTGCTTTTCTACATGTGTATCACTCACACCAAGCCCCGAAACTAATTCTTGTTCCCCTACTCTAAGGTTCTCTTGTGTGGTGGTTTCTGGCACTTGTGCAGAAGTTTCGGCGGGTTTGCCAGTTTCTTGTGCTTCCTCATCTAATCGGGCTTTGATTCGCTCGATGCCACGCTGAGCTTTTGCGTTGTTAGGATTAATGCTCAACACTCGTTGTAAGCAAACATATCCCTCCGAAAGGTCATCTGTGGTTGCGGCTCGATACAGCCAACCGTGTTCATTATTTGAGTCAAGGTTGACCACGTTGCAGAAAAGGTTATACGCTTCCTCACGTTTTCCCTCTTTCGCAGCCTTAAAGCCCTGCACCAACAGAGCATTAATATCGTTTGCGCTCGTTTCTGTCACTTTCTGCCCCCCCCCATATGCGCCTAGAAAAGTGGCACTCTTAGAGTTTTTATACATTATTTTTGCGGAAGTTCTCTTTTATTTGCAAGCCATTAACTTAACATATCATGATTATTTCCATTATATCATATTATGTCTAGAGGGTTGTTTAATATACTTATAGCAAGGTTTAAGCCGTTATAACACGGTAAAGCTGAGGTATAATAAAATTTCTACTGCCATATAAAATACAAGTTACTTCCCAGACATGAAAGGTTCAGACATTATGGCTGAATATAAAACGTTATCGGAGCTTGAACGTGAAAATCCCGGTTACTGGGAACCTACCCTGACCTCAGGAATGCTTTCGCAGCTAAAAAATATTGGTACTCCGGTATGGTCACCGGATGGACATACCCTTTTTTATCCCCAAGATTATAATGGTCGTACCGATATTATTCGCCTTGATCTTGAAACTGGAGTTTCAATTCAACTAACTTCCGATGTGGAGGCAGGCGGGCTTTTGCGAATTTCCCAAAGCGCTTTGGATGTATCTCCAGATGGCGCGATTTTGCTTTATATGAGTGGTAAGGATGGGAAATTATGGTGTATTCCGGTTAGGGGTGGCGTGGCTAAACGTCTGACATTGCAGGGAGAAGGGCTGCAATTTAGCGCCTCTTTCTCACCGGATGGCAAGCAAGTCGCTTATGTAACGGGCTATGGTGATCGTATAGACTTGGCTGTTTGCGACAGCGACGGCGAGAGTTGGGGTCGTAAGCTTAACAAAACCGATCACATCGTTTTTGATCCGCAATGGGTTCCGGGTGGTAAGTATTTGATCTATGGTGAGTATGATAACCGGAAATTTTGGTGGAGTGAAACCAGTATCAACCTTCTAAATCTACAAACCGGAGAAAGTAAAACGCTGGTGGATGGTTGGGGCAAAAACAGGGTAAATGACCAGCCTCGCCCCTCACCGGATGGGAAATGGCTTGCCTATGTAACTGAGGAAAGCGGGTGGGCTAACGTTCAACTTCTGAATCTTGAGACGGGTCAGGCAACACCCTTTGCATCGGCTGAATTTGAACAGGGCGAGCCGGTATGGTCACTGGATGGACGTGGTATTGCCTACACTGTAAACCGGAATTGTAATGTAGGGATAAGCTATACCACTTGCGAAGGTCAAACTTTGGTAATCGAGAATGGCGAAGCGGTTTGTACCGGACTGGTATTTTCACCGGACGGGAAGCGATTGGCTTATCTCAAGCAAAGTGTAAATTTCCCACCCAATATTTTTGTGTACGACCTTGCGCTGAATACCGCAAAACAAGTAACGCATAATACGATAGGAGGGTTAGAGCAGTCCGGTTTGGTTAAGGCTGAAGCGGTACACTGGACTAGCCCCGATGGGTTGAATATTGAAGGGCTGCTTTTCAGACCCCGCAAGGAGCTACCGGGTAAACACCCCTTATTGTTACATTTGCATGGTGGTCCGGTGGCACAATATAATCGCCGTTGGGACGGTAGCGTGCAATATTGGGTTAATCGGGGTTGGGCAGTGATTGAGCCGAATTTCCGGGGCAGTACCGGTTATGGTCGGACTTTCCGCAACCTCTTGAATGGGGCATGGGGCAATGAAGATATGCTCGATAATATCGGGGCGGTAGATTATCTGACTAAGGAAGGGTTGGTAAACCCCCGTAAAGTTGTAGCTTGGGGCGGTAGCGGTGGTGGTTATGCTACTATGCTGTTGCTCGGCAAATTCCCCGAACTATTCAAAGCGGGCGTGGCATTGGTGGGGGTTTCCAATTTCGCCAGCTTTCCCGATCAAACTGACCGACTTGCGCGCTATCTTATGCAAGATTTGCTCGGTGCACGTCCTGAAAATTACGACTTGTACGTAGAACGTTCACCAGTAACCTATGCCGCTAATATTAAAGCGCCTCTTTTGATTATGATGGGCGCTGAGGACAAGCGCGTTCCCGCTAAACAGGGTGAAGAAATGGTAGATGCACTCAAGAAAGCAGGTAAATCCGATTTCGAATATGTGGCATATGAAGGGGAAGGTCATGGCTGGCGCAAGTCCGAGAATATTCAGGACTACTACCGGCGGATGGAGCGCTTTCTGAAACATTGGGTGCTAGAGCGCACCTAGCAAGCGATTGCTTGCCCCTCCAACATGTATCGGTGGAGGGGCAACTGGTTATTTTTTGACGTTGAACAGGAAGTTTACGATGTCGCCATCTTGCATGATGTAGGTTTTGCCTTCGCTGCGGTACACACCCAACCGCTTTGCTTCAGTCATGCTCCCTGTTTTTATCAAATCGTCATAGCTAACGATTTCTCCGCGAATAAACCCCTTTTCGATGTCGCTGTGGATTTCTCCAGCTGCCTGTACTGCCGGGGTATTTTTCCGAATAGTCCAAGCGCGTACTTCATCTGCTCCGGCGGTTAGGAAGGAAATCAAGCCTAGCAAATCGTAAGACGCTTTGATAATTCTATCTAAGCTGCTTTCTTTGATGCCCAACTCTTCCATAAACATCTCGGCTTCTTCCGGGTCAAGTTGGCTGACTTCCATTTCAATTTTCCCGCGCAGGGCTTCAACTCCACTTTGTTTGCGTTTGCCCGCTAATGTTCGCACTTCTGCCAGTAGTTGGTCAGCCCCGCTTACTTTTTCTTCGCCTAGGTTCAGGATGGTAAGTAACGGTTTCTGACTCAAGAATTGGTAGCCGCGAATCACTTTTAGCTCGTCTTCGTTCAAATCCAGATCGCGAATCGGAATTTCGTTTGAAAGCGACTCGTTCAAGCGCACCATAATTTCCTGCTCAAAAACATAAGCATCGCGCTCAGGACCAGATTTGAATTTCTTAATGTTTTCTTCCAGCTTGATTAAGCGTTTCTCGATAATACTAAGGTCGCTGAAAGCCAGTTCTAAATCCATCGTCTCAATATCGCGGATAGGGTCAACCTTGCCGGAAGGGTGTGGGATGTTGGTGTCCTCGAAAGCTCGCACCACATGAACCAGAGCTTGTACCTTCTGGATATAGTTCAAGCCGGGAAGTGCTTGCCCTTGTTTGGTAGCGCCGGGGTTCATACCCGCTACGTCGGTATATTCAACCGTAGCGTAGGTGGTTTTTTTGGGGATGAACATTTCGGTTAGCACTTCCAGCCGTTTGTCCGGCACTTTCACAGTACCGAGGTTGGGAGTAGCAGCCGAACCGTATGCGCTGGTTTCGGCGTGTCCGTGTGTAAGAATGTTAAAAACGGTAGTTTTGCCGCTTTTACTGAAACCTATAATACCTAAAGTAAGTGCCATATATCTCCAAAATAAGAACCCAGTTAGTTGCCGTTGTTTCCGCTCAGTTGCCGGTAAAGTTCACCCAAGAAGCTTTCCACATCGGTAACGATACCTAGCGCTTGGTTACTGCCTCGATCCGCCAGTTTGGTTACTACGGTGGGATTTATATCTACACAAACCAATCGAACTCGTGCCGGTAACAGGTTGCCCACCGCGATGCTGTGTAGCATCGTAGATACCATGAGGGTGATTTCCACTCCTTCGAGATGTTCGCGCATAACATCCTGCGCAACCAGCACATCGGTAATTACTTCCGGTAACGGACCATCATCGCGGATAGAGCCGCACAGCACAAACGGAATATTGTGTTTGGTACAGGTGTACATGATCCCGCTCTTTAATACACCCTGTTCAACCGCCTGAGCAATGCTGCCATAATAGCGAATGGTGTTAATGGCTTTCAAATGGTGTTGATGACCATGTTCCGCATTCAACCCGCTCGACAACGATACTCCCAATGAAGTGCCGTAAAGGGCGGTTTCGATGTCGTGTACCCCTAGCGCATTACCCGCGAATAAAACATCCACAAAGCCCATTTCGATGAGGCGACTCACATATTTAGCTGAACCTGTGTGCGCGATTGCCGGACCACCCACCAGCAGGATTTTTCCGCCCCGCGCTTTTACATGCTTGATTTCTTCTACCAGCCCGCTTATTGCCAATTCTTTGGGTTTTTCGCTACTGACCGCGCTATTCATAAAGCCAAAGATTTCACGTTGGCGTTCGCGTTCCAGCACTTCCAGCCTGATGCCGGAATGCCCCACTGCCAATAAATCACCCTTTTTAACTTTGGTCATAGGGATACATTCGGCTGTTCCCTTTTCGGCATCATAAATAATGCCGCAATCCATCTCGGTTTTATCTACCGGCAACCATACACCGTTTATACGAATATGAGTTTGCAAGTTAGTGGTAGCGTAAAAGTCTAGAGGGAAAACCCCATCGCGGGGAACAGGTTCAAATTTGGCATCGGCATCGGAAAGAATAACTGCGCCGAGTCGTTGTGCTACTAAGAGCGCATCCATCAGAATTCTATCGGTAGTGGCAATGATACGCATGCGGCAGTAGCTGGGTTCGGTTTTGTTACGCCCTAGCTCGAATTCCTCAACCTCGTAGTTTCCGCCGAGATCCATAATGCCGTCCATCAATTGCGGCAAAATCAGGCTATCAACTATATGTCCGCGCAGTTCAATGGTTTGCTGGTAAAGCTGCTGAGTCATAATTCTCCTCACCTAAATTTGGTTAAGCTTTGCTGATTATAGCGGTTTGGGCAGAAAAAGTACAGAAAAATAAAGCCCCCGGACTAACCGAGGGCAAGAATGAGGCGAAATCAGTTCAGGGTTTTGGGGCGTTCGCCCAGAGTGAGTTGTAAGGTGAGTGTATCTTTACCACGCTGCACCGTAAGGCTAATGGTGTCATTAGGTTTATATTTTAATATAGCGGTTACAAGCGGGTTCAGGTCGTTTAGTGGCACGCCATTGATGGCAGTAATAATGTCGTTATCTTTCAGTCCGGCTTTATCGGCAGGTCCTCCCGCAACTACTCCCGGCTGTCTTCCGCTAGGGCTGATCCATGCGCCTTCCACTTCGGGTATGCTAATGCCTGATAGACTCGTACCGGCTATAGCTGGAGTTATCATTTGATAACGTATCCCGAAATAAGGTTTGGAAGCAACTCCTTTGGTCATCAACTGCTCAGATATCATGCCCGCCACATTGCTAGGTATCGAGAAGCCCAAGCCTTCTGCTACATCGCTTGCGCTTGAAGTGCTACTGCTACCGCTGACGCTGCGTACTACCGCTGTATTAATCCCTATAATTTCACCCTTCAGGTTTAACAATGGTCCGCCGCTATTGCCATGATTGATCGGAGCATCGGTTTGGATATAAACATTGGGTGAGGTATCACCGGGGATGGTGCGGTTAATTCCGCTCACAACTCCCTTTGTTACCGAATTGCGGAAGTCTCCAAGAGCAGCGCCGATGGCAATAACTGTTTCCCCAATTTCCAATTTGCTTGAATCGCCGAATTTAAGTACGGCAGGCACTTTTACATCTACTTTTAAGACCGCAATATCGCCATCATCATCCTCACCTATCAGTTTGGCGGTGACGACTTTCTGACCGTTATTGAAGGCAACACTGATACCCTGCGCTCCGGTTACCACGTGCGCGTTTGTAATGATGTAACCGTCTTCGCTGATTATTGCGCCGCTTCCGGTACCAACAGTAAATTGGCTACCTGTAGTAGTGCGCGTAGCTTTGGTATAAACGGTTACGACGGCAGGGCTGGCGCTTTTTACTACGCCTACTACCGAGTTGCTCTCAACTTGATCGGCGCTCAAAACCGTGGTGGCGGTTGGTGTAATTTTTGCGGCTGTGCTAGTTGCGGCAGCAGTGGCAGCAGGTTTGCTAGTATCGGTAGATATAGTGGTGGGAA
This sequence comes from Candidatus Chlorohelix allophototropha, assembly GCF_030389965.1. Classification (NCBI taxonomy): domain Bacteria; kingdom Bacillati; phylum Chloroflexota; class Chloroflexia; order Candidatus Chloroheliales; family Candidatus Chloroheliaceae; genus Candidatus Chlorohelix; species Candidatus Chlorohelix allophototropha. Next base: position 1,250,567 of record NZ_CP128400.1, read on the forward strand.
CAGTAACTGTCTGGCTTGAAACCTGAGTGGTCGTAGTAGCGGTAGGGGTAGTATCACTACAGGCGGATAAAGCTAGACTCAGCAGGAGAATAAACAATATACTAATCTTAAGTCGGTACATAGGTAGCACCTTCCGAGAGTTATAAAGTAAAAGATGACCGGATTATCAAACCCGGTCATCGTCACAAAATCTATATAAAACCGGCGATGCCGGGGATATCTTCAAACCCTAATGGGTTTTATAAATCTATGTTAAAGAGCTTAACTAGCCTCTTATGGTTTTATTATCTCATTAATTTGCTAATAAAGTATTCTAAAATTGTAAAAATATGGTAAACAGAAACTCAGATTCAAAACTTTTAATAGCTGATGTATAATAGTTGAAATGCTAATAGCTATCCTGAAAAGGGGAGGTTTTAAATTAGTTTGGAATTTCCGGCACAACGTTTTCCTTCCCTAATTCGTGCATGTAGCATTTTAGTGCCGGGTAACAGGCAAGAACTGGAACAAATATGGATTTCGACCCTTATAAGATCTTGAAAGTTGACCCTACTGCTGACGAAGAGGTTATTTCCGCAGCTTATCGAGCATTAAGCAAAAAGTACCACCCTGATTTGAATAAATCTGCGGAGGCGCAAACCCAAATGCAACAGGTGAATCGCGCCTACGAAATGTTAAAAGACTCCGTCTCTCGCGCTAAAGTTGATGCAGAGCTTGCCCGTAAGAGTTCTTCCCAGAGTAGCGGGCAGGGTATGCGCCCTTCTTATACTCAACCCAATTACAACCCCCCCCAAAATTATGGAACGGGCGGATTTCAGCGTAATCAGCCGGTTAGTAAAGGAACAGAGCGGATTTATGTAGCCACTCCCGATGACAATACTTTCTATCTGTACCAGAAAAGGTTGGTAGATGATAAGGAACATAAATTGCTTCGGATAGGGGTGTATCACGACAAGCTATTCGGGAAAATTTGCAATATCAATGCCACCGCGCCGGACGTGAGCGGGAAAATTAGCAGTGGTTCGGTTTTCATCCAATCCTTGGAGATGTTTGACCTGACCGATGCAATAACCGAAGCGTTGGCTGCGATGGAAAAACCACTCTATCCCATTGAAACCAATAGTGATCATAACGTTTTTTATCGTCGCCAGATTAATGGACTTAACAGCACTTATCTGGTTTTGGAAGTAATCAAACGCTTGAAATCAGATGCCAAGATTGTTCTGTTTTTGATAGGAGAACGACGTGGTGAAGGCGTAGTAGCTTCCCAGACTCAGGCGCAGTTAAAACAATTGGAGAAAATATTTACCGAGGCTTTTGCGACAATGCGCTAAAAAGAGGGGGTAGCAATACCCCCTCTTTAATTCTTCCGTTACCGCTTTTGCCAATTACGGCTTGGGACCACGTGGTGCTAACTGAATAGAGCGCAGGTAAACGGTTACTTGGTAAAGCTCTTGAGGGCTGATAACGTATGGATAAGGGTCATTATCATCTGCCAATTTTTCTTTAAAGTAAGGCATACCTGTTTGTTGCTGCGGACCATAAACACCAAACCGCACCTGCTTAATTATAAAATTGGCATCACGGGCGTTAAAGCTGCGATCAAGGCGTGGTCCAAGCCCTGTTGCAGCAGTACCTCCTACTGCATGGCAAATTTGGCATTTCAGACTGAAAACCTTTTTGCCATCTGTGGCATACTGTTTGTAAACTACCGGATCAATCTGGCTGTAGTTGGTAAAATCAGCAGAAGCCAAGTTTGCCGGAATCACCTTGTTATTGCCAAGCGAATTGGGAAGTACGATGAGCAGAAGCATTACAACGCCAATGGCAATGCCAGTAAGCCAGACTCCTAGTACTGTAAGCTGCACCGGCACATCCCCTAATACAGAGGTAACGTTGCGCGATTGTTTTGGCTGTCTAATGGGCATAAGACCATCCTCTCTAGCTTGAGCCTATTACATGTTCAGGCTCCGCAGCGTTGCATGAGCAAAAAACCTGCGAGTGCCCTTATACTCGTTGAAAAAAAGTGTAATCTTTTTTGAGCAAAAAAAATATAGCATAGGCTACAAACGGTTTTTTCGACATCTCTTTGACACTATACCGCTGGTTTGCCAAGCCCGCCTATGCTTTGTTACAATCGCTCCTGTTATTTAATCCGCTTGCAGGGAGATAAAAAAATGACTGCTAAAGTTACTAATAGCCTTGATGAATTTCTGGCACAAAACCCCACCTCGCTTGAATTATACGAAGAAGCGCAACAGGTTTTCCCAACCGGGGCAACGCATGCCAGTCGTTATTGGGAAACAGCGCCGGGTTTATATTTCGAGCGCGCTCAGGGAGCTTATAAATGGGATGTGGATGGGCATCGTTATATTGATTATTGGATGGGACACGGCTCACTTATTTTTGGTCACTCTCATCCGGTTATTACTCAGGCACTGGTAGAACAAGCTTCTCGCGGTACTCATCTGGGCGGCAACCATCCCGGTGAGGTGCGTTGGGCGCAACTAATTTGCAAATTGATTCCCAGCGCCGAGCAGGTGCGTTTCTTCAGCAGTGGCACCGAAGCTACTATGATGGCGATGCGTCTTGCCCGAACCGTTACCGGGCGCGAGAAAATTCTGAAGCTGGAAGGGCGCTTTCACGGTTGGAACGATTATAGCAGTGTAAATCAAAGCAAAGTTGCACCGATAGGTATTCCACAGGCGGTAGCGGACAACATATTGGTGTTAAGCCCTGACCTACAAGAGATTGAGAAAGCCTTTGCGGCGGATAAAAATATAGCGGCGGTTATATTGGAAGCCGATGGCGCAAGCTATGGCGCTGTTCCAAATCCGCCCGGTTTATTGGCGGGACTGCGAGATCTAACCCGGCGGGAAGGGGCGCTATTAATTTACGATGAGATTGTAAGCGGCTTTCGCTACGGACCGGGTGGTATTCAGGCAATCGAAGGGGTATTACCAGATTTAACTTGCCTTGCCAAAATACTGGCGGGTGGTTTGAACGGTGGTGCGGTGGTTGGTAGCCGTGAAATAATGGCGGTATTCGATCCTGCTTCCGGGAAAAAATTCATTCGCCATCATGGTACTTTCAACGGCAATCCTCTTTCTGCCGCGGCAGGTGTGGCTGCGCTTTCGCTGATTGCAGAGCCAAACGCGCAAACTACGCTTTATGATTATATTGGAAGATTGGCTGAAAGACTTCGTAGTGGATTACGTGGCGCTATTCTCGATGCAGGTTTGAAGGGGAAAGCTACTTCTTACGGTCGCGGGTCGGTTTTCCATGTGTTGCTTGGTGCGCCTTATGTAGTGGAATTGCCCGAAGACGGAAACTTGTTATCAGAGGATTTTTTGCCCTACTTTAAGAAACCCGAAGTGCAAGCCCGCCTCAAAACGAGTCTTTTACCCGAAGTGGTGGAACCGCTACGCCTTGAGATGGATTTGCGAGGAGTGCAGTTAATGGGTGGTCATGGAGGGTTTGTATCAATTGCACACACCGAAGAAGATATTGACCAAACGGTCGAGGCTTTTTCGCAAGCACTTGCCGCTCTCAAGAAAGCAGGAGTACTATAACCCCTATGTCCAATGAAGTAAAAGAAAATAATCCATCGGGCGATGCGCAAAATGGCGTTTCGCCCGTATTTTTCGGGTTGGTGTTGTTCGGTATATTGCTGATAGCTGTATTCGTTATGCTCCTTTTAACACTTAACGATACCAAAGAGACCCCTGCTCCTGCTAATCTTGATCCAATTGCTTTGCAAGGCAAGGCGCTTTTCTCGCAACAAGGAAAATGTGACGTTTGCCACTCGGCAGAGGGACGCAAAGCTGGAATCGGTCCTCGCCTTAGTACGCTCAATTTAGGTGATGCTACAATTCGCAATATAATTCGGAATGGTAGAGAGGCGATGCCCGCCAATACGGTGCTCAGTGAGGACGATATTACTAAAATAATGGCATATATGAAAGCGCTCAAATTGGCAGCCGCGGGTACCTAAACCGCAATTTTAACGGACTTGAGGTTGGTTTCTTCTTCCATTAAGATTTCAGCGATGGTATCGGAACCGCGTCGCTGCCACTTGTAAAAGGTATCTTCGTCCACATCGCTGAGCCATTCCAACACCTTTTCTATTTCTCCGGGTTCCCGATTGCCATTTTTACGTCTTTCTTCTGCCAATCTGCGGGCTTCGGCAAAGGCGTTTTTCTTGGAAACTTCTCGAATATAGGGGAAATATAGAGAATTGTAATAGCGCCACGCTTCTGAAGTACCGAAAATTGCGCCATCCGGGCGCAATCGCTCAATCAGCTCTGTTAAAAGGCTTTTGAGGGTTGTGGCACGATTTAGGCGATTATCTTCTAAATCCTGCAATTTGAGCCTTTTTTCCACGACATTCAGGCTCAACAAGGGGCTTTTAACGAGTTGGGGGGAATTTTTGAGGCTGGAAATGGCGCGCCGTACCGCATCTTTAAAGGCTTTTTGGCTGAATCCCCCTTCTACTTCCGGTATTTGACCCTGATTGGTAACAAGTGGAATCGTATTTTCTTCCAACGGCTGAATTTCTGGCACGGGCGCAGGCTGGAAAGCTAATTCTGAGGCATATTCACGCGCTTCAGTACGGGCTACTTGCTCGGCTTTACTGAAGAAGAATTTATCCAATATGTCGCGCAAGCGGTCGTATAAAGTATGACTGGTGGTTATCAGCCCGGTCATTATCAGTACCGAAATCGGCGAATTAAAACCAACGATTGCCATCGATCCAATATAGATAAAATTGAACAATAGAATTGAAATGAAGCTATAGGCAAAGTCACGCCCGATTTCTTTACCTTCTACCAGCAAGTCGTAATGGGTTATAGCGTAACCGAACAAACCTAAGCCTACCAATAACAGTATATGGGCTGGCAGGTCGGGAAATTCGGTGAGGTAGAAATTTACTTTAATGGCAAGATAGATGCCACCTATGATAAAACAGAACGCCCCTGTCGCTAACATTACTATTTTTGTGCGACTTGATGCTGAGGAAGGCTCTTTCCCGCTTCTCATTAGAATATATAATCGGATTAAATTGATGCAAGCTCCGAACCCTGCCAGTGCGAGATATACAATGAAAAACCAGTAAAAAGGTCCGGCTTTGACATACAGATGTTCCGGGCGATCATAGAATTTCCCATCATAATCCAGTAACAGGTTTGTGGAATAACCGATAAGGGTAATTAAAACCGCAAGGGTATATATGATAGTCACGATAGGCGGAAAGATACTGGCAGGTTTGCCGCGCCGCCATACTAGCAAGCTCACGTGAAACCAGAAGGCAATAGGCAAAGTATTAGTCCACCAGCCGAGGCGGTTTACCGCTACACTTAGCTCATAGCCTGTCACAATGTTGACCGCTACGTTGTGAAAGAAATAAGCCGATTGGAGAAGTGAACCAACTACGCTGATGGTTATAAGCGGGCTAAAGGTAGAAGCGCGAGATAGTAAATATAAACCAACCCAGAGGTAGGCGCTGAAGGAAACAGTTGCAACTATTGTTTGCAAATCGAATTGAGGCATAAGCTTTTGTTTCCCTCATATTCAAAGTTTACTGTATTTATTATACAATAAAATTGCCTCTTTCCAAGTCAGGAAAGAGGCAATAATTTAAAATTTGATTTACTTTACATGCTTTTTCTTACTACTTACGTAGTCAACCAAGATATACTCGCCTAAACTTTCCGGCGAGGCGTAGAAGGCGCGCCCTTTGTTGATTTTGGTCATTTGCTCGACGAAATGCGCCAGATATTTGCTTTTTTCTAGCATGAAGGTGTTAATCACAATCTGGTCACGGGTACAGCGTGTAACCTCTTTTAAAGTTTCTTGGAAGGTGCGACTGGTGGGCGGGTAGCTGAAGAAAACTTCTCCGTCTTCTTCGATATGGGCGGTTGGCTCACCATCGGTAATCATGATGATTTGTTTGTTGCCGGATTTATGCCTACCCAACAACTGACGCGCCATCATAAAACCATGTTGCATATTAGTGCCATAGACATATTCGTTCCAAGTAATTTGGGTGAGGCTCTCCGGTTGAAGCATTCGTGCCCGATCACTAAAACCGATGATATACAAATTATCTCTTGGAAACTGCGAACGTATTAGGGCATTGAGCGCCATTGCCACTTTTTTAGCGGCTGCCCAGCAATTGCGCAGAATCATAGAACGGCTCATATCCAGCATCAGTACGGTAGAGGAGGAAGTCATCAACTCGGTGCGGTACACCTCGAAATCTTCCGGGCGGATTCGCACAGGTGTGCCTTGCCCTTCCCGGAAAACTGCATTCATTACCGTTTCTTCTAGGTCTAGCAGGAAGGGGTCGCCGAATTCGTATTTCTTGCCAATGTCGGTGCGCTCACCACCTGAACCTACTAGGCTGGTTTTGTGCTTGCCAAAACTGTCTTTTTTCAACTGTGTGAAAATGTCCTTGAGGGCTTTCTGTCCGATTTTGCGCATACCACGCGGGGTAAGCTCGAAGCGGTTGCCATTTTTTTCAATATAACCTGCTTCTTCCAGTATGCGGGTTAATTCCTTGAGACGCTCTAGGGTAGCGGCAGCTTCTTCACCCATCAAGTCTTGTAGTTGTTGTTCATCGAGGCTGTTTAAACCTTTTCTGCCGTACTGGATGTCCTTAAGCTCTTGTTCAAGCTGATCCATCTGTTGTAAGCGTTGCATCAAATCCATCGCTTCGCCTAAACCCAGTTGTTCATCCCCCTGAAAAGGATAACGCTGGTTCATTCCGCGCATTGGATAAAGCTGTTCAAGGTTCGCTGCCAACCGCGCCAACTCCATACGCATCCGGTCATCTTTCAACATTGCCTGCATCATACTTTCAAGCTGGCGACGCTGTTCAGGCGACATGCTATTCATCAAGGATTGCATTTGTGCCATCTGCTTTTGCATATGCTTGATGAGTTCATCTAGGCTATTTATACCGGGTGGAAAGAACTGCCCCCATTTCTGCATAAATTGCTGGAACTTGGGTTCTTTGCCCTGCGCTCGGTCTTGCAGCATTTGGTTCAAATCCTGAACCATTTCGCGCATTTGGTTCATATCTTCAGGCGTAATGTTTTCCATTGCCTGTTTCATGCCTTGGAAATAGCTACCCAGAATCTGCTGCTGGATCATCTGCATTAGCTCTTGAAATTCTTGCCGTGCATCTGCATCCATAAATTCGTAATCGGAGAGTTTGCGCAATTGCCCTCCTGGGTCTTTAGGCATGTCACGGAGGAACTGTTGTTTTTTGGCAACTTGCTTTTCAAGCAATTGGCGCAAGGCTTTTTCTTCACTGTTGGCGGTTTCATCCAGACGGCGTTGTAAGCCCGTTTGCTCTTTATTGACTATACTATCCAGTTTTTCTTTGATGTCCTGCATTACCGAATCGAGGTCATAGCGATTCATTTCCGCTTGCCTCATTGCTCGCAACTTTTCCATCAAGTCCTGCAAACCGGGCATGCGTTCATTCATAGGTCCGTTCAAACCCCAGCGATAAAGTTTCTGGAGAGCATTATTCAAATCACTGAAATTATCATCTATCAGTTCTTTGCTCAGCTCTTCCATTATTTCTTCAGCGTCAAAAGGGAATACCTGTTGAGTGCCATCCCAACGGGAATATCGGTACAGCATATATATTGTTCCTGTCTGCCGCTTATCGGCGGTTAGAGGTTAGATTCATATTCTGATATACTTGGCTCGGATAGGGAGATGATACATCCCTGATAAAATTAATGCAACAGTAAATTCGTCTAGGTCGCTGTCGCCCAAACCTGTTTGTGAAAAAGTAGAGATACTGTAATTCGGAGTTCAAACTCCCTTGTTCTTGGTTCAGAATCCTTGTTAGGGTATATGGAAAGCACCTTCTCGCAACAAGTTTATAAAATTGTAAAAGCTATACCCAAAGGCAAAGTGATGACCTATGGGCAGATTGCTTTGCTGCTAGGTGTGCCACGTGCCAGCCGACAAGTAGGATGGGCTTTGCATAGCGTTCCCGAAGAATATCAAGTGCCTTGCCAGCGCGTGGTAAATCGCTATGGCGGGTTGGCGGCAGGCTATGGCTGGGGTGGGCAACTGGCACATCGTGCCGAACTTGAGGCAGATGGCGTTGAGATTCGCGAGGATTTCACCGTTGATCTTGAAAAATATCAGTGGCATCCAACTGAAGCTGAGATTGTGCTACTTCAGCTACCTCTCGAATCGCTCGAACGGCTGAATCAAAAATTGGCTTTCAGTAATGAGCGGCTGAGTCAGCCGAGAAGGAAAAACTCTAAGAATTAGTTTTCCTTTAGCATTTATGTTATTTTTAAGGTAAAATACACGATGAACAACGGGGTTCGTTCTTAACCATTGTTTCATCCAATATGTAGTTAACGCAAAAAGGAGCTGTAACTAGTGAAAATTATCAGCCGCGTTTCGGTCTTCCCCGTAATGCCGCAACGCATCACCCGACTCTATGAGCTGGCTTTCAACCTCTGGTGGAGTTGGAATTATACAGCCCAAGAATTGTATCGTACCATCGATTCTGAACTGTGGGATGAATTGAATCACAACACGGTACGCTTTCTTAGCAATGTGGAACCTGCCAAGCTAGAGAAGGCTGCTGCCGATGAGGAGTTCTTAAAAAAATACGATAGCGTTCTGGAAGCTTTCGATGCTTACATGAACCCCACATCCACTTGGTATAAGGATACTTATCCTGAATATAAGGATAAAGTAATCGCGTATTTCTCCGCAGAATTCGGTTTGCACGAAGCGCTGCCTATTTATAGCGGTGGTCTGGGCGTATTGGCTGGTGATCATTGCAAAGCAGCTAGCGACATTGGTTTGCCTCTGGTAGGAGTGGGCTTCCTTTATCCACAGGGCTATTTTATTCAGCGCATAAACTACGATGGGCGACAGGAAGCCTTCTATGAGAAAATACACTTTTCGGAAGTGCCTGCTACTGCCGCAGTTAACGCAAAGGGCGAGGAAGTAGTAATTTCGGTCGATTTACCCGGACGTAAGGTTTATGCCAAAGTCTGGAAAATTCAAGTGGGCAGAGTGCCTTTATACTTGATGGATACCGACGTTGACCCCAACCTTCCCAGCGACCGTGACCTTACCGCACGGCTCTATGGCGGCGACCACGAATTACGGATTATGCAGGAAATAGTACTTGGTATCGGTGGTGTACGCGCTTTGCGAGCGCTCGGTATTGCTGCCACCGTATATCACTCTAACGACAGCCACCCAGTATTTCAAGGTTTGGAACGGGTGCGCGAATTAGTACAGACGCAAGGGCTTAGCTTTGATCAGGCTAAAGAAGCGGCTGCCGCATCTGGCGTGTTTACTACTCATACCCCGGTTGCAGCAGGAAACGATGTTTTCAATCACGACCTCGTAGACCGCTATTTCGGTAGCTTCTGGCCTTATTTGGGAATTGACCGCGATGGTTTCATGAATCTCGCCCGTCACGACCAACCTTGGGGTCCCGGTTATAGCATGACCGTGCTGGCTATGCGCCTTTCTAACCAGCATAATGGTGTGAGTGCTTTGCATGGTTCGGTATCACGTCGGATGTGGCAGTGGCTATGGCCCGGTGTAGATGCCGATGAAGTGCCGGTTGACCATGTTACCAACGGTATTCATACCCAAACTTGGCTTGCTCCTGAACTAGATGAGCTTTATACCCAGTATCTGGGCGCGGATTGGAAAGAGCGGATTGATGACCCGGCGATGTGGCAGGCGATTGATAAAATCCCCGATCAAGTGTTGTGGGATATTCACTGTCGGGCAAAAAAGACCTTGATTGAGTTCCTCCGTAAAAGAGTTATCCAAATGCGGGTAGAGGTGGGTGAAGGTACTGGCTCGGTAGAAGAGGCAGGGCATATCTTTGACGAAAACGCCTTTACGATTGGTTTCGCCCGTCGCTTCGCCACCTATAAACGTGCTACCCTTGTGTTCAGAGATGTGGCGCGAATCCAGAAACTTTTAGGCGATAAAAAACGCCCGGTACAGATTGTGTTTGCCGGAAAAGCGCACCCTGCCGATGAACCCGGAAAGAGCTTTATCCAGCGCGTCCATCAGATTTCCCGGCAAGAGGGCTTTGAAGGTCGTATCGTGTTCCTTGAAAATTACGATATGAATATGGGTCGCTATTTGGTGCAGGGGGTTGATATGTGGTTAAACAACCCTATTCGCCCTAATGAAGCCAGCGGAACCAGTGGACAGAAAGCAGCCCTTAACGGTGTTCCTAACGCCTCCATTCTTGACGGGTGGTGGCCAGAAGCCTATAACGGTAAAAACGGTTGGGCTATCGGGGAAGAACGCACCTACCAGAGCCAAGATATACAGGATGAGGCAGATAGTCTTGCTCTATATAACTTGCTGGAAAACGATATTGTACCTACTTACTTCAATCGTGATGAGAATGGCTTGCCCCTAGGCTGGATCAAGGTTATGAAAGAGTCAATCAAAACGGTTGCTCCTTACTTTAGCACCCGACGCATGCTGAAGGATTACACTAACAAATTCTACATTTCTTCCATCAAGCAAACGTTGATGCTTTCGACCGAAAATTATGCCGGAGCTAAAACTTTAAGCTCGTGGAAACGTGCAATTTACGATGGTTGGAATCGGGTGGCGATTTCCGCTAAAACTCCTGCTGAATCCAAGTTGGCTTTGGGTCAGGAGTTTAAAGTAACTGCGCAAACGTTCTTAGGACAACTAAGACCTTCGGACGTGGTGGTAGAATTTTTGATGGCGCGCGATGACGATGGTAATCTGGTAAACCAAGAGATAATCACTATGGAGCTTGTCAGTGGTCCCGACCAGAACTCACTCTATAATTACGCTGCCAACGTCAAAGTTTCGCAAGGTGGTAGTATTGTGATGGGTGTACGTGTGCTGCCCACACACCCTGCACTTACCAGTAAGCACGAACTGGGTCTGGTACGCTGGGCTTAAAGTAGTTGCTACGGTTTTGAGATAAACCAATATGTAGTCGGAGGGCGTGCTAATTGCGCGCCCTCCTGCTTTTATAGCACAAAGAGGAGATTTAGTTTGGTAACCGGAACAAGCAGTCAACCCACAGTTAGTTTGTTTAAGCTGCTCAAACTATGGGCTGCAATAGGGATTCAATCGTTTGGGGGAGGACCTTCCACCCAGTTCTTTATATTTCGCACCTTCGTGGAAAAATACCATTGGCTTAGCGAAGAAGAATACCTTCGTTACTGGGCGATGTGCGGTATTGTGCCCGGCGTTAACTTGCTCTCTCTTTGTATTTTAATCGGGCGCAAACTGGGTGGTGCAAAGGGTATGGTGGTTTCAGGATTGGCTCTTATGTTACCCAGCGCGGCTATTACTTTATTGCTTACCATCGTTTTCCTAGGAATCCAGAATCTCCCGGCAGTTCAGGCTATGCTAAAAGGAATAGTTCCGGCTACTAGTGGCTTGATGTTACTAGTTGGACTCAGAACCGCGCGCCCGCTTTTGAGAAAAAGCAAGAAAGAAGGTTGGTTCAGTGTGTTGGTTGCTTGCTTGATTATTGCTTTGTGCGTAGCCTTGATATTGCTGGCAAAAGTGCAGGTATTTGTTTTATTGGTGGGGATGGGATTTTTTGGCGCGCTAGTCTTGCCCTTATTTTCAAAATCTACGGAAAAAGCTGAAAACCAGTGAATCAATTTGCCTATTTCCTTTATTTTCTAAAGGCTTCTTTATTCAGTTCGGGTGGCTTAGCTAATCTTCCCAGCTTGCATCAGGATTTAATTGATAATGGTTTGGCGCAGGAAGCTGATTTTGGGCATGCGGTTACTATCGGGCAATTAAGTCCCGGACCAAACGGCTTGTGGGTTATCAGCCTCGGCTACCTCACAAATGGCTTTTTAGGAGCTATTCTGACGCTGCTGGCAATAATGATCCCTCCCGCTCTTGTATTGGTTGTTTCTGCTGTGTACAACCGAATTGAGAGCAAAGCATGGGCACAGGGTTTGATGCGCGGAATCCAACTCGCCTCGGTGGGGTTGGTTTTGACTGTTAGTTGGTCAATAGTTATCTCGCTCGGTTTTGATATAAGAAGTTTTATCGTTGGTGGCGCTGCCTTTTTGCTTGCTTTCAGCAATCGTGTTCCGGTTATAGTGATCTTAGTATTGGCGGCTGGCGGCGGTTTTCTTCTGTATAGCTTCTAATCGGCTATGCTTTGGAAGCAATGTGATCTGCATCACACTTTTCATGTGACTTAAATCACACTTCTTATGTGATATACCACATAAAGGGATAGGTGATTAAAGGCTAGAATGTAAATGTAAGAAAACAGGTAGAAAAATCTGATACTTATAACAGCAATAATTTTTACTTATTTTATTTTTAGTAAGTAAATTTCCTCCAAAATCTTCTCTTAAACTCCTCCTAGACAGAAGGGCACTGATGAGCAGCGGTGCTCTTTTTATTATGTCTGATAATTCCCGATTGAACCTTGTTAGTTAAAGCACTTCGCTGTTGTTGTTATTTAAGAGCATAGTTTTGACCAACGGCACCGGTGGTGCGCCATATGCCAATAATTGATCATGGAATTCGCGCAGACTAAACGCCTCGCCTTTTTCCTTTTTGTAATCCTCGCGCAACTTCAAAATCAGCAATTTACCCAAAGTATAATTGAGGTATCCCGGATCAAATGTGCCACGACGGGCTTCGCTGGCGGCAGGGGTTTCTTCCATATAGGCATTTTCCATGAAAAAGCGGGTGGCTTCCTCCACGCCCATGCCCTGTGTGTGCATCATGATAGACACTATATAGCGGCAATTACGCAGTAGGGCTTCAGAAAGCTGCGCCATATGGTAACGTGGGTCATTTGTCCCGTAGCCTTCCTCTATCATCATTTGCTCGGTGTAATGCGCCCAACCCTCTACAAAAGAATAGCTGTAACTGGCAGACCATAACAATCGCCGCAATCTATTATTCAATAATTTGAAATGCATGTAATGCAAATAATGACCGGGATAGGCTTCATGGATGCTGACATCCTGTAGGGTAAAATAATCAAATTTGGTTAGCCATTCCTCTTTTTGTTGCTCAGTCCAGTGAGATTCTACCGGAGTGATATAGTAATAAGATTGGGTAGCGATTTCCTCAAATGCACCGGGAGTATCCATGAATGCGAAAGCCCAGCGCATAAAAGGAGGAGTTTCAGCCACTATACAACGGACTTCGCTTGGAACACTTATAATATTGTGTTCGATTAGAAATTGACGCACTTCTTCCAACTTGGCGGTGGTATCGGCTATCAGGCTCTCAGGTGTGGGATGATGGCTCGCCATTTTTGCCATCGCTTCCTGAACCGTAAGATCAGGTGCAAATTTTTGGCAAGCACTCCTTAGCAACTCCTGATTCACGCGCAGGTTTCGCTGCCCCACCTCAAGCAGTTCATCGAGAGGAAGCCCAACCATTTCACCAAAGAAAAGCATTCTACGATAGCGTTCTGCGCCTATAGCAAAGTTATTATGAGAAAGCGGCAGACGCTTTTCTAGACCATCTATGTAGTTGTTTATCGCTTCAATGGCTTTCTGACAAGTGGCGGTGTACTGTGCGGTTAACGTGGCGTTGTTCAACTCCACAAACTGCGTGGTTACATCACCTTCAAGATAGGTGATAATGCCTTTGAACATTTCCAATGCAGTTTCCAATGCCGGGCGGGATAGTGACATCTCAAGGTTTTCGAGTCCCTGCCCTAACGCTTTCGGAAGCTTTTCTAGATGCCGGATGACCATTTCGAGGCGATGTTCCAGCGGAGCATAATCCCGTTTTATGTACACGCTGACATCGGTTAATCCCCCGTAATACAAGGGGCTGATTTCGTGTTCACGCATTTCTTCTAGCGAGAACAATTCTTTGTCAATACAGTGCAATAGGAGTTCGTAATCGAACTTACTTTCTTTATCATCCAGCGAAATGCCGATTATGCGTACACGCTCCCTGAATTCTTTTAATTGCAACATACGATTTCGGAAAGTAGTGGCGCTGGTATCGGGCAGTCGCCCATCGTATTCATGTAACCCGCAAGCGGTGCCAACTATGGGGAATGTTTCTAGCAAATCTTTGATATAAATATCTATAAGCGTTTCAAGAGTTTCGTTATCAGTTGTTACAGTCACTTTTTCTTTCCTTCCAGAATGTTTTGGCATAAGGGGAACAGTTACATTTCTAACTGCACCAGCTTGAAACTTTCGCCGAACTCAAAAGATTGTTCTTTGGCGGCATCCTGAGCGCGTTTTGTCATCCGTTCCATGAAAGCCGGATTGTCCATACTGAATTGGCTAGGATGCTTGCGCATTGCCTCAAATTTCAATTCAAGTGTATCGCTTATGTCGCTTACATAATCGGGGTCATCTGTACCGAACAATAGCAGCCGTTTGGTGCGGTGTACACTTAGCCCTTCCTTGCGAAGATGCTCCGGGTAGCTGTGCGGCATCATTGCGGCGGGAAAAGCCGCATCAAGTGTTGCTTGACCGCAAGCGCGATGATCGGGATGCATACGATAGAGGCGCGTTAACGGATCCCATGTAAAAATTACTTCCGGTTTGAAGCGGCGAATCTCGCGTACTATCAATCCTCGCAATTCAAGATTATTGACAACCTCACCATCACTCAAGCGCAGGAAGGTACAACCCGCCACCCCAAGTATTTTTGCTGCTTCAAGTTGTTCCTGTTCGCGAATCTGGCGTAATTCAGCTAGATCGGCTTCTGGGTCTTCAGAGCCTTTGTCACCACTGGTCAACATCAGATAGTGGATTTCACAACCCGCCCGTGTCCATTTTGCAACTGTACCGGCGCAACCAAACTCAGCATCATCAGGGTGTGCGCCAACTACCAAGGCGCTATGCGGAATTTCTATATTCATTCTTGAAATAAATCCCTCCTATAATTCAAAAAGCCGCAACCAGCTTGCTGGCATGCGGCTTTTTTTATACTGCCGAGGCAGTTAGTGGGGCATCGCAGGCGATCTAGCGAACCAGACCTCCGGCGATGCCCTTACGGTTATCAATCATGGGCATCACCTCCTTTTACTTCTAACAAGCTATATGAGATTTTGGTTAAAGCTTGTCAAAAGCATAATAGCATTCTGAAGATATAAAGTCAATAGGTAAGCAAGCAAAAAAAGAGAGTACATTAGCGTGCACTCTCTCGATGCTGATTCGACTACCTATGGATTAAATGGTCTCACCTACTTTTTCCTCGATTTCATCCTTAATGGAGTCTTCCGCCGCTTTTGCTTTGTGCAAGGTGTTGGGAAGCACCAGATCGGTAAACAGGATACCGCTCAGATGGTCAATTTCATGTTGGAAAACCACCGCTGTAAAGTCACTGGCTTTAATTTTTACCGGCTTACCGAATACATCTTGCCCTCTGACGGTTATATCTTTGAAGCGTTTAACTTCACCATACCAACCCGGTACGCTCAAGCAGCCTTCTTCGCCCAACTGCTCGCCCTCGCATTTTACAATCTCAGGGTTAACTACAACCGCTTTAAATCCCGGACTTCCTTCATAATCCATATCTTCCGGAACATCCACCACTATCAGCTTGATCAATTCGCCGACCTGTGGCGCACTGATGCCAACCCCATTAGATTGCTGCATCGTCTGAATCAAATTTGTCGCTAACTGACGCAATCCTTTATCAAACTTGACGACTTTCTGAGATTTAAGCCGTAGGCGTGGGTTATCATCAGTTAGAATTTTCAATATTGCCATTAACTTACTCCGACTTTTATCAATAAATGGGTTTTGCGATCCCTTTTATAAATTTGAATAATATCCTCTACTGAAATTATATTACAGCATATTTTGTGGGTCAACGTCTAAAGTCCAACCATGTACAAGTTGGGGGCGCAGGCGCATTATAACATGTCGCATAGCTAGTTCAGCCTCGTCCGGTGGAAAGCTTTCGGGACGGTGGATACGCAAAACAAATTGATAGCGATACAAACCCTTATACTTTCGCTGGAAAGAGGGGGCAGGTCCTACCATGCTCCAACTTTCGGGTGGGATATCCAGTTCGTTAAATTGGAATTTCAAATCGGAGGCTACTCGCTTAATTTCAAGCTGGGCACGTTCTTCTTTAGGGTAGGCGTATACAAACTTGATGAGCTTGCAAAAGGGTGGGTATAATCTTTGCGCCCTGAACTCAAGGTCTTGTCGATAGAAAGAGATGTAATCATGCCGGCTGGCAGCCTGTATTGCATACTGATCTGGAGTATAGGTTTGGAGAATAGCGCGGGCAACTCCATTTGAACCGGCACGACGACCAGCCCTGCCCGCTACCTGAGTGAGAATTTGAAAGGTGCGTTCGGTTGCTCTGAAATCGGGCAAGTATAAGCCGGTATCGGAAGTTACTACGCCTACCAGCGAAACCAGCGGCAAGTCTAGCCCTTTGGCTATCATTTGCGTACCAACCAGAATATCCGCTTCGTGATTTGCCATTTTATCGTAAAGGGTTTGGTAACTATCCCTGCCACCTTCCCCAATGGTATCCTGATCCCAGCGCAAAACCCGCGCTTGGGGAAAGAGTTTTAAAACTTCTTCTTCCACCCGCTTTGTGCCTGTTCCGAAATATCGAATGCGCTGGCTATTACAGTTGGCGCAACGTACCGGATGGGGCGCATGTCGCCCACAGCGATGACAGATTAATATTTCAAGGTCGGCATGCCATACCAACGGTGTTTCGCAATCCGGGCATTGCTCGTTATAACCGCAATCTCGGCACATTACAACGGTGGCAGTTCCCCGCCGGTTCAAAAAAAGGATTGCCTGATGCTCTCGTTCCAAGGTTTGTTTGAGTTGCTGTCGCAGAACTCGGCTGAATATGCTGGTATTGCCCGACTTTAATTCTTGACGCAGATCTACAATCTGGATAGGGGGTAGTGGAAGTGTACCGACAGTTTTATCAAAGGATGTTTCGGTGGCTGACTGCGGCGCTGCAACTCGGTCGGGCAATTCCAGCAGCTTAAATTCACCCATTTGCGTTCGGAAATAGCTCTCAATGGCTGGGGTTGCGCTGCCAAGGATAACCTTTGCTCCGGTCAACCGTCCGATTTCACATGCCACCTCCCGCGCATTGTACAGCGGCATGCCGAGCCTACCCTCGGATTCGTCCTGCTTGTAGCTACCTTCATGCTCCTCATCTATAATTATCAGTCCGGGATTGACCAATGGGGCAAAAACTGCGCTGCGTGCCCCTATAACAATTTGCGCTTCACCTTCACGGGTGCGCCGCCACTCATCGTAAGCCTCACCGGGGTAAAGTTTGCTATGCTTAACCGCCACTTTACCGGGAAAGCGAGCAGCAAAGCGATCTACCGTCTGGGCAGTGAGCGCGATTTCAGGAACCAGTACGATTGCTTGTTTGCCCTCCCGCAAGGTTCGCGCGATAGCCCGTAGGTAGAGTTCGGTTTTTCCGCTGCCCGTTACTCCATGTAACAGGTAAGTTTTATAGCCGGGGGTTTGAAGACCATCCAGCAGTTCCCGCCATACTTGCGCTTGTCGGTAGGTGAGGATTGGGGGTTCTTCGGCGCGTTCTCGCTGTGGGCGATTCGCCAGCGGGTCACGTCTGACTTCTCGTTCCTCTACTTCTAGCAAACCCTTCTCAGCCATAGCTCGCAAAAAAGCTGGCTGTACTCCGGTTGCTTCGCAGATTTCGTCTGCTGGTAACAGGTAGTCCAGTTCTGCGGAAGTGTTAATATACTCCAGTACAGTTTTCTGCTTTTTAGCGCGTGCCAGTTTTTTTAGCAAGCTTTCGTCTTCCAGTGAAATCAGCGGAGATAGACGGGCAAACAGTTTTATTTGGGGTTTGATACCGGGGCGCGGTAAGAAGAAACCCCGCTTTACCAATTTATACTCTTCTAGGCACTTAACTGCTTTTTCAAAACCCGATTTTGCTCGTTTTGCGTTATACGCCTTCTGGGCATCGCTCAACAGTACTTCGCCTGTCTCTTCCTCCTCCTCGGGTTCAACGGTACGCTCGCCAAGCATCTGGCGCAATAACTCGACTAGGAAATACTCGTTCTGGTTTAGCCCAGTAGGTAATAGCCCCTCTCGAGCTTCGTTTGCCAGTATCAAAGTTGGTTTAGCGTATCTAGTAAAACCCGAAGGGAGCATTAAAACGGCGCACTCGTAAAGTCCTGCACAATAATATTCAGAGAGCCAGCGTGCCAGTTTTAGCTGGTAAGTAGCCAGTAGGGGGCGTTGATCTACGATTTCTAATAGGTCGCGGGTAGGAAAATCGGGTTGCTGTTCGCCCAAACTTAGCACGATGCCTTGTGCTTGACGTTTGCGAAGCGGAACCCACACCAGTTGCCCCGGCTGAATGAATTCCTCAAACTCTTTTGGCACACTATAGGTTAGCCCACTAAGGAGAGTACCTTGTGATTCAGCCGCTACCTCGGCATATAGGCGAGCTTTTTGTGGTTCCCCCGAATCGGCGGGAGGTAAAGGTAAGCTGGTTTCAGTCAATCTTTCAACCTGCATTGTCATTGGTTATGCTCCAGACCTCGATAAGTATTATAACATTCTGCTTATTTATCTGGAAAACTTGTTCTTAATAGCCATATGGTACCATGTCTATATAGCTAATATGGCTATTGACCTCACTTGTAAGCTCATCGACAATGGTAGTGTGAGTGAATATAAATCTGATGCTAGTTTGTCAGCGTAAATCCTCGATGAGTTGTCTCAGTAATTTAATGCAACAAGCAAGGCTAAGCCATGGAAAAGAAAGTACTGGTCATTGAAGATAGTCTGACACAGGCTATTGTACTTAAAAGGGAATTAGAGAAGCAGGGTTACATAGTTGTGTTAGCGTATGATGGGATGAAGGGACTTGAAGCAGTAGCAAGTTTTCATCCTGATGTAATCGTACTTGATCTGAACATACCGCGCATGGATGGTATTGAGGTATGTAAAAGGCTCAAACATCAAAGCCAAGTTGAATGGATTCGCACGATTCCAGTGTTGATGTTCAGCGCACAGACGCGCCTTTCAACAATGAATGAGGCATATAAAGCAGGTGCAGACCATTTTGTTACTAAGGATCGTGAAGGCGCAGGCTTTTTAAACCAATTGTTGGAAGCTACCTTCCGACGAATTGAACGCCGCAGGGCTACCTCAAAGCTATCATTAAAAGCATATATGTAGGATAAGAAACAAAAAAGGCAGCAATAGCGCTGCCTCCTTTTGTAATCAGGTTAAATGAAATTAGCTTTGCGCTGTTATATCTGAGACTTCTTCAAAGGTGTGTGCATTTTCACTTGGCTCGTAACTAACCCATTTGTTCGCCCAATTTTGGAGAGCATCTAATACTTGTTCCATTGAGCGACCTTTAGGGGTTAGCATATATTCGATTCGAACAGGCGATTCGGGATGAACAAGACGTTCCAACAAACCTTCTGCCTCTAGTTCGCGGAGTCGCTCGGTAAGAACCCGGTCGCTGACAGTACCCACGATTTTCAATAGTTCATTGAACCGCAAAGAACCATCCATTAAAGCCTTAATAATAAGTCCTGTCCAACGTTTTCCTAATATAGAAATAGCTTTTTCATATTTAGGGCATATGTGTACATGATCTATTGCATTTATTTTCTGAGTCATTGTATTACCACTGATTTACTACAGAACCTTTTATATAACCTACTTTATACAAGTAAAAGATATTTTAACAACAAAGCTCGCTTAAAGCAATAATTTTATAATAGAATGCCGTTTTGCATCTGCAATATACAGATTACCATCGTTGCCAATCACTAAACCCAACGGATTTATAAGCGCACTATCGTTTATAATTCCTAACTCCTGGTCATCTTTCCCAATACGATAAATTGTGGCATTGGCTGCATCGCTGATATAGGCGTTTCCTGCTTTATCCAACGTTATATACGGTTCGCTAAGGGGTTGTTCATGCCAATAGGGAATCGTAATTTCACTTAGATATTTACCATCCAAATCGAGAACCTGAACTCGCTTGTTATGCAGGTCGGTAACAAACACTTTTCCAGCATCAGATACTGCTACGCTGGTAGGTTCATCGAATTGACCGGGAGCTGAACCGGAAGTACCAAACTGCCTGAGTGGGACTCCATTTTTATCGAAAACCACGATTCGACGATTTCCGGTATCCGCCACGTAGAGTTCTTTGCGGTTACGATCATAAAAGAGTCCACGCGGACCATAAAAGCCTTTGGGGTTTTGTAGGGCTTGCGCCGGGTCGTTGCGCGAATTCATACCCTCTCCCCATTTGAGCAAGAAATTACCGTTAGCGTCAAACTTCTCAATCCTGTAGCCCCACGTATCGGCTACATAAATATTCCCATCCTCGTCTACGGCAATGCCACCAGGTCCGCCGTCGTTTTGTTCGTTGGAGGTGGCAGGTGAACCGGTGCTTAACTGTATCAAGGCGAATTGCCCATCATCTGAACCGGCTTTCCCGAATTTAGAGAGAAATTTCCCATCTGCGGAAAACCGCTGCACTCGCCCGTTCCCGCTATCCAATACCAGAAAATCGCCATTGGGTGCGACCGTCAGGGTACGCGGCAAACGGTATTGCCCATTGCTCGTTCCGGCTTGTTTGGAGGTGGTCATATCGAAAACACCGTTTGTCGCCGTTTCGGTTGGTTGCGGGCTTACCGTTGCAGGGGGAGTATTGCTTACTAGAGGCAAATCAGGTTCAAGCTCATTGCGAATGTAATAAACCAGGTCTACTTGACCCGGAGTTGTAGCTAACTCCCGATACATAATGTAGCGCCACATTTGATCGGCACTAGGCTGTTTGGTGAAGGTGTCCCATAGCTTGCCCCAGTCAGTGTTCTGAATTTTTTTCTTATCTAAATCCGGCGCGATACTTCCCGGTGGAACTATGCCAATGCTTCCATAACCATTAGCATCCTCTGGGAACCACCAGCGAAAACGAATTTGATAGCGGGTGTACTGACCTTTTAATGCTGCTTGAAGTTTGGTTTGATCTTCGGATAGTTGAATCGCAATCACCGCATAAGGATTGCCGCGACTGTCTTTTAAGGGCAGTGCTTCCACATCGGTCTGGGTAATATCATCATTAGGGGTAAAATAACCCACATCGGTATAGCTTCTTAAATACCAGACTAACGGCCACGCCACTTCATTAGAAACCAGTATAGGTAGCCCTTTTATACCGGCAGGGTCAGCCGCTTGGGTGGTTGTGCCGGGTGTAGGTGGTGTAGTGCGGAATTGATCGCGGGCATCTCGCGCCAGTCTCTCCAATCGTTTGGTGAAAAGCACCACGTCCGGCGCAGTTTGTACCTGCACTAAGGGTTCTACTGCACTATCTGGGTGCTCGTAATTAGCGGCAATGCTAGACTTTAACCCGTAGCCGCCAAGCGCTAAAACCACGATTGTTAAGATTACCGCCCGCATGGTTTTTCCTGCGATACGTCCACTTCGCCAGAGTTTCAGTGCGAAATAGAATAAAAGCACTAGTACAATCAGTACCAGTATAGTTTCTAGGGTACGGTAAAGTCGGGAGCTTTCTATGGTAGTACCGTCAGCCGGGGTAACGGTGCTACCCAGTTCTCCGATACCGATAAGTTGTCCGATTATCACTGCTATGCCCGCAAACATTAGAATGAAAAGCGCCCCGAATAGCAAGCCCTGCGAGGGTTTGACCACGCTGCGCCAATCAACCCTTTGTACCGTTCGTTGCACCAGCACTCCGGCAGCGAGGATAGCAGGCAAGGCAACCTGCATATTGAGCCATGGCACTTTTTCTCCGGCGATGGAATACATCACCATTGCCAACCCACTCCACCACAGTGTATAACCTGCGAACAACCCCTTTACACTGAATATGAGTTGCCCCTTGCCCATAGAACGCCTGAACCAAGCCACCGGAATTATAACCAGCGCAACTAGGCTTAACAGGAAAGGCAAAGTTTCATACAACATCATCAGCATCGGGTAATAGAACCAAGGTTGATCGAGGCGGCGGCTATTATGTACGCTTGCCCAATATTCCACGCCTCGGAAGATTCCATCGGCAAGACCCGGAATATAGGTAAAGAAGTTTCCAAATAAAGGTATATATATTAGAGCAAAGGCAATGAAGAAAGCGGCGATAGCTTTTGGTTGGCGGAAGATGCGTATAGCTCCACGCAAAGCCGCGCTACCCGCAAACTTGTCGTCTTCTGCAACGTCCGCCAGCGAAACTAACCAACCCGCTACCAATCCTAACGCGATGCCCAATAACGCACCGTTGACGACATAAGCCAGCCACTTATCCACTTCTGGTCCTATTAGAAAGAGATTCCCTTTTGGGATGCCGTTATTAGGCAGGATCGGGTTTTTTGGCGTAAGCGCAAAACGCAGACTCACAAGTGTAGCAAGCAATAAAGTCCCGGCGAGGGTATAAGAGAAGCCAAACCAGCCTGCCGGGGTATAAATTAGCAAAGCTCGCCACCACGAGAGCGGTGCAGGCGCGAGAATTTCTTGCTCTGCCGGAAGGTTGACGTTCTGCGGTTCGAGTGTTGGAGCTTCTTCAGAAACAGCTATTTCTTGGGGTGTTATTTCAGGCTCATCCAGTTCGCCATCGGTGATGATGGCACGTTTAGTTTGCTCAGGCGACTGTTCCGGCTTTTTTTTAATTTCTTGTAATCGTTCGGTAATACGCTTTGCGATGCGGTTTTTTACCTCTTTTGGGAGTGTTACCAATTCCACTACAAATGCCAAACCTAGCCACGATACAAGAATGACAGTATTGAGGAAAACCATTTCGTGGCTGGCATAGGTGATAGCCAATCCTAGCCCTGCCCATGCCATCCAGAGCCATTTGCGGCTTTGCAGAAAGCGGAAAACGCCAATTGCAAAGAGTAGCTCGCCGAAAAGCGCAAAAGAGTCGTGTCGTAGAGAACGATTGAAATACAGAATAGTTGGTGAAATTAACACCAGCGTGCCGGCGAACAATGCGCCGAAACGTCCTAAAAGTGGGCGCAGAAACCAGCATATAGAAACAGTGGCTATTCCGAAAAGAGCAGGCATCAAACGGGCGGTTGTTTCGTTATCGCCGCCGAAAAGCATAAAAGAAGCGCTGACTAAGTAATAAAGCAAAGGTCCGTGCCAAGTGGGGTCATAGCGATAGATAAATGTTCCCTTGAACATATCATAGCTCCACTTGGCATGGATAGATTCATCATGGTGTATGGCTTTTAGATCAAGTGAAGCGAATCGGCTTGCTATTGCCAGCACAATAATCGCTATCCACAGGATACTCTCCCAGTTAAGCCAACCAAAAGCCAGTACCCGATCTAGGGCGCTAGGCTGTAGCTTTTCTTCGATATCGCCATTAAATTGTTCAGGGGTATCTATTCTATTTGCGTAAGATTTTGACATATCCTGCTTTATGAACGGTCTAACGGTCTTTCGACCAAATCACCATACTGACGGTAAAGCGCCAGAATATCCTTACTGATATATAAATCAAAATCGAGGGTGCCGATTGGTTGTACCACTTCGCGGAAAACTACATAACGCCACAGACGAGAGAAATCATCTCCCTGCAATTCTTTGCTAACACCTGAAACTAACAGGCTGGTATTTAGAATCCAGCTATTGCCACCATTACCGTTGTAGAGTTTATCCAATATCCCTTTGGTAGTACGCAATGATTGCAATTTGTCGGCGTTCATCACTTCGCCCTTGGCTACTGCGACCTGTCCTACGTTGTCACGCACCGTAGTTTGGTTGGTTTTTCCGGTTAGAAACTCAATTTCCTTATCGGCGATAGGAACAAAATTACGGTAGGTTTCCTCACCGAACCATGCACGGAAAGAATAAGTATATCGCTCATAGCGATCACCAAGTTGTGGTTCCAACAAGGTGCGCTTGTCGGTAAAAGCAATGATTATTGGGTAAGTTGAAAGCTTATCAATTCCATTTGGTGAAAGGGCTTGCGCGCTAAAATCTTTGACAACATTACGATTGGTAAAATCCCGCAAATAGAAATCGAGCGGGGTGCGTGCATCGTTGTCATACATAATGGGAGTACGGTAACGCTGCGGTAAAACATTTGCGACCGTGTTAATCTCTTTAACCACCCGTACTACATCGGGCGAAGTTTGGGTATAAATCCCGATTTCCTGTGGAACATCCGCATATACATAGGCATAGGCAAAAGCGGTGTGTAGGGTGAAATATGACATTAAACCAAAGGCAACCAACCCTACGGCATAAAAGGCTATTCGACTACCCAGCAATATACTCCCGCTGATGAGCAGAAATATAGAGAGAATTAGCGGAATCCATAGTAGTGCTTGGGAACTCCGCGGCTGCGAAATTGCGGAGTTTACATTCACATTCAT
The DNA here is from genome assembly GCF_030389965.1 of Candidatus Chlorohelix allophototropha. Taxonomy (NCBI): domain Bacteria; kingdom Bacillati; phylum Chloroflexota; class Chloroflexia; order Candidatus Chloroheliales; family Candidatus Chloroheliaceae; genus Candidatus Chlorohelix; species Candidatus Chlorohelix allophototropha. The sequence goes on from NZ_CP128400.1 coordinate 1,274,940, forward strand.
GGTGATTGTGTAACCAAGTACACCTACGAACAAAAGCAAACCCGTCAATATCCAGAAGAAATGAACGCTGCGAAATTTGTAAATTATCAGTTCGCGCGATTCTGCTCCGCTAAGATATTTATCTATTCCACCAAACACACTTTGGCACAGGTAAGCGGTTAAAAGAATGAATGGCAATGCCAGATGTATAGTCAGCCAGGGCATTTTTTCCCCTGCCCAACTTAAAAAGATGAAATTTCCGATAGCCCAAGTTAGCAAGAATAGAGGGGCAAAATAGGGATGTGGGAGTCTTTGTCTTTCTCCGGGTAAGAGGCTATTACCTTTGATACTGGTACTGGTTTCGCGAACTTGCCAACGTGGGCGTGAGACCGTTTCAGCCATAGTGCCTACGGGTGCGTCCAGTTCGTCATCATTTTCTACATCTGGTATATCGGATGACGGAATTATTTCCCGGCGGATTTTACGTCGTGTTCCAAAGCGTATTGTTTGCCAGAGGATGAGTATGCCGCTGATAGAGCCAAACATTAACGCCAGCGGTTCATATAGCGGCAAGGTGAGCATATAATAATACCAAGGTTGCGCGCCCCGCTCTACCCCTTGCTGTGCCATCCAGTAGAACAGCGTGGATAATAACCCAACCTCACCTTGTGCCGGACTACTGAAAAAGCCGGTATAAAAGGCACTGTATATACCGAAAGCCAGCGCGAAGCCCACCCCTACTACTTTCCAACGTCGTCCCAACCAACCCACCGCATAAGCAACCGTACCTGGTTCATATGGCATGAAAAGAGCAGTGGAAGCTCGATAGGTTGAATTTACCAGTCCCATGCGGGTGAAATAATTCCGACGATTTACCGCTACTTCCTTGAAGGCGTAATATATCAACACCAAGCCGATTATCCCCAATATCAAGGCAGCCCAGACTAGGGGATGTGACAAAACCTGATATACATAGGTTTTCAAAGCATCGGGATTGGGATTATCCGAGGGGATTGGCGGTAGCGGGTAAAACCCTGCCAGAAAACTAAAACCTGCCAATGCTACCAGCAAATATATTCCGATTATTACTAATAGGCGTGGGGCAAGTTGCCAACAGAGCCATGCGAACAAAAAACCACCAAACAAGGCGACATAGAAGAAGCTGATAACTTTGGTGCAAAAGAGTAGCGCCAACGAAGCCATAAGCAGATAAAAGTGGGATCTTCCGGGCTTGTCGATGAACCGAAAGATAAAGCCTACCAGCAATAATGAGATTACTGCTACGAAAATATCCTCACGAATAAAGCGGCTGTAGTAAAGGAATAGAGGAGAAATCGCCAGCAGAAAAGATGCGCTCAAAGCCCCCCAACGTCCCAATTCGCGCCGTATGAGTAGTGGTAATAGCACCATTATTACGCCCAGAGCGGCGGAGGGGAAGCGTGCCGTTGTTACGGAGTCGCCAAAAAGCCAGAAAGTCGCTGCCGTAACATGATACAGCAATGGTCCATGTTTCCAAGGTTCTTGCTCATAGCCCCCGCCAATATAATATTGATAGGAATAGTAGGCGTGAACACCTTCATCATGGTGCAGGGCGCGGCTATCAAGGTCGGCGAAGCGGGTGAATAGAGCGAAAATAATTATTATAAGGTAGAGTAAGACCTCAAGATTTAGCTTGAAAGTAAAACCACCAAAGCGATGGACATAAAATCGCTTGGAGGGTGGGCGGGAATGGGAATACCCGCTATCCAGTCCAGATTCTATGACAGTATCCGGCGGTAATTCGTCGGTCTGAGTGTAGAGGGGGTTCTGTTCGTCTATTGCCATCTTCTGCTTGAGTAAATTTCAAACTCGCTTTTCAATTAAAACGCCTTTACTCCAGTATTTGTTTCAGCGGATTTTACTATATTAGTAGAGGCTAGTCCAATTTTAGGCTAAAGAGGTGCGTTGAAAAACAAGGGTGTAAGGCTTGACAATCTATACCTCTGAGTTATAATAAAATTAACTGGTATATACATCTAGTCCACACAACAAGAATCGACCCAATATATATGGGATTGAATATTTCCAAAACTGGTACTATGCCACGCTATTACCAACTACGCGAGATTATACGAGAACGTATTGTCTCAGGGCAGTGGAAAGAGGATGATGAGATACCATCCGAGCGTGAGCTTTCCGAACAGTATGGCTTGAGCCGCATGACGGTGCGGCAATCCCTCTCCGAGTTGGTGAAGGAAGGTTTATTATACCGCAAGCAGGGCAGGGGTACTTTCGTTTCACGCCCTAAAATTACTCAGCAATTGATACGTTTGACCGGCTTTACCCAGGATATGCAGACTCGCTCTCAGCGTCCCGGTGCAACGGTGTTGAGCGCGGAAATGTATATTGCCGATCAGACTGTGGCGGATAAGTTGCGTATCAATCTTGGTCGTCAGGTTTTTAAGTTACGAAGGTTGCGCCTTGCCGATGGTGAGCCGTTAGCGGTAGAGTTAGCCTATATCAGCTTTATCGGTTGCGAGAAGTTGCTGGAAGAAGATTTTGAGCGCGATTCATTGTATCAGGTTCTTGAAACTAAATACGGATTGACTCCACTTGAAGCGGAACAAGAACTGGAAGCGGGTATTGCCAGAGAGTCGGAATGCCGTTTGCTCAATATTGCGCCCGGTAGCCCGGTGCTACTGATTCGCCGAATTACCTATACCGAACGCGCTCAACCGCTTGAATATGCCGAGTCGGTTTATCGGGGCGATAAGTACAAGTTTTATGCTCGCTTGGTAAGGGAATGACTGTTAGAAGTGGGCTAGATGCGCTAACTGCGCAACTGGTGCATGGCAAGCGGCTTGGGTTGGTTACTAACCAGACCGGAGTTGATTGCAATTTACGCCGTTCTGCCGAAGTGATAACCACGCTAGGCGGAAAAGTAGCTGCTATTTTTGGTCCTGAACACGGCTATTACGGGGTAGAACAGGATGCGCTGCCGGTAGAGGGGCAGGAAATAGATCGTTTCAGTGGTGCGCCCGTGTACAGTTTATATCGTCAACACGATTATGAACTGGGAAATGCCACCAATCCATTTGCGCCCCCCGCTGGAAGTTTGGAAGAACTGGACGCGCTGGTTTTCGACATTCAGGATGTAGGGACGCGCTATTACACCTACCCAACCACGTTGGGGATTTTGATGGAGCAAGTGGCGTTGCCGCTGCTGGTGATTGACCGTCCGAATCCGCTCGGTGGCGAGATAATAGAAGGGCCACTTTTGGAAGAGCAGTTTAGCTCTTTTGTAGGGCGCTATCCGCTATCGGTGAGACATGGCTTGACCATTGGCGAGTGGGCTTTACTGGTCAATACGCTGTTTCTAAAAGGTAAGGCGCAGTTGGAATTGGTGAGAATGGAAGGGTGGGAGCGCGGAATGCTGTTTGCTCAAACTGGGCTTCCATGGGTAATGCCTTCCCCCAATCTGCCTACACCGGATACTGCACTGCTCTATCCGGGTACTTGTTTGCTGGAAGGTACAAATGTATCGACCGGGCGAGGCACTACTAGACCTTTTGAAATCTTTGGCGCACCATGGGTTGACCCGCTTTTGTTGGCACGGGAACTAACTTCCCGAAATTTAGCCGGGTTACATTTCAGGGAAACCTATTTCAAGCCAACCTTTGATCGGTTTGCGGGGCAAGTGTGCGGAGGCGTACAGGTTCACCTAACAGAAAACAGCAATATATTGCAGATTGTGCGGGCTGGTTTAGAGATAATCGCGGCTTTGCTGCGGCTCTACCCAAATGTTTTTGAATGGCAACCCGCGCACTTTGATAGACTAATCGGTAGTGAAAACCCGCGTCTAGTTTTAAGTAATAGCGCCGGAGACTTTTCAGCTTTGCGCCTGCTCTTTCAAGAGTGGGAAGAACAAGAACAATCCTTTATTGCGCTTCGGCGCAACTTTCTGGTTTATTAACCGAATCTCTAGTATCTTGACATCGCTGTATGGTGTCTTGTTGTTGACAAGTTATCTCTTAAGGAGGGGAAAATGTCCAAACGCTTGTTCCCACGGTATCATCGCATCGGTTTGTTTGTGGCGCTGGCGTTGTTTACGACGCTGGTGTTGGCAGCTTGCGGTGACAATACCGCGACCCCAGTTCCGGCAACAACTGCTGCTGCTACCAAAGCTGCAACAACTGCTGCTGCCACTACCGCCGCTGCAACGACTGCCGCTGCTGCCACCACCGCTGCTGCCACCACTGCCGGGGCAACGACTGCTGCTGCCACCACCACCGCTGCGGCTGCGGGCGCGTCTGTTAGCAAGAGCGGTTTCAAGGGTACTTTGAGCTACTGGGCGCTAGGTTATGCTCCGGGCGCGAACACCGGTTTCAGCAAATCAACCGATGCTGCGGTAGCGGCTTTTACGAAAGCTAACCCGGATATTAAAGTGGAAGTAGTTGGTTATACCGCCGACCAAGCTGGTTTTGCCAAAATCGTAAACGCGGTACAGGCTGGTTCTGGCGTAGATGCTTTCCGTATTCCCAACGACAGCCTTCCGGTGCTGGTAAAGCAGGGTGCGGTTGCTCCGATTGATGAATATATTACCGATGCAGACCGCTCCGATATTCTGCCCGGTTTGCTCGATACTGTGAAATTTGACGGCAAGTATTATGCTTGGCCCTTGTGGGTTCCTCCGGTTGCTATGTATCTGAACGTGGATATTTTCAAGGAAAAGGGCGTAGATTTACCTAAAGAAGGCTGGACTTATGACCAATTCGTTGAAATTGCTAAGAAACTGACTTTCACCCGCGCTAACGGTGAGAAGGTTTACGGCTACAGTGCACTGGTTGACCCCGGTCTAGTTGACACTTGGCCCTTCATTCTGTCTGATGGCGCTCGTCCGCTTTCCGCCGACAATACCAAGTACACTTTTAACACCCCTGAAGGTATTAGCGGTTTGAAGAAGGTAACTGATTTGGCGTTAGTACACAAAGTAACCCCGCCCGACTTCGGCACTCAGAAACTGGATGACATCCTGACTGCAATGCAGAAGAAATTGCAGGCGATGTGGAGCCGCCCCAGCGGTGACTCTGCTACCCTGAAGGCGAATGGGGTAAATTTCCAGATTATCCACATGCCAATCGGCAAGAGTGGCAAAGCTGTTTCGGCTGGCGGTATCGGCTTGATTGCAGTAGCGGCTAGCAAGGATAAAGCTCGGTTAGCTGCGAGCATGGATTTGGTGAAATACCTGACCAGTGCTGGGGTTGAGAAGGATGTGCCGGGCTATTATCTAGCGCCTGCCGCTCGCAAATCGGTGACTGTACAGGAGCCTTTCAGCTTCTTTGCCCCGATTGCCCCAACTGCATGGATTACACCGAGTTTGCCTGCTTGGACTCAAATCCGCACGCTGATTCACCCGAATTTGCAAAATGCTATTTTCGGTAAGATGACGCCGGAAGATGCACTTGGTCAACCAACTGTGGAAGTCAATAAGCTTTTGGCTGCCCAGTAATTCCATCTGATCTTTTCTCGCGAATTTAGTAATCAAACCCATATCTCCTCATTTTTAGGGGAGATATGGGCTTTAAGTGACAGGCGGGTAATGCACCGATGGCACAATTAGAAGCAGGTAAAATTCCGGTTCGTCAGGTCAGTATGGGGCAACGCCTCACGCTGTTCTTTAAAAAAAATAGCTGGGGCTACGTTTTCGTATTGCCCAGTATGCTAACCTTTGCTATTTTCACGCTTTTTCCGGTGTTTTGGTCGTTCATCATCAGCTTTCAGGATTTTAAACCGCGCGGTGGCACTACCTGGAACGGTTTCGACAATTATGTAAAAGCATTTACCACTCAGAATTATGTTTTTGTTACTGCTCTTAAGAATACCGCTTATTATGCCATTCTTACTGTCACCGCTAATATTTTAATTGCGCTGATACTCGCCAGTCTGATTCAGCCCTTGAATAAATATGCTCAAACCTTTTTCCGAGCAGCCTATTACCTGCCAGCCGTAACTAGCGCGGTTATAATCGCCGTTATATGGCGCTGGATGTTCAATACCCAGTGGGGCTTTCTGAATTACCTGTTGAGCTTGTTTGGAGCAGACGCGGTGCGTTGGCTCTCCGACCCGGATATAGCGTTGAACAGTATTGTGCTTTCCACCGTTTTTACTGCGCCAGCTACAGGCGTGGTGTTATTCAGCGCGGCAATGGGCAGCGTTCCCAAAGATTTGTATGAAGCGGCTGAGCTTGAAGGGGCAGGTCCGGTACGTAAATGGTGGAGCATCACGCTGCCTTTGATTCGACCGACTACTCTGTATGTGGTGGTGCTGTACACAATTGCCAGCTTTGAAGTTTTTGAAAAAGTATATGTGATGGTGCCGAGCGGGGTGGGTGATAGTACTCAGACAATTGTGACCCAGATATACCAGATGCTTTATAGCAATCTAAATTACGGAGTGGCTTCGGCTCAGGCGATTGTGCTGTTCTTGATTATCGCTACCATTTCGGTGTTTCAGTTCAAGTTCTTGCGCAGTGACGTGGAGTATTAAAATGGCGGCAGAATTGGTCAATGTAAAAGGCAGGTCAAAAGCGGTTTCGAACATTTGGTGGAAAGTGCCGCTTTGGCTGGCATTGATTATCACCACTATAATCTCGCTGTTTCCAATGTACTGGCTTTTTGTGACGGCTTTGACTCCTACAAAAGATACCATCAAAATCCCACCTGATATTATCCCGGTGAACGCCAGCCTAGAAAATTTCAATCGTCTATTCTCGCAGGCAAAATATTACTCGAACTGGGCGATAAATAGTTTTGTTATAACTTTGACGATTACCGTATTCCACGTGGCGTTTGATACCTTATCCGGCTATGCTTTCGCCAAGAAAAAGTTTTTCGGGCGCAACGTGCTGTTCTGGTTGGTTCTCAGCACATTGATGATACCGCCTCATGTTACGCTCACTCCACTCTATTTTGTAGTACAGAATTTTGGGCTACGGGATAACTTGCTAGCAGTGATTATGCCCGGTACAGCCAGCGTTTTTGGAATCTTTCTGATGCGCCAGTTTATCCAAACTCTGCCGACCGAACTGGAAGAAGCAGGGCGTATTGACGGGTGCAGCGAATGGGGCGTGTTCTGGCGTATTATTGCGCCGTTAAGTAAACCCGCTATCGGTGCGTTAGCAATCTTCACCTTTGTGCGCTACTGGAATGACTACCTGTGGCCCTCAATGGTATTGATAAAAGCGCCTTCGCAAACTTTGCCGGTGGGAGTGGCTAGTCTGCAAACTGAGTTTGCAACCGATTATGGTTTGATTTTTTCCGGTGCGTCACTTGCCGCTTTACCCATGATTATTTTCTTCCTGTTATTCCAGCGCTACTTCTTGGAAGGGGTACGTATGGGCGCGATAAAAGGCTAACCAGATGGAACTAAGTGCAAAAGTAATCGGCTTGATGAGCGGTACCAGCGTGGATGGGATTGATGCAGCGCTGGTCGAGTTCTATGAGAATCAGACCGGAGAGTTAGGTTTTAAGGTACTCGGTCACTATGAACATCCTCTAGAAGCGAGTTTAAGAAAGTTGACACTGGATGCCTGTGCCTCAAAAACCACTACTCAGGAACTGTGCATGCTCAACTTTGCATTGGGCGAGGCTTTTGCCGAAGCGGTTAATAACCTTTTAGGTAAACTGGGTGTGAAAGCGAGTGAGGTTGACCTAATCGCTTCGCATGGGCAAACCGTATGGCATCAAGTTGAAGCTGACAAACCCCTTTCCACTCTCCAAATTGCCGAACCGGCGGTAATTGCAGCAAGAACAGGCATTACCACCTCATCAAATTTCAGAGTGGCAGATGTAGCGGTAAATGGGCAAGGTGCACCTTTAGCCTCTTTCTTCGATTACGTTTTTTTCTCGGACAAGCACAAAACCCGCGCCTTGCAAAACATCGGTGGCATTGGCAATGTTACTTTTTTACCTGCGGGGGGTGGGCATGAAACTGCACGCGCTTTTGATACTGGACCCGGTAATGTGCTAATCGACTTCGCCGCTGCTTATTATTCCTCCGGGGCATTGAGTTACGACATTGACGGGCAGATGGGGACAAGCGGCAAAATTGATTATGAGTGGCTGGATAAGCTGCTGGCATACCCTTTCTATGCAACGCAACCGCCCAAATCCACCGGGCGCGAATTGTTCAGCGAAAGTTATTGGCTTCAATTAAAAGAGGAAGCGTCTGAGCGTAACCTGAGCGGTGCCGATATAATCGCTACCCTTACCGCCCTCACTGCCCATAGCATCGCGTTGTCGGTGCAACGATTCGGACCGGAAGGTGGCGTTAATGAGCTTATCGTAAGCGGTGGTGGTGGGCGCAACCCTTTCCTGCTAAGGCTTCTAACTGAGGCGTTGGGTGGGAAAGTGGCAGTAAGACTACACGATGAATTTGGTTTACCCGCCAAGCAGAAAGAGGCGGCTTTCTTTGCCCTCTTTGGTTACGAGCTTTTACGGGCTAGACCCGCTAATTTACCGGCATGCACCGGGGCAAGCCACCCTGTATTAATGGGGCAACTTACACCGGGACAAAATTTTTCCGCTTTACTTGCCCGTTTTGCGGTCAATATGCTGCCCACACCGGCTATACCTTTACAGCATTTATACTTGCTTTCTGACCAATAATGAAAAATTGAAATTGACATAAATTCGTCCACTTTTCCTATTGCATTCTTTTGTTAAAATAGACATAATATATGCAGATTAACATAACCAAAATTATGTGCTTACTAAATTAATTAAAAAGGTACTAAGTGGGGTAACCTATTCCTCCTGTAATTGACAAACGGAAAGGAAAAGGGGCAGATTTATGAGAAGGCGTGGACCGCTAGTTCTACTCCTGATACTCTTGATTGGTCTGGTAGCGGCAGGCGTTATTTTCTTGCTACTTCGCAATAACCAGACTACTACAACTCCAGATGCGGGCGTGGTTGCCACTACCCTACCGGGTGGCGCAACAGCCGTAACTCCCGGCGCTGGTTTGCCTACAACTGCGGCAGGTCCGACTCCCACTCCGGTTACGGCTAACGTAAAAGTGGTAGTGGTAACTCGCAACTTGTCAGCTGGAACTCAACTGTTGCCGGATGATTTGGATCTGATTGATAAGTCACGAGCCGAATATGACCCAGATAATGATCTTACCAGCAAAGAACAGGCTTACGGGCGTATTATCAAAAATCCTATCCTAGCGCGACAGCAATTGAAAAGCGGCGATTTGGTGGATGGCAACTTTTCTACCTATATGAAACAACTGGTATCGGAGAAGCGCCTAGAACCCGGCAAGAAAGCCTTTGCCTATGCCACTAATGATCTCTCGGCGGCTGCCGGCTTGATTGCTGAAGGCGATTTGGTTGACGTGATTGCTACTTACGTGTTTGAGCGCAAGGGCGATGAAAACAACGCGGTTGCTGGTAGTAATGCTGCCGCTGCTGCGGGAAGCACTCCTGCAAGTGGTTCATCCTCAACTACACGCCCGGTAGTGTTGGAAATCAGTACTAAAACCGTGTTGCAAAACGTGCGGGTGCTGAAAGTAATTCGTTTTGGTCCGCCGCTTGAACCGTTCCGAGGCGATGCCATTCGCTCTACCGCTACTCCGGGTATTGGACTGGATCAGGGTCCCGCACCGCAGCCTACTTCAATTGCGGTAGGTCCCGGTACACCTACCCCGATGCCTACCGTCCCGCCTTATGAGGAAAGCGGCAGGCAGTTTGGCACTACTATGATTTTGGTGCTGGCAGTGACCGACCAAGAAGCGGAAGTGTTGAAGTTCACTCGTGAAGCACGTGTGGCGCTTTCAGCCTCGGTGTTTGCAGGAGTATCCGGTGCTCGCCCGGATGTGCAAACTCAGGTTAGCGCCGACCGCAATATTCTGGCGACTATTCCGGTGATTCATTTCACTTTGCGCTCTCGTCCGCAAGACCCGACAAACCCGCAAGACCCTTCTATCACCATTGATAAAACCAGTGGTGTGACTTATAGAACCTTGGTCAGGGACTACGGGTTGCCCATTCCAGAAGCAGTCTTTGCTACAAATCTCAACCAGCGATAGGAAAATGAAGGGGAAGCGGTGGAAAAACATGCTACAGCTTCCCAATATTTAAAGTTGAGAGAGTATCGAGGAAAAGCGGAGACTTTGCTAAGGACAGGCGAGGGCAGAATAGCTTCGCCTGTCCTACTAGGTTTAAATGCTAATGGTACAAAAGTCATATAGACCAGCGCCTGAAAAGCAAATCTATTGCTTTGCACTATTAAAGGTGCTAAAATTTTACTTAAGGCTACAAAACCCTTTTTAAGGGGAGTTTTTGTTGCGTTTTGCTGGAAACCTTGCTTAAGACCTCAATTGAGCAAGAGCGTGTAGATCCGCCAAATAATTTTTAAGGGAAACTAGTAATGAGTGACTCGCAACAGAAAATACGTCTGTTGGTGGTTGACGATATTGTCGAAACTCGCAATAACCTGATCAACCTGCTCTATTTTGAGAAAGATATTGAGGTAATCGGGTCTGCAACCAGCGGCCTTGAAGGTATTGAAACTGCCAAAAAACTCCAGCCTGATATTGTTCTAATGGATATAAATATGCCTGATATGGATGGCATAACTGCAACAGAACGTATCAAGCAAAACCTGCCAAACATAGCAGTAATAATGATGTCGGTTCAAGGTGAGCAGGATTACTTGCGAAGGGCAATGCGGGCAGGCGCTAGCGAGTTTTTGGTAAAACCCTTTTCCGGCGATGAGTTAATCAGCAGTATCAGGCACGTTTATAGCAGCGAAGTTTCGCGTCGTCGCTTCCCGACGGCAGCCGCTTATCCGGTAGCCGGAACGCCTAGCGCTGATGGTGGTTCTCAGGAAGAACTGGGTAAGGTAATCAGTATTTTTAGCCCCAAAGGGGGAGTTGGTCGCACCGTTATCATTTCTAATCTAGCGGTAGCAGTCAAACAAATTAGCAAAAAGCGTGTTGCGTTAGTTGATGGCAGCCTTTTCTTTGGCGATGTCAGCATGATGCTGGATGTGCGACCTGTGAAAACCATCAGTGATTTGCAGGGTAGGGCTGACCAATTAGACGCGCAATTGCTTAATGATGTGATGATGTCACACAGCAGTCAGGTTAGAGTGTTGCTGGCTCCGCCTAAACCAGATCAAGCCGAACTGATTACCGCCGATGAAATTACCCGTATTTTACAGGAATTGCGGCGTAATTTCGATTATGTATTTGTGGATACTTTCCCCTCACTAAAGGATGAGACCCAACTGGCGATTCTTGATACCAGCGATACCATCCTTACGATTATGACGTTGGAAATGCCTGCAATTAAGGATATCCGACTTTTTCTTGAAGTTGCCGAGATTCTTGAATATTCGCGAGACAAAATTGTATTGATCCTAAACCGAGTTGACTCAAAACATGGACTAAAAATAGAAAGCATTGAGTCTACGATACAGCACCCGGTAGCTGCCACAATACCTAGCAGTGGTATTACTGTAACTCTTTCTATAAATCAGGGTACGCCTTTGGTGTTAGATGACCCTAATAATCCGTTTTCCAAAGGTATTGAGGCTATAGCCCATCGCATTATTGATCAGACTCTCAATGAACGGGCGGATAAAGCGGTAGTTAAGAACGGTGCTAGTACTCCGAAACGTGGCTTATTTGGTTTATTTGGTGGGAAAAAATAGTAGTTCCAATAACTCTCTATCTTGGGTCAGTTGAAGTTGTAAAAGGGTCTTTGTGAGGTGGTTCAGTGTTACTAAGGCGTATTGGTACTGGAGATAACAATGATAAAGGCGCTTCTGGAAATGCCGGAAATGCCGCCACACCTTCGAGCAATAGTGCCCCAACAGTTCGTGAGCAAGAACAAAAATCAGTATCTAGGTTTGATCGTACTGTCGTTGAGCAGGTTTCAAAACAGGATAAGATAACCTATGAACTTAAGGGCAAGGTTCAGGAACGTTTGGTAGCCGAACTTGAGCGCCGAAAGATTTCGCCTACAGAAGAGCGCCAAGTAAGAACAATTACCGATGATATTTTTCAAGAAGTGCTACTTGAAACGCAAGGTGTCACATTAAGCCGGGCTGAAAAATCCCTTCTTCTAGATGTAATCCTTGCTGAGATTTTAGGCTATGGTCCTCTGGAAATCCTACTAAGAGATGAAACCGTTACTGAAGTAATGATAAACGGTCCCAAATCAGTTTATGTTGAGCGAAAAGGCAAGTTGGTTAAAAGCGAGGTAAAGTTCAAGGATGACCAGCATCTGATGCGCATTATCGAGCGTATCGTTTCTCCGATTGGTCGTCGCGTAGATGAAAGCTCGCCAATGGTAGATGCGCGTTTGCCCGATGGTAGCCGTGTTAATATCATTATTCCGCCTCTTTCGCTGATAGGACCAGTAGTTACTATCCGAAAATTCAGCAAAAAGCCTTTGACAATTGAGGACTTGGTACGTTATGGCTCTTTGACTACACGTATCGCCGATTTCTTAAGAGCCGCAGTGCTAGCGCGTATGAATATTGTAGTATCAGGCGGTACTGGGTCAGGTAAAACGACGCTATTGAACGTGCTTTCCGGTTTTATTCCGGATGATGAACGAATTGTTACGGTTGAAAACGCCGCTGAATTGCAGTTACGCCAAGATCATGTGATCACCCTTGAATCTAAGGCGGCAAATATTGAAGGTAAAGGCGAAGTAACCATTCGAGATTTGGTAATTAACTGCCTCCGAATGCGCCCCGACAGAATAGTAGTCGGGGAGTGCCGTAGCGGTGAAACGCTGGACATGCTTCAGGCAATGAATACTGGTCATGATGGTTCGCTGACAACTTTACACGCTAACAGTCCTAAAGATGCATTGAGCCGTACCGAAACAATGTGCTTAATGGCAGGTATGGATTTGCCGGTACGCGCAATCCGAGAGCAAGTTGCCTCGGCTGTAAATATGATTGTACAGCAGGAGCGTTTAAAAGACGGTTCCCGCAAAATCACCAGTATCGCCGAAGTGGATGGTATGGAAGGTGATATTATCAAATTACAGGAAATTTTCCGTTTCGAGCAAACCGGCGTGGATGAAAACGGGAAAATTATTGGGCAATTGAAGCCAACCGGAGTTCAACCGCGTTGTGTTGAAAAATTCGAGCAGCATAACATCTTCTTACCACCTGATACTTTTGGTTCGGCGAGTCAGTTGCGGGCATTCTAAGTAACGCCCAAAACCAGCCTAAATCTGATGGGGAAGTAATAATGAACCAGACCACAATCCTGGTAATAGTTTTAGTGGTAGTTGTGGTAGCGATCGTCCTGATTTTCATGGCGTTTCGTCTTAGAGGCTCTAAAAATAACGATCTAAAAGAACGCCTCGATAGTTTTACCAATACTGATATTGCGCAAACTGTTAAAGATGAAGGACAGTTAGAGGGCGGCGCATCTGCCACTCGCGCTCTTGTTGCGGAAAGAATTGATAAAGTTTTAAAAGGCAGAAATTTTGCCGACAATATTGCTCGTAATCTTGCAAGAGCCGATTTGAAAATAACCGTTGGGGAATTTTTACTTTTCAAGGTCGCCGGAACGGGTGCTGGGGTTCTCTTGGGATGGTATTTAGGACGGGGTTTTGGGGTATTTGCGCTTATAGTAGGGCTGGCTGTTGGCATTTTGGGGTTATACGTACCTGATATGTACGTTAAAAGGCGCGCCAAGAAGCGTATGAAAACCTTTAATAACCAACTTGGTGATACTATCACTCTGATGGCGAACTCCTTGCGCTCCGGTTACAGCCTTTTGCAATCAATGGATTTGATAGCACGCGAAGCTCCCGCACCCATGTCGGATGAATACAAACGGGTCACTCGTGAAGTCGGTTTAGGTCTGAGTAGTCGCGAGGCACTGGCAAATATGCTTCGGCGCGTACCCAGCGATGACCTCGATTTATTGATTACAGCCATCAATATTCAAAGCGAAGTCGGTGGTAATCTCTCCCAGATTTTGGATAATATCGGTCATACCATTCGTGAGCGGGTACGTATTAAAGGCGAGATTACGGTATTAACCGCGCAGCAACAATATTCTGGTTATATTCTGTCCGGGTTACCGCTTGCCTTGACTGCGGTGCTGATGTTGATCAACTCAGACTATATTACTAGAATGTTTAAGTGGCCTTGGCTTTGTATGCCTATCTGCGGAATTATAATGATTATTGCAGGCTTTTTCGCAATCAAGAAAATTACCGATATAGAGGTCTGAGAGGTATTAGTATGCAGGGAATATTACCTGTAATAATAGGTGTACTGGTTATAGGTATTGCGATGGCGTTAGCAGCTTATTTTATACTACGTCGCAATCGTCCTGACCTAGTGGAACAACGCCTCGCTGAATATATTGAAAAACCGGTTTCTCTTGAAACGCTTGAACTCGAACAACCTTTCAGGGATCGCGTTATAAGACCGATAATCGCGTTTTTTGCGCGTATCGTTAGCTCTTTTACCCCTAACGCCACTCAGGATAGGTTGCGCCAGAATTTGGCTATTGCCGGTAACCCCAATAATATGACACCTGCCGATTTTCTGGGAATACGGTTACTGTCAGCGTTCTTGGTGGGCGGTCTAATAGGAATATTGCTCTTTCTTGCAAATACGCCGATGACTTGGCGTATTCTAGGTCCGGTAATTTTCTTCGTGTTAGGCTTCATGCTTCCGGTTTACTGGTTGGGCGGTAAGATGAAAAAACGCCGTCGTGCCATTTTGAGAGCGCTTCCCGATGCAATTGATTTGCTTACTATCTGCGTTGAGGCTGGTCTTGGTTTTGATCAGGCATTGTTGCGTGTCACTGAGAAATGGGATAATGAACTTGGTAAAGAGTTCAAGCGTATGTTGGCAGAGCAACGGGTCGGTAAAACACGCCGCGATGCTCTTAAAGAACTAGCAATCCGTTGTGATGTGCAGGAATTAAGTGTTTTCGTAGCTTCTATTGTTCAAGCTGATCAATTGGGTGTAAGTATGACCAAAGTGTTGCGGATTCAAGCCGATCAGATGCGTATCCGCCGCCGCCAACTGGCAGAAGAACTGGCTCATAAAGCGCCCATCAAGATGCTTTTCCCTATGGCTTTTCTGATATTGCCGACTATCTATATTGTAATTCTTGGTCCGGTAATCCCAACTGTAGCCAAAGCTATGGGGTTTAATGTTGAATAATTCTGTTACTGTCTGCCCGGTCCGCTGCAAACGGTCCGGGCTTATTTTTTGCCTGAAAGCCTATGAAAGTAATTAACAAAACTCGAAATATTGCGTTGATGAGCAATGGAAAAGTTGCCAATAGTATCTGGACTCGTTTCGTGGGATTGATGGGGCGTAAGACGCTTGAACCGGGGGATGGGCTAATTATCATTCCTAACAATAGTGTTCACTGTTTTTTTATGCGTATTCCTATTGATGTGATTTTCGCCGACAAAGCGCATAAGGTAGTGTATATTTCGCATAACCTCAAGCCGTGGCGAATCAGCAAGATAGTTCCAAAGGCGCATTATGTAGTGGAGTTGCCCGCTCACACTGCCACCCAAACCGCCACGCAACTTGGTGATTTACTGGAATGGCAGGAAAATTAGCATGAAACTGACAGGCATATTGGTGGATTTTTTCTTTCCGCCACGCTGCCTTGTTTGCGGTAAACTCGGTCAATGGCTTCATCCTGATTGCCGAAAATCACTTCCTTATATATCACAACCTTATTGCCCGGTTTGTGGTGCGCCCCTTAACGGTTCGCGCTGTTATAGTGCACTCTGCAACATGCCCTCACGCTATTTGGATGCAGCGGGCAGCGTTTTTATGCACACCGGCACAATTCGCCAGTCGGTTTTAAAGCTGAAATATCGGGGTGTGCGGGCGTTGGCAGGCGTATTGGGGGCAGAAATGGCAGTGGTAATTAACCGGCAGGGCTGGCAGGATTCAGATTTGTTAGTGCCAGTACCGTTGCATAGCACCCACTTACGAAAGCGGGGCTATAATCAGGCAGGGTTATTGGCACAAAGTATCCGCGTAGTTTGCAAGCTGAAGCTAGATGAAATGCATCTGGTAAGGGTTCGGCAAACTCGCTCACAGGTGGGTTTGGGCTTGTACGAACGCGCGGAGAATGTAGCCAATGCCTTTGAGTGGCGTGGCGCTTCACTCGCCGGAAAAAACATTTTACTGGTGGATGATGTATGTACAACCGGTGCAACGTTAAATGCTTGCGGTACGGTTTTGAAAGGGGCGGGAGCTAACCTCGTCCGAGCTATAACTTTGACCCGTGAGGTAAAGCATTAGCGTTTGCGACAGGTCAAGTGCAAACCGGTGGCGCGGTTACTAGCAGCACGTCGGTTGTCTTCTAAATATGTCAAACGCCACGTGGGGTACATAATTGCTTTGGCGACCACTTTGGCAAATTTCTTTTGCCACACCGGGCGGTTTCCACTTTGCCAATCACGCTGCCAATAGTCGGCTATGTCTAGAATTTGCCCCATTAGGTGAAAGCTGTAGCTTTTATCAACTAGCGTCAAGCCGTTGGCAGCAAATAGGGCGATTATTTCGGTATCGGTTAATTGTTGGATATGCCCAATGCGCTCTTTTTTCCAACGGGCAATGGGTAGAAGGCGACTGTTTCTGAGGCGATAAAAAAGTGTGCCGGGTTGCCCTTCGATGGGGATAAAGGCATGAAAGAGACCGCCCGGTTTCAGCACTCGCGCTATTTCGCTTACCACGCTGCCAACATCGGGTACATGCTCTAGCACATCGAAAAGCATCACCGCTTCAAAATCGGCATCTGGATAGGGCAATTGCGCTGCATCTGAAATACGATATTCTACTCCATCAGCAGCCGATACGGCTTCAGCAATAGCGCGATGGCTTAAATCACAGCCATGCACCTCTAATTCCGGGCGTAGCTTTTTGAGGGTGCGGCATTGTCTTCCTGCGCCACAGCCAAGCTCCATCACTTTTGTGCCGGATGGCAAGGCAGCGAAAGCAGCCAAAAAACGGCGCAATCGAATTGCACCGAGGTCACGCGCATCAGGATTCCCGATGCCGCGCCCCTCAATGATGGCTTCGTTCTCGTAATCAAATTGAAATGTTGTTTCGGTACTTTGCACTATTCTGGAATTAGGGTAATGGTTTCAATTTCGATCAGCGCATCCTTCGGCAACCGACTCACTTCAACCGTACTGCGGGCGGGGTAGATAGTGCCGCTGAAGAATTCCGCGTAAATTTCGTTCATCTCTGGGAAATCGCTCATGTGACGTAGGAAAACGGTGGTTTTGACTACATTCGCCAACGTACAGCCTTGTGCTGCCAACAGGTTTTGAATGTTGATAAACACCTGTCGAGCCTGTTCCTTGATTTCCCAGCCTGTAATTTCGCCGTTAGTGGGGTCTATTGGCACTTGCCCACTGGTAAACAACAGGTTGCCAACCCGAATAGCCTGACTGTAAGGACCTATGGCGGCTGGGGCTTTGTCGGTTTGAACTGCTTTCTTTTCCATATATACTTTCTCCGGGTTTTATAAGACAGATTGCCATGCGGCAGTTAATTCTGGTAAGCCGTTAAAGCTTAAATCGGCTTTAAGCAGGCTTGCAGCATACTCGACAGGGCTGGTAACACCACTCAGGGTTATGATGGTTGGTATATCTAACCGCAATGCGCCCTCAATGTCTGTTACAAGATTGTCGCCAATCATAACGGTTTCGTGCTTTTGTGCGCCGAGTTGTTCTAGCGCAAGTTCATACATAATTGGTTCGGGTTTGCCTATGATAAAAGGCCTTTGCCCACTGGCGGTCTGTAGCAAGGCGGCTACGCTACCTGCCCCCGGAATAAGCCCTTCTTCGGAGGGGAATACTGGGTCGGCGTTGGTGGCAATGTAGGTTGCGCCTGCTCGGATTAGCAGCGTTGCTTTACGCAAAGATTCATATACCAGATTGAAATCTGCGCCTTGTACTACAAAGCGGGGGGTTTTATCATCGAAATAAAAGAGACCGTTTTGCTCATTTTCACCGAATAGGGTACGGCGCAGTGCTGCCATACCTATCACGTAAATACCCGCTCCCTCTGGCGCAATTTTACGCAGATGTAATATAGTTGCCAACGGGCTGGTGATAATTTTCTCTGGTGGTACATCCACGCCCATTTTCAACAATTTGTGGTGGTAATCGTCCGAAGTCATGCTGGCGTTATTGGTGAGCAACCTATAGCCAATACCGGCATGCTCTAGGAAGTCGAAAAATTCCACCAAGCCCGGCAAGGATTGGTTGCCTCGATACAGCACACCATCCATATCCATAAGGGCAAAGCGGAAACGGGCGAGTGTATTTTGATTTTGGTGGGTAGTGTCCATTATCTCCAACAATATCGGTCTAAAACCACATTTCTAAGCATAACACAAAGCCGTATGATTGTGAAATCTTAGCTACCAAGCAAACGGGCTATTACCAATCCAACGGCTAGGCACAATCCATATACCAGTTCAAGGCGACCCGTACCGCCTAACGCTTTGTTTAGGGCGCGTCCGGTGACGGTGAAAACTAGCTTGATTTGCTGATAGGCGAGAGGCAGCGAAAGCCATGCCAGCATCGTCCACCAAGGCGCAACGCCCGCTACGCACATGGCAGGGGCTACCAAATATGATACTGCCGCCAGAAGCACATATTCTGCCTTTGCGCCGTTCTCTCCGATTCGTACTGCCATTGTTTTTTTACCAACCACCCGGTCAGTTTTCACATCGCGCAGGTTGTTGACCACGATGATAGCGGTTGCCAGCAAGCCTATCGGTATAGCGCACCACCACGCCAATGCCCCAACCGTTCCTGCCTGTACATAATAAGTTCCGCAAACGGCTACCAGACCAAAGAAAATGAAAACGAAAATATCACCCAACCCGTTATAGCCCAATGGAAAAGGCCCTCCGGTATAGGCGATGCCCGATGCGATGGAGAGCAACCCGATTATTACGATCGGCAAACCGCCTACTGCTACCAGATACACTCCAACCAATGTTGCTAGTCCGAATACCACCCACATTCCGGTGAACACTTCTTTTGGGGTTAGCAAGCCTGCCGAAGTGACGCGCACCGGACCTAACCTTTCGGCGGTATCAGCCCCTTTTTTGTAATCGAAAACATCATTGGCAAAATTGGTGGCAATCTGGATTAATAATGCGCCTGCCAGTGCTGCCAACGCCGGGAAAAGGCTGAACCCTTTATCGTAAAACGCGGCTGCCGTACCCACAAGCACCGGGGCGGTGGCGGCGGGTAAGGTCTTGGGGCGCGAAGCCATTAGCCATGCTTGCCGTTTAGTGGGTTTGTTTTTTATCTGTCCTGCGGGTGTCATACTACTCCGTTTTTTTCAATAGTGAATCTTTCAGTAGTCGTCGTACTAGCTTTCCGGCTGCATTTCGAGACAGACTTTCAGCAAAGACTATCCGTTTTGGCACTTTATAGCGAGCCAGTCGCGCACTACACCATTCTATCAATCCGGCTTCGGTTACGTTTGTGTTCTCGCGCAATTTTACCACTGCAACGGGGATTTGCCCCCACCGTTCGTCAGGAACGCCCACCACGCCCGCTTCTTCTATTGTCGGATGTGCTAATAGTGCCGCTTCGATTTCAGCCGGGTAGATGTTTTCTCCCCCTGAGATTATCAAATCGCTGCGCCGATCCACCACATAGAGATAGCCGTCCTCATCCAGCCTGCCGAGGTCTCCGGTGTGTAACCAGCCTTCTGCTAATGCTTGCGTCGTTTCTTCGGGGCGATTGAAATAGCCCGCTGTTACTATCGCACCACGCACCAGTATTTCACCCACACCATCGTGAGATACTTCTTTATGCAGGATTTTAATCTCGCTTGGATAGAGGGCGCGTCCGGCTGAACCCAGTTTATTTAGCGCATCCACAGGGGAGAGAGTGGCAACCTGCGAAGCGGTTTCGGTCATGCCGTAGGTTTGGGTGATCGGTATATTTAGGGCAGCGCAGCGTTCCAGCAACGGTCTTGGAACAGGACCACCCCCGGTTAGTACACAACGCAAGTGGGAAGGGTAGCCACTGTCGCCGCTTTCATCCAGCATACGTTGGAGCATGTTCGCTACCACCGAGATAATAGTAACGCGGTTTTCAGTGATAGAGCGATTGATAGTGGCAGGGTCGAATGATTCGTGCAATACCACCGGGATACCGTAAAGCACGCTGCGTAATAGAATGGACATACCGCCCACATGAAAGAGCGGTAAAACTGCCAGCCAGCGGTCATCCTGTTGCAAGCCCAAATTAAGGCAAGAAGCCAGCGCGTTCCAGAGATGGTTGCCGCAGGTGAGCATCACCCCTTTGGGTTTGCCGGTTGTCCCCGAAGAATAGATAATGCTGTGAGTCTGGTCTTTGGCGTAATATTCAGTTTGCTGGATAGCAATAGGTTTTGTCGCTGCCAATTCCTCAAGGCTGAGAATTGGGCAGATTGTATATGAAGCGAGTTCCATTGCTTTGGCAGCGTTTGGCGCATCGTACAGCAGCAAGGCAGGTTGTACATCCTGTAACTGCCAGCCCAATTCAGCAACAGTCAAGCGAGTGTTGAGGGGCGCTACTACTACGCCAAGTTGTGCCGTAGCGTGTATGGCGCAAACAAAGGCGGGAGTATTGCCCAGTAGCAACGCCACTCGCGCCCCTGCCTCTACCCCTTGTGCTGCCATCTGCCCGGCATACAGTAACGCCTTGTCGTAAAGTTCTGCCCAGCGCAACGTCTCATCCTTGAAGATAAGGGCGATATTGTGTGCAGAAGATTCGGCGCGCCGCTTCAGCCAGTCCGGTATTAGATTTTGTTCCGATGTTTGTGTCATTATTACGGTTTTAGGGCGAATCTGTGTATTCGCCCCTACTTAAGCCCCTTGCCTTTATTCCAGATTAAGGCAGGCGCGGGAACTTTTTGAAATTGGGCTTGCGCTTTTCGACATAAGCGGTTTTGCCTTCTATTGCTTCTTCAGACATGTAGTAAAGCATTGTGGCATCGCCAGCCAGCACTTGCAAGCCCATCTGACCGTCTAAATCGGCGTTGAAAGCTGCTTTCAGGAAGCGCAGCGCAATCGGGCTTTTATCCAGCATTTCCAAAGCCCATTGGATAGACTCTTCTTCCAGTTTTTCCAACGGCACTACGGTGTTTACCAAGCCCATCTGGAGCGCTTCTTGTGCGTTGTATTGGCGGCACAGATACCAGATTTCACGCGCTTTTTTCTGTCCGATGATGCTGGCAAGATATGAAGAACCAAAACCGCCGTCGAAGCTGCCTACTTTAGGTCCGGTCTGCCCGAAAATGGCGTTCTCGGCAGCGATAGTGAGGTCGCAAACCACATGCAGCACATGACCGCCACCGATAGCATAGCCTGCCACTACCGCGATAACAGGCTTTGGCATTACGCGAATCTGGCGCTGGAGTTCTAGCACGTTCAAACGCGGCACTCCGTCCTTACCGACATAACCACCCACGCCACGTACGCGCTGGTCGCCACCTGAACAGAAGGCTTTCCCGCCTGCGCCTGTAAATAGCACCACGCCCACATTCGGGTCTTCATGCGCGTCCTTGAAGGCTTCGCTCAATTCAAAAAGGGTATCAGGGCGAAAGGCGTTATGCACTTCCGGGCGATTAATCGTGATTCGAGCGATACCTTCCTCGCACTTTTCGTAGATGATGTCGCCATATTTTTTTGCTTTGTACCACTCTACCAACGGCATTATTCTATCCTCCTTGTAAAAATACAGAACGCACAAACAAGCGTTTTTAAATCTTCAGGAAATCCAGTACCAAACGATCAAACTCGTCTGGTTTCTCCAAATGTACCGTATGTCCCGCCTCTTGCACAATTTCGAGGTGACTTTGCGGTATAAGTTCGTGCATTTGTTGGGCGATTGCACAGAATTTCAAATCTAGCTCTCCGGCTATGAGCAGCGCCGGAATTTGCAGTTTTTTCAGTTTCGCATGTAGCGGTTCTTGTGTTCCCGTTCCCGCACCCCGCAAGCTGTTCGTCAGCCCAACCGGGTTGTTTTGCAAACGCTGCACCCGTTGCGCTGCCCTTACTGTTAGCGACAATTGTTTCTGGCTTGCAAAGAGCGGTATATTCTCCCAATGATTTACAAAGGTTTCTAGCCCTTCGCGCTCCATAAAATCTGCCAGTTTGCCATCGCTTTCGCGCCGAGCAACTCGTTCTGCCGGGTCTATTATACCGGGTGTCGCGCTTTCTAGCACCAGTTTTTCTAATCTTTCAGGTGCGGTTGTAGCGATATGCAACGCTTGTCGCCCGCCCATTGAATAGCCGAGCAAAACCACCCGCGATAGGTTCAAGATATCTAATAATTTTAGAAAGGCTTCGGTGGTATGGGGAAGTGAGTAGAGAGCAGGGTCTGCGGGTGCAGGAGAATTACCATGCCCCGGCGCATCTACTGCTAGAACATCGGCAACGTCGGAAAATGCCACAATATGCGGATTCCAACTTGCCGCGCTGCCGGTAAAGCCATGTAACAGGGCGAGGGTTGTACTATGCCCTTCACGGCGGTAGTTGTAGGCTAGAGCCTGCTCCATACCCCCGCTTTTATCCTCTCGGCAATTGGTCCCCAGAACCGGCGGTGCTGGATAACATTTTGGGCGCGTGTAGTCGGAATTTCGATTATTTTAAGTCCGGGTTTTGCAAAACTGCTGCTGACCGCTTCTCGGAAGGTGTGCCAGTTAGTGGAAAGGGTGTATTCCGCGCCGTACAGAGCGGCGACATGGCGGAAATCCAATCCATGCGGTGTGCCGAATAATAGCTCGAAATTCTCAGGGTAAGAGGCTTGCGGCAGGAAGGAGAAGATACCGCCCCCATCGTTATTTATCAAAATGATGGTGGCGTTCAACTGATGCAATTTTGCTGCTAGCAGCCCGTTCATATCGTGATAAAAGGAGAGATCTCCTATAACAAGCGTTAGGGGTGCGCTTGTAACCGCGCCTGCACCCAACGCGCTGGAT
Source organism: Candidatus Chlorohelix allophototropha (assembly GCF_030389965.1). Lineage (NCBI taxonomy): Bacteria > Bacillati > Chloroflexota > Chloroflexia > Candidatus Chloroheliales > Candidatus Chloroheliaceae > Candidatus Chlorohelix > Candidatus Chlorohelix allophototropha. The sequence goes on from NZ_CP128400.1 coordinate 1,297,925, forward strand.
ACCACCCCATCAATGCCGTTTGCGCCCCGATTGCACATAAGTCGGATGTTTCTGTCAGTGCTGGAGAAAAAGGTATCCATATCGCGCACAGGCATGCTGTTACTGCTAAACAAGATTGCGCCTTCCGGTAGCAACTCACGCAATTCGGTGAAGATTTTGCCTTCAAACGGTTCATCTAGTTCGCCCATTATTGCTTGAACGGTTTCATGGGCAAGGTGCGAAGCTTCAAGCCAACCTGACAACCAGCTATTTTCGGTGGTACTCTGGGAGTCGGCAAGCTGCATGCAAAGGTCGCGGCAGAGCAAGGTGGGGTCTGCATGTATAATTTCGGTTGCCAACATGGTTGGCTCTTGCCAGCCATCCCCGCTATCCACTACGATTTGAGGACATTCCGAGAAGCGTTTGAGCCACAGCAAGACGGGTTTGGCAGTGGGCATTGCCCCGAAACGCAGCACCATAGAGGGTGCGAATCCAGCTACTATTGCCTCATCTCTCAGAAAAGCATCATAATTATCTATTATTAGGTTCTTGTCGTGGCTTCCAGTACGCAAGCCTGAAAGCGGGTCTGCCAGAATTGGAAATTGCAATGTCTCTGCCAGTTTTACCAACTGCTCAGACAATTCCGGTTCGTCAATTGCGCCACAGATTATCACGCCTCGTTGTTGGGAAGAAAGCGTCTGGGCGAGGTTGCCAAGCTCAGGTTTGGCGAGACGGCGAGGAGCTTGCGATAAGGTGACGTACGTCTTTGCCCCGGCACGCCCTTGCCATGCTTCGAGGTTGCGCTTTTCTACAGCGGGTAACGGTTGACCTGGTATGGGAGCAGGGATGAGTGGTTCGCGGAACGGAAAGTTTATATGCACCGCCCCAGATGGTTTTGCCAGCGCAGTTCCGAAAGCGCGTCCGGCAATGGTACGGGCATAACGCAACATATCTTCGCTGGCTTCGGGCAGGGCAGCTTCAACAAACAACTTTACATAATCCCCATATATTTTAAGCTGATCAATCGCTTGCGGTGCGCCGTTATTACGCAATTCGGGGGGACGGTCGGCGGTAAGCACCAACAATGGGACTCGTGATAATTGCGCCTCGGTGATAGCGGGAAAGTAGTTGGCAGCGGCAGTGCCACTGGTACAAACCAGCGCAACGGGCTTACGGCTGGCTTTAGCCATACCAAGCGCAAAGAAAGCGCCGGAGCGCTCATCGTATTGCATCCAGACTTTTATGTTGCCGTTGCGGGCAAAGCTGTAAGCCAACGGGGTGGAGCGAGAGCCGGGGCTTATTACTACATGTTGCATCCCGGCGCGTGCCAGTTCTTCTACAAAGGCATCAACATAAGCGTAGGTTGGGTTTTCAGGTTCACGATACATTTCAGCTATTCTCTATGGCGGATAACATTACTCGCATTTTTAAATTAGACTCGGCGTATTCGCTATCAGGATTCGAGTCGCCCATGATGCCGCAGCCAGCAAAAAGGGTTGCAGCCTTGCCTTTGACCAGCGCACAGCGCAGCGCAACGGCAAACTCTCCTTCAAAACGGCGATCGAGCCAGCCGACAGGGGCAGCGTACCAACCACGATCAAGCTGTTCTCGTTCACGAATAGCGGCGATGGCTTCACGTCCCGGCAAGCCCCCCACCGCAGGAGTGGGGTGCAATTGCTCTACCAGTTGCAGAATACTTTTGTCGGCGGCTAACCTGCCGATTACTGGGGTGAGTAAGTGTTGTACGTTCTTGAGTTTTAGCAGTTGTGGTGTTTCAGGCACATTCACTTCGGAACACACTTTTTCGAAAGCATCTTTGATCATACCTACCACAATCGCGTGTTCGGAGCGGTCTTTGCCGCTATTCATCAGGCTATCACCTAGACGGTTATCTTTCTCGGAGGTTGCACCACGCGCAATCGAGCCTGCCAGCGCCATAGTTTGCACCAGACCGCCTTGTAAGCGTACCAACCTTTCAGGGGTAGCGCCTGCAAAGCATTGTTCGCCTCGGCTAACGGCATAGGTGATAGCAGTAGGGTAGCTGGCTTCTAAGCGACAAAGCATTCGTGCCACATCAATTTTGTTTTCGGCGGTAACACGGGCAGCACGCGCCAGCACCACTTTTTTGAATTTGCCCTTGGCAATATCTTCGGCGGTAGTTTCTACGATATTTTTCCAGGTACGGGCAGGAAGCAGTTCTTCAAACGCCAATCTGCCCGGTTCGTAGTCAAGGTGGGCGGGTTGTACCAGCGCATTATAAAGTTGGATAATCTCTTCGGCTTTATCCCATGTATCTGTATCGGCGTTAAGGTGAACATTGGCAGTGAAGTAACAGCGGTTATCGCTAAAAGTCAGTTGCACTTTCGGTAATATAAGTAAGCCATCAGGGTAGCCTTCCCACAAAGAGCTTCGTTTATAAAGCGGGTCAAAGGAATAACCCCCCATCAGCGCAGGCCCGCTACCCCAGACATCATCCTCATTTAAAATGAGGGCATCCTGTAAAAGCTCTCGCCATTCGTGGGCGGCGGTTTCAAAGCGACTTTCGCCTTCGGTGATGATTTCAAAGGCGCTTCCGGCTCCCACCAGCGTAAAATTACTATCAGGGCGCGCCCAATAAAAAGCGGTTTGGTTGAGTTGGTGCGCTCGTCCGAATAGCTCTATTGGGTTAGCCGCGTCAATTGGTACGGTATAGCTGACGAGAATGGCTTTACCAAGTTCTGCCGCCTGACGCGCTCCCGTACTGAAGATATTTTCTAACTCTGATGTACTTGTAAAAATTTCGGTTGCAATTGCCATCGAAAATAACTCCGATTTTATGCCACTTTGATTCATCTTATTAATTTAACCCGACACCGCGTCTCAGCAATAAACGCAAGGTAGGGTATGCATCTTCCAGATTGACAGGCTGTCCGGTAAGTATCCAGCGCGTAACAGTTTCGTTTACCGCTCCGAACCACGCAATACTTGCCACTTGGCTATTGATTGGGGCAACTACCCCTGCCTTCACCAGTTCATCCAGATAGCTTTGCACCAACGTAGAGAAACGTCCGTGTAGCTCCATTATCTTGTCATTAAATTCGTGACCTGCGCCAAGCGCTTCTACCAGAAAAAGCTGAGTGAGACGGCGATGACTCCCAAAGGTTTTGAGCATATTTAGCAAGAGGGCGTCGCCTTTTTTCAGCAGGTCTGGCTCGGCATTTAGGGCTTCTTCAGCGCGGGAATGTAGCAAGTTTGCCATACGATCGAGCAGAGTCAGGAAGATCGCTTGCTTGTTGGGGAAATGAAAATAGATACCGCCCTTTGAAGTTTGCGACTCCACCACGATGTCATCTACGCCACTATCACGGTAACCTTTGCGGGAGAATATCTCTACCGCTGCATCCAATATTTTCTCTATACGTGTGTGGCTGCGATCCTGCCTGTCGGTCATCGTGTTTCCTTATCTTGCTACAAAACCGACCGACCCGTCGGTTGTTGGAATTGTAACAAATAAAACGTTGGAAATCAATAAAAAAACGAGCAGAAAAGTAAAATTTCATGCCCGCTTTCTAGGATGTATTTGAGTTTCTATTACTAAATTGGTTCGTAGCTTTCAGGAGTGCGGCTTTCCAAGATGTTAAAAAGGCCACCTATCACATATTGTTGGAAATGGGGGGAAGCGCGATGCGCGTCCACCGCTGCTTGCTCGGTATATTGCTCGTATAGGAAGAAGCGATTTGGCTGAGTAGGTGAGCGATGCGCTATGTATAGCAGGTTGCCCGGTTCCTCACGGGTCAACTCGGTCATGATTTTTAGGAGATTTATAGCTTCATTTTCGTGACCGGGCTTGATGATATAAGTAACCGCTAGACAAATCATATTTACTCCTTTGTTTAATACAAGCCGTGAATACTTCTTTCGGTAGCACGCGAGGGATGTATAAGTTCGAAAAATAGCTCTCTACGCTCGGCAGGGCGAGGAATACCCTCTGCGAAAAGACGCTCCTCGAGGCGGTCGAGCGCTTCAGCCAGTGGAGCGGGCTTGCCTTTTTCCAGCGCTTTTACCAGCAGGGGAGCTACTTGTGAGGAATCTTCCAGAGTAGTTAGTTCAGCCTCAAGCCAATGGTCGAGCGGCACCCAACGCCATTCCAGCCCAAAAATCAGCCGCGCTAACGCTTTAGCCCCACGCGAGATGATCAGGCGATTGGAGGCTTCGTAGCCTCGCTTGATAGTTTTTTCGGCGCGTCGCGGTACAATCCATGTGTCGATAGTAGCGTGTAATAGCCGCAAACGCCTGAATTCAGGGGTCATTTGCCCCGCTTTTTCGACTGCGTTAGTCACAAGTCCGTTTCGGGCGTACAATACTTGCCCGCGTTGGTAGGGCCAGTGATCAAGGTCATGAGGAGACAGGTGTTTTTGTTGTAGGTAGGAAAGGCTGATGTATTGGACATCATAGATCAGTTTCTTTTTGGCTTCGTTCACCAGAATTTCACCACATTCGGCAGGAGAAAGTCGGGCATGTGCTTCATCGCTTAGCACTATTTCGAGATCATCATCTGAGAGCGAATCGGCATGCCCGTGACCTTTGGAGCCAACCAAAACTATTCCAAGTACATCAGGCTGCGCTTTCCATTCTTCGATTCTTGCAATAGTTTGAGCAAAAAGCTCAAGCATAAGCTTTTCTCCTAGCGACAGTGTATTTTTAGGTAGTCGGCAGCCATTTCTGGTGTTAGAAATTCCAGCATAACCCGGTTTTCTATCCAGAATTCAATTACATCGAAAGTTCCGCGTCGGAAACGCCTAGAACGCCAACCCTCTTTTTCCGCGATAGCAAGAACTTCTGATTCACTTAATTTTATAGAAATGGCAGCGTGGGTAGCAGAATAAGATGCGATACACTGAGTTTGCTGGAAACTGACTGGAGCATCTTCCTCACCGGGGATTAATTCTGTCTCTACAGGGTAAACTTCAATTGTAGTGCCGGCTTCATCTCCTGTGAATACCATATATGCTCCGGGGATGATGCTAAAGCGATGAGCGCTGCCCCCCAGCATTTTTGACAGAATTTCCGCGACATGTGGCGGGTTAGAAACTGCCAGTGAGATATGGTGAATCAAGTTTTTTTCTCTCCGGGATTAACGAAACCCCCTTACCCCGGTTGGGGAAGGGGGTAAAATTATCACAACAAGTTTTAAGTTGTTCCAGATTATCGTCGATATAGCATATAGCGCTTTATTTCCTCGATAGCTTTCGTTACCGGGATATCGCGTGGGCAGGCATCGGTGCAGTTAAAGACGGTACGGCAACGGAATAGACCTTCGGCTTCGCCCAGAACGGCAAGGCGATCTTCTGCGCCTTGGTCGCGGGTATCGAAAATGAAGCGATGCGCATTTACTATTGCAGCAGGTCCAATAAAATCGCCGCTTGCCCAGTAAGGAGGGCAACTACCGCTACAAGCGCCGCAAAGGATACACTTGGTGGTTTCATCGAATACATCGCGTTCTTCAGAAGATTGTATCCGCTCGGCGGCAGGCGCATCGTCATAATTAATCAGGTAGGGTTTGATAGAGCGATATTTGGCAAAGAAAGGTTCCATGTCCACTACCAAGTCTTTGATAATGGTAAAACCGAGCATTGGCTCAATCTGAATTTTCTTGCCTATATCTTGTACCAGCACTTTACAAGCCAGACGGTTACGTCCGTTGATACGTACTGCATCGCTACCACAAACGCCGTGTGCGCAACTCCGGCGGAAAGTAAGAGTACCGTCCTGATACCACTTGATGGTGTTGAGTACATCAAGAATTCTATCAAGCGGGTCTGCCTCTAATTCATAGGATTGGAAATGCGCCTTTTTATCCTTTTCAGGGTCGAAGCGCAAAACTTTCACCGTTACTTGCATCTATTTGAACCTTTCATTGCGAATTGTAAAAATACGCTAGTATTTGCGCTCCTTTGGCTGGAACCTGGTTATGGATACGGGTTTATAGGCAAGGCGCGAAACACCACCATCCTCGCTGCGATAAGCCAGCGTATGCTTCAGGAAGTTCACATCGTCGCGGTTTAACATATCCTCGCGATAATGTGCGCCCCGACTTTCTTTGCGTTCCAGCGCGCCCTTGGCAGTGGCTTCGGCAACTTCAAGCAGCGAGCCAAGTTCAAGAATTTCCAAGCGTTCGGTGTTGAATTTACTGCTTGGGTCTTGCAAGCGTACTTTAAGGTAGCGTCCCTTCAACTCCTGTATTTTTGTCAGGGCGTGGGTCATGCCTTTTTCGTTGCGCACTACTTTTACATTTTCTTCCATTTCGCGCTGTAATTCTTTGCGAATGTCGGCGGCAATTTCCTTGCGCTTGGGATCGGTTCCGGCATTAACCCAACCAATTAACTGGTTTGCTTTGGATTCATGATTAGCAGGTAATTCCTCGAAATCTACCGTTTTGATGTATTCTGCCGCTTTCATACCGGCACGTCGTCCGAATACCACAAGGTCTACCAATGAGTTAGTACCGAGGCGGTTTGCGCCGTGGACAGAAACACAGGCAACCTCACCGGCAGCGTATAAGCCGGGTAATACGGTGGCGTTCTCATCTATTATAACTTCGCCATTCACGTTGGTGGGTACGCCACCCATTGCGTAGTGAGCGGTAGGCTGAATCGGCACACCTTCTTTATACGGCTCAACTTTTAGGTAGGTGCGGGCAAAATCGGTAATATCAGGCAATTTAGCGTCAATGACCTCTTTGCCGAGGTGATCTACGTGCAGATACACATAGTCCTTATCTGGTCCCGCTCCGCGCCCTTCCCGGATTTCCTGAGCGATAAAGCGACTTACCATATCACGTGGGGCAAGGTCTTTAAGGGTTGGGGCGTAGCGTTCGCAGAAGCGTTCGCCTACTGAATTACGCAGGATACCACCTTCACCACGTGCCGCTTCGGAAAGCAATACGCCGATGCGATAAAGCCCGGTGGGATGGAACTGATACATTTCCATATCCATCAAGGGTACACCAGCACGATAGGCACTGGTCATACCATCGCCGGTGCAAGCGTGAGCATTCGAGGTAACTTTCCAAGCGCGTCCATAACCGCCGGTAGCAAGAATAGCCGCTTTGGTTTGGAAAGTGTGCAATTCGCCCGTTTTGATGTCAATAGCTGTAACGCCTACGCAACGCCCGTTATTGATCAATATATCCATCAGGTGGAATTCGTTAAAGAAAGTTACATTATTCTTGATACCCTGTTGGTATAGAGTTTGAAGAATCATATGTCCGGTGCGGTCTGCGGAATAGCAGGCACGGCGTACCGGACCTTCTCCGTAGTTGCGGGTGTGACCACCGAAACGGCGCTGGTCAATTTTACCTTCGGGAGTGCGGTTAAAGGGCAATCCCATATGCTCAAGTTCGTAAATGGCATCAATTGCTTCGCGTGCTAGGATTTCGGCGGCATCCTGATCGGTCAGGTAATCGCCACCTTTGACCGTATCGAACATGTGCCATTCCCAATGGTCTTCCTCGCAATTGCCTAGCGCGGCGCAGATACCACCTTGAGCAGCGCCGGTATGCGAGCGGCTGGGATACAGTTTACTGATTACCGCCACGTTACCCTTGCCGACTAGCTTTATAGCAGCAGACAGGCCAGCCCCACCTGCTCCTATTACTACGGCATCATATTTATGGTACATCTCTGACTTGCTCCTCGTGAAAAAGAATTACTTTACCGGCACAACCGGATTAAAAGTAATGATGACCTGTGATCCGATTAGTATAAAGAATATGCCAACCGCATATAAGGTAGAAAGGGCGAACATACGCCAGCCTCTTGCGCTGACATAATCATAAATCAGTACCCTTGCGCCGTTCAAGCCATGCAAAAGCGCTAGAAAGAGCAAGATCAGGTCGTAGGTGCGCCAGAGCGGGTTAGCCCAGCGATTTGCAACAAATTGGTAATCAATCACATCCACATTATTGAGTAGGTGCATGATTACAAGGTGACCGAGCGCAAAAATAATCAACAGGATGCCTGAAACCCGGAAGAAATACCAGCTATAGAGTTCAAACTGATTAGCGGGTTTGGGACGTGAGCCTTTAGAAGTATAGCGACGTTTCTGTTGGGATTGAGCTTGAGTTTCGACTGCCATAGGTTTTAAAATTTCCTTTTTCTAGTAGAAAATGCGGGTTTTATACCCGCTCTTTCATCGAAAAACCGTCGTATCTATGTCCATTTTACGCTGCTCAGCATTATTATAGCAGCGGGCAGCCACAGCACCAAGAAAAGAGCTAAGGTGAAGTAAAAAAGCTGCTTATGGTATTTGATAGCGGATTCCCAGAAGTCCAGCAGGATTATACGCAAGCCATTAGATGCATGGAACAATACCGCCCCTACCAAAAGCACTTCAATAATGCGGAAGGGTGGGATTTTGTAAAGAAAAACGAGGTCTTCGTAGTAACTCGGACCAAGCCCTACCAGATAGGTATCAGCAATATGCAGAAAAAGGAAGCCCAGAATCCCAACACCTGTGAGGCGATGGAGTATCCAGAGCCACATACCAAATTGACCACGATACATTTGTAATCCCCTTTGAGAAAAGGTTAGGTTCGGCTTAGAAGTCAAAAGCCGTCTATTTCATCGTTATGAGCCAGATTAAAACGTTGTGAACATTATAACACTCCGATTTTAGGCTTGCAATATTGGACTAGGGCATTAATTTTATGTCAGGCTAAAGAATCGGCAAAGATATTGCCCTTTGGCGCTATTTGTCTCACCGTGTGCGAAGAATCACAAGCAGTTTCAGTTCAGAATAAAGCGCAGTTTTGTATCAAGCTTTGCGGCGGCACACATAGATTAATTTTTCGCTGCCTGCGTGGTATTCGTCAAATTCATAAGATCCATACAAATCTTCGATGGAAAAGCCGCTTTTATCGAGCAGCAGTTCCGCTTCGTAGCGATAAATATAACGAAGGTTAAAGGATGTTACGGTGCGCCGCAAGCTATTATCTGCCTCAATTTCATCGAATATGTAGCGATAATGGCGTTGCTGCATCGCCGGTTCTGCAGTAGCGCTTAAGAAAACCTGCACCAGATTGCCGTTTTTTGGATTCTGAAACTCGCTATCCAGTTCAAGCCTTCCATCGGCGGGATATTGTTCCTTGATTTCTGGGTTTTGTATATCAAGTATAAACAGCCCAGCAGGCGCAAGATGTTTGCGGGCAGCGTTTAGGCAATCAATTTGTTCGGGCTGGCTGAGTAGATGTTGGAAAGAATTGAGCGCGATGAAAATAAAATCGAATTGTTCACCTAGCTCAAAATTGCGCATGTCCGCCGGAAAGAAGCGTGCCGTTTCTTTAAAACCAATCGCTTTATTGCGTGCAATCTCCAGCATTTTTTCGGAAGCATCCAATCCGGCAACTCGATAACCTGCTTCCAATAGCGGAAGTGTAACCCGTCCTGAACCGCACGCCAATTCCAACACTCGCGCATTAGCTCCAGCACGGCGTACCATCTCAACGTAAAAATCAAGGTCAGCATCGAACCTTGCATACTTAGTATCGTAATATTCGGCGATGTTGTCGTAGGGGTTCACGCTTGTTCCGGCTCTGCTTTCTGACAAATATATATAATGCGAGGGCTTTCGGCGGCATACTCTTCAAAGTAATAACTGCCATAAGACTCTACTATTTTGAATCCGACTTTTTCAAGCAGGTTTTTTAACTCATCTGCATAAAAATAGCGCAACTTGAGGGTGGTATTACAAACTAAATCGTTATTACCGCCCGGTAGCCTTTCGTAGTACATGTAACGTCGAGTGCGAATCTGGTGGTGAGGAAAGTCGGTAGTACTGACCATCAAGGTTACGGTGCTTTGCCGTTCTGGATCATGCATAACACCATAAAGCTCGGTCAGTTTGTTGGCGGGTTCTTCATCGGGAGTTGAATTATCCATTGCCAACACAAAAACACCTTGAGTTGACAGCATATCTCGCGCATTCTCAAGGCAAGCAATCTGATCTTCATCATCATACATGTGCTGGAAGGTGTTAAAGCCTAGAATGACTATCTCAAACTTTTCTGAACCAAGAACGGTGCGCGGGTAACGCATGTCGCCCTTAAGCAAGCGAGTACGCGCTTGAGCTTGCACGGGCAGGGCTGTTAACTTGTTATGGGCGCGCTCAAGCATTTCATCGGAAAGGTCTAACCCGGTGACTCGATAACCCGCTTCTACCAGCGGTATGAGCAAACGCCCTGTACCGCACGCCAGTTCAAGAATATGAGGGTCAACGCCTACTTGCCGAATGATTTCCAGATAAAATGGATTGTCGGTGGTTACATCAGAATAATACAGGTCATAATAGTAGGCGAACCCAGCATATTCATCCAAAATTACGCTCCGCGCAACACTTCCACCAAACAATCAATTTCTTCTCTGGTGTTCATTTCGGTGCAGCAAAAGAGCAAGCAATCGGCAAATTGGGGGTACTCTTTGCCAAGAGCATAACCGCCGATTATTCCGGCTTCTTTACAAGCTGCTTGCACTATTTCTATATTTGGTACACGTACTAAGAACTCATTGAAGAAAGCGCCTTCTAGTAGCAAGCTGTAACCGGGAAGTTTGGCAATTTCGTCAGCGGCATAGTGGGCTTTGTGATAGCATTGTTCCGCTACTTCGTGCAAACCTTGTTTGCCCATTGCGCTCAGGTAAACGGTAACGACCAAAGCGATCAAGCCTTCGTTAGTGCATATATTGCTGGTGGCTTTTTCGCGTCGGATATGCTGTTCGCGAGTCTGGAGGGTTAGCACAAAAGCGCGTTTGCCCGTTTTATCGGTGGTCTGTCCCACTATGCGACCGGGCAAGTTGCGGATATATTCATTACGACAGGTGAAAATACCCACATAAGGTCCACCAAAGCTAGGGCGCATTCCGAGGCTTTGCCCTTCGCCTACCGCAATATCTGCGCCACACTCACCGGGCGGTTTGAGCAAGCCCAATGAGGTAGGATAGGCTGAAACTACAAACAACGCCCCTTTAGCGTGAGCCGCATCCGCGAGCTTTTTCAAATCTTGAATCTGCCCCAGAAAATCAGGCTGTTGAACCAACAGAGCGGCAGTTTGGTCATCAAGGGCGGCAACCGCTTCTTCCATGGTTTCATATTCGGCGATAACGATACCCTGCGGTTCGGTATAGGTGCGCGTTACGGCACGGGAGTCAGGGTGTACCGTTTTAGGGATTATCACTTTGTTTCTATTAGTGACGTTAACTGCCATAATGGCGGCTTCTGCCAGCGCGCTTGCCCCGTCATACATAGAAGCGTTTGAAACATCCATGTTGAAGAGTTCGCCCATCATGGTTTGATATTCGTAAATGGCTTGCAAAGTACCCTGACTTACTTCGGGCTGGTAAGGAGTATATGCGGTATAAAACTCAGAACGCCCCACCAAATGCCCAACTACACTGGGTACATAGTGGTTGTAACTTCCTGCTCCGAGGAAAGAGGCATGATCACGCAAATTCCAGTTGCGGGAAGCCAAACCGTTCATCAGGCGAGTTGTTTCTAGTTCAGAGAGGGCTTTGGGTAGGTCGAGTTTAGGGAAGCGCACCTGTTTGGGTACTACCTCGAAAAGCTCTTCAACCGAATCGACACCGATGCTTTTCAGCATTTCCTGAAGCTCAACATCGGAATTAGGAACATAATTCATCTCTTATACCAGCCTGTTTCTAGTAAAGGTATTTTTGCCTACAGGCTAACCCGTAGGCAAACACAAAATTGATTAACGGTAGAGGGATTCTAAATGAACCTGCTATTTACCGATCAAAGCGCGGTAAGCCACCGAATCCATCAGATTGTTCAATTCAGCCAGATTATTGGCTTTTAGTTTGATAATCCAGCCCTCTCCGTGAGGGTCTTTGTTTACCAATTCGGGCGTGTTTACTACCGCTGCATTGACCTCGATAACTTCGCCTGATAGAGGGCTATAGAGATCCGAAACGGTTTTGACCGACTCAATTACGCCAAAAGTCTGGTTTTGGGACAACTGCTTGCCCACATCAGGCGCGTCCACGTAAACAATATCGCCCAGTTCATCCTGTGCAAATTCGGTAATGCCCACGATGGCAACATCGCCTTCCACTTTTACCCATTCATGTTCTTTGCTGTACTTCAAATTTTCAGGGAAATTCATGGGATTAACCTCTCCTTACTTTTTTGCTTTCTTATAGAAAGGCGTTTTAACCACGACCGCCTCCGCTGGCTGGTCGCGTACCACTACCTGAAACGTTGTACCTACTTCGGCAAATTCTACCGAAACAAGCGCCAACCCGATATTTTTGCCCAATGATGGCGAAGGCGCACCGCTGGTAACAAATCCGATTTCCTTGCCGTCTTTGGTTATTTTGTAGCCGTGTCGCCCGATTTCGCGACCTTTCATTTCAAACCCAACTAGCTTTCGCTTGATACCTTCTTTTTGTTTGGCAACTAAGGTAGCACGTCCGGAAAAATTACCCTTATCCAGATTTACAAAGCGTTCCAATCCGGCTTCCAGTGGGTTAACTCTGGCATCAATATCGTTGCCGTACAATGCCATTTTAGCTTCAAGGCGCAAGGTATCGCGTGCGCCCAAACCGATTGGTTTTATGCCTTTATCTTTGCCGGCTTCTGAAAGTAAATTCCAGAGGGTTTCGGCATCCGCTGCCTTCACAAAGATTTCGTAGCCGTCCTCACCGGTATAGCCGGTGCGGGCTACCAGCGCGGATAACTCGCCAACTTTGCCGCTGGCAATGCTGTAATATTTCAAGTCACCCACTGCTACATCGGTTAGAGGAGCGAGGATTTCGAGTGAGAGCGGTCCCTGGATCGAGATCAGGGCGGTTCGTTCGGAAACATTCTGTATTATAACGTCGCTGCCTCGAATTAGGGAACATTCAAGCATCCATTTGTGGTCTTTAGCAATGTTGGCAGCGTTTACGACTACGTAATATTTGTTAGGAAGTCGGTAAACAATCAGGTCGTCCACAATACCACCGTCGGGGTAGCACATAAGGTTGTATTGCGCCTGTCCAACTTCTAACTTGGATATATCATTGGTGCAAAGGTATTGCAGAAAATCCAGCGCGGTTGCGCCGCTAATTTCAAATTCACCCATGTGGCACAGGTCAAAGAGACCCACGGCGGTACGAACTGCCTTATGTTCGTCGATTATGCCGCTGTACTGAACGGGCATGTGCCAACCCCCAAATTCAATTAAACGTGCTCCGATTTGTTGGTGTAGCGTGTGAAGTGGGGTTTTTTTCAAACTCGCGATATCGGTCATTTTGTTTTAGACCTCTAACTTTGTTGTCATTCCAATTGTGGTTTTAACCGTGCAGTAAAAGACTTTCTCTATTCTAATGTCCAGCCCCATCTAAGTCAAACCGCTCCAATCGGAAGGCAGGCTTTAAGTTGGTGAATAACTTGTGTCAATTTGGCAGCCACCCTTGGGGTTATTGGTACTGTCAATCTTCTTTTAATAATCCAACATCGCGCAGATGGCTTAGTTCATTGAGCGAAACCAACAGGCGTTGTGGCTTTCCGTCTTGACCCTTAAATATACGCAAAAAGGTTACCGAAGTGTTTCCGCAAGGGAAGAAGAAATCGCGATTAACCCCTAACACTTCCGAAATATAAATGTTTATTGCGCCACCATGCGAAAAGACAGCTATTCGGTCTCCGGTGTGCTTTAAGGCAAGGCTATCCATTGCTTCTACAACCCGCTTACGGAAAGTGGCGGAGCCTTCTTCCGTATTAACAGCATCCCAACTGCCATGTATTGCCGCAAGCTGGATAATGCGGTCAAGCCGTTCTCGCAATGCGGCGGCAGTTTCAGCCGGAGATAAATTTCCTTCGAGCGTGAATTGCGAACCTATATTAATCTCACGCACACCATCAATAGGGATGATGTCAAGCGCCTGTAAATTGGCGAGCGGGGTAGCGGTTTCGATGGTGCGCCGCAAAGGGCTGCTATAAATTGCCTTTAGCTTGATACCTCCCCACCGTTGCGCCAGCGCTTCGGCTTGGGCGCGTCCTTTTGCGCTTAAAGGTTGGTCATCGTAACTGCCGCCGGCAACAACTTCGGCAGGGTCGGGCAAGGCATCGGCATGTCTTATCAGCAATATTTCGGTGGCGTTAGCTCGGCTCATAAAAGGATTCGACCCGGTGTTTTGAGAAGTCTCGCTCATGATTTCCTTTGTTTAAAATTTTATGATGTGAGTATTTGCCCGATTGCCAGTGCACCGTTCCAGGCGATATGCCCGACGATTCCCGGCAATAGAGAGTCGCTTTTCCAGCGCACCCAGCCATAGATTATACCACCGGAAAGTAATACTGCCATAAAAAATGGACTTGTTCCGACATGTGCCAGTGCAAATATAAGCGCAGTGACACCAATGGCAATATAGGAGGAATGCCAACGCGGGTTTGGCGCTAAATAAGCCCCCCATTTTAGCAAGAGCGCGAATAGCAACCCTCGATAGATTATTTCTTCGACCAGTGGTGCCCCGATAACACTACCGAATAATATTATGGTTGTTAGAATCAGGTTGCTATTTTCAAAAGTGGTTGAGCCAGTACCGTATACCAATCTTACGCTTACAGCGATTAAACCAAACAGCAAAAATATCAGAGGGGTTAGCCACTGCCAGCCTTGTTTAACCATTTTTACTCCCATTCTGAGACGCAATTCGGGATTATTAGCCAATACGTAGGTAATTGCAAACAGAAAGGTTATATAGATGAAGCCGCTTGAGGCGTAGCGCACTAATTGATCGGCGCGAAGATTACGAGGTAGAAACGCCAATATAATTGCTCTGCCGAGATAAAGCGCCAGCGCCAACCCCAACAGTTTAACGGCTGTTACAGCCCAGCGTGCTGGTTTTAAATACCAACTTTGAACGGCAGCTTTTTCGCGACATTCGCTCATTATGTTGTGAGGAACTAGCGCACGTGCCAGAATGATGCCCAGCGGCAATAGAATTAGGTCATCCAGATAGCCGATTACAGGAATAAAGTCTGGAATCAAGTCGAGAGGGCTGATGGCGTAGCCGACCACTAGCGCGGCAGTTAGGCGGGCATACCAAGGCGTTCGAGAGTCACGGTAAGCTAGATATAAGGCGAATATTTCATTTTTTAATTGCTTAACACGATTTTTCCAGTTCATGTTGTTCTGTTGGTTCCCGGTGAACCTCCTGCCATATTTTTAAGTTATCCAACCAACGCCCTGCTAACTCTTGCGGCAATAGGGCTGCAATGTTCAAGCCAAGTTGCACTTCGTATAGCTCAGGGCGCGCCGACCAAATGAGCGGTTTGCCTATTCGTACATGCCAACCGCCGTTATACCACCAAACCCCTACCGGAATTATCGGCAGCCCTAGAGAATTCAGCCATCTACCCGCGCCGGGGCGGATATTGCCGAATACCAACCGCGCTTTCCCTTCCGGGAAGACCAGCGCCGGATGCTGTTTGACGCGCATTTTCCATTCTCGCAGAGCTTTGATGGAAGCACGCTCGTTACCCAATGCGACTCGCAGTACATTTTTGCTCCAGCGCCGGTAAGAATAGTTTATCAGCTTTTTTGTAAGGCGGGCGGGTATTGGTGGTTTTTTCTTGCGTTTGGAAGCGCGCTGCCCTACCACTAGGGTAAATTCTTCCAAGACTTCTGGGCGAATCTGTTGTACTGCCGCAAGTATTGCAGCTATTACATCAAGCGTAATTGCGCCCCGATAGTGGTTAGCCGCCAATACAAAAGAGCCGGAAGTGGGCAGATTTTCTAATCCTTCCACCTGAATCGGCTTATCGGCAAAGCGACGCAAGAAAACTAGGCTTGAAAATCGCGGGTAAATTACCGTTGCAATGGTGTACCATATCCAGAAAAGCGTCACGCGCCACCATACTCTGGGCGCGCGATAAGCGGGCAAGAAAGTTTTGTCGTCTGCTTTAGCGGTCATACTTTCTTAGTTTATTGTCCGGGCGGGTTTGGGAAGTTTGGCGGAATATCGCCAAAGTCACCCGGATTTAAATCTTCCGGGTTTAACCGTTTTTGTGGTTGTGCTGCCTGGGACACAGTATCTCCGCCGCCTCCGCTATCGCTTGTGTCCGAACTACTATCCGCCGAATACGAGGCATCCGAAGAGGTGTCGCTACCTTCGCTGGAAGCGGAATCGCTATCGCCAGAACCGGAATCCGAATCGCCAGAGTCAGAATCGGAGTCGGAATCATCCAGTAACAAAGAAATCAACAGTGCGTGTACTCGTAGTAATGGTTTCATGTTTGCTATTCCTTTCTGTGTTTTCTGGATTAAATTAGATTGGCGCTCCTTCACATACACCCCGCGCGCGTTTTGCCAGTGCGGGTACGCCTTCACCTAGGGTTTCAAAGAACGGATCGTCGGTGATACCTAACTTGTGGCGTTTGTAGCTTCCTTCCAGCACGATAGCCAATTTCCAGATAGCTAGCGCTACATAGAAATTCAGGTTTCCAACTTTTGTGCCGGTCAGTTCTGCGTAATATTCAACCGCTTGATGACGGTTCATAAAACCGGGCTGTACCGATATTTGACCCATTTCGAGGTTGAAGGGAATCGGCGGATCTCCGGGATTGCTCCAGAACGAGAGTAGATAACCTAAATCTGCCAAAGGATCGCCCAGTGTAGCGAGTTCCCAGTCTAGGATTGCGATTACGCGGGCAGGTTGTCCCTTGCCGATTATGACATTATCCAAGCGGTAGTCACCGTGAACCAGTGTCGAAGGAGGAGAGTCGGGAAGATGCTCCTTGAGCCATTCGCTTACCCAGATTAAATCGGGCAGATCACGGGTATAAGCGCCTTCGAGTTGCCCGTTCCAACGTTTCAACTGGCGGGCGATATAGCCTTCCGGTTTGCCCAAATTAGTCAGTCCAACTTTATGATAATCCACCGAGTGGAGTTCCGCTACAGCACGTACTAATTCCTGCGAGATCTCAAGGCGGGATTTGTCATTATCGAATTCGGGTGGCAGTTTATCACGAATGACATATCCCTCGACCCGTTTCATCACATAAAAAGGCGCACCGATTACATTGTTATCTTCACAGGCTGCCACCGGCTCTGGAACCGGAACCCGGCTATTTTTAAGCCCGTTGATAACGCGCCATTCGCGGATGACATCGTGGGCGGTAGGTAGATAGGGTGGAAGCGGTGGGCGACGTAAAACAAATTCTTCAGTGCCGCGCTTGACCAGAAAGGTAAGGTTTGAATGACCCTCTCCAATGCGTTGAATTATAATCGGGGCATCCTTACCCGGCACATTGGCTTGCATCCAAAGTCGTAAAGCAACTTCGTCAACCAGCGTTGGTAACGTTGTCATTTATGGCTTAGCTCCAAAAAATATATTTAAGAAAATAGCTCAGGAACTTTCTATTGGATTATAACATCAACTTTTTCCTTTGAAAAAACTGATCGTCTGTCATAGAATACCTATAGTAAAATATTTTGAGTAATAAATTTAAATTTGTTTCTTTAGAAAGAGGAAAACAGATTGGCAAATTACCATGAGTTGTTGCCTTCCCATACTTGCAGCCGCATGTTAGCCCTCTACGAACAGAGGGAAGCGCGAGCAGGAGGAGCAAGACCATTCCCATTACCGGGCGATAAACCACATTATGCGCCTAACCGAGAGTATGCCCTGCAACATTTATTCCTAGATGTTACAGTGCATTTTGAGAGCAAAAGTGTGGCGGGTGTGGTACGCACTACCCTTACGCCGATTAATGATGGGCTGGATTCAATAACTTTCGATTCTGAACATACTGTAGTCAATAAAGTGTGGATTGAGGGCGAGAATAAGGCTTTGCTTTTCAGGCACGAAGATGCAAAACTTAAAATTGACCTTGGCAAACCTTGTAAATCGAACGAAGAATTAACGATTGTAATTGAGTATGTGGCTAATCCTCGCTGTGGGCTTTATTTTGTAGAGCCTAGTGAAGCTTATCCCGATAAAAAGCTACAAGTGTGGTCGCAGGGGCAAGATACCGATAACCACTACTGGTTTCCATGCTACGATGCGCCAAATCAGAAAGCTGTTACCGAAATGCGAATTACGGTGCCGGAGAATATGTTTGCTCTGTCAAATGGCGCCTTACTTGAAACTAAACATCACCCCTCTGCTGGAACTAGAACCTACCACTGGAAACAGGCGATCCCTCATAGCTCTTATCTGATAACGCTGGCAGCAGCAGAGTTTGTAGAAATTCAGGATAACTGGGAGGATATTCCGGTACCCTATTATGTTTTGCCGGGGCAAGAAGAAAAAGCGCGAGTTTCTCTGACCAAAACTCCGCAAATGATACAATTCTTTTCCGAGAAGATCGGTCACCGCTACCCTTATGAGAAATATGCCAGTGTTTGTGTCAGCGATTTCATTTTCGGGGGTATGGAGAATACCACCGCTACTACTCTGACCGAAACTACTTTGCATGATGAACGTGCCCATCAGGATTATTCCAGCGACCCTTTGTTGGCACACGAACTGGCGCATCAGTGGTTTGGGGATTGGCTGACATGTCGTGATTGGAGTCATGGTTGGTTGAATGAGGGATTCGCTACTTACTTTGAAGCGCTATGGGCTGAGCAAGACCTAGGGCGTGATGACTTTATCTATGAAATGTACCAGAACTCCCAAATTTATTTCTCCGAAGATACCGGGCATTATCGTCGTCCGATTGTTGCCTATACCTTTAATATGCCGATAGACCTGTTCGATCGCCATCTCTATGAGAAGGGTTCGTTGGTTTTGCACATGATTCGCTATCTTCTGGGCGATGATTTGTGGTGGAAGACTATCACTTACTATGTGAACAAGCACAAGACCCAAAACGTGATTACCTCCGATTTGGAACGCGCGATTGAAGAGGCAACCGGCTTTAATCTGCAAGGCTTCTTCGAGCAATGGGTCTATAAGTCTGGCTATCCTGAGTTCAAACTTAGCTATAGCTATGACGATAAGAGCCAAACTGCAAAATTCAGCGTGGCGCAAACGCAGGAGATTAACGCTGAAACATCGCTGTTTACCTTACCGGTAGAAATCGCTTTTATAAGTGAAAGTGGTAAGCGTGAAATATTTAAGGTTGAGCTTGAAGAAAAAGAGCAGACCTTCTATTTCCGCTTAGCCGAAAAACCACTTTTTGCCAGTTTCGACCCGGATAATTGGATTCTTAAGACGGTGGATTGGAAACGTTCTGCTGAGCAACTAATAGCCCAACTTGAGAAGGACACCAATTCGTTTGGGCGTATCATAGCTGCACAGGAATTGGGCAAACTAGGGACGCTTGAAGCGGTAAATGCTCTATCAAGGGTTCTGGCAAACGATACCTTCTGGGCGGTTCGCGCCGAATGTGCTAAAGCTCTTGGCGTGGCTAAAACTCCTGCTGCGGAAAATGCGCTGCTGACGGCGTTGGCAACTGAGAAGCATGCCAAAGTGCGGCGTGCAATTACCGGAGGGTTGGGCGAATTTCGCACTGAAGCGGCGGTGCAGGCACTTACCAAAGTGCTGGCGGGCGACATCACCGATATTGTAGAAGGCTCTGCGGCTGTGGCGCTTGGTAAGACAAAACAACCCGCTGCCTTTAATACGCTAGTAGCGGCTTTATCCCGCGACTCGTTTAACCAGATGGTGCGAAACGGTGCGATTAATGGGCTGGTTGAATTGAAAGATTCGCGGGCATTGCCAATTGCGCTAGAGTGGACTGCCTACGGGAAACCTGACCAAAATCGGCAAGCGGCTACGGCTGCTTTGGGTAAAATCGGCAAAATCCTTAAGGACGATGAAAAGGAAAAGGTGGTTGAGCGGTTAACTGAATTATTGCAAGACTCAAGCTGGCGCACCCGCTTACAAGCAATTCTAGCGGCGCAAACGCTAGGCGATAACCGACATATCCCCAACCTGCAACGAATCGTAGATACTGCGGTGGAAGGGCGCGAGATCAGAATCAGCCGTGAGGCAATTGCGTCAATTCGCTCTGGCACAGCAAAAGATGACGAGGTCAAGAAGTTGCGTGAAGATTTGGATAAGCTACAAAGCGAGAACAAGGATTTGCGCGAACGACTTGAAACATTGGAGTCAAAAATAAAATAATGGGGCAAGGGTGCGGAGAGATTCGCACCCTCAAGTTCAATGATGCGATGTGTCAAAAAACCGTAGCACGCCTATTGTTAGAACACCGCATGTGCTTCTTAGTCTTCGATTCTAGTAATTTGATTTTCTTCTAGAATTGAATGGCTGTCATGTTCTTGGCTACGGCGCAAGAACCAAAGCTGAGCGTTGAAGGCAGGTTCTCCGCT
The DNA here is from genome assembly GCF_030389965.1 of Candidatus Chlorohelix allophototropha. Lineage (NCBI taxonomy): Bacteria > Bacillati > Chloroflexota > Chloroflexia > Candidatus Chloroheliales > Candidatus Chloroheliaceae > Candidatus Chlorohelix > Candidatus Chlorohelix allophototropha. The sequence goes on from NZ_CP128400.1 coordinate 1,318,218, forward strand.
TTTTGGTCTAATATGATTGTAAGCACCATCAGGCAATAATAAACGGGCTTTTTGGTTATCTTTGAGGTACGAAGCCAATACCTCTTTGATCAACCAATCTTTGAGTATTAAGTCCTCTACTGGGAAGGTGGTTTCCACCCGCCTATCCAGATTACGTTGCATCATATCGGCGCTCCCAAGCCAAACTTCCTCCGCGCTTTCATCACCATTGCGAAAATAGAAAACCCGGTGGTGTTCAAGGAAACGTCCCACAATACTTATAACTCTGATATTTTCACTTAAGCCCTTTACACCGGGTATGATACAGCAACTATTTCTGATAATCAGGTCAATGCTAACACCGGCTTGGCTGGCTTCATAGAGAGCGTCTATCAACTTGAAATCAGTTAGGGCATTCACTTTGAAGATCAATTGCCCCCCTCTGCCCGCTTTAACATGTTCAATTTCGCGGTTTATACGTTCCAGCAAACCTTGTCGGATTCCGCCGGGCGAAACCAAAAGTTTGCGGTAAGCCGTATTAAGGCTATAGCCAGTCAGCGAGTTGAAAAGCGCAGAAGCGTCCGCGCCTAAATCCGGTTGACAAGTGAACAAACCGATATCGGTATATACTCGTGCGGTTTTGTAATTGTAATTTCCGGTGCTTAAGTGTACGTAGCGCCTAATACCATCCGGTTCCTTACGTACTACCAGCAAAATTTTGCAGTGAGTTTTTAGTTCGATATCGCCATAGACTACATGTACCCCTGCTTTTTCAAGTGCTCGTGCCCACTCTATATTATTTTCTTCATCGAAGCGGGCTTTGAGTTCCACCAACACCGATACCTGTTTACCGTTTAAGCTTGCCTCTGCCAGCGCTTCTACAATAGGAGAATTAGAACCGACCCGGTAAATAGTTTGTTTGATAGCCAGCACATCCGGGTCGTTTGCCGCAGCATTGAGGAAATCAATTACGGGTGTAAAGCTGTCATAGGGGTGGTGTAGTAGTATATCGTGCGCTCTGATACTGGCAAATATATCCGTGCCGCTACGCAAACTACTCGGTACGCGAGGGCGAAAAGGGGGGTCTTTTAACCCCGGTATTTCAAGCTCATAAAGACTCATGAGATCGGCTAAACCAAGCGGTCCTTCGGTTGGATAAACATAGTCCGACTCAATTTCGAGGTTCGAGCTGAGAATGCTTTTGATTGAATCCGGAGTGTGTGCATCTACTAGAAGTTGAGTAACGCTACCAAAGCGCCTTCTCGCTAGGCTTTCTTCCACAGTTTGCAAAAGATCGCCCGCTTCGTCTTGGCGTATTTCAATATCGGCATCGCGTACTACTCGGAAAGCGTAGCTATTCACTACTTGCAAGCCGGTGAATAAAGTATCCAGATTAGCCGCCACTAATTGTTCAAGCCAAACATAACCGCGTTTGCGTCCTCGTATTAGTTCAGGCTGGTTGCGATCGTAAGGTACATCTACCGGAACAAGTCGGGGCAAAACCTGCGGAATCTTTACGCGGGCGAATTTATTATCGCCATCGGGGGATTTTATTACAACTGCGAGACTCAGGCTCAGATTGGAAATATGTGGGAAGGGATGTGCCGGGTCTACTGCCAACGGGGTAAGAACCGGATAGACGGTGCTATCGAAATAACCTTTTAGAGTGGTTTTTTGTTCATCATTTAGTTCTGAATAATTATAAATGTGGATTCCGGCTTTAGCCAGTAAGGGTAGTAGGGTTTCCTTGAAATATCTTATCGCTAGTTTATAAAGCACCTGTACCCGGTCGCGTAGTAGCAACAATTGTTCACGCGGAGTTAGCCCATCCTCACTGGATTCTGTAACTCCCTCTTCCACCTGTGCTTTCAACCCAGAAACCCGAATCATGTAGAATTCATCAATATTACTGTAGAAAATGCTTAGGAATTTTACACGCTCCAACAATGGATGTGTTTCATCCATAGCTTCTTCGAGTACGCGGTAATTAAACTCCAGCAAGCTGATTTCACGATTAAAATATGCTTTTTGAGGTTCAATAAGTTGATGATTATCTGTAGTAATCGGGTGATTTCTAGTCATAAAGCTATCATATTTCCCTGTTAAGTTACAGAATTATTTTATAAGCAGCTTACTTTACAGGATTTTAAGGTTATCGATCTGTTTTGTCAAAATATTCGAATTGACTTTATCTTTTGTTCCAAATAAGATGTAAATATTACTCCCAAAAACATTTAATAATTTGCCAAAGGATAAAGATATGAGCGCTTTCGACTTGAGATTGCCGCGTATGGCTACTATCCGTCAAAGTTTGTACCATGCCCCTTTAGGCGATGCTGGTGTGGTTGTAGCGGTACAGCGTGAGTTTGCTAGAATCGGTTTGTTGCATAAGATTCAAGCTGGACAAACTATTGCTATCGGGGCGGGGAGTCGTGGGGTAGCTTCCATAAATCTGATAATTAAAACTCTGGTTGAGGAAGTTAAAAGAACTGGCGCTAACCCGTTCGTTTTTCCTGCAATGGGTAGTCATGGGGGGGCTACTGCCGAAGGACAAGTCGAGATGCTTGGCACTTTGGGGATAACCGAGAGCTATATCGGTTGTTCTATTCGCAGTAGTATGGATGTAATCGAATTGGGTACTACCGCTAGGGGAGTACCAGTATTTCTGGATAAAAATGCCATCCAAGCCGATGGAATAATAATTGCGAACCGCATCAAAGCACATACCAATTTTCGCGGTGAAGTGGAGAGCGGATTAATGAAAATGTTGGCAATTGGAACTGGCAAGCAGCGACAGGCTATGGCTATTCATGCAATGGGTGCGGAGGGCTTACGCGATAATATTCCAGAGGTCGGGCAGGCGATACTCGATCGTGCATCTGTGCTGGCAGGATTTGCTTCAATCGAAGATGGTTACCATAATGCCACCCGGATTATAGGAGTAGAACCAGAAAATTTCTTACGCACCGAGATTGAGCTTTTAAAAGAAGCTAAACATTATATGCCGAAACTTCCTCTCAAGCAGTTCGATATTCTGGTTGTAGATCAAATCGGCAAAAATATAAGCGGCTCGGGAATGGACTCAAATGTAGTGGGCAGAGTACGATTGCCCGGTCTTAATGCTTTTCCTGAACCTGACATTCAGGTGATTATTGCGTTGGATATGACGGAGGAGTCACATGGAAACGCCGTTGGTGTTGGTTTGTCGGATTTGACGGTACGTCGGTTGGTGAACAAAGTAGATTACCATGCCACTTATACTAATGTGCTTACCGGCAATGGTCCGCAACATGGGGCGATACCGGTTACATTGGAATCAGACAGGGAAGCGATACAGACTGCCATCAAGTATCTGTTACCTCCGATGAATCCCTCTGAAATCAAAATGATGCGTATCCGAGACACCTTGACGCTGGATGTATTACAGGTTAGTGAGGCTGTTTTGAAACAACTGCAATCTCTGGATGGGATTGAAGTTATCACAGAGCTTGCCGAAATTGAATTTGATAGTAGCGGTTCGCTGTTCTAAAAGAAAAACCCCTCTCATTCGAATGAGAGGGGTTGATTGCTCAAATAATTGTTAAGGTCTTCCGTAGCGCCATTGGAAATAATGTTGCCCTACGTTCCCCATTTCCACCTGCCATTCCGCACTATTACTCGGTGTAAATGTTAGGATTCGTCTTTCAAAGACCTGAACCATGACATCCTTTTCCTGACCACCAACCACGGCTTTTATCCAGTAAGGTTCACTTAACGGTAAGCCCATTACATATACCCAATCCATTAATTGGGCTTTTATGTAACTGTTTCCGTTAAATACTGTTCCGGTAGAAGTGAGATAGTTCCAGAAAACATCAGGAATATTGTGTCCGGTTTCGGTTACATATTTGGACAACTTAACTTGTACAGGTGCTGTACTCAGTTCAAAAGTGTTCCCGTCGCTTGTTAAGCCATTAGTAACTGTTTGCCCGGAGCGATCGGTTGCCATACCGTTTCCATCAACCGTAATCAGGTTTGAAAAACTTTGGTAGCTAGGTGATGGATTAGCGCTACTCAAGTCCCCGGCTATCGGTATTGTATTTGGTACAGTTTGCAGGAATGCTGAGTTACCGGTTGCTATTTTACCAAGAATCATTTCCCTGACCAGCAAGCCGTTACTTACAAACCATTGTGAGTCGCGGCTACTCTTAGGGTTATTGATTTCCATCCGGCTTTTGTCAAAGTATTGTACCTGTCGTGAACCGCCGGGTGCCTCAGCATAGGATTCTGTTTTAGCCAAACCCGGTGATCCCCACATCCATGTACGGGCGGCGCGTCCGGATAGTACCGCTAGATCGGTATAATCCCAAACTTGCATGAAACCCGGATCACCAAAACTTAGGCTTAGTGAATTTACTGAGACTCCTGCCGCTGTAGCGGCAGCAGTGGTAGTAGCTGCGGTTGTTGTGGGGGCGGTTGTAGGAACACCTGTCCCAGTAGAGAAGGTTAACTGGTAAGACATCCCATTTCGTCCCCTATCGCCTGTATTTCTCACCTCTGCGTAATATATCCCATCACTCGGTACACCGAAGTTAACCTGTGAGGATAAATCGCCGTCACTTCTGTCATCATTTTGACCGATCAAAACTTGGCTTGCAATTTGGGAAGGATCAGTCGTATCAAAGCTAATAGCCCATACGAATAGTGAAGTATCGATTCCAGCAGCAGGTAGCCCGCTGAAACTGGTACCGACTGAGTAAACTCGTCCTGCTTTAGCATAAAACCTAACCCAATCAGTATCTCCATCAGGGCAGAATGTATGGGTCTGAGTTTCGTTTATCAAAATTTCTTTAGCATTGTTTGGCGTATTATCCGATTCATAGGCATCAAAGCAGGTTCCAATTCCATTGCCAAAGGCTGCTAATGTGAGATTATAGCTCATTAAGTCGGTGCCGTGTCCGGCAACGTCTTTAACTGCTAGATAATACCGAACATATTCACCAAGTGGTGTGCCGGTGGTGAAAGGTACTACCCAGTCTATGCGAGAGGCTAGCCCTGCTCCGGGATAATCATCGCTGGAGTAGATAGGTTTGAGGCTACCATCGGCGTTAAGCTGGTACAACACCATAAAGGTGTCAATTCCGCCTTGGAGTTTGCTGGTGAAAACACTGTATGTTTTACCCTTAACCAAATCAAAATACTCCCAATCTACATCCCCTGCAGGGCATGAATAATGGAATTGAGTTCCATCATTAGTAGTGTCTATAGTAGGCAAACCGGGAGTTGGGTTGAACGGTACAATAGTGCTTTGGCTGGGCTTAAGCAAACTAGCTTGACTTGGGCTATTATCCGACTCAAATCTATCTTGGCAAGTACCTAGGGTTGGAGTAGCGCCGGGGGTGCTGGTAGCGGGTACAGTAGTGCCTATGCCGTTTAATGTTAGACTTAGTGTGTATGTTCCACATGATGCTGTACTACTGTTTGATCCTAATTGTCCTAGAATGACCCTAACATAATAAGTACCTGTAGTAGTAGCAGTGAAATTTATACTAGAAATGTAGGAAGCACTGGTAGTTCCACTTCCGTTGTCAGCAGCTAGTGGAGTATTAACATTGGCGCTACTATCCAACAAAAAGATTGCTGGAAATGTTTCAGTAGATGGTGATTCAGCCGTGATTGTATAATTTCGTCCGGCTTGGGCAGTAAAAGTAACCCAATCTTCATCTGTAGCCGGATCTAGTGAATGGTTTTGTGCGGTTGCCACCTGAATGGTTTTTGCAGTTGCGGCTGTATTATCAGGTTCATAATTATCATTAGTATTAGGTATGCCCGTGCAAACTGCCATAACATGGTAGCCCGGTGTAGGGGTAGGCGCTAATGGCGTAGTTATAGGCGCAGACTGATTTAAAGCGCTTCCACCTGCAGCTAGTGCTTTAGGATTAGTGCTATTAAGGTAAGCCTTGTCCAGTTGCATAACCCTGTTAAAATTAAAGGGCGAGGAGTATTGCTTTTCAACTTTTTGAGCTTCTTCTTTGCTGTTTGGAAGCGTTGGCAAAACACCATTCCACGAAGCGTTAGCAACGGTCGGCTCAGCCGCAATTAAAGCTCCATCTGCTATCGGACTGTAGCTTGAAGCCATAAGCGCAGATTCTACCAGTATTACTGTAACTACGAGGAGTACAGATACTCGAAATAATCGGGATTTGTAAATTTTGTAATTAGTTCGATTGGGTTTCATTGAATATGCTTCCTCCGGCATTTGGCTCAGATAATATTTGACTGAACTTTAGCACTATTCTGTGAGCTACAGATTTGTGAGGTAAGATATGAAAACAGTATTCCAATGCTTCGATTATATATATCAAACCTTAACCCTGTCAAACTTCTTTCAAAAGTTTAATCTCAAACAGTGGGTTATAATTATAAGGTGATAATCTCAATGAAAAACAATGGAGAAAATAGATGATTTTGGTTATTGGTAGTACCGGATTTATTGGAAGAAATTTAGTGCCAAAACTTTTGCAAAGTTATCCCGGCAGGGTTAGGGTTTTGGTGCGTTCAAGTTCTAGCTCTTCCAAGCGAAGTGCGGCGAGTTTAGCTGCGCTGAAGAAATTATCAGGTTTGGAAATAGTCGAAGGTGATGTATTAAATCCTGCTTCACTTGCTAAAGCAATGAAAGGGATTGAGACAGTTTTTGATTATGCTCAGGTTACTGCTAACTACAAGGATAAGGACAATATTTACTGGCGCGTAAATGTTGAAGGCACTAAGAATGTCGTAGCTGCGGCGGAAGCAGCCGGTGTAAAGCGGTTTATTTTGGGTAGCGGCTTAGGTACTATCCAAGGTAAGCCCGGAAGTTATATGCGAACTCGGTGGGAAGCTGAACAAACTGTTCGCAACAGCAAATTAAACTGGACTATTCTACAACCCAGTATTCTTTTTGGGCGTGGCGCAGAATTTTTCGAAGCACAGGCGCGTATTATTAAAATGCTTCCGATTGCTACTATTATTGGAAATGGTAAAATTCGTTTTCAGCCGATTTATGTTGAGGATGTAGTTACGGCTGCAATCGAATGTATTAATCGAGATGATAAAATAGGTAAGGCAGTTGCTTTTGGGGGACCAGCAACTTTTACCTATAAAGAGCTTATATCCCTCGTTGTAAAGAATTTGAAGAAGCAGCGCTTGTTTTTATATCTACCCTTGCCTTTGGCACGTATAAACGCGGCTCTATTCAATATGTTACCCGAACCTCCTTTAACCCCAGCAACACTGGAATTATTTGATTTTGAGAATACTACTGGTGATGATCAGATTCTTGAGAAGGAATTTGGAATAAAAGCCTTTTCTTTGCATGAATATCTGGAAAAGAATAGTATTCTGGGTTAGTTTTGAGTAAATAAAATAACACCTGTCTTACCTTTATTGTGTAGGGCAGGTGTTATATGAATCCATCATTTCCGCCGGGTTAGTTAACCCACCCGTTTTTGATAATTGCTACGACTCGTCCTTGGATTTTCACCCCATCAAGATCATCACGCTCAGAATCGCCTCTTTGCGGCAAAATATGGATTGGACCTAAGTTCTGATTGGCTGGTTGTAATAATACTCGATCTGAGTAACGATGACGGTAAAATCGCTTGAGGGTTACTAGCCCGGCAGGGTCATTGCTATCGGTTAGGCAGGCAATAACGAAATCCCCTTCGTCAGCCCAAGTTTGAGATTGTACTATTATTATGTCTCCATCGTCGATTTCGTTTTCTATCATCGATTGACCGCGTACTCTTAGGGCGTATGTTTGGCGATTGATTTTTACTTCATCCTGATTAAGCATTACAAAGTCCACATCCGCTCCATAGCCGGTTTCGTGATAGGCAATCGTTACATCATATTGTCCAGCCGCGACTTCTCCCACCACAGGCAATTTGACATAACTTACTTGATTAAAATTATCCCACGGTGCAGGACCGTCCGAAGCTACCATTTTTACACTGGAGTTATAACGATTCGGACGAGTTTTACTACTTTGCGAAATGGTTATATCTTTGGACTGACCTAAGATTCGGTAATCGCTCAAGGTTCCGTCAGCGGTGCGTTGTGATAGAGTGAAACCATATTCGCCTGTTATGTTGGAAGTGCGCTTAAAGTTCCAACAAGATGCAGCACTATCTCCAGAAATGGTAGCTTTATCTTTATTATTATTTTCTTTGTTGTACTTCATAATAATTTTGTTTTCCTGAAGAAATGAGGCAATCAATTTCAAGGTAATACTGATTCCTGCCAATAGCTCAGGAAACAGTATTACTATTTTCGGTTTGAGGTAATCGGAGACTTATTTTATATTGAAGCGCGGATAACCCCAACGAGTTTACCCATGACACGGGCATTGCTGAGTTTTTTTACTATTGGTCCCATAGTTGGGTTAGCGGGTTGCAACCGCACTTCATCTTTGGATTTATCAGGATACCACTTTTTCAGGGTGGTTTCGCGTTCCTCTTCCAGCCAGACTGCCACAATTTCGCCAACTTCAGCTGTTTGCTGAGGTTTAATTAAAACTATGTCACCATCAGCGATAAGGGCATCCACCATTGAATTGCCCTTTACTTTAAGGGCAAATACTTCATTTGCTTTGCGCGTACCTAGCATAGAAGGCGGCACCTCAACTGTATCTTCGGTGGTTCTATCTCTACGATCTGGAATGGGTTCACCGGCAGCAATAATGCCAAGGAGAGGCACTTCGAGTGTTCTAGCCCCAGAGGTACGATATTTTAAACAAATGGCTCTAGACTTCCCCTCTGTGCGGCTAATGTAGCCTTTTTGCTCAAGTGCTGCTAGGTTATAGTCAACAACTGAAGTTGAGGAAATAGTAAGTGCCTGTTGTATTTCTCTTACGGTGGGGGGTAAGCCATTATTATCATCAATGAATTGCTCAATAAACTCAAGCATTCGTTGCTGTTTGGCAGAAAGCTGATTCATTTTGCGCCTTCCTCCTGAACGGGTTAACCGTGCGCTAGCCTTAGCAGACGCCTCAGTCGGGTTTTTATGCTTGTTAGAAGGTGCAACACTTGTGGGTTTCATGTGCACCGCTTCAATTTCTGCAGAAGCAGTTTTGGGTTTAACACTTACTGCGTTAGCCATTAAAATTGAAACTCCCTTTAGCTATAGCACCCTCTAGGTTATAAAGGATTTGTGAGTTATGCTCTTAAAATTTGTAGGGCATAGCTTCGCGATTAAAACAAATATACAATAGAACAATTATACGCACGAACAAGGGTTCTTGTCAAGGGTTTTTTTATCCTGATTCCTCAAATTTTATTTCTAGCGTCAAATGCATTTGAGTGTAACTGAACAAGAAAAAAGGCAGAGGCGGATTTTACTCACACCTCTACCTGTGGTTAGTAAGCTCGTTAAGGTATAGTCTAATAATTACTACCGAGTAGTAGGTTTAGGGGTTCCGGCACCCTTTATTGTAGTCCTAGGCGTTGTAGTGGTTGTATGAGTTGTACCACTAGGTTTGGGCGTTTCCGTAATCTGTGGTTTTGTATATTCAGTAGCTTTTTCAGTTTCAGTAACTTTAGGCGTGTCAATATTTCTAGACTTATCAGTAGCATCATCATCTTCAGAGTCAGTTGTACCAATGGGCTTCTTAGTCGAATCCTCCGATTCGGGTCGTGTAGTTTGTACTGGCACAACTTTTGTTGGTTCGGGCGTTTTTACAGTGACAGGTTTAGAAGTTGCAGTTTTAATCGGCGCTATCGGCTGCCCTTTATTACTTGTAACAATCGTTGTAGCTGTAGTTGGTACGGTAGTTGTAACCGTAGTATCGGTTGGTGAAGGCTCAGGTAGTAACTCTGTTGTGGGCTGTGGCACTACAACAACTGGAAGCGTATTTTCAACCGGACTAGGCGAAGGTGTAGTATCTTCAAATGTTTTATTAGCATTTAAGATATGAACTTCTAAAGCAAACTTAGTACCATTATCTGCAATAACACCCTCTACATAGGTATCTTTCCCAACTTCTAAGACTCCATACCTAATAATAGTGGTTTCGGTATAAGTAATCTTTTGATCCTTTATAGTGAGGTTATCAACCTGAACATCTTGTATAGTTCCGGTAATTTCGAATCTAGGGGATTGTATTTCAAGTCCTATGCCTGCTCCGAAAACCGTCACGGTCATTATCAGAAGTAAAGAAGCTGCAATGATAGCAGTCTGCGCCTTATTGAATAACCCACTCCAACTAAACTTGTCAGATTTAGCAGTAGAAGTGCCCACTCGTTTTTTGCTATTTATATCTATTGGTATTATTGGAGGAACAAATGCATTATTATTTGTTGGTAACTGCGTAATAAGGCGTGCTTTTAAGGTCGTTAATGCTTCAGGTCGCATACTATGACGAGGAAGCGCCATAATATCTTGCGCAAGTTCTGCCAAAGGACGAACTTGTGCAGCTTCTTCAGGGTAATATATCAGCACTTGCTTTATACTATTACCCTGTTTTATTTGTGTGATTGTATTGAGTAATACTGCTTCTATTCTATTTTCATCATTCATTGCCGTTGGTTTGACCCCCACCCAAGCCTTGCTTTATCCTCAAAGCTACCTAGTTCATTACCCTTTACCCGGTCTTCTTCATGGTTCAATAAACGCCGCAGATTTTTAATTGCACGATATTGAAGACTTTTAATAGCTGGTATAGTTTTATCAAGTGCGCTGGCAATTTCATCCAAGCTATGACCTTCTACAAGATGTAATATGAGAACTGTTCTCTGATCGTCCGGTAATGCTGTAATTGCTTGTTGCAATTCTTCTCTAATTGCCAGATTCTCCGCCAACTCACCTGCATCAGCGGCACTCCATTCACTTTCCCCTGTCACATGCGGGTTTTTGTCCCAATCCACGCCATCTAATGAAACTGCTTGATGGCGGCTACGTTGCCGCAATGAATTTGCTAGAAAGTTATGGGCGATACGGAATATCCATGCTTTGAAAGGTACTTCTCTTTGTTCATAACTTTCGATTTTTGTTACGACTCGGCTAAGCGTTTCGCTTACAATGTCCTCAGCTAAAAAATGATCACCGCAATGATAGTAGGCATAGTTATATAGGCGGTGAGCATATTGCTCCAACAATACACCCACGGCTTCAGCATCGCCCTGTTTCAAGCGAGTAACTAGTTCTAGGTCGCTAAGTTGCATCCGCTATGAGTGTTACCTTATCGTAATTATCTAGGACACTACTTCTTTTTTGTATGCTAGTTCTATAAATGCTGCTGTTTATGTTTTTTCGCTGATATGACTAGTAATTGTCTAAGTTATATCGAATATAGGGCTTTCCTAAATAGATATAATTCGTTTAGTTACTTCATATATAAGAACACCGCAGGAGGGGAAAAGTAGCGGGTATAAATATGGATTTTTCGATGAGTTTTAAAAATGAGGGAATAAATGGGGAATGTTATAAAAGAAGAAAGGGTTGCAAGCTTTATAGGCTTTGCATCCCTCTCCTAACAATCTCTCCTCGCTATAACTATTGACGTCAGGGGTTGCAAAAAAGTTCCCTCCATTTCGATGAATTTTAAATTATATTCAGACCAGTTCTAACTTGCCACAAAGGGTTATCGGATATAAAATAGGTATCAAGATTAGTAATAGACGAAAAAAAACCTTATCGTAATTTCGATTACAGGAGAATACTTTGAAGAGAACGAGTATTGAAGTTATTATCGAAATTCCAACGGGTTCGCGCAACAAGTATGAGTTTGACAAAGAACGCAAACTTTTCAAATTGGATCGTGTTCTTTTTTCTTCGGTTCATTATCCGGCAGACTACGGATATATAGACCAGACTCTTGCTTTAGACGGCGACCCACTTGATGCTTTGGTGTTAATGGATTTTCCTACCTTCCCTGGCTGCGTTATTGATACCCGTCCCATTGGAATTTTGGGAATGCAAGACGAGCAAGGACAAGATGAAAAAATTCTGGCTGTTCCTACTAAGGATCCACGATATCGCCATATTACCAAACTGGAGCATCTTGGTCCACACTGGTTGAGAGAAATTGAGAACTTCTTTGCTACCTATAAGGCTCTTGAAGACAAATGGACAGAGATGTTAGGTTGGTATGACGAAGCGAAAGCTTGGGAAGTTATCGAGGAATGTGAAAAACGATACCAGGATTTTGAAGCGCTAAAAAAGCGCAAAGATACGCATGAGTCGGAATAAAAAAACATCACTGTTTTCTTATTTTACACAGGTATAAAATCAAAAGGACTATGGAATTAATCCACAGTCCTTTTGATTTTCAGAGCTTATTCCTTAACAGCAGATGTGCTAGGAACAGTAGTGTCGAAAGGAAGGCGAGTATCGTCTTTGCCATCAATGAAATCTTCCACCATACGGCGAGCGATATCATCATGATACTGTACGGGTGGGCTTTTCATGAAATAGGCGCTAGGTCCGGCGATTGTACCAGCAACGCCACGATCCATAGCTAGCTTAGCGCAACGCAATGCGTCAATTACCACACCGGCGCTGTTGGGGCTATCCCATACTTCTAGCTTTACTTCCATTTTGAGAGGCACGTTGCCAAAAGTAGTACCTTCCATACGGATATGGCACCATTTCTGGTCTTCCAGCCACGGCACATAATCGGAAGGACCGACATGCACGTTTTTCTCTTCCAGATGGGTGTTCTCTAGTTGACTGGTAACGGCATTAGTTTTGGAAATCTTCTTGCTCTCGAGGCGACTGCGTTCCAACATGTTGTAGAAATCGGTATTGCCACCGAAATTCAACTGGTAGGTACGATCCAGCCTTACACCACGTTCCTCAAACAAGCGGGCAAGCATACGGTGAGTAATAGTAGCGCCGACCTGCGATTTGATATCATCGCCAATGATAGGAAGCCCCTTCGCAAGGAAGCGACGTTGCCAGTATTCTTCACGTCCGATGAATACCGGGATGCAGTTTACGAAAGCACAACCAGCTTCCAAAATTTGCTCTACATACCATTTGGTAGCCATTTCGCTGCCAACAGGTAGGTAATTTACTACTACATCAGTCTTAGTTTCTTTCAGAATACGAATAATATCTGCGGTCGGTCCGGGAGCCTTGGTAATAATCTGGCTCAGATAATGACCCAACCCGTCATGTGTCATGCCTCGATGAACCGGTACGCCAATATGCGGCACATCCGAAAATTTGATAGTGTTGTTTGGTTCAGCGAAAATTGCTTCACTCAGGTCTTTACCGACCTTGGTGACATTGATGTCGAAAGCGGCGCTAAATTCAATATCGCTTATATGGTATCCGCCGAGGCGTACATGCATTAAGCCGGGGACAAATTCATTGTCCTTGGCATTTTTATAGAATTCTACGCCTTGTACCAGCGAAGAGGCGCAGTTGCCTACGCCAATAATAGCAACCCGGATTTTTTTCTTCTCGCCCAAGTTTGGTCGCTCCTTAATACATTACTCTCAAATTAACTTCACTTTTCTCAAAAACTCCGATTTTAATGCTAGCCGAGAGAGCATTAACATGCCCTAGTTTCACACATAGTTGTCCTTTTTGTCAAATTAACCTCAGGACATTCCAATATACAGTTCCATAACAATTGGATATTGGATATTGCAAGTGAAAATTGCCAGTTGCTATAATTACTACATGCTAACGCTACTTCACAATTCGATAAACTATTAACTTCATATATATTGGATGACAAATGCCCATCATTACAATCTTACCTTCAGGACAGGAATTAGAAGTGGAACCCGGTTTAACAATTATGGAGGCAGTACTGGCTAAACAGTTAGCTTGGCCTACCACTTGTGGCGGTAAAGCTCGATGTACTACATGTGCCTTTGTTTTGATTAAAGGATTTGAGAATGTTTCTCCGATGTCACGTTTAGAGGAACATCAATTGGCGGTTCGGAAAGGTCGGCATAGCTTAGTTCAAAAGCTACGGTTAGCTTGCCAAACTCGCGTTAAAGGCGATATCACTATTCGCAAGAATTTGCAGGAATTCTGTTAAATTTACTTCGATAAATTGGTCAGAGTAAAGGTATCCAGAATTTGAACAAACTGCCCACAATATTTTTGACCAAGATCAGGCGAAGCGCTATAGCTTATTACCCATCCCCGCCCTTGACTGACAAAAGTTATTTGAATAGATTGCGTTTGGGTAGGTTGCGAAGCATTAAATGAGATGACATAGGCTGTGTTACCTGCTACGGCTCTTTCTCCTTGCTGGTCTATAGGCAAGGATTTTTGGGTAGCGGTAACTTCCTTTAACTTGCTATCAAAATAAGCTTTTGAGTCAGTAGCCGGATTGTCGAGTTTCTCGGAAAGGACAAACATAAACGCTCGGCTATTATCCTTATAATCTGCCACTATCAAGTCGCTTTTGAGGTTTCCTGCTGCCTGATTTTCCCGTATAGTCCAGTTATCTGGATATGAAAGCGCATACGGGTAGGTATTGGATACAAAAATGCGAAAACCCTGTGGAACTGGTACTGTTTTGTTAGGTGTAAGACTACCATCTGTGCTAACATTGCTTGATAAGCAATTTGTTAGATTTAAGCGAGGCACATTAGCAATTTCCCCACTATTCTGCGAAGAAACTTCCTCACTGCAAGCAGACAGAAATATACTTAGGGTTAGAAGTAAAATTAAAACAAAAAGCATTTTACTGAAGGCTTTCGAAGAGATAATTGAGCCTGAATCTTTTCTTATATGCATTTTAAATATTGAACCCTTTCACTGTTTTTTAATATTTTATCACACCGGAGAATAAGTATATTGCTAAATTAGCCTTGTACCCATGCGCTACATTGAGGCTACAACTCCTTCTTCGAAAGCACCTTTTACTACTCTTTACAAAATACAAAACATTAAATATAATAAATCCGTAAGCATATCGAGAGCATGGGGGGTTTACTTTTAACCGCGCTCTCGTTTTTCTTTTTTGTTGTGAAGTACCTACAAAACCTGATAAATCACTCACAGGTGGTACTATAAATGCAATTTCCCTCTTTCCGCAGCAAAACTAACTCCGCGGAACAGGGTGAGCAAAACAAGCAGCTTTACAAATGTTAATTCGGATATCCTGCTGAGGTTAGCCTCAACTTCTTCAGTTATAGCCGTGCAGATATATAAAATCTGCAATTGTTAAGTGGCTCAAGGTTGCTCTTATTTCCGATACTATTTGGTAGTGCGAACCAAGCAGTACCCACTCCCGTTTTCAGATAGCTTCATTGCTATCAAACATGGAGTATATGACCTTTTAGTTAAAAGGCTTTGATTATTAACCCGGTGCTTATGCCAGGTTTGGTCACTCGCCCTATTGTTTTTTCTCTCTGTTTTTATAGAGAGGAAGACGTGGTGCTGGAAATTGTCGATGTAGATTTTCTTGCACCGTTACTAAATTGAGTTTCGAGGAGACTCTTATATGAGCATAACTGAGCGTACCATTCAGCTTACCGCCGAAGGTAAGGAAAGACTCGAAAAAGAATTGCATCAATTGCGGACTACTAAACGGGAAGAAATAGCCGAACGTATTCAGCAAGCAAAACACGGTGGTGATATAAGTGAGAGTGGCGAATACGAAGATGCCAAGCAAGAGCAGGCTATGCTCGAGAAGAAAATCTACGAACTTGAAAATACCCTTAGCAGGGCACAAGTTATCACCCAAACTAATGGTAATACTCAAGCGTGTGTAGGTTGTACCGTTAAGATTATTGATGAGGATGGAGAAGAAGAAGTCTACATGCTGGTTAGCTCGGCAGAGGCTAATATAACCGAGAACAAAATCAGCACTGAATCTCCTCTTGGTGCTGCTATAGTTGGCAAGAAAAAAGGTGATGAAGTTTCCTATAATGCTCGTGTTGGTGTCGTTAAGGTCAAGATAGTCTCTATCGACTAGCTTCCTTATAAATAATTGTAGAAGAAATTGAAAGGATTCTGGATTAAACGTCCGGTTTCCTTTTTTGTTATAATCACACAGGCATCTTACCGTCTGTTATAGCAAAAAATTAAGAGAAGAGACGAAAAACGTGATGGATTCTTATAGCAGTTTTGAAAATGGAATGCAGTTAAACGAATACCAACGTTTAAGGCTGGATAAAGTAAAAAAATTCCGGGAATTGGGAATAGACCCTTACCCGCCACGTTTCCTACAACGTACCCATAGCGTTGCGGAAGTCTTGCAAAACTTTGAAGCGTTGCAAAAAGATGACCATGCCGATCCGCCAGTGCCAGGAGTCTTGGTTGGTGTTTCCGGTCGTCTTATGCTTAAACGCGATAAAAAAGTAGTTTTTGGAGACTTGATAGAAGACGGCAACCGTATCCAGATCTATTTGAAAGATGCTCATCTTGAAGCCGGTGAACAGAGTTTGCTACTTTTCAAGGATAGCGTAGATCTCGGTGATATTATCGGGGTAGTGGGTAAGCCTTTTATTACCAAAACAGGCGATAAAACTATTGAAGTTCATCAGTGGAATATACTTTCAAAAGCGATTAACCAACCCCCCGATAAGCATGCCGGTTTACAGGATACTGAGCAACGCTATCGCCAGCGCTATGTTGATCTAATTTCCAACCCAGAAGTGCGCGATGTATTCGTCAAGCGTAGCCGTATCATTAGCGCAATGCGTAGCTATCTAGATCGTCAAGGCTTCCTTGAGGTGGAAACTCCAACCCTACAACCCTTGTATGGTGGCGCTTCGGCTCGTCCTTTTGTGACCCATCATAATGCCCTTGACCAAAATTTTTACATGCGTATTGCCGATGAGCTATACCTAAAACGTTTGGTGGCGGGTGGTTTTGGCAAAGTCTATGAAATTTGTAAAGATTTCCGTAATGAAGGTATTGATGTTCGTCACAATCCTGAATTTACGATGATGGAATGTTATGCTGCCTACTGGGATTACAACGATGTGATGAAGTTGGTTGAAGAGATGTTTGCCTATATTGCTCAAGAGGTACTCGGCACGCTCAAAGTTCAGACTCGCGGTTACGAAGTGGATTTTACGCCACCCTATCGGCGGCTTCAGTTGCGTCAGGCTATCATTGATTATACCGGACTCGATTATGAGCAATATCCTGAGCAGGAAGACCTATATCGCGAAGTTAAAAAACTGGGTGTGGATGTAGCACCCGATACGGTTTGGCCTAAACTTGTCGATGAAACTCTCAAAACCTTTGTAATTCCCAAGCTGATTCAGCCTACATTCCTTTATGATTATCCTGAAAAACTCTCGCCGCTTGCTAAGAAAAAGCCGGGAGTAGCAGGTACAGTCGAAAGATTTCAGCCTTTTATTGCCGGTCTCGAATGTGGCAACGCTTTTACCGAGTTGAATGACCCGGTTGACCAGCGTGAGCGTTTCCTTGACCAGAAACGCAATCAGGATGCTGGTGACGATGAAGCTATGCAAATGGATCTCGATTTTATTAACGCCTTGATGTATGGAATGCCACCTACCGGAGGTCTTGGCGTTGGTATTGATCGCCTTTGCATGCTGCTGCTGGATCAAGCGAGTATTCGCGATGTTATTCTGTTTCCGCAAATGCGCAACCTGTAGCATTGAAGTTTACAGCTTGTTAACAATTGCTAGGCTGGTATATCTGAGGAACTAATGCAACTGGATTTACTACCTATTCTAAAGTGTTTGCACTGTGGTCACGATGGATTACAGCAACAAGAAAATTCCAGAATTGTAAACAAAGAAACCCTTCTTGACGGCGCGGGAGTTTGCCCGCGCTGCCACACTCGCTATCCTGTAAAAGACGGCATAATTAATTTCCTGTCTCGCCGCACTCCTAATATCACTTTTGGACAATTACCCAATCAGTTTACCTTCACCGCTTGGGGTTATGAGCGTCTGTGGAGAAAGCGCGCTTTATCTCTACTGGGTGGTCGCGAATGGTTACCGGAAGAAGAACTGGCAACCCTAATTGAAATGCTCAATGCCGATGGTTTTAAGCGTGAAGGTTACGAGATTGCTACCCATAACGGGGTCGCTTTTATTTTGGACGAGGGTTCTTCCACCGGATTCTATGCCAGAGCAGTTGCGTGTGCGATTCGAGATGGAAAACTAAATATGGGAGGCGCACCCCTACATGTGGTCGCTATCGACAATAGCTGGCAGATGTTACAAGAAGCGCGAAAATATATTGAACAAGAAGGACTTTCTGACGCTATCTCGCTTGTCAGGGCCGATGTCGAGGATATGCCGTTTATAAATAAAGCATTTGCAGGGATTACCAACGGCGCTGCTTTAAACGAGTTCAAACATACTGAACCGGCTTTGAGTGAAACGCGCCGCACTCTCGACAAGTTTGGCAACGCCGTTTTTATGGTGCAAATGAAAGCGCGTGGTAAAACCGGACGCTTGCTTGATACTCTGATAACCCTTACCAGCGGCATCAAATTTTTTGATTATGCGCAACTGGAACAACATTACGATAGGGCAGGTTTCCGCTGTTTAGAGCAAGTCTCTAGCGGATTAGTTACTATCAGTCGCCTACGCAAAAGATAAAAGGCGAAGGCTATACCCTCGCCTTAAGCTACAAATAAACCCCATCAAATAAAGAAACGATTTGCCCCTATTGTGCTTTGGCTACGTATAATCGAGGCGCTAACCTGATGGAAGATGCGGCGTATTTCGCTTGACGATGCTTGCACCGTAAGTACTGCCGGGAAGCCCACCTCGCGCGCGATTTGGTTTAAATCGTGGCTGCCAAACCCCACATACGCCAATGTATAAGACTCTTGTGCTACTAGCGCATTACTTACGGTACGTACTTGCTGATTATTAGCTTTCGAGGTGTTATCTTCTCCATCTGAAAAGACCACAATCACCCCACGGGTACGTACTCCATTATCCCGAAGCATTTGCCCATATGCCACCATTCCCGTCATAACGTGCAGTAGCGTATCATAAAGCGCCGTATTGCTATCGGGATTGAAATCCGCACCATTGATACCATTTAGCCCTGTAACGGGGGTATAGCTGAACAGCAACCTAGGTTTTGCGCTGAAAGCCCATGTGCTTAACAGGATTGATTCTGGCAGGCGCGATTCTCGCAACGCTTCTAGCATCTGGTTAAATCCTTCAATCACTGCTTGTCTGTAAGGACTCATCGAACCGCTTTCATCCAGCACTACCGCCACCAGCGTTACATCGTCGCTATCAATTTGGTCTAATCCCACCCCATTGCAACCCGCTAACGCTACCGCATCCAAATTTTCTACCAATACCAACGCTGCTTGTTGGTCAAGATCATTGTTTTGAACCGCGCTGCTAAAGAGGTCATTTATATTTCCGCTCATATTTCCCTTCCTTTCGGACAAACCTTAAGTAAGCCCTACCTTTTACAAAGGTATAGTTGTAATTATTTGATTGCCCTGTCTCGCTTCTTTGAGTCAGACAGGGCTTATAACTTAGGAGAATTAGTTAATTGGGTCTTTGGAAGTTACCAACCGCATCCCTTGTTTTGACATCGCCTGCAACTCGGCATTGGCAATTGCATCAAAGTCAATGGCGGGGTGCTGAACCGAGGAAGTGCAATCCATCAGGAAGCGCAACTTGGCAATAACCTCCGGTTGGTTGCTAAAATACTGGATAATCGAGCGCATCGTTGATAACACGCAATGGCTTTTTGCCTGACCCGCCACATACACCAAATCATACTTGCTCAACATATCGAGGAATGAAGTATTCAATCCACCTAACGGATGCGTGGGTACTTTCACCTCCGGTTCAAGGATGGAGTAGTTTTCGGTCTGCGGAATAGAGCCTTTAATCAGCCACATAGGTTGGGCGTGCCGTGCCGCCGAATGGTACATAATCGCTTCTGATAAGGCGGGTACAATAGATTGTCCCGGTGTTCCAATCATGGTGTGGTAGGGCCAAATCATCAGAATATATTTGCCGCCCTTTTCCAATTCCTCAACATAGTGCAATGACCAAGTTGGATCAATAACCGGCTTCCAAGTGCCGTTGCGAATATCTTCACCCGAAATTGTGGTGAATGGCGCAGGATGTTCGCCCTTTTCGTTAATCCACCACGTAGGGTAGAAAATCTGGAAAGCGGTGTGACTATCCAATGAAGCGGCGATACTGGTAATTTCCCCGTTGTGCTGATAAATCCATTCTATAGTGCGGCGGGTATCTTCCACTGCGCCCGGCACACTCAAAGTTCCGGTCGGTAGAATAAAATCCACTTGCGGGTCAACCAGTAGCAACATAACCCGCTTTTTATCATGTGCGCTTGGGGCGCTTTGCGCTTTCAACCCGGCTTCGGCTGCTACCGCTATTTCAGATTGGTATAGCGTGCCGACTTTTGCCGGGTCGTAGTAAGCCGGGAAAGCTGCATTAGTTTGATTCGTTGCCATTTTAAATATCCTTTCATTCCATTGTTTGAAACTTATTTTACCATTTTAAGAAAAGTAATCCTGTTATTACTGACTACCAGCAAGCCCCGCCCGTAAGGGATTAGCGCATCGCCTTCTCCCACGTAAGCGGCTGTAGCAGGTAATAGGCTATTCTGTCCGTTTGCCAAATCTACCCTGAGTATTCCGGCATTAGTCGGCAGTAACGCGGTGTTTTGAGAAAAAGCGATACCACTAAGCTCATCTATACCGCCAAAATCGGCATTACTCCCTCTGCGGCTGTGCCGGATTTTACCGTCAGCGTCAACCACCTCGAATCGTATCCATGTAACTCCGTTATGGCGCGTTTTTCGTACCAGCAGTACCAATGCGCCTGAGAAAAAAGCTTGTGTTTCCAGCAAACTTTCTCCGGGTTGCAGCAGAGCCACTTCAAGGTTATGTCGTCCCTCGCGGTTCAACAGGAAAAACTCATAGCGGTTAAAAATACGGGTATAACCGATTAGCCTATCCTGATTTGGCAGTGGGTTGGGTGCAGCCACAAACCACGTTTGGTTCTCCAATATGCTGGTGACAGGACGTTCCAGCAATTGTCCCCAGCGCACCTCCCCTTTTAGCAACATTCCTCCTGCAACTCGGTAAAGTAGCCCGTTAGCACAGGCAAAAATCGCCGTATTACTACCATATAAATCGGTAGTTAGTCGTGCAATTCCGGTTGCATGGTCTCCGTTCAGGTCAATTACCAACAGGCTATTGTCACCGATTGCGGGACTGACCGCTAGAAAATTTCCGGCAAACTCAAACCGCGCCCCCGGTAGTTCGTGGAATAACACTTGTCGCTTGATTGGTGTTCCCGCCGCTTTCGTATAGAGTACGGTATTGCCTTCCTCGTTCGCCAAACAATATAGAATATCGCCCAACAACTGCCAGAAAATCAGCTTGCCATTTACCTTCAAAAATTCTTCACAGCGTAGCCCGTTTACCTCTATCACCTCCGGCATAACAAACGCCAATGTAGCGGCGCAGA
The DNA here is from genome assembly GCF_030389965.1 of Candidatus Chlorohelix allophototropha. NCBI lineage: Bacteria > Bacillati > Chloroflexota > Chloroflexia > Candidatus Chloroheliales > Candidatus Chloroheliaceae > Candidatus Chlorohelix > Candidatus Chlorohelix allophototropha. The sequence continues at coordinate 1,339,592 of NZ_CP128400.1, forward strand.
CCGGGCAATGCAGGCGAGCATTCGGATACCAATGTCCGCAACTATGGCATTCTTGCAACGACTCCTGGTAAAGCTGCAATAGTTCAACCGGAATTGCCCCACGCCATCCTTTTGCAAAAATACTATGGAAAAGCTGCAATAACTCATCCGTCAGTAATTTTGGACTTAAAGCCGTTTTAGGATATTTCACGCTCCGGTCAAACACTGTAACCCCAATTTGCGCTCGCGCTTCAAGCTGTTTCAGAGTCGGGTGAGTGCCTCCGTAGGGATGCGTCAGCAACAACGCCCTGAATACCATCACTGCAAAGCTGTACCAATCATTGGCAGGGCTGAAAAGCGTATTAGCGCTCAAGTCCCGGTTGTAAAGTTGCGGGTCGAGGTAATCACGGGTTGCTACCGGGCAGGGATATTGCCCGAACTGGTAACTATCCACATCTATGAACTGGACTTTATCGTTGTAAAAAAGCTCGTTATTATCATTAAAGTCTCCCACAACTAGCCCGGCAGCGTGAATTGCCAGCAAGGTAAGTTGCATTTCCAGAAACACGCCCGTTATATCGCGTTCGTTCAAATGGGTAGAGTCGCGATAGGCGCGTTGGAAAAGGCGTGAAACCGGCATATACCCGTTTGGCAGACTGCGCATTGCAAATCCAACCGGAGCTTTGCCGCGCTCATCCCATACCAGTTCTTCTGGTAAAATTACGTTGGATGGCAATCTTGGCGCAAACTCGATTAACTCTCTGACTTTATTTAGTCGAGTTGGGTTAGGGCAGTGGTACAGTTTGAGAGCGCGGTTGTTATAGCGCAAAACTGTAGCCTCACCCCCTGCCCCTAGCACATCTTTCTCCTGTACTGTAACCCGCTTGTTGCCCACTACTAATTTCATGGCTATGCCACTCTTTCTACCACAATCCCGGTGGTGTCGTCTTCTAGGCGCCCCTTGCGGGAATGTACATTTAGTTGGCGTTGCAAGCCGCGTGGGTGGCTGTGTCCCCAAGTAGAGGGTAATAGTTGCGGGTCAAGCCCGTCCGTCCAGATTGCCAAACGCTCCAATTGCTTTACCGAAAATTCGCGCACCTCGAACGAAGAGGGGACATTGTTCAGCAAATCATATGCCAGATAATGCGGAGTATTATTTTGATCAATCGAACTGATATTTTTATTCAAAACGCACAAGCCATCACCTGCGCTGAAAATAATGCCTTTTTCGCTATCCATCACAAAACCTAGCACCGTAGTCAACAAATATTCGGCAATGACCTCATGGTTTTGTGCCGGATTGAGCGCACGCAAGCCCTGTAAAACGCGCCGCATATAGCGCAAGGCTGCCCGATAGAGCATGTCTGGTAGCCATTCGATTGGCACGCCTTTGGAAAGTTGTCGCGCTGCTTCTTGGCAAAGAAAACGAGCCATCAAACCTGCGCCCACTTCAGAATTGCTCCCGCTTCCGCATCCGTCACAGACTACTCCAATCAGGTAGCTTTCACCGTTTACCTGAATTTCCGTAATATTGTATTTGTCTTGGCAGTTGGTCTGGAGTAGCGTATGATTTTTTCCAATGGTTGAACCGGCACTAACTTTGAAGCGGCGCATATTCTTGAACCTTTCTTATGGTTAATGTATTATTAACACTAACTAAACCCGCAATTATGCCCTTCCTAATTAAAAAAGCAAAATGTAGTTATACCATAGAACCGGGATTGAGAAGGGCTAAAAATGATTTTCTAAATCTGTATGTGTAATTTACACACTAACTATATCATGGGATTGAATCGCTGTCAATAGTTTCTTAGTGTTATTTATCACACTTACTAATTTTGATATTTTTAACTTTCTGAGCAATTATTCAGGTCAGGCTATGGTAAGTTAGAGTATAATTTGATAAGGGGATTGTTCTGGGCGATAACATGACAACAGCCCAAATCATGGGTAAAATATAGTTGTAATCTCGAAAGGTATTTTGGTTAATTTATGTTCGGAAACTCTTTCAAACTATTTACTTGGCGCGGCGTGGAAATCTTTATGGATCTTACCGCGCTCTTTATCATAGTTTTTTATGTTGCTACACTTGGCGGGGTAAGCCGTAATGACGGTCTGCTGATTGGCGTAGCGGTTGGCGTGCTGATTATAGCCTCAATTCTAATACATGAACTGGCGCATGCGGCGGTTGGGATGCTGTTAGGCGCTAAAGTCGATAAAATCATGCTTTCCGTCATCGGTGGGGTGTGTGTCTTTGGCTCAAAGCGTACCAGCAACTGGCGCGACCTATTGATTTCATTAGCGGGACCTGCTTCTAACTTTGCGCTCTGGTTTATCTTTAACCTTTCTTTTGAGCAAACTCGCAACCAAAGTTTGCAAACTACTGCTTGGATATATATTTGCTACTATGTGTCGCAAGCTAATCTGCTACTGGCAATTTTTAACCTCTTGCCCGGTTTCCCGCTGGACGGTGGGCAAGCCTTACGCGCACTGGTGTTGCTGGTAACTCGCCGTGAGTTATGGGCTGCTTGGGCGGTTGCACTCGGTGGTCTGGGGGTAGGTGGGTTCTTTGCTTTTATAGTTATCAACGATTTGCAGAGTGGGCAGCCCTCTGTTCTAAATGTCATTTTGTTGGGCATGCTGGGCTACTGGATTGTCAGTGCTTCGTTAGGGCAATTGCAAAGCACTAAACAATTTACCGGGCAAGCTATGCGATTCAAGCGCGCTCCCGCTGCCCCTGTAGCTACCTCTCAAAAGCAAGAAAGCATCTCAGAAGGAATTCCTGCGGGAGCTTTGGCAAATCGCGGATTTGATTCTACTTTTGACCCGCGAACCACTATAATTGAGTTTCTAGCGCGAACATCGACTATATCGGATGGGGTAATGATCCCGGTATTGCGTGACGGTTTTTTTGCCGGAATGCTAACCCGTTCTATCGCTCGCAAGGTTTCGCGCGACCAACAGCAATATACTTATCTTGAGAAAATTATGATGCCTCGCCGTGATTTTCAGGCGGTTTATGAGGATGACGACCTGTCTATGGCACGCCTTTTGTTACGTGCCGGACGAGGTAAGCCGGTGCTGGTTCTCGATCGGGGCGGTGTATTTATTGGTTCTATTTCTGCGGCAGAATTGGAAAAAGTTCGCCGATAAACTTGAAAACGTTGGTTACATGTTGTAGGAGATTATGAATGCCCGTTTACGCATATAAGTGTTCACACTGCAATTCAAGTTTTGAGCGGCTGCGCGGGATTAGCCAGCTTGATACTGAAATGGAATGTCCCGAATGTGGCGCGCAAGGCAAAGCCAAGCGTTTGATCAGCACCTTTGCGGCTTTCTCCAAGTCTGACGGCATCACCAGACCCGCCAATGTGCAGGTCGGTGGTAATGACGGTGGCGGTTGCTGCAAAGGCGGTGGTTGCGGCTGCCACGGTGGGATATAATTCAGCAATATGGAAAACCCTTTGCTTCTGCTTCTACCGATAATATTGGCATTGTGGGTGGGTTCTTTCTTCTACAACCTGCAATATAGCCGGCGCAAATTGACTTGGCTTGCCAGATGGTTGGAAGATTCACTGACGATGTTGGGTTCTGATATCGGTAGCCGTTGGTTGAACCAAAACACCTTAAGTATTGAAGTAAAACAGGGCAAAGGGCGTATTCGGGAAGTAGTAATAGTGTTGGGTAGTGTTCGCCGTGAATTTTTTGCTCGTCTGATTACACTGGTTCGGGGTGGTAAAGATAGCATGACTATCATGATTTCTATTAATCCTCCACCCCGCCCCGGTACGGAAATGGAAATCTTTAAAAAATCAGACCCAGTACCTCGCCCTGTACTGCTTGGCTTGGGAGGCATGAAGGATTGGGAGGTACAGGATTATTCACGTAGCGCTCCTTATCGAATTGCCTCGCGGCTCGACCAAATAAATGGGCTTGCCGAACGGGTCATCACTTTGCTAAATGACGATGGCTATGACATTCGTCGTATATCGGTGCGCTCCACCACTCCTCATTTGTTACTAGTCTTTAATATGGTGAAGCTGCCTAAAACCGATGCACATGACCTGATCCAATTAATTCGCAACATTCTTGAGGAAGTTTCTTCTCAGCCGCTGCAACAATCGCAAAAACGACCAGGTTCTAAGTCTCGTGAAAGACGCACTACCAAAGAATCAGCCATTCGTGCAAATCCGATTCTCTCGTTGGGCGATCACCATGTACCAGAAAATTACGGCAAACCGGGAGATCCTTCCGCAAATTGAAAAAGGAGAAGTTCAACACTTCTCCTCAATCAATCTGTAATCTCTTAAAGAGACTATTTATTCCGCTTCAAAGCGTAATCTGCAATGTTGAGAAGGGCGCGTACCGCCTCATTCTCGCTTTGGTCGCTTACCAACTCTTTGGCTTGTTGAATGTAATCCCGCGCTTCTTCGTAAGCAGCCTCAAAAGCGCCACTCGCTTTAATCAGTTCAACCGCTTGTGCAATATCCTGATCATTCGCTTCCTTATTTTGGATTACCTTCTTGACGAAATTGGCATCTTCCTTCGAAGCCTTTTCAAAGAAGTTCATGGTAGGTAGGGTCACAATACCCTGTTTAAGGTCTCCGCCGGTTGCCTTTCCGGTAACTGCCGCCGGTTGAAAATCTATAACATCATCTACAATCTGGAAAGCCATCCCGACCATATGCCCAAAGCGTCGCATGCGACTAACCAGTTCTTCTTCTGCGCCCCCCATGATTGCGCCCATTTCGCAAGCGGTTGCGAAAAGCGCGGCGGTTTTGCAATATATCCGCTTATAATAATCCTCGCGTGCCTGTTTCCATTCACGGCTGCTAAAAATTTGAGTCAACTCTCCCTCGCAAATAGCCGCCAGACATTCAGCGAAAATCTGAACAATGCGCGGGTTGCCGGGACGTGTGATCAAAATAGCGGATTGAGCGAAAAGATAATCGCCCACCAGAATAACCGTCCCACTGCTTAACTGTGAGTTTAGGGTAGCGAAGCCCCGCCTTAGCAAGGCATTATCAATCGTGTCATCATGCACCAGCGTTGCGGTGTGCAACATTTCGACTGCTGCGGCTACCTGCCGCAATTTCAGAGCATCGATTTTTTCAGGAGTGCCCGGTACGAGTGCTGAAAGGAGGGTAAGGTGAGGGCGTAGGCGCTTGCCACCGGCATTTATTATCGCTTGTAACAGAGGCTCTAAAAGTGGAAAGTTGATTGAAGCTGCTTCGGTCAAGACCTTGCTCACTTCTACAATTTCCTCCTCGATACCGGCGAGCAGTTTAGGAGTTTCCAGCCCCTGTAAGCTATTCATAAGCTATACCTTCTTTAATAAATTATATTATTGCGACTTATTAGTAGAAATGTCTATTCTACTTCCGTTTCTAATACCTGAATTTCCGGTTCAGAGAAACTACTCTCATGCTCGTCCCCGGTTTTGGAATTATGACGGGCAGTAGTAAAATTTACTTGTCCACCTTTTACCATTTTTTCCAACAAGTGATCGCCAAACTGTAGAAGTTTGCGCAACATTTCCATTCTCATCAAATAGAAGTCTGCTACCTGCGCTTCCTGTCCGCTCGCCACTGCTGAAACTTTTTCCAATGCTTCTATACTATGGGTCAGCGAGCGTAATATTTGCGAATTTTCTCGCCGTTCGCGTTCCTGCAAAATACCGCTTATGGCTGTCCAGATGTCGGTTTCAGCTTCATAGTAATTTTTGCGATCTGCCCATTTGTAAATTTGACGAACCAACCCCCAGCGTTCAAGCGCTCGGATATTTATGCTAACATTGCCCTTGCTGCTATCTAACCGCTTGACCATATCGTCTAGGGTAAGAGGTTCAGGACTTAGGAATAGCACTGCGTATAACTGGCCCATCAGGCGATTAAACCCGAAGAAATCTGCCACTCGACCTAGGCTATTTATAAAATCGCGAGAAGATTCTTCTAATTGTCCCTGAAGGTTGGCAGAATCAGGTTGATTGAGGTCCTGCGCTTTGCTTTCTAACACAGCATAGTGCTCCCTGAGTGCGCTTGGCATTTAAAAAGCCCATAAGCAACGGAAAATAAATATGTTCGCATCGTTCAAAAAATTCTAAACGAATGCAACAAGATAATACCACTTTGTGAAATTCCTGTCAATAGTACAAAAGAAGCTTGACATAGAACCAGCCTTGCTATATAGTCACAGTTCGTTAAACGATGAGGCTAATTGGTGCTTTTCCCCTCTTTTTCTTTTTTCAAACCATCAGGGGAATTTTTTACGAGGTTCAGCATATGGCAGCCAAGTCAAAACTGGTTATAGTGGAAAGCCCTACCAAAGCCAAAACTATTGGCAAATATTTAGGTAAAGGCTATACCGTCAAAGCCAGTTATGGACATGTACGCGATTTGCCTAAGAGCAAATTAGGTGTGGATGTCGAGCACGATTTTGTGCCCCAATATCTTATTCCACGCGACAAAAACGCGGTTGTTAAAGATCTAAAAAAAGAAGTTAAAGCCGCCGATGAAATTTTGCTTGCAACCGACCCTGACCGTGAAGGTGAGGCGATTGCGTGGCATTTGCTCAGTGCTACCGGTTTGGCTACCCCTGAAAACGGCAAGCGTATAGGGCGTGTTGTTTTCCATGAAATTACTAAAGAAGCCGTTAAGGAAGCCCTGAAACATCCCCGCGATATCGATATGAACTTGGTGAATGCGCAGCAAACCCGCCGTATTCTGGACAGGTTAGTAGGTTACAAGATTAGCCCTATATTATGGAAAAAGGTGAAGAAGGGCTTGAGCGCGGGCAGGGTGCAAAGCGTTGCGGTGCGCCTGATTGTTGATCGCGAACGTGAGGTAGCTGCATTTAATCCTGAAGAATATTGGACTATCGAAACCGATTTCCGGGTTGAGAAGGGTAAAAATCGCAAAGCCGCCCAGTTTCACGCTGCCCTTAACAGTATAAATGGGCAAAAAGCTTCTTTGAAAACTGAAGCAGAGGCAGCAGCGGTTTTAAACGAACTGCAAGGCGCTTTATATTGTGTAAGTGATATTCGGCAACGTCAGATTAGCCGTAACCCCTCTGCGCCTTTCACTACCAGTACTTTGCAACAGGAAGCTAACCGGAAGTTAAATTTCACCAGCAAACGCACTATGGGAATTGCTCAGTCGCTCTATGAGGGCGTAGAATTGGGCGAAGAGGGCGCTTTAGGTCTAATTACCTACATGCGTACCGATAGCACCAACGTAGCCGCTGTAGCGCAACAGGAAGCACGCCAAGTAATAGAGGCAAAGTATGGCAAAGAATATATGCCGGAACAACCTCCGGTGTATACCCGCAAGTCAAAAAATGCTCAGGAAGCGCATGAGGCGATTCGCCCTACCAGCATAGCCCGTGACCCGGAAAGTCTCAAACCCTTTCTAAGTCCTGAACAATATAAACTGTACCGTCTCATTTGGCAGCGTTTCCTCGCCAGCCAAATGGCTCCTGCGCAACTGGACAGCACTTCAGTGGATGTAAAAGCTGATACGCGCCCCTTAACGGAATTGGTGCAATGGCGTTATCTTTTCCGCGCTACTGGCTCGGTAATCCGCTTTGCAGGCTTTCTGGCAGTTTATCAGGAGAGTTTGGATGAAGATGCTGGAGAAGATGAATTAAGCAAAAAGGCGCTACCTGCTCTTGAAATTAAAGAAATCCTTGATTTGGTACAGCTATTGCCAGAGCAACATTTTACCCAGCCTCCTGCGCGTTATACTGAGGCTAGTTTAGTGCGTGCGCTCGAAGAAATGGGCATAGGTCGTCCGAGTACCTACGCGCCTACTCTCAGCACGGTTCAAGAGCGTTACTATATCACCAAAATTGAGAAGCACTTCCAGCCAACTGAACTTGGTATGTTGGTTAATGACCTACTGGTAGATTTTTTCCCTGATATTGTGGATATTAATTTTACCAGCCAAATGGAAGATAATCTGGATGAAATAGCGGGCGGTCAGAAGCAGTGGCAACCGGTGTTGGCTGAATTCTACAAGCCTTTTGAAATCACAGTAGTCCGTGCTGAAACCGAAATGAGCAAGGTAGAGCTTAAGCCTGAATACGCCGGGGAAGATTGTGAAAAGTGTGGGCGACCCATGCTAATTCGCATGAGTAAATTCGGTAAGTTTATAGCTTGTTCTGGCTTCCCGGAATGTCGCAATGCCAAGCCTTTGTTGAAAAGCACTAAAGTTGCGTGTCCCCAGTGCCATCAGGGCGAAATATTGGTGAAAAAAACCCGCAAGCGCCGTATTTTTTATGGTTGCTCTCTCTACCCCGAATGCACCTTTAGCTTGTGGGAACGTCCAATTTCGCAGCCTTGCCCGGAATGTGGCAACCTTATGACCTTAAGTGGGCGTAATCGGGCGAAATGTACCAGTTGTGGTACGTTAATAGATTATGAGATTCCCGAAGAGGAACAGGAGTTGCCCCTAGTGCGAGTTTCCCCTTCCTCTACAATTGTTACAAATGTTACAGAAAAAGCGGTGAGTTAAGCGGAGCGCAATAATTTGACTTTACATAATTCAACCCGAATACAGGCTACTACTATACTGGCAGTAGTGCACAACGGTCAGGTAGCAATGGCGGGCGATGGTCAGGTGACCTTCGGTGAAATGGTATTAAAGAATACTGCTCGCAAGATTCGCACGCTCTACAACGGTCAGGTGTTGGCGGGTTTTGCCGGAGCAGTTGCCGATGCGCTCAACCTTTTTGAAAAGTTTGAGGGTCAGTTAGAGCAATATCATGGCAATTTGCGTAAAGCAGCCGTAGAGTTGACCAAAGAATGGCGTACAGATCGTATGTTGCGCCGCTTGGAAGCCCAGTTGCTGGTTGCTGATAAAAATACAGTGCTGATTCTCTCCGGTGATGGTGACGTGGTAGAACCGGACGAGAAAATTGCGGCTATCGGTAGCGGTAGTTCCTACGCCCTAGCTGCTGCCAAAGCCTTGTTGCGCAATACCGACCTGGATGCTGCCCAAATTGCCGAACGCTCTTTGCAGATAGCAGGTGAGATGTGTATTTTTACCAATACTTATATCACCGTAAAAGTAGCACCTCCTGCTGAAAGTGAAGAACAAGGAGATTCTGAAGAGCAGGAAGACGAAGAATTGAGTGGTAGCAGTTATGATGGGGGAAACATTTAAATAAAAAACCGACTATGGTTTTCACTTGAGCCGGTTCTAAATATCCTATCAGTTTTAAGGTGAGGCTTGCAAGCCTCTTTTTTTTTATTTCTGCATGCTGCTAAACTGCCATTAGAAACAAAGTCTGGTAATGTAACCTGAATTGTTCGCGAGCGCGGAATAGCATAGATTTGACTGCACTTGGTGAAATGCTCATTATTGCGGCAATCTCATCGTAGGATAGATTCATATATTCCCGTAGAACAAGGCACATCCTATGGTGAGTCTTCATTTTATTTAATACAACTCTTACCTGATTACGTGTTTGTTGTCCAATATAAATTTGTTCCGGCTCGTCTTTTGAACGATTTAAATTACTATGGATTGTGTTATCCCACGGAACCCAACTAATACGCTTTTTTCTTCGCAACAAATCCATGCAGGCATTGTAAGCAATACGATATAGCCACGCCGAAAGATTTATCTCGGAACAATCTTTATTAATCGCTTTGAAAGCTTTAGTAAAAACTTCCTGAGTCATATCAAATGCGTCATCTGAATTGCCTAGCAATCGGTAAGTTAAACTATAAACCTGTGGTAGATAGCGTTCGTATACAATTGCGAAACTATCCACGTCCCCGTTTCGGATTTTCCCTACCAACTCGGTTTCTTCAAGGTTAGTTTGATTAGCCGGGCTACCCCTTTGATTTTCAATTATATTTGTTGTAGACATTAAATTTATGCTCCAAATTAAAACAAGGCATTAATACCGTATTTTAAGGACTTTGACTCTAATAATCCTACAAAAGCTATAACACAGATAAAACCGTCACAGGGGTAGTTAAGGGTTGGTATAAAGACTTAGTTCCTAATTAGTCTAAAGGCTTAAACACTTGATGGTGAGCCTAATCTACCGAGCTTTGAATCGCTTAAGGGCACTTTCAACGCCTGCCACTAGCTCTTTTGATACAAATGGTTTTTCGATAAAATCCACTAATTCAATAGAGTTTAAAGCATTAATCAAGGTTGGGGTAGGTGCTGCACTCATCATCAAAACTGGGGTTAACATTGTTTTGGGATAATTTGAAGCGCGTAATTTTAACAAAAACTCAAGCCCATTAAGTTCGGGCATTTTGTAGTCAAGTAGTATCAGGTCAGGTCGTTCATAAAGAATAAGTGTAAGGGCATTAATAGGATTATCATTCGTAACTACTTTAAATCCTTTGCGAGTAAGAGCATTTTTGATAACTTCTAGCACACTTAGGTCGTCGTCCACAACCATTATTTTTGACATTTACCCGGTTACCTTCAAGCTAAGGGAATACTAAATGAGAAAGTGCTGCCTTTACCCTGAATGCTTTCTACCCAGATACGACCACCATGTCGTTCCACAATTTCCTTACAAATACTTAAACCCAACCCGCTGCCAAGTTGACTTCCCCGTATTCTTCGCGCTTCTTCGTCCTGTACTTGATAGAAACGTTCAAATATACGGCTGAGATGCTCAGGCGATATACCTATCCCACTATCGGCAATGCTAATAACTGAAAAATCATTCTCTAATTTTAATTCTACCATTATTCTACCGCCTTGCGGTGTAAACTTAATTGCGTTTTCAAACAAATTACCGATTAGTTGAGTAAGTCGCATTTCATCCGCATGTACAACACAGGTTTCTTCAGGTAATTGAGCGGTTATTAACCGAATATTCTTAGCGTAAATCATCGGTTTTATGTTATTCACAGCCTTAAGCATAATATCGGTGAGTGAGATAGGCACCAAATTCACACTAAAACGCCCGGCATCAGACCTAGATAAGTCAAGTATATCCTCAGCCAATTTCTTTAATTGATTTACGCTTACTAAGATGCTACTGATAAACTCTTGCTGAAGCTGGTTTAATTCACCTGCTTTGCCTTCCGCCAGCATTTTTGTAAAGCCGTTTATGACATTAATTGGATTACGCAATTCGTGCGAAACCATAGAAACGAAGTTGGTTTTCAACTGTTCCACTTCGCGAAGAGCAGTTACATCTCGCATGGTAGCGACTATATTAGTGGTTCCTTCTGCACTCAGCACCGCGCTCCAGTTAGCGGAAACTGTACGTCGCAAGCCTTTCCGGTTATCAAGGCGAATTTCGTGGTGTAACAATGGCTCTTTAATTACCAGCGCTTTGGTTAAGGGGCAAGCAATCTCGCAGAGTAAATTGCCCTCTTTGTCCTGACAACGCAATACTTCTTGGCATTTTTTGCCGGGTTCTTCTGATTCTGCCCCAATGAAAGAACCAATTGCCGAGTTTAACCGCAACACATTAAATTTATCGTCAATTAGTATAATTCCATCGCTGCTATTACCAAAAATTGCTTCAAGGCGTTCTCGCTCTTGCGCGGTTTGTCTGAGTAATTTACGCTCTCGGGCTGCCTGAAGCTCTAACTGCTCTACTTGAGTAATGACCAATTCATGTAGCAGGGCGTTTTCGATTGGACCAACGGCTTGGTTGATAATATCGGTTATAAGAATCAGGTCATCTTCGGTGTAAAGATAATCCTGTGAAGCGCCGATTTGAAGCAAGCCGGTACAACGTTCGCCATACCAAAGTGGCATTAGTACACCGGAGAGCAATTGGCGAGAATTATAGCTCTCAAGAATACGGCGGAATCGCGGAACTTTGTAATCTAGCTCGGTGATAGGCACTGCATTTCGCAGTGAGATTGCAACTTCGTTATGACTTAAACCTATCGAACCAAATTTTAACTCAGGCAGTTCGTTGCCCGACATAAAATCATGTTCTAGCTGACGATATAGTCCATCAGGCCCGAATACTTGGATATTTGCCCAGTTAAAATCTATATGACGATGCAATTCAATGAAAGTGTTGCGTAATACCTCGGTTAATTCGAGACTGCTGCTGGTTACTTTCGCAACTTGTCGTAGAATAGTTAGATGTTCGGCTTTGCGCTGGCTTCGTCTTAAGATACGCGCTTTTTCTAAGGCAATTGCCGCTTGACTCGCCACGATGACCATTAGCTGTTTATGGTACTGCTTAAAGGGCGCATTCTGGTAATTGGCAATAGCAATAAAACCGCTAACCTGCTCGTCTAGTTTTGTAGGTGTAACCAACAGCGCGTTTGGTAAATGCCCTTCGAGGCTTCGAAACCGTTTGAGCGGGAAGTCATTATCACTGGCATCTATCACCAATTGCCGTCCATGCTGGAGAAGCCAATTCAAAATAGGTTCGGTGGAATTCCAGCTTTCTGGGGCATAATAAACGCCATGCTCTACGTGCAGTTGGATTTCAAAGATACTGCGGGTTTCATCGAAGGTGGCTACATACAAAGCATCATAATCAATCAGCTTGCCGAGATAGTCTTTTATTATAAAGAGAAGATTACTTGTATCCAAAGTGCTGGCGAGCCGTAATGCGATTTCGCTCAGGTTGGTCATTTCCTGATTACGCCGCGCGGCTTCCTGTTTCAAACGGGTATTTTCAGTAATATCACGTACCAACAAAGAAATGCCCCTGATACTTTCATTTACGTCCCGTATAGGAGCAAGTGTTACTGAAAGAGAAAGAATTGAGCCATCTTTATGTCGTTTCTCCATAACAACATTAGCCAAAGTGACTCCCTGTTTTACATGTTCGAAAAACGCTTTTTCTTTGGCGATATCTCCTGAACTGGGTATAAACTGCCCAGTAATTTCCTGCGCACTAAAGCCAAATAAAGCTTCTGCGGCATCATTCCATTCTTGTACTCGACCTTCAAGGTCTAATTCAACTAACGGATCACTGAGGCTTGTTGTTAAAAGGTTTAAATACGAGCGCATTTCTTGGGATTGCTGGTGTCTTTCAGCCAATTCCAACCCATCGCTTAATTTCTCTCCAAGTTCTTCGAGCAATTCAAGCTCGGATGCTGCAATTTTATTTTCGTGGTTTTTGCTAAATACAGCCAGAATACCCCAATTGTGGTCTTTATCTTCTTGCCCAACAGGGATAAGAATAATCGAGCTAAAGCTTTGCGATTTTACAAAGTTACGATACTCTTCGGGTAGAAACTGGCAATTTTCGGTCAACCAACATTGTATCTTGTTGATATTAGCTGCCAGAATACTCCGGTGTAAAATTAAAGGAGCAGCCAATGCTGACCCGTAAAAGGAATTATCCTTGGCACGCTTACCAAAAAGAAGGAAGGCGCTTTCGCTTTGCTTAAAGTTTGTTTCCAACCATTCCAGAACCCGTGTTATCAGGTTTTCACGGTTTGTAACATTAGCCGTTATCTGATTTAGCTGTAATTGGCTGGCTAGTCTACTGGATTGGCGTAAACTGGCATCGGAGTGAATGAGCTTGGCGATACCAACCGCTTCTTGGTCAGCCATCTCATCAAGTAGTTGTAGATGTTCGCTGGTAAAGGCATCAAATCGAGGGCTGGTAACAGTAATAGTGCCAAGCACCTGTTTTTTATGCAGAAGCGGCACACACATTAGCGAGGCTATTTGATCATTTCCAATCCGAATATATTCCCCTGCCCGGTTTACATCGCCACACAGAAAAGATTGTTTGGTGGCAGCTACATGACCCGCGATACCAACACGCAACTTAAATCTGCTCTGCCTCAATTTACCCGGAGCAGTTACACGTGAAGAAGCACGAGTGACCAGTTCACCAGATTTCTTGTCTATAAGCGCTATAGAACAGTGTTCCGCATCTAGTAAATTGAGAATACGGTTGACTATACTACGTAAAACAATTTCATATCGCGCCGGGTTGACCAGAGATTCTTCCTCTTTCCCGGCTGAAACGATTGTTTGTGACTCAATATCCTGCATTGTACTTCCATTACTTTTGACGAAGCTTGTGTCCAGCCTCAGCTTTTCCTAAAGGAGGTATTTCAATAATAGCTCATTATTGATTTCAGGAAGGATTATTTTACCAATTCTCCGTTCTGCACTTTACGGAAGCGGTATCCACTGCCTTTTACAGTTTCAATATAAATAGGCTGTGCAGGATCAGGTTCAATTTTAGTGCGCAATCGGCGGATATAAACATCAATGGCGTTACTTTCACCTTCATACTCATACCCCAGCGCCTTTTCCGCAATGCTATCGCGCGTTACAACCTTACCGGCATGTGCCATAAGACATTCGAGAATTTTCATTTCGGTGGGTGTTAAAATTACAGATTTGCGGTGGGGCAACGTTACCTTCAATTCACGCATCGCCAGTTCTACATCCCCTACTTTAAGATGGCTTTGCACCAATTCACGCGGTACTCGCTCAACCCGTCTTAGTACTGCTTTTACTCTAGCAATAAATTCTCCCGGTTCAAAAGGTTTTACAATATAATCATCTGCACTCTCAAGCCCTTCAAGTTTATAAGGCAAACGACCTTCGCCTGTTAAAAGAATTACGGGGATGTCAGGTTCAGTTTCATTTAGTTTTTTGCTAAATTCTATTCCATTACCATCGGGTAAGCCCTTATCAACAATAATCAACCAAGGGGTACTTTTTTTCAATATTGTTTCTGCTTCTCGTATGCTTTCGGCTTTAGTTACATTATAACCCTCACCTTTAAGTAGAAACTCTACCATTTTAAGTGTCATTGGGTCGTCTTCGATTACTAGTATGTCCATTAGTTCCTCCAGGTATTAGTGCTGTTACGGCTTCGGTAATTTGAGCGGATTTCTTATCATTTTAGACTTATAGAGTACCATGGTACTATGATATAGCTAACAGTTTTAAAAAATTATTACAGGTTCTATAACTGCAAGATAAATGACGTACTACCTCATTTAAATCACACTATACTTAACCTCATTAATCAACGTAACGATTGAAATATTTGTCCGGAAGTAGGGAAGTAACTTTTATGTTACAGCCTTTAAATCTTCGGGAGGGCAGCTACAGTAAAACCCTTCTGTAAATATTTTAATGTCTAACTATAATCTAACCAGAAAAACCTTAAGATGCACATTACGAAACGTCACCAAATTGCTATATGTAACAATCCTGTATTACAAAAAGAATTTGGTTAGTGCTTGGTATGTTTCTTCCGGTGTTTCTTCCGGTAAAAAATGACCGGATGGTAATCCTGTCCCCTGTACATTAATCGCTTTTTTGCGCCATTCCGCTATCACATCATATTTTTTACCTACAAAGCCTTTATTCCCCCACAGTACCAGCAGTGGGCAGGCAATTTTTTTGTAGCTATCTTGCTTATCATGCTCAAGATCGATAGAAGCAGCGGCACGATAATCTTCGCAAGTAGCATGGATGGTTGCAGGTTGGCAAAAACACCGCAGGTATTCGGATAATGCCTCTTCAGAAAACGAGTTAGGATTTCTGCTCCATTGTGCTATTTTTTTACGCAAATAGTATTCCGGGTTAGCTCCTATCAAGGTTTCAGGTAAATCGAATGGTTGAATAAGGAAGAACCAGTGATAATAAGCTGTAGCTACTTCTTTGTCGGTGCTGGCGTACATAGTGGAAGTAGGGACAATATCCAGTAGAGCAGCCTTTTTAACTCTTTCAGGATAATCCAATGCCATTCGGTGCGTTACTCTCGCCCCTCTATCGTGTCCGGCAACATAAAATTCCTTGAAACCAAGCGTTTCCATAACCTTAACCTGTTCGGTAGCTATTGCCCTTTTCGAGTAAGTGGCGTGTTCTGGATCACTTTCAGGCTTAGAGCTATCACCATAGCCTCTCAAGTCAGTGATTATAAGTGTAAAATGTTGAGCTAACTTCGGGGCGACTTTATACCACATAACGTGGGTTTGAGGATAACCATGCAGTAAGAGTAAAGGTGGTCCTGCTCCCCCTTTTCTAAGCTTAATAGTATTAAGTCCAATTGTTATTAATTGCTGCTCAAAGTTTTCAAACATGTACTACCCTGACTTCATTGGCAGATTGCTAATAGGTTATAACGGGATTCTACCATATAAAATGAATTTTATTAATAAGTTTGAGATGTAGCATAGGTTCATGATTTCTTTTTTTTTTTGTGCTATTCTAAGCAAAATTTAGCTGTTTTCGCATTACACACACAAAAGAAGGATCGTGCAAATGGAACAAAGTTCTTCAAAAGTTCACGGGCTGGATCAAACTAGACACATTGGCAGTCGCCCACAGATTGAACACACCAACTTATCCCTACTGGTTTATTGGGTATTGTGTACTGTGGTAGGTTTCGCTCTACTCTGGAATGATATTTCAAGTTGGCGCGTTGCAACTGCTTGGCAAAATTATGGGTGGTTAGCTTTGGTTGCATTGGTAACAACAATACTTTCCCAAATCCCCTATATGATGGTTTCGAGTGGTAATGGGCGACCTATAGCCCCGGTTTCCTCAACAATCTTTGTGATAGTTAACGGTGCGATAGAAGCTTTCGTTTTTCTGGGTTGCTATAATCTACTGTTCAACTTGTCAAAACTTGTGTTTGGGGATTTAAATATCGTCAACTTTATTTTTGGTTTATTCGGCTTCATCTTCTACAGTGGATTTATCCATGCCTTCTTTTGGGCACGTTTGATTCCGCCGCATTTTAGCGCCAATCCGAAATTACAACCTTTGCGACGTATGATGCCGTTTGTGCAAATTACTATTGTGGTGGGCTGGTGTATCTATTACTATTTCACTGCTGACATTTGGACAGTGGTGGCGTTGCATGCTTTGGTGGATGGCGTTTTGATGTTCTGGGTAAGACCCCCAGTTCTATTTGCGCAACGAAAGACTGCTGCGGTTAAATAAGTCCCGCTTTTAGCCCGCTTTGTTTCCCAGTTTATTTTTGCATGGAGCAAAAATCCTCCTTATCGAACTACATTGAGAAGGAGGATTTTTCATTAGGAAAATTTTTAAGGGAAGATTCGATAATAAAATAACAAACTTGTAGTATTTACTACGTACTATTTGACCTTTGGTTTCCTATGATAAAATGAGTCGATAAAATATCAGGAGGACATAACTAAATGTTAAATGAGACACGCTTTATTCGAGCTTGCCGTCGGGAAACTACCGATGCTACTCCGGTTTGGTTTATGCGGCAGGCAGGTCGCTATATGCAGGAATACCGTGCTATTCGTGAGAAAGTCAGCATGCTTGAATCCCTGCGTTCAGCGGAACTGGCTTGCGAGATTACTCTCCAACCTATCAACGCTTTTGACCTCGATGCAGCTATCATTTTCGCCGATATTTTAACCCCCCTTATTGGGATGGGTATTAACCTGGATTTTGTTAAAGGCGAGGGACCACAGATCGATAATCCGGTACGTACTACCCGTGATATTGATCGATTGGCTACTCCCCCTACCGAGGAAACCATGCCGTTTGTCCTCAACGCTATCCGCATGGTTACAGCAGAACTTAACCCTCGCAACATCCCTTTGATTGGTTTTATAGGCGCACCCTTTACGCTGGCGAGTTATGCCATTGAAGGTGCTGGCTCTCGTAACTATGAATTCACCAAGGCATTAATGTATTCTGAGCCTGCTGCTTGGAAACGTTTGATGGATCGTATAGTCACCGTTTTAAGTGATTTTATGGTAAAACAGGTTGAGGCGGGTGCTTCCGCTTTACAAATTTTTGACTCATGGGCAGGGGCGCTCAGCCCGCGTGATTATGCTAAATATGCGGCACCCTATAATAAGCAACTCATCGAAGTAGCCAAGAAAACCGGAGTGCCTGTAATCTATTTCAGCACCGGAACTGCCAGCTTACTTGAAGAGATTCGAGGTATGGGTAGTGATGTCATAGGGGTAGATTGGCGCATTCGGTTGGACAAAGCGTGGGAAGAAATCGGTTACGATAAAGCTATTATGGGTAATCTTGACCCCGTTATGCTCAAAGCACCTTGGGAGGAACTTCAGGCTAACACAGATCTGATTTTGCAGCAAGCCGCCGGACGACCCGGTCACATTTTCAATCTTGGTCACGGCATCTTGCAGGGAACTTCGGTTGATATGGTAAAGCGGTTGGCTGATTATGTCCATCAGCAGACTGCTAAAGTGGAGGTAGCCCTGTGACGGCAATGCAAACCTCGACTATAGGTGTGCTGCTAATGGCTTATGGTGGTCCCGGTAGTCTCGATGATTTGCCGGGTTATCTTGCCGACATTCGGGGTGGCAAGCCAACCTCCAAAGCCGTTTTGAACGAAATGATTCGTAATTACACTCAGATTGGCGGCAAATCTCCGCTTTTGGATATAACTACAAAACAGGCAGAAGCGCTTCAGAATGAGCTAGGGGATGGCTATAAGGTATATATTGGTATGCGTCACTGGTCGCCATGGATGGAAGAAACCGTTCGTGATATGATCAAAGACGGGATTAAGAAAGCTATTGCGATTGCCCTTGCCCCTCACTACAGTATTATGAGTGTAGCAAAATACCAAGAAAAAGTGCGCGCCGGATTGGAAATGTTTGGGGGCGATATCGAGTTTGAATTTGTAAATAGCTACAATAGCGCTCCAAAGTATATTCAGGCGTTGGCAGAGCGAGTTCAAGACGGATTGTCACGCTGGGATGTTTCAGAACGGGATAACGTTCATGTTATCTTCAGTGCTCACAGCCTACCAGTACGCATCCTCAAAATGGGTGATCCCTACCAAGATCAACTTTTCGAAACCGCTCGTTTAATAGCAGCGTCAGCGGGTTTGCCGGAAAGCCAGTGGAGTTGGAGTTATCAGAGTGCCGGACGTACTCCTGAACCATGGCTTGGTCCACAACTTGAGGAGCATATTAAGGCTCTGGCGGAAAAAGGCATCAAAAATATTGTCAGTGTTCCGGTCGGCTTTGTCTGTGATCACGTAGAAATCTTATTTGATATAGACATAAAGGCGCAGGCATTGGCACGCAGTCTCGGTATTAGGTTGGAACGCCCTCCCGCGCTCAATCTCGACCCGCTCTATATCGGTGCACTCGCAGACTTGGTAAAGGAACGAATCCCCAATTAAATCGACTGCCCTGCCGAAAGGATTAGAGACGTTCGGTAAGACGGTTTGATTGGAAAATTATCTAAATAAGTAAGATTCTTTGCATGCTGTGAGAAGAAAATCCGCGCTTTCTTCTCACAGCATGTATTTATTATCTGTATAATACCCAAATACGAATCTACACTCGTATTAATTTGCGATTAGCTTGTATGATTTTCATTGTAGGTAGCTAGAGTCACAGCAAAAATTTGTTAAACATGGCAAGATGAGATAATATCATCGAAGAGAATGGAGTAGCCTTTTGAAAATCTCATGCGGCTTTGGATGTAAATCTTGGGATTATGGTGAAATCATTTGTTTGGGTGTATAATATTGGCTAATGCGAGAATGTGTCGCTTCTACATGCGGCAAACCCTGTAGAGGAGTTTTAATAGTAGTCATGGCTGAGATCAGCAGGTCTATAGACATTGATGCTCCAATTGATGTGGTTTTTGACTATGTCACTAACCCTAATAACACTGTTAAATATTCTCCTCAATTTACCAAATTTGTACCAGTTTCCCAACTTGCACAAGGTTTAGGTGCAAAAGTAGAAGCAGCTGGTAACTATATGGGTATGACTATCAAAACCACGCTTGAAGTCACTGAATTTGAGCTTAACAAACGGTTTGTTTCCCGTAGCACGCATGGCGTTAAGAGTGTTTCCACTTGGGAATTCAGTGTAGTCGATACCACTAAAACTAAAGTGAAATTTACCAGTGACTATTCCTTGCCCGGTCGTGCTCTTGGTTGGCTTTTAGATAAAATGCTGATCGAGAAAGATGTAGAAAAAACCACCGTCGAGACTCTGGTAAACCTCAAACGTATCCTAGAGAATAAACCGAATTTGCGCCCCGCTGAGCCGGCTCACTGGTAGTTTGTTGACTAGTTAGATTCTCTCGTGTTATTATCTATTTATACGCGCCAGTAGCTCAGTGGATAGAGCGTTTGCCTCCGGAGCAAAAGGTCGGTGGTTCGAGCCCACTCTGGCGTATTTTTTTATTTCTGACAGGAGTAATACCCTCTTGAGTTTTACTTATCACATGGTTCCGTGTGAGTATTTTGAAGCCCAATCACAGGATAAGCCATATCGCCCTGAACCTATGGTAGCCGGGCGCGAGGAATTTATTCATTGCACCGATGGCGAACAAAACCTAGCTGATACCGGTAATCGTTTCTATAAGGGTGATCCCCGTCCTTTTTACGCTCTATTACTAGATTTGGAAAAGTTAACTTCTCCTTTCAAATATGAGGATAATGCTAGGATATTTCCCCATATATACGGTGCTTTGAATCGGGAAGCGATTATAGCGGTGTTACCTTTCCCACGCGCCGAGGATGGAACTTTTCTACCTCCTGCCTGAATGTAGCATGAAGTCTAATTAATGAAACAAGCCTGCTCCCTTAAAAAATATGGAATCCTGATTCTTTTAATACAACTGGCGCTTCTTTTAGTTAGTTGTGGAACAAATACACTTGCGGGAGTTCCAGAACCCACTTTTACTCCTCAACCATCAACTTCCGCAACTATCCAAGCTACTTTGGTTGTGACCCGCCCATCGACTGTTTCAGTTCCTACCATAGCTCCTACCGTCACTGTAGAACCCACTCCTGCTATAGTTGCCACTCCTGAAGCTGTTTCTACGCCCGGCGACCAAGAAGCCTCAGAACCGCTAATTCAGGCAACACCTTTGCCGGCGCTTTCAGACTTACCCCGCATTAATGGAGTTCCAAAAATTCCGGTGCTGAATCCTCTCCCTCGGATTTCGCAACCAGACCCTACGCTTAAACAGAATTTCGGGCTGAATAATACTCCTCTTGTGGCTCTTCAGGTTGGGCATTATCAAATTGAGCAACTCCCTGACGAATTTGCCAGCTTGCGTTCCCAGACCGGAGGCAGCGGGGGCGGTATTCGCGAAGTGGATTTGAATCTAGAGGTTACAAAGCGCGTGGCTGCGTTGCTCACTGCACATAGCATCACAGTTGAAATCTTGCCCGCCACAGTACCTGCGGGGTACACTGCCGATGCTTTTGTAGCCATTCATACCGATGCCTCCACCGGAGCAAGTGCCAGCGGTTATAAGATCGCACGCAGTCGTTTTAGTGCCATTCCGGTTACCGATGATGCGCTAGTAGGGAATATTTTCAATGCTTATGGCAAACTAACGGGCTTAGGGGTAAGCGATAGTATTACTCGTAATATGACAGGCTATTATGCCTTTAATAATCGGCGGCGTGTAAATTCGATTAGCAAAATTACTCCGGCTGCTATCATTGAAATGGGTTATCTCACCAATTCCTCAGATCGAAATGTATTACTCAATCGGCAGGAAGCGGTTGCACAAGGGCTTGCCGATGGCATCATAAAATTTCTTGATGCCCGACCACCGTTAGCACAACGAGAAAAGCCTCAAGATCGCGTAACTGCCTTGATAGTTAATCAGGATAATCTACCTGTTTATTCCGAACAGGGGACGTTGCTTGCCTATGTTTCAAAAGGTCAGCTATTCGAGAATTATGAAGTAAAAGGAGATAACTACTCGGTATTTCTTCCGGTTTTACGGCTTTCCGGGTATCTGAAAAAAATTGATGTCACCGTTACAACAATTACGCGCTAACGCCTTCGCGCTGTGTTACGCCAACCATATCCTGAATTGCGCCGATAACCCTTGCCCCTTCCCCGTTTAGATTCGCCATGATGTTCGAAAAAACTCTCCCTATGCTTTCCAAAATGTAGCAGTTTTTTGAGATTTGTGCTGGTAATATCCAGAAAAAAATGTAAGGTGTCGCTGAACATCATCCCGGCAACAAGGAAAATCAAATAGGGAAATGCACCCGGAACCCAATCAAAAACAGTTTCTCGGACACTAGATTGAATAGCTGCGCCTAGAAAGTAGAGCAGTAGTATCGGCAACCACAGTAAATAAACTATTCTCAGAATGGTACTGATTATCGGAAAATGTGAAAAAAAGCTTCGGTGTGCAAAAGCTTTCTGGTAAGGCCACCAGTAGAAGCGCATGAGTCCCCAGCTTTTATAGCCATCACTTTCCAGATCAAGGTCGGGATTCATCAAAAAAGTGGCGAAAGTGTACCCACCCAAGAATACAGCACATTCCAAAGTGGTACGGTGTAGCTGTAGGTAACCCATTCCTGTTAAAGGCACGCTGACGAAAGTATTTATGGTTCGATGGGTTATACCCATTGGCATGCTTTTTTACTCCAGATTTCGCGGTTAAGTCGATTAGAACTAAAATGCGTAGCGGAATTATAGCATATATTAGCACATTCATGCTATAATCTCGGTGAAAAAATGAATGATTCGAATCGAATCATGGCTCTTCTTTGTAATGAGTTGGTTTTCAGTTGGTGAACATGCGATAGTACCCGAATAATGCTGATTTATATCGGGATACTATGTTATAATTAACACGCTTGTGAAGAGATACACATCTATTTTCAATCGAATCACGCTATAAGGAGACTACATTCTCATGAGCCTGCGGGTTCTTAAAGAAATCGTGTATATTGCAATGGGCGATGAAATTTTTCGTCGCAAAGTCATTTTCCAGCCCGATGAATGGCTGCCAAAGTACGACCTCACTTCTGCGGAATTGATGGCGCTGAGGCTGGGTGACAAAAAGAAGTTAATTGACTTAGGTCTCGAAGAATACCTCGCGACCTATGCGGAGGCAATGCTCTCGCGCCGGAGATAAAGGTTATGGCTAGTTGTGGTAAGCCTGCCGATGGCGAGAAGAAATTCAGAATAACGGTGGTGAAGCAGCCTGCCGGAGCAGAAGTTCAGGCGCGTGGTATTCTATACGATGCCCAGCTTGAACATACTCTGCGTCAGGGTGACTTGCTCCAATTCACTGATTTCTTAACTCAATCGGGGCATGCCCTGCCTTCAGAAATGATGAATGACCCCTTGCGGTTGGAAGCGGTAATGTACCAGTTAATTCTGAGCCGTCCTGAACTATCGGACAAACATGAGGCTAGTCGCATATGGTTGGATGGTCACACCGCACTTGGGTCAGGCAATCCTAGTTTGAACGAAGCCAGCCGTGCTGCCGAAGAAAAGTTACGGCAAATAGAGCAGGCCCAAAACGAAGCACCGCAGAAACCCGGCAAGCGGGTAATTTATCTGCGCACTCTCGGCGCGAATTAAGCGTCTGGGATTTCCATTCGTAGCAGTGCTGCGCCCATTGTCTTGCCAAGGCTGTCCAATGCGAGCGAACGAGTGCCGCCGCCCCCTAACGCATTTCGCAAAACGAAGTTTAGTGCCAGTACATTTGGTACTTCGTAACGTTCCACTTCACCTTTTACAATTCCGGTGAAATGCGCTTTTACCCGTTCGGCGGTAACTTCCCGCTTGATCAATTCGTAGAGTTCGGGCGTGCGTACAAAAAGCGCCACATTGCAATTATCGCCTTTATCTCCACTGCGGGCGGTGGCAATTTCTACCAACTTCATACCACTTTTCCTCCTACTGCCAATCGATGCTTTGGTTTGATCGCCGAACTGGTCGCGGAACAGATGCATTGCTATGAGCAGTACCATAAATAAGGGTGGTTATGAAGGGATTTTCCGAAAAACCCCCTTCAACGCTGCATCATTTCCGCTAATTTTGTTACGGTATTCCAGTTTCGTCCGGTTCCGGTTACCTTTAGCTTTTTTTCGATTACCGCGTTGGTAAGTTTTGAATTACCAATCCCTTCTGGGTAATAAATATACAATTCTTTGCCCGCTATAAAGAGTTTTTCAACGCCGGAAAAGCTGGACAAAAACCCTTCTACCACCTGACTATCCGGCGCATCTGAAAGAAACATTGCCACTATCCATTTTGTCTCTTTTTCCGGTTGGTTATGGAATGGGTTGTTGTGGAAGGTTTCTTTTAATTCCGCCTGAGTTCGTATCATAACCTCGGTACGGAAGCCAAACCTTTTTTCAAATTCATTTGCTATGCGTTCGGCGAGTTGGTGCGGGTTGGTTTCTTCGCTATCAAATACAACATTGCCCGTTTGCAGATAGGTTGTTACATTGGTGAATCCAAGAACCTCATGCAATTCCTTGAGGGCAGCCATTTTTACCTGAGCATTTCCACCCACGTTGATTGCCCGGAACAAAGACAAGAATGTTCCCATGATTTATTTCCCCGTTACTTTGTATCAAATTCTACTTCCTGCATCGCGGTCTTAATATCCTGATAAAGATTGTCTATAAGCAACCGCGCTTTCATAACACTGGTATCGAGAGGCACATTCTCACGCTCAGCAGCAGCGCGAAGTTTAAACTCTACTCCGCCTGCTTTCAGAGAGCGGTCGCTTACTACAATGCGAAGCGGCAGCCCTATTAGGTCGGCATCGGCGAATTTAACCCCGGCAGCCGCATCTGGTCTGTCATCGAATAGAATTTCCAACCCGGCAGCTTGCAAATCGTGGTAAAGTTTTTCGGCAGTTTCGCCAACTTCCGGTTTATTGCTACTTAACATAACTAGATGAACCTCGAAAGGCGCAACCGAAATCGGCAATTTCAAACCCGCTTCGTCGCGAAACTCTTCACAGACACACGCCAGCAATCGCCCTACCCCGATTCCGTAAGAACCCATCACAATCGGTTTGGACTGACTGTCACGGTCGAGGAAATTTGCGCCGAATGCACCGCTATAGCGTGTGCCTAGCTTGAAAATATTCCCTATTTCCACCCCGCGCACCGCTTCTAGTGATGCGGCACAATTCGGACATGTTTCGCCTCCGCCCGCCGCCACAATGTCAGTAACATAATCGGCAGTAAAATCACGCCCGTAGTTTACATTTTTAAGATGATAATTTTCCTCGTTTGCTCCCACTACCAGATTGGGTGTACGAGTTATCAAATCATCCGCTATGATTATTGCATCTACCCCTTGCGCCCCGGCATAACCCGGTACTGCGCCCGCCACTGTTATCTCTTCCGAACGAGCGGCGCGTAATTCCACTGCCTTTATAGCGTTGGAAATTTTGGTTTCATTCGCTTCCATATCGCCCCGCACGATTGCCATAACCAACCGTTCGCGCCGTTCTTCACCCAATGTTGCCACCAGAAAGACCGCTTTGCCGGTTTTAGTTTCGGGGATTTGCAGATAATTTGCCAGCGCCTCGATGGTTTTTGTGCCGGGCGTATAAACTTTTTCAATTGGCAAGGCTTCTTCATGGGGCGGATTTGGTTTCTGGAAAGCGGCAACCTGACGATTAGCGCGACAACCGCATGCGCGACAAATTATCAGGGTGTCTTCTCCAATGGGGGTTAGATACATAAACTCATGTGCTTGTGAACCACCCATCATACCCACGTCACTGCTGACGCTGCTGGCAGGCAACCCCACCCGTTGAAAGATGCGGAAGTAGGCTTTGTAATGTGCTTTGTATTGCAAATCAAGCCCTTCCTCATCTGTATCTAGGCTGTAGCTATCCTTCATGATAAATTCGCGGGTACGGATAAGCCCGGCGCGAGGTCGCAATTCATCCCGGAACTTGGTTTGAATGTGATAGACCAATTGCGGAAGCTGTCGATAAGAGCGAATCTCGCGCCGAATCAGGTCGCCCACTATTTCTTCGTGGGTCATTGCTAGCACCATATCACGGTTGGCAATATCCTTGAAACGCGCCAGTTCCCCGCCGATACTATACCAGCGTCCGGTTTCTTTCCACAGTTCGGCTGGGTTCACTACCGGCATCAATAATTCCTGACCACCGATAGCATTTATCTCCTCGCGGATAATTTGCTCAATTTTGCGGATTGCGCGGTAAGCAAGCGGCAAGTATGAATACAAACCCGCTCCAACTTGTCGGATATAACCCGCTCTAAGCAACAACTGGTGACTGGCAGTATCTGCCTCGCCGGGCGTTTCGCGCAATGTTAAACCGAATAAGCGGCTTTGCCTCATCTTCTAATCCTTCTTATTTCTATTACTGAAACGCCATAATAGCCCAACCGGGTAGCCTATCATTTTTGCTACGTCTCCGGTGAGGCGAATCAGCGGGACTAGCAAGAGTGCCTGTATTTTCTTTTGCGTTGTCCATTTTTGCCAACCCTGTATTTCGCCAAGAATCAGCCGGCGATGTGGTTTAAAGACATATCCCTCGCCAGTAAGTAATAATACCAGCCAAAATGGTTTCCAACGTCTCGCCAAAAATATCATTAGCGGGGCGAACACCAGATAGATTAGATAGCGCAATATGTGGCGTTTCAGGAATAAATCGGCTTTGCCATCTCCGCGCGCATAACGGTAATATTGTACGTAAAAGTCTTTTAGGCTGCTTCGGGGTCGAAACAGCACTACTGCTTCAGGTTGCCAGACAAAGGGATAGCCCGCCTTTAACAAATTCAAATCAAAAATCAGGTCTTCGCAATAATCGAGCCATTCCGGGTAGCCGCCAATCTTTTCCCATGCGCTACGCGAGAATGCTACCGAACGACTGCTTGGCAGGAATTTTTCTGGCTTAATATCGCGCACAGTGGGTAATACAGTTGCGCCCATTGCCATTTCAAAAACAGAACCTGCGGTGGGATCGGCACGGAAAAAGCCGCAAGATACCGCGTTTGGGTTACTGTAAAACGATAGCGCCAGTTTTTCCAACCAGCTTGGCAGCAAGCGCACCCCTGCGTCAGTGGTAGCGATAATCTCATGAGAAGCGGCGGCAATCGCCAGATTGCGCCCCCGTGATATGTTTGCGCCCTGCTCGATAATCAGTTTCAAAGGCAAATCCGGGTTTGCTTCAACCCATTGCTGGATTTTGTCAGGTGTGCCATCTTTTGAACCACCGTCCACAATTATTATTTCATCCGGGCGGCGCGTTTGCTCACGCAGGCTGTTCAGCAACTTTTCAATATTGCTGGCTTCATTGTAAACCGTAGCAATTAAAGAGACCTTTAACATAATAATGACCGTTTATTTATGCTGGCTAACAAAACCGGGTAGCCCAATGGACTACCCAGACATTTAATTATAAAATTCTCTATGGCTATTTCAGACTTTCGGTTTCTCCGAATTGCGTTCTGCTAACTTCTTACGCTTTTTTATTGTCTCAGGGTCGCGCCCGTAGAGGATAGTAAGGGTTTTCAGATATTCTGCCATTCCTGACGAAAGTTGGTCATAGCTAAAACGCCATTGCCAGTTACCTGCGGGGCGACCGGGGAAATTCATACGCCCTTCGCTACCCAAACCTAGCACTTCCTGTAAGGGGATAATAGCCATATCTGCAACCGAACTGAACGATAGCTTTATCAATCCCCAGTTGATGTCGCGACCATCGCTATTGGTGTACATTCTGGCGCGGTGCTGTTCCTCCGCTGGAGCTTTTTCGTACCAACCGATTGAAGTATCGTTGTCGTGACTTCCGGTGTAAACGATTGAATTTTTGGTATGGTTGTGCGGTAAAAATGGATTCAAGGCATCGTCTGAGAAGGCGAACTGGATAATCTTCATGCCGGGCAAACCCAGTTGATCGCGCAATTCATAAACTTCTGGAACCATATCACCTAAATCTTCGGCTACAATCGGGCAATCTCCCAGCGCTTCGCGAATCTTATCAAAAACATCCGCGCCCGGTCCCATTCGCCACTCGCCCTTAATGGCGGTTTCTTCTGAAGCAGGTACCGCCCAATAATTGTAAAAGCCTCTGAAGTGATCTATCCTTACTATATCTGCCATCTTCAGAGCTTGTCGGAAGCGTTCAATCCACCACTCGTATCCGGTGGTTTTCAGCTTGTCCCAATTGTAAAGTGGGTTGCCCCAACGTTGCCCGGTTTCGCTGAAATAATCGGGTGGCACTCCCGCAACATGGGTTGGATTGAGTTCGTCATCAAGGTAAAATAGACCTGAATTCGCCCACACATCCGAGCTATCATAAGCCACGAAGATAGGAATATCGGCAATTAATTTGATACCCTTTTCATTAGCGTATTGGCGCAAGGCTAACCATTGACGGTTGAACAGGAACTGGCAGTAACTATAATATCCTACCTCATCCGCCAGCTTTTCTTGCCATTGAGTTATTGCGTTGGCTTCATGCTGTACTATAGCGCCGTCCCATTTATTCCAGACTGCTCCCCCAAAATGATCCTTTAACGCCATGAATAAAGCAAAATCAGGCAGCCAGGTTTTATTATCTTTTTCAAACTCAGCCAATTTGTTCTTCACATCAGGCGAAGCCTCTGTTTTGAAACGCTGATAAGATTTTCCCAAGATTCTTTTCTTGAAATCAATAACCGGACCAAAGTCAACTCGTTCGGCAGGGAAATTGGGCAAATTGTGTAAGTCTTCTGGTTTTAAGAAACCTTCCTCTACCAGCTTGTCTAAATTAATCAGCAAAGGATTTCCGGCAAATGCCGAAAGACTATAATAAGGAGAGTCACCATAGCCAGTCTGGTTGAGCGGCATAAATTGCCACAAAGTTTGATCGGTAGCGACCAGAAAATCCACGAATCTGTAAGCCATTTCGCCTAGTTCACCTATGCCGTATGGTCCCGGCAATGAGGTAGGGTGGAGCAAAATCCCGCTACAACGCTCGAACATTATTATGTATCTCCAAGTTGATTTTTGATTGTTTACAATAGTTATAGGAGTAAATATACCATAAAAATTCG
The DNA here is from genome assembly GCF_030389965.1 of Candidatus Chlorohelix allophototropha. Classification (NCBI taxonomy): domain Bacteria; kingdom Bacillati; phylum Chloroflexota; class Chloroflexia; order Candidatus Chloroheliales; family Candidatus Chloroheliaceae; genus Candidatus Chlorohelix; species Candidatus Chlorohelix allophototropha. Next base: position 1,368,296 of record NZ_CP128400.1, read on the forward strand.
ATAACTTCTGACAGTATTATCTAGCAAACGTTCTGAAGATACCATTTATTCAGGGGAAGTTTAAACATGACTTCACTCGAAATGAAGTGAAAATCATATTGGTTGGCTGTTACTGCTAATTATTGCAGAAAGCGTGACAAATCAGGCGCTAATGTTTCGGCAGGTGTGCTACCAAATTGTAGTGCAGTATCCTCATAAGGGTTCTGCGGCGCTCCCACACGCTCTACCACCCGCACCAATGCTTCTACACAGTCACCTTCAAATTCGATACCGGTCAGAGTGCGCAGGTAGTTCAGCGCGTCAATATGGGTCATTGGCTCACGATAATAGCGTCGGACTGTCAGTGCATCATAAACATCGGAAACTGCCAAGATTTTAGCTTCCATCTGAATAGCTTCACTGAGTAACCCATTCGGATATCCGGTGCCATTAACCCGCTCGTGGTGCTGTCCAGCGATGCTAGGTAATCGCTTGAGTTCTCCGATTAAATACAGCCTTTTTAGAATTCCCTCAGTAATGGATACATGTTGGCGCATAAAACCCCACTCTTCTTCAGTGAGTTTCCCCTGCTTTTTCAAAACCACTTCCGGTACGCCAATTTTCCCATAGTCGTGGAGCAAGCCTGCCATGCGGATAAGCTCAATATTATCTTTAGACAAATTCAATTCACGGGCGATTTCGGCGGCATAGAAGGCGACACGACGGCTGTGTCCGGCTGTTTGTGGGCTTTTAAGGTCGATGGTATCTGCCATTGTTTCGATGAAGCTTTTGAGCATTAACTCTATGTCGCGTCGCATTGTAGCATTTTCGATTGCAACAGCGGCAAGTGAGGCGAACGCTAGGGAAACCTCTTCATCGCGCTCATTGAAGCTCCCGGTTTTTTTATTTATAGTTTGGATTACTCCTATAATTTTTCCGGAATGGTTACGCATTGGCACAGTAAGCATGGTGTGTGGGATGTAGGCTTGCTCACTGGCAATTCTTTTTTGTTGGCGTGGATCGTTTTGGGCATCTCGCAGATTAATAATTTCCCCTGTTTTAGCCACAGTTCCTGCCAGACCGGAGCCGATTTTCACCCGGATTTCGTTTGAAGTTCCCAACGCAATTTTGCTAAACAGTTCGTTTGTTGCATAATCTACCAGAAAAAGACTACTGCGATCTGCATTCAGCAAGCTATTGCTGGTGTCAATAATCAAATTAAGTAGATTATCCAACTCCGGTTCTGAACTTAATAAACAAGCAATTTTAACCAGCGCACGGTAATCATCCATATGGGCAGAGTGTTGTGTGATTGCCTCGTGCGAACCGGAATTTAAATCTTGTTGAGACATATCTGACCCTTTACTACCTTAACATACCTTACAACTTTATACGATGCTATATTATCTCAATCCGGTTATAAGAAAAACTCACATAGCGTTTAATTCCTGCTAACCGGATATTAAGACTAATTTCTAGCGCATCGCCGCAACTGCCCCGTGACATTTCTTATATTTCTTACCGCTACCGCAAGGGCAAGGCTCGTTCGGTCCTGTTTTTTTTGATTTGGCAGGTGTAGGTTTAGCTTTACCGTTATCGGCGGACTCTTCCGGCGCATTGGTTTGCATCGGCGGTGGTGGAGGAGCAGCCCGTTGAAGTTCATAGGCAAAGAACTTTTCGGCAATATCGCGCTTGATGTTAACCTGTAACTCATTCCAGAACTGGAAGGCAGCACGGCGATATTCCTGTAATGGATCGCGTTGTCCATACGCCCGCAGACCAATACCGCGTCGTAATTCTTCAAGCGGGGTCAAGTAATTTACCCAGTTATCGTCATAGACCTGAACCAATACCAGCCGCTCGAACAACTTCATATTCTCTTCGCCGAGACGCTCTAGTTTCTCGTTATAAGCGTGATCAAGCATTTCTGAGACAAGTTCATCTATCCCCTCACGATTTTTGCCTTCAAAATCGTGTAAGCTTATATTGAACTCTTTCTCAAGAGCTTCAAGCACCATTTGCTTTTGATCTTCTTCATCGTGAGGCTGGCGGTCAAACTTGATAGCGCTACTACGCAGCATCAGACCGAGGTTGCGGAATAGGCTTGCTAAATCCCATTCGTGTTGGTCGCCGTGAGTATGCTCTTCTACAATCTCATCCAGTCGTCCCTTAATCAGGGTACTAATCTGTTCTCGCAGGTCTTCACTGGTGAGAATACGATGGCGGTCATCATAAATTGATTCGCGCTGTTTGTTCATTACATCATCGAACTCAACTAAGTGCTTTCGGAAGTCGAAGTTCATGCCTTCTACTTTTGTCTGCGCTTGCTCTACTAACCTACCAACCATACCAAAGTCAATCGGTTGATCATCCTCAAAATTAAAGCGTTCTAGCAGACTTTTGATGCGATCTGAACCAAAACGGCGCATTAGCTCATCTTCCAGCGATATATAGAAACGGGTGCTACCCGGGTCGCCTTGTCGTCCGGCACGACCGCGCAACTGGTTGTCAATACGGCGCGACTCGTGGCGTTCAGTCCCTATAATGTGCAAACCTCCAGCGGCAATAACCCGTTCATGGGCTTCTTCCCAACGTTTTTGGGCTTCTTCTTCTGCTTCAGAATATATTTCCGAGCCTATGTCTTCCGCCTTTAAGCCACGTTTCTCCAATTCGTCTTGCAAATAGCTGTCAGGTGAACCGCCCAAAATAATGTCAGTACCGCGTCCTGCCATATTGGTCGCGATTGTAATTGCACCTGGTCGCCCGGCTTGCGTGACGATTGCGGCTTCCTTTTCATGCAATTTTGCGTTCAGCACATTGTGAGGAATTTTGTGCCGCTGCAAAAGGTTTGCCAACACCTCGGATTTTTCCACACTAGTTGTACCAACTAGTACGGGTCGCCCGATTTTGTACATTTCCTCGATTTCTTCCACCACTGCTTCGTATTTGGATTTTTCGCTCTTGAAAACCATATCGTTTTCGTCGGCGCGCTTCATCTCTTTGTTGGTGGGGATTGGCACTACATCAAGTCCATAAATTTTATAGAATTCTTCCGACTCAGTTATAGCAGTACCGGTCATGCCTGAGAGTTTTTCGTACATACGGAAATAGTTCTGTAGTGTAATGGTAGCGTAGGTAAGATTTTCCTGTTGTATGCGTACTCTCTCTTTGGCTTCAATCGCTTGATGCAACCCGCCTTCGTAACGTCTACCTTCCATCAAGCGTCCGGTGAACTCGTCTACGATGATAACTTGCCCATCACGCACAATATACTCGCGGTCGCGCTGATAGAGAGCTTTCGCTTTGAGCGCATTATCAAGGTATGGGGTATATTTGCTCCATTTATCATCATAGATGCTTTCGTAGGGTGGGATATTGAGCATACGCTCTACTCGTTCGAGACCGAGTTCGGTTAGGTTTACAACCCGCTCTTTTTCTTTGATAGTGTAATCTCTGTCTTCGCCTTCCCGTAACTGGCGCAAAATGTCGGCGAATTTGTAGTAATTATCATCGGCTTTGCCTGCCGGTCCACTGATAATAAGCGGAGTTCGCGCTTCGTCAATTAGAATGTTATCTACTTCGTCCACAATCGCGTAATGCAATTCGCGCTGTACATATTCCTCTGCGCTGCGTGCCATGTTATCACGCAGATAATCAAAGCCAAACTCATTATTGGTACCATGAGTAATATCTGCTCTATAGGCAGCATGGCGGGATACCGGTACCAAGAAGTTCATAGAGGGATCGGAAGGATCGTGGAAGGTAGGGTCGAGCATGTAGGCGGAAGGTCGGTTGGGATTGCCGCCATTGCTCTGGATAACTGCTACAGAGAGTCCTAGAGCATGATAAATCGGTCCCATCCATTGAGTATCACGTTTTGCTAGGTAATCGTTTACTGTAATTACGTGTACACCAAGACCTTCAAGCGCGTTTAAATAGGCAGCGAGGGTTGCCACCAGCGTTTTACCTTCACCGGTTTTCATTTCGGCTATCTTACCGCTATGTAATACTTGCCCACCCATTATTTGCACTTTGAAGTGTTTCTGACGACGGGTTCTCCATGCAGCCTCACGCACTGTCGCGAAAGCTTCGGGCAGAATATCTTCCAGACTTTCCCCGTTATTTAATCTTTCTTTGAATTGGTCGGTTTTGGCACGAAGTTCTTCATCACTAAGTTTTGAAAATTCCTGATCATATTCATTTATAACTTTGCTGGCGATTTGCTCTAATTTGCGCAATTCTTTATCGGTACTATCGCCACCTGTAATTAAATTCTTAAGAGTTTTGAACACAATTCCACCTATAATTGCTAATTAATATTTATGCCTATTCCGGATATTATAAAAATCTAATAACCCGGCTTTCCGGCAATTTCTACAAACCACATTATAACATATCAAAATAGTTATTCTCGTTCTACTTACGATGACATAGCTTATTGATTGTATCGCCAGCTAAAATAATGCCGTCCGATGTTACCCATTTCCACCCGCCAATCCACAGGATTTGTCGGTGTATAAGTAAGTACTCGGCGTTCAAATAATTGTACTAGTACGTATGTATTAGTTCCCGCTAATTTTGTGACTGTCCAGTAAGGGTCAGTAATGGGGTAACCCAATACAAAGAGCCATCCTCCGGTTATGCTATTCATATAGGTCAGAAGTACATCCGCAATGTTGTGTCCTAGGGTTTTGTCATATTGTTTATAAGTCACCGGGGCAGGCGCGTTTGCCACTTTTTGCACTGAGCCGTCTTTAGCAATAGTCTCAAGAACTGTTTGTCCGGTTCGGTCTGCGACACGCTTGTCATTATTGAGTGTGGCTACCGTTGCAAAAGAGGCATAGGTAGGGGCACTGAGATTGGATGCGGCAGGATCTCCCGCAACCGGCACTTGCGCCGGGCTGCGTTGTTCGTAGCTGCTGTCTCCTACCTGCACGAATCCTCCTACCAATTCGCGGGTGAGCAAGCCACTGGTTACAAACCACTTGCTGTTGCGGTCTCCAGCCGGATTATTGATTTCCAGCCGGGCTTTATCAAGGTAATAAACCAACCGATTACCACCGGGCGCTTCTTTGTAGGGTTCGTAGCGCGCCTCGAAGATTTCAGGTCCGTATAACCAACTTCGCTTAACTTTACCTGCTGCTACCGGTGCATCGGTGTTCTGCCATAGATTCCGCACCGAAATATCAGCGTTGCTCAAACCCGCTTTGGGTTGGGTAACGGTGGAGGTAGTAATCAACGGGCTGGTGCTGAACGACCAACTTACCACTTGTGCTGCGCCACCGTTAATACTGAATGTAAAGGTGACGGTAAGGGTCGTATCCGGGGCAAGTGGTTGAATTGAAGAAATTGCGGCGCTATTGCGGGCAGTCCAGAACGAGTTCAAATCTGCCAGTTTGTAGCTTGGCACTTCCTTACCACTCGAATCTTTCAAGCTCATTCCATTGGGATCATACACAATTTTACCCGAACCCCGGTAAGTAACCGTAATCGGATTGCCGATAGGGTAAGTTGGATTCAACCCGGCACGCTTGAACATATCGGGACTTTCTCCCCGATAACTGCGATAAAACCCACTACTGCCATTAGGCGGCCAGATTATAAATTGAGGCTGGAAGCTGGTTTTCCACACGGGCATTCCGAAATCTATAACTGAAATCGGGTTTGTACCATCCGGTTTGGCGCCATAAGCAATCCCAATATCTGGATAAGCAGGGTCAAGTAGAGGAATACGATGGTTCAAGGTGTTCATCAGACGTTCGACTGCTTGCAAAGGGTCGGCAATAGTATCAATGTTTTCATTGGTACTATCTGGGTTTACATAACCAAAATGGGCAGCACGGGCAAAGAAATCTTTACCGCAAAAGCCCTGATTAGTGGCTATTTCTTCGTGAATGGAATAATTACCCGACCCATTCAAGGTGTAATAATTAACATGAGACGCTGCCGCTTGCTGTAACGGTTGGTTCATCGTTGCTGCTGCCACGCTTACCTGACTACGATAGTAGTTTATTCTGTCCAGCGCAAACTGTGATTTATCCAAACCGAAAGTTTGCATAGAACCAGTATTACTATCTGCCGCATCCATCCCCACAGAGGCTATAGTCATAGGGGCACTTTCTTCATCCGATTGGAAAGTATCCGGAGTATCGGCTGTAGTAAGACTTGGAGGGGGTGTATTGGTAGAGTTTGGTTCAGATCCGGTATCAGCGCTCATAATCTTTCTCCTGTTCAGCTGATATATAGGCACTTTACATATCGGATTTTACTTAATGCAGGCAGTTAAAGCAATCGAGTTGCAAAATAGCCTCAACTTTGTTATTATATTGTACGAGTTACGCCTGGGTGGCGGAATGGCAGACGCGGCGGTCTCAAAAACCGTTGGGCTAATCACCCGTGTGGGTTCGACTCCCACTCCAGGCATGCCCATGTAGCTCAGTCGGTAGAGCACATTCTTGGTAAGAATGAGGTCATCAGTTCGATCCTGATCATGGGCTTGATAAAAAAAAGCGAGCGCTTTGCCCGCTTTTTTTTCAAATTTATCTCAAAGGGCTTTCAATTCTCCGAGTGCGCCAAAAGATCGTTCCTCTTCCCAATTGAATTTTTCCCCAAGTGCATTATCATCAACTCCCCAACTTGTTTTGGCAATTCTGCCAGAATTAAATGTCCACACTTAGGCATTTCAAAGTAGGTAAGATTTGGGATTAGGTCTGCTAACGCTTTAGCATTCTTTTTGCCGATAACCCGATCATGTGAACCCGGCACCAGCAAAGTTGGCGCTTTAACAGCGGCACACCAAAGGGGCAACTCATCTAGCACTGGTTTTGACATGATGTCACGGGCGCTATTGTACGAGGTGCGGAAGGGGCAATCACGGAGACTAAGTAAGCCGTATAAAATGTCGCGCTTGTCCACCGGGTTTTTAGTGAGTGTCAATCGAGAGTAGTAGTAAACAAACCGCCAACTTCTAGGACCCATAGGACGCAAAACTTTACTGAAAACAGTGCTAAGCGTTATCGGCATAACCTTTACTACAATCGGATTATATCGGAATAAACCAAAATTAAAGGCAGTCAAGGTGGCAACATGTTCAGGATATTTTGCGGCATAAGATACTGCTATAACAGAACCTAGCGAAAAAGTAGCAACGTGGAATTTCTCCAATTTAAAATGCTGGCGTATAGCTTCGAGGTCATTCACATAAGCCTTGATACTATAGTCATCATTTCCCGGATGGTTTTCATCGCTCAAGCCATGCCCACGTAGATCATAATTGATTGTACGATACCCGCCCTCGTTGAGCTTGCCAATGATTGAATGCCACCAGAAACTACTACAATCCCAGCCATGAACCAAAATCACCGCCTCACCATCCGCGGGCCCCTCATCCATTATAAAGTGCTTAACCCCGTTGATTTCAACAAATTTCCCTGCCGCAATTTTGGCAAGGTCATCTTCTATCTCAGCGCGGCGTTTAGCTTTGAGACGCGGCTGGTACAACTCTTTTTTTAGGCTCTCGATGTAATCAACCGCTTTTGAGGTGAGTAACCCGGCAGAGGCAGCATTGGTATCATTTACTTTAAGCATAGGGATCCACCTTAATCTATTTGAAAGAAATGAGACTTCTGTAATTAATTTATGACTAAGTTGGGATATGCGCAGTAGTAACCACTACAAAACCTATTGTTCAAAATTTGTCGAAGATGGCGCAGAATCGAGGGTGTAGCAAAAACTACCGCACCCTGAAGCCAGTTTTAATAGAATAAACTCAATAGTAAATACCTGTTTGCTTACGTAGGAATAACTCTTCTTGCGTTTAATTTTTAACGCCCATCAAGCCTTTAAGTATCTAGTATCCGGCAAGTCTAGCTAGACAGGAGAGAAAACCAGTGGCTTACCAACCTAAACAAAACAGAAATGTTAGGACGGTGTTGGGAGAACCCCGTGTACAACTGGTGGTTTACACTGTCTGGTTCAGTGGTATTATCATCGGGGCGATCCTGCTCTTTTTCCTCGGTTTTCTGGTAGCAGGCGACTATAACGGGCGCACCCAGCAGACTGCTCGAGAAGCGGCCGGTCCTGCATACGCTAAAATCCCACTAACCGCCGACGGTACGAAGATTGCGTACGTGGAAGCGTGGAAAACCCAAGGAGCACAGGGTGAGGAAGCGCTGAAAAGTGCCCTTGCTCAAGGGCAAGCTAACTTTAATCGCATTTGTGTCGGTTGTCATTATGGTCCTCCGACCATTACCAGTATCGGCGCGTGGTTGGGTGATCTTTACCAAACCGCAACTCTTTACAATGGTACGCCCGTGAACGATGCAAATGTAGTGAAGTTTATCTTACTAGGACATGGAAATATGCCTTCCGGCATTCCATTGCCTCAGCAGGCAGTAAATATTATGCTCTATTTGAAACAGCAGACGAGTGGCACGCCAACCAAGTGAAACCAAGGCGAAATGCAGTCTGCCCTTTAGTTTAACCTATCAGTCGTCAGTGGGTAGCAGTCGTAAGCAAACTGCTGGCGACGCGGCTATTGACAACTGACAAGCCACAAGTATTTTAGAAGGAGGATTCCCGTATGCCAGCATTCCTTGAAGGAAGGGCAGAGCAAGGGAAGGGTCTGGCCGATTGGCGCTGCCGCTACGATAACGATTGGTGGGCTAACATTACAGCCCGTGCTACGATAGGTTGCCCAGCGGCAGTACCCAAACTCCCACTCGAATCCGAGATAGAGTTTAGAGCTAGGCCCAAGGGTGACGATATCTCCGACATTACGGTTCGCGTTGAATCGATTGTGGAGGGCGTTAAGAAGGGCTTGGAAATAAACGCACTTATCACGGACCTAGATGATAAAACCCGTGAGAGTAAGGGCTATGGGCGCATTATCGTAGGCGATTTCATACACCCATTTGAGTGGCGCGGCACAGTTCGGCGAGAAACTTACGTTCCCGATAGCAGCCTAAATCTGACCCGATCCCAGACCTATATCGGTGGTCGTTTGTTCCATGATGTTACGGCACGTATTGCGCTTGATACCCAGATTGCTCGTGAAGCATGGGAGCAAGTTCGTACTGTGACCGCCAAGAACAGCGAAGTCTTAACTAAGACTGTGTTCTTTGGTCCTCTATGGAGCACTGCTGATCTCACCGGTCAATTGTATGAGGATATTCAGGTTCGCACCCTGAGTGCTAGTGAGGGCAAAACCCTTAGCCGTGTATCCTTCGTTACAAGTGGTACTGGTCAAGTGGACAGTATTACCTACTGGACTCGCCTATTCCCGGTGTCTCAGTTGAAAGGTCGCGAAGCCTACGTAAAAGCGAAATTTGTAACCGATGGTGCAAGTATCCGCGTGGCTGCCGAAGCTGAATTACCCAGTGGTGTAGAACGAGCCGGTAACTTGCTAAAGGTTATTGACCATCCGCAAATACCAATCCTGCATCATGGTATTCCAGCACAACCCATCCCGTTGGACTTGGAGTTCAATTATACGCTTACTACGCCAGATGGCTGGAGAATTCAGAAAGCAGAGCCGACCTTCCGCAAGAAGATTGGGCGAAATAGCTATCTGTTCCAGGGCGGTAGTTATCTGGGTTTTGTTAACACAATTGCCCGTGGCAATATTACACCGTTTGACGTATTCTTTGAGCCTGAAGATGGTTCAGTCTCTTTGAGCCCGAACGCTGCTATTGCTATTAAGTAAGCAACGAACTTGGTAATTGCTACTAATTCTCGGATACAGATTCCTCATCCTAAACCCGAGAGTTAGTGGCAAATGCATTTTTAATTAGATATATCCTTAACTTATTTAACTGAGATGGCTTGAACAGGTAGAAGCTGGTGAAGTTGTATTTATAGATAATTATTTTATCTGATAGATACTGTTTATTGGTTGCTACCGATCGCGAAAGCGGTGAGCTTGCTAGGTTAGATAGGTGAGCAAGTCAATATAGTTAGTGACAGTGAGTAAGTGAATCCAACAAGCCAAAGCTGGTCCTTTGAGTGAGGGGACCAGCTTTTTTTTTACCCGTAATTCCCCATTACTCGACTCATATTTATCGGTCTCAGAGGATCACGCATCACAATGGTATCTTTTTGATCCGGTCCAGTAGAAACTATATCCACATTAACCCCAACCAGCGTACCGATTCGCTTTATGAAATTCTGACAATTAGCCGGTAATTCATCAAAGCTTTTAATATGGGCAGTTGGAGCTTCCCAGCCCGGTAATTCTTCATAAACAGGGGTAGCTATTTTAAGTGTTCCAATATCAGAGGGGAACCGTCGCACGTTGGTATCATATACTTGATACTCAGTACAAATCTTGACAATTTTGAAATCATCCAGTGCATCGAGGTTGGTAATCGCCAGAGAAGTTAAGCCATTTAGCTGTGCTACAAAACGGGCTGCAACCGTATCGAACCAACCATAGCGGCGATATCGCTCACCTGTAATGGGGTTGGTAGCTCTGCGCCCTCCACGGCTGTTGTCCTGGCTTCGAAAGCTTACCAATGGTGCGCCTTCTTCTTTTGACATTTCGGTCGGGAATGGTCCGGTCTGAGAGCGAATTATGTAAGCGCTAAAGACACCCAGCGACGCTTTTATGACCGAAGGTGGAAGCCCACACCCGATACAAGCCGCACCAACGGTTGGCGAAGCATTGGAGACATATGGATAAGATCCAAAGTCAAGGTCTAGCATCGAACCTTGATCGCTTTCCAGAATGATTGTGTGATTATCTTCAATTGCTTTTTGAAGAATCAGGCGAGTATCAAAAATGCGTTCACGCATTGCTCGCCCGTAACTGAGATATTGCTGGTAGATTTCACGCAGATTTAGGGGTTCTTGTTTGTAAACCTTGGTGAGTATGTCGTTCTTAACGGTCAGCGTTTTGCTCAAGCGCGATAAAAACTGTTCTTCCTGAATCAGGTCGCCAACTCTTATCCCTATTCGACTCACCTTATCAGCATAGGCAGGTCCAAGACCTGAACCTAGGGTATCAATAATAGGAGTTCCATAAACCCTGCGTTCTTGTTCTTCAAACAAAGGATGGTAAGGCATTATCAAATGAGCTTGCTCGCTGATAAAAAGCCTTTTAAGATTAATCCCGTTACCGACAAGGGCTTCCATCTCTTCTACAACCCGTTTAGGGTCGAGCACCATGCCCGCGCCAAGTATTGTGATTACTTTATTGTTAAATATGCTGCGTGGAATAAATTGAAGATTAAAACGACCCTGCTCGTTGATTACGGGCTGGCGTATATGTCCCCCACCACTATAACGTACCACAACTTTGGCTTGCTCGGCCAGAATCTCGGTAAATTTACCCTTGCCTTCTTCGCCCCATTGCCCGCCAATTAAAGCCATTACCGACATAGAGGTACTACCTCTTTGCTCAAACGATATGCTGCGTTGAAATTAAAAAGAGTTACAAACTTCCCGCTGAAACTACTATGACCCAACCCGGAATCGCCCAAAGAACCCGCCTTTATCATCTTTATCACGTTGGGATTCTTTGCCGATTTGTTCCCGCGGCATAGTACGCGCCATTTGCTGAAGTAACTGCCGTTGTTCTTCGCTAAGTTTTCGGGGTACTATTATTTTGAAAGTAATAATTTGATCTCCCCGCCCGTTTCCCCGCAATAACGGTACTCCCCGCTCTTTTAACCTGATAATGTCACCGTGTTGAGTACCCGGTTTAACTTCTATTTCTAACGCTCCATCTACCGTTGGCACTTCAATCTTATCACCCAGAGTAGCCTGCCATAAATTGAGCGGCACATCAACCATTATATGGTTTTCCACTCGCTTAAAAATGGGATGCTCTTTAATCGCTATACCCACAAACAGATTACCGGGTAGGGTACCACGAGGACCTGCTTCACCTTCGCCGCTTATTCGAATTTGTGAGTTGGAGTCAATCCCGGCTGGAACCTTGACCAGCAAGCGTTTGCTTACCTTAACCCTTCCTTCACCTCGGCATTCTTTGCAGGGGGTGCTTACAATCCGCCCATCGCCTCGACAACGGTCACAGGTTGTTACACTCACAAATTGACCAAAGATGCTGCTCTGTACACGGCGTACTTCTCCAGAACCGTTACAATTAGGACATTTAGCGGTTTCGACTCCCGGCTCGCTTTTACTACCCTTGCAGCGCGCGCATGTGTCGAAACGTGCAATTTCGATTTCTTTTTCAGTGCCAAAAACTGCTTCTTCAAATTCAAGGGTAATGGTGGTTTTTAGGTCAGCACCCCTTTGTGGACTAGCACGACGCGCTCCTCCGGGTCCTCCTGACCCACCAAAGAATTGCTCAAATATATCGCTGAAACCACCCATTCCGCCAAAACCTTCAAATGGGTTAGCGCCTGCTCCAGACATACCGGCGTGACCAAACTGGTCGTAAGTGGCGCGTTTTTTAGCGTCACTAAGGACTTCATAGGCTTCTTTGACTTCTTTGAATTTTTCTTCAGCATCCGCTTCTTTATTGACATCAGGATGGAACTTCATCGCCAAGCGGCGATATGCTTTTTTAATCTCATCTTCGGTTGCTGACCGGGTAACTCCCAGCACTTCGTAGAAATCACGTTTTGAAGCCATTAATATACCTGTCTTTTTCTTAAATTCAGTTTAATCAAAACCGCATACCCCGTCAAGAGGAAGCGCTAAATAGAAACGATTTTTAGCCCCTTCCAACCTTAACTGCTGCCGGTCTAAGCACTCTATCGCCCATCATGTAACCTTTTTGATAAACTTCGGTTACTATATCTTTATCTCCGTTTCCATCTTCATCTCTCTGTACGGCATCATGGAAGCGAGGGTCAAAATCTGCGTCTTTCGCATCGAATGAACTGATGCCTTCTTGATCAAGCAGGGTTTTTAATTTCTTTTCTATTAAACTGACCCCATTAACCCACGGCTCAACTTTCAAATTGTCAGGAGTAGATGAAAGCGCTCGTTCAAAATCATCTACTATGGGTAATAGTCGCAATATCACTCTTGATTTTACATCAGCATTTAAATTAGCGCGTTCGATTTCGGTGCGTCGTTTTAAATTTTGAAAATCAGCCAGAGAGCGTTTCCAGTTGTCTGCCAATTCCGCGGATTTCTTTTGTTCTTCCACCAATAGCGCTTCCAATTCTTCTACTGTACGTACGGTGGTTTCGGTGACTGCTTCACCTGTGCTATCTGTTTCCTGATTGGTTTGTTTGGTCGTTTCTTCCATTTTCATTCCTCTTCTTCTACCTTTTCTCATCAGGATATGTTTGAATATTATTCTATTCTCACAATTAAGCGCGTCGAGTGGGGCTTTGATAATGAAACCCTTCGCCGCGCACTTGATAAATATAGCGACCGTTCTTTAAGTCGGACCTATAAAATTATTACCAGAACGTTCGGTAAGTAGGTTAGTCATAAGATGTGCAATATATTGTACTGTGGAAATTGAGCGATTATACTCCATTCGGGTTGACCCGACCAATCCCACTACACCTACTACCTGACCGTCAATGCCGTAACGGGCTAGAACTACACTTAGCAAGCGCATATCGTCAAATCGGTTCTCACCGCCAATTACTACCTGAACTCCTCCCTCATAATTTTGAAGGATTTCTGGAATTAAGGTTGGTAATGCGTTGCCGGTTTCTATCGTCTGCATTACCTGTCGCATTGTTGAAATATTGTTAAATTCAGGCTGGTTAAGTATATTTGCCAACCCCTCACGATACAATTGTACATCCCTATACTGTTCAAGACTTCGTAGCATTTCCACCAAACGAGTTGCTACAATTTTGTCCAACTCTTCTGCCCAATCCCGTACTTTTATTTCAATCTGAGTGCGGTTCTGGTTACATAGCGTTGCATTTAGGCGGTTTGAAATTATGCTTAATTCTTCTTGCGTAATCGGGTCTTCCAAACTTAGCATTTGCTCTTTAATAGAACCGTCTTGAGTTACGGCAACCACCAATGCTAACCGCTCCTGGACTCCGATCACTTCCAACCGTTTTAAACGACCATCAAATACATAAGGTGAGCTAACCACTCCAACATTCTGGGAAGTACGCGCCACCACTCCGGCGGCTAACCGTATCCACTCGTTTAATTCCAATTGTACCTGATAGAACTGGTGTTGGATGTTATGTTGTTCCGGTAGGCTAAGTCCGCCTTGTCGTTCCATTAGGTGCTCTACATAATAGCGGTAGCCTTTGTCGCTGGGGATACGCCCTGCCGAAGTATGCGGATGCGTAATGTATCCTTCTCGTTCTAGTTCCGCCATTTCATTTCGAACAGTAGCCGGGCTTATGGGAAGTTTGTATTTGTTAACGATCATCTCTGAGCTTACCGGTAGGTAGTTATTGACATACTCGTTGATTATTGTTCGCAACAATTCCTTGCGCCGCTCAGTCATGGATTCTTGCGGCTCTTCCATGTTAACCTTGCTTTCTTTTTCTATTCCCCCTGTTTTGCGTTCCTGGCGTTTCATATCTTAAATGTTACCAACAATGGCTCGGCAAATGTATCTAGAAAGACAATGATATTTTTAATTTACCCTAGTAATATTAGCACTCTACCTCTATGAGTGCTAATAAGTGCTGATTTTTATGGTATCATTTCGACTTTGTTGTGTCAATAGTATCTTACTGCTTGTTCTTTTTGCTAAATAGCAGGCTCTTGTAAGTTCAGCACTTTCGCGTTAAATTTACCTTCCGCGTATTTTTGAATCAACTCCTGCAAGTCAGCCAACGCTGCCTCTACTTCACGCCGACCATCGACATGTTGCGCTTCCACCGTGATTATGGCATTCTCCGACTCTAGGCGTGCCGCGCTTTCCGCGCTTTGTCTCCAGCACCAGCGTCGTGCCGATACGATTTGCGCTTCATCTACAAATATCACTTCACCCACTTCAGGAGTTTCGGTAATACTTTCACCAAGCGGTGTAAAGTGTTCAGTTCCTTCAGATAAGCGTACTGTTATGCTGCCGGTAGTTTGATGAGTATCGAAAACTGCGATCGGCAGGTTATAACGGATACTGACCAGATTTCCAATATCTACCAGCAAATTTATTGAGGGAATGTCACCCTTCTTGGTTAAACGCCGCAATAGGGCTTCAATAGCCGAGCGGTATTTAGTAGGTTCTACCCCAAAAGCTGAAAAAGTTGAACGCCATGCGGAGAGCGCTGGTATCTGGCTAAGCGGGGTATCGCCGATAAGCTGCCTTGTCGCTTTCTGTTGTTCTTGGTATTGCGCCAGCAATTCGGGCGGTGTTTGCCTATTACGCAAGCCTTGTGCCACTATAACTCCTCCGGTTACCGAAGGAAAACGCTCTAATAATTGAGAATGATATTGAAATGACTTCATATGAAAAATCTAATTATAAGTTCAGCTAGCCACAAACACTAGTGAATTATACCCTATAGCTGTTGTTTGTGTATGTAACTCTAACCGCATTTTATCCAACTCACAGGGATTTTGCACTATAATTAACCAATACAACTTTTGGTTTAGCGGGGCAATTCTACGATGGAGTAAGGGATGGGATGGATAGCAGGAATAATTCAGGCAACCGACTCTGGTTCTAACTACAATTTGATTACTGCGTTGGTTCTAGCGGTTATTGCAGCGGTTGTGGGCGGTTTAGTGGCAGCGTGGCTCAAGCAACCACTTATAATCGGCTATTTGCTTGGTGGTGTGTTCATTGGTCCTTATACCCCCGGACCGGCATTAGTAGTATCCGATGTAGAGGTGCTGGCAGAAATCGGGGTAGCGCTGCTGATGTTCGCTTTAGGCACAGAATTTTCTTTGCAAGAGTTAAGACATATAGGAAAAACAGCCGTTCTGGGAGGTATCTTTCAGATTTCTCTTACTATTCTTCTGGGAATCCCGGTAGGAATGCTGCTAGGGCTAAATTTAAGCAGTAGCATTTTCTTGGGAGGTCTCCTTGCCATTTCAAGCTCAATTGTAATTCTGAAAATCCTTATGGGACGCGGCGAAATGGAATCGCTGCATGGCAAAGTAGCGCTTGGGTTGGGTATTGTCCAAGACCTGAGCGTTATTGTGCTGGTGGTATTATTGCCTGCCCTTGGAGAAAAGGGTGGTGATAATCTAGCCTTGAGCATTGGGCTGGCACTGTTGAAAGGCACTCTATTTTTAGTGGGAGCTTATATCGTAGGCACTCGTTTCATGCCTTGGATAGTACAAAAACTGGTGATGTTGGGAATGCGCGAGATGTTTTTGCTTGGCGTGATAACGATTGCTTTAGGTACGGCAAGTTTAGCCTATTTTCTTGATATCTCCTTCGCATTGGGCGCTTTTGTAGCAGGTTTAATGGTGAGCGGCTCTGAGTCTGCCGGGGATATTCTCACCGAAATCATACCGATACGCGATGTTTTTGCCAGCCTTTTTTTTGTGAGTATCGGCATGTTGATCGACCCTGTTTTTTTGGTAAATAACTTCCCTGAAATTATGCTGTTGGTAATTACAGTGTTGATTGGTAAATGGGCGTTGACCAGCGGAATATTACTTCTGTTCAAACAACCCTTAAAAACCGCAGCTCTAGCCGGTTTATTGCTGGCGCAGGTAGGGGAGTTTTCGTTTGTTTTGGCGCGTATCGGGGTTGATAGCCGGGCAATTAACAGCCGGGTTGAATCCTTGCTACTTTCGGCAGCGCTGGTTACTATTATTGCGAATCCGCTTTTATTGCAGTTCTTTCCCACTTTAACCCTTTGGCTAACCCAACTCCGTACCCGCTTGTTCAGGCTGTTGGGTAAAGCTGTTCCAGGTTATGCTAATGCCGGGGTGTCCTTACCGGTTTCGTTGCGTCCACTAGTCGAAGAGAAAGAAGCTGGCGAGATGCTTTATACCCGACGCGGGCTTAGAGGTCAGACCGAGCGTTGGCCCTACAAAAAGCATGTGGTGGTGTGCGGTTATGGACGGGTAGGTCAGCAATTGGTGGATGCATGTATGCGCCGGAATTTCGACGTGGTAGTGATTGAGTATAACCCACGCAGGCTGGAACTGGCTCGCAAACGTGGTATTATCGGCTTATTTGGCGACGCATCGGTTGAGGTAACTCTTAAACAGGCAAATATAACTGAAGCTAAGGTGCTTGCTATAACTGTGCCAGATGCGATTGTAGCTGAAGCAGCCAGTCGTGCCGGAAGGGCAATGAACCCCCAGCTTGAAATTATCACTCGCGCCACCGAGCAAAAAACTATTGAAATGCTAAAAAATTCGGGCGCAGACGAAGTAATCCAGCCTGAATTTGAAGCCAGCCTCGAATTTATTCGTCGCACTGCCAAATTGTATGGGGTGAGCGGGGTAGAGTTACAGGCGTTGATAAATGGAAGGCGCGCCCGCTTTTACGGGCGCAAAGATATGTAGGGTCTCTTAAAACCGGGCTTGAAGCTCTTTAGGGAGTGGAAAGCGATTTGGAAGCTCTACACTTTCGCGATTCGGGTTAATAACTGGCGCCGCTCCCTGTTCGTAAAGTAAATCTTCCAATGCGGTAGGTCCCTTAGCCAGAAGGTAAGCTAATTCTTGCCCAGTAATCCCTAACAACTGCAACAACTCTACCTTACCGCTAGGTAATGAAAAACCTGCTTGAAAATCACGCGGCTGCGATACTAAAATACCACGCACTTTGCTATTTGGCGTGCCGGGGTCTATCGATCCGTTTAGTGGCATCCAATCGCCATAATTAAAGACCTTGCCTTTGATTATTTTGCTGGTAACGCCAATCTGGTAGGCGCTAAGTCGGTGCAACACATCCACTGCCCACCCGGCACGTTCAGGCGTGCGCACTACTATTTCAATTCCCGTACCGCTGCCTCCGTTCGGGTTCAACTCGGTCTCTTTATCAATGTTCCAAGGTTGGCTGAAACCGGTGGTAACATATAGCCAGTCCGAATGATGAGCGTTAGGGGCAATTTCAATTACCCCGTAATGAAGCCATTCCGGTAGGATTTTGGCTTCTGCTCCCAAAATAGCTTTCAAGGCTTGCTCATGCAGCCGAATAACAGTTTCAGGTAATTTACCGAATAATTCAGTGTAAATCTTCTCTTCGCGTTCTTCCCAGATTCTTTGAAACCACTCGTCGCTACTATTACTCTTTAAAAGGTCAACCAAGCTCATTAAAAGTATCGTTCCTGTCTATTTGTAGGTTGTTTGTGTATAAATCCCTTAAATTGTGTCCAATTGAGATGCTGCCGCTCGATCTACAAACCAGTAAACACGTCCTCCATTGGGTTTTACTAACTGGCTTGGCAAGGTTTGCGGCTGATAATCGCCTTCGAGAACTCGCTTTAGAGTCGGTGCTTTATCCTCTCCGACTACTAAGAACCAGACTTGTTCTGCCCGGTTTATGGTTGGAGCGGTAAGCGTCAGGCGGTTAGCGTTCAATTTTGGGACGAAATTTGCGGCTACCGGATGCCCCCGTTCCTGAAGAGCGGATGTGCCGGGAAATAACGAAGCGGTATGCCCGTCTGGTCCCATTCCCAGCAATATCAAGTCAAATTTCGGGAAGTTTTCCGGGCTAGGGCCATCTCCGGATTCGAGTTCGAAGAACTCTTGTAACAGGTTGGCGTAGTTTGTTGCTGCTGCTTCCGGATCAAGGTTTTCACCTTCCATCCGAAAGATATTGGCGAATGGAATTCCCACAAAATCCAGCAAATTTTCCTGTACCATCCGGTAATTACTGTCAGGATGGTTGGGCGGCACACACCGCTCATCCCCGAAAAACAGATAAGTATTGAACCAGTCTATTTGTTCACGAATCGGTGGTTGTGCCAATATCTTGTACAGTTCGCGGGGGGTGTTGCCTCCTGCCAAAGCAATTGTAAAACGCCCTTGCTGCGCTATACAATCAGCGGAATAGACGGCTAACCTTTCTGCCGCTGCTTTGCTCAATTCCGCTAGATTTTCAAAGGTTTGGATTTTAATTTGCGGGTCGATATTATGCATATTATCCTTAACTACCGCTGCCGCCAAACTTACCGGCGTAAACCAGCGCTTCCTCAAACAGCAAGTCCCCACCTACCACGCTCAACTCTTCGTGCATAAGGTCGGTTACATCTCGCAATGGTAAGAGCGCCGAGAAGGTTGAAACAATTTGCCCGTTTTCCTCAATTTTGCTATGAGCATGTTCCAAATCGTCCGAAAGCGTAAGCGTAAAAACTGCTTCCCTGTTCTCATCCGGTAGGCTGGAATAAACCCGTAAGGAGGTTATTCCACCCGATTCATCTTTCCGCTCATTGTGCCCATGAAATTCAATGTTTAGTGGTTGCCCACCTCGGTCGATTATCAGACTTGCATTTGAGCCACGCACTTTCAGAGCAAAAGCCGGTTTCCAGTTAAGCACTTTTGCAAACCATCCCACCAGTAACAATGCTTCAGAGAAATTCGGTTGTTCAATATCATAGGGCGCTTCATACTCGATTTCCAATTTGTCCACAGCATAAAGATACGGCAGGAAATTGGTATTGTCAAAAAACTGTGAAATTGCGCTACGCCATGGAGTCAAACGTGCCCAGTTCAAATCGCTGATATTAACCTTATGCTGGGTACTTTTTGCTAGGTCAGCTAATTGCTTGAAACTGGCAGTTGGTTTTTTGAACAGCCGCGAATCAACAACTAGTCGGTCAGCCGTTTCAAATAGATGTTGGAAAAGATTAAATTGGGAGCCAAGGTCGTACCGCCACCACAATACCACCGGTAAATCTGAAACCAACAATGGCAAGACCATGCTACTGATGCGTTCTGCGCCCGAACCTCGCCCTTCAATAGTTATTTGCTCACAGCATACTTTTTGACCTTTAGGATCAGGCATCTGGCAATGTGCCGAAATCCAGGCTGTTATTTCTTCCTCTGGATCATTTGGCTTTGAAAGCAATACAATACTGCGGCTAGGGTAAGTCCAAGTCAAACGCGCAATCGAGTTAGTTGCATGCTCCAACTCTTCATCGGTTTCAGTACATATTACCAGATTCAAAACGCAAGCTCGCATCACAGCAGGCTCACTATCAGGTTGTCGCGTCATCTCGGTGGCTTGCCAGAGCGCGGTTATTCCTTTTTCTATGTCTTCAAGTGCAACAGTATGCGCTTGTCCCTGTTCGATAATCTGTTGTAAGGAATCACTATTGATTGTACCGGTTCCACTACCGAATATTTTACTATTTGTATTATCGGTCACCGCTAATTACCTCGCTTTGTTACAACCGGCGCCAGCGGCGACCGTCCTTCTCGATGAAATCATCGGCTTCTTTTGGTCCCCATGTTCCCGACTCATAATTAGGAAAGTTAGGAGTCATTAAATACTTCCAACCATCCGTAATTGAGTTAACTATCGTCCAGGCTTGCTCAACTTCATCGCGGCGTGCAAACAGGGTAGAATCGCCCAATAGCGCATCAAGAATTAGGCGTTCATAGGCATCGGTAGCCACATTGCCAAAGCTTTGACCGAACCGGAAGTCCATAGTTACCGGGCGAATTTGCATTGCCTGACCGGGAACTTTAGCCCCAAAACGCATTGAAATACCATCGTTGGGCTGGATTTGCAGGGTTAATACGCTTGGTTCAATATTAGTTTGCGGGAAGAGACGATGTGGCGCAGGTTTAAATTGCAAAGCTACTTCAGTGATACGTTTAGGCAAGCGTTTGCCGGTACGTAGATAAATGGGCACACCCGCCCAGCGCCAGTTCTCTACAAAAAGTTTGATGGCTACGAAAGTATCCGTTACCGAATTAGGGTCAACCCGCTCTTCTTCACGATAACCCTTGACCGGCTTACCGAAAATTACCCCCGCTCCGTATTGCCCACGAACGGTACGTTGTACTACATCATCCGTATCTAACGGCGCGATGGCACGTAAAACTTTCACCTTTTCATCTCGCACAGAGTTCGCATCAAAGTTGATAGGCGGTTCCATACATACGAGGCTGAGCAATTGCATCATATGGTTCTGCACCATATCTCGAATTGTACCTGAATTTTCGTAGTAAGGACCACGCCCTTCCACCCCTAATTCTTCTGATACCGTCATCTGGATATGGTCTATATAACGGCGGTTCCAGAGCGGTTCAAAGATGCTATTGGCAAAACGAAACACCAAGATATTCTGAACGGTTTCCTTACCCAGATAGTGGTCAATGCGGAAGACCTGATTTTCACGAAACACCTGTGCTACTGTTTCATTTAATTGCTGCGCGCTTTCCAAATCATGCCCAATCGGCTTTTCCACAATAATGCGCGCCCAAGCACTCGAGCCGGCTCTTTGGGGGCGTGCTAAACCTACTGCCCCGAGATTCTGGATAATAACCGGATAATCGCTGGGGTTTGTAGCTAGATAAAATAGTCGATTTCCCTGAGTACCTTGTTCTTGATCGAGTTTTCCAAGTAAATCGCTTAAACGCTGGTAGCCTTCCGGATTTTGAAAATCGCTGCTGATAAAATGGATTGTCTGTGTAAACTGATCTTTTACTTCCGGCATGATCGGACGGCGGCGTGAGAAATGATTAATTGATTCGACCAGAGATTCCCGAAATTGCTCGTCTGTAAGAGGGCGACGCGCAAAGCCAATCACATTAAAATTGGCAGGTAAGTAGCGTTCGATTGCAAGATTATAAAGAGCAGGAATCAATTTTCGGTGAGTAAGATCTCCGGTAGCTCCAAAAATAACCATTACACATGGTTCAGGTGTGCGCTCATTTCGCATGCCAGTCCTAAGCGGGTTAATGGCAGGAGTAGCTGTGGTTGTGAGAGCCTGCGTCATATTAGTAATTACTTTCTTTATTGTCTATTTATATTTTAAGAAATTATCATTGCACCTGTCCCTGTCGTTTTGGAAGGGACAGGCAAAGCGGGAATTAACCGTGTTGTTTTTCCATTTCCCCTGTAACTTTGGAAAGCACTGCATGCCCACCAAACTGATTGCGCAGGGCAGAAATCACCTTCGCGCTGAAGCTATCGTCCTGGCGACTGACAAATCGAGCCAATAACGAAAGGGTTAGGATTGGAGCAGGCGTAGATTGGTCAATTGCTTCTTGCACTGTCCATCGTCCTTCGCCGCTATCCTGTACAAATCCCTTGATATTCGTCAGGTCGTTGCCTTCGCTTTCAAAAGCATTTACCGCTAGTTCAAGCAACCAACTTCTCACTACGCTACCGTTCATCCACATTTTGCTGATAGCTAGCAGATCTAAGTCATATCGGCTGTTTTTCAAAATTTCATAACCTTCGCCATATGCCTGCAACATGCCGTATTCAATGCCGTTGTGTACCATTTTGACGAAGTGTCCTGAGCCGCTTGGTCCGCAGTGTAAATAACCGTTCTCAGGGGCTAAGGTTTTGAAAAGAGGATATAGATGTTCTACCTGTTCTTTTTCGCCACCTACCATCAAGGCATAACCGACCGTAAGACCCCAAACACCGCCGCTGGTGCCGCAGTCAAGATAATGTATCCCCTTTTGTTTTAATAGATCGTGGCGACGGATAGTATCTTTATAGTTGCTGTTTCCACCGTCAATAACAATATCGCCGGGCTTGAGTAGGTCTGAAACTTCATTCACATACTGTTCGGTGACATCTCCGCTTGGAACCATTAGCCATACTGCTTTGGGTGATTCTTGCAATTGATCTACCAGATTTTGCAGGGAAGTAGCACCAACCGCCCCAAATTTAACCACTTCTTGCACTTTATCTTGAGAACGGTTATAGGCAACTACACGGTGTCCGCCCAGAGTTACCAACCGTTGTACCATGTTTGCACCCATACGCCCCAAGCCGACAAAACCTAGTTCCATTTATATTTTAACCTTTCTTACAATACTGCATCAAAAGATTTGCTGCTTTTTGTTACTAAAAATTGGGCGGGGATTATAGCACGATTGAAATAGTAAAAAACGTGTGTAAAATTCCCGCCCTAATATTAATTGATACTACCCTTTATTAGCCAATACCAACTGCCGTTTGGCTTCTACTCCTGCCAGCAAAGTTTCAAAGCTATCGGAAAAGCTTTTGACACCTTCTGCCAGCAATTGCGCAGTTACTGCATCAATTGAGACTCCATAAGTTTCAAGGGCTTTAACATGAGCTTTCGCTTCCTCATAACCCTTATTTACGGTTTCGGATGCCACACCATGGTCGCCAAAAGCTATGACTGTTTGAGGTGGCATGGTATTGACCGTATCCCGCCCGATCAATTGCTCTACGTAAATTACATCGCGGTATGCAGGGTTTTTGGTGCTGGTACTTGCCCAAAGCAAGCGCTGCTTGCGCGCGCCTTGCGCTTCGAGGTTCTTCCAGCGTTCGGTGCTATAGATTTGCTCAGACATTTCATAGGCGAGGCGACTATTACCGATGCCTGCCTTACCGAAAAGCTCTGCTGGCGCGCCGTTCTGCTCTAACAATTTGTCCACCAGCGAATCCACGCGGCTAACAAAGAAGCTTGCTACGCTCGAAATCTCACTCAAGTTTTTCTTGCCACTTTTCGACAGTTCTTCCAAACCTTCGATATAGGCATAGGCTACTTGCTTATAAGAATCAAGGGAGAAAATAAGAGTAACGTTTACATTAATGCCAGCCCCAATGGTGGCAGTAATAGCCGGAATACCCGCCGGGGTGGCAGGGATCTTAATCATCAGGTTAGGGCGATCTACGCGGGTGTAATAATAAACCGCCGATTTTTTTGTACCTTCGGTGTCATTCGCCAGTGTCGGGGAGACTTCCAATGATACATAGCCGTCCAACCCGTTACTTTCATCGTAAACCGGACGGAAAATATCGGCTACATTTTGAATGTCCTCAATCGCCAGTTCGTCGAAAATAGCAGAGGCATCTTTGCCTTCGCTTGCTGCGTGCAAGATTTGTTCGTCATATTCTGCTGAACTGCTAATAGCTTTCTCAAAAATGGTGGGGTTGCTGGTTACGCCAACTACCGCCTGTTCCTGAATCATGCGCTTGAAACTACCGTCCTTAATCAAGCTACGTGACACATTGTCATACCACACGCTCTGTCCGTACTTTTGCAATTCCTGCAATGGGTTGCCCATAAATACTCCACTCCTTGTCTTTCTCTCTCTGATTATTTTGATTTAGGGGTTTTCGCTGTGGGCAAGGGGCTTCAGCCCCCTGCTTAGTGCTTCAAGCGAAAATTATATTAATGTCCCCCCGGATGGAAGGATTGGTTCATAATCTTTTTTGCTAGAGCGCGACCCTCTTTTGGGTTGCTTACCAATTTTTGCGCCAATTCCGTAACAGTTGGCACATTGAATCCAAAATGTTCTGCTACTATATCACCGGGTGCGCTCGCACCGAAGTGATTAATTGCCAGCGATGCGCCTTCCCCGCCTATATAGCGTTCCCAACCCATTGGGCTACCTGCTTCTATCGAAAGGCGAGCGGTAACGTCAGAAGGTAATACTGATTCCTTGTATTCTTCCGATTGTTCCTCATAAATTTCCCAACTGGGCATACTCACAACTCGCGCTTGTACGCCTGCTGCCGTTAATTGCTCCTGCGCCTTAAGTGCAAGGCTCACTTCTGACCCGGTAGCAATCAAGATAACCTGTGGTGTGCCGGAAGGGGCTTCACTCAAGATATATGCGCCCTTAGCCAGATTTGCCGTTGGGTATTTCTCAGGTTCGAGAACGGGCAATTTCTGGCGACTCAAGATAATGCAAGATGGGCTATGCTGCCGTTCCAATATCACTTTCCACGCTTGCGCGGTTTCGTTGGCATCGGCGGGGCGAATTACCGTCAGATTATGAATAAGGCGAAGGCTGGCTAAATGTTCGATTGGTTGATGGGTTGGTCCATCCTCGCCTACTCCGATGCTGTCATGGGTGAAGACAAAGATGCTGGGAATACCCATAAGGGCAGCAAGTCTTAAGCTAGGGCGCATATAATCGGCGAATACAAAGAAGGTCGCCCCGTAGATTCTTAAGCCACCATAGAGAGTAGCCCCATTTACGGCTGATCCCATGCCGTGTTCTCTAACGCCGTAATGTAGCGTGCGCCCATCGTAAGAACCGCCCTTTTCGGCGTTAGGCTGGAACCCGGCATAATGTTCAAGGCTTGTTATGGTAGATTCTGCCAAGTCTGCGCTACCGCCGATAAAGTTGGGTAGCTTTGGAGCAATCGCATTCAGCACCGTACCGCTGGCGTTGCGCGTAGGGATCGAACCGCTGCTGAATACCGGTAGCGCTTCTTCCCAGCCTTCTGGCAATTTGTTATCCCATGCCGTTTCGAGTTGCGCTGCCAGTTCAGGGTAAGCTGCTTTGTATGCTTCCCATTTCTTGTTCCATTCTGCTTCCAATTGTGCACCGTTGTCAATTGCCTGACGGTACAACGCCAACGCCTCTTCCGGCACATAGAATTCAGGCTCAAGGGGCCAGCCCAACTTCTCTTTGGTTGCTTTTACATTGTCTTTGCCGAGCGGGCTACCGTGCGCTTTTGCGCTATTTGCAAGAGGGCTGCCATAACCAATGATACTTCTCAAGTTGATTAAATGCGGCTTGCCTTTAACTTGTTTGGCAACCTCGATTGCAGCTTCTACCGCTGCCACATCGTTAATATCGCTTACATGCTGAACATGCCAGCCATAAGCCTCAAAGCGTTTGCCTACATCTTCGGTAAAAGCAATCTTGGTATCGCCTTCAATAGTGATATGGTTATCATCATAGAAGTAAATCAGGTTATCTAGTTCTAGATGTCCTGCCATTGAAGCGGCTTCGCTGGCTACCCCTTCTTCAAGACAACCATCACCCACAATGACATAGATATAATGGTCGATTATTTCATGTCCCGGTTTGTTATAGGTTGCTTGAAGAAATTTCTGGGCGATACCCATTCCAACACCGTTGCCGAAGCCCTGTCCTAGCGGTCCGGTGGTGGTTTCTACTCCCGCAGTCATTCCATATTCAGGGTGACCGGGGGTAATGCTGCCCCA
Organism: Candidatus Chlorohelix allophototropha; assembly: GCF_030389965.1. Taxonomy (NCBI): domain Bacteria; kingdom Bacillati; phylum Chloroflexota; class Chloroflexia; order Candidatus Chloroheliales; family Candidatus Chloroheliaceae; genus Candidatus Chlorohelix; species Candidatus Chlorohelix allophototropha. The sequence goes on from NZ_CP128400.1 coordinate 1,394,212, forward strand.
CTGCCGGAACTGCTTTAGCTGTTCCAGTGGTAAATCGTAACCGCTTAAATAAAGCATGGCATAGTTAAGCATCGAAGCGTGTCCGTTTGAGAGGATAAAACGGTCACGGTTGTGCCAGTGTGGGTTGCGCGGGTTATAGCGCATCTGGCGAGTCCATAGTAGATAGGTAAGTGGAGCAAGCCCTAATGGTGCGCCGGGATGCCCCGAATTAGCTTTCTGAACACCGTCCACCGCTAGAAAGCGGATGGTATTAATGGCTAATTCTTCCAGTTTTGGATCAATCTTCTCTCTTACGCTGCTAGTCAATTTGCTATCTCCTTGATTATAAAGTCAGCTAGTTTTTTGATTTGATAAGCTGTTTATATAAATCTCTTTGCCTTTCCCTTGCTGCATTTTTAACCTCATGCCGGTTAGGTTGGGCTGGAAGCTATTACCAAAATGGTAGTTAGACTTTTCAAGTCCTTGCTTATTATGTTCTTACCGTAAGCGGGAAGCAGCATCGGCATATTTGCCCAAGCATATTGGGCGCCCCGGCATTACCTTTTGGTCAATTTCCCCTTATGCTGTGCCAGAAAGTATCCAACGCTACTGCTCCGATTCTAGCTGAAAGCTTTCTAGCTTTTTCAAGAACCTGATAAGTAACGATAAAAACGGACTTTAACAGTGTGTCCGGGTTTGTTTTTATCCCACCGTCTGGCGTAGTATTAAGCTGGTACAGGCTTCGGGCTTCTTGATTTAGAAAAGAGTTGGCATGGGAATTATATAGGCTTGCTCTTACAGAACTGTTACTAACGTCAACAGCAAACACAGGCGGCGATTCGGTTGTTTCCCGCGTGATGTACAGCAGCATATTATTCCTATCCATCCAACCGACTCGCTCCACTCAAACCTATATGAGGGCAGCCTTGTCCGATTACGTCGGTTTAGTCTTCTCTATTCTCTGGAAAATTCAGTTTGGCGACTCACTATTTTACATATCACAATTTAACATAGCCTTGCCTGTTTTTCAACCGTGAACGCTTAGGCGAGTCCGAATAAATTGATGTACCTATTCAGCCCCTCTATACCAAATTGTAGGAGATAATTATAAAATCCTGTATGGGAGAGTGTTACTCTGATTTGATTTATTCAGTAGCTTTTTAAAGCTTTCCTTGCTCTAAAATTTGATTCCATACACAATATATTGTGTTTTTAGGAAAATCAAATCAATATGTCGTAACTTAATAATACTAATTATATATTATCGAACAGGGGTAAAGAAAGGGCTGGTTAGACCGGAAAAATGCCGTGTTTGCGAGGATAACGCAGCGTTTGTTTATTTTTGCTGGCTTCCAGTCCTTGCGCCAGTAAGGCACGAGTATCGGCGGGATCAATAATATCATCCACATAGGTGTAGGAAGCGGCTAGATAGGGGTCAATCAGCTTACGAAACTGGGCTTCCATCTGGGCGCGTAAGGCTGCTTCTGCTACCTCCCCTCCCTGTCCCCGCGCTTCACTCAGCGCCTTTCGCCCGATGATGTTCACTGCGCCTTCTGGTCCCATTACGCTTATTTCGGCGGTAGGCCAAGCTACGATCAAATCCGGGTCGTAGGCTTTGCCGCACATTGCGAAGTAACCCGCCCCGTAGGCTTTACGTACCACAACCGTCAGTTTTGGAACAGTGGCAGAACTGACTGCAAAAATCATCTTTGCGCCGTGTCGGATGATGCCTTCTTTTTCTACTTTAGAGCCGATGAGGAAGCCGGGCGTATCTACCAGAAATATCAGCGGTATATTGAAGGCATCGCAGAGGGTGATAAAACGCGCTCCTTTATCGGCACTATTGACATCTAGAATTCCACCCAATACCAGCGGATTGTTCGCAACTATACCTACTGCTTTACCCTCGATTCGGGCAAAGCCTGTGACCAGATTTTTAGCCCAACCCGCTTTCATCTCAAAAAATATACCGCCATCTACTATTTTGTGAATCACCTTGTGCATATTATAGGCGCGACGTGGGTTGGTAGGGACGATTTTGTATAGGCTTTCTTCGCGTTGAGAGGTGGCGTTGTTGTTTGGGAGAGGTGGTGGGTGCTGCTGGCTGCTAGAAGGGAAATAGCTCAGGTAATCCTTGATGGCTTGAAGGCAAGCATAGTCGTTAGCTACCTCCATATCGGCTACCCCGCTGATTTCATTATGGATGCTCGAACCGCCCAGTTCTTCTACCCCGATTTCCTCGCCGGTAGCTGCTTTTACCAGATGTGTGCCACCTAGCGCCATTGAGCCGGTTCCCTTCACCATCGGCACAAAATCGGCGAGACCGGGGATGTAGGCAGTGCCAGCCGCGCAGGGGCCCATTACCGCTGCTACCTGTGGCACTACCCCGCTCATTAGCACTTGCTCTTTAAAAAGATAACCCGACCCGGCAAATTGACTCCCCGTGGTTTCTTGAATACGCGCCCCCGAAGAATCGAGCAGCCACACGATGGGCATTTGCCATTTTGCTGCCATTTCGCGCAGCATAGCCACTTTGTATTCTCCGGTAGAACCCATCGACCCGGCAAGCACTGTGAAATCGTAGGCAGCTACCCCTACCATGCGTCCGTTAACGCGCCCGTAGCAGGTAGTCACTCCATCGGCGGGCAATTTTCGCCCCTTTAAGTCGGGATGGCTGGAGTGATGGTCGCCCAGCATCCCGAATTCAGTAAAGATCCCGCCATCAAAAAACAATTCTAGGCGTTCACGGCTGGTGAGTTTGCCGGAGGCGTGTTGACGCTCGATTTCTTTTTGCCCACCCAATTGTAAAGCAGTGGCTTTGCGCTCTTTTAGGTGCGCAACCATTTCCTCCATTGTGTGGGGCGCTAGGGGAGCACCTTCGCCCCCCTTCGTCTCGCTCATCTTTGTATACTCGCTTCGCTAACTCAAACTGCCGCTATTATTTAATACGAGCGGGCAAAAAGCGCTTCACAGGTGGCAGGATTGCCGGTGTAGAAACACTTCTTACCTTGCATCCCCTCTGCGGGTTGGTCAAAAGGAATCACACGCACGGTGGCTTTGGTTTCCTCTTTGATTTTTAGCTCCGCCGCGCTGTCCTCCGACCAAGGGACTCGGACAAAACCACGCTTTTCTTCCAGAATCTGCTTGAATTCATCATAGTTGTCGGTATAGTAGGTATGCTCGTCCCGGAATTTCTTAGCTTTGTCGTATAACGCTTTCTGGATTTCTTCGAGCAGCACGGGCAAACGTTCTGTGAGTGCGTCCACGCCTACAAATTCTTTGGCGCGACTATCGCGCCGTACCAGCACCACGCTATTATTCTGCACATCGCGGGGTCCGATTTCCATACGCACCGGTACGCCGCGCATTTCGTATTCGGCAAACTTCCAGCCCGGCGTATTTTCGCTCAGGTCGACAGTTACACGCACCTTGCCCTTGAGCAATTTCTTGACGCGCTCGACCATTTCGAGAACGGCTACTTTTTCCTCTTCCTTGCGCCAGATCGGTACAATTACCACTTGATGCGGGGCAAGACGTGGCGGGAAAATCAGCCCGTTCTTGTCGCCATGTACCATAATGATGCCGCCGATCATGCGGGTGCTGAGACCCCAACTGGTGGTGGAGCAATACTTGCGCTGTCCGTCGCTATCTAGATACTGGATGTCAAAGCTTTTGGCGAAATTCTGACCGAGATTATGGCTCGTTCCCGACTGTAACGCCTTGCCATCGCCCATCATCGCTTCGATGGAGTAAGTGCGGAGTGCGCCTGCGAATTTTTCGTTCTCGCTTTTGCGCCCGGTAAAGACCGGAATAGCAGCATCTTCTTCAGCGAAAGAGCGATATACATCCAGCATCATGCGAGTGCGTTCTTCGGCTTCTTCGAGGCTGCGGTGGGCAGTGTGCCCTTCTTGCCACAGGAACTCAGCGGTACGCAAGAATAATTTAGTGCGTTTTTCCCAACGTACTACGTTATTCCAAAGGTTAATCAAGATGGGCAAATCGCGATAGCTTTGTACCCACTTGGCATAGCTGTAGCCGATGATAGTTTCACTGGTAGGGCGCACGGCAAGGGGTTCTTCCAGTTCTTCTCCGCCACCTCGTGTAACCCATGCTACTTCAGGAGCAAAGCCTTCTACGTGTTCGGCTTCGCGCTCAAGGAAGCTCTTGGGGATGAACAGTGGGAAATAAGCGTTGACCACATCGGTCTCTTTAAACCGAGTGTCTAGCGTGTGCTGAATATTTTCCCAAAGGGCGTAACCATAAGGGCGTATAATCATACAGCCGCGTACAGGCGCGTAATCGGCGAGTTGCGCCTTAATTACCAGTTCGTTATACCACTCGCTGAAATCGTCTTCTTTATCAGCTAATTCCTCGACGTACTTTTCCTCGTTAGCCATACCGTCCTTCTTCAAGAAATGCGAAATTTTGACAAAAGATTTTATTGCACAAGGCAAATTATACTATAAGAGCGGCTTTTCAGCCGCCCTAGGATACCTGCTACAGGTTGTGAAATTTGAATCCACCCGGTGCGGCGAGAATTAATAATCGCTATCGGGTGGTGGGTCGAACGCGCCTGCCCATGAATATCCAAGAAAAATGTAAATTACGCCTACTACCACCGAGAAGCTCAAAAGCAGGGCATTGCCTAAATCCATACCGCCGTTTATAAGCAAAAATGCTGCTCTGACTACGGGTATAACCACTAGCGCTACTCCGGTAATAAAACATACAAAGCCGTAAATTTTACGGATGCCGTCTTCGTCATCGGCATTTTCGCTGGTTAGTTCGCGGATAGTGCTGATACCGATACCAACTATAATAATCAAAACACTAAAAACAGCCAGCCCGAAGTTTATATTTGCTCCGCCCGCCAGCGCAAAGAACTCCCCCAAAGTAGTCATCGCCAGACCAAGAAAGAAAGTGAAAAAATCGAAAATTGTGACCATTGCAGCACTATTGGCTTTTGGCGTTTGCTTAGCCACCCGGGTTCTCCTTTCCATAACTACAGTCGTTTGAATTCATTTTAACATAATATTTTAACTGTTGTATAGGTCAAAGGAAATTAGTATAATATTTAGCGTTATATAACCTTCATTTATATCTTCACTGTAGTAGCTAAGCAGCCGTTGAACTCAAAATGAACAGGTTGTAGCATGCCCGATTCGCTGGATAGGAACAAACTCAATATTGGCAACCAGCCACAAGTAGCGGCTGCCCATTCTGGAACTGAAGAGCTGTACAAGCAATCTTCTCAGGGTGGTGTTTTCCCGCTGCGAAATAGTTTAGGTGGGCGGATTCTTGCCGGGTTCTTGGCTATGGCTTTCATGGGTCTCGTGGTTGCTCTTGCTGCCATTCTTTATACCAGCCAATCGGGGAGCAGCCTGAGTACTCAGGAAGAACTTGACCAACAGGTTACAGACTCGGTATTACGTTTGGAACTGGCAGTAGAGCGCCAGTTTAACGCCGCACGTGGTGTGCTTCTTAGCCTTGATCCGGCTGATACGGATAAGGAATTTTCTGAAGCTACCAAGATTTATGAAGATGCCAATGCTCAGCTAAATAAAGCCTTTGAATCGCTTTCTCTAACTCAACGTAGCGCCAGCCAGACCCAAGAATTGTACGATAAGTTTTCTACCACAATTAATCAGATTCGCGCTATAAACCTTGAAGATTTCAAAACTACTGCTATTCGCACCTATGAAAGGGTGGCGCGCGAACAAAAGAATAACCTGATTACCGCCATCAATAACGACCTTAGCTTATATCGTGAAGAAATTGCTCGTAAAATCCAAGCGGCACGTGATCAGGGTACTTTGATTACCATATTATCTTTGGTTCTGGTGTTGATGACCACTCTCGGCGGCATTATAGTAGCAGCTTTGATTACTCGCAGCATAACGCGCCCTCTTCGTGAGCTTGCCTCTGTGGCTGATGCCATCCACAAAGATAATTATGATGTCTCTGTTCCTCAATCGCGAGGCAATGACGAAGTTGCCAGCCTTGCCGGGGCAATGGGTCGCATGGCGGAAAATTTAAGAATCTCCCGCAATCGTCTGCAATCTTCCTTAAATGAGACTCGCCGCCGCAACCGCGAATTAACTGCTGTCAACCGTGTAATGGCTTCTATTAGTGCCTCTCTCGACCTCGATCAGGTACTTAATGACGCAATGGAAGAACTTATTTCGGTGTCGGAAATGGAGCGTTGTGCGGTCTTTCTAGTTTCGCCTGATAGCCAGATTTTGCGATTAGTGTTGCATCGCGCCCAATCAGATCAGTCGTTGAATATTTTCAACAAAGGGTTGAAGGTGGGCGAATATATGACCGGGCAAGTTGCCGAATCCGGCGAAGTAATTTACCTAAATGATAATGTGCTTGAAGACTCGCGAGTTCATCCAGATATACAAACACAAAGCTATATCAGGAGCTATTTGGGTATCCCTCTTACCAGTAGTAGTGGCGTAGTGGGCGTAATTGCTATGACCAGCGATTTCCGAAAAAACTTCACCGATAATGATATAGTTCTATATAAAGCCATCGGTAGCCAGATTGGTATTGCAGTAGAAAATGCCCAACTATATTCACAAGCGCAACTGGTAGCTGCATTAGAGGAACGCAACCGTTTGGCGCGCGACCTGCACGACTCGGTTACTCAGACTCTTTTCAGCATTACTCTTACTGCCGAATCGGCGCGGGCAATGCTTATTAAAAAACCTGAGAGAGTTGAGGCGCAACTCGATCGTTTGCAGGTTATGGCACGAGGGGCGTTGGCGGAAATGCGCGCTTTAATTTTTCAATTACGCCCTGCTGCTTTGGAAGAACAGGGCTTGATTACAGCCCTTCAAAAACATATTGAGTCGGTCAAGGTAAAGGAACATCTGGATATTGAATTTGATGTATTCGGAGAACGACGACTTTCTAATGAGCATGAACAAACCCTTTATCGCATTACTCAGGAAGCCTTGAATAATATTATGAAACATGCTCAGGCAAGCAAGGTTCTTATTAAACTGACAATAGATGACCAGCAAGCCGAGTTAGCTATACACGATAACGGAGTAGGTTTTAGCCCACAGGAAGTAGTTAACAGTGGTAGCACAGAACGAAAATCTCTAGGTATGACCAGTATGCGGGAAAGAGCGGAATTAGCCGGTGGTGCGTTACATGTAGAAAGTAAACCCGGTGAAGGTACTAAAATAAGAGTAATTTTGCCTTTGTTGGTAGCGCCGCGTCCGGTTGGCTTAGGAATATATTAAAGGAGCTTATAAGAAATGGCTACGGATGGCAACGAATCGGTTAAAGTTTTGATTGTTGATGATCATGCGGTTGTACGCCAAGGTCTTATAACTTTTCTTGAGTTGCAAGACGAAATTGAAGTGGTGGGCGAAGCCAGCAACGGCAAGGAAGCTCTTCAAAAAGTCAAAGAATTGCATCCTGATGTAGTTCTGATGGATTTAGTTATGCCTGTTATGGATGGTCTGACTGCTATCAAAGAAATTAAGTTGATGCGCCCTGAAACCGAAGTCATTGCACTTACCAGCTTTGCCGATGACGAGAAAGTGTTCACTGCTATTCGTAGCGGCGCTACCGGCTATTTGCTAAAAGATGTACAGCCCCAAGATTTGGTGAAAGCGGTGCTGGCTGCCGAACGTGGCGAAGTCCAATTGCATCCTGAAGTTGCCAAGAAACTCATGCATGAGGTGTTAGCTCCTCCTAAGGAAGCGGATGCGATTGAAGAGTTGACCGAACGTGAGCGTGAAGTTCTCGGCTTATTAGGCAAAGGAATGAGCAATAAGGAAATTGCCCGTGACCTCTCGGTAAGCGAGAAAACGGTAAAAGCTCATGTGAGTAGTATTCTCAATAAATTGAACTTACCGGGCAGAACGCACGCCGCATTATATGCTGTAAAGCGTGGAATTGCTGCAAATTAACGAATATCTCTAGGTGGTGTTGAACCTTTATTTTATAGAAACCAATTATCGGAGTGGTTATAGATGCAAATAAACGAGTTGGAGGTGGGACAATTCGAGAGTTATGAAATGGAGTCCTACTCAGTATTTTTCCAATCTATTGGTCCGTCTATGATGGATTTGGGGTTGAACATTATTATCAGCAACGGTCTATTCCAATTTGCCAGCACCGAAGCTCCGAATGTTAGCTTTTTGAACCGCGTACTTGGTTTAGGACTAAGCAAACCCGCTTCTAGCGATGACATAGACCGAATAGTTAAACGCGCTTATGCTCTGAAGGTTTCCTGTACTATTTATGTGATTGAAAACCATTCAAAGCCGACCAACTTATCAACTTTGCTTAAAGAGCGCGGTTTTACTTCTAAAGCTCGTAGCAGTGTTCTTGCTTATATTCCCGGTAGTCTCCCCCCGTTAGCAGAGAATCATTCCGTAGAGGCTCAAATACGGCTGGTAACTCCTGAACAACGTGAAGAATTTGCACAAGTGGTATGTGAAGGGTTTGAATTGAGAGGCGGTTTCCGCAGAACTTGGGAGGCAGTCAGTAGGGCAAGTGTTGGGCATCCCCAGCAAATTTGCTACTTGGCATATATTCATGACCAACTCGCAGGGGGCGCAACTCTATTTTTAAGTAAAGACGGCAATTATGCCGGGCTTTATTCCGCCAGTACCCTACCGGATTTTCGGCAGCATGGTGTACAGAGTGCGCTCTTGCGGGCTATGCTTGAAGAAGCCTTGCGGCGCGGCAGACAAATAATTACCGCTCAAACCCCTTACGGTGGAAGCTCGGAGCATAACCTCCACCGACTCGGTTTAGAAACAGCCTATGTACGCGAAAGTTATTTCCTGCCTTCTCGTCGTTAACTTTTTCTAATTGAGAGAATCCATACACTTACTACCAGCATTATTGTTCCAGCAAGTGTCAAGAGACTAACGCTTTCACCCAGCAACAACCATGCCAGAAAAGCTGCCACTCCCGGTTCTAACAAAGTAACGATTGAAGCGGCGGTGGCAGTGGCACGTCTGAGCGCTTGCATAAAAATTATGTAGGCTACTCCGGTTGGTATCAGTCCCAAGTATGCCGCCATCATCCAAACTCCCGGCGCTAGGTTTAGCTTTAAATTCCCCGTGAGCAAAGCCCCCCCTAGCAACAGAATCGCCGCAAACGTAAACGATAGAGCCATTGTTTGGCTGTTGCCGGACTTTGTGTGACGTGTTGCTAGTTTGGACAAGATAGTAATACTTGAGTACGATAGCCCTGCTCCTAAAGCCAGCAACGCTCCAAGTAGATACTCCGGTTTGAGAAAATCACCACTGTTACTACTACCGCCTAGGGTTAGCAAGCCCGTTCCTGCCAGCGCCAGTCCAAGCGCTAGGATAACCGAACCCGTCAACTTCTCTTTAAAAATCGGTATCGAGAGTAACGCGACTATTACCGGTGCGCTACATAACGCCACTACTACTACCAGAGTTACGCTGGAGAGGGGAATAGCCATAAAGTAAAAAAGCTGGTAACTTGCCATTGCGATTCCCAGCGCGGCGAACAGCGGTAAATCGCGCAATCTAGCTTTGAACGGGTTGCGTCGGGTGGTGAAAAAGGCTACTCCCAATAGAAAGGGAGCAGAAAAAGCCAGCCTCAAAAAGCCGATTGTTAGCGCGGGTGTGCTTTCTATCCGATTGAGCAGTGCCGAGGAAACCCCGACTGTTCCCCAAATCCCTGCTGCCATCACCAGAAGCACAATTCCACCGCTTCTCTTTTTTTCCTGTTGCTTTGTGAGTATTAATTCTTCTGAGCCAATCATATATTAACCTCCGGTTTTACACGGTGAATCATAATCTAATTAACTTTACATAAAGTGAAAAACAAGGAGGCAAAATCCAAAAACAAGCTACTTGGCAATTATGCCTATAGCTGAATTGAGGGAATAATTGGGGGTATGCCTCTCCTGCTTACTGCGCTACAGCGCGGCAGGGAGGTGGGGATGCGCTTAATGAAAGGAAATTCAACAGGTTCATTCTATTTAGTTCAATCCTATAATTAATAACTGTAGCGGTTTGCGCCGCTTTTCACCTCGTTCAGCACCACGCCTACAATATTGGCGCGCACTTTTTCGAGTTGTTCTTTCGCTTCTTTAGCATCATCCCGCTTGGTTTTATTGGCTTTTAACGTTAACAGCACTCCATCCAAACGAGTGGATAATACTGCTGCATCGGTTACTGCCAAAAGGGGAGGCGAGTCAAAGAAAAGATAATCAGCTTCTCCGCGAAGTTGCTCGATTATTTCGCGCATCAGGTTACTGCCAAGAATCTCGGCAGGATTTGGAGCTTGCAACCCGGCTGGTAGCAACCGCAAATTTGGCACGCCGGTTTCCAGGATCGGGAATTTGATTGAACCAATCCCTGAACCGTTCTTTGAAGACGAGGCAAACCCGCCCGCTTCAAGAATGACATTTGATAGACCGGGTTCTTGCTCTAATCCGAAAAGAATATGGAGACTCGGACGGCGCAGATCACAATCTATCATTAAAACTTTATTTCCGGCTTGGGCAAAGGACACCGCTAGATTTGCTAGTGTTTCAGATTTGCCCTCATCAGGGCGCGCGCTGGTGATAAGCAAGGCGCGTAATTGGCGATCAAGCCCGCTGAATTGAATATTGGTGCGTAAGTCTTTGTATGCTTCGGCGGCAGGTGAACGCGGATCTGCCAATGTCACCAATTTCTCTATACCCCCTATACTGGAATTGCTCATGCTAGGTTAAAAAATCCTTCCGTTAATCGCGTTTGCTGCCTGCTTTGATCGGTCTTGAATTGTTCGCAGCGGCATCGGTGTTAATAGTTGAATTGTAAGAGGAATCATTTCTTGTACCTTTCCAAATCGGTACACTTCCCAACACCGTCAATCCGGTCAAACGCTTTAACTCTTCTTCGCTCTTAATAGTATCGTCAAAAAACTCAACAGCAAAAATAAATATCAAACCAATGACAAGTCCTAATGCTGCTCCTGCGGCGGTGTTAAGGTTGGTACGCGGTCCGTTAGGCTTATCAGGTACTGCGGCAGGACTGGTTAATTTAATATAGGTCTGCTGATCTTGGTTATATCCGGCAATTTTTTGCTCGTTTTCATCCACCAGAATCTGACCGGAGGTGTTGGCAATAGCGGCGGCACGTTTTGCATCCGTATCATCTACGGTAATTACAAAGGTATATTCGGCTGGTCGCGCCTGTACTTTGATTTTGCCTCTGATTTCGTCAATTGGAAGATCAAATTTGCCCCGCTCATTAATGGCAGAAGCAAACTCAACCGAGTCGAAACGGGCAGGGTAGCCATTTATCTGCTCTTTTAGTGAAGCCCACAGGTTATTATCCGGTTTGCCCACATCACCTTGCAATTTGGCGATAGCCTGATAGGTTTTTGGCTGGCTGAGGCTATATCCAAAAGCTACTCCTGCCGCTACCATTGCTACCAGCAATGCCAGCCACCATCTTTTTTTCAGGACGTTTATATAATCCTTGAGTTGCATAACACCCTTTGTTACCGCCGCGCCGATATTTGCTCTGGCTCGGAGCTACTAGGATTATAATTACCACCATTGCTATTATTTTGTCCGAAAGGTAATAGCGATTTTGCAGGGATGACCCCAATTATGGGTAAACCCAGCGCTTCCTTGAAATCTTCAGGAGTTCTCAGCCTGTTATCAAGATACGCCAGCAAGAAAGCTAACCCTACTCCCAAAATGAGACCCACTATGAGCCGGATACTGGATACAAGTAGGTTGCGCCCACTGTTAAATACCGCACTGGTCGGGAAATCAATCAAATTAGCTGAAAACTGCGTATTATCACCATGTGCAATATATTTACCGGCGTTTTGCACAATCGTATCAGCCAGCGCTTTGGATATTACCAACGCCTTATCTTCGGTGTCAGTATGCACCGTGAAGGTAATCTCGCGGTGTTTACGCTCTACATCGAAATTGCCCTTGAGTTCTTCCGGGGATAGCGGGTATTTGGTGCTTTTCAGCTTTTCCACTGCGTCGTTTAAAAAGACGCTGCCTTTTACAATCATTACATAGTCATCTAGCACATATTCAGACGAGATAAACTGGTAATAATTGAAATAGTCCTGAAAACCTTTGTTGGTTTGGTCAGGTGGAGGGTCGTTGCGCCCGGCATTGACCTCAAAAGCTGCTTGGTAATTGGAGGCAGTGGATTTGTACTGGATATAAGCTAACGCTCCGCCCGCAACGGTAAAGAGCAGCACTATCCACCAATATCTAAAAAGGATTCGCCCGTATTTTCTGAGTTCCATTCCCTGTTACCTGTTACTGCGCCGTTTGCTCTTTGATATTGGGCATTTCAGCCGTATCACTCAAAGGGCGTATCGCCAAAATTTTTTTTTGCTGTGCTGCTTTGAATTCGCGTACACAAAAGTCAATTTGTTCGTGGAAATGTTTGATAAAGATTTCACGGCTAAAAGTTTCCGCGTGCTTGCGAATTATATGTGAGTCGAATTGGGCGCTCATTTGCTCAAAACGCTGTACTGTTTCCATTAGAGATTGGGGAGACTGTTCATCAAAGAACATTCCGGTTAGCCCCTCGATGTTTACTTCGGCGGGTCCGTTCTGCTTGATGGCGATTACCGGCGCACCTGCTGCCATAGCCTCAACCTGAGTAATCCCGAAATCTTCCGCGCCGGTTTGGATGAAGGCTTTACATTGACCGAATAATTCATACAATTCTTCGTCCGATACATAGCCTAAAAACTCAATATTTGAGCCGCCCAAATCCTTCAAATTTTTCAAATCGCGTCCGGTTCCCACAATTTTCAAGGGCAATCCCAGTTCCCGAAACGCTTTTACCCCAACATCCAAACGTTTATAGGGCATTAGGCGCGATGCCATCAAATAAAAATCTTCACGCGGACCATAATTGCAGGGGATTTGCTCAACCTCTACCGGGGGATTTATCACTACTGCCTCACGTCCCCAGTATTCTTTGATACGCCCTGCGATGGTTTGCGAATTTGCCACATAGAAGTGTGGTCGGGCGGCGCTAGATATGTCCCACAGTCTAACAAATTCCATTACCAAAGGCAACCCGATTTTAGCCAGCCGACTCATGTTTTCTCTGCGGGCGTAATCTTGGGTATCCCAAGCAAAGCGCATTGGGGCGTGGCAATAGCAGATGTGCAGGGTATTGGGAGGAGTAACTATTCCCTTCGCCCATGCGCTGCTACTACTGATAACCACATCGTAGTCTTTCAAATCAAAATGCTCAAAAGCAAAGGAGTAAGCCAGCAAATATATCTGATGGCGTTTGAGAACACCCGGAAATCGTTGCATAAAAGAGGTATATATTTTATGACCCGGAAACTTTCCTTCCATCAATCTCTTATCATAAATGGAAGTGTAGATTGGGGCTTCTGGAAACATATCGGCTATTGCTTCCAGCACTCGCTCGGCTCCTCCATATTGGTTCAGGTAATCGTGTACAAGTGCAACTTTCATTGATTCCTAGTATGCTCCCTCCCCCTTAAGAACCGCCGGGATTGTGCGAATCAGGATTTTAAAATCTAGCCAGAGCGACCAGTTCTCAGCATAGTATATATCTAATTTCACCATATCGTCGAACGAGAGTTTGCTTCGCCCGCTTATCTGCCATAAACCAGTTAGCCCGCATGCCACTTCAAGGCGGCGATAGTGCCATTCCTCATACTGTTCCACTTCTCGATCAATTGGTGGGCGTGGTCCAACGAAGCTCATTTGCCCGAACAGGATATTAAAAAGCTGAGGTAATTCATCAAGGCTGGTGCGACGCAAGAATTTCCCCAATCTGGTACGGCGAGGGTCATTGGCAATTTTAAAAGTAGGTCCGCCGGTTTCATTGAGATGGGTCAGGTTATTCAGTTGCTGATCTGAGCCTACCTTCATTGATCTGAACTTAAAGAAGGTAAAGGTTTTACCGTGTTTGCCTACTCTGGTCTGTTTGTAGATAATCGGTCCTTTAGAATCCAGTTTGATAAGCAAGGCGATCAATAATAAGAACGGGGAGAGGATTATTAGCGTGGTGAGTGCTAAGGTAATATCCATCGCCCGTTTTAAAACATAATTCCAACCAGTTAGATTAGTACCCTTGAATCCAATCAGTGGTACGCCATTAATCTCGGTGAAATTCAACGAGTCGAGGCGCATCTCAAAAATATCGGGTATCAGGTTAAAATCAACATCGCTTTCTCTACATATATTTATTATATCGTTGATAGTGGTATGGTGCGTTGCGGGTAGGGCGATAATAACTTCGTCAATTTTATGCGAAGATAAAAGTGCACTCAAGTTATCAAAAGTACCTAGGCAAGATACCGGTTGCCCATCCAAATAGCGTGGTGGTAAAATCCACTCCGAAAAGCGGGTTTCATCATCAACGTAACCAGCCAGCCGATAGCGATGATCTGGGTTGGCTACTACTGCATCCATCAGACGTGAGGCGGCATCTGTCGCTCCTACTACCAGTAACCTACGTACGCCAATTCCACGATGCCACAGTGAGCGTCTTATCCTCTTAACTACGATGCGTTCTATTGCCAGCGTTAAAATGGTTGTAGGGATTAGAAAAACAAACATGAGACGGCTAAAAGCCAGTGGACGGCTGATGAAAACCAGCACCATCATACTGGCAACTGCGATTAGAGTAGAACTGAGGATAGTGCCGAGTTCGTCAAGAAATGAGAGCACCTGTTTTCGGCGATAGAAACCTTTGAAATGGAGAGTGACTAACAAAACGAAGGTGTAGGCTAACTCAATTGGAATATAATTGGTGAAGGGAACTTGATATTCTTCAAGAACTTCAACCCCAATCTGTAAAACATAGCGCACGAAATAAGCCAGCCCAAATGCCAGCAAAATTAGTAAAGAATCCATTACCAGCCGCAGGGCGTAAAACAGGCGTTCCCGACTTGCTGTCGATTTGTTCTGGTTCTGGTTTAGCGTGGCGTGTTTTGAATTCAAAATCTGGAAAGAGCCTGAAATATCAAACTGGCATTTCGGGGCTTCATCGTCCTTATCGGCGGGATGCCCGAATTTAAAAGGTTTGATTTCGTTGTTCATTTCTGAAAGCTTCTCAAACTCCAGAGTCGCAGAGGTGTTTCCTCTTTCTCTGAACAAGGTTTCTTGGTCAGAGCTAAAGGGTTTATTCTGTTCAACTGAACTCAACTAATAATTACCTCCAGCAATTCCATAAGCGGGTGAGCAGCCCGAATTTATGCTATTATAGCATAGACACAATCAAATTTTAAAATTATGGAGACCTCATTCTTGACTGGTAAAGTCGAAAGTTCCAGTGTACAAATCTGCATACACGGTCACTTTTACCAACCGCCTAGGGAAAACCCCTTCACCGGGCTTATTCCGCCTGAGCCGGGCGCTGAACCTTACGCTAATTTTAACGATAAGATTACAGCAGAGTGTTATAGCCCTAATGCCAAGTTGAATAATTACCGCAATATCAGTTTTAACTTTGGACCTACGCTGGCGGCTTGGCTCGAAAAAAATGACCCTGTTACCTACCGCAATGTTATTCAAGCCGACAGTTCAAATGTTGAAAAATACGGTTATGGTAACGCGCTGGCGCAAGTTTATAACCATGTGATTATGCCCCTTGCCCGACCTGAAGATATGCGGGTGCAAATTGAGTGGGGTATTGCCGATTTTCAGCGCCGATTCGGACATTTGCCTGAAGGCATGTGGTTGGCTGAGGCAGCCGTAAATAGTACCGTACTGGAATTATTGGCAGATTGCGGTATAAAATTTACTATACTTGCCCCATGGCAAGCTTATCATGATAGTGTTGAAACCATTGATCCTCTCGAACATCAGTTAGAGCAAACGCGCCTGCGCAGCAATGTATTAGGAAGCCTGAGCCACCAATTCCACCAAGATGAGCGTTTGCAGTGGGCTGCTTCTGTTGCGTTAGAACATGCAATTATCCCCGAAACCTTTGACCCGAACGAGCCTTATGAAGTTACTTTGCGAAATGGGAAAAGCATTATAGTCTTTTTTTACAATGCGCCTCTCAGTGGTGGCGTGTCTTTTGATCACGGTGCAACTTCCGATGCGGATTCTTTTGTAAAAAATTGGATTGCTCCTCAGGTTAATCTTGATAAGCTTGAACGTGGGGTAGATCAGTTAATCACTATTGCTACCGATGGCGAACTTTACGGGCACCATAAATCCTACCGAGACCTGTTTCTGAAACGTCTGGTAGAACATTCGATTGAGGCGGCTGGTTTTAACGTAACTTTCCCTTCTCATTGGTTGCGTACTCATCCACCTCGTCGCAAAATCCGAATCTTGGAAAATACTAGTTGGAGTTGTTTTCACGGAGTCAAACGTTGGGGCGAAGGTTGTGATTGTACTCCCGGTGATACATCTTGGAAAAAATACTTGCGTCTCGCTTTTAATGTTCTGGGCATGGAAGCTGACCGCCTGTTTAATGAAAATAGTCCAAAACTTTTTGTTGATCCGAATGCTGCCTTGCGCGAATGGCTACAAGTATATCTTGGCTTTCAGAATGAAAATGACTTTGCGCCTATTCACTTGCGTTTGCCCTCGGACAAAAATATGGAAGCTGCCCGTCGTTTGTTGATGGCTCAGATTTACAAACATCAAATGTACACCAGTTGTGCATGGTTCTTTGAGGATATAGACCGGATTGAGCCTAGGAATGCGCTGGCGGCGGCAGCAATTACCATCCGTTTACTGGGAAGGCAGTTGAATCGCGCAGCAGTTGAACAATTCCAGCACTATCTTGAGCAAGCTCGCAGTAATAAACCTCATCATTACAACGGTTTGCAGCTTTATAAGCGCGGTGTACGCTGGTCACAACGCCATCAGGTTGAATTATTAATTTCGGATTAGTCGAATCATCGCACTATAAATCAGGTAAAATAGCTTAAAATAAAAGCAACTCTCCGGTTTTCTTAACTGCCAAATTGAATTTGAAGGAATTTAAATGACCGAAAAATTGTATTACATAGATCCTTATTTACAAGAATTTGAAGCCAAAATCGTAACTATAAGCGAGGATAGATTGGCTGTAGCCCTCGATCGCAGCTTGTTCTTTACGCCCGGTGGTGGACAGCCAACTGACACCGGAACTCTCACGATTGATGGTGAAATCTATAATGTCACCGAAGCCTATAGCTCGGAAGGGCTAACTTGGCATAAGCTCGACCGCGCGTTACCAACCGGATTAAAAGGGCAGTCCTTGAAAGGTGCGCTCGATTGGGAGCGTCGCTATGCAATTATGCGTCATCATACCGCCTTGCATGTGCTTAACGGCGTGGCTTATCTCGCTTTCGGGGCATTGGTTACGGGCGGTCAAATTTATACTGATCGTGCCCGCATAGACTTGACCTTAGAAGACCTGAATCCGGAGAAGGTGGCATATATTGAGAAAGAGTCGAATGCGATAATTGCCAAAGCCTTCGATACTATTCCACGTCTGGTTACTCAGGAAGAAGCGGCAACTATGCCAGAATTGGTGCGTACCCTTAATGCCATGCCACCGCAGTCAGAAAAAATGCGTGTTGTGGAAATAGCCGGGTTAGATCGGCAGTTTTGCGGCGGCACTCACGTTGCCAATATTCGTGAGCTTGGAACCCTAAAGGTTTTGGGTACTCGTAGTAAGGGTAAGGTAAACAAGCGCATTGAGATTGGTCTTGAATAAGCTAACCAACCCATAGGAAAATTATCTGCATACCAGAATTAACTTTACATAAAAGATGAGGGAGAATTGTAATGGCAAAGTTTGTGGCTAAACGTATGGACATTGTGCCGCCCAGCGGTATTCGGCGATTCTTTGATATTGCCGCCACTATGCAGGATGTTATTTCATTGGGTGTTGGTGAGCCTGATTTCGTAACTCCCGATAATATTCGTCGAGCAGCGGTTGATTCAATCGAAAAAGGTCAAACCCGCTACACTTCCAACGCCGGTATTTTGGAACTGCGGCAGCTTGTGCAAGCGCACTTGAATCATCGCTATGGAGTAGATTACGACCCTATCCATGAGATGATTATCACAGTGGGGGTGAGTGAAGCCCTTCAAACGGTATGCTTAGCTTCGCTTAATCCGGGTGAAGAAGTGTTGATACCTGAACCGAGTTTCGTATCATACGCGCCTTCGGTTATTTTTGCCGGTGCAACTCCGGTTTATGTACCAACCAGCGTCGATGAACAATTTATGCCGACGGTAGCCGACCTTGAAGCGAGGGTAACGCCTAACACCCGTGCGCTGTTGCTGGGTTATCCCAACAACCCTACCGGAGCGGTGTTAACTCCTCAACGCGCCTTAGAAATTGCCGAATTTGCCAAGAAGCATGACTTATTGGTTTTCAGCGATGAGATTTATGATCGCTTGGTTTATGGTGTTGAGCATATTTGCATCGCCGCACTACCGGGCATGAAAGAGCGCACCGTCACTTTAGGCGGCTTTAGCAAGGCTTATGCAATGACCGGATGGCGTATTGGCTATGTATGCGCTCCTGCCGATATTATCGGAGCTTCTCTCCGTATTCACCAGTATGCAATTATGAGCGCTCCCACTGCTGGACAACATGCCGCGATTGAAGCCCTGAAGAATAATGAACATTCGGTGCTAGAAATGGTCGCGGAATATGATCGTCGCCGCCAGTTTATGGTCAAATCTTTCAACGAAATCGGGCTGCCATGTTTTGAGCCAAAGGGCGCATTTTACACCTTCCCCAGTATCAAGGCTACTGGTATGAACGAAGATGATTTCTGCGAAAAACTTTTGGTAGAGGAACATGTAGCGGTAGTGCCGGGATACTCGTTTGGTCCAAGCGGAGCAGGACACATTCGCGCCTGTTATGCTACCAGCCTGCCAAAAATAGAGGAAGCTATGGAGCGCATTAACCGCTTTGTACGCCGCTATTCTAGCGTTGGAGTGCGGTAACCTCCCCGAATGTCATCTATTAGCGATTTGCTTACGAATGAAACCAAGTTGCGCGCCCTGACTCTTAACGTCTGGGGCGTGCCTTTTTTTACAGCGGAACGTAAAATGCGCATTGCGGCAATCGCACAGCACTTGCTGGAGCTAAAGCCTGATGTTGTAGCGATTCAAGAAGCATGGTTGTCTCTCGACCGACGCACACTGGTGGAAGGTGGCAAACGTGCTGGACTCAAGCACTGGCATTATTTCGCATCGGGTGTAAATGGTAGCGGTTTGTTATTGCTATCACGTTATCCATTGGTAGATGTTGCCTTTTTACGCTTCAAGCTCACCTCCCGCCCGGAAAGAGTTCCCCAGGAACTCGATTATTTCGGGGGTAAAGGTATCGGGTATGCCCGGATACAGACTCCAACCGGGTTTGTCGAACTGTTTAATATTCATCCGGTAGCGCAATACACCGGAGATAGTAACGATTTATATCGTGCCCATCGCGCCGCTGCCGCTTACGAAGCCGCAAGGTTTGTAAATACCCATGCAAATCGAAAATATCCCGTTATTTTGATGGGCGATTTGAATATGCGTCCTGATCAATTGCCCTATCGCCTTTTGCGCCACTTGGCAAATCTGTTGGATAGTTATTCCGAACTGAATCCGCAAGACCCCGGTTACACCTATTCGGTCAATAATCCCTATTCAAACAAGAGCGAGCCATCCAAGCGGTTGGATTATATACTTTATCGCGCAGGCAGTGAATCTAGTATAACTCCAGTTTCAAGTGCTTTGTGTTTTAACCAGATAAATACACAAGCACCTCGCGCCTATACCGATCATTATGGGGTATTGAGCGAATTTCAGTTGAATTGTACTCAAATCGTTGCTAACGAATTGCCTTCCAACCCACCTCAACTCTATTGTGAACTGGAAGAATTGCTTTACGAGTCATTGGTAGAGGCACGCTGCCGCAAGGAATCGCACTTGCTAAATATGGGGGTTGCGTTAGTGGGGTGGTTGGTATTCACTTTCTGGAATCGCCGCGCAATAATCCCGGTGCGATTACTAACCGGGTATTATTGGCTGGTACAAGGTTGGCTATCGTTGCTGGTTGTACCAGAAGAAATAAGTGGGCTTGAATCGATGTTGGAAGAGGTTAGAAAACAGCTACCACCCGTTAATTCAATCTCTCAGTTCGGTGGAACGGAAAATCACCCGGTCGTACCAGAGTGCGAGGATGGTAATCACGAAGAATACCGCGATAAGTAGTACCAGCAACTTACCGCGCCAGCCTTGCCGTTTCCACAGTCTTGAGGAAAAGATACCCGCTCCTACCGCGACTACTGGTAAGGCAAAAAGTGAATAACGTACATAGAGGTTGGTTATCCAGCCGAGTATTGCAAAGAGCAATGCAATGGCATACCAGCTAAGACTAACCCGTAATAAGCGACCGCGCCCTTCCTGAAATTCTATATTGTCCTCTGTTTCCACCGGAAGAAGTCCATTCTTGCCGTTATTCCACAACCACCATAAAGCCCAGAGCGCAAAGATTAAGGGAATGAGATTGAAATAAACCTGCCCCTCTGCCCAGAAACCGGACAACCCTCCCCATAACCAATCCCCGAAATTGTTGACAGGCTTGCGGATTAATCCCAAACGAGGGTCTGCTACCGAACCACCCACATATAGCAAATTGCCTTTTGTAGTTGTGGCGGTGCCGCTTACTTTGCTGCTAATCGTATCCAACGCCTGTGGAATCATCTCCACCAGTGTTTGACGATGGTAAATGGCGATTGAAAGCACCAATGCCAGCAGATAAGCCAGTCCCAGAAATTTCGCTCCGTTTCTTTCTCTGAACCACTGTACCAACGCAAACAGCAGGAAAACTGCCCCGCTAAGTATAGTTACGCCCGGATGTTGCATGAAAGAAGCCAGCAAAGTCAGCGTGAGGATAAAGAAATAAAAAGGACGATTTAACTGTTTATATTTAACTGCCACCAAACACAGCGCGACCATCATCAGCCACTCGCCGTACATATTGGAGACTTGCCCGAAGCCGATTGAAATCCATGCTACAGGTATGGTGACCATGAAAAAAGCGGCAAATACGGCAGTGCGTCCGTCTCCCACCGTCTTTTTAACTAGATAGAACGCCAACAATGCCCGTGAGGTATCGAAAGCGGTCATCCAGAATTTTTGCAATAAGTTGACATCGGGTATTAGCCATTGGAACAAACCCATCATAAAATATCCGGTGGTGGGATAATAGGTTTCTTTGCCCCCCCACTCTGCCGATTGTATTTTTTGGAAGAATAGTCCTTTGTCCCACAGCATCTGGAAATGGTTATAGTGAAAGCCCATATCGGTCATTTGGATATGAGGATGCAACGTTCCACCGAAGCGGATTGCCAGCGCCAGCCCGAAAAAGCTCAACACCCACGCGCGTTCCCACCGATATTGCCACACCGCACGCATCGGCAAATCCAGTATCACCAACGCCAGCAATGCCAAAAAGAAGGCAAAGGACAGTTTGGCAGAGAAGATGGTAAGCCACGGACGGGCAGGTGTGGCAATGACATAAGCCATTACTGCCAACACGGTTGCACCTGTGCCAAATCCGACCCAACCGTTTAAGCCCGCTCTGGTGACAATCAGGTACGTGAATAATACTGTTGCCAGCAAGTACAACAGTTGCGTAACGGGCGGTAAGGTGAAGCTAGTGCCCATCGCTGTGATTTCCGCACCCCAGAAAACCAGCCCAAGTTCGCGGGGGTCGTCGGGTGGGTAAAAAGGCGTGGTTTTAAGAGTTAGGCGCAGATCACCATATATACCAGTGATGGCAGAAGCGGGTATAACGAAATCATAATCTACCTTGCCGGAGTCAATCTTGTAATAGCCGATGAGCGTTTCATTGGCATAAACATACAGGTCTAGGTTAGGATTCGGGTTGCCACCGGGTTGGAGTTTTAGCCTTAAGCCGTATTCATGCTTCCCGACTCCCATAAAATTAAGGTAGGATTCGCCGCGAGTCCAGCGCGAATTTGGCACATTTGGGGTTGGGGTAGTCGGTTCGCGTCCGTTGAACTTTGACACAAAGGGTTCATCTAGTCGAAAATGGCTATTCTGATCGAGGTTATAATTCCAACCGGGCTGCCACGAAAGCACAAAAACCCCAACCGATACCAGCACTAGCAAGTAAAGCGCGGGAGATGAAAGAGCTTTGCGCCAGAGGCTCATTTCGTCACGCCATGATGAAGCTAGCCATAAGCGAATTTTATTGCTTGAGATAACTGCTTTTTCCGGTTTGGCAATAACCTTGCTCAATTATGGAGTTACCTCGACATATCCCAAAGTGTAGGCATCACTATAATCAGCCAAGGGTATTCGCGCTGTGTTCGCTGCATCGTAAAGCCCTACAATAATTTTATAACGTCCTATTGGCAGGTTCGGGGGTAGCGGAAGGCTATGCACATCTTGATAAAAATCGCCTTTGCGCCAAGTGCGGGTATCCCCTTTACCATCGAGCGGTAACAAATCGCGTTGCGCTACCCGTTGCCCGGTTTTTTCATCTATCAGATGGATAAACACCTTAGCTTGTTGCAGTGGGGTAGCAACTGTTTCCCAGACCAGCCGCAAATCTAGTGTACGAGTACCGCTATCTTTCGTGTTCAGCCTCAAAACCCCGTCTGCTTCCACCGGATCGTAATTAGCTTTACCCTGAAAACTGCTACTTGCCCCAAAACTATAAAGGGTTAGCCCGTTTGAAAAGCGCGTTGGCGCTGGCTGGAATCTACTCCGGTAAAGGTCAACGTAATCAAAGGTAAAGGCTTTGGCTGTAAGCGTCTGGAAATATTCTACCGAAGCGGGGGTGAGTTGCGGAAGGGCAATTTTCCCATCCAGAGCAATCCAACTGCTCGAAGTGGCAGCCGCGCTCATAATTGCTTGCGCCCGTCCTTTTTGGAAAGTGTCATCCACCTGCCCACGCTCACGGTTAAGATTAAATATTTGCCCGGTCATTTCACCTAAACCGCGTCGGTCAATATCAAGGTTAAGATAAACCATATAACCGGCGCTATCTACTAGGAACTTACCATCGGGGGTACGTGTCGGTTCACGTCCTGAGAGGAAGGCAAAACCCGGGTCAAAGCTCAAAATGCTGCTGCTATCGGGTTGCTGCCTTAGATACTCGCTCGAAGCGTGATAAACCCGATCAACCGTCACGCTTTGTCCCTGTAGCCATTGTCGCGCTGCTAGAGGCATAACTACCAATAGCAGCGCCACCAATCCGGTTGCCGCCAGTGTATAAAATTGCTGGTCGGGCTTGCGAACTTCAAATATAAAAAGCCCCCCTGCCAGCAAGGCAAGCGGTAAAGCCAATTGCGCGTAATACCAAGGGTGAAAACTCTTACCAACCAGCAAGGTAGCCAGCAAAGGAAAACTCCATGTGGCGGGTATCATCCACAGGTCGTTGCTTGTTTGGCGGCGAATTACCCGCCACGCAATGATACAAAATACCATCCCTGCCAGCAGCAAGGTTAAAGCGGCTTGTGGTTCTTCTGCCAATCGTCCTATTTGGTCGCGCCCCTCCGCTACTTCCTGCGGGCGTAATAGTTGGAAGAAAAAAATCTGTCGGATGAATTGACCGATTCCACCCGCAAACCCGAAAAAGCCCACAATAAGCGCAGTCAAACCCGTAAATCCTGCGGCAGTCAAGCCTAACCCGCGCCAGTTGCGTTTCCAAGCTAGATAAACCAGAAAGCCGAAAATTACCGCCACACCGGGCAATTTGCTCAGGAAAGCCATTCCTGCCAGCGCGCCCGCCCCGGCAAACCATAGCGGGTTGATTTGCTTGCGTAAGCCTTCGAGCAAGCAAATAAAAGCGAAGACCGCAAAAAGATTTGAGATGGTTTCCAGCACCGCGATTTGGGAGGCACGCACATCTACTGCCAGCAGCACCGCGGCAGCTATTCCGGGTAAGCCCCACAATATCCCTTTATTGCCCCACATTCTTGAGCCAGCCCATGCAACTCCGGCACAGGTGATCAATCCGGCAATAACGGTTAGCCAGCGTAAAGCGGCGTAAGCATCTGCGCCACCCATTGCGCCGAATAGCTTGATAATAGGCGCAAGTGTTAGCAGCGCGCCCGGTGGATGTGCCAGAAAAAAATCGCGATAGGGTAAATGTCCTTGCGCCAATTGAGAAGCGGCGCTAAAGTACACCATTTCGTCATAGTTGGAGGCAGACCATCGTCCCGCGCTATCGGGCAACAATTGGGTGGCGCGTACTGCCCAGCCTGCTGCTAACGCTCCTACCAGCCCTAATCCCCAAAGCATACGGCTTTGGAGCATTATGGGGAATGCGGCAAACTCAATTTTGACTTTCGCACTCTTTCGTACCGATAACAGCCCAAAAGCGCCCACCAGCCACAAACCGACTACTAGCAGTGGAAAAAGCGGGAAGGGGCTGTGTAACTCATCCAACGGGCTGCCTCGTTCATCAATTCTGATGGGGTCAAAATCCAGCCGAATCAGTGCATCAAGCCCACGCCATATTGAAGCTGGTATTTTCAGGGCAATAATTAGACCGAGCGCACCGAGAATTAGGCATATGCTAAAGCTCGCCTCGAAAAATATAGTTAGAGCAAGGTGCGTTGGTTCGGAAGTACCAGACGCTTTATGGGGAGTTTTGGTTGGTAAACCTTTGATAGTTTGAATATCCTCCGGTATCAGATTATAACAAAGGCTAACTAGACAGGCAAAAAAGGCTCAAGCATGTGCATTGGTATGGTAAAATCATCTGATTATACTTTGAATTCAAGTTTCAAGACCTGTTGGAGGTTATATTTAGCCGTTGTCATCCCTATCCGCGAATAATTCGCAGCCCCAACCCGATTCTCATGTCTCGATTGTAACGACACACTTATTAAAGTTCCCCCACATTTTGCACCGCCATCGCGTGGATATATTCTTGCCGCCGGGCTATGATTCCAGCCCGCATCAAACTTACAAAGTGCTATATGTGAATGACGGTCAGGATATGGCGCGGTTGCTTATGCGAGAAACCCTTGAAAAACTTTATCGTTTACAGCAACTAGAACCTATTATAGTTGTAGCAATTCACGCCTCCCACGACCGAGTACATGATTACGGAGTAGTAGGTATCCCAGATGCACATAATCGCGGTTCCAAAGCACATGAATATGAGCAATTTGTGCTTGAGCGTCTCTTAATTTATATGGAGCATCACTATCGGATTCGCAAGGGCGCACCCAATACCGCCATATCAGGCGTTTCATTGGGCGGGCTTTCGGCGATTGACCTTGCGTGGCGCAATCCTACTCTTTTTGGCAAGGTTGGGGTATTTTCCGGTTCTTTCTGGTGGCGTACCGATGATACCGATTGGCGCGCTCAACAGGCTTCACGTATTATGCATAAGGTGGTACGGGAGAGCCAGAAGCGGGAAGGTTTGAAATTCTGGTTCCAAGCCGGGACGGCAGACGAAACCAGCGATCGGGACGACAATGGTGTTATAGACGCGATTCAGGATACGCTTGAACTTATTGATGAGCTAGAATTGAAGGGTTATCGCAGGGACGAAGAAATCGTTTATGTACAGGTAGAAGGTGGCAAGCACGATCCAGAAACGTGGAGTAGTGTCTTACCTGATTTTCTCAAATGGGCTTTCGCCCCAGAGTAATTTTCTAATACCAAAACCCCTCATTATTTACATGAACTCTTAATTTATACGCTTGCGATTAGCCATTGCGCGTCTTATACTGTTGCAGATGGCTTGGAAACGGCAATGAAATTGTAAGGAAATCTCAAGAATGTCATTAGATACAAAGCAGGATTTCAGCAAACTTTTGTATGTGGCTGACGCTTATCGCTACCAGCGTCGCAAAACCCGCACGGTGAGGGTGGGCAACATCGGTGTTGGTGGGAATAACCCCATCAGAGTGCAATCTATGACTACCGCCGATACGTTGGATACCGATTCTACCGTAGCGGAAGCAATACGGCTGGTTAATGTTGGCTGCGAAATTGTACGCATTACCACCCCCACTGCCAAAGATGCCGAGAACCTTAAAAATATTCGGGCTGCGCTGGACGCTAAAGGCATAAATGTGCCATTGGTGGCAGATATTCACTTCAACCCGAACGCTGCTATGGAAGCCGCGCGTTGGGCTGACAAGGTGCGTATCAATCCCGGCAACTTTGCCGATGCCAAGCGTTTTGCCGAGCGTGACTATACCGCTAATGAATATCGTGCCGAACTGGACAAGATTGAGGAAAAATTCGCGCCTTTGCTGGAGCGTTGCAAAGAATTAGGGCGCAGCATCCGTATCGGTACTAATCATGGTTCACTTAGTGACCGGATTATGAACCAGTTTGGGGATACTCCTGAAGGGATGGTTGAATCTGCGCTTGAATTTGCCGAAGTCGCCCGCAAATACAATTTCCACGACCTTATTTTTTCTATGAAAGCCAGCAATCCCAAAGTAATGATTCAAGCATACCGCTTGTTGGCAGCGCGACTGGATGAGCGTGGTTGGGATTATCCCTTGCATCTGGGTGTTACCGAAGCCGGAAATGGTGAGGACGGGCGCATAAAGAGTGCAATCGGAATTGGCTCTTTGCTAGAGGATGGTTTGGGTGATACTATTCGTGTTTCTCTCACCGAAGACCCTGAATTGGAAATCCCGGTAGCTGTTCGGTTGGCGCGTCGCTATTCTCGGATTGATGGGTCTATTCTCGAAAAAGCCTCTGCAACCGACGAAACCCCAACTATTTTGCCGGAAGCTTTTACCCATCTGGAAGCTTCGCAGACTATTCCCGACAGACGTGACCCTTACCATTTTGTGCGCCGTAGTTCCAGAGTAGTACAGGTTGGTAGTGTTCGTCTAGGTGGCGAGAATGTGCCGCAAGTAATAGCGTTGCTTACCCAAACACGACTTGAAGAGTTGCTCAAAGCCAACCGCGAATTGCCTTTGGCGGGTAGCAAGAAAAAGACCTCTACCGAAGCGCCCACCGTACCTGATATATATGTGGTAGATGAATTTACCTCTGAAATAATCGAACTGAAAAAAGCACAAGGAGATAAGTTACCTCTACTGGCTCAAGTTTATGAGGAAAAAGACGCGCAAATCGCCTTAGCAGCCGGGGCAGATGCTTTCATGCTAGCGCTATACTCACAAAGTGGTACTACTAATCTCGCTCAAGTACGTCTTGTAGCACAACTAGCAGTTGCCAACGATAAGCCTCTTTTCCTGCAAAGTGTGGCATCGGGCAACGCTCTTTACAGCACTGTCACCAGTTATGACACTCCTGAACTGGATAACCTGTTGGAAGCCGCTTACACCAGTCGCGAGGTAGGTGTAAAGGAAATAGTGTTAGGCTTGGGTCTGGACAGTTCGGCGCGTACTATTTGGAGCTATCGTTTATTGGCTGCAAAACTGCAAGAATTGGGCTGGGACTACCCTATTCACCTAGAAGCGCCCGGTTTGAAGCAGGGCGTAGTTGAAGATTACCTGATAAATGATAGCATCGCTACCGGTGCGCTACTTGCCGATGGCATTGGCGATAGCATACAGGTAATGCAAGGCGATAATAGCCCTCTTACAGGTGAACAGCAAATACAACTGGCGTTTAACATTTTACAGGCAGCAGGGGCGCGCAGCAGCAAAGCCGAGTTTATCGCTTGCCCTAGCTGTGGTCGCACCCTTTTTGATTTGCAAAGCACCACCGCTCGTATCAAAGCCAAAACCGGACATTTGGTAGGCGTGAAAATTGCCATTATGGGCTGTATCGTCAATGGCCTTGGAGAATTGGCGGATGCCGATTTCGGTTATATGGGTGGCGCGCCGGGTAAAGTAAACCTGTTCGTAGGCAAAACCTCTGTTGAAAAAGGCGTGGCTACCGAAGAGGCAGTCGACCGTTTGATTTCCATAATCAAGCAGCACGGGCGCTGGATTGAACCAGAGTAGTATAATGCGTTCCTTCTTGCTCTAGTAGGAATAGGAAGGAACGTATCTTTCAAGTATGTTTAAAAAGAACTCCTATTGTTCTTGGTGTGGCGCAAAATTTGAGGATGCCCTTCCCTTCCCACGCAAATGTGCGGTATGCGGTCATGCCACCTTTTTAAATCCTATTCCGGTAGCTGTAACCTTGCTTCCGATAGATAGCGGTTTGTTGGTGGTACGTCGCGGTATCGAACCGAAAAAGGGTTTGTGGGCACTTCCGGGTGGTTTTATCGACCTTGGCGAAAGTTGGCAACAGGCTGCTGCTAGAGAACTGCTGGAGGAAACAGGAGTAACTGTTGATTCGGCTGAACTTGAAAACTTCAAGGTTTTAAGCGCACCGGATGGTACAGTGCTTATCTTTGCGTTGGCAAAGCTTCGTACCCTAGCCGATCTTCCCCCGTTCCGGTTATCAGCCGAAAGTACCGAGATAAAGATACTGGAAAAACCAGAACCCCTCGCTTTTTCTTTGCACGAACAGGTAATGAACGAATACTTTGAAAAAATTGCTAATAGCTAGATTTTGACAGCTTG
The DNA here is from genome assembly GCF_030389965.1 of Candidatus Chlorohelix allophototropha. Classification (NCBI taxonomy): domain Bacteria; kingdom Bacillati; phylum Chloroflexota; class Chloroflexia; order Candidatus Chloroheliales; family Candidatus Chloroheliaceae; genus Candidatus Chlorohelix; species Candidatus Chlorohelix allophototropha. Next base: position 1,422,664 of record NZ_CP128400.1, read on the forward strand.
ATTGATGGTATATATACTCAAATTGTGCAGATTAAGCACCGAAATTTGACTATCTTACTCAGGATAATTGCTATCCTTCTGCTAAAAGGAGCGTTTATTGTCCCTGAAACTGGCTGAACAAACAGCCCCTGCCTCTACTGAAATGCGCCTTCACGAATACGGTATCATGTACAATGTGGAGGATAATTTCTGGTGGTATGAGGGCATGCGCCGGAATCTTCTCAGTTTGCTGCAACGCCATTGGGATTGGCAAGCCAAACCAAACCCAGTTGTTCTCGATGCCGGATGCGGCACAGGAGCGACCTTGCAGCACCTTGCTGCTGGTTTTGAAGGGGAAATCGCCACTAATCGAGCGGTAGGGTTTGATATTAGCAGCGAAGCCCTGCGCTTTTGCCGTCGGCGCAAACTTGACCGCCGCCTATTTCAAGGTTCTATTACTGCAATTCCCGTAGCAGATAATTCGATAGATATTCTGGTCAGTTTCGAGGTTATTTCTAACCTATCCGACCCAGAACCGGGCTTTCGAGAAGTAGCACGGGTACTAAATCATGGAGGGTTGGCAATTATAAAGTTGCCCGCATATCAGTTTTTATACAGTGAGCATGATATAGCAGTCAGAGTGTTGCGACGTTTTAATCGGGGAGAGGTGCAAGCTTTACTGGCAAAGCATGGTCTTGCGCCGGTTCGTATGTCTTACCTAAATACCTTCCTTTTTCCTCCTGCTGCCATTTCTCGTCTCATTAAAAAATTTCTCCTCAAAAACAAAGTGGATGAAGAACTTGAAAGTGATTTGAAACCGCCACACCCTCTACTCAACAAAATACTTATTGGTATAATGGCTCAAGAAGCTAGAGTCTTGCGTCACACAAATTTTAATTTACCTTTTGGGTTATCATTAATTACGGTAGCGCGGAAGGTATAATCGGTAGTAACTAATGTTGAATTACATTAGCCGAAACCAGCAATCATCAGAAGCATCTGAAGTCATGAAAATTAGCACTCCTATCGATGATGATAAGGCAGGCGAAGACGGTTTGGTTATTCTCGCTCAGCAAGGTGACCTCCCCGCATTTAACCAATTGGTCACTTTGTACGAGCAACGAATATTTAATTTAGCTTACCGTTTGCTGGGGGATAGGGAATCTGCCGCCGATGCTACCCAAGATACTTTCTTTCAGGCGTATCGCGCAATCGGGCAATATCGCGGCGGGTCTTTTAAAAGCTGGCTGTTACGTATAGCTACCAATATAAGCTATGACCGTTTGCGTACCCGCCGCCGCCGCCCTACCTCTTCTTTGGATGCACTGGTGAACGAAGCCGAAGAAGTAGGTGGTAGCGCCCTTGCGTTGCTAGAAGACGTTGATTCTGATCCGGGTGATAAATATTTGCAGCGGGAGATGATGGTTGAACTGAGTCGTGCTCTGGATAAGCTGCCTCCCGAACAGAAGTTAGTGATAATATTGAGTGATGTGCAGGGGATGAACTATGAAGAAATAGCGACGATGACCCACACTTCGCTCGGAACGGTTAAAAGCCGCCTAAACCGAGGACGCACCAAAATACGCGAATTGTTGCAAAATACGGAACTTTTGTCGCGAAACAGGCGTCTATAATATAGAGTTGGTTTTCCTCAATCTTTAATTATGCCTTCCTGTCGGTTCTGGCAGGTTTGCCGGGAGAGGACTTTGGGAAAAGTCCTAAGAATGCCGTGTTTAAGCGAGAACCAAAATCCGCCTTTGACCACCATAATGAGTTGTATTCTATTCATCTAGATGACTACGTGGACGGGCGGTTAACTACCCAACAACTAAAAGAAATGGAGGAACATCTCGCAAGTTGCGAGTCTTGCCGGGAAGAAGTGGCAGGCTTGCAACGGGTGCGCGCAATGTTCCGTCGCATTTCGGCTATTGACCAACCACTACCGCGTTCATTTGTCCTGAGCCAAGCCCAAGCTAATAGTTTGAAGCCAAAACCGCTTTATCGCTTTTCTACTTTTGCCGGAGCGATTGCTGCTACATTGCTGGTATTGTTTCTAGCCCTGGACATTATTGGTGCTTTTAACTTTACTTCCACTCGAACAGAGACACTTGCCGCTAGTTACCAACTCCCTACTTTTGGCGCACTTTCTTCGGTAACTTGCTCTACTTCAAGTGAAAATGGGAGTGTTTGCGCTGCCAGTGACCCAAATGGACCAACTGTTATTTATCCAGCCAACCCTCCAAGCCGTACTGTGGTAGTGACCGAGCGTTTGCAAGCCATTACATTTATTGAAATTGGCTTGGTAGGTATTATGATGGCTATGGCTGCCTATGCCTTTGCTCTGCGCCCACGCGCCCCTTCTAGAAAATAATCCGTATAGCTCAAAAATCCCTTTCCTTCGCAAATAATTTGAAGGAAAGGGATTTTTAATTCATAAAAATCGGTTCTGTAGTTATTTACTCATTATGCTTACTCTGGATTCAGCTATGACACCGGTCAAGTCTTGGTAAGTTTCCAGCACTCGGTCGGCGATAGCGCGCCAGCTAAACTGCTCGGCATGGAGAATCGCTTGGTGTCCGAGCTTGTTGCGGTATTGGGTATCATCCAGTAATTGGCGGATGGCATTAGCCAGTTCAGCTTCATCTCCGGGGGGAACCAGTAAACCACTATAGCCATCCTTTACCGTGTAGGGCAACCCGCCTGCTCGGCTGGCAATTACGGGAGTTCCACAAGCTTGTGACTCAAGGGCAGCCATGCCAAAACTCTCATAGTAGCTTGACATAATAGTAATATCAGCAGCGCTATAATAAAATGGCATCAAGTTCTGAGGCTGAGAGGGCAGGAACTTTACATAATCATCCAAACCTAACTCTCTTACCATAGTCTGAAGGCGAATGGCTTCCGGGTTATCGTCCTGCCCTGCCTTATTGCCTCCTCCCACCACAATCACCTGTGTATCTCGCTCACCCTTTTCCACCAACTGCCGAATAGCGCCTATCAGTACGTCCACCCCTTTGATCGGCTCAATTCGCCCTACCAGCAATAGAATATTGCGTGCGGTCAAACCTAACTGGGTACGTGCATCGGCTTTGTGACGTGGCTTGAATAGCTTCAAATCCACTCCACAAGGAATTATATCTATTTTGTCCGCTTCTGCCCCGTATTGCCAACTTAATGAAGCTTTTTCGGCGGCGGTGGCAGCCACAATTCGATCCACTTTATCCATTAATAAGGTTTCGCGTTCTGTGCGGATATCCGGCTCAAGTTCGCTTTCATTGCGCGCCGTAGCATTCTTCAGCAAAGCTAGGGTGTGAAACATTTGCACTACAGGCACTCGCCATTTCTCGCTCAGCACCAAGCCTGCATACCCACTTAGCCAGTAATGGGAATGGATAACGTCATATTGCAAGCCTTCGCTGCGCTGGAAATTCTGGATATTGCGCACAAACTCAGGCAAATGATCGTATATCTTGTTTTTATTATAAGGTTTGAGCGGTCCTGCCGGTAAGTGGATAATACGCGCATTATCGCTCAAAGTATGGGTCAGGGGTGTAATCAAGCTCTGGGTACGGGTAAAGACATCTACCATTATACCGCGCCGCCCCAGTTCTCGGCTTAGTTCGCGCACATAAACGTTCATGCCGCCTGCTTCTTTGCCACCCAAAACTGCCAGGGGACAGGTATGCACGCTGAGCATGGCGACCCTGTAAGAATCTTTATTCATTTTACTTGAATGACCTCATTATTAATATGTGATTTATTTTAATACCAAAACTTCTGTTTATATTTACAACTGTCTAAATCTTTAAGCTAAGTCCTATAACTAAGAAAATTAGCGCAATCAAAGGTAACCCGGTTTTCAGGATTTTACCTGTACCGCCCAGTTGCAATTGCAACGCTACTTCCAAGAATACTACTACAAATCTCAATCCTAATAAACCGAAACCGAGCGGCAAAAATAGCCCAAATCCTCCGGTAATTAACGCAGTTCCGCCCAGAACAAACATAGCAATAGCCGCACCGAGATTCATCAGTGCTAGCAGCCAATTATTGTTGCCGAACCAACTGAGAATACGTATATCTACAGTTTGTTTCTCTTCATTACTAGTATTCAATGGGGGCTGTCCACCGGGTGTAGCCGCTCTTTTGGTAATTTGAGGTGATGCTCCCAATTCTTGGGTTTGTTTCAAGGACCTTTTGCTTTTCGCCATTTCTGTTCTCGCTTATTTTAACCTAATATATTAAGACAAACCGACCTGTATTTAGCCGAAACGTGGGGGAGTTAACTCCAATAGTAACATTAAATCTCCCGCTATTAAAGAATGACCGCCCATTAAAACGGTCAGCCCAGTTTTCTCTTGAACCTCCACTGCTGCGTAGGTAAATTCCCGTAAGTAGGCATCATGAATACCTTCGGGATTAAAAGCATCGCTGTTAAAACGGTCAGATCGGCTGAAATTATATTTTAAATGGGCAAACAAAACTCGTGTATCAATCGCTACGGCTGTACTTAATTCAGCTAGTTGGAAAAAAAAACTCTGTGGGCCGGATTTTTCCAGAATTATCCCTGCCAGAGATTTTACCAAGCCCTTTGCTTCTCTACCACTGGCACGCATACCCCGTTCTTCGCTAAGTATTCGGGTTTGCCCATGTGTGCGCGTTTCTAGCAAACGATGCACTCCACCACTGACTCTGCCGCTTATCAGCACTTCGCTTTCAAAACGACCCAATTCGCGTAAAAAAGCGCTGGCGTTGCGAGTGGGGAAAGATTTTTCCTCACTTAAAAACTCTTTGAGCAAGCTCAGTTCTGTATTATTATCAAGCCATATTTTTAAAGCGGCTCCATCGGTAGGAGTATCTATATCAAAAATGGTACGAAACGTCCGACTGTCTCCCGGTAACATTTGCCGCCATACTAAACCGGCGCGCTGGCATAAACTCCAAGCCAGATTATTATCACTATCCGGCAATTCATTACGAGCGACAAGTTTATTAACAGCTTCTGTCGGTTTCCAGCCTACTATATCAGCGCTAAAAAAGTTATTAGCTGTTACAACTGCCGGTTCTTCTTCCAAAACTTTAAGCAAAGATTGCCATTCGGCTACAGAGAACAACGCCCCTGCCCCTGCTCCAGCATAAACGACGGCATCTTTTGAAGGCAACAATTGTGCTATTCGACTTAGCGAATACCCAAAATCAAATGTACCAGAAGAAGAAATTTCATTATCGAACAGCAGTTCAACCCCATCTGGTGGGTTGAAAGAATGGTCGTTGGTCAGCACTAGCATTCTTTCAAAAAGACCGGTCGAGCGAGCAGTCTGTAAGGTAGATACGGCGGCTAATCTCAGCAGCTTATCCATCGCCAATTCTACAGGTGTAAGCGATGAATCGTTTGCGCACCCATAAAACAATATAAGGTTATTAGCCACCGCACTCCTCTCCGGTCACTTTATAACTGCCATAAAGTATTTTAACACATTTGAAAAGTCGGAAAATTTCAGTTGAGTATACAGGGGGTTGTATCAAAAATGCAGAAAAGAATTAAAAAGTGTGCTAAAATAGACATAATCTTTATTTATTTTTCGCCGTGTGGATACTTGTTTAGCTAAATTGGAATACATCTGCTTAAGCTGGTTACTTGGCATAGATGCCAGTTTCACTCTAGGATGGGAGTTTACCAATGAAAAGCCCTAAGATTTTAATTGTCGATGATGAACAAAATATTTTACGCTACCTGAGTGATGCGCTGGATGATGAAGGTTACGAAATATCTACCAAAGCAAGTGGTACTGAGGCGGTTTCTTCTCTGGAAGATGCTGTCTATGACCTTGTGCTGGTAGACTTAAAACTCCGGGATATTGATGGTCTCGAAGTTATGCGCGAAGTAAAAAAACGCTCCCCTGATACTGTGGTGATAATGCTAACCGGACATGGTTCACTGGACAGTGCAATGGAAGCGATTCGTACAGGCGCTTCTGATTACTTGCTTAAGCCGATCAAGATTCAAGCTCTCAAGGATAGCCTTAAAGAAGGGCTGAAAAAACGCGAAGAAACTCTAAACCAAAAACGATTAGCTGAACAAGCGCGACAGTTCGCCCGCAGCGTAATTGAGGGTGGCGAAATCCAATCCGCAGCAATTGCTGAAGTTAAAAGTGCCAAAATCGAAGACGAAGAAATAATCAAGGTTAGTGACGTTGTAGTAGATATTAGAAAGCACGAAGTTCGTCGTGATGACGAGATGCTGAGTCTGACTCCTACCGAATTTAACTTGTTGGTTACTTTAATGAACAATGCTGGGCGCGTTTTGAGTTGTAAATACCTAGTAAAGCAAGTTCACAATTATGATCTCAGTGAGTTTGATAGTCGCTCTATGATCCGGGTTCATATCAAGCACCTGCGACACAAAATAGAGCGTGACCCTAATAATCCCGAATATATTTTGAATGTGCGCGGACTAGGCTATAAGTTCGGAACTTAATCGGGTCAGGGGGTTATTGTACTATCCGTCAGGTTGAAACGCAGAGCAAAGTTAATATTTGGCAAAAACTGATTGCCCCTAATCCGCGACTAAATCCGGACGAGCAAAGGCGCGCCCGGCTTTTTAATGTCTTGTTGTTGGTTACTGGATTAGGGGTTTTGGTTCTTATTTTAACCACTCAGATTCCTACTTTCCCCAATATTGATTTTCGACAGTTCATTCCTCAGTTGGCAGGGTTAGCCATAATTCTCTTGTGTTTTCTGTTAAATCGAGTAGTATCTCCCAACATCTCTGCTATTATTTTTTTCTTGCTGGTAAACGGTTTGGTACTTACCTATGTGTTTACTTCACCGGATGAAATGTTCGTTATAGATTTGCGTTCGATTTCGACTTTGCTAATCTTGCCAGTAGTTGCATCTTCGGTAATTATTGGGGCTGTTTACTGTTTTATTTTTGCAGGGGTTGGTATTGCCGGCATTTTTATTGTGGCATTACTCCGCGTTAAACCCGGACTCTTTTTGTTGGAGAAGCCAACCGACGTTTTTAATAATATCAGCACTCCTGTTGCTCTTTTAGTAGTGATGGCGGGGCTATCGTGGTTTTTTGATGCTAATTCGCAAAATCTCATCTCACGTTTGAGAGAGCGAAATTTTAGTTTAGATACCCTTAATCGTGAGCTAGCGCAAAAGCGTGATGCTGAGCGTCAATTATCACTTCAGGTCAACGCCCTCACCGGACAAGTTGCCTCCTCCTTTAACGAGCAAGCCCTTTATACAACTAATCAACTCGCTGCTGTATTAGAGGTAACCACTACCGTTGAACAATTTGGTCAGACTAACGATGCGATTGCACGCTTGGCTCGTCAGGTAGATTTAACTGCTCAAGAATCTCTCAAAGTAGCTGAAGATGGCACGGATAATGTGCAAACCGCTTTAAGTTCCCTATTATCAATCAGTGAACGTGCCCAAGAGTTTGCCAATTCGATGGATGACTTGTACAATCAGGCACATCAAATCGACCAAATTATTGAATTGATAACCGAAGTTGCCGAAGAAACCAATCTGCTGGCTTTGAATGCTACTATTGAAGCGGCGGGTGCGCGTGAATACGGTAAACGCTTTGCTAGTGTTGCCAACGAAGTCCAACGTTTGGCTAATCGCAGTCGCGATGCGGCAGATCAAGTCAGGCGAGTTATGGATGATTTTCGCCGAGCAATACAAGCTACGTCCGAAACTGCTCAACAGGGTGTTGGTGAAACTACTCAGGTCATTTCAGGTTCACGCCAGATTAATAGCGCGTTGGAGGGAGTTGTAGCAATGGCTGAAAATACTGCAACTCTCGCACGCCAAATTGCCGTAGCCATCCAACAGCAACGTGATGCCAGCGGACAGCTAGTATCTACAATCCGGCATATTTCCGACATCTCTAAGGCTGTATCCGAAGAGGGGAAAGGTGTTTTAAGCAGCTTGGATATTCTTTATCAGGCAGTATTAAAACTTACTAACAATGAGCAAGCAGACTGATAAATAAATGGAAAACTCCAATATCTCTCGACAATTAGCCGCTATTGAAGCGATACTGTTCATCTCCGCAGAAGCTGTTAATCTTGCCGATTTACAAAAGGCTTTGCAAGTAGAGCCAAACTGGCTTGAAGAACTAATCAATACCCTTAACGAAGATTACAAAATCAACGATAGGGGTTTACGTATTTACAGACATAACAACACAGTTCAACTGGTTACTTCCCCGGAAGTTGCCCCCTATATTGAACGCTTTCTCGGTTTACAACCAGCTTCCCGCCTTTCGGCAGCCGCGCTTGAAACCTTGACCATTATTGCTTACCGCCAACCGATTACTCGTCAAGGAATAGAGGCAATACGTGGGGTAGATAGTAGTGGGGTTATAAATACCTTGCAGGCACGAAGCTTGATTGAGGAAGTAGGGCGTGCCGAAAGCATCGGACATCCGGTGTTATTCGGAAGCACCATAGAATTCTTACATCAGTTTGGTCTAAAAAACTTGTCTGAACTGCCACCGCTGGAAGGTCTCAGCGAAACAACTATATCTGTAAATTCTCTCCCTGATGTTAAAATGTAGAAGCAAAACCCCGAGACTTGGTTTTGTTGTTTAATAAAATTTTAATGCAGGTTTGTAGTAGCATAAATTCCTGAAATATTGTATTATATAAACATCATACAGAATTCAAACAAAATCAACAAAGTTTTTAGGATTCTGATCAATGCTTGAGGTTCAGAGACCGCTAATAACTACTAAAATAAGCACGTTTACCTTTGTTGAGAAACTCACTCACGAAGCACGATTACCATACCTGCCGGGTCTGGAAGGTTTACGGGCTATTGCTGTAATTGCAGTAATACTTTATCACGCCGATTTACTATTTATACCGGGCGGTTTTTTAGGCGTTGAAATATTTTTCGTAATTAGTGGCTATCTAATCACCTCGCTATTACTGGAAGAAGTACGTCGCACAGGTAGTGCCAACCTCCAAATGTTCTGGTTCAGGCGCGCTCGTCGTTTGCTTCCCGCCGTTTTCCTTTTGCTCATCGCAACCTTGGCTTTTTCATTAATTTTCCTGCCCGACGAGGTAGGCGGTATTCGAGGCGATGCCCTCGCTGCAACTAGCTACATTACAAATTGGTATCTTATTTTTGAGAATAAATCATATTTTGAGCTTATCGCCAGACCATCGCTTTTAAAGCACTTATGGTCACTGGCAGTAGAAGAGCAATTTTATATCCTCTTTCCGTTGCTCCTAAGTTTTGTTCTCATAAAAGTACGCAAAGTATTAGCTTTGCTTATTCTGGGTATAGGAATTATTGGCTCAACTCTGTTGATGGCTGCGCTCTATATACCGAATATAGACCCCTCGCGAATATACTATGGAACTGATACCCGTGCTACCGGTTTGCTGATTGGGGCGGCGCTGGCATATTTCTGGACACCATGGCGTATGCAATCACGGGAAGATAGGATTCCCCCCATACTTCTGGACATTACAGGTTTTGCGGCATTTGGCGGCTTAGTCTTTATCTTAATTTGGCTGGATGAATCGAACCCTTTCTTGTATCAAGGCGGGTTTCTGGTAACCGGACTTCTTACCGCAATCTTAATAGCGGTAGTAGTACATCCCTATAACAGATTAGCTACACGCTTACTAGGCTTAAGCGTTATGCGTTGGATTGGCTCGCGCTCATATGGAATTTACCTTTGGCACTGGCCAATTTATATGGTTACGCGCTCGAATCTGGATGTATCCTTAAACGGATTGCCCTTGTTAGTGGTACGTCTTGTATTAACCTGTTTGTTTGCCGAACTTTCTTACACCGTTGTAGAAACACCTATACGTAAAGGCGCTTTGGGTAATGCTTGGAAATCTTGGCGCGAGGCTAACGGTATTAAGCGCAGAATACTCGGTTGGCGCTGGAAGATGTCTCTAACTACATTCATAGTATTTTCACTGGCGTTAGTTGGGGCTGTTTCTGCAGCGCATCCTGTTCAAACTCCTGCTTATCTGGCAGAAACTTCTCTTAAAATCACTTACCCCAACATAATAAATATTACTCTGCCAGCTTTTACGGCAACTCCACTTTCAAATTATGCTCTGTTGCCATCTTCTACTCCTGAAGCTATTGCTACCTTTGAGGCAACCCAACCGCCCCAACCTACCCATACACCCTTGCCTACTGCCACACCACCGGCAACCGCAACACCTGAACCAACTCCAACTCCTGAAGTACCTTTGCGGGTTACTGCTATTGGGGACTCGGTAATGCTGGGTGCAGCAAAAGACTTGGGCAATTTTATTCCCGGCTTAACTATCGATGCAGAGGTTAGTCGCCAATTTATGCGAGCGACCGATATTCTGAAGGCATATAGGAAAGAAGGCGTTCTGGGAAATTTGGTAATAATACATTTGGGCAATAACGGTGGTATTAGCGATCAGCAATTTGACGAACTTATGCAAACTTTAGGAGATATTAAGCGGGTTATATTTGTAAATGATAAAGTTCCGCGTCGTTGGGAAGAGGCAAATAATGATATTATTGCTAGGGGCGTGAAACGCTACCCCAATACCCAACTGGTCGATTGGTTTGCTGCTTCTAATAATCATCCTGAATTATTTTGGGACGACGGGCTTCACCTACGCCCTGAAGGTGCGAAATTTTACGCTGAACTGGTTATTTCCGTGCTACGCTCCTGATTTTATCGGCTAAACTTATACCTCTAAGGTTTTTTCAACCCACCTTTTATTATAATCCCAACCTATTTATGTTCGATGCTTTAAGTTTTGACATAAAAATTTTATTTAGGACTTCCGCTTGCGATAGTAAAAATGAGCCTAGATTACGGACAAAGGGCTTAAGTCCCTTGCCTAAAAGCGAAAGTTCTATAATATTACCTACTTACAGAATACTTGTGATATTGATTATAATTATAATTAGATTAGGGTAAGTTTCGAAGTTACATTGATGAAGGTGATAAAGTGTTTGGAAAAGAAGAATTTTACCGGATAATCCTAGATAATCTGTTTGATGGTGTTTATCTGGTTGGAAAAGATAAAAGGATTACCTACTGGAATAAGGGGGCAACACGTATTACGGGTTACGATAGTGAAACCGTAATAGGTCGTAAATGTTCTGAGAACCTACTAATGCATGTAAGCGAGTCTGGGACTCTCCTTTGTATTACTGGATGTCCAATTTCTGAAACAATTACCGACGGTGCGGTTCGTGAAGCGGAAGTGTTTCTGCATCATAGTGATGGGCATCGTGTCCCTGTATTGGTTCGGGTAGCTCCATTAGTGGATGAGGAAGGTAATATTATTGGCGCGGTGGAAAGTTTCAGCGATAACTCTATCACCATACAAGAACGCAAACGAGCCAATAATTTTCAAAAAGAGGCAATGGAAGATGCCCTCACCGGTATTGGCAATCGCCGTTTTATCGAGCATAAATTTCGCTTTTCTCTAGGCGAAGCCCAACAACTGGGTGATCAAATTGGTGTATTATTAATTGATATAGACTACTTTAAAAAGGTAAATGATAATTACGGGCATGATATTGGCGATCAAGTTTTAAAAATGGTTGCTAAAACAATTGCTAATAATGTTCGCGTAACAGACTTTGTTGGTCGTTGGGGCGGAGAAGAATTTGTTGTGGTATTACACAATATGGATCAAGAGCGACTAATAGCAATTAGCGAGAAAATCAGAGCGTTGGTGGGGAAAGCTCAATTGCATACTCTACACGGCGAGATTAAAGTTACTATTTCTATCGGCGCTGCTCTCAATAGCACCAATGATACGCCCGATAGTTTATTTGAGCGTATTGACAAATTGCTCTACCAGAGTAAGAGTGAGGGACGCAACCGGGTAAGTTACTCCTAGAATTCTAATGTGCTATTATATTTTTATTCACAAATCCGCTGGGATGTTACATCTTGACGGATTTCTCTTTTTTACTACCATAATTTGAAATCGCATCGTTTAAATAGATTATACAAATAAAATTTAGTTGCAAATAAGCCCGTTAAAAATTCAGGGCTATTATGTTATAATGTTATATACTCATTTTAAGAGTATTTGCTCATCTGCCAAGTAAATCCCTGAAAGATACCCAATTAATATCATTATTTATTGCGTTTTAGAACTAAAATATTCGAGAGGTTGTTGTCTTGGCGGAAGTAGCACCGCAAACCCCACATTTAAGAATCCTTAACGGTCCTCAGCAAGGTACTTGCATCCCGTTAGATTTTAATGCATTAGCTATTACCCCCTTTGTTATCGGACGTGCCCCTGATTCGAATTTTTTATTGCAAGACCCCACTAACCGGGTATCTCGTCACCATTCAGAGTTTGCTTGGCGTAAAGAGGATGAAGTTTTAACCCTACGTGATACTTCCAGCAATGGCACTTATCTGAACGGGCAACAGATCGGCAGTCTTATGCCACTTTTCCCCGGCGATATAATCGGCTGTGGTAGTATCCAATTGCTTTTTTTTGTACCGGTGGATGGTATTAAAACCTTACTGGCTCAATTGCCTGATGAGAAACACATGCCTGAAGATACTTGGCCCGGTGTTGCTCGTCTCGATGTGCTGGTTAGTGATGCTCGCAACTTGAGGGTTGGTTCTTTTATTAGGTTAATTCCAACACATCCCCTCAGTATCGGGCGATTTGGCGATAATGATTTGCAATTGTTGGACGAAGATGTCAGTCGGAGCCATGCTGAGATTCGCTGGATTAGCAATGGCTACGTATTGCGAGATTTGGGCGCTGCCAACCCTACTTATATCAATGATGTGGCGCTGGATGCCCCCCGTCGCTTGCAGGATGGTGATACCATCAATATACGTGGAAGTGAGTTTTCGTATCGTGCTTCGCGTGTACCCTACCAAGTATCTACCAAACTGGAGGCAGTGAAAATAACTTCGCAACGCCTTCGCTTTGCGCTTGATCACAGCCAGTTACATCTTGGTGCGCGGTTTCTTGGTTTGCCTCGTGATCGTCAGGTTCAAATAGGACGTTCTGAAAGCAATGACTTGCGCCTTCTTGACCCCTATGTTTCAAAACGCCACGCAATTTTGGTATATGAATCAGGGCGTTATGTGTTAACCGATCTCGGTACTTCCAACGGTGTGTTGGTAAACGGTCAGGATATTAAACGTCCGATTGCCCTGAACGGTGGAGACCGTCTTAAAATAGGTCAGTTTGAGTTCATTTTCGAAGATTATGAACCCTCTCGCGAAGATGGTCAAACTGTGATGCTCAGAAGTGGGCAACCTGTTACCCTTGAAATGGCTGATTCAACCCAAACAATCGCAGATTCAGGTTCACCGGATGTTGCCGGAATGCAAGCGGTTAAGGAAGAAAAGAATCTGCATCCGCTTCGCAAGATTCCACCTTTCGATGAATTGGACGATGAACTATTTAAACAGCTTCAACCTTATTTCAAACAGGTTACTTACAATTCAGAACAGGAAATTGCGCGAGAAGGGCAGGGTAAAGGGGCATTTTTTGCCGTATTATCGGGATATATAACTATCTCGCGTGCTTTGAATGAGCGGCGGGATGAACGATTGGTGCTGGCTGAAATCGGACCCGGTGCAATCTACGGTGAGCGTACAATTTTTGCCAACCAACCCTTTGTCAATCGTTTGGTGGCGCGTACTAGGGTGGAAGCGCTTCGATTGGAAGAGTCGGATTTTGTACGGACATTCAGCAATAATCCTAAAATCCTTTCTTTCTTTCAACAACAAGTTGCCACTTATTCGACTGCTACTTGGTTACGCGGCACTATTTTAATGCGCACTCTCTCGGACAGAACAATCCGCGACTTGGCTGCTCGTATGCGCTATCGTTCATTTAAACCGGGTGAACTCATCGGTGAAAAAGATAAACCATGCGATCAGTTCTTCCTGATTGTAGGGGGTGAGGCTACTGCTTTTACCGTAAATAGCAAAGGAACCGAACAGGTTATTGCCGAGCTTGAAGAAGGCGACACTTTTGGCGATGGGATTGCTAGCGAAGGTGAAACCTATCCGGTGACAGTGCGTGCTCGGAAACTGGTAGATGCTTACGCCCTTGCTAAAGCCGATTTTGAGACGGTATTGAGTCAGAGCGCCGATCCGGTAGCAAATCTTGGCGCCGAATTATTGGGCTTACCGCTAGGCGCGGTACTAAACCGCATCAGCCCTTTTACTACAATGCCCCCGCAATTAGTAGCTCAAATTGCCGCCCGTATGAAGGTTAAAAAGTTTCCCAAAGGGCGGGTTATTTTCAAAGAAGGGGAACGTGCAGACGCATTTTATATTATCCGCAAAGGACAAATTGAGCTTAGTTTCCAGACTCGTAGTGGTGAGAATCGCACCGATATGACAATCGGACCGGGTCAGTTTTTTGGCGAGACTGCCCTATCCGATAACCCAACCCGCACCAATACCTGTCATGCAGTTGAAGAAGTGCAGTTATTGACCTTGTACCGCCCCCAATTTGAAGAAGTGCTGAAATTAGGCGGAAATTACGCGCTTGGTCAGTATTTTGCCAAAGGTATCAGCAAACGTTATCGCCCGAAGCGCGTAGCCGATTGGTCTATCACCGAACAAACCAATGCTATGGGTGAAACCCAGCATCTTTTGAGCAAGGGTGAGGATTATTTCAAGCTCTCAGAGGGCGGTTATTTCCTGTGGCAATTGATGGATGGTGATAATAGCATTAACGATTTGGCACTGTCCTATTTTATGGAATTTAAAAGTCTTGACCTAGAGGGTGTATCCAACCTCGTGGGGCAGTTGCAAGCAGCAGGTTTTCTGGAAGTGCCTAAGGTGGATGAGCGCTTACTAGGGGAGAAGCAAGGTAAGGAACGAAGCATTATAGGAAAATTGTGGCAACCGATTTTCCGAACGTTGACTTATACCACAGAAATTAAAAATGTGGATGGCTTTTTCACAGGTTTGTACCGCTACTTTGGCAGGGTATTTTTCTGGAAACCGCTTGTATTTCTCTTCGCTCTCATTGTACTAGCCGGAACGGCTGCTTTTGTTTGGAAGGGTGGTCTTTCGGCACTGGTGCAACCGCCCATTGCTTTATTTGCCACCGGACTATGGTGGATACTTATTCTGGTCTTATTATTTAACTTCTTTATTCATGAAATTGCGCATGGTCTAGCCTGCAAACATTTTGGGCGGAAAGTAATGGGAGTAGGCGTAGGCTGGAATCTGGTAGGGCCTGTGTTTTTGGTCGATACAAACCAGATATGGTTGGAAAAACGCTGGCCCCGTATTGTCGTAAACTTGGCAGGTCCGTTAACCAATATTCTTTTCTGTAATATTTGTTTTCTGTGGCTATTTTTGGTGTCTGAAAGCGATACCCATACCCGGGATGCCCTATTTCAATTAGGCGTTATTGCCTTCACATTGGCATATATTAATCTCAATCCTTTGGTGGAAGGCGACGGTTATTACGCTTTAATGGATTGGGTGGAAATTCCAAGCTTGCGCAAAAAAGCATTGGTACATGTTCGAAGGCGATTGACGCGCAAGCCTGATGTGAGGCATTATACACAGCGAGAGAAACGCATCTTTAATTGGTTTGTAGCGTTTATTCCCATCTATCTGCTGGTTATCATGGCTCAGTTTATTTTCTGGTTGGGCGGAATTACGATAGCCTTGCTACATAATAGTTTGAATTTTGATAGCGATACTTCTCTGTGGTTAGGGGTGGGATTAGCAGTAATTGTAACATTGTTGATGGCGATTCCAATGTTTGGCGAGCTTTTTGTAATCAGCGCTGCGGGTAGTGGTGATGATGAAGACGATACCGTTCGTACTGGAAGTGCCCGTGGAGGTCGTCGCCAAAACCGCTAGGGTAAAGGGGTGTAGGTTAATTGAGTCAGCCTGTAGTCGTTAACCGTGAAGGTCCTCAGTTAAAAATGAATTTTGTTACCGGACCACGCACCGGAGAACGCTTGAGTCTGCCTTATCCTGAGCAAGGCATTTCCACAATATTACTAGGACGCAGCCGCGAATGTCCTATCTGGATAGATAGCGCCGATGTAAGCCGCCGTCACGCCGAGATTTTTGCAGGTCAACATGGTCAGTTATTGATTCATGATTTGGGTAGCATCAATGGTACTTTGGTTAACGGTCAAATTGCCCAACTAACCGCCCCATTACCTTTGCATCCCGGCGATCATATTAAGCTAGGCTTGACTGAAATACTCTTTGAAGGCGTTACAGGCGTACCAGCACCACGTCCTAATCCCACTCCAATCGTAACTACCCGCCCAACCGCCTCTCTTTCTGACGACATCTTTATTTACATCTTTTTGAGAAATGGTCAGCGTTACCTGTTTTCCGGCGAAGAAGCTACTATTGGGCGTGGACAAGCCAATGATATAGTAATTGATAGCAATAGTATGTCACGCCAGCATGCCCGCCTCGCCCGCACCCCAAACGGCGTATATATCAGCGATCTTGGTAGCACCAATAAAACCTTTGTAAACGGTGTGCAAGCGGATGCGCCGATCATGCTACATGATGGCGATATCCTGCGGTTTGGCGATGTTGAAGCAGATTTTAAAATAGAGAACCAGCGACTAAGTGCCGTTTTCAGAGCAGATGACCTTAACATCCCTGAACTTGAGGATGGTACCAAATTTGATAAAACTTTCCTAGGTGACATGACGTTTCGGGAAATTACCCAAAATAGCCCGGATGATATACGGCGCTCTATTGAAGAGGGCGAAACAAATCTAGCGGTGAATTTGATTGTTGTTGGGCGAAACCAGCGGCAATCTAGCGCGGCGTTACCAGAAGGCACGGCTCTTTATCGCCCTGAAATAGCACGCCCTGCTGTACCACAAGCGCGGCTTGGGGCAGAGGTAGCGCGTTTGGAAGGGGTGTGGTACAACGAAGGCAGTGGGCGCGCCTCCACCCTTTTACTCAAAGACGTGAGAATTGGTTTGCGTCAAGGTGAATTGGTAGCATTAGTTGGTCCTTCCGGCTCAGGTAAAAGTGAATTAGTTGAAATTATGGGCGGTTTTCTAGCTGCTGATCGTGGTACGGTATCAATTCTTGGTTATCAAATACCAACCCACGAAAGCTGGCGCGGTAAAAAACGCTTAAATCTTGAAGAAGAGCGCGACCATGTACGTTGGCGAAGTCGCAATATTGGCTATATGAACAGTGATTTGAACCAGCTAAATCCTCGCCTGACTATTTTGGAGCAAATCACCACCGCGATTGAATTAGCAGGTACGGTGGTTGACCCTCGCCGCCGCAACGAGATCGCAATGGAGCGTCTGTTTCTAGTCGGTCTTACCGACCCTGAAATCCCACGTCTTAAGCCCTCTGATCTTAATCGTCGTGAAAAGCAACTCGTGGCACTTGCACGGGCGCTTGCAAATGACCCACCCATTTTATTAGGCGATGAACCAATTGGTAATCTGCCAAGTGATGCCGCTAATTATGTTTTTAAATTGCTACAACAGTTTGTAGCTTCGGGGAAAACAGTGTTAATGGTAACCCATGATGCTTATTGGGCACGCAATGCCACCCGCCAAATTGAAATACTCGACGGTGAGATTGTTGGCAGTCTTTCCTGAAACCCTGACGAAATTGTTATAAAAACCTAGAACCTCATAGCAGCCTTATCCGTTTAAAATATTACGGGGACACTTTTTGTTACTACAAATAACAGTAAAAAAGGGCTAGTTTTCTAGACCGGAGTACATGCTATAATTGTTATTGAGAAATTTTATGACAATACCAGCTCTAGTTGATATGAAGTTAAAAATTTTAGAAGAACCTCATATGTTACCGGGCGCTCCCCAACCGGATGTCTTTGATTTGTGGCATAATCCTGCCCGTTCCAAACTCAAATTAGGCAGAAAAGTTGGAAACGATATAGTGCTGGTTGATAGTAGTGTGTCGCGCTTTCATCTCGAACTAGAGATAAGAGAAGACGGGCTGCTTGTTTGCGATATGAACAGCCAGAACGGCACTACCTTAAACGGGCGATCTCTTGCTCCCATGCAATCGGTGCTGGTTCGTCCCGGAGATAAACTTCGAGTGGGAGATGTTTTGTTATTACTCGAAGCCACCTATGAAAACTCACCTTCAAATAAGGAATTTGATAATTTAATTTCCCAAACCTCTCAAGGGAAATTTGTTAACCTTACTACATCTGAAAATAATCCATTTGTGGAAGCTTCCGCTGATTCCGGGCAATTATCTTTTGTAGCGCAGCAGCAAGGTGTATTCGATTATTTCGGCGAACAAGCGAAACCTTCCACTGTTCGAGACCACTCCGAACTATTCCCACCGGATGCAGTGTTGCCACGTAATCAGTTTGGCTACAAGCGAGCTAAACCACGCGCCTGGCTATTTATGCTATTGGCATTGTTAATTACGGTAATTATCGGAGCTATTGTATACGTACTGGCTTTTGTAATGAACTCAGGTACTGGTTCTACGCTGGCGAATTTACCTTCTCATGTTTTTTCAAGCCCTGCAAACTCAGATTCAGCTCTCGGTGTAATTGTGGCACATCCTAGCACATGGATAAGGCAGGATGTAGATCCTTCCCGTGTAATTTTTACTAAACCCGATAGCTCTACAGCCGCTTTAACCATTGAAAAGCCACCTAGTCGTACTATACCAAATGCTAATATTAATCCTGACGAAGCAATTAAACTTTACATAACTAACATAAAAACTAAAGCTAAAAACCCTAAAATATTGTTGGATACTATAGAAACTAAACTGTTGGACAATACCCCTGCATGGATAGCAAAAGCGGTCTTCAGCACAGTTGAAGATAATGTTAGTGTGCAAGATTACACGGTTACGGTGTTAAGTTTCCAATGCAATGGTAACCTTTACTTTGCCAGCGTGGGCGAAGAAGCCCGTTTTTATAACGGGGTAGCACAACAGGATTTGGAAGCATCAATCTCCAGTATCACCTGCCGTTAAACCCTTAAAACCTTTTGTAATAAAATCCCCTACAGCATGCTCTGAAAAAACCTTACAGTTAGCCAAAACACGTTAGGTTTGCGTCTCCTTGACATTAAGCATACTCAAGTCGTAAACTTAGACAATTGTAATAAACCATTTGGATAAAACTAACTAGCCATATGAGGCTAACTGGATAATTTGATGTCTAGAATAGGAGACACTATGGACTTCCCCGAATACGTTAAGAATGCTAAGTTACGCGAGTGGGTTCAGTCGATGGCAGAACTCTGCAAGCCGGACAGCGTACACTGGTGCGACGGCTCGCAAGAGGAATATGACAAACTTTGCGATGAAATGGTTGAATCCGGCATGTTTATCCGGCTCAATCAAGAGAAACGTCCTAACAGTTTTCTGTCCCGGTCAGACCCTAGCGATGTCGCTCGTGTCGAAGATCGCACCTATATTTGCACCAACAACCGCCATGATGCGGGTCCAACAAACAATTGGATGCACCCCAAAGAAATGAAAGTCACGCTAACCAAGCTATTTGATGGCAGTATGCGTGGGCGCACAATGTATGTAATTCCCTTTAGTATGGGTCCGTTAGGCTCTCCTATTGCCCACATCGGTGTGGAATTGTCCGACTCTCCTTATGTAGCAGTCAACATGAAAATCATGACCCGGATGGGTCGCAAAGTGGTTGAGATATTGGGTGATGGAGATTTTGTACCATGTCTCCACTCCGTTGGTGCGCCTTTGTTACCCGGTCAGCAAGACTCAACATGGCCTTGCAATAAAGATAATAAGTACATTGTTCATTTCCCGGAAGACCGCGCCATCTGGTCTTATGGTAGCGGCTACGGCGGAAATGCTTTATTGGCAAAGAAATGCTTTGCTCTTCGCATCGCTTCGGTGCTTGCTCGTGATGAAGGTTGGCTGGCAGAGCATATGCTGATTCTCGGCGTAGAATCGCCTGCCGGTGAAAAAACCTACGTGGCAGCCGCTTTCCCTAGCGCCTGTGGCAAAACTAACTTCGCTATGTTGATCCCGCCCAACACTTTGGATGGTTGGAAAGTATCTACCATTGGCGATGATATTGCTTGGGTTAAGCCAGATGCTAATGGCATACTACATGCAATCAACCCTGAAGCCGGTATGTTTGGGGTAGCTCCGGGTACATCCTATAAATCCAATCCCAACGCGATGGATGCAGTCAGCAAAAACACTATCTACACCAACGTAGCTTTAACCCCGGACGGTGATGTATGGTGGGAAGGTATGACCGATGCGCCCCCCGCTACTGCGATTGACTGGCAAGGTCAGGAATGGACCCCCGGCTGTGGACGGAAGGCAGCGCATCCAAATGCACGCTTTACCGCTCCTATCAGCCAAGTACCCTCTATTGACCCAGAATATGAAAACCCTAAAGGTGTGCCGATTTCTGCTTTCATATTTGGCGGAAGACGCAGTACAACAGTGCCTTTGGTTTATCAATCCTTCAACTGGGCGTTTGGCGTTTATTCTGCCGCTACCATGGGTTCAGAAACCACTGCTGCCGCTGCCGGAAAAGTTGGAGAGGTCAGACGTGACCCCTTTGCCATGTTGCCTTTCTGCGGCTATCACATGGGAGATTACATCAACCATTGGTTGCAATTTGGGCGTTCCATCCCGAACCCGCCACGTATTTTTAACGTGAACTGGTTCAGAAAAGATGAGAATGGCAACTTCGTATGGCCCGGTTTTGGTGACAATATGCGTATCTTGAAGTGGATTGTAGAGCGCTCACATGGGCAGGCTGCCAGTATCGAAAGCCCCCTTGGTTGGGTGCCACGTTACCAAGACCTTGACTGGCGCGGCATGGAAGACTTCACCCCTGAAATGTTTGAGAAGGTGATGTCGGTTGACCGCGATAACTGGAAAGCGGAATTACTCTCTCACGAGGAATTGCTCGACAAGATGTACGATCGCCTTCCCAAGGAAATGCACTATATTCGAGAATTGGTGCTTTCAGGTTTGTGGCGTTCACCTGAGCAATGGAATCTTCCACGCGACGACCAAGGTATGCTGGTCGACGCTTAATAGAGTTGTTTTTAGAGGTGCGGGGCAAAAACCCCGCGCCTTTTTATTTACATCGCGGCGAGACCACCATCCACCGGTAAGGTTGCGCCGGTTATAAAACTACTATCGTCACTGGCAAGAAACAAAATTGCGTTGGCTATTTCTTCGGGTTGCCCAAGCCTGCCTAAAGGAATAGCGCTTGCCATGCCCTGTTCGGTAGCCTGTGGGTTTGGAGTCGCATTTGTGAATAAATCCACCATATTAGTTTTTGTCCAAGATGGGCAAACTGCATTTACTCTGATACCATAACGTGCCCATTCTAGTGCGGCAGTTTTGGATAACTGAATTACGCCTGCTTTGCTTGCGCCATATGCGGAAAGCTTGGGTGTTCCCACAATGCCTGCGACACTGGCAAGATTTATAATACTGCCGCCTTGCTTTTTCATCGCCGGGATAGCATATTTCATGCCGAGAAAAACCCCTTTAAGATTTACATTGAGCGTAATGTCCCAATCTTCTTCGCTTAGTTCGGTGATTCGGGCAGGGTTTCGCCCGATTCCGGCATTGTTAACCAATATATTTAATTTACCGTATGTTTCCAACGACAGGTTTACGCTGGCTTGCACCTGTGCTGCCTTGGTGACATCACACAAAATCGTGGTTACCTTACCGCCCTCGCTTGTTATTAACCGCTCGGTTTCTTTTAAATCTGCTTCGAGTCGATCTGAAATTACCACGCTGGCACTTTCCGAAGCAAATAATCGGGCAGTGATACGCCCGATTCCGTTACCCGCGCCAGTTATCAAGGCTACTTTCCCTGCTAATCTGTCTGTCATATATCCAGCCTTTCAAAATGAAATCGCTTGGAGAAATAATTTTGAGCAGATTTTACACCATTCGATCGGATTTAGCTCAGAATAAGGAAGATTTAGATGCCGATTCTACTTATTTGTCAAAAAATCACTCAAATATGCTTGATTTTCTCACAATAGCAATCTTGTGGTTACAGAAATTCTGGCTGATTTAGAGTAAAATAGAACCTTATAATGGTATGTAATTATAGACCGAAAAAACATAACTCTTTAAAGCTTTGTTCCATCCAACTGGATCAGTTATAGGTAGCGCAAAGGGTGTGGCTATCAAACGATACTGCCAAAATATGTGCAACTGGCTTAAAATGCCGAAATAAATCTGGCTGTAGCTGGCGATTCTCAGATTTACTTCTGGCGGCTCAGCTTATAACAAAGAAAGAAGCTAAAACCTGTTAAGTAAGATTAAACCGAGGGAAAATACTAAGTTGAGCAGAAAATCAAACCAGAGTTGGTTTCATCCCGCTTATGCTGTTGATTTGGCGCGTGAAGTGCTAGGTCCGATTGCTAAATATTACTTCAGACTTCAGCAAGTTGGGTTAGAAGATTTGCCTGATCCTAATCAAGGACGTTCAATAATATTTGCAGCCAATCATGCAGGGCGTTCTTTTCCTTGGGATGGTATTTTGCTTGATTACGCAGTGAGTATGTACTGGCACGATCACTTAGGGTTTTCGGTGGATGAAAAACCCCGCGCACTGGTTGACCGTCAGGTTTCTGAGTTAAAAAGAAATTTTCTCTTCCGCATACCTAAATGGTGGTATAGGGTAGGTTGCGTGGATGCAACTGCTCGAAATTTTGTAAATCTGTTAAAGCAAGGCAAACACGTTATTATTTTTCCAGAGGGTGTGCCGGGCATAGCGCGTGATTTCAAGGATCGCTACAAGCTTATGCCGTTTAAAACGCCCTTGTTGCGCCTTGCTACCAAACATAATGCCTATATTATCCCGGTAACTATTGTTGGTTCCGAATATTTTCACCCTTACGCAAATAGGAATCGCTTGTTTGATCTAATTGCTCGCTTGCTTAAATTACCCTACCTGCATTTAAGTCCTATAATTTTCTTTCTCCCTGTTGTTCCTTTTATGTATTATGGGGTGTTACCTGCTCCCGTTACAATACATTTCGGCAAGCCAATCGAACCTTCCGAACTAATAGATGAAGGAATGGATTGGGATATTGCTACCGAAAAGTTACGCTCGATTTTACAAGAGCAACTCGAAGAGGATAGGAAAAAATATGACAAGGGGAATGATTTTAAGGGCTTAATTTCTTCCCTTAAGAATGCGCCTGAGCCATTCTGGAAACTTATACCATCATATTGGCCGCACCGCTTTATCAATCATGCCCGTAAATATAGCTCTGACATCTTCCAGTCTTTGCCTAATCCTTGGTGGTTTTGGATTCCGATACTCGGTTTGTACGACCCTTCGGTGTTAAGAAAGAAAAAAGCTCCTGAAGGTGAACACGAAAATTAACTAGAGAACCTTCTTCTGGCTTTCGCATTTTCAATCAGAAATTAATTGGAATCGACTCGCCAAAAGTATGAACTATAGATATAATAGATAAATCCAATGTGTTATGTGCTACTGACATTACTTGGATATATATAGATAATTTTACTATCCTCATTTTGCAACGAAGCATGAGTTTCCTGGCTGCTCAGGGTTTAGTTCATTGCCGATGTTTTTAAAATCGACCGTACTACTTTGCTCATCGTTACGAGCCTTTTCCATATATTAAGTAAATATTTATATTTGTAACTATTTGAACCGCGCTAATTCGGGACATTCCCTCTCAGGAAGGTTCTGTATGCAGTTCATTGTTTGTTGCTCATTTACACGAAATTGTCGTTCTAAGAGTAACAAATTTGGTCATCAGGTAATTTTTCAGGAGGGGAGCACCTATGTCAGATACTACGACTATTTTGAATAGTAATTCCACCGCAGTAAAAAGCGCCGAGAGTAAAGGATTTAAAGCCGGGCTCGAAGGAATTGTTGCTGCTACTACCGCCCTAAGCAAGGTTGATGGTACAGCAGGACGACTGATTTATCGAGGCTATGATGTTCAGGACCTTGCACGTAATGCTATTTATGAAGAAGTGGTTTATTTACTCTGGTATGGTCGGTTGCCAAATTCTACCGAATTGGAGTGGATTAAGAATAAGCTGGCAGCTGACCGCACATTACCTGCATCAGTGTTGTCAACTTTGCGGGGCTTACCTGCTACCACACAGCCGATGGATGCGTTACGTACTGCTGTTTCTGCTTGGGCAGCTTCCTCAATTGAAGGTTCGCCAAGTCTGGATCAAGCTTTTGCACTGGTTAGCAGAATGCCCGTTTTCTTGGCAGCCTTTCACCGTTTGCGGCAAGGACTTGAACCCCTCGAATCTATTCCTGAACTCAGCCATGCTGCAAATTATCTTTACCTGTTAACCGGAAATATTCCTTCTGAAAATTTTGTAAAAGCAATGAACGCCTACTTGGTGCTATTGTCGGATCATGGGATGAATGCTTCTACTTTTGCAGCGCGTGTAGTTGCCAGCACAGAGTCGGATATGGGTTCGGCGCTAGTAGCCGCAATCGGGGCGTTAAAGGGCCCTTTGCACGGAGGCGCACCCTCAAAAGTCAAGGATATGCTACTGGCAATCGGTTCATTGGATCATGCCGAAACTTGGCTACGGGATGCACTTTCGCATAATGTCCGCCTTATGGGCTTTGGTCACCGTATCTACAAGACCGCAGACCCTCGTTCCTTGCCGTTGCAAGAGCTTGCCAAACTTGCCAACCCGGAAGTATATGAACTGGCGCATCATGTAGAGGAAACCGCGCTTTTACTACTGGAAGAATATAAACCCGGTCATAACCTTTATACCAATGTAGAATTCTATTCTGCTGTTCTTTTAGATTCTCTGAACCTGCCAGGTGATTTATTTACCCCTACATTTGCAGTTGGACGCTCAGCAGGGTGGTCTGCACATGTGCTGGAACAGATGGTTAACAACCGTCTTATCCGTCCGGCAGCCGAATATAAAGGTCTATTAGATCTTGCTTTTGTTTCAGTTGACCAGCGTTAAATTAGTTGATGTCGCAGATAATTATGAAATCTGCGATAATCTCACGGTCAGTAAATTACCGATAATCACACATAAAGGAGCAGAAATTGAGCTATAACGTAACCCTAATACCTGGAGATGGTATTGGTCCAGAGGTTACCGAAGCAACTCGCAGAGTACTGGATGCTACCGGGATAGAATTTAACTGGGAAGTAAAAAATGCCGGTGGCGAAGAGCTTGAACGTAGTGGTAGTTTATTGCCAGAAGGCACTCTTGAGTCTGTTCGTAGGAATAAAGTAGCTATAAAGGGACCAATTACTACTCCAATCGGTAAAGGTTTTCGGAGTATAAATGTAGCTTTGCGCCAAAGCCTCGATTTATACTCATGTGTTCGCCCTTGCAAGTTTTATAAGGGTGTGAACAGCCGTTATGATTCTGTTGATCTCGTGTTTGTACGCGAGAACATGGAGGATCTCTACGCTGGGGTGGAATATAGGGAAAATCAACCTGAAACAAAAAGGTTGATTACAGAAATGAAAAAGGATTTTGGAAGCAAACTCAGAGATGATATGGCGCTCAGTATAAAAACTGCAAGCGCGTATGGCACTCGGCGGATTGTTAAGTACGCTTTTGACTATGCCCGCGACAATAATCGCCGCAAAGTAACGGTGGTTCATAAAGCCAATATCATGAAGTTCACCGATGGTTTGTTTCTAGATACTGCCCGTGAAATTGCAAAAGAGTATCCTGACATTGAATTCTCAGAAGTGATTGTAGATGCAATTACTATGCATTTGGTGCAATACCCAGAGGATTACGATGTGCTGGTGTTGCCTAACCTGTACGGTGATATTTTATCTGATCTAGGAGCAGGTTTGATTGGAGGACCGGGTATGGCGCCCGGTGGTAATATTGGCGATGAATTTGCTGTCTTTGAAGCCACTCATGGTAGCGCTCCTCAGATAGCAGGTCAAAACATTGCCAATCCTCTGGCAATGATTCTCTCCGGTTTGATGATGCTGCGCCATCTTAGAGAATTTGATGCTGCTAAAAGGCTGGAAAAGGCTATTGCGGCTGTAATCGAAGAAGGCAATAAAGTAACTATCGATATGAAGCACGACCGCAATGCCCATGATGCTGTAGGCACACAAGAAGCAGCAGATGCCATCATAGGTAAACTGCAACTGCTTTAGTTATTTTCTCAAGATTCTTGGATTTTAGGCAAGGGGTTTATACCCCTTGTCTTTATTTCATTTATCTCTCCTCACTTTTCTCTCAATGTTAATTGACAATACTATTTTCCAATGTTAAATTCCTAGTTCAGGAAAATGCTATTCCAACTCCTGTTTCTCCAATTGTACTTTATAGTATTGCTCAAAATAGACAGCATAAGAAAACGGATAAAATTATGAGTGAGATTAATTTTTTACCGGGTATTAATTATCAATGTATTAGTACCGATAGACTCGAAGTGGCTTATCTTGAAGCTGGTGAGGTTAATAAAACACCTGTTGTTCTGATTCATGGCAATGTTTCTTGCAATCTGTTTTTTGAAGATTTGATGCTGGTGCTGGCAAATAGCGGTGAGTACCATGTATATGCTCCCGATATGCGTGGTTACGGTAAGACCCAGACTTTGCCGGTGGATGCTACCAGAGGTATGAAAGATTATTCGGACGACTTGTTTAGTTTCGTCACCGCTCTTAACCTTCCTCCTTTCCATTTGCTCGGTTGGTCATTAGGGGGCAATGTAGTTATGGAATATGCTATACACCATGCAGATACCTTGCGCTCTTTGACACTCGAAGCTGCAAGCTCACCTTTCGGGTTTGGTGGATGTCAGGGGCTTGACGGAAAACCACATTTTGCCGATTTCGCAGGTTCAGGCGGCGGTACTGCCAACCCTGATTTTGTAGCACGCCTAAAGAATCAGGATAGAAGCGATGAAGCGCCTAACTCACCCCGCAATGTTATGAATACCTATTATTTCAAGCCTCCTTTTAAAGTTGCGCCGGATATAGAAGAAAACTATGTCACTGCTATGCTTTCCACCTATGTGGCGGATGGCAATTATCCCGGCGACCTAACTACTTCAGAGAATTGGCCTACCGTTGCGCCCGGTACGCTTGGGGTGAATAATGCCCTTTCTCCCAAATATATGAACCAATCTAGTTTTGCCAATATTAGTATCAAACCTGATGTGTTATGGATACGTGGAGATAGCGACCAAATTGTTGCCGATAATTCTTTGTTTGATTTTGGCACTTTAGGAATGTTGGGCGCAGTTCCGGGTTGGCCCGGTATGGAGATTTACCCTCCTCAGCCTATGGTTTCACAACTCCGAAGTGTATTGGACACATACAAGGATAACGGAGGAAGTTATGAAGAAATTGTGCTGGCTGACTGTGGTCACAGCCCTCATGTAGAGAAACCCGAAGAATTTGGCACAAAACTTCTTGATTTTCTACGTCTTCATTAAGTCTAATTACTGGGGAGGCACAAAGTAGCCTCTTCTGTTTTATTGGTGGTACAACCATTTATCAAGCCGTCTATCGCTTATTATCACAGGAGATTCAGAATGAAGCGAGACCTGTTCAGTGCGGAACATGAGATGTTTCGCGCCTCTGTCCGGCGTTTTGTCGAAAAAGAAATGCTTCCCAATTTTGAGCAATGGGAGAAGGACGGCATTGTTTCAAGGGAGTTATGGTTGAAAGCCGGACAGCAAGGATTTCTGGGCATGGAAGTACCGGAAGAATACGGCGGAGTGGGACTTCACGATTTCTGCTATAACGCCATTCTTAGCGAGGAAACCATTTACGGTGGGGTATTGAGCGCAGGCGCAGGATTTACTTTACATAATGATGTAGTATTGCCCTATTTCCTGAAATATACTACCCCCGAACAAAAACAACGCTGGCTTCCTAAAATATGCACCGGGGAGTATATCACTGCCATTGCGATGACCGAGCCTAATACCGGGAGTGATTTAAGCGCAATTCGTAGCACTGCTATTCGGCAAGGTGATTATTATCTGCTCAACGGGCAAAAGACCTTCATTACCAATGGAATTATGAGTGATTTGGTAGTAGTGGCAGCAAAGACAGACCCCAAAGAACGTCACAAGGGAATCAGCTTGCTGGTAGTCGAGCGTGGGATGGAGGGTTTCTCTCGTGGGCGCAAACTGGAAAAGATGGGTTTGAAAGCGCAAGATACGGCTGAACTCATCTTTGAGGATGTGAAAGTGCCTGTTGCCAATTTGCTTGGAGATGAGGGCAAAGGGTTCTATTATCTGATGCAGATGTTGGCACAGGAACGCCTGAGTGTGGCGGTTTCGGCGATGGCAGCTAGTGAGAAAGCGTTGGAAATAACCGTTGAGTATTGCAAGGAACGCACCGCTTTTGGGCAGCCCATTGGTAATTTCCAGAACTCACGCTTTAAATTGGCAGAAATGAAAACAGAAATCGAGATCGGGCGTGTTTTCATCGATCGCTGTATAGATGAATTGAACTCCGGTAGTCTGACTCCTGAAACGGCGGCAATGGCGAAATGGTGGGCAAGCGATTTGCAAAAACGGGTAGCCGATCAATGCGTACAACTCCATGGCGGCTATGGCTATATGCTGGAATACCCGATTACGCGCCTGTATTTGGATGCGCGGGTGCAGAGTATTTACGCCGGAACCAACGAAATTATGAAGGAAATAATCGGACGTTCGATGGGATTTTAGTTACCTTCCGCGGGCTTAAAGAAGGGCGTTGCTTACATAAGCGCCCTTCCCTAATTATGTAGGAGGTTTGGAACGATAGACAAATACTCGTGCTATTTATTTAGTTGCTTGTTTTTCGCCTTGTTAATAAAAAGAGAACCTCCAGCAACACCAACACCGCGCCACCCACTCCGATGAGTAAACCAAGCCCGACATTCCCAGAGCCGTTGCTATCTTTTAACTTATCTAATATATCCAGTATTTTTCGAATCAGAAAAAAATCTCCAACACTGCCTAACAATGTCAGGCTTATTGAAATAAAACCTTTATTAATCAGCAAACCTAGAAAAGATAGTAGTATCAATATTATTCCCACTACCAGAACAAAAAGACCGTCACGCGCATATCCCGATCCTATGAGGTTAGCACCTTTAGGAAACCAGCTAAAAAAGGAGTCGCTGACATTTCCGAATCCATTGGCATAGACGGTTTGCCCGCCATTTTTAGTCGTAACCCAAGGCATAAAGCAACAAGCCGTCATTATTGTTGCTCCGATTAATGGGATTAAAAAATGCAGTCTGCCTCGCTTGTGTTCCTTATATGCAGGTATCCCTTGATTGCCTTGCGGATAGTATTGAGGATACCCATAACCAATAGGTGGTTGCATATATCCCGGCGGAGGTGGATTATAGTTCGGTGGTTGCGGTGCTACAAAACCGGGTGCTATTGGTGGCTTGTCACCTGCACGGTTGGGTTGGTTTGAATTATAGCTCATCTGGATTACTCCATTAAACACATATTTCTACCAAAAGCTTTTAAGATGCACAAGTCGGGCGCGACGACGAACTTTCCTGCCCAACCTTTTGTTTTAAGAGCAAGCCTGTAAGGTCAAATAAATTCCCCGGCGAGGCTTTATGCAAGCTATTATTGGAATAGGCTATTACCGCATTGCCCGAAAGCGTCGCTTTTTTTGTGCAACTGGTAATAACATTCGTACAGGGGTTGCGCACTGCTTCATAGCCCTCATTGCAAACCAAATCAGTGGTATAGGTTCGACCTGAGTTTGGCACGCTACTTTCCTGCTTACATGCTAAAGAACCGTTAAACCCACCATCCCAACAAAAACCTTCCCCACAGGGTTGAGAACCTGCATCTTTTGGACTCCATGGGCATAGCTTGTTAACTGTCACTGGCGAAGGACATTTTACTGTAGTAGCTGCAACCGTTGGGGTTACAGCGGTAGTAGTGGGCGCTTTTGTGATGGATGGGGTTTTAGTTTCTACGCTTTGTGTAGTGGTTTCAGTTTCAGTGAAGGCAGGGGTGTTTGTTATTACCGCAATTGCGGTCAATGCTAGGTCGTTGCCGTTTGAGGAAGGTTTAATAAAGTGATAAATATCCCAAACAGTCCAAGCCAGCATTACCCACGATAGCACGCCTACTGCAATTAATTTGCCGCCTACCTTGATAGCAATTTTAGTTGCTCCTTCAAAAACTAGCTTACCCAAGCCCCAACGAAGCAACCATTTTTGAAATGGGGTGGTTTCAACTAACACCCATAAGGCTCGTTGCGCTCCCAAATGACCCCTGCTTGCCCAACTCCTAAGTATGCCAAGAGCAGTATTCTCGGAAACTCTAGCGAGACCATTGACTACAAAACCGAGTTTTTGCATTGCGGCGGTTGCCGAAGGTGCTCCATTTTGAAGTGCTTTTATAAGGGCTTCTACCATTTCGTTGGTCAAGCCAGTTCCGCCAGCCGGTCCTTGAATCCATTGCATAATTATGCCATCCTTTCCTCCGCTAAAGCATGCTTCTGGAAACGGCGGATACAAAAGGCTTTACTATATCTTCAGGAGGATTTGAGAAAAAAAGAAGGTTATCAGAGGGCAGATTACTTAAACAAGTAGTATTGTAATCGGGATAGATATATTGACACATATCCCACAACCTTTCACTTCAGAAGCGGTTTGGTATTGTACATAGTTGGATGCAACGCAAGACCAAGTATTAACAGGTAACAAAATATGTGTGAGAAGTTCTCATTTAAAATCGTAGCATATTTGGGTTTAAAAAAAGGACAAAAGGAGTCAAAAATATACAAACTCAGAAGGGCTTATAACAAAATAATTCATTTGTAGCTTAGCATACTGTAATATGTAGTATTTAATCTAAACTACTTAATTAATATTGGACTTTTTCAAGTGTGCTGCTTTGCTCCGGTTGATGGATTTAAGTTGACATAGATACCAGATGAGTGTGAAACCATCCACGAGGGAGGAGATTAAGTTGAGGAGTAAAAATTTATTTGCTGCTAAGTCGCTTCGTATGAGGCTAGGCGCAGCAATATTTCTGTTCGCAGGTCTGCTTTTATCGGCTTGCGGTGATAGCACTGCTACCCCTGTTCCTGCTACTACTACCGCCGCGGCTACTACCGCTGCCACCCTTGCGCCAAACCAGACTGTGGGACCTGCGGTTGTCCCTACGACTGGTACTACAACTGCCGCTGTTACTACCACTGCCAGCGCTACTACTGCCGCCACAACCTCCGCGAAAAGCGATCATCCCGGTTTATTGCGGGAAGCAAACACGTATGCGAACCCGGCAAGCTTAGACCCGGCTGGTTCTGGTACTACCCGTCAGATTATGGTAAATATTTTTGGCGGCTTGGTGACAAACAATTCCAAAGGCGAAATTTTGGCGTTGGCTGCTGAGAAATGGCAAGTTTCAACCGATGGGAAGGTTTACACCTTTACCTTACGTAAAGACTTGAAATTCCAGAATGGAAACCCGGTGAAAGCTTCAGATGTTGTCTGGAGTCTTACCCGCAGTCTTGACCCTAAACTTAAAGCTGCTGCTGCTGTAAATCTAACCGATATTGCCGGAGCAGACGACTATTATACTGCTAAAGCTACTGAGGTTAGTGGTCTGAAGGCGTTGGATGATAGCAATGTTCAGATTACCCTGAACAAGGTTGCGCCCTATTTCCTTTCCAAACTGGCGTTGCCGATTGCATCAATTCTCGATCGCACTGAAGTTGAAAAGAACGATCGCTGGTGGGAAAAACACACCGCTTCGATTGGTCCTTTCATTCTGAAAGAGTGGAAGAAAAGCCAAAGCATTTATTTGGCGGCAAATCCCTACTATGTTTTTGGAAAGCCAAAAATTGACATCGAAATGCTCTATGTCAGCGATGCACAGGCGCGTTTAGCAATGTTTGCCAAAGGCGATGTGGACATCGTGTGGAGTGTAGGCGATACTATTTTTGATCAAATCAAGGATGATCCAGAACTTTCTAAGTTCTTGATTCAACCCAAAGAGCTGACCTACACCGCCTACCCGCTGGTGCTTAACCCGAAGGCTTACCAACCGTTCCAGGATGTTCGAGTACGACAAGCCGTAGCAATGTCCATTGATCGCAAAACTCTGGTTGATAAGATTTTTACCAGTTGCAAATTGCCCGATAGTATTATCCCTCCTGGCACGATACCGGGCTACCCGACAACCGTAAAGGCGCTGGAATATAACCCAACAAAAGCAAAGCAATTGCTGGCAGATGCCGGGTTCCCCGGTGGACAGGGCTTACCGGAGTTTTCGATCGTGCAGGCGGGGACGGGTAGTAGTTCAGCTTACATGGAGTTTTTCCAGAGCCAAATTACTACTAACCTAGGTATGAAGGTTAAGCTGGAAGTGATGGAGCGCACCAAGTTTGTCGCCGAAGAACGGAAGAAGACCAGCCTCGCCTCTTTCTATGATCGGGTGGTAGCGGATTACCTAGACCCGCAAAGTCTGTTGACCGTTCCTTTATATTCAAAATCATCTTCTAACATCTTTGGTTATGAAAGTGATAAGTTTGACAAGCTGGTTGAAGCAGCCGATGCAGAATTGAATGCCGCAAAACGGTATGATCTGTATGCTCAGGCTGAGCAAGTGGCGGTTAACGATGCGGTGTTTGTGCCAATCTGCCAGATTTATACCCGGTTGGTTGCCAAGCCCTATGTTAGCGGTTACCAGTTTAGCCCAATAGGCATTTTGCCCTACGATCAGGTCGAAGTAAAGTAATTTAATCGTGGCAAGCCCTGTAAAAGGTTTGCCGCTTTTTCACATCAGGCTTAAACAGATGCGAATGATTTTACGGCGAGCGATTGGCGCACTCCCTCTAGCTTTAGTAGCAGTGATTATAACCTTTGTACTGGGGCGGATTGCGCCGGGTGACCCTGTGAGCGCGATGTTGGAAAACGGTGCCAGCCAGACTGTGGTAGATAGTATTCTCACTCACTACGGGCTTGACAAGCCTATACTTGAGCAACTGTGGATATACTTCGGCGAGCTTTTACATGGCAATCTGGGGTATAGTTTCAGCAAAGGTGGAATTCCGGTTATCGAGATTATTGGCGATAGTTGGCTGGTAAGCTTGCAACTGGGTGCGCTTTCAATGCTGCTTATGCTAGGTTTGGGTATTCCACTTGGTATAATCGCTGCCGCTTATCGCAGTCGTACCCTCGATTGGGTGGTACGCGGTTTTGTGGTTTTGGGAACTAGTATCCCTTCTTTTGTAATTGCGTATGCTGGAATCTGGTGGTTAGGGGTTCAGCTTAAGGCATTACCTATAGGGGGCTGGGGTTCATGGGCGCAGACTATTCTACCGACAATTGTGCTGGGTTTACCCGGTGCGGCTTACCTTACCCGGCAAACTCGTTCAGCCCTTCTGGATGCACTATCGCAAGATTATATACGCACCGCTAAAGCCAAAGGTTTGAGCCAAATAACAATAATGACCCGCCACGCTCTCCGTAATTCGCTACTACCGGTGGTAACTATGGTAGGACCTGTTTTAGGAACTGCCGTTGGTGGATTCTTTATTGTAGAAAATATCTTTTCGATTCCGGGCATGGGTCGCCTTTCGGTGCAAGCGGTTTATAGTCGAGACTACCCCTTATTACAAGCGATTGTACTTTTATTGGTTTTGAGTTTTGTTTGTGCCAATTTACTGGTTGATATTGCTTATCTTTGGATTGATCCGCGTATTCATCACCGGAAAGCAAGTCGAGCGCATTAAATATGGATATATTAAATCAGGTTGACTTTGAAAATGAACCGTTAATCGACACCTTTGTACAGGAAGAAGCGCGTGTAAGTGCATCAACTTCCACTGCTATGTCAGGTTCGTGTCCAGTAATTCGCGAGGAGAAAACCCGTCCACGCGGTCGTCCCGGAGTTCTAAAGCGTCTATTGCACGACAAAGTTGCCCTAGTATGTATCTCCTATCTAGGTTTACTAGGTATATGTGCGTTGTTCGCCCCGTTAATTGCGCCCTATGATTATAAATTCCAAGACCTTGCGCATGTGCGTGAGACATCTTCCTCGTTACACTGGTTTGGTACAGACCAACTAGGGCGCGATATTTTCTCTCGGATACTTTATGGTGCGCGCATTTCGCTGGCAATCGGTATTTCGGTAATGCTGGTGGAAACCGCTGTCGGTGTAACTCTGGGCTTGCTTTCGGGTTATCTAGGTGGCTGGGTCGAAACTATTGTAATGCGCGTAGCCGATTTGACCTATGCCTTCCCCGGCTTGTTGTTGGCAATTTTGCTGGTTGGTATGCTAGGTCGTGATTTGGTCTGGCTTTTTGCAGCGTTTGTGCTCTTGGGCTGGCCTAATATCGCTCGGATGGTGCGTTCTCAGGTGTTGACTTTGCGTGAGCGCGATTATGTACATGCCAGTATTGTTTCGGGTGGGGGTTTTGGCTGGATTGTTAGGCATCACATATTGCCAAACTGTGCCAGCGTAATAATTATATCAGCCTCAACCAGCGTAGGTGGTATTATGTTGGCGGAAGCCGGTTTATCCTTTGTGGGTTTGGGGGTACAACCACCCTACCCTAGTTTGGGTAGTATGATTAGTGAACTGGCGCAATTGATTAAATCCAGACCACTTCTGATGTTTTTCCCCAGCCTGACTCTCTCACTGGCAATTATGTCATTAAACTTGCTAGGAGATGCTCTACGTGATGCTTTTGATCCCACCATATCAAGGCAATAACTTCAGGTTTTAACTTTTTAAATCCGATTCTACAATTCTACAATTTCGTTTTTGAGCCTAGAAGTGTGCTTTATAAATTAGCAACGCTTTGCTTTGGCAGGATTTAGGCTACTTGGTATAATCTTCTACTAAGCATGGAGAAATCATTTTGAATCCCACTAAAGTATAGAAAAATAGGAGAGAACTCAGTGTCTGAACTTGCCACGAAACAGGCTACAGAAAAAAAACCGACTGTTCTAGCTACATGGTCATGGGCAACTTATGACCTTGCAAACACAATCTACAGCGCTGCAATTATCAGTATTTATTTTCCTGCTTGGGTAAAAAATGAGCTAAAGATAGAGGATATTTGGTACGCCCTGCCGATGTCTATCTCAATGCTGATTGTAGGTGTTTTTAGCCCGCTACTGGGCGCACTTTCGGATCGTGGCGGCAACCGAATGAAGTGGTTAGGGGGCGCGACTATTTTAAGTATCGGTGCGCTTTTTCTTATGGGTGTAGCGCCAGCGTTGGGGGCGGGAGTGGCTGTATCACTTGGTTCAGGCATAATCTTTTTCATTGTTGCTAATGTGGGCTATCAATCCGCTCTGATGTTTTACGACTCGCTTTTACCATCGGTTAGCACTACCAGTAATTGGGGTAAAGTATCGGGTTTGGGCGTAGGACTTGGTTATTTCGGAGGGATTATTGGTTTTCTAGGGGTGGGCTATCTGGGCGATATGCTTTATGGAGCGGGGGCGCTAACCGGAGATAATCCCAAAAATTCCGACTCGTTTTTTATAGCAGCGATTCTCTATCTTTTATTCTCTATCCCGTGCTTTATCTTCGTGCGTGAAAGGCATTATAAGACTGAACAAGAAGCAGCAAAATTAACTTTTACTTCAACCATGACACAAACGTTACGCACCTTTAAGCAATCCATGCTCTATCCGGGCTTATTTGTTTTTCTGGTTGCTAATTTCTTCTATTCCGATGCTTTGAATACAGTTATTACTGCAATGGGCATCTACTCAACTGAGGTGATCGGGTTCAGCCCCAGTCAACGAAACGGCTTTTTGGCTTTTGCTACTATTTTTGCAGTGGTAGGTTCAATAATATTTGGCTTCGTAGCAGATAAAATCGGTTCCAAACAAGCCTTGAATATATCCTTATCGATTTGGGTAGTAGTTTTTGTAATCGCAATGGCTGCTCCACCCAGAGACTTTTTTTTCTGGATTGGCGGTCCCTTAGCGGGGATTGCGCTTGGTAGCACTTGGGTTTCGGCGCGTACCTTGATGGTAGAGCTTACCCCACCGGAGAGATTGGGCGAATTTATGGGTCTTTACAACCTTACCGGAAAATTCTCAGCAGTGCTTGGTCCGGTGTTGTGGGGTGGTACATTACTCTTATTCAATCCTAATGATCCAAAAGTTGGCAACCTAGGATACCAAATTGCGGTTGGAACACTATTGGCTGTAGTGATAATAGGTTTTGTAATACACCAATTTGTACCTGCACAAAGCACAGAGGTGCGAAAAGCATATAGTCGGGCAGAAATTGATATTTCCTGAATTTCCACATATATACACTAAAAATTAACTAATTGTTATGATTGTGCCAAATTTCACACTTGCGCCAATAGGTTTGCTATGATATACTTTTCCCTGACTTAGCCTAGTTAATTTGCTCGCACACACAACAACAGCACTTTATAACAAGAATTAAACCTTTTGAAGGTGTAAGGGATAGTTGCTGTGGGTGGATTTCTTAAAATAAACAGTAGTACAAATTTCAAGTAAATATTCTGATTTAATGAAAGCTCTGAAGGGTTTCTGTAAATATTTATGAGTAACAGAAACGGGAGCAATGGAAGCAACGAAGAAAAAAGTGCTATGGCATTTGCCCTAAGCCTAGGGTTTGGGATAGCAGTGCCGTTAGCCTTATTTATTGTTGCTGGGGTGTGGTTGGATGGGGTGCTTAATACAACCCCTTTATTTGTACTGATTGGCATCTTTCTTGGGTTATTTAGTGCAGGTTACTTTTTTTGGCGGCTAATCGTAGCAAGCGAGCCTGGAAACAAGCGCAACTAACATTGTAAATGCCAATTTAACGCTCGTAGCTTGGGATGAGGTAATTAACCGGAAAATGGAAGAATTTAAACTGGTAGTTAGCCTGAAGCCGGAACCGATTATGTGCATCGGTGGGAAAATGGATGCTCCGGCAGTTTGCTCCAAAGACACTTTCTTTATTGTAACCAATTCCACTATAGCTACCGTTCTCTTCATGCTCATCACCTTTTTTCTGCTATGGTCGGGCGCACGAAAAGCCAAGCTTATACCCGGGCGTTGGCAGTCTGTAGTTGAAATACTGGTGGAGAGTTTGCACAATATGGTGGTTGAATCTACCAGTAAACGTGTAGCGAAAGTAATCTTTCCTCTAGTAGCAACCTATTTCACTTGGATTTTGTTTGCTAACTGGCTTTCCCTGATTCCCGGAGTAGGCTCAATCGGTTTTGTACATGATGTGACTGAGGATGGCAAAGTTCTAAAAGAAATGGTGCCTCTCCTGCGCGGACCAAATGCTGACCTCAATATGACCTTCGCAATGGCGCTGTTAGCAGTAATTATTGTACAGATAGCAGCAATTGTGTCCCACGGGGTCAAAGGTTGGTTGAAAGAGTTCATTCCCGAACCTCACTGGATGGATCCACTTTTAACTCCGCTTGAAATAATCGGTCAGTTCACTCGTATCCTTTCGCTGGCTTTCCGTCTTTTCGGCAATGTATTTGCCGGTGAGGTGTTGCTGGCGGTAATGCTGAAAATCGCTGCACCCAGTTTGATAATCTTTCTGGGGCTTGAAATATTTGTGGGCTTTATCCAGGCGCTGGTCTTTGCGATCCTTACCCTGACCTATCTCTCGCTGGTGACAGCAGGAGGACATGAGGAAGGTCATCACGACAAAGAGCATGAAGAGCATGCAAAAGCTGCATAATTAGATTTAGTTTCGTATCTAATCTGAAAAAAAGTAGTAACTAGTTCACAACACAGAGAATACTTAAGGAGGTCAAACAGAATGAAGGAACTTGCTGCAGGTATCGCGATGGGTGCTGGCGCAATCGGCCCAGGTATCGGTATCGGTATCGCGGTCTCTGGCGCAATGCAGGCCATCGGTCGAAACCCTGAGGCGGCAGGCATCATCCGAATCAACATGATCATCGGTGTTGCCTTCTCTGAAGCGGTCGCGATTTACGCTCTGCTCATCGCCCTGCTGCTCATCTTCGTTGCCCAAAGAGGCGCGTAAAATTCGGCAATCAGTGTCAGTTGTCGGTGTTATACAATTTAGTACCGACAACCGACAACTGATTTCTGTTTGCTAAATAATAAGATGAGGGAAAATAAACCATGTACTTTGTTAACATTAACAGATTATTTTCTATAATTGCTGCTGAGCAAGCTACAGATGAAGGAATTGGCGCATTAGGTATTAACCTATGGAATTTCATATTCCAGCTTGTTGCCTTCCTGTTAATGCTCTTACTATTATGGCGTTTCGTATATCGCCCGATTTTAAAAACCCTTGATGAACGTAAGTTACGGGCGGCTGAAATCGTAGAAAGCAGCGATCGGATTAAACGAGAAGTAGCTGAAACCGAAGCTCGCCAGAAGCAGGTATTTGAAGACGCTCGTCGTCAGGCTCAGGAAATTATAGCGCAGGCTCAAGCCGTAGCGGATAAGAAACGAGCAGCGGCAGAAGGTGAAGCCAAAGTAGCAGCTGAAGCTATAATTACCAAAGCAAGAGTCGAGATTGCCTCTGAACGTGACCAGGCTATCGCCCAGTTGCGGCGCGAGTTTAGTGATTTGGCAATTGCTGCCGCCGGTAAGGTAATCGGAGAAGAACTAAATACTCGTAAAGATTTGCACGGCAAGGTTATTAACGACGTGCTATCCAGCTACAGTACTAGGAATTAAGGAGTCACGATGCCATCAGGAAGCGCCGGAAGACGTTACGCCCAGGCAGTTTTTGAACTGGCTCGTTCCACCAACAAGCTTGATGAGTGGGCTGCGGACCTTGCAGTTATCAAGCAAGTGTTCGAAGACCAGACTATAGCGGCACGTCTTGAAAACCCGAAAATTACAAAAGATAAAAAGCTTACGCTTGTCAGTTCAATTCTCAAGGATCAAATAAGTCCTTCCGCCTTCATTCTGGCTACTTTATTGGTGGAGCGTGAACGGCAAACTTTTGCAGGTAAAATAGCCGCCTTGTATCAAGCCTTGCTTGATGATTTGCGTGGTATCATAGTTGCGGAAGTAACTACAGCCGTGCCGATCGATAGTGAGCAGGAGGAACGAATCCGCCAGCAGCTTATCAAAATCAGCGGCAAGCAAATTACAATGAAGAATAAGGTTGATCCCACCATAATAGGTGGTGTGGTAGCGCGTTTTGGCGATATGCTCATAGATGGCAGCATAAAAAACCGCCTCCAAGCGCTGAGGAAAGCTTTAGCCTGATTAAGCTAGTCGCGGGTTCGCGCCCGAACTAAAATATGAACGCCCCTCAGGAGGATTATAAAGAATGGCAGTACGTGCTGACGAAATTAGCGCAATAATTCGCAAACAACTAGAAGGTCTCGATACTACCGCCAAACAAGTAGAAGTTGGTACGGTAGTAGAAGTGGGCGACGGTATTGCCCGCGTGTACGGGCTGTCGGGCGTGAAATCCAGCGAACTCGTGGAGTTCCCCGGCAGGGGTCCCGGCGGTTCTGATGTGGTGGGCATGGCGCTGAACCTCGAAGAAGAAACCGTCGGTGTCATCATTATGGG
The DNA here is from genome assembly GCF_030389965.1 of Candidatus Chlorohelix allophototropha. Taxonomy (NCBI): domain Bacteria; kingdom Bacillati; phylum Chloroflexota; class Chloroflexia; order Candidatus Chloroheliales; family Candidatus Chloroheliaceae; genus Candidatus Chlorohelix; species Candidatus Chlorohelix allophototropha. The sequence continues at coordinate 1,462,118 of NZ_CP128400.1, forward strand.
TCCTTATACCCATATTCAAGAAGGCGACACCGTTCGCACCACAGGCAAGATTATCCAAGTGCCGGTTGGTGCAGCCCTCGTTGGTCGTGTGGTGAACGCATTAGGACAGCCCATTGATGGAAAAGGCGAAATTGCCACTACTAAAAACCGCTTTATTGAGCGTGTTGCTCCCGGTGTAATTACCCGTAAATCTGTAGATACGCCTGTACAAACTGGTATCAAGGTGTTGGACGCACTAATCCCGATCGGTCGCGGTCAGCGCGAATTGATCATTGGTGACCGCCAAACCGGTAAAACCGCCATCGCTCTCGACACTATTATTAACCAAAAGGGCGGCGACATGGTTTGTATTTATGTCGCTATTGGTCAAAAACAAGCACAAGTGGCACAGGTGGTCGGTATTTTGGAAAAAGTCGGCGCAATGGAACACACCATTGTAGTATCGGCTTCTGCTTCTGACCCATCTCCATTACGCTATATCGCGCCTTACTCTGGTTGTGCGATGGGTGAGGAGATTATGGAAAACGGCGTGACCCTGCCGGACGGTCGTGTTATCAAAGATGCTTTGATCATTTATGATGACCTTTCCAAGCATGCCAATGCTTACCGCGAAGTGTCGCTGTTGCTGCGCCGCCCCGCCGGTCGCGAAGCTTATCCCGGTGATGTGTTCTATCTACACAGTCGCTTGTTGGAACGCGCTGCCCGTTTGAATGATGATAACGGTGGTGGTAGTTTAACCGCGTTGCCGGTTATTGAAACCCAAGCAAACGACGTGTCGGCTTACATCCCAACCAACGTAATCTCGATTACCGATGGTCAGATATTCCTTGAAACCGACCTGTTCAACTCTGGTATTCGCCCTGCGGTTAACCCCGGTATCTCCGTATCCCGCGTGGGTAGCTCCGCTCAAACCGCGCCTATGAAGCAGGTAGCAGGCGGTATGAAACTGGCATTAGCTCAGTTCCGCGACCTTGCCGCTTTTGCCCAATTCGCCAGCGACCTTGATAAAGCTACCAAAGCCCAATTGGAACGCGGTCAGCGCATTACCGAAGGTTTGAAACAACCTCAATTCCAGCCGCTCGCTTTTGAAAAGCAGGTAATTTCCATCTTCGCAGTTAACAATGGTTATCTGGATGATATTCCGCTCGACAAAGTCAAGGCATTTGAAAACGGTTTGCTCAAGTTCATTGAAGACGTATATCCGAAATTCATTTCGGATGTTCACAATAACCCACGCAAGAAAATGAGCGATGACCAGCTTAAACAGCTTCGCACTATAATTGGAGAGTTCAAGCAGGGCTGGTTAGGGTAAATTTGAGGTAACGTGAACCGGAATTCTAAGAATTATCCGGTTCATGTTTGAAAACAGAGGAAAAAATGCCGAGCGTACGTGTAATTAAAAGACGCATTCGCAGCGTAAGTAATACCGGGCAGATTACCAAAGCGATGGAACTGGTCGCAGCCAGCCGCATGCGCCGTGCCCAGATGAATGTACTTGCCAGCCGCCCTTTTTCAAAGAAGGTGCTGGAGGTAATTGCGGACGTTGCCAGCATCAGTGATAAAGATTTTCGAAATATTAGCCCATTGCTTCAGCAGCGAGAGGTTAAGACCGTTGGTTTGGTGCTTGTTACAACCGATAAAGGTTTGGCTGGTAGCCTTAATACCAATGCTCTTCGCCGCGCAACTCGCTTCCTTGCCTCGGAAACAGGTGGTAAGCCTGTAAAAATTATCACAGTCGGACGCAAAGGTCGCGACTTTATGATTAGAGTAGGTAGGGATATAGTTGCGGAGTTCGATAATATAAAAGCGAATCCCGACCTGCTGGATATTCTGCCCATCGCGCGTGTAGTCATTGATGAGTTCACCAAAGGTACGGTTGATGTAGTTTACTTGCTATACACCGATTTTATCAATACTCTGACGGTGCGCCCCAAGCTGATAAAATTATTGCCTATTGAACCGGATATGAGCGCACAGGAAGACGGCTTCGAGAAAATAGATTTTATCTTCGAGCCAGATCCTTACGGTGTACTGGTTTCGCTCCTCCCTCGTTATGTCGAGGTTGAATTATACCAGGCCATCCTTGAAAATATCGCCAGCGAACAGAGCAGCAAAATGGTGGCGATGCGTAATGCAACCGATAAAGCTAAAGAACTGAAAGCTGACCTGACGCTGTTAATGAACAAAACTCGACAGGCTCAGATTACAGGCGAAATTCTGGAAATCGCCAGTGCGGCGGTGGCTCTGGAAAAACAGAAATAGGCTTTAGGCGTTAGGTTTTAGGACACCTAACGCCGATTATCGATACCTAATGCCTAATACCTTATATCTGTGAAGAGGAAGGAAGTAGGATTATAATGACCGTGACTTATAAAACCGAAGGACATGTAGTACAGGTAATGGGTCCCGTGGTTGACGTGGAGTTTCCGCCGGATCACCTGCCTGATATTTATAATGCTGTTGAAGTTCCAATCGAAGGACAGCAAGAATCTCTGGTTGTTGAAGTGCAGCAGCACCTTGGTAATGACTGGGTACGCTGCGTGGCAATGTCCAGCACCGACGGTTTACGCCGCGGTGACAAAGCTTTCGATACTGGCAAGGCTATTGCTGTACCGGTAGGTGAAGGTACACTTGGTCGTATCTTCAATGTGCTTGGTCGCACCGTTGATCTCAAAGGACCTTCGGCTACCACCGAAACTCGTCCGATTCACGCACTTGCCCCTTCTTTCGCCGACCAGTCCACCGAAGCCCAGATGTTCGAGACTGGTATGAAAGTAATCGACCTGATTGCTCCTTTTACCCGCGGTGGTAAAATCGGTGTGTTCGGTGGTGCAGGTGTAGGTAAAACCGTAATTATCCAGGAACTGATTAACAACGTTGCCAAAGCACACGGTGGTTACTCGGTATTTGCCGGTGTGGGCGAACGAACCCGCGAAGGTAATGACCTCTATCATGAAATGACCGATGCAGGCGTTATGGACAAGACCGTGATGGTCTTTGGACAGATGAACGAACCGCCCGGCGCTCGTCTGCGCGTGGGTCTGACCGGTCTAACTATGGCGGAATACTTCCGCGATAGTAAAGGGGCAGACGTACTGTTGTTCATCGACAACATCTTCCGCTTTGTACAAGCCGGTTCTGAAGTATCAGCGTTGTTGGGACGTATGCCCAGCGCGGTAGGTTATCAGCCGACTCTGGCTACTGAAATGGGTCAATTGCAAGAGCGCATTACCACTACTAAGCGCGGTTCGATTACTTCGGTGCAGGCTGTATATGTACCTGCTGACGACTATACCGATCCCGCTCCGGCAACTACTTTCGCCCACTTGGATGCGACCATTTCTCTGGAACGCCGCATTTCTGAGCAAGGTATTTACCCGGCAGTAGATCCGCTCTCTAGCACCAGCCGTATTCTTGACCCGTTGATTGTTGGTCAGGAGCATTACGATGTAGCCCGTGCCGCTCAACGCACCTTGCAAAAATATCGTGACTTGCAGGACATTATCGCTATTCTGGGTGTGGACGAATTGAGCGAAGATGATAAGCTCACCGTAACCCGCGCTCGCAAGATTGAACGCTTCTTCAGCCAACCGATGCATGTGGCGGAACAGTTTACTGGTCGCCCCGGTGTGTTTGTAAAGGTCGGAGAAACCGTACGTGGTGTTAAGGAAATTCTGGCAGGCAAGTATGATGCTGTGCCGGAACAGGCGTTCTTTATGGCCGGAGCTATCGAGGACGTTCTCAAGAACGCCGAGAATCTCTAATCAGGAGATTTAGGAATGCCACTTAGATTGCAAATTGTCACCGCCGAGCGGGTGGTGTTTGATGAAGATGTTGACTACGTCACCGCACCGGGTGAGGAAGGCGTACTGGGTATTTTACCCAGACACGCCCCTCTATTAAGTGGGTTGCAGGCTGGTGAATTACGCTATAGACGCGGTGCTGACCAGACTGCTTTGGCTATCGGTGGCGGTTTTATCGAAATCTTCAATAATAAGGTCATAGTGCTGGCGGATAGCGCCGAGCGTAGCGATGAGATTGATTTATCGCGCGCCGAGGTAGCTCGCAAACGTGCCGAAAACTTACTTCAGGATCGCACTAACCTCAGCCAAGAAGATGCGTTGCGTGCCGAGGTATCGCTTCGTAGAGCTTTGGTTCGTATCGAGGTTTCACGCCGCCACAGTGGGCGCGGTGGCGTTCCACGTATGACTATGGACGAATAAAAAGATTGAGAAGCGCGGGCATTATACCCGCGTTTTTTTTGTAACTTATTTAATGCCGTGTAACACTATAAGTGGTTTATTAAGTAGCAGTTCAGGCAGGGGTGATACCGAGTACAAACTGCATTAAATAGAAAAAAAGGCGATTGGTTTTTTTAGGTCAATACTTGAAGTTGTTTTATATTTTCAAGCAATTCGAGTTCATGACCTTGAGGTTTTACATTTTCGTAAATTTTCCGCAAGTTACCTTCTGGGTCAACTACGTAACTGGTACGGCTCCAATATTTTACCCCGCTATACTCTACCTGCCCCAATCCTACGGCATTGATGAGTTTGTGATCGGTATCGGAGAGCAAATCTATTGTAAATCCAAATTTATTACAAAAACCCTTGTGCGAATCAATATCATCTTGGCTTACACCCACCACTTCAATGTTAGCCGCTTCGTAATCCTGTTTGCTCGCAGTAAATCCTTTGCCTTGGATAGTACAACCCGCTGTATCATCCTTTGGGTAAAAGTACACTACCAACCATTTCCCCGCAAAATCTGCAAGATTTACAATTTTCCCATCCTGGTTTGGCAAAGCAAAAGCGGGAAACGACTGACCAATTTCTATAGACATCGCCTGTAATCCTTTCTAAGGGTTACCTTATTGATTGCAAATTATTGACGAAACCAAAGCTCACTAGGTAAAAATTATTTTACCTTATACTAGGTAAGGTATCTATCTCGCAAGTGAGCTATTTGCTTGGCTATTTAAATTAAGATTGAATATGTTTCTTGGTTATTTCCAAATATCCGCTAATCGAAACCAGTTAAATCCTCAAAATTCTCATATTCCAGACTTGATAATAACAAGGGAAAAAGTGTATAATTGACACATTGTGGTTTTTTGCACAAATTCTAAGCAGTTAAACTGTGCAAAATACCGATTACAGCGGCTTGCTAGTTGGGTATAATTCTCAAAATGATGAGTGTTTGCTAATCAGGCTCGAAATTCCGGCAATATTGAGTAGCGTAGAACCTAATTAATGGGCGAAAATACCAAAGCTCCGGCTGTCAGGCTGGTAAATATTACCAAGCGCTTTCCGGGACTTATAGCCAATAACCGGATCAATTTTGAAGTACAAACCGGAGAAATTCACGCGCTTCTGGGCGAAAATGGCGCCGGGAAGAGTACCCTGATGAATATTCTGGTTGGACTTTATCGACCTGATGAAGGTGAAATCTATCTGCGTGGTAAAAGAGTAAATCTACGCGGGCCGGCTGAAGCTATCACGCATGGAATTGGCTTGGTTTACCAGCATTTCAAACTGATACCCAACCAAACAGTCGCCGAAAATGTAGCTCTTGGTATCCGTAAGCTGCCTTTTATACCTAGCTTGAAGAAAATAGAGCGCGAACTGGAAGCCTTAAGCGTAAAATACGGGTTGCCGGTTAACCCCTCTGCCAAAGTGAGCAGCCTCTCAGTGGGCGAGCAGCAGCGCGCCGAAATTTTGAAAGTTCTGTATCTGGGCGCAACTATTATTGCGCTGGACGAGCCTACTACAAACCTTACCCCCAGTGAAACTGAAGACCTGTTTAAAGCTTTGCGCGGTCTTGTATCGGAAGGTTATTCTATTATTTTTATCAGTCACAAGCTGGAAGAAGTGATAAAACTTGCTTCACGGGCGACCATTTTGCAAGCAGGCAAAGCTGTTGCCACGCTCGACATTAAAGAGGAAGAAGGCGAAAAAGAACAGATTGCACGTCTGATGATAGGGCGTGAAGCTGATGCAACCAGCCGTGAAGAGCTAGGGTTGGTTGAAGGCGCACCACCCGCAGCCGAGCACACTAATGATTCCCATACCCCACCGTTGACTTCCCTGCTAGTACGTGATTTGAAAGCAAAAGGAAATTCGCTTAGCTCAAGCCTCAAAGGAATTACATTCGAGGTGCGTTCAGGAGAAATAGTAGGGTTGGTGGGTGTAGCCGGAAACGGGCAGAAAGAACTGGCGGAAGCGCTGGCAGGCTTACGCCCTTTGGAAGGCGGTTCAATCCGGTTGGGTGAGAATCAGATAACTGGCTTGGGCGTTCGTGCGATTCAAAGGTTGGGGCTGGCATATGTTCCCGAAGATCGTTTAGGGGTGGGGCTGGCTCCCGGCTTAAATCTGGAAGACAACTTTATTTTGCGTGATTACTGGCGCAGGGAATACGGTTTTGGTTTTTTCGTGAAGCGGCGGGCGGCAAACCGTCAAATGTCAGGGGCAATTTCCCAATATTCGATTTCTGCCGGAGACCCTTTTGCGCCTTCACGGTTACTTTCGGGTGGCAATTTGCAAAAACTTTTGTTGGCGCGTGAGCTTGCGGCTAATCCGCGCATTCTGGTAGTAGCAAATCCTACTCGTGGGTTGGATGTAGGCGCGTCCGCCTATGTGCATAACCGTTTGCGACAAGCTAGAAATGCTGGCGCGGGCGTGCTGCTTATTCTGGAAGATTTGGACGAAGCGTTATTATTGAGCGACAGGTTGCTAGTGATGTATGATGGTTGCTTAGTTGGTGAGGTTGCACCGGTACGGACTCCTGATAACCTCTCCAGAATAGGGTTGCTGATGGCAGGGGCTAAGGGGGAAGTAGCTTGAGCCTCAAAGAGCGACTCGGCAAAGAAATAGATATTCAGAAATCCAGCTTTTCAGGCATAAAACGACCCTTCGACCCTCTGGTACTTGCCATCGGAATTATCTCACCGATTACGGCAGTGCTTGTGGGTCTTTTTATTACCGCAATACTTTTGTGGGCGAGCGGCAAGGATGCCAGTTTTGTATTTGGCGAAATATTCCGCTCGGCTTTTGTGGAGAATTTCTCCGAAACGGTGGTGAAAGCCATCCCGCTTGCGCTGACCGGTCTGGCAGTTGCCATCGCTTTCAGGGTGCGGCTGTGGAATATCGGCGCAGAAGGACAATTCTATGCCGGGGTTTTAGCTGCTACCGCGCTGGCGCTCGGTTTTCCCACGCTACCTGCTTGGGTGATTATTCCGGCAATGCTGCTGGCTGGCATGCTCGGTGGTGCATTATGGGCGTTGCTTCCGGCAATTTTACGCGCTTGGTTGGAAGTGAACGAAATAATCAGCAGCCTAATGTTAAATTATGTGGCGGTTTTGCTCGCGGATTATTTTATCTTTGGTCCGTGGCGCGACCCCAAAGGCTTTAACTTTCCCGTTACGGCAACCTTCTCTGATTCGGCGCGTTTGCCGATTATCGTTGAAGGAACCCGGATTCACTTTGGGCTTATTCTAGCGTTAGTGGTCGCGACTCTCCTCTGGCTGTTAGGTCGGACGCGCTGGGGCTTTGAGCTAAAGGTTATGGGTGACAATCTCAATACTGCCAGATACGCCGGAATAAAAGTCACTCGCAACATTATTTTTGCATTCTTGCTTAGCGGTGCGGTTGCGGGTTTGGCGGGAATGAGCGAGGTCACTGGTGTGGCAGGACGACTCCAGCAGGGTATATCTCCCGGTTATGGCTATACTGCCATCATTGTAGCTTGGCTGGCGCGCCTAAATTCATGGTCAATTTTGCTGGTAGCGGTATTGTTCGGCGGTTTGTTGGCGAGCGGCTTTACCATGCAACGGATTGGAGTTCCTTCCGGGCTGGTAACAATGTTGCAGGGAATTATTCTTTTCTGTGTACTTGCCGGGGAAAGCCTCTCTCGCCGCTTGCTATACTTACGGGCGTTGCGCCGGAATAATGAGAAGAAGGGTCAGGAGTAAATGGCTGATATTGACGCGATAAAACTTCTGGCTACTACCGTTGCCGCCGGAACCCCGGTTCTTTACGCTACGCTGGGTGAAATTCTGACAGAACGCAGCGGGGTGCTTAATCTCGGTCTGGAAGGTATGATGCTGGTGGGTGGGTTAGCGGGCTTTGCGGCTACTGCCAGCACCGGAAATTTGGTAATCGGCTTATTGGCAGCGATGGCGGCAGGGGCTACTGCCGCGCTACTTCACGCCTTTTTCAGTATTACTATTGGGGTGAATCAGGTTGTAAGCGGTTTGGCTTTGACACTCGCCGGAACCGGAATCGCTTCATACTTTGGGCGTTCGCTGGTTGGACAGCCTGCGGTCGATTCTTTCAAGCCAATTGAACTACCTATATTATCGGATATTCCGGCGCTTGGTCAGATTCTTTTCAGACAAGACCTGATGGTATATCTCAGCTTTTTATTAGTGCCCATACTATTTTTCTTCATATATCGCACTCGCCCCGGTTTGCGGCTCAGAGCGGTTGGTGAAAGCCCCGCTACTGCCGACTCACAGGGGATACGGGTAACACTGACCCGCTATGTGTATACAATGGCGGGCGGCGCGCTGGTGGGCTGTGGTGGGGCATACGTCTCACTGGCTTACAGCCCTAGTTGGCAAGAAAATATCACAGCCGGACGTGGTTGGATTGCGGTAGGGCTGGTAATATTTGCGATGTGGAATCCTTGGCGCGCTCTTTTGGGCGCGTATTTATTTGGAGGCATGGAGGCTTTCCAATTTAGTTTACAGGTAGCGGGAGTGCCTGTCAGCAGTTATTTTCTGCGGATGACCCCTTACCTGTTGACTATTATCGCCCTAGCTTTCTCCCAATGGTGGGCTAGAAAACACCGTAGTGGCAATGTAGCACCCGCGGCGCTGGGTCAGCTTTATCTCAGGCGAGATAGAAATTAGTGTTTTCAGTTGATTCGGTAGGGGAAGAACCGAATCTTATTTACAGGAGGAAGACAGAATGCGTAATTCAAAGAAAGCCGGTTTACTGGCAGGGATTTTACTGCTGGTAACTCTGCTACTGGCAGCGTGCGGTGACTCTACTGCTACCACCGCCCCTGCTACCACTAGCGCAGCTACTACGGCAGCCAAAACCACTGCGGCAGCTACTACCGGAGCCGCTACAACTGGTGCTTCTACCACAGGAGTTGCCACTACTACCGCAGGCGCTACTACCGCAGGCGCTACTACTGCCGCTGGAACAACCGCAGCAAGTGGTACGAAGTTTAAAGTTGCTTTTGTGTATGTTGGACCTGTTGGTGATGGCGGTTGGACTTATGCTCACGATCAGGGTCGTAAGTATCTTGAGCAGAACGTACCTAACGTGGAAACCACCTTCATCGAAAATGTACCAGAAAACCCTGCGGATGCCGAACGGGTTATTACCGACTTGGCGCAAAAGGGCAACAAGATGATTTTCACCACCAGCTTTGGCTATATGGATCCTACTATCAATGTTGCTAAGAAGTTCCCCAATGTGTACTTTGAGCATGCTACTGGCTACAAAACTGCTGAGAACGTGGCAACTTATCAAGTGCGCCAGTACCAGCCGCGCTATTTGGCAGGTATTGTTGCCGGTAAACTTACCAAAACCAACCTAATCGGTTACGTAGCGGCTTATCCTATCCCCGAAGTTATCGGTGGTATTGATGCCTTTACCCTCGGTGTGCGCTCAGTGAATCCTACCGCCAAAGTTAAGGTAGTGTGGACTAACACTTGGTACGACCCTGCCATTGAGAAAACCGCTGCCAAGAGCTTGCTCGATGCCGGTTGCGATATTCTGGGACAGCATCAGGATACTCCTTCGACCCTTCAGGCTGCTCAAGAAGCCGGGAAATACGCTTTCGGCAATGACTCCATCATGGAAAGCTATGCTCCTAAAGCGCACCTTGCTTCGCCATATTGGAACTGGGGTATTTACTACGTTGACCGCGTAAAGGCGGCAATTGCCGGAACTTGGAAGTCTGGTGAATACTTTGGCGGTTACAAAGAAGGCGTGGTTGACCTTTCACCGCTAAACACCGTTGTACCCGATGATGTCAAGAAGCTGGTTGAAGATAAGAAAGCGGCATTAAAAGCTGGTACTTTCGAGGTCTATGCTGGTCCTATCAAGGATCAGAAGGGTGCTGTTAAGGTTGCAGAAGGCGCAAAATTAACCGATGCCGACATTCTCGCACTCAACTACTTCTTTGAAGGCGTGGACGGTACTATACCTAGCTAATTATTTCAAAGATTGCCCTGTCCTGCGCTTTGATGGCAGGGCAATCACTCTGACAAGGCTTCGAACTACACCTTATTGCGAAAATCTAAAATATTCACTGTGCCCTTGAGCTTGCTAATTTAGCCCTTCCTCCCAACCTTGCCAATCTATTGCATAGCGCTTGTTCACTCAGGGATGGAATTTATACCTATTGTAGTGTTATACTCCAAAACCATTTAAATATGCCAAAAGTGCAAAGATAGTGATAAAAAATAAGACGGTGTAAAGATGACTGATGAGATTTCCCAGAAACGAAATTTGAGAGCGCAAGTGCATGGGCGGGTGCAAGGCGTAGGTTATCGCCAGTTTGTTTTATATCATGCTGCTCGACTTGAGTTGACCGGATGGGTGCGCAATAATCGCTTTGATCACTCGCTGGTGGAGCTTGAGGCAGAAGGTACTAAATCTCGCCTTGAGAATCTTCTCGATTTGTTGTACACCGGCCCAACTCCAGCCAGAGTTCGCGAAATCAATATTGATTGGAGCGATTTTACAGGAACTTATCACGGGTTTGAAGTGAGATATTGAGCAATGGAATGTCGAGTTGGCTGTGGCGCGTGTTGTATAGTCATTTCAATTTCCTCCCCCATTCCCGGAATGCCCAAGGGTAAGCCCGCCGGGGTTCGCTGTATCAATTTAAATGCAGCTAATTTATGTACTATTTTTGGCAAACCGGAACGACCGGAAGTTTGCAATAACTTTATGCCGGCACCGGATACATGTGGGGAAACAAATGAAGAAGCAATGCAACTTTTAGGTTTAATGGAAAGCGCCACAAGCCCTACAGAGGACCGAAATTATTAATTTATAAATAAAGCTTAAAATAGTTGCATTATGACTTTTCATGCCTTTACACTTGATGCTATAATTAAATTCCTGGAATTATGTTGAGCAGATGATTAATATTGCCCTGATATAATGAACTTTCCGCGCCACACTGCCGCGACTGCAAGGTTGGGATTAAAATATGGCTGAAAACAGGCAAATATTCGATGAAGCTATGGTGCGAGGGCGCGAGTTCCGGGATAAGGATCAATGGGACCAAGCTCTACGCGAATACTATCGTGCTGCTACTGAATTCAAGAAGGATTTGGATGCTCGTTATGGTGTTGCTCTTTCTTTGCTTCGCATGGGTAGAGCAGACCAAGCATTAGTTCAGTTTGAGCCTCTTGCCAGATTACGGGCGAAAGACCTGGAAATTTTACGTGGCTATGCTGAGACTTTGGCAAAGCTTGCACGTACTGAAGATGCAATAGCTATACTCTTTCGTTTGCGCGATATAGCCCGTGAAAATAACCAAGCGGTTGGACAGATTGAAGCCCTCAGCGATATTATTGCATTAGATGAAAATCATACTGAAGCTTATTACGACATTATCGAAATCTATGTTAATCAAGGTGATAATCCTTCGGCGGCTTCGGTTGGGGTTGAACTTGCAAAGTACTATATTCGCAAAGCAGATAATACGCAAGCGCTTGAGATACTTAACGATGTTTTAAAGCTTGATCCGAACAATAATGATGCTCCCGTTCTAATAAAGCAACTTACGAATGGGACAGTAGAAGTAATAAATACCTCTGATCTGCCCGACTTAGATGATTTGCCTGAAATAAACGAGAATTATGGCTCTCCTACTCCTGAATCCCTTCCTCCGACCACCGTGGCGCAGCCTGAACCGCCGGTTGTAGTAGCGCCGGTTTCGGATGCCACCCAACTAATTGCAGATGCGGAATCATATCTTGAACGTGGCGAAGTAGGTCGTGCAATTCGCCACTATGAGATGGCAATTGAGGCAGGCGCTGAGCGTGCAGATGTTTATTACAGCCTCGGTCAACTCTATATTCAGGAACGTCAATTTGAGCAGGCTATTCCAAACCTTACCATAGCTGTCAAAGACCCAGAATATGGGGCATCGGCTTATTTTTCGCTTGGACAAGCTTATGAAGGCATGCATCAATATGACCAAGCGGTTGAAGCCTACGAATTAGCACTAAGTAGTATCGATCTCTCTATTATTGATGAGAGCGCCGTTGATGAATTGATCGGAATGTATGAGATTACCGCTGATACTTATGAAAAGAAAGGCGACCTACCCGGCGCTGCGCTTCTTTACCAGCGATTGGCGGATTTTATCCGGGAAAATAATTTCAGGACTGAAAAAACTACTCTTGCCCTTGTCAGAGCGCGCGAACTAAATTCCCCGATTGAGTCAACACTTGCCTCGGAAGAACCACAAGAACCGATAATACAAAAAACAACTACTGACAATTTGGGACAAGAGAGCAAGTTTGGCGAAGAGTTGCTGGATACCTCCCAGATTCCGGGTTATAGCAACACAATTACTTTCTCCAAACCTAGCCAGAATCAGGACGAGGAAGATTTCGAGGCACTTTCAGATGATGCTAACGAGCCTGCCAAAACTGTTGTTGCACCAGATTCCGGTGGAATACCGCAAATTCTTTCAGTCTTTCCAACCGAGCTAATAAATCTCGATATAAACCAATATGCTGGTCCTTATCTTAGAGCAGCAGAAGAATTTATGAAGCGGGATTTACTGCAAGCGGCAATAGATGCTTCTCATGAGCTTATACGCTATTTCCCGAATTATCTGCCTGCACAAGCTATTTTGGCTGAGATTTTTGTTAAAAAGGGCTGGTTTGAACATGCGCGTGTAAAATACCAATTTATTGTTGATCTCTATAACTTACGCAACGATTCTGAAAAATCAATCTGGTCATTTCGGCGTTTGGCTACAATCAGCCCACAAAATATGGCGTTGCGCGGAAAACTCGCCAACCTTTTAATGACCAATGGTTTTAAGGAAGAAGCCGCAGAATTGTTACTCGATACTATTGAGGGCTATATTCGTAGTGGACAGCTTGACCGTGCCCTCGAAGAATGCCGCAAATTGCGAAGCCTCGCGCCTAATAGTGCTCCAATCAGGCTAAAATATGGTGAGTTGTTTAATCAACTTGAGCGACATAATGAAGCGCTTGCCGAGTTTAGACGCGCCCTTGAACTAGAGCCTTACAATTTACGAGCCTTGTGTCTTCTTAATATAACTATTTTTATTACAGATCAAGGCGACGTTCGTTGGACTAGCTTCAAGAGTGTACTGGATGTAATTGGGCAGGATAAAGCTACCCGCGAAAAAGTGATTACGGAATACAGGCAAGCCCAGATGGTATTTAACAACCCCGGTATTAGCTACGCCATTGGTTGTTTGTATGTTGAATCGCAACTGTGGCAATTTGCCATACGTTCATTAGATGAGACAATTCGTGCTGCTTCCGGCTCACTCTCAAATCGCGATTATGAATTGCTGGCTAGCTGGGAATTAGGGCAAATTTATCTTGATAAAAGCCGATATGCCGATGCGGTAGAAGCTCTTAGCAAAGTGGTTTCTTATATGGATAAAGTGGATGTACAAAATTTTGCGCCTTCTACCTTCAGATATGGCTCTCTACCTTCACAATCCGTCATTTATCGTAAATTGGCAAAGGCTTTTGGCGCACAAGGACAATCGGAGTACGCAATTAAAGCGTTGCGAACCGTCAAACGTCTGTTGCCCTATGAGAGAGACGTTTATTTTCAATTGGCAGAGCTATTTTTTGAACAGGGGCAATTGCCAGATGCGTTAGCCGAATTAGGTGAGCTAGCCGACCACTTTGAGAAACTTAATCAAGTAGAAAATATGATTGATGTGCTCAGAGAGATGGAGCGTATCGCCCCTAACCGAATTGAAGTGAGAGACAAACTTAGCCAAGTATATTTGCAGCGTGGGTTGACCGAACAAGGTCTGGCTGAACTCGATGAACTGGCAGAGTTGCAGCGTAAGAATGGGCGCATGAAAGATGCGGTACGCAGCCTACAAAAAGGCGCTGAAGTTTATATGATGATGAATAACCAGCAAAAAGCTTATGACCTTTATGATCGGATTGTACGCATCGCACCCGCCGATATTGAAGCTCGCCAGCAACTGGTGAATATTCATATTCTGGCGGGACGTATTAAAGATGCAATCGAAGAACAACGTACTATTGCTCAGATTTGCCTTCAAAACGGTAATCCTCAAGAAGCTATCGGTGCGCTTCATCAGGTTATCGCGTTAACACCGGATGATACCCGTGCCTACTTTACGTTGGCGGATGTTCTGAAAAATGTGAATAGATTCGGGGAAGCCTACCGCTTGTACGGGCAAATCTTAAAACGCGAACCGGAAAACGAAAGAGCAAAAAATTTACAGGAACAAGCTAAGCAAAAGGCATTAGAAACCGGACAACTTGGACCTGAAAAGGTTAAATGAACCGCTTGGTTTTATACTAGCCCGTTGATATAGGGCTACGGTTCTGGATTTGAGAACGCATGGACGCACTATTGGGATTACTGGCAAGCCTTTTTTCTAGGCTTGACTTGGTTGCAGCCATTGAAATTATAATAGTAGCTCTGTTAATTTATGGGCTGCTATCTCTGCTACAGGGTACACGCGCTCTGGTATTAATGCGGGGTGCGATTATCTTGATCGTATCTCTATTGATAATCGTCAATATCTGGCCCTTTCAGGTATTGCGTTTTCTGGTTATAAACTCCTTACCGGCTATTTTGGTTGCCATTCCGGTTGTTTTTGCCCCTGAAATACGACGTGCCCTTGAACAAATCGGGCATACCAGTGATTGGTTTAATCGCCCTCTCACTCAGCGAACTGAAGATGCCATTCGGATAATGATTTCGGAAGTGGTCAAAACCTGTTACACATTAAGTTCGCAACAATGGGGTGGACTATTTGTAATTGAGCGCGGTACAGGTCTACAGGATGTGATTACCAAGAGTCGTGGTATTTTGGTAGAGGGGCGAGTTTCAGAGCAATTATTGGTTAATATTTTTGTTCCGAATACTCCATTGCATGATGGTGCGGTGATTATAAGGGGTGATCAAATTATAGCTGCCGCGGCAATTCTACCGCTCACCGATAATACCAGTATCCAGCAACATTACGGGACTAGACACCGGGCGGCACTGGGTATCAGTGAAAATAGTGATGCGGTAGCGATAGTTATAAGTGAGGAAACCGGGTCTGTTTCGGTGGCAGTTTCCGGCAAGCTTTATAGCAACCTGAAGCGTGAGGATTTGACCGATATGCTGATTGCATTATTGGTAGCTACTCGTGGGCAGAGTAACAAGCGCCGAATCCGCCGGGTTTCTACCTCAACGTTGGCTTCGTTAACACATTTTTTCCCGAAAGAATTAACCGGGAAAAACAAGCCCGAAGCCGCTCCTAACACCCCTAATGGTAGTCAATCCAAAGTTTCTTCCAAGACTACGGAAAAAAGCGGGTAATTTCTCTTCCTATGGACTTTCTAACTATTTTCAAAAATCTCAATCTTGGACGCTTACTGCTTGCCTTGATATTGGCTATATTTGTTTGGGGTTATGTAAGTTTGACGGTGTACCCAGAACAGACCAATACTTACGAGGGTATTCCTTTGGAAGTACGTAATCCTACCGCCACTAATTTGATTGTTCGTAATACTACTACTAAAGAACCAATTACAGTGACTGTCAGTGGTCCACGAGACAAGTTAACCGGTATTACCTCAAGCTCTCTAAAACCTTATGTTGATCTTACCAAACTCACTAAGCCCACAACCGACCAGTTCAAAATGGAATTACACGTTCCCGACGGGGTGCGTTACAATATAAAACCTGAAAAGATTGAGATTCAGGTTGAAGAAGTAAAAATCTCGAATTTCAAAGCAGAAGTTCAGCCTGTAGGGGAAGTGTCGCCCGATTATACGC
The DNA here is from genome assembly GCF_030389965.1 of Candidatus Chlorohelix allophototropha. Taxonomy (NCBI): domain Bacteria; kingdom Bacillati; phylum Chloroflexota; class Chloroflexia; order Candidatus Chloroheliales; family Candidatus Chloroheliaceae; genus Candidatus Chlorohelix; species Candidatus Chlorohelix allophototropha. Next base: position 1,478,182 of record NZ_CP128400.1, read on the forward strand.
TCAGTGACATTAAGATTACCCCAGCAATGATTGAGTTATCCGGACCTGAAAGCCAGGTATCACAAGTGAAACGCACAGTTGCACGTGTAGATGTTTCAAATCGGAACTTATCCTTGGTGGCACGTACCACTAATATCGTATTGCTCGGCGCAAATGATATAGAATTAAAACTGGATCAGGTTACGATTAATCCTGAGACGGCAACAGTAGATATAAAAGTAAATCCGAATTTCCAGAATAGAGATGTACCTATCCGGGTAACTACAATAGGGCAACCCGCTTTGGGTTATGTGGTCGGTTCAGCCTCGCGTGACCCTCAATTCGTAACTATTTTTGGCGAACCTAATGTAATAAGCCAAATCAATTATGTTGAAACAGAACCGGTAGATGTGAGCGGCGCAAGCAGCGATATTGTGCTTGACGTTGCTTTGGTTCAACCAAAGGATGTACTAGTTTCTGCCGATAATAAACGCGCCAAAGTGCGGATTGCTATTCTACCGTTGGATTTTTCAACCAGTCTGGAATATCAGGTATTGCAAATTAATATTGGTCCCGGTCTGCGCTATGATATTACACCCTCCCTCATTACTATAACTCTTAGTGGTCCTTACAAGGTATTCCAAGACTTGCAGCAAAAACAATTCAAACTCGAAGAAGTTAAGGTTGAAGTAGACCTAGAAGGTAAGGGGGTTGGGGTGTACTCGGATGTGCCTGTTAAGATAACTGCGCCGGATGGTCTTAAAGTTATAAACCCTCCCACCGTAACGGTTAGAATAGTATCTCAGCCTACGGCAACACCGATTCCCACCTCGCCGCCTTTTACACCTACGCCCTCATTATCTCCAACAACTGAGACTCTTGTTCCTACCACAACTGCAATCGGTACAATTGGTACTACTGCTACTCGCGCACAAACAACTCCTTCACCCTCACCGACTGTTCCCACTACACCAACTCCGCATGCTTGATACTTGGAATCTCACGTTAGAGAGCCAACGTAAGACCCGCGCCTTTATTAATGAATTCAAGTAAAAGTTCAGGCGGGTAGGTTGGGAAGTAAGGAATAACCAGCAAGTTTTCACCTTATTTTATTAATTTGAATTTTGTTATAATATGTAAAGTAGAATTCACTAACCTACCCTGCCATTTACGCTTCTGGAAAGGGAGATACTGAATATGCCTCGCAAAGTAATATTATTAGTCTTATCAATAATCCTGTCAGGAATATTTATAACCAGCTTTGCCAGTGGCACTTTGAAATTACCTGACGTGGGAGCCGCTAATGATCAAAATGCCGAATTATTTGGGCTAGTTGGGCGCGACCCATGGTACGAGTGGAATACTAACCCCACCTCCCCAAATACAATGAACTACGAGTTTATGGATAACATGGCTCGACAGATGGCGTTAATGGGTGTGCGTTGGGTGCGTATAGAATTTCGTGCTGATGTTGCAGGAGGAATACGCGGGGGCGTTTTTAATTACCAGAAATATGATGACTTTATCTTCAATATTGCGCCGCGCTATCATTTAAAGATACTGGCATTATTGGGAGCGGATACTATCACCAGCAAGAGTGCCAGCGACCCTGATTTGTATTATCCACGTCTCAATGATCCAGCCGACCGTTCCGACCGTACTAACAATTGGATTCGGGTTTTTGCAGGACGCGCCAAAGAAATAACAGATCATTACGGTGATGCTGTGCAAGCTTATGAAATATTGAACGAGCCAAATATATGGTACGGTATCGCCGCAAATCCCGATAGTATCGGTGCGTTGATGTCCTATACTTATCGACTTCTCAAACCTACTCATCCCAATTCACGGTATATAACCGGAGCGGTAATTGCGCCCGGTGCGCCCGGTACTGACCCGCTCGGCTACTTGAGCGCGATTTATCGCTCTCCGGCGATACAGGACTATAAGTATAGTAAGCAATATGTGAATAATAATCCTTTCCCGTGGGATGGAATCGGCTGGCACCCATATTTTCTGGATGATGTAAATGCTGCTATTGCCAGCACCAGAGATGCGGCAGCACGTATGCGACAGGCAGGTGATAATGGCAGCAAGTTGTGGATTACTGAGGTAGGACGACCTGCTCAGCTAAATGCTAACAGCTGTGGCGCAACCGTCGAAGAAGCTGCCCAATCGGATTTCCTGACGCGCTATTACAGTACCATAATGGCAAATGATCTTGACAAGGTTCAAACCATCTTTTGGTTTAAGTATGAGGATTTCTATGACGGTGATACAACCCATGCGTGGGGTTTGGTAAAACTAGATACGGATAATAAAAACGGGTATAAAGTCAGCGGAATTGCCGTGTACCTAAAAGCGGGCTATTATGCCTACCAAAATTTAGCCAACCCTGACCCCGGCGTTCTCGGCTTACCGATTGATAAGGTCGCGCCGCCTGCGAATCAATATTCGCCTTCTAACCCGGACGGGACATTCTACTTTTCTGAAACAGGACATACTTTGAGCGGTGTTTTCCTGAAATATTGGATAAAATACGGTGGACTGGATTTGTTCGGCTTCCCGCTCACCGAACCGTTTCAAGAAGAGAGTCGCACTGACGGCAAGAAATATCTGGTGCAATATTTCCAGCGGGAACGCTTTGAGTATCATCCCGAATTTACCGGAACCCCCTACGAAGTCTTGTTAGGTTTGCTGGGTAATGACATATTAACTTCGGCTTGCCGCTCATTCCCACGTGCTGCCGTTCCAGCAAATCCGTTACCGGCAGACCGCCTTTATTTCGCTGAAACTGGGCATTATCTCGGTTTTGGATTTAAAGGTTACTGGCAGCAAAACGGTGGTCTTTCAATTTTTGGCTATCCGGTGAGCGAAGCCTACTCCGAAACTGGCACTGATGGCAAAAGCTATGTGGTGCAATATTTCGAGCGGGCGCGTTTTGAGTATCACCCGGAATTTACCGGAACGAAATATGAGGTGCAACTCGGTTTGTTAGGTTTCCAGATACTCAGGCAACGGGGGTGGGTACATTAGCTTTCAAGCGCGTCCACATTCTGTATCGGGTGGGTGCCAACTACTTTGCCGAATTAAAGGCTATTTTTCGACTATGGAAAAGCAGGGTGAAAGCTTGTTGGTTGCGCTGCTTAACCCTTTTTTGGTCATCCTCCCATTCCAAGCCTACTCGCCTGCACTATTACTTTATTAATATCAATTGCAGAAGTTACTCCGGTTATTGCTTCTATTCCCAACCCAGATAATTCCAGCCTTTGGAAGTAATCAAGCGCCACTTCGGCAGTTCCAACCGGATATCCTAATTTGAAACTCAATCGAGTTGCGTGTAGGGTTATCTCTGTCATCGCTTTTGCCATTTTATTATTATCTATACAGAACCCCATCAAATATGCGGCTAATTTAACCCAGAGTTGTGCTAACTTTGCCTTATCCGCATTGACCCAAGTTAGGATAATATTTAGCAGATTGCTTTGTCCGACAGCCTTTAACCCATAATAAATATTTGATGGTGAGAAGCCAGCCTCACAGAAAGCTAGAAAATCTGGGTTTAATATCCGTAACCAACGCCCCTTCACATGTTCGCGCCCGGTACGGGCAAAGTGGATTTCCAATGGCATGTTTAAATACCATTGTTTTTCAAACTCAACCCCATGTAGGTTGTACCAATCTTGTGCTGCTTTCTCAAATGAAATGTGTCCTATTGCACCTACAGAGGGGCTATAGAGACATTCTAGCTCTGCACGATATTGTTCCACCTCATTCTTAATCGCGAAGGCTTCAGTAGGTGAGAAGCGTTTACCTAATATACGTAAAAATTCACGGGTTAAATACTTGTTATCTTGATTAGCATGGTTTACATAACTATAACCCGCCACATCATTGCTTCTGTCCCACTTTCCAAGATTGATATCTAGTACCCCATAACCCAAGCTCTTATAAAGAGAATCATTTATACTCATAATGCTCACCTTTGAGACACTTTAAAAACAAATTTGCTTCACAACTGAAACGTATATAAAAAGAAAAGAGGTGATTAAAACAAAACAGACTTATAGCGTAGCAATTTCTAATTCTAGTATAAACCAAATTTGCAAGTTACAACAAGACCAAATAAAAACCAAACTTTTTGATAATACATTCAAAAGCAACTATGATTTCCATTTGAGAAGCTAGCTTATTCCGGTTATAATAGTATAAAATATTAGGTGCAAATTCTTACCTCCTGAATTAATATGCTTGATAGCCGAATTGAGGAATAATATCTATGAGCCGACCAAATAGAAATGTGTTGACCATCATTTTGGCGGGTGGTCAGGGCGAACGTTTGAGTATTTTCTCTGAGAAACGTGCTAAACCTGCTGTGCCTTTCGCCGGAAAATATCGAATTATTGATTTTGCTCTTAGCAATTGCGTTAATTCCGGCTTGTTCGATATTCTGGTATTGACACAATACCGCCCTCTTTCCCTGCATGACCATATCGGTAATGGCAAACCGTGGGATTTAGACCGCTTGCATGGCGGAGTCCGTATGGTATCGCCCTATTTGGGACGCAAAGACTCGGATTGGTATAGGGGCACTGCTGACGCTGTTTACCAAAATATCAACGAGTTGGAAGAAACAGACGCTGAATATGTGCTTATCCTCGGCGGTGACCATATCTATAAAATGGACTATCGCCCTATGTTGCAACTGCACCGCGAAAAGGGGGCAGAAGCTACGGTAGGGGTTATGCGAGTCCCTCTCGAAGAAGCGCATCGTTTCGGTATAGTGGCAGCCGATGACGAAGGGCGTGTAGTTGAATTTCAGGAAAAGCCCAAACAGCCAAAGAGCAATTTAGTATCAATGGGTATTTATGTTTTCAATAAAAATTATCTGATTGAAAAGCTTACCAAAGATGCACAGGACTCTAGCAGCAAGCACGATTTCGGTCATAGTATCATTCCGGGAATGCTGAATGCCGGCGATAAGCTTTATGCCTATACTTTTGACGGTTACTGGCGTGATGTGGGTACGGTACATTCATATTGGGAAGCCAATATGGAATTGTTACAGGATCCGCCTGAACTTGACCTGTACGAACGCAGTTGGGTGGTTTATACCCGTAGCGAGGAACGTCCTTCTGCGGTAATCGAAGCATCTGCCAATGTGAAAGACAGCCTCATCTCGCATGGTTGCCAGGTGCATGGTCAGGTTATCAATAGCGTATTATCACCGGGTGTTATTGTGGAAGAAGGGGCGATTGTACGCGACTCTATTATTATGATCGATTCGGTTATTGGCAAAGGCTCGGTAATCGACAAGACCGTAATTGATAAAGAGGTAATTATTGGCGAAGGCAGTATTATCGGTTATGGTGATGATACTACACCTAATAAATTTGAACCCCATAAACTGAATACCGGTATTACAATTATTGGTAAACGTGCCCAATTGCCAGCTAATGTTAAAATCGGGCGAAATTGCAAAATCGGTACTGATGTTAAGCCAGAAGATTTCCCATCTCTTGAGCTTGGTAGTGCAGAAACGGTAACTGCGGCTGTGCAAACAACAAGGAAATAAGTATTGCTAGAGCAGTTTGATTTCTTGTGTGTGCTCTCTCAAAGGTTATGATCCGCAGTGGGTATGACTCAATTGGGTTATACCCCACCTGTTTTATGGAATAATCCAAAAAACCGGGCAATTAAAAACAAATTATCCACAGTAAAAAGAAGAAACCAGACCCAAAAATGAAAATTCTCTTTCTTGCAGCTGAGATTGCACCGTTTGTTAAAGTTGGCGGGCTTGCCGACGTTGCCGGTTCGTTACCGTTAGCGTTGGCGGAGTTAGGGCATGATGTGCGGTTAGCGATGCCGCGTTACTATGTAGTTGATCCTAACAAATGGGGATTGCGAAAAATAATCGAGTCTCTGGATGTCCCAATCGGTATAGGCACAACCTCTATACAGGTTCTTGAAGGCGAATTGCCAAATGATAACCCTAATGCGCGTGTGCCGGTCTATTTTATTCAAAACCAGCATCATTTTGAGCGTGATAAAGTTTACGGCTATGCTGATGATGGTGATCGCTTTGCGGTGTATTGCCGGGGCGTGATGATTATGCTTAAAAGTCTGGATTGGCGACCAGATGTGATTCATGCGAATGACTGGCATACCGCTCTTTGTATTAATTACTTGAAGACAATTTACCGTGATGATCCTTTCTTTGCGGGAGTTAAATCGGTATTTACTATCCATAATCTTGCTTATCAGGGCGTTCTAAGCCCCTATTGGTTGGGGCAAGCTGGTCTTTCACATTTAGGACTAGTGTGGGGTGATAGGGATGGTATGGTGAATATCATGGGGCGTGGCATTGCGTATGCCGATGCGGTTAGCACCGTCAGCCCTACTTATGCCTCCGAGATACTGACCCCGCAATATGGAGAGGGTTTAGATTGGCTGTTGAACTATCGTTGGGGACATCTCTGGGGTATCCTAAACGGGATTGATTATAATATTTTTAATCCCTCTACCGACCCTTATCTAATTTCACACTATACTGCGAAAACGGTGGAGAACCGAGAAGATAACAAAACTGAGCTTCAAGCTCGCCTTGGCTTGCCGGTTGACCCCAATATTCCGATAATCGGGATGGTTTCGCGGTTGGCTGACCAGAAAGGTTTTGACTTAGTAGCTTCTTCGGCTGAGCGTATCCTTGAAAAGGGCGTACAATTGATAGTGCTTGGCACCGGCGAGTACGGGTATCATGAGTTTCTTTATTGGCTATCGCATCGGTTTAATAGTCAAGTGCGCGCTATTCTAGGTTTCCACGCCGACATTGCTCCCAAAATCTACGCCGGAAGTGACATGTTCCTGATGCCTTCACGCTTTGAGCCTTGTGGATTAGGGCAACTGATCGCTATGCGTTACGGTTCAATACCCGTTGTCCGGCATACCGGTGGTTTGGTGGATACTGTGCAGGAATATTACCCTGATTCGGGCGTAGGTAACGGCTTCAGCTTTGGTTCATACGAACCGGTACATTTGCTTGCGGCAATTGATCGCGCTTTAGCGGTGTACCACCAACCGAATCTTTGGCAGGATCTTATACGCAAGAATATGCAGCGTGACTATTCGTGGACTTCTTCAGCCCAGCAGTATCTGAACTTTTATCGTCAGGAGTTAGGCTTAAGCTAATGCGGCTAAATTGAGAGTGGGGGCTACAGGAGATTTACTACCTGTAGCCTTTTTTGATTATTTTTGGCGCAACTTGTGTATCACGTTTTTGCTGCTATCGGCTACATATATTTGTCCTAGCCCGTCAACATAAATCCCTTCGGGCGTACCAAACTGCTCTTTACCTTCACTTTTGCTGCCAAACTGAGCAATTAACTTCCCAACATTATTGAATTTAAGAATGCGTCCGTTATTGCTATCTGCGACATAGATAAAGCCCTGCTCATCAACCGCAATTCCCTTAGGTTTGTCAAACTGGTTATCGCCGATTCCTGCGCTACCCCATCTGGTTACAAACTGGAGGTCGCTATTGAACATCTGAACGCGATTGTTACTGGTATCGGTAATAAAAATGTTGCCCTGTTGGTCTACGGCAACACCGGACGGAGAAGTGAATCTTCCGGTGCCCTGCCCTGCCAATTTTCCGATATATACCCCGTTGCTAGAAAATATCTGGATTCTATTGTTACCATTTTCCACTACGTATAGATTATTTTTAGAATCTAGCGCTAACCCAATCGGTCCATCGAATTGCCCGTTGTCCGTACCTAGCGTTCCCCACTTGAGCAAAAACTTCCCATTGCTATCCAGTTTCTGAATGCGGTGGTTCCGGGTATCTGCTACGAAAATATTACCTTGTGTATCAACGATAATCCCGTTTGGTTGCTCGAATTGACCATCACCATTTCCTTGGCTGCCCACGGCTGTGATAAATTTCCCGGTATTATCGAATTTATACAATTGGTGCTTGATAGCGCTAATTACATAGATATTTCCTTGCTTATCAAGGGCAACGCTATTGGGTGTATTTAGTTCATTTCCCCCAATAGAGTTGACATACTCAATGTTGCTGGCAGGAATGGGGCTAGGGGTTGGAGGCAGCGTGGTAGCCGGTTTAAATGGAGTAGCGGTAAACAATATAGGTGTACTGGTCGGCAATACCGGGTACGGAGTAGCCGTAGCCGGAACCGGGGTAGGCGCTATGTTACTAAGGACTTCTATGCCGTTTATAACAGGCCACTCCGCTGTTCCTGCCCTGAACGCAATATATATCTGCCCGTTAGCGTCAGCTTGCGTAGGGAATTCTTTAACAAGCGCCTTAAACATACCGCCCGCGGCATTGTAAAGATCAAAGTTATACAATACCTGAGATTGGTTGATTATTACATCAAAAAAGCGCATACCGGGACTGTTAATATAGAGTTCGGCAAAATGTAGCCGGATAATATAAGAAGAATTAGGCTTGAGATTTGGGATTATATAATTTATGTTACCTATCCGCTGGCTCTGGTAAACCGAAACCGGTGCGGGGAAGGCTACATTACTCATATCGATTGTATTGGTTACCACATAGCTAACTCCGGCAGAGGTAAAAAATGCGTCCGTAACGAAAGACCCATCCGCACCACCGCCACAGTTAATAGCCACTACCTGTTTGAGAAGCGGTGCAGGCGTAGGAGTGTTTCCAATTGTCGGTTTGGAAGTTGGCGTATTAGCAACGGTAGAAGTTGCCACAACCGAAGCAGGTGCAATTACCTTGCCACTGAGTTGTGGGGTAGTAGTGGTTGCTGCCGCAGTGGTGGTATTTATAATAACCAAAGTTTCTTTGGTTTGTATTGCCAGCATCGTTATTAGTATAACAACGCCGATTATTAAAACAGAAACGGCTATTCCAACCAATATCCAGATGCGACGAATATTATGAGTGGTAAGAACAGGTTTTGGGGGTTCTTCTATCGGCTCAGCGAATTTTTTGACGGCTGGCTTTTTTAAAATAGGTTCGGTATCGGTAATGTGCTCTTCCGGTACAAGAAAAGGGCGAACAGGGAGATCAGGTTCCCTATTCTGGGAAGGCTGCCATTTATATTTGGCTTCTTCTGCCAGCAAATTTTCATGTATTAAAGGGAATTCTTGTGGGTTAGTCTTGGGTCGTGGCGGGAATTCATCGTTACGATTCTGGTTATTCGGCGGTTCCATTAGTATCTTCCATAATTTTACATAAGCAAATTTTTAATCATTAATATCAAATATGCTTATTTATTTTTTGCTACCGTACACAATTAGAAATCCTCTAAAAGAAAAGGGATAAAGGCGACTGGTAAGGGTAAATGTTCATTCAAAAAATGCTCAAGCAGGTTCAAACCTAAATTGAACAGGCTCAAATCCAGTCGTTCGGTGCGATGAATGACCCGGTTCCAGCCTTCAGCTAAAGCTATCGTACCCAGATGTACAATCCAAAGATAAGCCAGACAAGCCGCTAACAATAACCTTTCTAGCCGTTTAGGGTCATCCAAATGGCTCTTGTCCAGCCGAAACCCTCGGCTCTTGCTATCGGAAAAGAAGGTTTCAATCCTAAACCTCTTTTTGTAGTACCGGATTGCTTCCTGGGCTAGAGCCAAATTACTCACCAGATAAAGTGGCTCACGGTAAGGCTTTTGCCAGACCGCTATGACCAGTACTGGTCCGTACTCGTGTTTGCTGAATGCTACGCCGCTCTGACTCACTACCTGACCAGGCTGAACCCCTAACTTACTGATGGCATAATGAGCTTGTTCATCCAACCAGACCTGGCTATTTTTAGCAGTACGACAGACATACTGCCAACCGTAATAATCTAACCGTCTTAACAAACGACAGCCATCGAATTCACCATCACCCAAAAAGACTACTTGGCTACCAGACGGAACCAACGAGTGAACTTGCTTTAACAATCTGATGTGCAAAGCTTGAGCTAAATGTCCCTTTTTAGCCTTAACCACCAACCAACCCAAAGGTAAAGCCCGCCCCTGATATACTACACTGATTACTAAGCCCATTCCACCAGCACCAACCTGACTGCCATCTATCACCAGTACCAGTGGACAATGACACAGGCTACTCAGCAATTGTTTGGCGAAAGGAGCATACACCACTTTTTGGTTAAAGTTATCATTTTTGAGCAATCGGCGCATTCGGATGATGCGGCTTTCCCGTTTAGTTTTATCTGGCACTTTGGCGGCGATATTAGGCAACGCACTATGCCGACTACCTACAATCCCACTGATCACCATCGCTAGAATTGTTAAATATTGTAATTCGCGCCCCTGCGCTTGTGGGTGGAGTTGCAACAATTGCTGTTTTATGGCACGATGTCGGCGAAGGTTGTCACTCATTTTGGTATCCTTTTGCTTTCTACTTTGGTCGGTAAGAAAACTACAGTTTACCACTCTGCCTCAACCTTCTCCTCCTTTTCCTCTCCTTTATATCTGTACGGTAGCAAAATTTATTTTACAACAAAATCGAAAACATGAATTAATATAAGGTTTTAAAAATCTATATCTAACAAAATAATAGCCCAAAAGGGCTATATAAAATAGAAAGTCTAAAGCAATTAACCTTGTTTATTATTAAGCAACATCCAGCGTTTCGATATAATCATGGAAGTTTGCCAGTAGTTCTCGGCATCTGAGTGCGGCTTCGTATAAATCTTTAGTTTCTTGTACGGTTAAACCATCCGAACTAGCGCCCATATCCGAGAGTAAAATTATTGTAGTTAATGGCTGATTTATATCATGGTAGTAATGTCTGATTTGTTTCAACATTTCGACATCTGGGTCTTTTTGCGAGTTCATGATATCCCTGTCCTGTATCTTTTCTACATTAACCTTCGTAAGCTATTATAACGCTACAACCTTACAACTTAGCTTACAGAACCTCTGCACTTTACATTTTGTTCATTTAGTATTTGTATTGGGCAAGCTGTCTATAGTTTTACAAGAGAGGGAAAGTATTAAATTTGAGAAAAAGAAAAGCCCTCACAGATTGGAGGGCTTGTTATGATCAGGTTATGTAAAAAACTATAATTAGGCGCTTTCTTCCAGAGGAGGTTCGATGGTTAGCTCAGTGCGATTCGCTCCTTGCAAAATCGGACGAGCTCGCCCCTCAATTACATCGGCATTTACGATACAGCGTCGTACATTTTCCATTGAAGGCACTTCGTACATTATGTCGGTAAGCGCTTCTTCTATGGTGGTACGTAAGCCGCGCGCGCCGGTTTTTTGCGCCATAGCTTTTTCAGCGGTAACCTCTAGGGCATCATCGGTGAAAACCAATTCGACCTTATCTGCGCCCAGTAGTTTTTGATATTGCTTGATAATAGCGTTTTTAGGTTCACTGAGAATGCGGATGAGTGAACTTTTATCTAGTGAATCGAGCGTTACGATTACCGGAACACGTCCGATAAATTCGGGAATCAGACCGAATTTAAGCAAATCATCTGGGGCAGGCTGTAGCTGCATTTTAGTAGTTTGCGCATCATCGGTGGTGGCACGTTTGAAGCCAATGCTGCTATGTCCAACACGTCTGCCGATAATCTCTTCCATGCCCTCGAAAGCGCCACCGCAAATGAACAGGATGTTAGTAGTATCGATCTGTACAAAATCCTGATGTGGGTGCTTGCGCCCACCCTGTGGTGGTACGTTTGCCATCGTGCCTTCAAGGATTTTTAGCAGCGCTTGCTGCACACCTTCGCCTGAAACATCGCGCGTGATGGAGGGGTTGTCGCTCTTGCGGGCAATTTTATCAATTTCATCAATGTAGATGATACCTTTTTCAGCCCGCGCTATATCATGATCTGCCGCCTGTATAAGGCGCAACAGTATGTTTTCTACGTCCTCACCCACATAACCAGCTTCGGTAAGCGCGGTGGCATCGGCAATCGAGAATGGCACGTCAAGAATTTTGGCAAGGGTTTGTGCCAGTAGGGTTTTGCCAGTTCCGGTAGGTCCGATTAGCAGAATGTTGCTCTTCTGCAATTCTACTTCATCGGATTGGGCATTCATGCTAATACGTTTGTAGTGGTTATAAACCGCAACCGACAAAACTCGCTTTGCCCGATCCTGACCGACTACATACTGATTTAGCAGTTCAACCATACGCTTTGGAGCAGGTACACGACCAAGGTTAACATCTGCCTTGGGTCCGCTCATTTCCTCATCAATAATTTCCCGGCAAAGATCCACACATTCATCGCAAATGTAAACAGCACCCGGTCCTGCGATCAGGCGTCTTACATCTTCTTGTCCTTTTCCGCAAAAAGAACAGCGATACTGTACTCTACCGCTTCTGGTATTTGCCATTTGTATAGGACTCCCCTTGTACTTTATTGGTCTTAACTAGTGTCATTATAACATATATAACAATAGGTTCTGCAAATATTATGGCGTTTTACACTAAAAAAACCGATAAAACCAATTCTTACCGGTTTTGGAATAGTTGCTGTTAAATTATTTTGTAGCGGAGAGAAGTTTGATTTTATCCAGCGCACTTTGCTGCATTTGCTTGGCGGCATCTTCCGGTTTGAGTGTATCGGCTACTACTGCTTGCAGGTTGGGACGCACCGCATCCCATACGGCGCGCATTTCCTGCGCATTAGGTTGAGGTTTGGAGTTATCCAACGTTTCCAACCAATTGCTCCACAACGGGTCTTTTTTGACCGTATCGCTGTTTACTGCCGTTTTGGTAACTGCCATAAGGTGCGTAGTAGCCATCAAATCAGCTTGTTGTTGCGGCTGCGCCATATATTCCACGAAGAGTTTGGAAGCTTTCAAGCGGTCGCCGGTAGCTTTAGCCCCGAAGAAATAGGCTCGCCCATTGTTGTAGGAAGCGGGAAGTTTTCCGGTGGTATCATTTTTAGGTAAGGGCGCAACTCCTAGCTCAAGTTTAGAATCATCGACCTGTGAAGCTTTTCCAGAAGTAGCCGGGCTGGAATAATCGGCAATAGCCCAATCACCTGTAATCATCATACCCAATCGTCCATCCCGGAAGGCATATTCTATCTGGTTCATGGTAGGCTCGAAGTTAGGATTTGCGAGCTTATCTTTATAAACTAGGTCATGGGTGAACTTGAGAGCGTTTACTACTGCGGGACTGTCCAAAGTGGGTTGGTTATTGCTAGCCATGAGGCTGCCGCCAAAACCAACGACCCATGCGTTAAACCAATAAGGCTCGTTGACGTCCACCGAAATGCCGACCACGCGCTCTTTTTTAGGGTCAGAAGGGTTGTTAGCTTCATTAATTGCGCTGGCTTTTTTTACCATTTCATCAATGGTGGCTGGCGCTTTCTCTACCAACTTCTTATTATAGAGTAATACTACCGCGCCACCGTAGTTGAAAGGCACGCCCCATTGAGTACCATTACTCTTGCTACCTTCCAGAGCATTGGTTACAAAGCTATCTAGTAGGCTTTTATCCAGCACCTTATCGGCAGGTTGCAATAATTTTAGGTTATTCAAATCGGTAACATAATCGGCAGGGGCAATGATAAGGTCGGGGGCTTTCCCCGCACCTGCCAAACTTTCAGCCTGATACAACAATTCATCTCCTGCCATAATCGACAAGGTTACTTTAACGCCGGGATACATTTTGCCAAAGCGTGTTATTTGCTCCCGTAAGAATTGTTCCGAACCTATGGGAACATCAGCCCAAATTACCAAATCGGTTTTAAGGGTAGCGTCAACCACCGAAACGGTTGGTGTAACCGCCACTGTGGTTGCTGTAGCTGCTGTAACAGCGCTGGTTGTGGCTGTAATAACAGGCGCAGAGGTATTGGTAATGGTCGTGGTAGTAGTGGGGGCAGGCGTGGGCGTATCGTTGCTGCATGCTGTCAGCACAAGAGCTAACAGCAGCCCGATAATTAGCAGCTTTATAGCTTTATAGTTTAAACCTTTCATTGCTTTCAGCTCCCTCTACTTCAAAAAATCCAGCAGCGGGAAAGCGCCGCCCACGATATTGGCAGGGTCGGTATTTATCCACCGTTTTAAGATGGTGGAATAGACCGAGCGGAAGTCAACGCTCGACTTCAAGTTACCATTGTCCAAATCGGACAGGTTAGGTTGCTGCCCGTACAAACCGCCCTTGATGATATTTTTGCCACCCATCACAAACAACGGTTCGGCGCTACCATGATCGGTACCGCGACTGCCGTTCTCATTTACGCGCCTGCCAAACTCGCTGAAGGTCATAGTCAATACGCTATCCGAGAGGCTGTGATCCTCTAAATCGCGGTAAAATGCTTCCAGACTATCGCTGAGAATGCCTAATAAGCGTTCGTGGGTGGTTGCCTGATTAAAATGGGTATCGAAACCACTTTCCATCGGTACAAAATAGATTCTAGCCCCGTAATCGCTATTTAGAAGGGTCGCTACCGTTTTCAGGCGATTGGCGAATTGATTATTGGGATAGGTAATAGCGGGTTTGTAGTTATTGGCAATTTTCTCAAGCTGCTGGCTAGCATTTAGCGCATCTAACGCGGCAGTGCGAATATAATCTGCCGTCGCGTTACTGTTGGCGATGCTGTATATTTTTCGGGCTGCTGCTAACTGTGAATCCACATCCTTGGGAGTGGTAGGGTCGGCTTTGAAGTTGAAACGGTCGCTACCGTTGTAGCTCAAAACTACCGTTTTGGAAGTCCAGAAAGCCATCGTACCGCCCCCGCCTTGTCCGGCATCCCCGATTGCAATCCCGATTTTGTCAGCTTCTGCCTTTTTGCCTTGCTCATATAACGTTTCGATATAACGCCCCAGCCAACCATTGGTGATTGGCTTATCAGGTTGCGCCGATTGCCAGATTTCCATTGAGCGAAAGTGCGAATAGTTGGGGTTGGGATAGCCCACTCCACGCACTAGCGCCATTTGCCCGTTATCCCACATGGTTTTGAAGCTTTTCATTGCAGGGTGCAATCCCAAATTTTCGTTCAACTTCAAAACTTCGTCCGGTTTGATTCCAAGAGTAGGGCGCAAGTTGTAATAAATATCGTCGCTGTAGGGTACAACAGTATTCAAACCATCGTTTCCACCACCCAATTGCACTACCACCAATGAGCGTGGCTTATCCGACAAGGCGCTGCTGCTATTCAGATTCACTTCATGCAAAGTTTTAGCCAGAAAGTTGGGAGCCATTGCCCCGGCAAGTGTCATCAATCCGCCTGATTTTACAAAATTTCTTCGGTTAATCATTTACGTACCACCTCTCCAGTTACTTCAGCATATAGTCGGGTGACGACAGGATGAGATGCACCGAACCCCGTAATTTAGTATCTACTGCTCTAGATTTGGGGTTGCCGTTTCCCGCTTTCAGGTCTGCAATGTTTAACGCGCCGTTATCGGTGGTATAATCCAGCAGGGCGCTTTTTAGAGTGGGCTGGAATTGCCCATCCAGCAAAGTATTGAGATAGTAATCAATTACTTTCTCGCCGGAGTCGAGGTTTTTATCTTGCATCGTGCCGTACAGGTCGAAATTGAACTGATTGCCGCGTGCTGTAACTAATCCGTTAGCAGCGTTGATACGCTCGAAAAAATAGGTGCTGCTAATCCAGGCTAATTGTCCGTCCCAACCTTTTACAGAAGGGGGTGCGAACAGGGTTTGACCCATCGCTGCGGCTGCCCGCGCTGCTTGTGCTTCAATACCGGTCGTACCAATCTGGCGAAAAGTACCGACAATATATTCGGTGGGATTTTTTACCAGCGCCCGATAAGCTTTTTCAGCCAGAAACTCAGGGGCATTGAAGATGGCGCGCATCAGTTCTTTAATATCATATTTGCTGTTGTAAAAGACTTCACTTAAGCGGGTTACGAGTGCGGGTTCAGGATTGGGATAAGCGAAGTAGCTCCAGAGCTTGCCCGCAATATGCTGCGCGGTTTCTTTTCTATCCAGAATGATGTCAATAATGTCATCACCGTTGAAGTTACCGCTTTTGCCCATAAAAGTTTTATTAATATCATCATGTTGTTTGGGATCGTAAAAATAGCTGCGCCCCCGATAGCCCCAACCGGTAAAGGCGCGCGCTGCTTCGCGTACATCCTGCTCTGTATAGTTGCCAATGCCGATAGTGAAAAGTTCCATCAATTCGCGAGCATAATTTTCGTTTGGTTTGCCCTTGCGATTGGATTGTCCATCCAAATATTCAATCATAGCCGGGTCGCGCGATACTTTTTTAACCAGTTCTCTAAAATTGCCAAGCGCATTATCTCGGTATAGCTGATTTTGGGTGAGGAGCGAAACGGGACGGTTTACTTTCGAATAGGAAGTAGTGAAATGCCCATGCCAAAACAAAGTCATTTTTTCTTGTAATGGCTGTCGCGTGCGTAACATCGTAAGCAACCACCAGTAGCCCAAATCCTGAAGGGTTGCCGAATAATCGGCATCTTGCAATTTACGCTCAAGGTTAAAAGCAAGGTTTCCATCATATTTAAATGTTAGTAGCTTTTCAACCGCATCTTTGTAATTCAGCGCGGCATAAGCCTCTATTTCGACAGGAGTTCCGCCGAAACCTGCTCGTCTCAGCAAATGTGCCGCGCGTACCTGTGGGTTATCTAAAGGGTTACTGCTCATATAAAACACCCTCACAAATACGCTCATCCTCAAGTTTAGCATGGTAAGCTCAATGTAGCTCTCAGGTATAAGAATTAGGAAAGTATTTAAACATTTCCTCGTTATTACTTTAGCTGTAATGCATTAGGGTGATGTAATGGGGAGGTAAAATCCATGTAAAACATGGGGACAGACCGGAAAAGTTGGCAAATAAAAAAGAGTGCATTCTAAGAGCCTCCTTTCCGACTTTGCACCCACCCTGCTCAGGCAATTTGAAATGAGACTAAAATAAAGACAAGGAGCATATGCCCCTTGCCTGAAATGAAAACCTATAGGCTTTCTTTGTTAGTGCAAAACCAAGCTCAGGTGGTTAATCGCGTCCGATTAGCTCTTTAGCGATAACGGTGCGTTGAATCTGGTTAGTACCTTCGTAGATTTGCTTGATTTTGGCATCGCGCATCAACTTTTCAACCGGATAATCGCGAATATAGCCGTAGCCACCGAAAATTTGTACTGCATCGGTGGTAACTTTCACCGCTACATCACTTGCCATAATTTTCGCCATGCTGGCAATCTGGTTTAGAGGCGCGCCGCTATCGGCTACTCTGGCTGCTTGCCATGTCAAAGCGCGGGCAGCAGCAATCTGGGTTGCCATATCTGCCAGCATAAAAGCTATAGCTTGGTGTTTGGCAATCGGCTGCCCAAAGGTTTTTCGCTCTTTGGAATAAGCCAGCGCATAATCAAACGCCGCTTGTGCCACTCCCAAAGCGGTTGCCGCCATAGTCACGCGAGCTTCTTCTAGAGCACGCATCGCTCCCAAAAAGCCTTTACCCTCTTCGGAGAAGCGGTTCTCTATTGGGACGCGCACATCCTCGAAGATTACATCCCCGGTGTGGGCGCAACGAGTTCCCAACTTCTTCTCTTTTTTGCCTGCGCTCAAACCGGGAGTTCCGGCAGGTATAATAAAGGCGCTAATACCCTTGTGACGTAGGCTGCGGTCGTGCGTGGCGAACACGAAATAAACTTCGGCTATACCGCCGTTAGTGATAAAACATTTGCGCCCGTTAATAACGTACTCGTCCCCATCGCGGCGCATACTGGTACGCATATTTGCTACATCGCTGCCTGCTTCTGGTTCGGTAAGGCAATAGGCGGCAAGGTTGGCTTTATCACTGTTGCTGATAATCGAAATCCACTTTTTAAGCTGTTCCGGGCTGCCCATTTTCATCATTGGCGTACCCGCAAGGTGCGTGGCTCCAATGATATCGGCTACTCCGGCGCATCCCCACGCCAACTCTTCTAGAATAACGCACTTGGTTAAGATACTGGTCAAGCCAAGCCCACCGTACTCCTCTGGATAAGGATACCCGAAAAAGCCCGCTTTAGCCGCCTTGTTTATCAAGTCCCAAGGTACTTTCTCGGTTTCATCGTACTCGGCAGCTACTGGGCGAATTTCTTTTTCGGCGAACTCACGCGCCCACGCCTTGATTTCGATTTGATCTTTGCTTAAATCTAAATCCACATCCACATCAGACATTTTGTTAGCTCCTATTTACCCTTATAATCAGGCTTGCGCTTTTCTACGAAAGCTTTCGCGCCTTCTTTCTGATCTTCGGTAGCGAACAGGTTGGCAAAAGCCAGTCTTTCAATTAGAATCGCCGTATCAATTGGCATATCTGCGCCTTGATTAATGGCGGCTTTTGCCAACATTACCCCAATCGGCGGCTTGCTGGACAATTTCTTAGCCCAAGTTATAGCTTCTTCTCGCAATTGATCCACCGGGACAATCTTGTTTACCAGCCCGATGCGGTAGGCTTCCTGCGCATCAATTTGCTCACCGAGCAACACCAGTTCTTTGGCTTTGGTCATTCCCACCAAGCGAGTGAGCCGTTGCGTACCACCAGCGCCGGGAATAACGCCGATATTTATTTCGGGTTGCCCGAACTTTGCATTTTCAGCGGCAATCCGAAAATCACAACTCATTGCCAGTTCGCAACCACCGCCAAGCGCAAAGCCCGAAATTGCCGCGATGGTAGGTTGTGGCATGTTAGCAGTATAATCCCACATATTGCCTGCGCCAAAGGTTCTGAACATATCCACATTGGTAGCTTCGACAAAGCCGCTTATGTCGGCTCCGGCGGCGAATGCTTTTGGTCCACCGATGATAATAATCGCCCGAATTTCAGGGTCATTGCGCACCGAAGAAAGCGCGTCCACTATCTCATCGCGCAAAGTGGCATTTATAGCGTTCAATTTGTCAGGGCGATTGAGAGTGATTATAAAAACGTGTTCGTCACGCTCGGTCAGAATTGTCTCGTAAGACATGTTCTCCTCCTTCAAATCCATATTACCGGGTCAACCGCCCTACTTGTTGTACTCGTAGAAACCTCGTCCTGCTTTGCGTCCATGCCGCCCCTCTTTGACCATTTCTTCGAGAAAGGCAGGGGGTTTGAAACGCTCGTCGCCGGTTTCTTTATACCTTTGCAACATCACGAAATTCCAAACATCCAACCCGCTAAAATCTGCCAGTTCGAAAGGTCCCATTGGATGATTCAAGCCCAATTTCACAGCTTTATCAATATCTTCGAAAGAGGCATAGCCACCGTCATATAGACTCATAGCCGCTTCCATCATATGCGAGAGGATATAATTGACGATAAAGCCGAACACTTCTTTCTGCATCAGTACCGGCTCTCGCCCGATTCGGCGGGTCAGTTCCATTGTAACTGCGATAGTTTCGTCGCTGGTATCAGGTCCTTTGACAACTTCCACCAGTTGCATTACCAGCACCGGATGGAAAAAATGCATGTTGCAAGCTTTATCCTTGCGTTGGATTGCTTCGGCGATTTTGCTAATAACTATGGTGCTGCTATTAGAAGCAAGAATGGTATGCGGTGGGCAAATCTTATCGAGATTTCTGTAAAGCTCGTGTTTAGCTCCCAAATCTTCGAAAATAGCTTCAATTACGAAATCGGCATCACCTGCGGCTTCTTCCAAACTGGTAACGGCTTTAACCCTTGATAAAGCTTCATCGCACTGTTCTTGGGTCATTTTGCCCTTATTGACTCTCGCTTGTAGCAATGCGCGATTGCTGGCAAGGGCTTTATCTAATGCAGGGGCGATAGCATCGGTCAACGTTACATCATAACCGTTCAAAGCACACTGCTGGGCAATTTGGGAACCCATCGTACCCGATCCTACCACGCAAATTCGGCGCACCTGTTCAATTGTTAGGCTGCGTCCATTCTGGTCACTTGTCATCTTTGACTTACTCCCTTTTGATTTTTTACTGAAAAATAAAGGAAACCACCCGCTTCCGCAGGCTTAGCAAGAAGCAACTAACTTTAGAGGCAAATAGTTTGTGCAGTAAGTATCGCTATGGCGAGTATAAGAGACAAAAGCCGTATGGGTCAAGTTGAAAAGGAGTTAAAAAAACTTTTACCAACTATTAATTACTTGTTATTAGTTCCTTAAAAAGGGTGTGTCATACTAATAGTAGTTGGGTTAAATATAAATGACTTCCCTTAGCACAGTAAAAATGAGCCTAGAATTGAAACAAGAGATTAAATCCTTTTGCCTGAAGCGAAAACCCCAACAGCTTTTAACAAGCTTCCGTTTAATGTCAACGAAGGCAGCACCTTTGTTAACATTTTGTTAACAAGTTTGAAATTATCAATAACAACTTGTTAAAGACTCCTTTATAAGTCTGAAGTACGATATATAGATGAGATTGTGAAAAACTGTTCGAAGTCTATTTGTGCAGAGATATATTATCTCTGTTGACTCAAATCTAAGTTTCCTTTCAAGGAGGGAAGATCACTTGTTTTCGAGAACCAAATCGTTGAACCCGAAATTTTTAGTGGCTCTAGCGCTTACCCTAGTATTAGCGCTGGTATTGACGGCTTGCGGTGACAATACTGCTACCCCCGTTCCTGCCACTACCGCTGCGGCTACCACTGCCGCCGGAACAACTACAACAGCAGCAGCTACCACTGCGGCTGCCACTACCGCTGCGGCTACCACTGCCGCCGGAACAACTACAACAGCAGCAGCTACCACTGCGGCTGCCACTACCGCCGCTGCTACCAGTGCAGCAGCTACCGCCGCCGCTTCTGTAACACCTCCGGGTGGCTACAAAGTTACCGCTAACGTCACTTTGAGTGGCTCAGGCGCTACTTTCCCTGATCCCGCCTATCAACAGTGGCTCAAAGATTTCGTAGCTGTTAACCCCAGCGTAAAATTAACTTACACCGGTGTCGGTAGCGGCGCTGGTCGTAAGAGCTTCTTTGCCGGTGAGGTTGATTTTGCCGGTTCCGATGGTTATCCTACCGATGCTGAAATCACCAGCTACGGCAAGCCCATTCTTACCATCCCGATGACTCTTGGTGCAGTAGTGCTGGCTTATAACCTCGATGGTGTTACTACTCTGAAGCTCAGCCCTGATACCATTGGCGCTATCTATACTGGTAAAGTCACCAAGTGGAATGATGCCAAGATTGCGGCTGAAAACGCTGGCGTAACCTTACCTGACCTAGCAATTACCCTTGCTGTTCGTCAGGATGACTCCGGTACTTCTTCAGTTTTCTCTAACTGGTTGGCAGAAGTTAGCCCTGATTTCAAGGCTTTGAACGCTGCCGGTAGCACTCCCAAGTGGGAAGCTGCTGGTCTTAACCCGGTAAAAGCTCCTAAGAACGACGGTGTAACCGGGCTAATCAAACAAACCAAAGGTACCCTTGGTTATATCGAATCTTCCTATGCTCAGGCTAACAATATCCCTTACGCTTTAGTCAAGAACCCTGCCGGCAACTATGTAAACGCCAGCGTGGAAGCGATTAGCGCCGCTGCGCTTGGTGGCAGCGTGCCGGATAACCTGAAGCTGAAGGTAACCCAGAGTGCCGATCCGAAAGCTTACCCTATTGCTTCGACCACCTGGATTATTATTCCAAAAGAAATTGCTTCTAAAGATAAAGCTGATGCAGTGCTACGCTTCTTGTGGTGGGCTACTCAGGATAGTGCCCCGATAGAAACTGCTAAGAAGCTCGGTTATGCTCCGCTGCCGACTGCGGTTCAGGATAAAGTTCGCTCAACTTTACTGACCGTAACCTCTGGCGGCGCCCCGGTTCTTAAGTAATTTGACTACTGAAAGGTAGGGACAGGCGCTATACCTGCTCCCTGCCTTTTGGTTTCTATAACAACTAATTATTTTCTGATCTAAATTTTAGATACCGTTCTCGAAACCGAGGAGAGTTATAAATAAATGTCAGTTGAAGCCCCGCTTAAACCCAGAAAGAAAAGCTCTTCGTTTATTTCAAATCCCGGGGATAATGTATTCGTCATTATAACGGTAATTTTCGCGCTGATTGTAATATCTCTGGTAATTATCTTCGCTGTGAATCTGTTGACTGGTTCATGGGATTCTATAGTCAAAAACGGTATCAGCTACTACACCACCATAGAATGGTCTATAACCAATGATACCTACGTTTTTGGAGCATTGAACTTTATTTATGCCTCGCTAGTTACCTCAGTTATCGCGTTAATAATTGGCGGCGCTATCAGTATCGGCTCGGCAATATTTCTAGCAGAGTATGCTCCTCCATGGCTTCGTACCCCTATCGCCTTTATGATCGAGTTGTTAGCAGCTATTCCCAGCATTATCTACGGTTTCTGGGGTGTGCAAATCTTGTCTCCGATTTTAGGGGGACCGGATGGGGTTGAAAAGTTTTTAAGCAAGGTACTCGGTTTTCTGCCGATGTTCGGGGATAAGGTAACCAATACCTTTGGTAAAGATGTAAACGTTTCCTTTAGCGGGCGTGATATTTTCTGCGCCGGGATAATTCTTTCGATTATGATTATCCCGATTGTAACTTCAATTGCGCGTGATGTGCTACGCACCGTTCCCGATAGCCAGCGTGAAGGTATGCTGGCGATGGGCGCAACCAGATGGCAGGCTATTACAAAGGCGGTTTTGCCTTATGGTAAAGGCGGGATTATCGGCGCATTGATACTGGGGTTAGGTCGCGCTATCGGCGAAACGGTGGCGGTAGCTTACCTTATCGGTGGCGCAAGCAGCTTCATCGGACCAAATAGTTCAATTTTTTACAGCAGTGAGACACTACCCGCCAAAATTTCCAATAGTTATGGTGAGATTACCAAAGATACCCAGTCAGCTATCATACAGTTAGGCTTTACCCTCTTTGTGATAACACTGGTTGTAAATATGATTGCGCGGGCAATGGTGGGTAGTCAGGTAATGCGCCGCCCTTCTACAAACCAAAACTCCATATCAAACATATTCGGTCAGCTTGGAAAGTGGTTTGGTTTCTTCTTCTTCCCTCTTGCCATAATGGTACTTTCGATATACTTATCTTTAGCAGTTTCTTTGATTATTGTGGGAATTTGGACAATCGTAAAAGCGCTACGGTTTCTGGAAGTTCGGGCTGCTACTCAAGGTAAGCCTTTTCCACGACCTTTAGCCTTGATAGGAAATCCGAATAAATCGTATGGTTTTCGCAAAAACAGCGATAAGTTAATGACCGTCCTGATTTCTCTCGCCTCAGTTATTGCCATAATTCCACTAGCCAGCATCTTGATATTGGTTACGGTCAAAGGTTTACCGATAGTTTTTCAGGATGGCTTCTTGACAGGTAATCAGCGTGTTTCCCCTTATGGTATAGGTCACGCTATTTTAGGTACTTTGATAATGACCGGATTGGGAGCAGTAATCGGCATACCGGTTGGTATCTTGGCAGGCATCTACCTTTCCGAGTTTGGTAGAGGGCGTTTCGCCAATCTGGTGCGATATACCGCAGACGTATTACAGGGTATTCCCAGTATAATTATGGGTATTGTGGTATATACAATTGTGGTTCAAGCGCGTTGGTTTAGCGATCCCAACCTAACCAGTCCTTATAATGGAATTGCTGCCAGTATTGCCCTAGGTATAATGATAGTACCGATTATTACTCGCAATACTGAGGAAATTCTAAAGCTAGTTCCTAATAATATCAGAGAAGCCGCGCTGGCATTGGGTATTCCTCGTTGGCAGGCAGTGGTTACAGTGATTATACCGGCAGCTTTTAGCGGGGTTATGACCGGTATTATCTTAGGTTTGGCGCGTATTGCCGGCGAAACCGCCCCGTTATTGCTAACTGCGCGTGGGAATAGTTACTTACCTGACTCGCTACAACAGCAATATCCCGCTGTAACCTTGTATATTTTCTTGCAGCAAAATGCCAATAAACCTGAAGAAATTGATAGACTTTGGGGCGCCGCGTTTATGCTGGTTTTGATGATTATGGTTTTAACTTTGGGTGTACGCTACCTGACCAGAAACAAGCTTGGCACACGTCTTTCCAACTAGCAAGTCAAATTCAGCAAAGTATTGGGTATGCCAAGAATATGTTTAAGTTTGATTAAGTTTTGAGCATAACGTTTGCTAACCTATCAACCTGACTGTATAATAGATTAGTATATATAATAAAAGGAATAGTCTTAATGAGTGCTGAAGCCCCAATATTAAGCGGCGTTAGCCGTAAGGGACAGGGCATAGACATCCAAAAAGTAAATATATTTTACGGTAAGAAGCAAGCTGTCCGAAACGTAAGTTTGCATATTGAAGCAAACAAAATCACTGCTTTTATCGGACCAAGCGGATGTGGTAAAACCACCCTTCTACGTAGCCTGAACCGCATGATTGAAACCATCCCCGGTGCGCGGGTTGAAGGCAAAATCATGTTGGATAATCAGGAAATATATGAAAAAGGCTTTGATGCTGCTCTACTCCGTCAGAAAATCGGTATGGTTTGGCAGCGTCCTAACCCCTTCCCTTCCCTTTCCATTCGCGAAAATGTTATTTCAGGTTTAAGAATAGTTGGAGAAAGCAATCAGAAAAAGCTCGATGAAGTCGCAGAAGACTGTCTTCGCCGCGCTTTTTTGTGGGATGAGGTCAAGGATAAACTTGATCAACCCGGTACTTCTCTCAGCGGTGGGCAACAACAACGTCTCTGTATTGCACGTACAGTCGCGGTTGAGCCTGAAGTAATTCTTATGGATGAACCTTGCGCTGCTCTAGACCCTCTTTCGACTCTTCGTGTTGAAGAATTAATGTTGGAGTTGAAAAAGAGTTATACCATTGTGATTGTCACTCACAATATGCAACAGGCAGCTCGTGTTAGTGACAAAACGGCTTTTATGCTTGCCGGTGAAGAACGTGTCGGTGAGCTTGTAGAATACGCTGAAACAAAAAAGGTATTTATAAATCCAAATGATGAGCGTACAGAACGATATATCAGTGGGCGGTTCGGTTAAAATCCCGAAAGATGGAGTAAATCAAGGAGTTAGTATGTCTGATAGCCTAGTAGGGCACTTAAGCACGGGCATAAAAATAAACACAGTAGTTACCGGAATTGCGGCAGAAGCTGCTGAGGAGAGCGCTACCGGATTAGTAACCAAATTCGATGTTGAGAATCTTAATTTCAACTATGGTAATTTTCAGGCTCTTCGGAATTTGAATGTAAATATTCCTTCCCGGCGTATTACCGCCATTATAGGACCTAGCGGCAGTGGTAAGACTACCTTCTTACGCTTGCTTAATCGCATGAGTGATATGACTCTCGGTTCATGGCATACAGGTGAGATTCTTTTGGATGGAATCGACATCTTTTCCCCCGATCTCAATGTTGTTGCTTTACGTAGGCGCGTAGGGATGGTTTTTCAGAAGCCTAACCCATTCCCCAAAACCATTTATGAGAATATTGCTTATGGTCCTCGTATGCATGGCACTCATAAGAAGAAAGCGGAAATGGATGAACTGGTAGAGCATTGCTTAAAACAAGCGGCGTTGTGGGATGAGGTAAAAGACTCTTTACATAAATCTGCGTTGGCGCTTAGTGGTGGTCAGCAACAACGTTTGTGTATTGCGCGCGCAATCTCGGTTGAGCCGGAAGTAATCTTGATGGATGAACCAGCCTCCGCGCTAGACCCGATTTCCACCATCAAAATTGAAGAATTAATGATAGAGTTGCGCCGCAAATATACTATTGTAATTGTTACCCACAATATGCAACAGGCGGCACGCGCGAGCGACTATACAATGGTGTTCGTAATGTCTCCCTCTCGCGCTGGTGAAATTGTCGAATTTGGAAAAACCCATGATATTTTCACCAATCCTCAGCATGAGAAGACCGAGCAATATATTACAGGTCGTTTTGGTTAGACTCGGCTTGAGCTTGAAACTTTTCCCCTCTTTCGCTTTTAGAAGAGGGGATTTTTTTATAGAAATGCTACATTTAATTCTGCAATCTTTGACAGCGTCTGTGGTATATCGTGAACTATATAAGAGCAAATGAAGTAATTTCCGGCTTAAATTCTAATATTCTCAGGTAGTTTAGCTAACGATTGAAAGTAATCAAACAACTTGATTCTTTTTCGTTTATTTTAGTTCTCGAGAATATCTATAAGTTCGTAGATTACCCAGTTATTAGGACCGACTGACCTAACCCTACGGTAATGGGAATCAATAAAGTCAAACAAACTTAACATATCTTCTTCGGGATAAAAATAAATTTTCCCGTTTCGATCTTTTTGCTCTTCAGGAAGCGCACTTTTCCAATTCTCCCTAGCACTAGGGTCTAACGGAGGGATATTAGTCTCCGACCCTGCCGTGTCAATAATCAGACGGGGCTTTTTTTCATCCAGTTCTTTTTGCAGCTCATCAAAAAGTACCTTTGAACTATAGCCTTTGGTGTAAAGAGGTAGTTGGTAAATATAGCGGGTAGGTGATTCCCTATGTGCGAGATAATTTACTACTGGTAAAGAACCCCATGTCAAAACACGGTCGCTTTCATTGCTATGGGCTTTAATATAAGCTACCCCTTCCATTAAGGTTTGCTGAGTGTTACTGTGTAATTGGAAGAGTAGTAGCCAGCCCCACAACGGCAAAATACACAAGGCACCAAGCAAAATAAGTGTTATAGGCAGTTTTAAGGGATTAGGGTTAAGCCGATGCAGGAAAATATGGGTGCTAAATCCAACTAGCAAAGCCACACCCGGAATTAATGATACATAATATTGAGTGAAGTTTTTGCCAGAAAGAGCTGTTAGGATTAATTCGAGCGGAAAATCAAGCAAGCACACTAAAACTAAGGCTTTTACTTTAGGTTCAACGGAAAGTTTTTTAAATACTATAGCCATGCTAATAAGCAGCCATAACGGGATTACTAAATACACCAATTCATTTTTAGCAAGTCCCTCGCCGAGGGTAAGTAACTTTACGGTAAAAGGTAGGTTCGTGTATGCGGAATTGTAGATAAGTGCAGCATTCCAAAAGTATGATAACGCCCCGGTTAACCAGAGATAGAGCAAAACAGGACTAAAAACTAAACTTGCTCCGAATGAAGCACACAGTATATAAGTACGGAAGGTTTGACGTGGTTTCTTCCATAAAGAATACAAACCAATTGCAATAATGATTCCAATCAGAGTATATTTTAGAATAAATAATGTCCCAAAAATAACTCCCATATAAAACCAAAACTTATTGCTTATCTTTTTTGTAGTAGTCCTGAAGTAAAGGTAGTAAGCTGCAAGCAATAGAGGTAACGCATAGCTTTCGGGTGTATTTACAATTGAAGTGAGAAGCGCACCGATCAGTAATACTGTAGTACCTGCCAACGCCGCAACAAAGCTAAAAGCTTTTTTCAGGAGGTCGAAACAGAACATAACAGATAAGATCAGGGTTACCACATTTAGCAACCACACTCCCCAAGCAGTACCAAAACCAATTATTTGTCCCAGTGCATAGATAATGAAAATTCCCGGTGGTTTGTGATCCCACATATCACGATAAGGAATAGCACCTTGCAAAATGTGATCACCGAAATAGAGGAAAACCCCGGTATCCCTATCCGGTACCGGATAAATTGTAGGTGAAAAAGGCAGTAATATAAGCAATACCAGTGCCGTAGAAACAGATAAAAGTTGTAATTTCCCGTTGTCTTTAACCGGATTACCCCCCGATTTGTGACATATTGCGTTTGGTGCGCTTGAAAGCTTCGCCGTCATTGATAAAATGCTTTAACTCTTTCTGCAACACAGCGCGGCGGATAGTTTCTGCTAGTACTTCATCGCTTGCACCGCTACGCAGCACCGCTTTGAGATCGGTTTCAATATGACCGAACAGGCAGGTTAGCATCTTGCCCTCCGCAGTCATACGGATACGGTCACAATTGCGGCAGAAAGGATGCGATACCGGATTGATAAAGCCGAGTTCGCCTTTGCCGTCCCAGAAGCGATATTTGGTAGCAGTCTCGGCAGGGTCATCGCTAGGGATTTCTACCAGCTTACCGACATCACGCTCGATGATAGCTTTAAGCTCATCTCCGGTCAGTACCATTTCACGATCCCAAAGTTGGTCGGCATCTAGTGGCATAAACTCAATGAAGCGAATTGAATAAGGTTTGCGGCGTGCCAGCAGTGCGAACGGAACGACCTCTTCCTCGGTAAAGCCACGCATTGCTACTGCATTTACCTTGATGGGAGTAATAGTTGGATATTTTTCCAGTTCTTCCAGCCCTTGCAGTACCCGCTGCAAATCATCACGGCGCGTAATTTGGTGGAACTTGTCACGGATAAGACTATCGCAGCTAACATTTATTCTGGTCAAACCGGCTTCAGCGAGGTCTTTAGCCATATCTTTGAGCAATACCCCGTTAGTGGTAAGGCTCAGGCTTTTCAAACCCTCAATTTTACTTAGGCGAGAAATTAGCAGCGGTAAATCCTTACGAACCAACGGTTCGCCCCCGGTGAGTCGTACTTGGTTTACCCCCATACTCACCAGCAGGCGGGTTAAGCGCTCAATCTCCTCGAAGCTTAGTATTTGTTCGCGCTTGAGCCATTCCAACCCCTCAGCGGGCATACAATAGACGCAGCGAAAGTTGCAGCGGTCGGTAACGCTAATCCGCACATTGCGTATAAAACGTCCAAAACTGTCGTGCAAAGGTTCGCGCGTTAGCCTGGCAACATTGCCGGAATTGGTATCCATCTCCATTTAGCTTTCCCTCAAATTTATAAGGACAAACTTCGATGCTATGGCGAAGTTACAATATCGTGGTTAGCGGTCGGTTGGACCAAAAAAGTCAGTATCATTAGGTGATACTTCTATAGTATTAAAAACCCCGGCGTACTTTTGCGCCGCTTTCTCCATCTCGTGCTGGTTAAAGCGTCCGCTGATATCCTCGAACACTTGGCGATAATGCGCTATCGGGTCAGTATGAATCGAATAGCGGTCATCAAACTGAGTGGCATTGAGCGCATGTGCTATTAGGCGGGCGCGCCCCTGCACAGCAGAAACAGTGGTGGAATAGCGTTTCGCTACAGTTGCACCTTCAACCTGAAAGCGGTCAAACAAACTTATCAGATACTCAACCGCTGCGGCATAACTTGTCAAGCTTCTTTTCAGCACACTCCCCGACTTTGTGAGAAAATCACGCCACAGGCGAAAAGCGTTGAGCAATTCATCCAGATTAAAAAGCCCTTCACGCCCTTGCATCTCCTTCAAAAAAAGACGCTCTACCGGGTCGAGATTTCCTTCTTGAAGCGGCAGAGAGGCGTAACCCTGATAATAATCCAGCACAGTACGCTCCACAAGAACGTTCGGATCGAGGGGTGCACCGGGAGTACCGGGCAAAACCTCAAGAATTGACCATGCGCCGGATGATTGCTGCTGCAAAAACAAGCTCGCCCCTAGCAAACATTTCAAATGACCTTCGCCCTGTTCTAAAGGTTCAAGCACGCCTAGCACGAGCAAACCAGTATTGCCTTGCGTTTCAAACTCAACAGGCGCAAGTTGCCCTAATTCACTGGAATCCTCGAGGCGCAGTGCGATTCTGAACAAATTTGCCCCGAAAATTTCCAGTTGCATTGCAGCAGGGCTACCCGGTAACAGCAGGTCCTTGAGGCAATCAATTGCTTCGGTGCGCACCGCCATAACAAACTCAGCCCCTATACGCGCCACTTCTTGAGCTTGCTCTTGAGCTTGCCTGCGTTTTGCCGCTATACCCCTATCAAGTTGGATAAGATTGTCCAAAGGTGAAGTTTTCTTTCTATTTACTTACCATCAACCCGGTACTCAGACTTTGACCATTATAGCATATTGTCCCTGCCTCATTACAAATCAAGTATCTTTGTAAATCACAAGTTGCTGAATAATTAGCGGAACCAAAAATAGTTAAGTACCTAGGGAAGTGTGTACTGTTTACCCGTAGCAGCACCCGAGAGTGCGGAATTGGCGTTTGTAGAGTGGTGTCAGTGGGAAAGCAGGAAGCACCGCAGATAAGTTTTGAAATGACCCAGTTTGTCAAGACAAAAATAAAAGCTTGGTTAAGGAGTGATACAGTCCTTTCTATAGAACTAATAATGTTAAATAGCTAGTAACTCTTTTTAGCTCTTTAACATAATTACTGGTGTCACGGTATTGAAATAAACCTGAGCCGGTGTCTGATATTTCAAAGCCTGATGAGGTCGAGTATTATTGTAGAAATCGAAATACTCACCAATCCCTAGCTTTGCTTCTTTGGGGTTCTCAAATTGTGCTAAATAAACACACTCATATTTTAAGGAACGCCAGAGCCTTTCGGTGAAAACATTACCCAGTGCTCGCCCACGTCCATCCATACTTAACTTTACACCTGCGCCCAATACCAAAGCAGTGTATTTGGGACTGGTAAAATGACTACCTTGGTCACTGTTAAAGATCTCCGGTTTTATTTTCGCCAACGCTCGCTTGGTAGTTCTAGGCACAAAATCGATTTCCAATGTATCAGATAATTCCCAACTTACCACATATCTGCTGTACCAGTCGATGACAGCCACCAGATAAAGCCAACCGTGTTTGAGTCTGATATATGTGAGGGCGGTACCGGTCGGTGTTTGAGCTCAATTTCTCGTTCGGTTGGTGCTACTGAGCGGTAGTACAAACTGGAACGGCTAATTCCTAGCAACTCACTTTTTTTTCTAACCACCTGAGCGGTGTAGTCAGGCGACCTATTTCGGCGTAAAGTTGCTCTCTTTCATGCTGTTGCTTAAATACCTACACCTGCAAGCTCTTTCTCTCCAGCGGGAGCAACAGGTTATTGCTCTAAAAACGTTTGTTGCAACAGCCCTGAATTTTCTAATCGAAAAATAATGCTAGGAAGCGTATTGTGCTATAATTTTATATGGAGGAACTATAATTCAGTTGAATCTGAAGCAATAATATAATATCTCCACTGTATAAGCTTTGTTGTGTACCACTTCTTTCCGGTTCCAATCCACTTCAGCCAGAAAGGATTAGCCCTTTATGATTAAGAGATTATCGCTCTCATGGGTAGTAATTATAGTGCTCAGTAGTATTGCTACGGTTTTTCCAGCAATTACTTTTGCAGAATTACCCAAGCTCTCTGCTCCTGTCCAGAAAATCGTTGATCGAACTGATGCGCTGGTTGCGGGTGGAGCTGTAAAACGAAGTTGGACATGGGGTAATTATTTTGATGCTAAGACCGAACCTTACAAAGAGTCTCCCGGAGGCGCTAGGCAGGTTTTTTATTTTGATAAAGGGCGACTTGAAATAAATAACCCTGCTACTGACCCCAACAATGATTTTTACGCCACTAGCGGTTTGTTGGTGCGCGAATTAATTACCGGGCAAACTCAACTTGGGGATTCAGAGTTACAAGCACGCGAACCTGCCGATGTGGTGCTGGCTGGCGATAATCCCCCGCTTTTAGCCGATTCGCCTACGTATGCTTCCTTAAAAGAGTTGGTCAGTTTTGACGGCAGTTGGAAATCGAACGATATGACCGGCAAGGTGGCAGGCGCTACTCTTAAGAAGGGCGGGCAGGTTGATAATAGCCTCGTTCCATTTAGTCAGGTAAAATACGCACAATATGACACTGCCACCGGGCATAATATCGCCGATGTTTTCCAGAAATTTATGGATAGCAATGGGCAGGTAGTAATAAACGGAAAAGCGGTTACTGCGCCACTATATAATCCGCTTTATGTATTTGGACACCCCATTTCCGAAGCTTACTGGGTCAAAGTAACGGTGGCGGGCAAAGAACAATCGGTATTGATACAGGCTTTTGAACGCCGCTTGCTTACCTATACTCCAAACAACCCACCCGAATTTCAGGTTGAGATGGGGAATCTAGGACGTGCCTACTTCCAGTGGCGTTATAGCGCGGCACAACCTGTCCCTGCGGCAGACCCGCTACCGGAAGCGCCTCAGGATACCCCCGGCTTGCAACTTTACAACCAAATGACCAAAAATATGAATTCGATCAGGTCGTTAAGGTTAGAGCGCCGGGTTAATAACCAGCTAACACAGGTGGACGAGTTTGTTAAGCCAAATAAACAACGTACTACTATATACGGCACCTACCAAGGGCAACCAGCCTATGAGCTGGATATTCAAATTGAAAACCGCCTTTATTTCGCTTTATTTGCCAACAACAAACAGGTAGGAACTTGGCAATATGTTGATTATACAGAACCATTGCGTTGGCCCAACTTCTCTCAATTAAGTCTCAATGATAACTCATTTGATTTCAAGATCGGTAACGATACCAAAGTTGGTAACGAAGCCGCAAAAAGTCTGATTAATACTGGCATCCAGTTGGATGGGTCTCAACAGGAACGCACCCGTATTATTTCTGCGGTTACAGGCGTTTTATTGCAACGCAATACTGTAGCAAAACTGGGTAATGCTACCAGCACTGAGGCATTGAGTTATCTTAATTATAACCAGTCGATTGCTATTGATGCGCCAAAGGGTGCAGTACCCTATACCGGTTTTTCGGTTTCAAGCCCGTTAGCCAGAGATCAATTTGTACCAAGCTCAATTGGTGCCGATGATACTGCTTCTTTGTACAGAAAGGTTTCGCTATATACTAGACCATTAGCAGCGCCCGGTGAAATTGTAGTGAAGTTTAAGAATCCTCAAATATCCGTCCAATCAATCCAAAACGATTTGATGGGTGGTTATGCTTTAGAGGATGTTGCTCAGAGCGATATCTGGACGACATTAAAGCTTGCCCCCGCAGCGGTTCCAGCGGCACTAGAACGCTTGAACAGTGATCCTCGCGTTGAATATGCCGAGCCGGCTTATTACTCTTTTACCGATACGGTGGTTACACCAAACGATGCCAACTATGGTCAACAATATAACCTTAAGGCTATAAAAGTGCCTCGTGCTTGGAGTATCTCGACCGGAGGTGATGTTACGGTTGCGGTTTTGGATAGTGGCGTTGATACCACCCATCCAGACCTTGCCCCAAATATTGCCGGAACTTTCGACTTTGTTGATGGTAGTTCTCCTAAAGCCGATCCTAATGGGCATGGTACAGTCGTTTCAGGCATAATTACTGCAAATGGAAATAACGGACAATTCGGGGCTGGCGTAGCTTGGAAGAGTAAGTTGCTGGTAGTACGGGTGATGGGTAGTAACGGAACAGGGCGCAATGAAGATATTGCAAAAGGAATTCGGACTGCCACAGACAACGGTGCTAGAATTATCAATTTGAGCATAGGTAGTTCCGCTGACTCAAAAGTGATGCGTGACGCGATTCAATATGCCATTGATAAAGGCGTAATTGTGATTGCTTCATCCGGCAATAACGGCAATGATAAGCCCAATTATCCGGCGGCTTATCCGGGTGTAATATCTGTTGCAGCGGTTGGTAAACTCGGTACTCCTGCTTACTTTAGTAGTTATGGCAGCACTGTAACCTTGACTGCTCCGGGTGTAGGTATTTGTAGCACTGTTCGTCTGAATAATTTCGGTTGTGAGGACGGCACTTCCTTCAGTGCGCCAACCATAGCCGGAGTAGTAACTTTGATGCTGGCGGTTAACCCCACCCTTACCCGCGATCAGGTAAAAGCTATTTTAATAGCTACTGCAACACCTGCTCCCGGTAGAGGCGTTGGCGAATTTGATTACCAGTATGGGTATGGCACTGTCAACGCTTATGCGGCAGTGCGGGCGGTTGCTACAAACCAGTTTTTCAACCTTCCAGCGGGTATCCGCTCCTAATAGGGAGGAAGTAAATAAACTCGTGCTTGTTCGGTGGAGATGGGTACGAGGTTTCGTATTAACACAAACCAATATAATAAGTCGCCGGAAGTTAGCCTTAGCAACTTCCGGCACTGCTGTCTGGTAAGGATACCAAACGGGTTTACAGCTAAAGTATAAATTTTTGATGAGGTGCTAATATAAGCAAGCTGGCAGAAAATTCTCAAGTCTTGTCGTTACCAACCCGAACACGGACATCCCTGCAACGCTTGTTGGTCTTTCATTTGCTCCCATTGAGCTTATATCTGCTGGGTGCAATAATATTCACATGGCCCACTGTGCTGCATTTAGGACAGGATATTATCACCACGCGCAGTGACGATGCTTGGGTACATCTCTGGAACCAATGGTGGACTCCGTTTTCCCTTTTTGAGCGGCATTTGCACCCCTATTATACATCTATGCTTTTCTACCCAGATGGGGCTAATCTCTTTTTTCACGCGCTGAATCCACTAACAGCATACTTAGCGATACCGTTAAAAGCGCTGTTTGGTTTACCGGCTTCCTTTGTAATGGTACAGTTTTTACAAGTAACAGTAGCAGCCTATGGTGCATATCTGCTAGGGCTTTATACTACTGGCTATTTTGCCGGTTCAATTGTGTCAGGTATTATCTATGGGTTTTGCCCACTCCAGGCGGAATTGCTCAACTTAGGGCAATTGGAACTAACCTCTATTCAGTGGTTACCTTTTTTCATATTGTATTTCATCAAAGCGATGCGAGGTGACCCACGTCCAAAGCTTAACCGCGTTGTATGCGCCCTATTCTTGATAGCGTTATCTTTGACCACTTGGTATTATACTTTTTATGCGCTGATTTTCAGTGGGTTGTATTTGTTATGGGAAGCTTTTATAAGTCGGCGCGAGTGGAAAAATAAATGGCGTGTATTAGCAATTCGCTATTTCAGTGTAATTTTATTATGGCTGATACCAATTTCGCCACTGCTTTTTTTTACCGTACGTGATGCAGCGGGAGGCAGCACACAAGCAGGACAGTCTATCTTTAATGTGATATATAATTCCGCAGATTTGGCGGGTTTCTTTAGACCGGGTATCTCGGCGCTCTGGAGTTTGCTTGGGAGTCATGCTGGAGATGATATCCGAGGGCAGTTTTTGGGTTTTACTGTTCTGGTATTAGCTGGTTTGGGCTTGTTGGTTAAGTGGAAAGAGACACGTTTCTGGCTTTTTATTGCCGTCGTGTTCTTTCTGCTGGCGCTTGGACCGGTTTTACACCCAACTTTCGATCCGAACTGGAGTGATGCCAGCGGAGAAGCTGAAAAGGGATTACCGTTTCTGGGAAAATTGTTATACGCTATTCCTCTAGGAAATATATTGCGCGTGCCACTTCGCTTTACTCTGTTGGTAATGTTGGCGCTTGGTATCTGCGCTGCTTACGCCCTCGGCTGGTTGAATAACCGCTACAAGCAAAAAGGCTTTGACGGTTGGAAATTGGCAGTGTTTCCGGTTTTTGCCGGGTTACTGATTTTTCTAGAATTCTTGCCCATACCTCGCGTATTGGTAAGTACAGATATTTCCCCGTTCTATCAGCAAATTAGTGAGGAAGGTAAATGGAATGAATTCGCGATTGTTGAATTACCGGATGCGGTCAGAGCTAGAGCTATGTATTTCCAAACTGTAGGGCAACATCCCATAACTACAGGGTATATTTCTCGAAAGCCTTCTAATTACCGTTTCTTTGAAAGTATAGGAGTCAATCGAGAATTAATTGATTTGGAGAATATGCCGCAACTGGATATTTTCAAATGGAATCGCTTCGAAAATGTGCCTAGCGTACTTTCAGCAAACGGGATTCGTTATGTGATACTGCATCCAAATTACTATTCAGCGGAAGGCTGGAACACTGCCCTGCAACGTATGCAACAAATATTTGGGAGTGGCAACCCTTATTATAAAGATAGCGAGTTGATGGCGTATCGCGTTGAGCCTTTGGGTAACAACATACCAGACTACTCAAAAATATTTCCAAAGCTGGGAGACGGTTGGAGTGGAAGGATTCTCAATAAGAATTCAGTCAGTCGCACCATTGGAAACCAAGCGCTGTTAACCCTTACCAGTCCATACTACCAATCTTTTAAAGCTACCCTCGGTGTGCAGGTAAAAAGCCTAGATAAACCTCATATACTGACTATTACTTTGAATAATAAGCCAGTATTTTCTCAAACTATAGAGTTAATCGGGGCATCCTTCGACTTGCCAATGGAATTATCATTTGGGCAAAATCAGCTTAATTTTAAGGTGGATGATGGGAGCGAAAACGCAACTTCCTTGCTTTTTGACCCGTTTAGCCTACATTAAATATTCTCGCTCAGATGAGCAGCAGTTCTTGCTGAGCTAGCGCACCGCTGTGGTACATCATAGCCGGGGGAGTGCTGCAAAGCCAGCGCCGACGAAACTTGTGGGGCTGGTTAGAGCATCAGTTTCGTCGGGGGGCTGATATTAATGTGCAAGGGTAGTGATGAAAGGCTCTTACTCCTTATTCAAATAGAAATCGGTTACAATCGGATGCGCGTTGTGCGGAGGGCGTATATAATTTTCATCGGCAGGCGGACGTGGATTTAACCTGACTGGTTGGGGCAATACTTCCTGATATGGGAATTTGCTGAGTAAATGGTTAATACAGTTTAAATGCGCCCGGTGCTTATCATTTGCTTCAACTTGATACCAGCGTGCTTCGGGAATATCTGTATATTCCATCATCTTGTCTTTCGCTTTGGAATACTCCACCCAGCGTTCGCGCGATAAAAGATCCATATCGCTCAGTTTCCACAGCTTGGCAGGATTACCTGAACGCTCCTGAAAACGTTTTTCCTGTTCCTCATCGCTCACTGAAAGCCAGTATTTGATCAAATGAATCCCGGCGCTTACCAGCAATTTCTCAAATTGTGGGCAAGCGCGCATGAATTCCCAGTATTCTTCATCGCTACAAAAGCCCATTACATGCTCTACACCCGCGCGGTTGTACCAACTACGGTCAAAGATAACTATCTCACCGGCGGCGGGCAAATGTGCAACATAACGTTGGAAGTACCATTGAGTCCGTTCCACATCCGAAGGTTTTCCCAGCGCCACCAACCTAACGCCACGTGGGTTGAGCGGTTCAACAATCCGCTTAATTGTTCCCCCTTTACCGGCGGCATCACGTCCTTCAAAAAGGATGAGTAGCCGTTGACCCCTTTCTTTTACCCAATATTGCAAGCGCACCAATTCAAATTGCAGACGCTTAAGTTCCTTTTCATAGAAAGGTTTAGTCAGTCTTATAAGGTTTTTTGGCGACTCCTCCTCTCCATTTAAATGTATTTCGAGTGCATCAGGAAGAATTATCGGCTTAGATAACACTTCATTCTCTGCCCTTTTTTTCTTATTTTTGATATGGTTATCTTTTGTTTTAGCCATGTGTACACCTTCTATACTATTCAAGGGTTTTAAGTGAATCAAACGCCAATGACGGATTTTCAGGGTAGGCTAAAGTTTTAAAACGTGGATAGGGTAAATACTTGGGTTTCCAATAATTAGAGCATACAGCAGAATTTAATTGTGTCAAGTTGGGCGAACAAATTTCAAAGGAATGAAAAAAACCGGGCAAAGCTCCCGGTTTTCTCACTCTCAAAAAATCTATTGTTGCAGCACATAAGTACCGGGTGCGGCTGCAATCGCGGGGTAATGACCTTCTGACCCAATGGAAGGTGGCTCAACCTTACCGCTCGAATGCGCTGCCAACCAAGCTTGCCAAGTAGGCCACCATGAACCTTTTTGAACTGGCGTAACTGCTTGCCAGATATCGGGATCAACATATTTATCGGTAGAGTAGCGAGTGGATATTTGGTAGGAACGGTTCGCATGCCCCGGTTCACTGACAATACCCGAATTATGCCCACCACTGGTCAGTACAAATGTAACATCCGTATCCACCGGTAGCATAAGTTTATGTACGGAACGCCAAGGTGCAACATGATCTTTGCTGGTAGCTACTGCAAAGATGGGGGCGCGAATATCGCTTAACACAATCGGGCGATCACCAACTTTGAAACGTCCTTCAAAAAGGTCATTGTTCAAAAATAGGGTACGCAGATATTCAGAATGCATGCGATAGGGTAATCGCGTGCCATCTGCGTTCCATGCCATCAAGTCATTAAGCTGTTCGGCATGTCCCAGCAAATATTCATTGATTATGCGCGACCAAATTAAATCATTAGAGCGCAATAACTGGAAAGCCCCTGCCATTTGTTTTGTGTCAAGATATCCCTGATTCCACATAATATCTTCAAGATAATTTACTTGGCTCTCGTCAATAAAGAGCATCAATTCGCCTGCTTCGGTAAAATCGGTTTGAGCAGCCAATAAGGTAACACTTTGTAGGCGATCATCCCCGTCTCGCGCCATGGCGGAAGCCGCAATTGTCAGGAAAGTACCGCCAATACAATAGCCTAAAGCATGAATTTTACGATCAGGAACAACCGCCGAAATTACATCTAGAGCTGCCATAATTCCCAAGGTGCGATAATCCTCCATACCAAGATCACGGTCTTGCGCGCCGGGGTTTTTCCACGAAATGAGAAAAACAGTATGCCCGTTGTCAACCAAATATTTTACCAGAGAATTTTGTGGAGAAAGATCAAGGATGTAATATTTCATGATGCAAGCTGGCACTATCAAAACAGGTTCAGCAAAAACTTTATCGGTTGTGGGAGAATACTGAATTAACTCTATAAGACGGTTGCGATAAATAACTTTACCGGGTGTAACCGCTACATTTTTACCAACTTTAAATTTTTCTGCGCCTGCCGGTTTTTGTCCCTGTATGTTACGCTGCCAGTCTTCTATGAAGTTTGAAGTCCCTTTTACAAGGTTAGCGCCGCCTTCTAAAGTGGTGGCTTTCAGTACTTCAGGGTTGGTAGCCACATAATTTGAAGGCGATACCATATCCAACAATTGTCGCGCCGCAAAGTAAAGGAAGTCCTCATTATGTCGCGAAACACCCGGAATACCGGTAGTGGCATAATGCCACCATTGCTCGGTCATTAGAAAATTTTGGTAGTAGAGGTTAAAGGGCCATTTTTGCCATTCTGCCCCGTTGAAGCGGGTATCTTGTGGCAGAGGTTTGATTACCGGTTCTGCATTAGGATCAGCAGAGTGGGAAGCGTAAAGCATAAGACGCTGCATATTGCGCTGCATATTGTCTAATAATTCTGCTTGTTTACCCGGTGAAGTGCCAAGGTGAACTAGCCAATCCAAATATGCCAACATGAGGGCTGCAGGGGGTACACCCATATTGAAGCGCCCCGCCCATGCATGCACCATTCGGTCAATAT
The DNA here is from genome assembly GCF_030389965.1 of Candidatus Chlorohelix allophototropha. Taxonomy (NCBI): domain Bacteria; kingdom Bacillati; phylum Chloroflexota; class Chloroflexia; order Candidatus Chloroheliales; family Candidatus Chloroheliaceae; genus Candidatus Chlorohelix; species Candidatus Chlorohelix allophototropha. The sequence continues at coordinate 1,517,175 of NZ_CP128400.1, forward strand.
TAGAAAAAGCTTCTGAGCTTTTCATTGTGTTTTCCATAGCATTGCTCCATCGAAATGATTAGGATTTTCAGCTAAAAATTGCACCAAATTTTGATAAATCGTTTTCTAATTCAAAATATAGTTACAAATACTACAATCTAGTTTATAGAATAAAGGTTAATTTTAGGGTAAAAACTCTTGATACTTGCCAAATATGAACTTGCCCTAGAATAGTGAAATGACTCTATGGCTTGCCTTTACATTGCGATCTTTTGGTTATTGCCGACTCCGGTAATATTCGCGTAGTAATATGGAAAATAGGGTAAAATAGGTTGCTATCTAAAGTATGTAAAGAAATAGAAGGAGTTAGGTATGTGTTTGGCTGTACCGGGTCAGGTTAAACTGATGTATGAAGTGGGTGATATACAAATGGGTAAGGTGGATTTCAGCGGAATACAGAAGGAAGTTTGCCTAGCGTATCTACCGGATATTCAGGTTGGCGATTATGTGATTGTGCATGTAGGTTTTGCTATCACTAAGCTTGACGAAAAATCGGCTCTGGAAACGCTGGCGCTCTTTCAGGAAATAGGGCTGCTGGAAGAAGAACTTGATTCTAAAGTATAGAAGTAGTAATTATGAAATATTTAAGTGAATTTCGCGATGAAAACCTGGCAAAATCAATGCTGGATGAAATACGCCGCGTTACCACCCGCAAGTGGGCAATTATGGAAGTATGCGGTGGACAGACCCACTCCATCATCCGCAACGGTATTGACCAGCTTTTGCCTTCTGAAATCGAACTGATTCACGGACCGGGTTGCCCGGTTTGTGTTACTCCTCTGGAAATGATAGATAAGGCTTTATTGATTGCTTCCCGCTCGGAGGTTATTTTTTGCTCGTTTGGCGATATGTTGCGGGTTCCGGGCAGTTCTAAAGATTTGTTTCGCGTGAAAAGCGAAGGAGGGGATGTACGTATCGTCTATTCTCCTTTGGATGCTCTGAAATTAGCCAGTGAAAACCCCACAAAAGAGGTGGTTTTCTTCGGGATAGGCTTTGAAACTACTGCTCCCGCCAATGCAATGACTGTTTTCCAAGCAAAACGACAGGGTGTGAAGAACTTTTCTATGTTGGTATCACATGTACTGGTGCCGCCCGCCATCGAAGCAATCCTTAATTCCCCCCATAATCGGGTGCAGGCTTTTCTAGCGGCTGGTCATGTGTGCAGTGTGATGGGTTACTGGCAATATGAACCGTTGGTAGAAAAATATAAAGTGCCAATCGTTGTAACCGGGTTTGAACCGCTCGATGTGCTGGAAGGGATTCGGCGCACGATTTTACAACTGGAGGCAGGACGCGGCGAAGTTGAGAACGCTTATGAGCGGGCTGTTAATTATGAGGGCAATATACCTGCGCAGAATTTGCTGAAACAGGTTTTTGAAGTTACCGATCAGAAATGGCGAGGAATTGGGCTGATACCTGCCAGCGGTTGGAAACTGGGCGAAAGTTACCGCGAATTTGATGCCGCTATTAAATTTGAGGTTGCTGATATCCAAACCCAAGAGTCGGCTTTGTGTCACAGCGGTGAAGTGCTTCAAGGGATGCTCAAGCCTAATGAATGTCCTGCTTTTGGCAAGGAATGTACCCCCCGCAAGCCGCTAGGGGCGACGATGGTTTCTTCAGAAGGGGCTTGCGCTGCTTATTATCAGAATGGTCGCTTTATCAATCTGGAAGTAGTAAGAAAATGACCGATGCTTTGAATTTTGAAGGTTGGAGTTGCCCGTTACCTTTGCGCGATTATCCTAATATAGTGATGGGACATGGCGGTGGTGGCAAATTATCAGCCGAGTTGGTGGAACATCTTTTCCTGCCCGCTTTCAAGAATCCGACCCTACAAGCGTTGGGTGATTCTTCCGTGCTTGAAGTTTTGGGGGGACGTTTGGCTTTTTCCACCGATTCTTTTGTAGTACAACCGCTGTTTTTCCCTGGCGGTAGCATCGGAGATTTGGCGATAAACGGCACTGTAAATGATTTAGCCATGAGTGGCGCTACCCCTCTTTATCTCAGCGCCGGATTTATAATCGAGGAAGGCTTATCTGTAGCAGCTTTACATAAAATTGTTGAAGATATGGCAATAGCCGCCCGAAAAGCGGGCGTTATGCTGGTAACAGGCGATACCAAAGTGGTGGAAAAAGGTCATGGCGATGGTATCTATATCAATACCAGTGGCATCGGGCTTATTCCAAATGGAGTTAACATTGCCCCAAACCGCGCCAAACCGGGCGATGTGGTGATTGTCAGTGGTACAATCGGCGATCACGGTATGGCTATTATGAGCGTGCGCGAGGGTCTAGAATTTGAAACAACCCTTTCCAGCGACTCAGCGGCGCTCAACGGGTTGGTGGAAGTGATGCTGGAGCTTACCACCGATATTCATGTGCTACGAGACCCTACTAGAGGCGGAGTGGCAGCAACCCTAAACGAAATAGCCAAAACCTCACAGGTAGGAATTAGCCTTGATGAGCGAAAGATTCCGGTCAAGCCTGAAGTAGCTTCTGCCTGTGAATTACTGGGTATGGATCCATTGCATGTAGCTAATGAGGGCAAATTGATTGCAATTGTGCCGCAACATAGCGCCGATAAATTGCTTGAAGGTATGAGAAAGCATCCGCATGGCGCGGGCGCGGTTATTATTGGCGAAGTGGTGGCACAGCACCCCGGCGTGCTGGTGGCAAAAACAGGTATTGGTGGTACGCGGGTAGTTGATATGCAGCTTGGTGAACAATTACCCAGAATTTGTTAGCTTGCTCGGCTGCTTTTTTTGCGCAAGGGCTTACAGCTTTGTTTTAACACAGCGCGAAAAGAGTGGTGGAATCTTTAATTTAGGAATTACCCACTATTCCGATTCGATTGCGGAAACCCGTGCTGCCTTAATTCGTTCTACTGCGTTGATCAGGTCTTGCTGACCTACGAAAACCCGATTATGGCGGGCTGTTCGTATTGCAGCATCAATAACTGCATTCTTTATATCACGTCCGCAAACATCCTCAATTCTGGCTAGTTCTTCAATTGATACATCCTGCCCCAGCGGAAGCTCTTTGGGTAAATGCTTCATCCAAATTTCCCGGCGACTCTTTTCATCAGGCATCGGAAAATGGATATAGCGAACCCGCGTTTCAAAAGCCTGATCATAGCTTTTGATTAGGTTTGTGGCAAAAATAACCACCCCTTGGTAAAGCTCTAACGATATCATTAATTGACCGCGAATAGCGTTAATCGCCTGTTCTGAAGCCTGTGTTACTTCGGTCAGCCTCTTTGAAAGTAAAGAATCTGCTTCATCAATAAACAGAACGGCTTTATCTCGTTGGGCGGCAAAGAAGAGCGCCTCCACATTTTTTGGTCCCTCCCCGTGATACTTACTTTCAATCTGACCATAACTGGCGGTCAAGATGGGCACACCTAGGTATTGTGCTAGGGCGTGCGCTGCCAGCGTTTTGCCTGTTCCGGGAGGTCCAAAGAAATTTAAAGCGGTGCGGGGATTGGGTTCAATTGCCCGTAGATTCCATTCGTAGAAAATTTTGTGATCCAACCGGATACTGTCAATAGAAGAAAGTAAGGTTTCTTTTAATTCCTCAGGAAGGGATAAAAAATCGAAGGAATAGAGCGGTGGGCGGGCTTTATATTGGGTTGCGCGTTCTTCCAAGGTTATCTCATCAGTAATCCGATTTTTGGATGGGCTAGGTTTATTCGGGACAGGTTTGGAATTTTCCTTATCTTTTGAGGCAACCTTTTCCTCAAGTATTGGCGGGGTAAAAATGGATTTTTCTTCAAATTTTGAAGTACTGATGGTTATATTGACCTCCTGAAGCTGCCCTAGGACTAGCAAGTCGCCAACCGCCGTTTTAAACAGTTCCCGGCAGTTTTGGGCAATGATTTCAGGGACAGTATCGGGCAATCCCTTAATACTCAACTCCATATTATTTTTTAAAACCCATTCATAGGAGCCTCTGTTAGAAGTGGGCGAAGGTTTTGCGACTATTGCGCCCTTCTCAGCTTTTGAGTCTTGGAAGAGATTTATATATTTTTTGATCGTTTGCTCCGCTGGAATTTTGCTTACTCTTTTGAACATAGAAATCTTCTTTGTTATTTAACATTTTGACTAGTTTCAAAAGATTTTAACACAACTGAAGCTTTTTTAAATCAGAAAGATAGGAGTGTGAAACAGATTTTGCAATTAGGTTCAAAGGTACAATTAGCTCCGTTTTCATCCCATGCATAAGAAGAGAAAGTGAGAAGGTAATAAATGAACTGGGGGAAGAACTAAGAAGGATAAGGGTAGCGAGGGGTGAGACGGTAAAGGAAGTTGCGGATAAGTTAGCGGTGAAGAGTTCTGAAATATTCTTTGTGGAAGAAGGAACAATAAAGAATGAAACAGCCCCCCTTTAGAGCTTACGTGAAGTATATATATTATAATGGAATAAGCATCAAAGAAATGCATCTATTGGCAGAAATAAGAGGAGAGAATATTTAATATCAAGCTAATTGAATTTAAATTCACGTAGCTTGAAAGCCTTTCAATAGAGGCGTTTATATTTTCCGCGCTAGCGCTGGAAATCACAACTGATAAATTTCAGGAGCATATTAACATGAATAACCCATATGATGAAAATAGATTTACAAATCGACTGATAAATGAAACCAGTCCTTACCTCTTGCAACACGCCCACAACCCGGTGAACTGGTATCCGTGGGGTGAAGAGGCTTTTGCCAAAGCGCGTGCCGAAAACAAGCCTGTGCTGCTTTCAGTGGGTTACTCTGCTTGTCACTGGTGTCATGTGATGGAGCGAGAGTCTTTTGAAAATGAAGAAATCGCCGCTCTTATGAACGAAAACTTCGTTAGTATTAAAGTGGATCGCGAAGAACGCCCGGATATAGATTCGATCTATATGGAAGCGGTTACGGCTCTGACAGGGAGGGGCGGATGGCCTATGACCGTTTTCTTGACACCGGAAGGCGCGCCTTTTTACGGCGGTACTTACTTTCCACCCGATAATCGCTATAGTGGGATGGCTAGTTTTCCGCAGATACTTAACACGCTCTCTGATGTTTTCCGTGAACAGCCTGAAGATATTGCGAACAATGCCACCGAGCTAAAAAATATGTTGAACAGCAGTCTGTCAGAGCGGGGTGTACAGACTACAGGAGACCTCAATGTTGCTATGCTCAATTCTGCCACCGAGAATTTAAACGCTCAGTTCGATACTAAAAAGGGGGGCTTGGGTAATGCTCCCAAATTCCCGCAAGCCGCTGCGCTCGATTATGTCTTGAAGAGTTGGAGGCGCAACTCAAGCCGCAAAGTGCTGGAAAACCTGTTGCTTACACTCGACCGGATGGCAATGGGCGGAATGTACGATCAGTTGGGTGGCGGCTTTCATCGCTATTCAACCGATGCCGATTGGTTAGTACCGCACTTTGAAAAGATGTTGTACGATAATTCGCAATTAAGTCTGCTTTACCTAGAAGCCTTCCTTGCAACCGGACGCGGCTTTTATCGCCAGATAGCAGAACATATACTTGAATATATTCAGCGTGAGATGACTTACCCGGAGGGTGGTTTCTACAGTACCCAAGATGCCGATAGTGAGGGCGAAGAGGGTAAATTTTTCGTCTGGAGCAAGCGTGAGATTGAGGAAATCTTAGGGGTAGAAGATGCCGCCGTTATTTGCCGTTTCTATAATGTTAGTGAGCGTGGTAACTGGGAAGGGCATAATATCCTACATGTAACAAGTCCTCTGCAACAGATAGTGCAGGAACTTGGTAAAAGTGAGGATGAAATTGAAGAGGTTCTCGGATTCAGCCTCGACAAGCTATTCGAAGTACGCGAGCAGCGCATAAAACCGGGTAGAGATGAAAAAATCCTGACTTCTTGGAATGGGCTGATGCTCAAATCCTTTGCAGTGGCAGGGCGCGTGTTAGACAATCCCGCTTATATCCACATTGCTAAAAATAACGCCGAGTTTGTATTGAAATATTTGAAGAAAGAAGGACGTTTGCTACGTACTTTCAAAGATGATGTGAAGGGCAAGCAAGCGCGTCTAAACGCTTTCTTGGAGGATTACGCCTTTTTTGCCGATGGCTTACTGGCGCTCTACGAAGCTACTTTTGACCTGCGTTGGTTGGATGAGGCAAACTACCTTGCGGAGGTAATGCTGGAGCAGTTCTGGGATGAGACTATCAAGGGCTTCTATGATACTTCGCTAGACCATGAGCAATTAGTAACCCGACCTCGCAATTATATGGATAATGCTACTCCTTGTGGAAATTCGGTCGCGGTGGAAGTCTTGCTGAAACTGGCGCTGTTTACAGGTCAGGAACTTTATCGCGAAAAGGCGGCGAGTGCGCTGGAAAGTGTCGCGGGCTTGATGCCACGCCAACCACTCGGATTTGGTCGCTGGTTGTCCGCCACCGACTTTTATCTGGGTGAGGCAAAAGAAATTGTGATTGTAGGTGAGCCAGATGCGGCGGATACAAAAGCCTTGTTGCGGGTGATTTATAATGCTTACAACCCCAATAAAGTAGTTATGCTGCTACCGCCGGGACTTGATTCGCAAGTAGTGGCGCGTTACCCGCTTTTGGAAGATCGCAAAATGTTGGACGGTAAGGCTACCGCGTATGTGTGCCAGAATTTCGCTTGCCTGCGTCCAGTTACAACACCCGAAGGGTTAGCCGAACAATTGGGTGTGGCTTTATCTTGAAGGGGATTAGAATAACAAGAAAACGGGCGTGGTTTTAAGCCACTCCCGCTCAAACTAGGCTTCAGTCATTTCTACCAAATGTGCGCGGTCTACCATTTCGTCATGTTCCTTGAGGTGCTCGCGTACCATCAAAGCAACCGTCGCGCCTTCGCCAACTGCGCTGGCAACTTGTTTGGTGCTGCCCGCTCGGCAATCCCCTGCCGCGAAAATACCGCGTATCGAGGTCTCCAGAGTTCGGCTGGTAGTTATAAAGCCGCGCTCATCCATTTTAATTGCCGAGTCCTTCAAAAAGCCCGTATTCGGAGTTAGACCGACAAATACGAAGACCGCTGCTGGTTTTTCCTCGTAAGTTTCATTGTTCAAGTTGTTCAGCACCGTAACCGATTCAAGATGCCCTTCACCCCTGAAAGCTTGAATCTGTGTGTTATAGCGAACTTCAACATTGGATATCGAATTCAGTTTGTCGATAATTACCTTGCTAGCAGCCAGTTGCTCTTTTCGTACCAGTAAGGTCACTTTAGAACCGAACTTGCTCAAACCGATGGCTTCTTCTGCCGCGCTGTTGCCACCGCCCACCACCATTATCTCGCGTCCCTTATAGAAAGGACCGTCACAGGTGGCGCAAAAGTGAACGCCCGCACCGATGAAATCCTCTTCGCCTTCCACACCAAGCCGCTTGTAATTAGTACCTAACGCCACTACTAGTGCAGTCGCGCAATAGACATCGCCGTTTCCGGTTTTGACATAGTGATGGTCACCCTCATGTCCGGCTTGACCTTCTCCATCTACTCCGATTTCGACCACTTCTTGCGCTTGCAGGATTTCAACTCCAAAGCGTTTGGCTTGCTCGGTCAGTTCATCAGCAAAAGCTGCTCCCGTTATGCCCTTTGAAAAGCCGGGGTAGTTATCCAGTCGTTCGGTAACAGCCGCTTGCCCACCTGTACCGCTGCGCTCAATTACCAGTGTTTCCATGCCCTCTCTCGCGGCGTAAATGGCGGCAGTTAGCCCGGCGGGTCCGCTTCCCACTACAATAAGGTCGTAGAAGGGACGGCTGGCGCTAGTTTGAAGGTTTAATTTATCGGCAAGCTCCGCGTTGGTCGGCTCGACCAGAAAAGAATTATCGCTGAAAATAATGGTGGGAATAATTTGCTTGCCCTTGTTATAACTTTGAACAACGTTTTGTCCTTCCGGGTTATTATCAATATCTACCCAATTGTAAGGTACACGCTGCTCGTTTAAAAATTTCTTGGCGCGTTTGCAATCGGGACACCACGGTGCGCCATATATAGTTATATCTGCCATCTTTATTACTCCAAGTTACTTTACATAAATGTGCTATATGACTCTGTGTTTGAAGTGATTCACAATCGTACCCAAAAGGCGAAGATTATAAGCACCAGCAAAAAAGACGGGAAAACCACTGGGAAAATTGAACGAGGGTGAACGGGAAATGCTGGAACTGGACTACTGCAAAAACTAGGTAATGACAGTGTTTACCTTAGCCTTGGCGAATCTGGAGAGATGGGTGCGAGATTATTGCTTCCCAGCCAGTTATGTCCAATTGCAACTAGAAAAGGCAGTGCCCTTTTCCGATCTTGGAGGACGGGTAAACCAGCAGCCTTTCAATAATAGCGATGGAAATGAAAACCAGTTACACTAAAATAAAAAAGTGGGATTAGATAGAAAAGATGGAGCTGGGGGGAGTTGAACCCCCGTCCAAAAAGGTCAAACCTACAGACTCATCCACAAGCTTGGTTGACTTCTAATCTCGAACTAAGAAACTAAGCCGACAAAGGTTCCTCGTTCAAATTGTGTGGTCTTTGATCAGGTTACCCAACTCTTGCCTGAACGCATCCCGTTTTTGCAACGCCCCTACCAGCTCCACGGGACCCGGATCTGTCGGAACGGCTGTTTAACTAATTAAGCAGCGAAAGCGAAAGCCGCAGGGGCTTTCTGTGTAGTAGTTTTGCCAGTTATTGGCTTGCTTCATTTTTACGAGGGTAAAGCGCCTCGGCTTGCATCTATAGACCCTCGCTCCCTGTCGAAACCGGGCAGCCCCAAAGTCGTTTGTACATTATATTATACGCATAGAGTCAAGCTTAGTTTCGCCCTTCAAGTGCCTCTTTTTCCAAGTTGCTTACCACCAAATCAAGTTCACGCAGCAAGCTTTCCGGTACTCGTCCTCGAAACTGCTCAACTAACGCTCGGAAATACCACAGTATCCCATCCATCCCTCCGCGAAACCGCTGCCATACATCATGTTGATAGGTACGGAAATCGTTCAGAGTCGAACGGGCGTTATGCAGCTTATCAGCTGCTGAAACAAGCAAAATGGAGGAAGAAGCCTGCGTGATATGTTCCAGATATTTCTCCTTGCGCTCTCTCCAAGGTGGTTTTGGTATCTCGAAAGAGTCTGAACAACCTAACACTATCTGCGCCACTGCCTCACCATATTTTTGCCGGATCAATTCTAGGGTCTCCAACCCTCCTTGATCTTCGACTGCATCGTGCAATAACGCAGCGATTGCCTGATCCTCAGTTGCGCCATGTTCCAGCACAATACTCGCCACCGCCAACAAATGGGCAACATAGGGAGTCTCAGAACCTTTACGAGTTTGCCTGCTGTGAAGTTTAGTAGCAAAGACAAGCGCATCCTCAAAACGCGAAGTTAGCACCATATACCCTCCTAGTCAAAAGCGCAAAACTCGCCTTTGAGCTTACGTTGTGCGGAATTACTCCGCCCTTGCCCTAATTGGGGCATAATAATCTTATCAGTAGTTTACCAGCATGGCTAGGTTTTAGCTAGTCCCATAGTTATCATGTAGGGGTGCTGCTGCTGGCGAACTAAAATTAAAAACCTGTGGGTTTTTACCCGATTGAATTACTTTCAGAGATGGATATTCTTTAATTACACCTTGAATGGATTCTGGATGCTCAGACCAATTCAGATGAGGTATATATTAAGTAAACAAAGTGCTAGTTCTTTTTTAGTTCTTTTTAACCTTCTAGTGCCATAGCAATAAACCTACTTTCCTCCTAAAATTTTTAAGTTGGTAAGCTTGTAACCAACTTTCAGGAAAGGCAATGTTTTTACATTTCCAATCTGGGTTAAAAATATTAAGGGAGAATTGGTATGAAGAATAAAAGGGCAAAGATTTTCATAATACTAGCCGTAGCGCTGGTTATAGCAGTTATGCCGGGTATCGCCTCAGCTCACGAACTCCGGGTGGTTGGTAACTACAATTTTGTAGTTGGCTTTCTAAATGAACCAGCCTATGCCGGGCAGCAAAACGGACTTGACCTGACAATCTGTGATGGTGTTTGCAAATACGTGGTAAAGGATGGAAGCCGGGTGCTGGAAAACCCGGTGCTAGACGCAGAGAAGAGCCTCAAAGCCGAAGTCAGTATGGGTAGCAATGCCCCTCTGGTTCTTACTATAGCCACTCGCTATGGCATGCCCGGTAAATATGCTGCCTATTTCCTGCCATCAACGGTTGGCGCTTATACCTATCATATCTATGGTGAACTTTCCGGTAGCAAAATTGACGAGAAATTTACCAGCGGACCAAAAACCTTTGGCGAAGCTCAACTGTTGAACGCATATCCTGCTAGCGTGGATGCTGATATGATGGCAATACATACCCAGATTAAGGATGCAAAAGATTCTGCTTCTACTGCAACTTATTTCGGTATTGCAGGTATAGCTTTTGGAGTTATTGCGCTTGGAGTTGCTCTAACCATTATATTGCGAAAACCTAAAGTAGTGGTAAAGGAAACTGAGCCTGAAAAGGTATCCAGCCTGAAGGGATAATATATAAATATTCCTCCAGCCAATTATCTAAAAGAGTAGGACTCCGGTTCTGCTCTTTTAGATTCCTGACTATTCCCTGAGGTTTTGGACGGGTGCATCGCTGGACAAACCTCAATTATGCTGCTAACATTTCAGCCTATGAGTGTAATTCAAACTAAAATAGAAACGACCTCTCTCACCTTTATCAAGCGTTTAAGTAGCTATTGGATCGAGTCGCTTGTCTTGCTGGCAGGACTGTCAGGCGCTTGGTTACAAGTAGGTTGGACTCGCGATTTGAAACGATACCAGCAAACAAACTGGTATATTGGGTTTGGCGTGGCTTATTTACTGGTGTTTGTTCTGGTGGGTTGGGTTGTTTTGCGTCGCAGTGAGGAAACCTACCGCAGCAAATGGTTATCACTGACGCTACTTGTATTATTACCAAATCTTCTAAATATCTGGGTTCGTTATTCCTTTGAATACGAACCGGGAAAACCACTTTTTGGTCGTGATGCCGATATTGGTTTGTTTTATAAATATGGGCACGACTTCGCTTCCGGTCTGACTCCCACCTTCAACGGCAATTATACGGAATACCCACAATTTGCCTTATTCCTTTTCTGGATTGGTGAAAGGCTGGCGGGCGGCTCAGCACAAAATTTTTACTGGGTATTTCCGGCTTGGATGCAGTTCTGGAATCTAGTGGCAGCTTATGCGCTATATGCAACCGGAATAAAGTTGGGGCGTGGGCGGACAGGTTGGCTGTTAGCGACATTTACTGCTATCTGCCCATTCTTGTATCTTTTCAACTATACCCGCTTTGATGTAGCGCCTGCCGCACTATTGTTGTTAGCTCTTTATTTCTTTATCCCGAATCCTTCTAAAGAAGGTTTCATAAAGCTAAAAAAATCAGGTTATTTTCAAATCATCGGCGTAGGTTTAGCGGTATCGGCTGGATTTCTGGCAAAATGGCTTCCGGTGGTAATCGCTCCATGGCTTGCGCTAGCCTACGCCAGAGCTAAACGCTGGAAAGAGCTAATCATATATTCGCTATCCGCTATGGTTTTAGCTTTGGTTACTATGCTGCCGTTTTTATTGGCTAATGCTGAAGCTTTCTGGTATCCATATCGCTTTCAAGGAAGCCGCCACATGATTGGAGAGAGTTTCTGGTTTCTGGTTCAATATTTTTTCTTTGATAATGCCCATACAATACCGGATAAGCCATGGGGTGAACCGACCAGCATTATTTTAGGCAATAATAAATTGCTGGTAGCACAAGTGGGGCTGCTTGGTTTTATTTTTGTCCTATCAGTATGGAAGTTATGGCGAAGAAACCTTGCTTTTGAGAGTTGGGCGGCAGCAGGTTTGGTAGGTGTGGCTGTGTTTACTCTTTCAAACCGGATTTTTAGCCCCCAATATCTGGTGATGCTATTATGGGTGTGGGCAGCAGCATTTTTGTTACAACCTTCAAGTTGGAAGAAAGTTGCCATTTATTTTGTGCTGGCACTGCTGGCAGCAGCTTCAAATTTCTTGGTATTTTTATTGGCGGCATGGCAGGAAGAATGGATAAAATACTCAGTCATATTATTTTTCTCAGGCTGGGGCTTGTCAGGCTGGTTATTTACTAGGGCGCTAAACATTTCTAAAGAAGAGTCAACCAATCCGTTGACATAATCCAAATAATAAAGGATAATTTTTTAATGAGGTTTCAAATATATCATTGAGTAGCTAAAAGACCTTACATATTCAGTTCTAATTATTTAGTTAAAGTGATGAGGTAGTATCTTGGTAAAAGAGACTATCCTGGTTGTTGATGACGAAGCCTTTGCACGCAACGCCGTAGCCAAAGTCCTCAATGCTAACGGTTATAATGTACATACTTTAGGTAGCGGGCAAGAAGCCATAAACTTTGCAATGCACGAGTCTTTTGATGTCTTACTGACCGATTTTCGTATGCCCGGTGGGCTTGATGGACTGACTACTATCCGCGCCATCCAGCATATACACCCCCAGATTGTTGCAATCATAATGACTGCCAATACAACGCTCGACCTTGCGGTTCAATCGCTAAATCTTGGTGTACATGGTTTTGTAGTCAAGCCCTTTACCAGCCATGAATTGCTGAAAACTATCCAACAGACCATTGAACGACAGCGCCTGTTAAGTGAAAATACCCGGTTACACGCTTTGATGGATGTTTACGCTACCACTGAAGCGTTAATCACTGCCAAAACCGAGCAAACTCATCTGCCTGAGCTAAGTGTTGCGCTGGCTTTACATGAAACTCATTCACATGAGGCTTTTCTCTTTCTTGGTAACGAAGTAAGTAATGAATCGGAACTAATCATTATTGGAATTGATCCCCACCCTGATGGTAATCAAACCCTGGAAGCACTCAAACAGGACAAGGTTTCCTATTTGCTACAGCACTATGTTTTCCCGGAAATATACCAGTACGCCCGAAGCAATACCGATTTTATTATTAAATTGGTTTCACTTGCTAATGAAGCAGTACACCAACAGAAAACTATCTTAGAAATTGATGATAAACGTGTAGATTTGGATTCAGAGCTATCAATTTCGATGCAAACTAAAAACTGCTTGTTGGTGATGCCGATGAAAGTGCAAGGTCGTCCTTTGGGCGCATTATGTATTAGGCGCGTTAATTCTGAGCAATCTTATAGTGAGGTTGATATTCAGGCAGCAAATTTACTAGCTGGTCAGTCTGCAATAGCGATTGAAAATAATCATCTATTCACAAGCCTTGCGAGGATAGAAGCTTTGCGCGAGGCAGATAGACTCAGACGCGAATTTGTCAGTACTGTTTCTCATGAATTGCGTACTCCACTAACCTCAATCAAGGGCTATGCAACCACCTTGTTGCGCAATGATGTTTCGTGGAACGCCAAAGCAGGTCACGATTATCTGAATATTATCAGTGAGGAATGCGACAAGCTGATGGAACTGATAGATAATATTCTTGAAGTTTCTAAAATTGAAGTGGGAGTTTTAAGAGTAAATCCAGAACCGTTACAGCTAATCGAAGTATTAGAGCGGGCAGTTAGTGAAGCGAAGCAAAGACACCCACAACTATTAATCCAAATTATTGCACCTCCGAATGAAGAATTGCCTTTTGTTATGGCTGATCCCCGCCGAATTATTCAGGTGTTGCGCAATTTAATCAATAACGCCGTCAAATTTTCCGGTGAGGATTCACTGGTCAAAATTTCTTTTGAAACCATACATCTGGATAATGCTGAGGAAACACAAGAAAAACAGGGGATGGTACATATAACGATAGAAGATAAGGGAGTTGGGCTACGTAGTGAAGATTTAAACAGGATATTTGAAAGGTTCTTTCGAGTTGATAATGGTATTGCACGAAAAACCGAAGGAACCGGTTTGGGTTTGGCGATTTGTAGGGGTATTGTTGAGGCGCATCGGGGCAAAATATGGGCTGAAAGCGAAGGACCTGATAAAGGTAGCAAATTTCACTTCACTTTGCCGGTAGCCAAAGTTAACGAAGATACCTTTATAGAATAAGGGGGTTCTTTTTATGACACAGAAAGACAAAACAATTCTGGTGGTGGACGATCAGCCCAGTCTTGTGCGATTGGTACGTGATAACCTAGAGTCACGTGGCTTTCGAGTTACCAGCGCTTCAGATGGCAAAAAAGCGCTTGATATTGTAGAAAATGATAAACCTGACCTTGTTGTACTTGATATAATGATGCCGGGGCTTGATGGTTACGAGGTTTGCCGAAGAATACGCGAATTTTCCACCGTCCCAATTATAATGCTTACTGCCAGAAATGATCAGGAATCGTTGGTACATGGTTTTGAAGCGGGGGCGGATGATTATATTGCAAAACCCTTCCATGCTAACGAATTGCTGGCAAGAATTGATGCAGTGCTCAGGCGCAGCGAATATACAGAGGTTAATAAATACTCTCCAAGCTTTACCTGTGGCGATATTTCAATTGATTTTGTACGACATGAAGTTACAAAAAAGGGCGCTGTAAAACAATTAACTCCAACCGAATATCGACTGCTCTATTACCTTGCGATAAATTCTGGGAAAGTAATGTTGCATGCCGATTTGCTTACCAAGGTTTGGGGTCCGGAGTATTCTAGCGCTACTGATTACCTGCGAGTTTATATAAGACATTTACGCACACATCTTGAAGATAAAGATAACGAACCGGTTTATATAATTACAGTACCCGGTGTAGGCTATGTTCTTAAATGTCCACAAGCGGTCTAATTAAATAGGTAAGTTTGACCCTAACCACCCCTGTTATCCAATGGGGTAAGCTATGAGAGAGATGCAGGCATTACTAAAACACAATGTGAAGCCTGCATATTTCCCCTGTAATTACAGAATAAGTAGAAATCTTGACAAGCCTATGTTAGGAAAACGCAATATTACCGTTCATATCACCAATTGCCCGATATTACGTTAAATAAGAGAGTAAGCAGTGGAGTTAAATATTTGCGGTAAAATGTTTTGAACAGTTAGTAGCAATTTAAATGCGCTCATTTCTATCCCGCCAGAATTCATCGCTTCTGTTGGCGCTCGCGTTGGCTTTCGTGTATCACGGTGGTTTGCTGTTAACCGGTACATTTAAGCGCACGTACGATGCCTATATCCACATCTTTTTTGCTGATCATTATGCCCGTGCTTGGTTTGACCATTGGGAATACCGTTGGTACACCGGGTTTACAATGACCAGCTACCCTCCCGGTTCGCAACAATCTATTGCCTTAATATCTCCTGTGGTTGGGTTGCTGAACGGTTTTATCATCGTACAGCTTTTCGCTGTTTTGCTGGTAGTTCTTGGCGTATATCGCTTTTCGCGTATATGGGTAACTGAAGAAGCCGCCGGTTTTGCCGCTTTGCTGGCAGTATTTTCATCGAGTATTACCGAAACGGTGCATGTTTTCGGTCAACTACCTACGATGTTTTCTCTAGGCTTTTTGCTGAATGCCTTGCCGTTTGTCCGTTATTGGCTGGATACGGGTAAACGCCGTTATCTGCTTATGGGCTGGGTAGTGTTAGCGGGTTGTACCGCCGGACATCATGTCACCACCTTGTTCGGCGCAGTCTTTTTTGTAGGACCTGTACTGCTTGCGGGTATTGTTGATAAATTCAGGCAACCTTTGCCGGATGAACCAACCGCACATCCTTCCCAAGTAGCGGGTCGTAAGATTTTCCCACTGGTTATTCGTCGTTTGAGGAGGATAGTTCCGGTAACCTTCAGAGCCGGAATATTTGGTATTGGTCTGGTAGTAGTGCTGTTAGGGGTAGTGTTGCCTTACTGGTTATGGAGTAAGGATGACCCGATTGTGCAAATTTCAATACCTCATGCTTCCAGAGATTCATTTATTCAGAATACTAATGCTGGGTTAGTATTCTGGCTAATACCGTATGGGCTAACTTTGCTAGCGCTACCCTATATTTTTTACAAAGGGTTGAATACGCGAGCATGGCCCTTGACCCTCTCTTTAATGATGGCGGTTTTGTTGGGAACGGGCGGGACAACTCCACTTCCAAAGGCTCTGCTTGGTGGCGCATATTACATACTTACCCTCGACCGCTTTACTTTCTGGGCAACTATTCTACTTTTACCGTTGTTAGGCGAGTTTGTGGTTAGTATTACGAAGCGTGGATTAGCCAATTACTTGCGTAACCAATTCGGAGTGCTTACTTGGAAAATCGTTCTTTTCGTATTGGTGGTCTTTTACCTTGCCCTCTCAGGTATTACCGCGAACTTTACCCAGTTTAGAAAGTTTCAGCCTGCCGCTATTGATATGCAACCGATCGTGACATTCCTTGAAAAAGACCAACATTCACGCTGGCGTTATTTGCCGCTCGGCTTTGGCGACCAGATGGCATGGCTCTCGGCTCAGACCAGCGCTACTACTGTTGATGGTAACTACCACTCTGCCCGTCGCCTACCCGAATTGACCACTACTTCCATTGAGCGTTTGGAAGGCGCAAAATTCCGAGGAATACCCGGTCTTACCTCGTTGCAACAATTTCTGGCAGTTCCGGAAAAATATAATCTGAAGTTTGTATTATCCAACGACCAATATTATGACCCCTTATTATATTTCTCTGGTTGGCATCGCTTACAACGATTGGAAAATGGCATTATGGTGTGGGAGCGTGAGGATATTCCACCCTTGCCAGAAGTGCTGCCCCGCAAGGAAATACCGATTTATCAGCGTATAATGTGGGGTACTATACCCATGGCGGCGATCTTCTCCGCAATCTTTACGCTATCTCTGCGTTTATGGGGACATCGTCTGCTCTGGCTGTTTGAATTTATCGGATTGGTCAAGCTTACCACAAAAATCCGCATACCCGGAATGGGGCTTTTTCCACGCTTCTGGAGAGCTATTGATCGCAAGTTATTGCGCTGGTCAACTGTCAAAGAAACCGAAAGCGATAATGGCGCTAGGTGGCAATTCTGGAGCGATTGGATGATGGTGGTAAAGAACCTCAAGCCAGCGCCGCCTTCTAAGCAAGTAATACGCTCTTTAGTGCTATTAATAATCATAATTGTCGGATTGGGTGGCACAGTTTTCACGGCGTTACGTCCTGCAGGACCGTTACAAGTGGTTGAGTCATACTACGATGCGCTGGATTTTCGCCGCTTTAGTGAGGCATATTCCTATTTAGACCCTACCGTTCGCCCTAGTTATGATCAATACTTGCTAGAGTTATCGGTAACTAACGGCTTGGTAGCGTCTTATGGGAAACTTGATTCGGTACGAACCTCGCTTCTTTCCTCAGAACCAGAGCGGGTAGTAGCACAGGCTAAAACAGTATGGCTTACTTCCTTAGATCAATATCCCACTGTTCAACAGCATGTACTGGTTAAGCGTAGCGGGAAATGGTATATAGTGCCGGATCAGGTTGATTTAACCATTCCGCCAGACCAATTTTTCAATAAGGCGCAAGTTAATTGGTATTCTCAAGGGCGGAGGCGTGTTACAACCCAGACCACCAGCTTTTCTGATGTGTTGGATCGCCCGGTGCTGCAAATTATGTCAGCCCGTTTTGTACAAGGTCGCACCGGGTATGCGGTAGTTGGTGAGTTAATGAATACCGATGTAAATCCTGCCGATGTAACTCTTACCGCAGTCTTATTTGATAAAGATAACAAAGAAGTTACCGAATATAATGCCCAAGAAGGAATTGTCCACAAACTGTTACCTAAAGAGATAACCCCCTTCCGCGTGGATTTTGCAGGAGTATCAGGGCAAACCTTAGGTATTTCAAACCCAGAAGACCCGCCAAATATAGTACCTTCGGCTACACCTAATTTGAAAGACCAAGTTACTGCTTTTGAAGTATATGCTAAAGCAGTTGTAACCGGGCGTGATTTGTTAAGGGATGTAGGTGTACAGGACATGAAAATTGAATATGGAGCGGATGGTTTGGCGCAACTTACCGGGCAGTTAATAAATTATGGAACACAGGAAGCCACTATCCCGCATATATTCCTTACCTATTACGATAGTGATGGGCGCGTGGCATGGGTCGATGATCAATATGTAGAGAGCGCCGTTCGTCCGCAAAGAACCCAACCTTTCAGCATCGTGCTTTCAAGACCAACCGAAACCTCAGTTGTACTTGATAAAGGCAACACCTATTCAAATATACTATCTAGCCAGTTCAACCTGTCGCCTCAGCAAAGTGATCGAATACCATTGCCTAAAGACTTTGGGTATTCTTCTGTCAGGGTAAATGTACATTATTATGCGGCGGGGGCAACAGAATGAGGCAACTCCGATACTTGCTCTCCGGCTTAATACTCGCGCTGGTGTTAACCGCTTGTGGCGCGACACCCCCCCTCCCCTCATTCACAGGAGGGGAATTGACCATTTCTGCGCCTGAAAGCGCTGATGTCGGAACGCCTGTAAGCCTTACTGTCAAAGCTTCACAGGCTTCTGATGGTGTTAATGTTACTCTGATTGCATACGGTAGCGCCGGACCTCGTATTTATCGCGGCGCATTTAACAAGGGCGAAGCCTTCTTTACCTTGCCCCAAACTGATACGCAGCAATCTGGCTTAGTAACCTTGATTGCAAAAGCCGGGCAGGTGCAAACTGAAAAAAAGTTATTGCTAAAACCGGGAGCGCCGATTGAACCGCTCCAACCTTTAGTGGGTGCAAGAGCGGTAATCGCCGATACACAACATTGGAGTATGGTCGTAATTATTCCATTTGACCGTTTCGGTAATCCCGTTGCAGAGGGTACTCCGGTAACAATGAGAGCTAAAAGACCGGACGATCGCCTTGTAGATCAAGAGTTTAAAGTCACCAATTTGCTCACTTGGTGGCGAATTTATAGCGGCACTAAGGCCGGGCGCACTATAATCTCGGCTACTACCAATGGCGCATTTGGTTCTGAAGGTATTTTACTCGAAGAACCGGGTTTGCCCTTACCATTTAGTGTCAGTATCGAGCCACTGAATGTGGTAGCAGACGGTCACCAATTAGCCACTATAAGCACCTCTATACTCCGAGATCAATTTGCTAACAAGGTTGAAGATGGTACGTTGGTTACCTTTACAGTAGATTTACCTGATGGGGCGAGCCGGGTCATTCCAGCTTATACAATTGACGGAATAGCGCAAGCGCCTTTGCAAGCGCCACGACAACCCGGTCAAATTAAAATCAAAGGTTCGGTTTTAAGTATCGAAAGCTCGGTTTTGACCGTTAATTTACTGCCCGGACCTGCGGTAGGAATTTTCCCGGTGGTTGCTACTAGAGCCGATAGTGGGAAAGCTGTAATTATTGAGGCCGGTCCAATATTAGGCATGCAAGAACAGTTTGTACCGGACGGCACTCCGGTGGTATTTACGGTAAGCGACAAAAGTGGGCAGAAACAAACCTTTAATGCCTTTTCCAATCAAGGTCGTGCTAGTGTCGAAGTGAGAATAGCCGGAATGCGACAAGGAAATTATCTAGTTGAAGTGATGGTGGGTTCAGGTCAAGGCTTTACCAGTTTCAGCCTCTAGTCAAAAGTATGTCAAAAGTATGGTTAAAAAGGGGAATATGGCTTGCTTTGATGCTGATCTCACTGGTTGGCATATTCCTGATTCTAAAGGGAGCCGGGGCTATTATTACTTATTTCCAAGAAGGGGCTGACCCCGGTTCTGCGCTTAATATTGTGCCAAACAAGCCCCCTGATTACCAAACTAAAGTGGTATGGCTACCTGATGACCCCGATACGGGGCGGGTAATGGAGCCTTTTACACGCGACCAAATCGAGGCAGCCTATATCAGGGCGTGGCTTCAATGGAATTTGTCTCAAGAAAAAGGTTCAGCTTATGGGCTTAAGACTTATTTTACCGGACCAACGCTTGATGCTATAAGCAATGCGATACAGCAATCGGTTTCAAATGGCTTTAAGATTACGCAAACTACCACTGAGCATCACCCACAGCTGCATTTCTATTCTGCCGATGGCTCGATTGTTTCCTTTACCGAAGAGGGTGCACGAGTCGAGCAGATTATTCGAGATAAAAGCGGACAGGTGATTTTAGCGGATGAACGTAACTCTCGTTACGATGTGGTAATGCTGCTTGAAGATGGCAACTGGCGGATTCGGCATATGGTTCGCATTAATGAAACGAACCCAGCCGATAATAAGTTTGTTACTGTTCCAAAAACCGGCTTTGTGCGTGTGGATGGTGCTACCCTCACCTTGGATGGACAACCATTTCAAGCTGCCGGGGTAAATTACTATCCACAAGCAACTCCCTGGGACAAGTTTTGGCTCTCCTACAAGCCAACTATTATTGATGAAGACTTAAAACGGGTGAAAGATTTAGGGCTTAATACCCTCCGTATTTTTGTACCTTTTACTCAGTTTGGTGGTACTACCCCAACCGAAGCCTATCTTAAACTTCTGGATGATTTTCTCAAACGCGCCGATCAGCAAGGCTTAAAAGTTATTGTTACCCTTTTTGACTTCAGAACCGACTATAACCCTTTGTTGTGGGCTGATGCAGACCGCCATTTGGAAACTATACTCACCCGCTTTAAAGATTATGCCTCTGTATTGGCGTGGGATTTGAAAAATGAACCTGATTTGGATTATAAAACGGGTGGGCGCGAAACGGTGGATTTATGGTTACGTCATGTTGCGATTACAGCGCGAGAGTTTGACCCGAACCATTTAATTACTATCGGCTGGTCAACTTCGAGCGTCGCTGCTACCGCCTCAAATCTGGTTGATTTTGTATCTTTCCACTACTATACTCCTGCCGTGAACTTGCCCGCCGAGTATAACCGCTTGAAAACGGCAACTGCCGATAAGGCGATAATGGTTACCGAATTTGGTTTGCCGACATGGAATACCTTCTTCCCTAACGGTCACTCCGAGCCGGAACAGGCTGAATACTATGCCGACATCATTAAGTTTCTACGCGCATCCGGTAGCGCTGGTTATATGGCATGGACGCTTTATGATTTTAGTTATATTCCCGGTTCGGTAGCGGGTGCCTTGCCGTGGCAAAATGGCCCACAAAAAGAGCTTGGAATATTGAAAGCAGATGGAAAGCCTAAACCTGCTGCCGCATTACTAGCGCCCGGTTCATCGCTCGATGTTACCCGTGTACCGAGTTGGGCGCAGTTTCTAAAGCCTTTCTGGTTAGGCTCTCTGGTAATGCTATTGCTGTTTATTTATTTGGTATGGCGTTTTCGCTTGGTTGAGCGTTCGATTGGTATGTTTAAACGCTTTAGAATGGCGTTATTTAATGTACCGAGCCGCTTCCTGCGACTCTTTCGGCGCAAGCGGCGTTAACTAAATACAACTTCTAAGTAGGAAAATAAAAACCCCGCTTAGCTGTAGCGGGGTTTCGATCTTTGGTCAATAATTTTCAGCTGTTTTTAATCGGTTCAGGCACTATAGCTATAGTTTTTGCTGGTAAATACCGGACCCTTCAAACTTAAGAGGGCGAACCCGGATAGAACTACCAAGAGAACACCTGAGCCTTGATCTACAAAGTTGGGATTACTGATATCAATATATGATACAAACCCGGCTTTGAAGATGTTGTTCATCAAATCAACGAAGTAAGGCGAAAACATTAACCAAACTCCAACCGCAATCGTGGCATAAGCCGCAAACTTGCGAAGTTGCAGAGTTGATTCCTTAGCGGCGGTTGCCAGAGCAAACCCTACCAGTAAAACCACTAGCACGCCGCAAATTATATCACTAGTCTGTACAAAGGACAGATCGACTTTAACACCCTTGGCATTTTTGATGCCATCGTAGTTGAACAGAAAGGGGGCTGTGATCAGATACAAACCACCTATAATGCCCAACACTCCGTAAGTTAACTGGGTCTTGCCTAACCCACTACTTTTCATAACTCAACTCCTTCTTTATCATCGCTGGTTTGTGAAGTTCTTTTGCTTAGTGTAGAACTTCTACTTAATGCTAGGTTAGATTTGTTCCAGAAGAGGGTGTTTTGTAACCCTTTTTGCTTAAAGTGCCACGTGTCCAAGGAGTACCAATAGCAGGTAGTACGTAGCGATCTAGACCCCAGTAACCTGCATTCTTCCATGCCAGGATGACAAACACAGTCGCGCCAAACATCAGCGGGTTGGTTGAACCAGAACCTGCCAACAAAAATGACATATTCATCAAAGTTCCAAAGAAAGCCGCGATGGCAGTTAAGCAGCCAAAGATCAAACCTAAACCTACTGCAATTTCACCGAAAACGATCAACCAAGCGAACCACTGATAAGCTTGAGAATCAATCATAGTATTCAAGAAATCGCGGAACCAAGTGTAGGTTATTTTCGGGCTACCCGTTTGCGGGATAGCAACTGCACCAGCCCAGAAGCCTTTCAGTGAAGCACCACCGTCGAGCCAACCTTTGCCGACTACACCATCGGTTATAAACTTGTGCATACCGGCAGTAAACCATTCCAAGCCAATCCAAATACGAAATGCCATCCAAAGGGGAGCAGACCGGGTGTCATTAAAGAGCCATTTGGCGATCGGTGGATCGCTTACCAATCCCCGACTGTTAACTGATGCGTCTTGCACGCTCATTCTAAAACCTCCTGTTATTAAGTACCACTTCAGGGTGGAATTGATTGTGACTACCTGTACAATATTAAATTTTTAAAGTTAATGAACCAGTAAATATTGGTAAATATTAGGTAAATTGTACTATAAGCTAATTGTATTATCTTAACGGAAACGATAGATTTTGCTTAATAGAAGATTAAATCTTAACGAAATACCCCTTTTCCCTATAAGATTGTGCATATTATCACTAATATTGACCAATATATTTACCAATAGCATCATTTTGTTTTTAAACAGGCTAATTAAATTACAATGCGAATCCTTACTTTACCTATACAAATAGTAGATTTTGCATATAGGTGTATTAATTAGTTATTAGCATTTTTGTTTAAAAACAGATGTAATAATAAGGAAGAAGAATCAAAACAAGTGGGTTAAGTTAATTAAATTTGAAATGGAGACTAGCTCATTGGACGCGCATTAGGATCGCCTTCAGGGGCTTTATTGAAGCGTTCTTTCATAAATTGCTGGATTTTGTTTTGATCCAGACTCTTCAACAGCATCCGATGTTGCCAAGAGACCAACGCAATACGCGCATCGTTTGGCAAGCCGGTTCTGGGAACTAACATGATTCCGGTAAAGCTATCTGGAGGGTAGCGATTGGCATAAGAAGCTAACGAATTTACTGCATCGGTACAGCCGGTTGGGCAATCGTAGAAAATAATTACCCCACCATGCTCAAGGTTATGTACCAGCAATTCATCGGGCGGTGCGTCTTTGAATATTCCCCATTTTGACCAAGTAGGATAATGGTTTCCACTGGTTGGCGGGTTAGTTTGATATTGCACCTTAGTTCCGGCTGGAACGTGAGTTGCGCCCTCATTGGGAAATTCTTCTATCTTCGCTTCGTTGTCCGCCGCCACCGGAATTGGGGAAGTATTGGGGCTTGGCGGATTCCAAGGAGCGATAACTAGCAGCGCCAAAGCGGCAATTACAATCACAGCGATAGCAGCAGCCCAAACTATAGTCCTATTTTTGGGGGCAGAAGGCTTCTTTTTACTGCTGCGGTTAGCAGTAAAAGTTTTGCTTACAGTATTTCGGGTATTTCTGCTAGTATTACTCATATGCCTGCAATTATATAAACTTCCGCCGCAGGAAGTCAATTTACATTGATAGATAGTTATTTTGCAAGGTTACTAAATCTAAAAGTTATAGCCTTATAGATGGGATTATGGTATTCTCTTAGAAATCAGGTGCAAGCTTTTACTAATACAGGAGAGGGAAAATTGAACGGACATCAGGCGCTAGGTTATCTTTCTCGCAACGATAAATGGTTTCTGGGTGGCGGTAAAATGGTCATCTGGGCGCCTGAATTTCCCTTGTGGCTGGATAAACCCGGTTATTGGGATCATGCTTGTTTTCTTGATTACCGAGTTGGTCCAATTTTTACTCTGGCAATTCTGGATGAAAAGCGACGCGAAATAGAGCCAACTTTTGTTGAGCGATTCTGGCAACCTGATCACAGTAGTCATCTATATCGAGTCAAAAGCCGTGACTTGATAATTACCGAACGGCGCGCGTTGCTACCGTGGGATGTGTTAGTCAGTACCTTTGAATTTGCCAATTCGCTCAAGCAGGAACAAAATTTTGACCTAGTATTATGGAGTGCTCAAGATAGCGAAGGTTCGGTGCGCGGCGGTAGCATCAGCGAGATAGAGAGCTTGCGCACCCGTAAAGAAGATGGATCGATTGTCTGGCAACGTGGCGTACGTGATTCCCAGATTCCTACAAACGCTGCTGACCCTGAAGCAGGCGTTATGATGCGTTACAATGTGGCATTGGGTGGGAGCATTCGCGCCGAAAGTTACAGTGTAAAAGTAAGTGATCGCCAACCCAATTACCCGCGTTTCAAGTATTCTCCCTTCTATGAAAAGCTGTCAGAATACGGAAATCTAGGAAATGAAGAACCCTCTGTATGGATTCGCAACCCTAACGGACTAGTTTATCTTGGTTTGCACTACAAAATCAGCTTACCGCCCGGCGGGAAAGTTACTTTCAGCGCATATGCCAGCATAGCCGCTACCGAAGAAACCGCCCTGACTGGATTAAACCTCGCGCGTCGCTCCGATAGCCTTATGCGTGACAAACAACCCGCTGCTGCTGCGCCCGTTCCCGACCCCTACAATCTTGGAGCTGCTGCAAATAATCTGGCAGAACCGCGCTATGCCGAACCGATACAAGGACGCGCCGCCGAGCGAGAGCGCCGTCCTACCTTCCCTGCCAAAAAGCATTGGAGCGAGTATTTTGAAAATCTGCCGGATTTCACTTGCTCCGATCCCTATCTACAGAAATATTACTGGTATCGCTACTACGGTTTGAAGCTTAATACCATTGTTGCAGGTTCGGACGAGCGTTTGGGTTTGCCTTACCCTTGTGTTTTCGAGGGGATTAATCTTGGCTGGTTCCGGCAGCATATAACCTATAGCGCACAATGCCATATGCTAGAAGCGCGTTGGATGCACGACCCGGCTCTGGCGCAAGGCTCATTGCTCAATTTTATTCAAAACCAGCAACCGGATGGCGCATTCCCCGGTGTAATTAAGAATATATATCGGGGTAATCGCGAACTAACCTCCAATGTAGCCTTCTATCATGCTAACTGGGGAATGGGCGTGCGCGAACTTTATCGAGTGCATCCCGACCGTACTTTTCTTGAGAAAGTGTTCCAGCCGCTTTCTCGCTATGCCGAATATTTCGATAATGAGCGCGACAAAGAGCAAAGCGGTCTCTATGATGTAATTAACCATTGGGAGACCGGGCAAGAATTTATGAATCGTTATCAGCAGGTTGACCCGCAAAGCGATTCGGGGGGTAACTTGCGCTTGAAGGGATTGGATGCCACCGTTTACATTTACCAGTTGCAGGATACACTGGCTTGGATGGCAGATGAACTGGGGAATCCGTACGATGCGGAACGTTGGCGCATCGCCGCTGAAAAAACTCGGCGCAGTATTCTGAGTATGATGTGGGATTTAGGTCAAGAGTTTTTCTATGATGTTAATCCCAGTACGATGCATCGAATTACTGCTAAAGCAGCGGTTGGGTTTTATCCCTTTATGGCAGGCTTGGGGGGCAAAGAGCATCTTGGCGCGTTTTACAAGCACCTATTCAATGAAAAAGAATTCTGGACACCCTTCCCCGCCCCTTCAAGCAGTCGCGATGACGAATATTTCAGCCCTGATGGAGAATGGAAGGAACGTCGCTTGGTTTGCCCTTGGAACGGGCGCACTTGGCTAATGACTAACAGCCATGTGGCAGAGAGTTTGTGTCGCGCTTCGCAAGAGCTTGACCCCAATCTTCAGCCTAAAGCGGTAGAGTTCCTGAACAAATTTATCCGCATGCTCTTTCTTGATGGCGATGTGGAGCGTCCAAGTTCCTATGAGTATTACAACCCTCTTACCGGACAAGCCCCTTTCTTTCGCGGAACTGAAGATTATATGCATAGTTGGATTGCCGACTTAATTATCAAATATGTAGCAGGCGTGCAACCGCAAGATAAAGGACGTGTCCTGATTCGCCCGTTACCTTTTAACCTAGACTACTTTACGCTTGATCGGATTAAAATTGCCGACCATTGGTTGAAAATAACTTGGCGCAAAGAACCAAATATGCCCGAAAGCCCGCTACGAAAAGCAAGCGTATCTGCTCCGGTTGGGTTGGCGGTATGGGTAGATGGGGTGCTGGTAGAACAACGACCAGCTTTACAGCTAATTGAGGTTCAACTCTAGGGAGTATGCATGAAAAAGGATAAGCCCTCATTTAACTATAAAAAATATCTTGACGAGAATTACCTGCCACGTCAGCGCAAGAGGCTCATTAATACCTTTTCGATACTGACCTTAATCGGGAACGTTACATCGCAGGTGGTAGTCTTCATAAATAATGCTGGCTCTATAAATTTAGGGCGCATTTCTGGCTCATTGGGAATAGTATTAGTCGCTATACTGGCTATTATCCTTACTTGGTACAACCGGGTTGAACTTGCCGGTATTTTTTATTGTACCTTTGGGCTTTTAAGTGTCACCTTTGCGGTTTATAATGGCGGGCTGAGTTCTAATGCACCGATGCTTTATTTTGTCATAATTGTAGTGGCAGGGGCAATTATAAGTCCTATAGCTGTACTTATAGTAGGCGTTGTTTCCAGTCTCGCTTATCTGGTCGTTGCGCTATATTTGCTTAGCCAGATTCAAAATCCAGCATCAACTTATGGTACAAATATTGCTTTAGTAAGCGCTATTCTAATAATTGCATCAGCAGTCTTATACATATTTAGTTTTGCCCTTGACCGCATTGCTTCCAGCGCCCGGTATCAGGCTAACGAATTAAAAGATGTCAACGAACGTTTGCTGGAACAACGTGATCTAGAAATTGAGACCAGCCGCCAGATAAATGTCCTATCCGAAGCGCTTGCCGAACTTTTCAGGCGGCAGAACACAGCTACAGAGGAGCAAGTTTTATTGGTAAATGAAGTCGCCAGCACCTCCAATGAATTGGATGCAGCAGCGCGGCGCATTGCTAATAACGCCCTGAGTGTTTCGGTAATTGCAGAAAAAGCCTTAAAAAGCGCTCAAACAGGGCAAGAGGCAGCGCAGGATGGGGTTACTGCTATCGCTACTTTGCGTAATAACGTGGAAAATATAACCTATAGTGTGCGCTATTTAAATACTCAAATTGAGCGTATTGGCGAGGTTACGGATATTATCGGCGAGGTTGCAGATGAAACCAATCTCTTATCACTCAATGCCACCATTGAAGCGGCAGGTGCTGGTGAGTATGGCAAGCGTTTTGCGGCAGTTGCTGACGAAATACAAAGGTTGAGTCGGCGTACAACCACAGCCGTTGAACAAATTCAGGAAGTGGTCAACGAAATTATCCAAGCCAGTGAAAAATCCCTTCAAACTACAGAAGATGGTTTGCGTCAAGCACAACAGGGCGAATCGTTGGTTGTGCGCTTGATAGAAGCTAACAACGATATTATAACTATCGTAAACCAGACTGCTGAATTGGCAACCAACATAGCCAGCAGCACTTATGAGCAACGAAACGCTAGCGGCGTGATTGTGGAAAGCGTGCAGCGAATCAGTCTGGCTTCAAAGGAACTGGCGGGTTTTACTATTGAGGTTTCGGAAGTCATTCATAAACTGGAAGGAAACGCCACGCTACTAATAAGTCAAGCATTACCTGAAAAAAAGCAAGCTAAGAATCAAGAAAAAATCCTATTTAGTGAGTTATTCCTTGACGACGCAGAGCTTGAAGAATTTGAGCAAGCGGGAGTTAGTTTTTAATGAAGGTTTTGTTGGTACAACTCCCTGTACCTAACAACCGCCTGAATAATTTGCCGCTTGCACTTGGCTACCTCAAAGCCAGCGCCGAATCTGCCGCTTTACCCAGCGTTCAAGTTCAAATTCTAAGGCGTGAGGCGCAGAACCTAGGCGGTGATGCTTACCTATTAGACGCTATTCTGTCGGAAGTGCCTGATTTAGTGGGTTTTTCGCTCTATTCTTGGAACTCCAGTCGAGTGCTTGAACTGGCGCGCCGTATAAAAGAAGTTTCGCCCGAAACCATGCTACTGGTGGGTGGTCCCGAAGTAAACCACGATAACCCCTTTATCCTAACCGAACCCTCCCTGGATTTTCTCATTTTCGGGGAAGGTGAAACCGCGTTTTCGCTACTACTGCGCCACTTCACCGAGCATTTACCCCTATCGCAAGTCAATGGATTGGGTTATCGGCATAATAGTATTTTGCATATCAACCCCGCCAGCCTCGCGACAGCAGATGTAAACCTGATACCCTCAGCTTATCTGAGTGGCGCTTTAAGCAACCATCTAGATAATTTTATGTTTATCGAACTTAGCCGCTGGTGTCCTAGCAAATGCACTTTTTGTTATTACGGGCGACAGGATATACCGATTGGCGGTAAGCGTTATTTCGATATTGAACGAATCCGTAAAGAGCTTGAATATGGCATGGCACGGGGGGTAAATTCGGTTCATTTCGTGGAGGCAAATTTTAATACGCTGCCCCACCTCAGCCAAATTTACCAGACCATTCAGGAAACGGGCGCAAATCGCCATATCCGCTTCTATGCCGAGATGCGCGGAGAAGCCATTGACGAGGCTGATGCCGATTTGCTGGCAAGTTGCAACTTTGGAGTGGTCGAAGTGGGGTTACAATCCGCCATACCGGAAGTGCTGGCTAAGGTGCGCCGCAAGAACCATTTGCCGCGGTTGGTAGCGGGGGTACAGCATTTACGCCAGCGCGGTATTGAAGTGTTTCTAGATGCAATTTTAGGCTTGCCCGGTGACACTATTGATAGTTTTCACCGTACTATTGATTTTATCGAAGCAAATAGCCTTGCCCCTTACGATTTGTTCCACCTACAAATTCTGGGCGGAACACAGTTAAAAACCGAAGTAGCAGAGGGTTTGCATGGCATCGAATTTCAAGCCGCCCCACCCTATTTTGTGCTAAAAACCGCCGAACTAAGTTTCGCACAACTTTGCGAACTGCGGCGGGAAACTTTATTGCGTAAAGGTGACGACCCTGACGACATACAGGGTTTGCCACCACCCAATCTGTTTGCGTTGTGTCGGGTTGAATCTGAGTTTGCTATTAATCCGGCTAACAGACCGCCTATCGAGCATCTAGAACTAGACTTGAGCCAACCTATGCCGGAAATTTCGCGCTTGCTGGCTAACGAAGTTACAATCCGGTTATTTAGCGGAGATATTGCGAAGGCGACACAAGCTTTAGCTCAACTATCAGCCCCAAATCCCACCACTATCTGGCATATCTTCTTCGAATCGGCACAACCGCTGGCTGACGCAGAATTGCTAGATTTAAAACGCGCAATTCACCATAAGAGCGGTTACCTTGATAGGCTGGCAGTTTTTGCGTTGGGTCAACCCAACCCGGAAATGTTTTCCTCACATCCTTCGGTGCAATGCTATAATTTGGTGCGCTGGAAGGCGGATTTGGTTCCATTAGCCGATAAAACTACAATTTGGATGATAGAATGGCGCGAAGATAAGACTGTATCAGAATGGCGTGAAAGTTTGCACAACACGCTTGAAACCAACGCGCAAGGTGTATTTATAGCAACAGACAGTGGGGTTTCCTATGAGAAAGTCAGAAGGGCGTTGGCTGAACAGGAAACAGATGGGAAAGTTATCTGGTGGAGCGATCCCGGTATTGCTTCCGCCTTTGCCGGGGAGGAAACTATTGCTGCTTTTCCAACCTGCTATAGGCAAGGGCAGTTGCGTCAAGTGGATAAAGCCACCCTAGAAAGAGCATGCTTACGCTGGGAGCTTTCAAAACGGCGAGATGCGCGTTAGTAAGTACAACTCCATGCAAAAAGGGTGCGGAAATCAAGCCAGCAACGCATAATTCCAATGAAACTAAATTTCAAAAAATAGATTAGTTGCGGAATGAGGCACTTTATACTACTATTTTCATGCTTTGCTCTAATTATTCCAAGCGTACTCTGAAAGGTAAAGACAGATGGATTTGCAGAACAAGGGTGTTTTGGTAACAGGTGGTGCTTCCGGCTTAGGGGCAGCCTGTGTGCGGTTGTTTAATGCGTCCGGTGCAAAGGTGATAGTAGCTGATCTCAATGAAGAACTCGGCTTACAACTTGCCAATGAGCTAGGTGAAAACGTTAAATTCGTTAAAACCGATGTAGTCAGCGAGGAATCGGCAACTGCTACGGTAAAAGCTACGGTAGAAGCATTTGGCGGCATTCATGTGGCAATCAATTGTGCCGGTATCGGTAGCGCCGAACGTACTGTCGGCAAAGATGCACCTCACCCCCTCAATTCTTTTAGCAAGGTAATTCAGATCAATTTAATCGGCACTTTTAATATTATTCGTCTGGCAGCTTTTGCAATGTCCACTAATGAACCGGGCGAAGATGGTGAGCGAGGCGTAATTATCAATACTGCTTCGGTAGCGGCTTTTGATGGTCAAATCGGACAGGCGGCATATGCGGCTTCTAAAGGCGGCATCGTCGGTATGACTCTCCCAATAGCCCGCGATCTATCGCGACTCGGCATAAGAGTTGTGACTATCGCTCCCGGTCTATTTGACACTCCGTTGCTGGCAGGTTTACCAGAACCGGCGCGTTTATCTTTGGGACAACAAGTTCCCTTCCCCTCGCGTTTGGGTAATCCGGACGAATACGCAGCCTTGGCAAAGCATATCACCGAGAATCGCATGCTCAATGGTGAGGTTATCCGCCTTGATGGTGCGATTCGCATGGCTCCCCGCTAAATATTGAATGTATAATCAGGACAAGGGGTTTACGCCTCTTGTCCTAGCCGAAAACTCTCATTGCTTTTTTAACTGCGTCGATTTAACCAACCGAAAACCTATCCAAAGTGTTAGACTTAGCCAGAAAAACGGAGAAATCCAGTAGAGCGGAGAGAGCGGTTCAATGTAATTGACATAGGCGGGAAAAAAGTTTCTAAGTCCCACTCCTTTTAAAAACGCTATATTCTCTTCCAGCCACAATAATAATTTTGCCGGGTTTGTATCTTCCCAGTGATAGCTAAGACGCGGGTCTAGTATAAATGCTACGGTAATGAGTGCACCCCAGAACGCCGATACCATTATGAATACCTTTAATAATTTGCCTTGCAATGCGTTGAGCGCCTGCGCCAGCGGTAGCGCCAGCAAAGGTATTACCGGCAATAAATAACGGGCAGGCGGGCACCACTGCCCCCACCAGCGGTTGTAATCGGCTACTACCAGAAAGTAAGGTAAAGTGATTGCAATTAGCCAGTAAAATTCAGCTTTGTTTGGTAGGCTGGCTGAAATGCTGCGTTTTACCAACCATGCCAGCGGTAGCAAGTACACCGGGCTGTACATCAGCAAACCGTATTTTTGGTCGAATAGCAAACCCAGCACCCCTAGTGGTATTGTTATCGGATTAGAGAAGCCATCGTGGTCGGCGGTGCTAGGAAAAGGAAGCCCGTATAAATATTGGAAATATCCTATGAATAGGCTGCCAAAGAAGGTTATCGGCAGCAATAAAACTACATATCCCCTTCGGGAAATCGTACCGTCATCCTTGCGATATCGTAAACTCCAAAGCAAGTAGCCACCGAGTAAAGCTGAAAGTAATAGATATAGGTAGTGCAACCATGGCAGGATTCCAAGACAAATGCTTGCTAACACCAGACGAAAATTACTTACTCCGCTGCCTTCAGATAATAAACGTGCTTGTCTATAGCAATATATGACACAAAGTGCTGCCGGGAGTTGGGGGAAAATCAGATAGGCGTAGCTGAAAATCGGCGCACTACTGCCTAGCACCCCCCAGCAAACCCATGCTATTCGGCGTTGCCGGGTAGTTTCCCAGCTTAGGAGAAAAATGTTTAAGGCGAGAGTAGCTGCGATGGCGTTCAGCAAAAACATCACGCCCAGCCTCTTACCAAGCGCAAAAGGCAATGCTATGATAAAAGAAAGACCCAAGCCATGTTTGGTATAGGTTCCGGGTTGTTTTGCAGCGGTGTTGTGGGGAGTAAGCGTTTCCAATCCAGAGCAAGGAATACCGGGCGGGAGAAAGCCTTTCCAGCCTGCCAGATATTCTTCACAGGTAGGGTAAAATTCCAGCCATGATTTAGAAGCGAATTGGTTGGTTTCATCCAGATCATAATCGTATAGAATACTCTGGGCGGTAATCAGGTAAAAAGGTTCATCTCCGGTGGGTGGGCGTAAAAAATCTTGCATACGCGATGTGAATAGGGCAAAGAAAATGAATCCAGCTACCCATACTATTAAGCGCAGACGAAAATTAATAATGCTTGTATTTACAGTTGTTGGATGTAGTTGAACCTGCATTTTCCGCTTATTGCTCCTTTGCCGCATTCTAGCATAAATTTGGATAATTCATAAAAATTCTTTATCAGTGCAATAAATCCTTCAACTTATAAGGCAAAAACCCTGTTTTACAAGGATTGCCTAAATGTGTTAAAATCACTCAAGATTGTGCAAGGATGCACAGGGGAATACAGCCGTTGCGGTATCGCTCGTTACCGTTTAAAGTTCCTCTCCGCTTCCCGCATTCCTTCACACTAAGATGTTAATACATCCAAAACATCCATGACAGGAGGGAGAACCCCCACTATGTTTGCTGTATGGCTTGCCATTATTTACGGTGCTGGGCTTGTGGGTATTATCTTTGCTTTACTCCTCGCCCGACAGGTACTCGGAAGTGATCGTGGTACCCCCGAAATGCAAAACATTGCATCCAAAATCTTTCAAGGTGCAATGGCTTTCTTGAAACGTCAATACACCACTATTGCATACCTTGCTGTAGTTGCAGCCGTTGCTTTAGGTGTGTTACTGGCAGTGCTACAAACTTCTAGCCCTACTTCTGGTACTTCAATCGGGGGAGTAGAACTAGGAATTAAAACCTCCGTAGCTTTTTTAGTTGGGGCGCTTTGTTCGGGTCTTTCTGGCTTTATCGGTATGTACATAGCAGTTCAGGCTAACCTGCGTACTGCTGCTGCGGCTCGGCGTAGTTTGGCCGATGCGCTGACTATGTCGCTACGTGGTGGGGCGGTTTCCGGCTTTCTAGTAGTAGCCCTGAGTCTGATGGGTGTTACCACCATTTTGCTGGCTTACGGCGGTTTCAGCTTTGGCGATGGTTTCAAGGATGAGGCAACCGTTAATAATATCCTGACCAGCATTGTGGGCTTCGGTTTTGGAGCTAGCTTTGTGGCATTGTTTGCGCAGCTTGGCGGCGGTATCTATACCAAAGCGGCAGACGTGGGCGCAGACTTAGTGGGTAAAGTTGAAGCGGGTATTCCTGAAGACGATCCGCGCAACCCGGCAGTAATTGCCGACTTGGTGGGTGACAACGTGGGTGACTGTGCCGGTCGTGGCGCTGACCTCTTTGAATCCACTGCTGCCGAGAACATCGGCGCTATCATATTGGGTGCGGTATTGTACAAAGTCAGCCCTAATCACGATGCGGCATGGGTTATGTTCCCGCTGGTAATTATGGCGCTTGGTATCATTGCTTCGCTTATCGGTGTGCTGGTAGTTCGTCCCAGCAAGCAGATGCACGATGCGATGAGCGACCTGAATATGGGTTACTACACCACCGCTTTCTTCTGTCTAATCGGGTTAGTGGGTGTCTCCTTCTGGATGTTTGGCAACACCGGGTACGCTGATGCAAGCTGGAAATTCGCTATTTGCGGTATTTTCGGCATCTTAACCAGCTTCGCGTTTGTGCTCTTTACCCAGTATTACACGGCGGGAGCGTGGCGACCCGTTAGGGAAATTGCTGAAGCTTCCAAAACAGGTCCTGCTACGGTAGTTATTGCCGGTACGGCGGTTGGCTTTGAAACCACTGCGCCTAGCACTTTGGTAATTGGCGCGGCTTTGCTCGGCTCTTACTTCGTGGGCGACTCGATTCCCGGTTTGCCATTGGGCGGTATCTTTGGTACGGCAGTAGCAACAATGGGTATGCTGATGTCCGCCGCTTACATTTTGGCAATGGATACCTTTGGACCTATTACCGACAATG
Source organism: Candidatus Chlorohelix allophototropha (assembly GCF_030389965.1). Lineage (NCBI taxonomy): Bacteria > Bacillati > Chloroflexota > Chloroflexia > Candidatus Chloroheliales > Candidatus Chloroheliaceae > Candidatus Chlorohelix > Candidatus Chlorohelix allophototropha. The sequence goes on from NZ_CP128400.1 coordinate 1,551,352, forward strand.
CGGGCGGTATCACTGAAATGAGCGACTCTCCTAAAGAGGTTCGCGAAATTACAGACGCGCTGGATTCGGTTGGCAATACCACCAAAGCTTTAACCAAAGGTTATGCGGTTGGTTCGGCTGCTTTAGCTGCCTTCCTGCTCTTCTCGGCTTATCTCGAAGCGGCAAAACTGATGTCACCAGCTTCCACTGCTCTGAAACCGGAACCGCTGGTAAACTTGGCTAACCCGGTAGTGTTTGTGGGCGGTTTCATCGGCGCGGCTCTAATCTTCCTGTTTAGCTCAATGACGGTACGTGCTGTCGGTAAAGCGGCAGGTAGTATGATCGAAGAAGTACGCCGCCAGTTCCGCAGCGACCCCGGTATTATGGCTGGAACCAGCGAACCTGATTACGCCCGTTGCGTGGATATTTCCACTAGGGGCGCGCTCAAGGCGATGATTATGCCCGGTTTACTGGCAGTCGGTACGCCGATTGTAGTTGGTTTGACGCTGCGAGCACAGGGCGCTGCCGGTATGCTGATGATCGGTACTATTGTGGGCGTGCTGATGGCGAACTACCTGAACAACGCGGGTGGCGCGTGGGATAACGCCAAGAAGTACATTGAGGCAGGTAATTTGAAGGACGCTACAGGCAAGATTCTTGGTAAGAAGAGCGAAGCGCATGCTGCCGCCGTAGTAGGCGATACTGTGGGCGACCCCTTCAAGGATACCAGCGGACCTTCCTTGCACGTGCTTATCAAACTGCTGTCCACCATTACGTTGGTGCTAGTACCGCTGTTCATCTAAGCTTTAAAATAATAAGCGGGCGACTTTTTACAGGTCGCCCGTTTTTTTATCTAGAATTTTAACAAATTCAAAAACCGCTCGTCCTGATCCTTATAAGGACCTACCACTGATAAACGCAGGTTTTCATCGGTGAACATCTCTTTTGCCAGTTCCTGAATTTGTTCGGCTGTAACGGCTTCAATACGTTCGACCACTTCCTCGACCGTCAGAATCCGATCGAGTAACAATTCCTGATTACCAGCCCAAGAAGCGACGGCGCGGGTGTCTTCTAGTCCCAATAACATCCGACCTTTATTGTATTCTTTAGCTTTTAGTAATTCAGCATCAGATACTCGCTCATCTCGGATTTTTCGCATCTCTCCTAAAATTGCTGTAATAGTTTCATCGGTATTGTCCGGGTCAACTCCACTGTAAACAATCCAAGCTCCGGTATCGCTCATCTGGCTGGCATAGCTATCTACGGTGTAGCATAAGCCCCGCTCTTCCCGAATTTCCTGAAATAAGCGGCTACTCATGCCACTGCCCATGATGGTATCCAAAATTGATAAAATATAGCGGCGCGGGTCAACATATGCGAGGGATGGCACTGCTACACAAAGGTTAGTTTGCTCAGTCTCTTTGAAGTAGATTTTCTGGCGCGGACCGCCATTGACAGCCACAGTCGGTTTAGCGGCAGGACGTTCACCCGCAGGCAATTGACCGAGGGTAGCCTCCACCATTTTCACTACTTCAGCATGCTCTATATTACCGGCGACACTCACAATCATATCCGCCGGAAGGTAATTTTTTTGTAGATAGCTCATTAAGTGTTCGCGTTTGATTCCACCTACGGTTTCATCATTTCCGGCGATGTCCCGCCCTGCCGGTTGATCCCCCCAGATGACATTGGCGATTATTTCGTTTGCCAGATCAGGTGGCGAGTCAAGCGTCATATGGATTTCTTCGATGATAACCTTGCGCTCTTTTTCAATCTCGTTCGGGTCGAATTTCGCGTTTAGCATCATATCGCTCAATACATCAAAGGCAAGGGGGAAATGAGCTTTTGGGACTTTAGCCCAGTAATTGGTCACTTCGCGTCCGGTGCTGGCGTTTAGAACCCCTCCAACCGCCTCGATTGCTTCACTTATTGCTTTAGCGGTTGGACGTTTGTTAGTTCCCTTGAAAACCATGTGTTCTATGAAATGGCTAATTCCAGCTAATTTATCTTCTTCGTAACGGCTACCTACTCCGTAATATAAGATTGTGCTAACTGATTGGGTGTGTGGCATAGAATTTGAGATGACTCGCACTCCATTATTCAGCGTAGTTTTTTCGTAACCCATTTTGAACCTTTCTTGAAAGAACTTCCTAAAAAATACACGTTCAGCAATCATATCATAATTGGCAATTTAGGGCTTTTTGAAACGATAGACAAGCCGCGAAAATTGAGTTAAGCTCTGGTTCTATCTATATAGATTTGAAAATAAAAGGATGGGGAAATGCTACGCTATTTGGATATTGAGGGTGCTTTTAATTTTAGAGATATTGGCGGTTACCCGGTAGAAGCTGCGGGGCTTACAAGCTGGGGTAGGCTATTTAGATCAGGGTCACTTCATAATTTGTCTGAAACAAGTATAAATAGATTGCATGCGTTGGGTTTGAAAACGGTCATTGATTTGCGTACTACCCGTGAGATAACTGAGAGACCTGATATTGTGAATGGTTTTGATTATCACTCATTGCCGGTGATTGAAGGTCAACAGGAAAAAGAATTGGCTAAAAGCAATAAACTGACCGAGCATTATAAATATATGCTAGAAAATACTCAACCCCGTTTAAAAACAATATTTGAACATTTGGCTACTCTTGAAAATAGTCCTGTGCTGGTGCATTGTGCTGCCGGGAAAGACCGCACCGGTCTAGTTATCGCTTTGGTACTAGGCAATGCTGGTGTCGCGGATGAAACTATTATCGAGGATTACGCACTGAGTGATCGTTACCTTGATGGCTTTTACAAGGAAGCCTATGAAGAAGCACGCCAGAAGGGCTATGATATTGTACGCTATTCAAATGTACTCAATTCAAATAGCGAGAATATGGCTAATACGATAACCTATTTGCGAGAGCGTTATGGGGATTTTAAAGGCTATTTGAGCGCAATTGGTTTAAGTGACGAGACACTCGATAAGTTGCGCAATCTGATAATTAATTAATCGCCTACGAGGATACTATGGAAATCTGGCTAGGTTTGTTGGCTGCTGTTTGGGCATTATTACTATTTGGTGGCTTTGTTCTAGGCAGAGATAATCCTGAAAAAACTTACCGCATGCCTCTTAATACTCGGCTAAGTTCTTCATTTATGCTGATGGTAGCCGGTTGGAGTTGGGTATTAGCGGTAGGTACTAAACCCGGTAATTATGCTTTTTTTATCGCTTTGGGTATGACGCTCGGATTTATAGGCGATTTGTGTATGGCAAGCGTTATACCATTATCACAGCCTGCGCTAGGGGGGATTTGCGCTTTCGGAATCGGGCATGTCTTTTATATCGTAGCATTGCTTACTTTTGGGAATAGCAATGGTTTGGATTCTCCTATCCCGCGTTGGCTGGCTTTAATACTATGGTGGCTGATTGGTCTAGGAGGGTGGTATATCGTTGTGGGGTGCAAGGGTAAACCGGATGTTCTTCGATTAGCCGCTTTGCCTTACGCGCTTTTGTTAAGCAGCACTGCCGGATTTGCCGGGGGGTTGGCTGTGCAATCCCCCGGTTTCATTTATTTGGCTGTCGGCGCTGCCCTTTTTCTTTTCAGTGATTTACTAATAGCTGCTCAACTATTTTCCGGTTTAAACTTTCGACATATCGGTGACGTTATTTGGCTAACCTACGGTCCGGCGCAATTTCTGATTGTATACAGCATTATTAATGCATTGTCGGTATCCAGTTTTAACTAAAAAAGCCCCATTCTACGAGTTGGAGTAGAGTGAGGCTTCTTCTCTATGGCAGTCGAAGAACGATATGTCGTCTTATGCCACACCAAGATTGAAATTTTCGCTAAGCGCAACTTCGCGCACTTTATAAAGTAGAAGTTCGCTCACACGGCGTATTTTCTGCTCCACGCCCATAACATTAAAATACCAAAGGGTCATCCCTTCAAATACAACCTCAACACTCAAATGTGTACCAGAATTAGTGGGCAGAATAGACCAGGTATGGTGTGCTTTAAATTCTTTGCATTGTGCTTCCCAGCTAAAATATGACTCTGGTTCAATTTCGGTCAGTCGCGAGGCGCGATTCCTGTCGTTAAGCGGGCTAAGCACTTGGAGGAATGAGCTAAAGGGTGAGAATTTGGATTCAACCTGATTCTTAGAAGAAATCCCCCCAATATTAGCAAGACGAAGCAAAGCCGACCAGACAACTTGAGTATCAGACTCAATATCCAGAGTGCTGACAACTTTTAAATTAAAATCAGCAGTATCTCGAAAGCGCTCAAGTCGGTAATTTGATTCTCTGCTCATAAATAAAAACCTCTGCCGGACAAAAATTACAACTACACAACCTAATGGTAATATGAATGATACCATTTCATTGTGAATAGTCTGCTATTACTTTTTTGCTATTAATTTTTAATATCAGTACTATCCTATGACCCGTACTTTAGAGGTTACAGGGCAGTTGCAAGAAACGTTTTTAAGCCAATAACCTGTTGCACTGACCGGGAGGAGTAAGAGAGAGGGTGAGTTCAAGGGGACACCCTTTCCGAACTTGCAACAGCCCTGATTAGAGGTTTGCGATAATTGCCCGCTTTTAACAGAGTAGTGTATAATTGAACTGTTCGCCGATAAATTGATTAATTACAAAGGATTGATAACTTGAGCGGAGATAATATGGAGCAAATTGTAGCGCAACCCATTAGGGGTAAAGCTGATTTGCACCTCCACACCACTGCCAGCGATGGCATGGGAACTGTCGAAGAAGTGCTTGAATACGTTGAACATAAAACAGATCTCGATGTGATAGCCATTACAGATCATGATGAGATAAGGGGAGCTTGGGCAGCGCGAGAACTGGCTGCCAAAAATAACTACCGCTTCAAGATTTTAATGGGTCAGGAAATTACCAGCCGTCACGGGCATATCTTGATTTACGGCGTAGAAGAACCTTTTAAAATGTTCAAATCGCTGGAAGCGACGGTAGAATGGGCGCATGAGCGCGGGGGAGTGGTTATTATCCCTCATCCCCTCAGCTATATGACTCTCAGTGTAGGCGAAAACCAGCTTCGTAAACTTTTCAACAAACAATTGCACGTTGATGGAATAGAAATAATCAATCCCAGTATTGCCGGGTATGTACGTCGCCACGAGGTAAAAACCATTAATGATGAAGAATGGGATTTGGCGCAAATCGGCAGTAGCGATGCCCATTTTCCGCATCATATCGCCACCGCCTATACTTCTTTTCCGGGTAAAACAATTGAGGAGTTGCTTCAAGCTATCAAGGATCGTACCACTCAACCTCATGGGCGTTATCTGACTATCAAAGAACAGTTACAGGGCGCAGGTAAACAAAATCTGAGAAGTCTGGTTATCCTACCCGCTGACAAAATGCGCAGAGCTATTGCTACCGTCTCTCGGCGATTGCCTAACAATAAGTAAAGGCGGGAAAGAATTTACTAATGAAGATTTGCCTTGTTTCGCCTTACGATTATACACGGGAAGGCGGTGTTAACCAGCATATAATGCACCTCGCCGAAAACTTTCGGGTATTGGGACATACTGCCAAAATTATTGCACCCACCTCAATTGACCCAGAAGAATTTTTGCATCCTGACCCAGATGTTTATCTGGTTGGTAATGTTGTACCCATCAAGGCAAATGGAAGTGTTGCCCGTATAACTCTTTCTCTCAATCTAAGTAGCAAAATAAAGCAAATCTTGCTAGATGAGCAATTTGATGTGGTTCATGTGCATGAGCCGCTTATGCCTGCTTTGCCTCTAACAGTTTTGTTAAATTCCAACGCGGTAAATATTGGCACTTTCCACGCTTTTTCACAATCGCATATCGGCTATTATTATATGCGTCCATTCTTGCGCCCTTTTGTTAATAAGCTCGATGGTAGAATTGCCGTTTCAAAGCCTGCTCTTGAATTTATCCGACAGTATTTCAGGGGAAACTATGAAATTATTCCCAATGGCATTGACCTAAGCCGCTTTGAGGAAGAGAATGAACCTATTACTGAACTAACTGACGGCAAATTGAATATTCTGTTTGTTGGAAGGTTCAGCGAACGTCGCAAGGGTCTTAAATTTTTGTTGCGCGCCTATAACACCGTAAAAATGCAGATCCCAAATGCGCGACTGGTAATCGTTGGTAAGGGTGAAACTAAAGGCTATCAAAATTACTTGAATCGAAACGGGATAAAAGATGTAGTTTTTACCGGATTTGTGCCGGATGAAATGCTACCACGCTACTATAGAAGTTGCCATGTATTTTGTGCGCCTTCTATCGGGGGCGAGAGTTTTGGAATTATTTTGCTGGAAGCAATGGCAAGTGGGTTGCCGGTAATCGCCAGCGATATTCCCGGTTATGCTAGTGTCCTACAGCATGGGTTGCAAGGATTGCTGGTTGAACCACGTAATCGTGAGGCGCTTGCTTTGTCGCTGGTGCATTTGCTGGCAGATAGTGATTTGCGTAGCAGGATGGGTGATGCCGGGCGTGCGCGTGCTTTGGAATACACTTGGGAAAAAGTAGCACAGCGTGTTCTTACCTTTTATGAACGCAGCGAGAACCGTCGCCGCGCCCGCATAAGACTCAAGCGCATTCGTAGAGCAACACGTCGCTACTATGGTTTTGGTTGGCTGCTAAAAAGAGGTAGTCGTCCTTCTTCATCTTATCCGACCGATTCTATTCCTCCTAGAGAAGCTACCGGTTAAAATCAGAACCAGCCTATCGGTTTGAAAATATAGATAAGTTGGAAGAGCGAAAAGAAATAACCAAAGACGCTGCCCCCTATTACTTGCGGGAGCGTATGCGCTTTTAGATAGACCCGCGCCCAACCTACCATTGGGAACAGCAAAAAGAAAGGCGCTATAACCCCGCCGCTGGTTATAGTCAATATAGCTAGCGGAGACCCCACCCCTGTCATATGTACGCTGATTTTCCAGAAGAAATTAATCAGTAATACAATCAAAAGGTTGGCAGTGTAGCAGATCGCCAGAGCGGTAACATAACCATTACCATAGAAAACTAGCAAAAGCACCACGCCCACCAAATATGAGGTGATGGTCAGGATAAAGGGAATAGTACGTTGGCTGCGAATCGGAATGTGGATGCTGTTTACCTTGTTGCCAATACGCAACAACAGCACTAATACTATTGGAATAGTGACCCCAAAGGTAATCGCCAAAAACTGACCCAGCCAATAACGTTCGGACGGTATGTGACTTTCAGTATCATACAAGCCTAGAATCAGGTAAGTGGGTATAGCAAGAATAGGAGGCGCGGCAAGGTTAGTAATATTGCGCGCCACGCGAGTAAGAGTGCCTGTATTTTCCTTTACTGACACATTGTTTTTCAGTCGGGTTTCACCCGGCATGCTTGCTTCTTTCTCAGAAACTTCGCTCAACCAAGAAAGCGCACAAATCGTGCAATTGTTTTAAGGGCGGATTCTTTTCAATAGAATCCGGCATGGCTTCTGCTAGGGCTGCTTCTGCTTCTGATCGCAACTTCTCTGCCTGATTTTGCGAGAAAACTTTAGCGCCACAGCGCTCAAAAGCGTCCATTATAAATTGTTCTTCCGCTGGCTTAACAGGGTCAGTGCGCTGATAAATCTCCAGTAATTGCTCACGATCTGCATCGGTAGCATGTGTCAACGCATATATTACCGGCAGGCTTTTCTTACGCCGTCTGATATCGCTGCCGCTAGGTTTGCCCGTTTCGCTGGAAAGCCCCCAAATACCCAGGATATCATCTCTAATCTGAAATGCCAACCCGATTTTCAAGCCAAAGGTAGCAAGATTAAACACTACGCTTTCATCAAGCGGTTCCGGTAAACCGGCGATTGCGCCACATTCAAGGGCACAACTGAAAATAGCTGCGGTTTTGCCACCGATCATATCAATATACATTTCTGGGGTTACTTCGAGGGTATCCTCAAAACTCATATCTTTGTGCTGACCCAACGACAACCGCACTGACATATCAGATGTTGATTCCGCAATCCGTAAGGTGCGCTCTTGGGTTAGCCCTTTATTAGCGGCACGATGAAGCCGCCGGAAAGCCAATACATGCAAGCAATCGCCCACATTTATCGCTTTTGGCTTGCCCCAGAGTGCCCAAATGGTGGGACGCCCCCTTCGAGCGCGATCATCGTCCTCTATATCATCGTGGACTAGGCTATAGTTGTGAATCATTTCGAGGCAGGCAGCAACGGGAAGTGCAGGGGCAAGGGGCGCACCAAAGCCCAAAGGATGGCACGCTTGATAAGCGAGAAGGTACATTACAGGGCGTAATTTTTTGCCGCTATTGCCGCCCTCTATCTCTTTAAAATTCTCGTCAACCCAACCAAACTGGTAACTGATAGCGCCACGCATAAATTCGTCGAGCCTGATACCTAACTCTTCTTTGATTTCGGCATCGATTGCTGCGGCATAGCGGGTTAATGCTCTTGTAAATTCTTGATTCTGGCTCATATTTTACGCAAATGTTTTCTAGTGTTTAAAATGTCGTCGTCCGGTAAATACCATTGTAATGTTATGCTTTTGTGCTACTTCGATTACATCCTGATCACTGATTGAACCACCCGGTTGTATAATAGCTGTAACCCCACCATTCACGGCAGTTTCTACGCCATCTACCTTAGGGAAATAGGCATCGCTGGCAAGTACACAGCCACTGGCGCGAGAACCTGCTTTTGAAAGCGCAATTTTAACCGAATCTACTCGACTGGGCTGCCCTGCTCCCATCCCTACGATGGAATGGTTCTTAGCCAGCACGATAGCATTAGATTTGACGTGTTTGACCGCTCGCCATGCAAATTGCAGGTTGGTTATTTCTTCCAAAGTTGGTTCGCGCCCGGTCATAACCTGCATTGGAATATCGCGTTCGGCTAGCACATCACGGGTTTGGGCTAGGAAACCACCCAACACCGGACGTAATTCTAGGTTCATTACTATTTGATCTGAACCTACGCTTAAGTCGCCTGTTTCCAGAAGGCGCAAGTTTTTGCGTTTCTTGAAGACTTCAAGCGCTTCCGGTGTAAAACTCGGCGCAACTACCACTTCAAAAAAGGACGATGAGATAGATGTGGCTAGTTCGGCGGTTATGGTGCGATTTACACCGATAATGCCCCCATACGCTGAGATGGCATCGCCTGCCAAAGCTAGTTCATAAGCGACTTGCAGATTGGAATTGCTGGCTAATCCGCATGGGTTACTATGCTTAACCACAGTAACGGTGGGAGCGGAAAAATCGCGTACAATGGCAAGTGCCGCGTCCGCATCGAGAATATTATTATAGGATAACTCTTTGCCCTGTAATTGTTTGGCGGTAGCGATGCTGGTAAACTTCTGATCTCCGCTACTGCGCCATCCATAAAAAGCCGCTATTTGGTGTGGATTTTCCCCATAGCGCAAATCCTGCACTTTTTCGAGAGCGACGGTCATACGCTCTGGGAAGTGTTCCGTTTTAGTACGCAAATATTGGGCAATATAGGTATCGTAAGAAGCCGTATGCTGGAAGGCTTTGGCAGCAAGCTTCTGGCGAAAATCATTATCGGCAATTCCCTCTTGCGGCGGAGCAGCCAGCGCGGTTATCACTTCTTTGTAATCGTCTGGGCTTACCACTACCAGCACATTTTGGAAGTTTTTAGCGGCAGCACGTAATAAGGCAACCCCACCAATGTCAATATCTTCCAAAGCAATGTCAAGCGTAGTTTCGGCTTTGGCTACGGTCGAGGAGAAGGGGTAAAGGTTTACCACGACCAAATCGATCAGGGAGATGTGATGTTCAGAAAGATCAGAGAGGTGTTCCGCTTTGTCGCGCTTTGCGAGGATACCGCCGTGAATACCGGGGTGTAGCGTTTTAACCCGACCTTCTAGAATTTCAGGAAAGTTGGTTAATTCGGTTATTGAATGAACTTCTACTTCTGAATCAGATAGTACATTCTTGGTTCCGCCAGTAGAATATATTTCGAAGCCAGCATCTACCAGCCCTCTAGCAAACTCAACTATACCGGATTTATCTGATACACTGATAAGAGCACGACCACGACTTGGATTTTCTGGCATCTTCAAAGCCCTTCCTGTTTGCCTGATTACCCCTCTAAGCTAATTTTTCTATGCTAATTCTATTATCAGAGAGTAGCAGAAGCAGGGTATTTTGGCAACTAATCAGGCTACAAACATTACGGAAATCTAACGAATTATTGCAAAGGCTAATTCAATCCATAATGAAACACTATTGTTTATAGCCTTTTGGAAGTCGCAAAGAAAAACATATTGAATTGAATCGGTAATGGGTATAGGTTATAATGAATATAAAGTAAATAACAAGTTAATTAGACCTTAATAAAAATATTTGGACTTAAATTCAATGAAGAATACCCTCTTGAGGAGTATTGTTCTAAGCATTTTAGCTCATACTTAGAGGAAGGAAAAAGCCAATGTCGGTTGAAAAAGTTGAGGCAGCCGGAGACCCCAAAGCTGAAGAGGGGAAAGTCGAAAAAGGTCTAGAGGGTGTTGTTGCTCTAGAAAGCTCTATAAGTTCGATAATTGGCAGCACCCTTACCTACCGTGGCATTGAAATTGATGAGTTGGCAGAAAAAGCTACGTTTGAAGAAGTAGTTTACCTACTGTGGTTTGGCAAACTGCCCAATCGCGCGGAATTAGCTGACTTAGATAGTCGACTACGTGAAAATTCAGAATTACCCGAACCGGTATATCAACTTATAAAGAGTTTCCCCAAAGATATTATTCCAATGGACGGGTTGCGCTCGGCTGTTTCGGTGCTGGGGCATTACGATCCAGATACCGCCGCAAAGCCGGATGATTCCGAAGCAAATTTGCGGAAAGCTATTCGAATGACGGCTGCTTTCCCGATTATTGTTACTGCTATTGAGCGGGTTAAAAATGGTCTAGAGCCGATCAAGCCTCGCAAAGATTTAAGTATCGCCGGAAATTTCGTGTATATGCTTGATGGGGTAGCGCCTGACCGAATTGCCATCCGCGCTATTGATACTGCACTGGTTCTACACGCCGACCATGAGTTGAACGCCAGCACCTTTTCGGCACGCGGCACTGTATCTACTCTCTCCGATATTTACAGCGCCATTGTAAGCGCAATTGGTACTTTGAAGGGTCCCTTGCATGGCGGTGCAAATGAAGCAGTTATGAAGATGCTGCTAAAAATTGACGATGTGAGTAAAGCCCAACAGTGGATTAAGGATGCAATTGCTCATAAGGAAAAGATAATGGGCTTCGGTCATCGTGTTTATAAGAATGGTGACCCTCGCGCCAAGCATCTGCGTAAAATGAGCGAGGAGCTGGGTAAACTTAAGGGTGAGACACGCTGGTTTGAAATGTCTGCCATCATTGATGATTATGTTTCGAACGAAAAAGGCTTGTTACCCAATGTTGACTTCTATTCCGCCAGCCTTTACTATGTGCTTGGCATTCCGATTGAAGCCTTTACTCCAGTATTTGCTTGTAGCCGTATCTCGGGGTGGATTGCCCATTGTTTCGAACAATATGCTGACAATCGTCTGATCCGTCCGCGTGCGCATTACAACGGGCCGATCAATCAGCACTATATCCCCATTGAAGAAAGGGTGTAATGCTCGACCTAAAATTAATAAGGGAAAATCCAGAGGTAGTTCGTAGGGCTATTGAGGTTAAGCACGTCGATTTAAATCTGGATGAATTACTAGAAGCTGATCGTTACTCGCTTGATCTTGAAAAGAAAATAATGGCGTTGAACACCGAGTCCAACGCCAACGCTAAAAAATTCGGTAAAGCCACTCCTGAAGAGAGAGAAGCTTTAAAGGAGCGTGGTCGCGACATCAACGCTGAAATCACGACGCTAACTCCACAACTACAAGAAGCGCGTGATCGTTTAGGGGCATTGATGCTGGAAGTACCTAATATACCGGCAGAGTTTGCGCCCATCGGTGAAAGCGAAGATGATAATGTAGTTATCAAAAGCTGGGGAGAACCGCGCCACTTCGATTTTCAACCACTCGACCATGTGCAGATTCTAGAAAATCACAAATGGGCTGATTTTGAGCGCATCGCCACTATATCCGGTAGCCGAAGTTATTCGCTACGGAATGAGGCGGTGTTACTTGAGTTTGCCTTGTTGCGATTTGCCCTTGAGAAAATGATGTCGAAGGGTTTTACTTTAGCCAGTGTCCCTTCGATGGCACGTGAATACACTTTCATGGGTCAGGGCATGTTCCCTAAAGCTCGCGATCAAGTCTATTTCGTGCCTGAAGATGACATTTACCTGGCTGGTACATCTGAGGTAGTGCTAAATAGCTTACACAAGGATGAAATTCTAAGCGAAAGTGATTTGCCCATCCTCTACGGTGGCTTTTCTGCTTGTTTCAGGCGTGAAGCGGGTAGTAGTGGGCGTGATGTTCGCGGTCTTATCCGTGTTCACCAATTTAACAAGGTAGAGCAGTATGTGCTTTGCAAAAATGACCCCGAAGAGTCGGCAGCATGGCACAAAAAATTGCTCAATACATCAGAAGAGATTTTGCAATCGCTGGAACTGCCCTATCAAGTTGTAGAATGTTGCACCGGAGATATGGGACTGGGCAAATTTCGGATGAATGACATCAATTCATGGGTACCAAGTGAGGGCAAATATCGAGAAACGCATAGCTGCTCGTCTCTGCACGATTGGCAAGCCCGCCGAACTAATCTGCGCTATCGGGGTGAGGATGGCAAGGTACGTTTCGCCCATACTCTAAATAATACTGCGCTGGCAACACCGCGTATCATGGTTCCGTTCTTGGAGAATCATCAGCAGGCAGACGGTTCAATCCGCCTTCCGGTGGCATTACAGCCATATATGGGTGGGCTACAAAAACTGGGTTAGTTCCTCTTAAATACTGGTAACAAAAACGGCGCTACCCAATAGAGTAACGCCGTTTTTGAGTCTTAGTTTGAAGCCATAAAGACTTCAATTTCATTCATTATTTTATTCAAGGATTGAAGAGCGTCCGGTTGGATAGCACGCGCCTGCTCTGTTACTATTCCAATCAACTGTACGAGCATATCGTCAACAATCGTTTGGTTGTTTCGCAGCATAGTTATTCGGCTGAGGCTATCCGCAACTGGAACTTGTAGCAGATCCTGTAACAACGCTTGGCGTGCTTGAATCTCGCGCATTTCCTCTTCGGTTAGTTCATCACCCTCTTCGTCATCCTCGTCATCATCCTCTTCGTCGTACTCATAATCTTCAAGGCTTTCGCCACGTGCTGCCATAACCAAAGCCATCGGATCGTCGGTTACGATTGGCTCGAACATATAATCAGCTTGTTTTTCTTCCGGTACACTTGACAGGAAACCTTCAAGAATAGGACCGATCATTGAGCCGATCGTTTCTTCGTCCATTTCTTCAGCATTTGGAACGAATGCCAGCACCATTTCACGCTCCGACTCATGCAAAACAAGCGGTACAGGTATAAAACCCGAAGCGCTGCACTTGGGACAATGTGCAATATTAATACTGCCTTCTTTCAACGCCCAAAATGCTTCAGCATCGGCTTCGTCTGCGGAGTCAATAACCGTATGACCGCTTGCTTGGAAAACTGTACCACACTCGGGGCAGGTTATTTCAAGGTCAAGCACTCTCGACATAAGATAGTCTCACTTTCTGTAAATAATGCCCCAAAAAAATTCGGTGACTGACAATAGGCAGCCCCCGGCGCAATTGGCATCCTGAACATTATAAGATTTATAGGAATATATGTCTAGAAAAACACACCTAAAAACAAACTTTCTTTTCTAAAAAACCACATACTTGCATTTCTATTTTTCTATATTAAAAAGTCAATATGATAATAATCTAATTCACAAAGTAGAAAAATTTCAAATATCCTATATAATCGAACTCATAATATGACTGGGAATGTCAAATAAACACCTCGATGTTGTGGTGATCTAATCCGAGAAAAAGCAAATTAAATAGCCTGAGGAGGAATGGACGAATGGCGACACCTAACCAGAAACGGCTAGGGGTTCTGACCAGTGGGGGAGATTCGCCCGGTATGAACGCCGCAGTTCGCGCTGTGGTACGTACGGCAGTTGCCAGTGGTTGGGATGTAATAGGTATCCGGCGAGGATATAACGGGATTTTTACCCATAACTTTGTCAAAATGAATTCGCGGAGTGTTGCCAATATTATCGATAAAGGTGGAACTATTCTCGGTTCCAGCCGTTCAAATCGTTTTATGGACTCGGCAGGCAGAGCGGATGCTGTGAATATTCTGCGCGAAGCCGGTATAGACGGGATGATAATTATCGGGGGAAACGGTAGCCTGACCGGCGCGCTTGAACTTGAAAAGCTTGGTATGCCGGTAGTGGGCTTGCCAGCTTCGATTGATAATGATTTGGTGGGAACTGATATGGCAATCGGGGTTGATACCTGTCTTAATACCATAATGGAGGCGCTCGATAAAATTCGTGATACCGCCAGCAGTCATCATCGTGCCTTTATCATCGAAGTGATGGGAAGAAATTGTGGATACTTGGCGTTGATGGCTTCCCTGAATGGCGGCGCGGATGTGGTTATAACGCCGGATAGAACCCCTACACTGGAGGAAGTATCTCAAATGCTTCGCCAGTCTCGTACCTTTGGCAGAAGCCATGCGATTATAGTGGTGGCGGAAGGCTCTAGCTTAAAATCTGATGAAATCGCCCACTACCTTACTAAAGAGATAATGGATTACTACGAAACTCGTCTAACTATTCTGGGGCATGTACAGAGAGGTGGCTCGCCTAGCGCATTCGACCGCATCATTGCTACTCGTCTAGGGGCAAGAGCAGTTCAGACCTTGTTGAGTGGTAAAAGTGGGGTAATGTGCGGGTTAGTGCAGGGAAGATTGTGCGAGACTCCGCTCAGCGAGGTAGTTGGGCGTGTGAAAGAAGTAGACGCTGAGATTTACGAGCTTATCAGAATCATGTCCCATTAATTAGTTGAGCGTATAATCTTACATGTGCTACTACCCCCTAGGCTCGGCTTTGTGCATTAATAAGTTAATGACAAGCGGCAAAGGACAGTCGGTCGAGTACAGATAGGCTGCGAGGGGCATGTTTCAAAATGAAATAACCCCATAAGTCCGTCACTTCGATATTCCATCTTTTGATGAAATCACAGGCGATCGAGGTGGCTTCCTGAGCAATCCGCGTTTATTTTGATTTGTAAAATTGTGCGAAGAAGCCATCGTAGTTTGTCAAGCCACCTGAGCAACCAATGGTAACTCTTTGGCCACAAACTTAGCACCGATCCAGACTTTTTTCGGGTCGAAGGTGCTGTCGTTCTTTAACAAAGAGTAAGCTGTGATTAACATCTTACGCATAACCGCCATCAATGCACTGCGCCCATTCATGCCACGCTTCCTTAATTCGCGGTAATAGTCCCCAAAGGCAGATACTTTAAGACGCAAACTGACTAATGCCGCCATGTATAACAGGCGCCGCAACCGACCACTGCCACGCTTGGAAAGTTTCACCTTGCCTTTCCATTTTCCGCTTTCCTTCACGGTTAAATCTAGCCCAGCGTAGGCCACCACCTGATTACAATTGGTAAAACGTCCAACTTCGCCTAGCTCTGCCCGTAACCCTGCGATGGTTTTTGGTCCAAATTCGGGGATTTCAGCCAACTTCTTGGCTGCTTCATCTTTTTGCAGTAGTTGAGCAATTTCACTTTCTAAAATCTCAAGGTTAGCCTGGGTATGTAGCAATTGGTCGCACAAAATCACTAAGCCCTGGGCACGGGCATTACTGGCAAGCCCACTACTGGCAGATTTTTTACTCAATGTAAGTAGCCGTTCAGCGGTTTTCAAACCATAATGACCGTTACTTAATTCAATGAGTTTAGCACTTAGAATTCCTATAGGAACTTCTGCAATTGCTTGACGGCTAGGATATAAGGACAGGGCAGTGGGGCGGCAGGGGTCAGCAAAGACCTGAGTATATTCTGGAAATATAACAAAAAGTAAGGCGTGAATTTCATTTCGATAGCGACCAATTTCATCGGCTAGGTTGGAATGAAGCCGAACTAATTCGCGATAGGTCGCCACCAAATCACCTGGCACATAAGCTGGTCGAGCCTCATCGCTTAGGACTACCCTGGCAATCGTTCCAGCATCCAAGGCATCAGTTTTAGCCCGTAAACCACGACGTTGTGCGAACTGATGGGTTTGGACCGGATGTAAAAGAATTAAATTATAACCCAATCTGGCTAGATAGTGATACAAGTTTTCCCAGTAACGTCCAGTCGCTTCCAAGCCGATGGTGATTTGAGCTGGTATTACCCCTAAACTTTCGAGCTTAGTCAGCACAAAAGCATAACCTTGCGCGTCATTAGTAAATTCGAGAGGCTTGATGACTACTGTTTTGTCAGGGCGAAGTACACTTATACTACACTTCTCACAACCTACATCAATACCCACGGCAAACAGCCGACCTATTGAGGCTTGCTTTGGGGTTTCAGATGGAGGAGTAATCATTTTTTGCACCTTAGTCCAGCTAAAAGGGCTGCTACACAATACACTATTGAACTTACGGGACACCCAACCATTCAGCGCGTGCGTAAGCTTATCGCGGATAGCCAGTCGCATAACTGCGCTGTAACAAGCCTAATTGCCGCTACTAGCGCTAATGGTCGGGGAACAGTCTTTGCAAGTCGGTCTTCTCCACTGCTATCCAGTTATGAAGCCGTAAGTCGAGACCTCGGTTCTCCCGTTACCATCAGTCTATTAGCTTTTGAGTACTTTGCTGTAGTCTAAGCTCTTCTTTGTTCAAAACTATTATATAAGCTGAGCTTAGGTGTAATAAAAGTAGTCTACCAGCCTTCTCAATTGTGACTGGTTGTACTGTTACCAATTATCAACTTTAATTTTGGTACAATGAAGAATTGGATTTTCTCCATTACAAGATGCGCTTGTAATTGAACCAACAAAAATCCGGCTTGTCCCTTGATAAGCCGGATTTAATTTCAATATTATGACCGTACGGCTTACTTTTTGCCTAACTTAATACGTTTTGGTTGGGCAGGATTGGCAAGCTCAGGCGGTAATTCGAATTCAGGAATCGAAATCTCCACAATTGTACGTTCTGGAACTACTTCAGGTTCGGGGGAAACAGGAACTTCCTTGACTAATTTGATGCGTTTGGGTTGTTCTGGGCTGGGAATTTCAGCAGCTATTTCCGGCTCTTGTGCAACCGTTTCCAGAATCAAAGGTTCTGGAATCAGTTGAGGCTCGGTAGCAACGGTAGCTTGCTTGCCGAGTTTAATTCGTTTGGGTTGTTCTGGCGCAGACTTTTCAACAGGAACTTCCGGAAGGTTTTCCAGTTCGTCTGTGCCTGCAATTTCCCCAATCAAAGGCAATTCCTCAAGCAAAGCTTGTGTTATATTCGGCATAAGTTCATCCACCGAATCGGATTCAGCTTGACGGTTTTTGAAAGGCACATTAGGACGTGCGCCGGACTCAGTTTTTTCTCCCTCGGCTGTTCCCCGGATTGTAAGTCGATTCCTTTTTTGAGCCGGTTCTGTTGAGCTTGCTCCACCGCCGCCACCCATCATACCCATAGGCATATATTTGCTAAGAAGGGGTTGCATTAATGGCATAATCGCTTTGCCTAGCAAGGGGTTTTTATCTAGATAACCACCTTCAAAGATTCCCCGTAGTTGCATCAACGAAGAATGCTTCGTACTTTCATCACCTGCTATTAAGCCGGGTATGCTGGCAAGTATTGCAGCAGTCTGGCTGACATCCGCAATACTCTTGCTAAAGTTTTGCCGACCTTCAAATAAGCCATGGGCAAGACGGCTGACACTATAGATATTCGGAATCTCTCTAATAGGAGGGACAGGTGGTGGTGGGGGAATTATACTCTCGTTAGCAGCTAAGGCTCGGCTAGTAACGGGCGGAATATAATTGTTCTGGTTCTGATATGGTGACGGAATCGTCGGTTTATCCACCTTATCCACCGATTTTGAATTATAGGTTGGTTGGGTTGGGGTTGGCGCTGGGTTGTTTTTTCGCTCAACCGGTCTACTACCCTGTTCGTAGGCATCCAATTTGCTCTTGCTAGTGTAACCTGCCATACCGCTTGTTCCGGATGATCTTGAATTGAGAGAGCGGTTTGAATTTGAACTAGCATTACCTTGGTTGCTATTTCCAAGCTGGTAAGGGGAGGCATAGCCCCGCTTCATAGTGGCTACACCCCGATAAGGGCTTGCCGGAGGAGTTTGCTTTGTTTCCATGCTGAGTAGCAAGCGCTCTTCCTCAAGTTCACCGGCTTCAATGTAAACGCCATTTGGCTGTTGTACATACATGGGGCGCATAGATACCGGAACTGAAGTTAAGCGAGCGGTAGATTCATCTATTTCAGCCTTAAAAGTGGTGAAAAATTCCTCTACAATATTATTCTCAGGAGGATTTTTGATTAGCAAGTTCATCATCTTCTGGCAAATTTGTACATCTTCAAGCGGTATCAAATCCAAGAAGATTACAATCGCACTTCCGGTTGGCTCGTTATCGTTTTTGGCTTTATTCTTTGCTTTGTCTCCATCTTCCGGTTTGGCGCGCAAGGAGATGCGGCGTTTATTTGCCGATATGGGAACGCGGTAAGAGAACTTTAGCACACCTTCAATTACGTTACGCCGCCCGAATCTTTCGATTACAATATTCGGCCAGATACATTTATCGATTGAATCTTTGGATCGCCCACGCGCCCACATAATGAGATTCTGATTGGTCAAAATTGCGTAATCATGGAGGGTAAAACCTCCTAGACGCCCGCCTACCTCATCCATGATTATGCAATCGAAAACAGCCAGTATCTGTTCGTCGGAGGAAAGGAGATTACGGTCAGCGGCTATTTGTAGAAAATCCGCCAGGTGTACACGCACCGTATTCCTGCCGACATAAATGTTTGAAGGCACCTGTATATCCATCGATCACCTCGTACCAGTATAAAATAGTATTACGAGCATATAATTTTGCTTATGCTATTATACATTACTTCACGCCTGCTCATGTAACTTTGATAACAGTTAACGCCAAGTTTTGAGGTGTTTCTCGCTGCCTGCGATTCAGTTAATCCAGAAAACTGGGTTAAGCCGCAAAGGTTTTGTAGGTATGCAGCGAGGAGGCAAGTTGATAATTCAATCATATTCTTGTTATCTCCTCGTTCATATTTATGCAGTTAGTTTAGAGCGAAGTTCGTGATCTATAGCTAAAACCGATATTAGAAAACCCCCGGTTTTTTTCGTTTGAAGAAGGCACGATAGGCTTTCACATCAAACCCACCGCTACTCGACAGCATTAGTTGTGTGCCGCCAGAGTTATCACCCGCTACACCGCGAATTTTGTCTAGGATACCGCCGCCGCTGTTTCTAGCCGGAATATAAGAAGGTATGGGCGTGGGTATATCCATAGGTACTGCTAGTTCCGCCGTTACGCTGATCAATTCCCAACCTTCTTCACCAAGAGGGGCGATTAACTCTTCTATAGTCTGCCCTTCTACTTTGTCAAATACCGAAAGCCAAGTCGCGCTACTATCAACATAAGTATAACATGCTACCTTATATTGCCACTTTTTCATAACGGCTTCTCCTTATCCCTTGAGCATCCTGACAAGTTCGGCGCTGGCATCGTATTTTCCATGTGGCATCAAGTACACACCCTGCACCATGCTGCCCATTTGTTCGATCAGTTCTGCGGCAATCTTTAGCCCTTCTAACGAGGCTTTATCACCGGCGTCCCGCATACGTTCCAAGACACTCTTTGGAATGACGATGCCGGGTACTTCATTATGTATATATTCTGCCAGCTTATAATTATGAAGTAGCATTATACCTGCGATGATGGGTAATTTGATGTTGCCTAGCCTACCTAGAGTTTCTCGCAAAATTTCTACATCAAAAACTGGTTGGGTCATGATAAAGTGTGCACCCGCTTCAATTTTCTTGCGTAATCGTTCGATATGCACCTCTACATCATGGGCAGTAGGTTCAAAGGCGCAGCCGATATTGAAATTGGCAGGCGTACCGATGCTGGTTCCGTTCCAATCAGCGCCCTGATTAAAGCGATTCATCATCGCAACCAGCCCAATTGAGTCCACATCCCAAATTCCGCTTGCTCCGGGATAATCGCCTAAGCGCGGCGGGTCGCCGGTAAGCGCTAGTACGTTACGAATGCCGTTGGCGTGCGCACCCAGCAAGTCGCTCTGTAAAGCCATCAAATTGCGGTCGCGGCTGGTATAGTGAATTATGGTCTCAATACCTACCGATTGCTTGATGAGGATTGCACAAGTCATACTACCCATGCGCACTTTCGCCATCGCGCTATCGGTGATATTAACTACATCTGCGCCCAGTTCTGCCATGCGCGAAGCCGCTTGAAGCATCCGGGTAGGGTTAATTCCTTTAGGCGGAAGTAATTCCACACTTACCACGAATTCTTTGGAAGCTAGTTTTCGGGCAAGTTCGGTTGGCTCACAGTTGGTGGATTTATCCAGAGTGCGTTGCAGCGCGCCTCCGGTTGTTTGCTCTTGATTGTCGGGACCGGGGTCATGGTGGGGAGGGCTGAAAATATACTCACCAGAACTACCGGGTGCAAATTTCTTAACTTGTTCAGGCAACAGCGAGTCGATAGCATGGCGCATTGCGGTGATGTGTTCTGGGGTAGTACCACAGCACCCGCCCAGTATTTTCACACCTAAACCTAGAAATTCAGGCACCAATCTGGCGAAATATTCGGGAGTAGCCTGATAGAGCATGCGTCCTTCTGCTCGGATAGGTGCACCTGCATTTGGTTGGGCTGAGAAATTATGAAATTCAGGGGCAGAAGTGACCATTTGCTCTAGCACTGAAAGCGTGCCTTGCGGTCCGATATGGCAATTGACTCCCACCACATCTGCGCCACCCTCTCTCAGCATTTGCACTACCTGCGCGGGGGTATTTCCCGAAAAAGTAGTGCCATCTTCAATGAAGGTCATTTGCGCCACTATAGGCATATTGGTGAGCTTACGCGCAATCTCAAGCGCTAGTTTCATTTCAGTAAAATCATAGAAGGTTTCGAAAATAAGTAAATCTACGCCACCTTCCATAAGCGCTTCGATTTGTTCGCAGAAAGCTTCCTGAATTTGCTCAGAAGTGAGACCGCCGCCCGCTCCCGACACCTGCCCCAAGGGTCCAATTGAGCCTGCTACCATCACATTTTCGCCCGAAATATCGCGAGCTTCTTTAGCGATTTTCGCGCCTTTTAAGTTTAATTCGCGCACTCGATTTTCCAGATTGTGCCGAGCAAGACGATAGCGGTTGCCACCGAAGGTATTGGTTTCGATAATTTCAGCGCCCGCCGCAATATAATCACGGTGAATTTGCTGAATGAAATCAGATTGGGTAACGTTCAATTCCTCATAACATTGCTGGTATGGAACACCACGTGCAAAAATGAGGCTGCCCATCCCACCATCACACAGGATAGGACCTTTCTCAAGACGTTCAAGCAGGGGGTTATACATCTGGTCTCCTAATATTGGCAGGGCGCGAGAACCAACCGCTCGCAGATTTGAATAATAGCTTGCCTGATTGCTGATTATAGTGCTTGCCTAAAGCTGTTGCAACTATTGTTAAAACTGGCAGCAGGGCTGATACCATTGGCGAACTAGCACATACAAAAGAAACGGATCAAGCAGCAGATTTGAGTACAGCCAGACAGGCAACCATCTGTTGACTTAGGTGAAAAACGCTGCTATAATCCTCTACTGACATGTAGGTAGATTAACTTAGAACCTGCCAGATGAGATGGTAAGTGACAAATATGGTAACCAAAATAGATTTAAGGACAAACGATACCAGAAAACGTATTATCAAGGAAGCCCAGCATCTTTATCAAATGGGTGGTTACAACCAGCTCAGTATGGATAAAATTGCTGAGGTACTTGGTCTTAAACGACCCACCCTTTACTACCATTTCCCCGGTGGAAAGGAGCAATTACTGGTAGAAACTTTAAACATTCTGACTGATGAACTTATTACCGCGTGGGAAAATGCAATTCGGACTGGTCGCGATACACGCAGCCGACTTAGAAATATTCTGGGTAGTGCGCCTTACTACTCCATGACTGAAAACAAACGGACTTTTCTGTACGAACTTTGGCAGCTAAGCGAAGAGGTTAAAACAGCGGTTAAGCAAAGTTATGAGAAAGTCTTCGATTTGCTTGCACAAGTCTTTAAGGAAGGGATGGAAAAAGGTGAAATCCGGGAGGTAGAGCTAGAAATCGCGATGCACAGCTTTTTTGCTATCTTTGACCAAGTTGAAAATATGGTTACGGTCAGAGAACTATTTCCTGAACTTGGACACAATGCAAATACTTTTGAACTAGAGGTACTGATCGATAAGATATTTAATCTTTGGATGACTGGTCTGCTAGTACCTGTATCTCCCAGTTCTTAAAACTAGTTTTCCTTTTTTGACTTTTTAGCCTACCTACGAGTAGGTTTAACACTTAATAAACTCCCTAAAAACAATGGTGTTTGAAAAGATCTAGGCTAGGGAAAAGACCGAGCCAGATTTTGTTTGCCAATGCACGAATGTTTTTGATAAAAGTTTTAGTAAATCCAGTTCTAAGGAGAAAACAATTGGGTAATTTTTTAGATAAGTCAGGTTCTTTCTTGTTTAGAAAGAAATGGTGGGTGGTTGGATTTTGGATATTGGTATTAGGAATAGTAGGAGCCGGGGCTGCTACTCTCTACAAACCGCCCTCCAGCGCTATTTCCATTCCAGGTACACAGGCTCAGGTTACGATTGATCGTGTGGGTCAGTTGCTTCCTGGCACAGGTAACGGTTCCGGTCAGATTGTCTTTCACACTACTAGTAAACCGGTAAGCACATTTCAGAATGTGATTGATCCCGCTCTTTCCAAGGTTAAAGGAGTATCTGGAGTGGTGAGCGTGGTCAGCCCCTTTGTTAACCCATTGGCGATGTCTGCTGACGGTAAAACTGCCTATGCCATAGTGCAGTTTGAAAAGGGCACCGGTCAAATAGATAAGGCTACCCTCGCAGGAATTGCCGGTATTACAAATAGCCTCAACTCTCCTGAGCTAGAAGTCGAGCGAGCCGGAAATCTTATCAGTCAACAACCCGAAGAATTATTTGGACTGTCCGAAATAATCGGACTGGTTATAGCCCTAGTGGTTCTGATTATGACCTTTGGCGCTACCGTCTCAGCCGGTATGCCACTGTTGATTGCAATAACAGGCGTGGCGATAAGCATAGCCGGGCTTTTTTCACTCAGCCAGGTCTTTGATATTAGCGCTACCACTCCGGCGCTGGGTTCGATGCTTGGGTTGGCTGTTGGTATCGACTACTCGCTTTTTATCATTTCAAAATACCGCACTCTCTTAATGGAAGGTTACAGCTATAATACAGCCGCCGGGCGCGCTATCGGCACCGCCGGTAACGCGGTGATTTTTGCCGCTAGTACGGTTATTATCGCCCTTGCGGCTTTGAGTGTGGTCAATATACCCTTTATGACCACTATGGGTCTGGCAGGAGCCGCCTCTATTGCGGTAGCCGCTCTGCTTTCCGTAACCCTGACTCCTGCCGTTCTCGGCATTGCCGGCACAAAAATATTTGGTGGTAAGACCGCCAAGAAAATAGCTGCTGCCCAGGAAAGAGGAATAGAAAGCCATCATACCATCAGTCACCATACCTTCTGGTACAAGTGGGGCGAGAAAATTACCAGACATCCAATCCTAGCTATCGGTTTTAGCGTAATTTTAGTTGGGTTGCTGGCTTTCCCGGTGACTGACCTCACCTTGGGTCTTCCCAATGACCAGTATGCTGCTCCTTCTACCACTCAGCGAAAGGCTTACGACCTGTTAGCAAACGCCTTTGGTGTGGGTTACAATGCGCCCTTGGTCGTTCTGGTAGAAAATGTCCCTCCGGTAACAGAAACTGACCGTGCTGCTGTGCGAAGTACCGTGACTACTGAGTACCAGAAGCAAGTGGATGCTGCTAGCCAAGCTCAAAAAGCACAATTTGATAAGCAGGCTGCCGAGGCTACTACACCAGAATTACAAGCTAAACTACAGCAAGATATAGCAGCAGCGCAAACAGAAGGCAAAAAGCAGGAACAAGCTGCCCAAGCCAAGCTTGAAGCGCAGATAGCTCAGTATGCAAGTCTGGCACAGCTCTCTAAAATCGCGACCCAGCTAGGTAAAATCGCTAACGTAAAAATGGCGACCCCGGCTATTGTAACTGCCGATGGTAGTAGCGGTCTTATTCAGATTATACCGGATAGTGCGCCTTCTGACCGGAAGACCTCGGATTTAATCACTTATATTCGTAACAATCAGGCTGCTGCCAGTGGTAACCCTACGGTAAAGCTGGGAGTTACAGGTTATACCGCCCTGCAGGACGATATCAGTAATAAACTGTCAGATGCGTTACCGATCTATCTGCTTGTAGTGGTAGGGCTTTCACTGGTGTTGCTGATGATTGCGTTCCGTTCAATCCTTGTACCACTCAAAGCTACGTTAGGGTTCCTGTTATCAGTAATGGCTATGTTTGGCTCTACGGTAGCTGTTTTCCAATGGGGTTGGTTCGGTCTTGCTTCTCCGGGACCTATTATCAGCTTTATACCAAT
Organism: Candidatus Chlorohelix allophototropha; assembly: GCF_030389965.1. Lineage (NCBI taxonomy): Bacteria > Bacillati > Chloroflexota > Chloroflexia > Candidatus Chloroheliales > Candidatus Chloroheliaceae > Candidatus Chlorohelix > Candidatus Chlorohelix allophototropha. Next base: position 1,575,996 of record NZ_CP128400.1, read on the forward strand.
CATCGGCACCGGTATTTTATTTGGTTTGGCAATGGATTATGAGTTTTTCTTGGTTTCAAGTATGCACGAAGTTTATTCTAAGACCCGCGACGCTAGACGTGCAGTGACTTCCGGATTTAGTTTAGGCGCGAAAGTGGTTACGGCAGCTGCCGCAATTATGGTTGCCGTATTCGGTGGTTTTGCCGGTAGCGCCGACACCAATATCAAACTGTTTGGTGTTAGCCTAGCAGTGGGTATTTTTGTGGATGCCTTTATCGTCCGGATGACATTGGTACCTGCAATAATGACACTTCTAGGTAAAGCGTCCTGGTGGATACCGGGCTGGTTGGATAAAGTATTACCTAACCTATCTATCGAAGGAGAAGTTGAGGAAGGTGATTTTGAGGAAGAGGAAGATAGTGAAATTGAAAAGGCCAACATAGCATAGCTCGGCGTTTACAGACGTTCACGGAACCGTTGTAGGTTAACAACGGTCTCCGCGGTCTGGTCTTTTAGGGCGTATTCTAAGCTATGGTGAAGACAACAGCATAAATAATATAAAGGTGTGACCGGACTCACTATAGTATTCCCAATTCAGTTTTCAATTACTTGGAATAGATGGTTGTGCTTCGATGCAACCTGTTTTTATGATTACCGTGTGGGCTATGGTAAAATAGGGCGAGTTTGGAAAGAATCAGATAAATTTCAGTAAGAAAGTAGAATTATAAAGATGAAGGGCGATTATAATAAAGCTGGATTTGAAACTCGTGCTATTCATGCCGGGCAACCCGCCGACCCCCAAACCGGAGCGGTATCTGTTCCAATTTACCAGACTTCTACCTATGCACAGGAGGAAGTAGGCAAGCATAAGGGCTACGAATATTCGCGTACTCATAACCCTACTCGTACCGCACTGGAACTGTGCGTTGCTTCGTTGGAAGGCGGCGAAAACGCGCATGCCCTTGCCTTTGCCAGTGGGCTAGGCGCAGAGACAACTCTATTGCTTAGTTTGCGTTCTGGCGACCATGTGCTGCTCAGTGATGATGTTTACGGTGGCACTTATCGCTTGTTTGCAAAGGTCTTGAGCCAATATGGTATCCAGTTCGACCTTGCCGATCTGACAGACCTTGAACGCGCTGCCGGGAAGATGCGTACTACCACTAAACTGGTGTGGCTGGAAACGCCCACCAACCCTTGGTTGAAGGTAATCGACATTGCTTCGGTGGCGGAGATGGCGCATAACGCCGGTTCGTTGTTGGTAGTAGATAATACTTTCGCCTCGCCCTATTTGCAACGCCCCTTGGAGTTTGGCGCAGATGTGGTCTTGCACAGTAGCACCAAGTATCTGGGCGGGCATAGCGATGCGGTAGGCGGTTTGCTGGTGATGCGTGATAAAGAACTACGTGACCGCATCGCCTTTTTCCAGAATGCGGCAGGCGCAGTGCCGGGTCCCTTCGATAGTTGGCTGATTATGCGCGGCATCAAAACTCTGCCAATACGCATGCGAGCGCATCAGGAAAATGCGCTGGCGATTGGTCATTTTCTTGAACAGCATCCCAAAGTTGAGCAAGTAATGTATCCCGGTTTGCCGAGCCATCCGCAGCACGAACTGGCGAAAAAGCAAATGAACGGTTTTGGCGGAATGCTCTCTTTTATCACGAAGGGCGGAGAAGCGGAAGCGCGTGCCATCGTAGCGCGTACCAAAATCTTTACGCTGGCGGAAAGCCTCGGTGGAGTGGAATCCTTGATTGAATATCCCGGCGCAATGACCCATGCGAGTCTAGCAGGTAGCCCCATTGAAATGAACCCGGCGTTGGTTCGACTTTCGGTGGGTATTGAATCTACCGAAGATTTGCTGCACGATCTCGAACAGGCGTTGGGCTAATTCCGTAAAATGACGGAGGACGCTCAGCACAACCACACTAAACAATCTAGCGGACTAATTTTCCGATTGGCAACACTAGGGATGTTGTTGTTGGCGTTTGTGGCTCTGCTGATTCTTTCTACTGTGCCCCCGGAACTGGAAGTATCTTTGCTCGGTAGTAATAGTTCCAAAAGTAATTTGCAAGGTTTAAACCAATTTGTGTCTGTGCAACGCACCAGCTTTTCTGCCTTGCAAATTGACGAGTCAAGTGGAAAGACCTTCCAGCGAATTGCAAGTGATACTCCCGCCACAATTCGTCTTGCCGCTTTCAGCTATCATCAGGTTAGCTTGAAGCTGGTTTTTCAAGGCGATCCGGTGCAGGTTCAGGCAAACGGGCAACCACTTGCCGCTTTGCCCTCGACTCCCGCTTTTAAAGAATACCAACTCTATTTTACGCCCGTTCGGTTGGATAGCGAAGGCGGGCCTTTTCTGGTATTGAGCTTCACAGGTGACGCGCAAATTTCCGCCGCTACCCTCGATTTTTCCCGCCAATGGCAACCTTTCTTATCGGATTCGGCTTATTTATCGGCAATAGCTACTGGCTTGCTGACGCTCTTGGCAGTTTTAAGCCTGTTGCCCGGTAGGTTTAGAACCCCGCTATCAGGTTTAGTTGCGTTGGTAGGGGGGTTGGCATTGTCGGTCATCGGCTTAATGCTTACAGAGCGGACGCTGGCAGCAGGTTTTAGCGGTGAATTTAATGCGGTGGCGTTCTGGCTTCTAACTGGTTCAGCGCTGTATCTAACAATGTTTGGCTTGGTTTGGAGTGTGATAGCTGCACCAATTATAAACAAAGATGGGTACACATTAGCGTTGTACCCTGTTTTGAAAACTCCTTGGCTTGCTTGGCAAGCACGTTATCCTACTGCTGCTGCTACAGTGGTGATAATTGTTGCCAATACTGGGTTAATGTTCTTGTTTTACGGTGTGTTGCTGGTTAATGACGGTGGCTGGGATGTGTTGGCGCGTTATTGGGATGGTCCAGGCTATTTGTTAGCCGCTAAAACATTCTACGACCCGCACGATTCTATGCTGGCGTTGCCCGGTTTCTCCAAATATTCCAACATTTATTGGTCGGCACATTTCCCCGGTTATGTGTTGCTCATTCGGGTGCTTGCGCCGTTATTGGGCTATATCGCCCCGATGTTTATAATAAACTTTGTGGCGACCCTTATTTTTGGGGTGGTTCTCTATCGCTTGCTAAAAGATTTCGGCTATTCTACCAAACCGTTGTGGTTGTCGGTATTGTTCCTTTTCTTGCCGTTGCGCTGGTTGCTATACCATAGCGTGGGAGCTAGTGAAGGCATGGCATTGATGTTCATTGTGCTGTCTTTCTATGCTTTTAAAAAGCAACAATGGTGGTTGGCAGGGCTGTGGGGCGCAGGTTTGGTGGTGACTCGCGCCAATGGTATTTTTATGCTAGGCGGCTATGGGCTATATCTCTTGTGGGAAGCCCGTATTGGATTTAAAATGGCACAAGCTAAAACTACAATGGCACGAATCTCAGGCTATATTGCGGCGATAAACTGGAGGGCGGTGGCAGGATTAACCCTGATGCCACTGGCATTGGTGGCGGTTTTCAGTTTGTACGCCGTGCGTTATGGCGACTTCTTTGCTTATATAAAAATCCCGGAAGATGTGAAGCATGTTTTCCCGGTGCCTTTACTCTCGTTGGCTGTCAGTGCCACACGCAGCGAAGGAAATTTTTATTATTATATAATCGAAGCGGCAGGTTTAGCGCTACTTTGGCGGCGCAAGCTATACGACCTGTTTTGGCTTGGCTTTATATTTTTCGTGCCAACCTTGTTTATGTTACATGATGATGTTTTGCGCTACTCTCTTCCGGCTTTTCCATTTGTATTGGTAGTGCCATATGCGTGGTTGCTAGAGGCAAAAATCGTGCGCTATTTCGCCCCTATAGCGCTGCTGGGAGTGCTAATATATAGCTGGTCACAATTGGGTTATAACAAATTGGAAGGGGAGAGTTGGCGACAGATGTTGGAGTTATTGAAATAAACTATGAGTAAAATATCAGACATATACTGGAAGACACGCGAGAAAAGCGGAATCATGTGGCGGCGCAGTGTGGGGCGTGTGGTGGACTGGCCCCCCTCGCCGGGTCGCTTTGTGATTGGCAATGCCGAAAGCGCGGTGGCAGTTTGTACGCTCAGTAGCACCGCACTAATTGACCAACTGAATCCGCATTATGCTGCCATCATCGGGCGAGTTTATACCCCAAATCTGGGGATTGAGCGCATGATTATCAATGTGGTTTCAAACCCCCGCTTGCGTTATCTGGTGCTGTGTGGGCGCGAGTCTCCTGTTTTCAAGGTAGGCGAAGCAACTATAAAAGTATTCGAGAATGGTTTGGATGAGCATGGCAAAATCATCGGGGCGAGCGGCGCGATGGCAGAACTTAATAACCTGACGCCCGAAATGCTTGAGACTTTCCGCAATCAATTCAAGCTGATTGACCTGATTAACGAAGTAAACCCGAAGAAGGTAGACAAGGTACTTGCCGAATATTTTGCACTTAACACTCCACCTTATGCCCCACAGGGAGTTTTCGAGCGTCCTGATAATGAGAACAACTATATCACTATGCAAGCGCACCGCCGCCAATGGCTTGAATTTGACCCATCCGGCTATTTCTTTATCCATATAGACTGGGAACGGCATGAACTCGCGTTGGAACGTTATACCACCGATAAACGTTTGACTCATGTTATTCGGGGGCGTGCTGCCGATGTGCTGTACCACACTGTAATTGCCGAGAAGCTACTCTCGCAGATGGAGCATGCCGCTTATTTGGGTGCGGAACTGGCTAAAGCCGAAACCGCCTTGTATAACGGGCTGAATTACGAACAAGACAAGAAAATCAAAATCTTGGATCGCTCAAGTGCAGCAGAAAGGCTTGAGGATGGCGGTACTCAATCCAGCTAAGCCTCTGAATGTCGGTTTCGATGCCCGCATGGTTTTTTACCGTCAGGCAGGTATCGGACAATATATTCTGAACTTGCTAAGGGAAATGGCACAATTGCGCGACCCTCGATTTCGTTTGACTGTGTACCAGAGCCGCAAGGAGAAATCTACACCACAGCAATGGCTCGGCTTCGAAATGCACTCGCAGAAGTTATGGACACCACCGCACCACCGCTACGAGCAATATGCGCTACCTTTTGAAATCGCGTTGGGTAGCCCTCAAGTTTTGCATAGTCCGGATTTTATTCCGCCTTTATTCCGTCCGGTTTGGTATGGAATTCTCCCTACACGTGCCGCTTCTGTCATCACTATCCACGACCTCGCATTTAAGCAATTCCCGCACTTGCTAACCGAAGAAAGCGCCCGTTATTATGGTCAGATCGAGCGTGCCGCCCGCAGCGCACAGCGCATCATTGCCGTATCGCAAAGTACTGCAAAGGATGTAATAGCTTACCTGAAAGCCTCGCCTGAAAAGGTGCAAGTAGTGTATGAGGCTGCCAATCCGTTGCATCGTCCTCTTACCCCTCCCGAACTGGCAAAACTCGGAAAGTATGGGGCGCATATTGTAGCGGAAAAGCTGCGAAATAAAGGTGTGCGTGAGGATGAACAATTTATCCTATTTGTGAGTACCATCGAACCGCGCAAAAATCTGCCCACCTTGTTACAAGCGTACCGGGGCATGGTCGACCAATTGGGGGGAAGTGCGCCTCGCTTAGTATTGGCAGGGCGCGAAGGTTGGCTATTCCGCGACATTTATCATGAGGCGTTGGATTTAGGACTTGGCGACAAACTCATCTGGTTGGGAGGCGTATCGACCGAAGAGCTTTTGTGGTTGTATAATAGGGCAGCTTGTCTGGTAATGCCTAGCCTGTATGAAGGCTTTGGGTTACCGCCCCTCGAAGCATTGGCTTGCGGCACTCCGGTGCTGGTGGCAGATACCAGTAGTTTGCCCGAAGTGGTAGGGGCAGCAGGTGTAATTTTACCGCCCCAAGAACCGCTTGTTTGGAAAGATGCCTTGCTGGAATTGTGGCAAAATCGCGAGATACGTAGGCGAGAAACACTGGAAAAAGGCATAGCGCAGGCAGCCCGCTTTTCGTGGCGCAAAGCGGCTCAAGAAACCCTTGAAATTTATTTGGAAGCGTACAAAGCATGAAACTGGTAGTAGGGCTGGGCAATCCCGGCTTTCAATATGAAAAGAACCGTCATAATGTAGGCTTTCAATGCCTCGATTTTTTTGCTGTGCAGCATAGTATTAGATTTGATAAAAAGAGTATGCATGCTATTTGGACTAAAACCAGTATCGGGGGGCAAGAGGTGGTGCTGGCAAAACCTCAAACTTACATGAATCTGAGTGGAACCAGCGTGCTACAGCTTGCGAACTTCTACAAGATAAATCCACGTGAGGATTTGCTGGCTATATCGGATGACCTTGACCTACCTACCGGGAAAATCCGATTGCGTACCAATGGAAGTAGCGGCGGACAAAACGGTTTGAAGAATATCTTTGAAGTGTTTGGTACTCAGGAAATTCAGCGCATGCGCATAGGTATCGGGCGACCCCACTACGGTAAACCGCACGATTATGTTCTGAATGATTTCTCGGCGGAACAGGTTCCTATAATTACCGATGCGTTGAAAAAGGCTGCTGAAGCTATCGAAACATGGTTGGCACAGGGAATTGCTAAAGCCATGAATATTTATAATAATTTGTAAAAAGTATCCTCCCCAACTTTTCTGATAGCAAAAGTCGAGGGTTTCGGCTAGAACGAAGTCACTTGAGTGAACCAGAGTGCTTGGGACGTTTGCTAATGGTGGCTTGTTTGGCTTATTTATGGATGGTTTAGCTCGGCATAATAGCGCTAGTGCAGGGTTGGGATAATCCATCGCACCGATCGTTGTGATTTGAGTTTATTTTCACTCGGTGTAGCCGTGTTAGAGTTAGACCATTTTACCAATCTTTCTATGCTTATTTCGGTTGCTTTTATCTCTTTTTCCTTATCCCTTCGCTGCTTATAAGCAGTTGCAAAAATATGTAAGCTCCCTATCCGGCTTTGAACCCCGCTTGTTAATTCCGCCAGAACTATTGGCGCGAGATACCAGCGCAATCAAACCCAGCACAAAGCTAAAACACTATGATGATTTGCTCGATGCAATAATTTGTGCTTATGTAGCATATTTCTATTGGTACTGGGGACAGGAAAAATGTCATATGTTTGGTGATTTAAATCACGGATATATTGTGACACCTATTACTCCAGAACTACGCTATAAAGCTATAGAGTTTAAGAGCGAGAATAGTTGATAAATAAACCGTTTCAGGTTAATATAAGGTTGTAATCATCGGAAATTGTAAGGTTAGATGCCACGATTCAGGCACTTCTAGTTTAGCTATGTTATTTCCTAAGAGTGTCTGGCTTTAGGGTTAAAAGCATTTATGTTGGTAGATAACGATAAACAAATTGAACATTTACGCGAGCGTATCGCTCAAGCATACGAGATATTGGCTACCAATGAACAAGCCGTTTTGTATGCGTCCTCGGCAGAAGAGCTTGATAACTATGAAGCGCGTTTGCTTTCAACACGGATGCGTATCAAAGAATGGAGTGAAGAGCTTGCTGATCTGGTGAAACAAAACCAGCCTCTTGCTGAGCCTACTCTGCCTGAAACAGCAGAGGAAGACACGCAATATGAAACCGCCGGAACTGCGTTTAACTTACGTGATTTAGCCAAAACCGGTTTGCTTCCTAACTTGGCCGATAACGATTTGCCGGAATTGCCTGAATTTATATTTCCTGAAGATGATACCGCTCCTGCACCTGCTATTTCAAGCGAAACTAAGCCTAGCCCGGTTGAGATGGAAGCGCCGGAAGTCAACGAATCGCTTCAAGAACTCCAAGATATGTCTTCTCTCACAGCCTTAGACGAACACACCTTTGGTAACGTTGATGGAGCAGAAGTCCTAACCGATTTCGGAATGGATCCACCGCTTTCAGATGAGGAGATAACCCCCAATCCCACCGAAACAAAACACAATATCCGTATTTTAACGGAACATCTGGAGCAACAACCTACTCGCAAATCTGCGGAGACGGTGCGGATGGGTAAGGTAACGGCTTACCTGAACCGCGCTCAAATGTATATCCGCTTAACCGATTATAGCAGCGCTTTTTCTGACTTGAATCGGGCGATCGATGTAATGCCGGAACGTAGTAACGGTTACCTTGAGCGTGCAAAGCTTTATTTCCAGTTAAAGGATTACCGTCGTGCTTTGGACGACCTCAATAAAACGATTGAGCTTGATGCTAATATTGCTGAGGCATTCTACAAACGCGGTCGTTGCTATTTTATTCTCAAGGAATATCGAAAAGCGGTAGAAGATTATACTCGTACTATTGAGCTAAGCCCTAAAGATGTATATAGCTATAATAATCGCTCTAAAGCGTATCTTTATCTTAACGACGATAAAAACGCTATCGCAGATGCTAGCAAGGCTATAGAACTTAATCCAAATGATCCTTATTCTTATAATAACCGGGGTAAAGCATATTTTTATCTTGAGGATTATCGGAATGCAATGACCGACCTCACCCGTGCTATTGAGCTTGCTCCCCATGAAGCTTATGGTTATAACAATCGTGGGCGTGCTTTTTTCTACCTAAATGATTATCACAATGCTATAAGAGACCTTACCCACTCTATCGATATAGTTTCAGATGATGCTGATACTTTTGCTAACCGGGGTATGGCATACCTAAATATTGGTAACCACCAAAGCGCCATTGCCGATTTTACACAGGCGATTAAACTCCAGCCTCGCAATATATACGCCTACTTTAACCGGGCGCGCTGCTATATGGATATGGGAGAATATAGCAAGGCGTTAGAAGATTTGTCTTTTGTTATAGAATCAAACCCGCATAATGTGCAGGCTTATTATTACCGTGCGCATGCCTCTTTCAAGTTAAAGGAATACTGGGATACTGTGGTTGACATGAATTTTGTGATTCAATCCAGTTCGCCTAACGCCCCGAATCTAAGCGATAATTTGTTGATGCGCGGCACTGCCTACTATAATTTGCAAGATTATGAGCATGCCTTAGGGGATTTTACACGGGTGATTGAGCTTGACCCAATCGATTCTAATGCATACTATCGTAGAGCGCGTACTTCCTTCTATCTAAAGGATTACTCGCGTGCCTTGCAAGACTTCAATAAAGCTATCACTCTCAACCCAAATGATGTTTATGCTTATAACAACCGTGCTAAAACCTCTTTTATGCTTGAGGAATTTATCTCGGCTATTACCGATGCCACCACTGCAATCGAGTTGAGACCGGATGATCCTTTTGGCTATAACAATCGTGGTTATATGTATCTCCAGAATCAGGATTATCCCACTGCACTGGCTGATTTTAACAGGGCGTTGCGTCTTAACCCCAAAGACCCTGAAGTTTTGTCGAATCGTGCTATGGTTCTTCAGCGGTTGAATAAGTTGGAAGATTCCGTTTCTGACCTGACAAATGCTTTAGAAATTGACCCGAATAATTATGATCTTATCCTACGACGGGCGCGTATTTACATGCAACTCAAGCAATTCGATAATGCGCATCTGGATTTAAATAAAGTCATCAAGCTAAAGCCTAAAGAAGCCGAATTGTATAGCTTGCGGGGTTCGGCTTATTATAAGCCACAGGATATGGTTAGGGCTTTGAGCGATTTTAATAAAGCCCTAGAGCTAAATCCGAATGACCCAGATACATTGTACAACCGCGGGGTATGTTATTTCCGTTTGAGTAGTTTCCAGGAAGCGGTCAAGGATTTATCCCAATCTTTGGCTCTAAAAATAATTAACTCAGCGGCTTACAAATATAGAGGCAAAGCTTTCCTTAGTCTGGAAAACTATCGGGCTTCGATAACCGACCTTACCAGAGCTTTAGAGCTTGAACCGCAAGATTCCGAAATCGTTATCTCGCGTGGGATAGCCTATCTACATAATGGCGACTATGACTCCGCTATAGCAGACTTTGATCAGGCTGTTAAAGAATATGCCAATGACCCTCAGATTTATTTTAATCGGAGTAAGGCTTATGCTTCTGTTTTTGAACTTGGTAAAGCCTTGCAGGATATAGATAAGGCAATTGAACTAGAACCAAACAGCCTGCCCGCTTTGATGGCTAAAGCGCAAATCTGTATTCAGTTAGGACGTTTCTCTGAAGCAGTTCAAGTTTATTCACAGGTTTTAAAGCTTGATCCCGAAAATGCCGATGTATATGAAGGGCGCGCGCTTTGCTACGAAAAACTCCGCGACAAGAAGTCCGCACAACGCGATGTTGCATTGGCTAAAAAATTCCGCAAAGGCAAATAAGCTTGACAAGCCCGGTAAAAATACTATACTAAACACTCTGTAATACCAATTTGAGCTTAACCGGGTAAGAAGTTTGCTCGATTAATGAAATATGTAATTCTGCTTGAAGCATTACTTTAAATATTTAAGGAGGATTCCTAAATGGCAATATTGACTGCACAAGCCTATGCCGCCAAAGATTTTAATCTCGCCGGGCTTAATGGCATATCAGATAAAACACTTGAAATACACTTTGCACTCTACAAGGGTTACGTGACCAACACTAACACCCTTAATGAGCAAATTGCCGACCTGATCAACAACGGTAAAATCGGCACTCCTACCTACGCTGAATTGAAACGCCGCCTGGGTTTTGAATACAATGGAATGGTGTTGCACGAATACTACTTCGGTAACCTTAAGAATGGCGGTAGCGATGCTCCCAAGAGTGGCAAATTGATTGATGCCATCTCTGCTGGATATGGCGATTACGAAACTTGGAAGAACGATTTTGTAAAAGTTGGAGCAATGCGCGGTGTGGGTTGGGCGGTAGCTTACCAAGACCCTAGCTCAGGGCGTATTTCTAACCATTGGATTACTCTCCATGAAGATGGCAACCCGGCTGGTTACAAGCCGATTCTGGTTATGGACGTATGGGAACATGCTTTCCTGTTAGACTATAAACCTGCCGAACGTCCCAAATATATTGAAGCCTTCTTCACCAATATCGACTGGTCTGCCGTAGAAGGTCGCTTACTGTAAAGTATGCCGTACGAGAATCAGCCGCCACCGGAGAGTACTCTTGTTCCTGAAAACAGCGAGAACCGCCAGTCCGGGGCGGCTGTTTCTATTAATGAAGAATCCCATGCCGAGCATTATGAATATACCCGGCGACATCTCCGCAAAGATGAACTTAATAATCGCTATAGTCAGGTAGTGCGTGAGATGGAAGAAGCCGGTTGGGAATTCGCCTCTATCAAGGCTACCTACGGTTATGTGCGAACCTTCTGGGAGCAAGAAGGGCGTGGACCGTTTCACGGTTGTTACCTGATTTTTCGTCGCAGAACCTCACGAGAATTGCCAAACCCCTGAATCTGATATAAAATAATCGCTAATAGTTTACTACTTCCTGCCTGAAAATTGCCACTAATTTCCTATTAAGGTTTTAAAGTTCTAACTGTTGTACAGTTAATTACAGCAAAAACCCTGTTCTAGGCAGCCACAAACACGCTAAAGTTCTTATGCAGTATAGAAAATCCATTTAATTGCCAGAACAGGACAGGAACAAAACTCTAGCTGATTTTGAATAAGAAGTGACCCTCACGCTATCAGATTCTGTGAATTAATTTAATCCTGTTCGAACACCTGGTAAAATTAGTACTCCCGAAAAAGAGAGGTACACTATGCACGGTATCAGCACAGGCAGTTCGGGTATCAATTCACCACAACAATCAGAAGCGCCTTTTCGTTTTATGAATTACATCTGGATTTCGTTATACTGGTTTGCGCTTTCATTTTTGTGGGGCGGTTTTCTGAGTATAGTATTGCCGGCTTTAAACAAGCCACTGGCAGAACCTATTTTTGGCAATAACTATGAAACGGCGCGTGGCATCCTCAGTTCAATCGGATTAATTATCGCAATGTTCGTACAGCCTTTATCGGGTGCAATCAGTGATAATTCCTCTCACCCGATGGGGCGGAGGCGACCTTTCATTATCGTGGGTACTCTTGGTGGGTTAGGTGCGTTAGCTCTTTGCGCGTTAGCTTTTAACTGGTGGATTTTATTACTCGGTTATTGTATCTTGCAATTTACCGATAACACGGCACAAGGCGCATACCAAGGTTTGATGCCGGATACTGTGCCGGAAGGAAAACGAGGGCGAGCTTCCGCTTCTCTGGCAATAGCACAGCTTTCAGGGACGCTGTTCGGCGCGGTAGTGCCGGGTATTTTACAGGGAATGATGGGTGATATAGATGGCTCGCGCCTGATGTTGTTGCTGAACGCGGTGATATTTGTTATCGCTATGTCGCTGACTGTAATCTTTGTTAAGGAAAAGCCCTACCACCCAACGGTTAAAATTTCGCCGATGCGTGCTGGTTTCAATATGTTTGGCGGGTTGCGAAAGTATCCAGACTTTTTAATCCTAATGGTGGCGCGTTTTCTGTTTCTAACTGCGCCTGCCTCGATTTCGCTTTTCGCTAAGTCTTTTCTGGAGCGCGAGGGTTTCATCAAGCCTAAAGTTAACGCTGCCGGTCTTCCGGTAGATGCCGATGGCTTAGTGTTGCTTGACCCTTCCAAGTATGTGATAGAAGCCGGTTTCACTTTGAGCATCTTGCTTGGTTTGGTGATTATCGGGGCGGTGGTGGCTTCGTTTCCTGCTTCGCTGCTCTCGGATAAAATCGGGCGCAAGAAGGTAATTTATCTGGCTTCTGTGTTCGGTCTGATAGGCGGTTTGGGGCTGTTCATTCCGCGTATCATGATGGCTAATGCGGTACAAGAGAGCCTGAAGCTTTCCGGCTTTGTCGAGCAACAAGCCTACCTCGATACAGTACGCCCCGGCGCTACTATACTCGTAATCGTTTTCGGCGCATTTATAGGTACCTCATGGGGTTCGTTTATGTCGGTGGACTGGGCTTTCGCCACAGACCTAATACCGCTTTCGGAAGCCGGACGTTTTATGGGATTGAGTAATCTTGCCACTGCCGGTTGCCAAGCGTTTGGCGCATTTGTGGGCGGGTTTATAGTAGATAGCAGTTTGGGCTATAGCGGTTTGTTCGTGGCAATAGCCTTGTACTATCTGATAAGTATCACTATCCTGACGCGCGTAAGGGAAACCCGTGGGCGTGGGGCGCATCCGCTGAATGAGGGTGAAGTGTTAGCCTGAAATTAGAAAAGCGGGGTGTAAAAACCCCGCCCTTTGCATAGGTATCTTACAATATTCCAGAGTTTGGTATTTAGACTAACGTTTGAAGTTGCTGTTCAAAGCGGTCAAGCGCTTCGGTCAGCCCTGCCTCCATACCAGAACCAAGCATGCCATCACGATCCTCCACCGTTTGGAAGACCATTCTATCTGTCATCAATGTTTTGCCGTTGTTGTCTTCGAAAGTCACCGTTTCGAGCAAAACATGTCCCGGCATGCCTTCAAATTCAAATGTGAAGACCAACCTTTCCGGCGCTACAATAGCATGATATACACCGTGGAAAGCGAATTCATCTTCTTCTTTTGCGCGTTGGACATATCGCCAAATGCCGCCCGTTCGCACCTCCATCTTGTCAACGGTAGTGACATACTTGCTTGGTCCCCACCACTTCGGTATCACATCTGGATTAATATAAGTTTCGAAAACGAGGTTACGGGGCGCATCGAAAACCCGCGTAATAACGATTTCCTGTTTTCCCGGTTCAGCAATAAGCTTTATTTTTGACATGGGGTTATGCTCCTTAATGGTTAATTGAAACTATCGGCGAGTTTGTCGAAGGATTCGTTCCAACCCGCTTCTGTCATTTCTCTCATCTCACCAGCCGGAATCCCACTATGACGCAGCGTTAACTTGGTCTTGCCTTCAAACTCTTCAAAAGTCGCCGTTACCAAAAATTCCTGTGGCCAGTCTCCCGGCATCCCGTAATACGATGCAGGAACTACGTTACCTTTCTCATCTGCAAAGTTGTCGGTGCAAACTAAACGCGATGGTGGTACGATTTCTCGGTAAACACCGGTGCTCCAGTAGTCCTTGCCATCGGGACCTCGCATGCAGCAGTGATAAGAACCACCCACTCGCAAATCAATCTTGCATACAGGTGCGATGAAGCCTTTTGGTCCCCACCATTGCATCATAAGGTTTGGATCAGTCCATGCCTTGAAAACAAGTTCTCTCGGTGCGTCGAAAATGCGTGTGATTACAATTTCTTGTTCTCTCAAGGTTGAGGTAGCCGTATTTATGTCATCCATCTTTATGCTCCTTATCTTTACCTTGTAATTCTTGAAGATACTGATCAAGGCGATCAAGCCGCACTTCCCATAAATGGCGGTAAGATTCCAGCCAGCCATCAATCTCGGCTAACGGATCAGTTTGTAGTTCGTACCAGCGACGTTGGGCATCCTGACGCACGCGCACTAAACCCACTTCCCGTAGCACACGCAAATGCTTCGAGATACCGGGCTGACTCATCTCCAGCAAATCTACCAACTCGCCAACTAGGCGAGGTTGTTCGCGGAGTAAGTCCAAAATACGTCTGCGCGTTGGGTCTGCCAATGCCTCAAAAGTTGTCATCATAGAACAAATATACCATATTGGTTATATAACTGTCAAGGCATATAAAGAATCAAAAAAAGAGACCTATAAGGTCAATTAGAAAAACAAGAAAGAGAATGGGCACAGCGTGAATGCCAGAAGTGATACGCTGCGCCCAATTTTGATTTTATTTGTTGATAACTTCCAGCATATCGGGTACGCGATAGAATTTAACACGTGGGCTGCCTTTTTGCTCACCACGCGCTATTTCGGCTTTGTTAATAACATGCCAATCAGCGTAAGTGACATATTTGATGCCACGTTCCTGCAACAGGTTTTCTATCAAGACAGGGTTGCGGTTTTCATCAGCGATACCGTCAAGTTCAGATACATCTTGTACCGCTGAAACGACTGTGGCAGCCGAATCTGGCTTGTTAGTACCAATGATGCCGGAAGGCCCACGTTTCGCCCAACCCACTACATATTCGCCTGCAACTACTGCTCCGCCTGCGCTTTCGGTTACGCGCCCGGCGACATTGGGGATAATGCCGCTTTTCGAGTCGAAAGGCACATCCGCCAACGGTGCGCCCTTGTAACCTACTGAGCGGAAAATCATACCCACTTCCAACGTTTCGTATTCGCCAGTACCAACGGCTTTGATGCTGCCGTCCGCACCTTTTTCAAGTCGGTTTTTCTCAATCTTGACTGCCGCTACCTTACCATCCTTGCCGATAACTTCTACCGGAGAAACGAGATAGCGGAACTCAACCTTGCGATCACCTTTTACATGTGGATTGGTGGCATACTGACGCATAGTTTCTACGTTCTTGGTTGCACTCTTGTCGCTGGGTAAGGCAGCCGCGCTATGTTCGTCCAGTTCGAGGGCAGCCGGGTCAATAACCACGGTTACGTTCGGGAGTTCGCCAAATTCCTTGAGTTCGGGATGGGTGAAAGCTGCCTGAACCGGACCGCGCCGCCCTAATAAAATTACTTCTTTTACCTTGCTCTGGCGCAATTTTTCGATGGTGTAATCGGCAATATCGGTTTTTGCCAATTCGTCCGGTTCGGTAACAAGGATACGGGCTACGTCCATTGCCACGTTGCCGTTACCAACTACTGCGACTCGCTCGCAGGAAAGATCAAATTCAAGGTCACAATAATCAGGGTGGGCATTGTACCAGCCTACAAAGACGGTGGCAGGATAGCTATTTTCCAAATCCTCGCCCGGAATACCCATTTTACGATCGGATTGTGCCCCAACCGCATAGATAATCTGGTCGTAATATTTTTTTAGGTCGGCGTGGGTAACATCTTTACCTAAGGTTACGTTGCCAAAATAACGGAAGTTAGGGTTTTCCGCCGTTTTGTCGTAAATGCGGGTGACGGCTTTAATTGATTGGTGATCAGGAGCAACGCCTTCCCGCACCAACCCATAGGGTGTGGGGAATCGGTTGAACATATCAACCTGTACAACTAAGCCGGATGTTTTGAAAAGCGCTTCGGTAGCATAAAACCCTGCGGGACCTGCCCCGATGATTGCCACGCGCAACGGACGTGACTCTGTACCTAGTTTTTGTTCCACTAGCTATTCCTCAATTCTGTTCCTGGTGGTTGTAATTTTTAGTCAGTAAGTCCTCTATCGTTATGGATATAATACCACATTGTGACAATTTGCACTTAAGGTTAGTGGAAGGAAAATAAGGATTTTCTGTCCCGAAAAAACTTGGTAATTGCACCTTGCTTTGACAATAGGTGAGCCTACACATTCACGACCAAGCCAACCTTAGTCAGTTTGGGTGGCTTTGAGGTTGGCGTACCAGCCGTAATGTTACCAAGAATATAGCATAATCCGTTATCTGAAAAGGCAACCGATCGCCAAGGTAAACTTCTCCCAAGCGATAGGGAAATTGCAACAGGCTAATTCTGGTTGTTGGTGCGCAAAATTTCGGTGGTAGGGTCGGGATACGTGGTGTAGAGGTCGATAGCGCGCAACAACTGGTTCATACGATGGTCGTAAATCATATGCTGCCGCACGGCGATTTTGCGCCCATTTTCCGCTTTTATCACCAACAAGCCACGCTTACCACCGGCAGTAGTTTGCGGCAACATAATATAATAGGTGAGCAGCAATTCAAGACCGGGCATAGTTTCACGTAACTCGTCCGCCTTATTTTGCGCTTCATAAACGTCCACTATTTCAAGCCACTTAATTTTGGTTTCGCCGTGCTTGCGACTATAAGCGGAGAGATATTGAGGTGTAATGGTTATACGCTGGCGGGTGTTGAATGAATACCAGATGTAGTAAATCAGACTTACTTCGAGCAACGCAACCAGCAGCGCAGGGATAACCCACCAAAAATTATCGGCAACCTTGAGGAATAGGGCAAAGGTGGTTGCTGCACCCATAAGAGTAAAGAAACCTGCAAAAAGTACTCGTGCCAGCAGAGTTTCGCTGAAAGTGGTGGTTTCCATTGATTATGCCACCGTAAGCTGGCCGTTTAGCCGGGTAATTTCCAACACAATTGCGGCGGCACGGTACAAATCGCGTACATCTAACCATTCGTTGACAGTGTGGATAGCGCGCATACCGGTTCCCAGATTGGCGCAGGACAAGCCCTTTTTGTTGAAAATGTTAGCATCGCAACCGCCCATCATTTCCATCGGCTGCACCTGATATTCCAGATTGCGGGCGGCACGTATCACTAACTGCACAATTGGCGAATCTTTGCTGAGGTTCATACTGTCATAACTGCGTTCGATGTGAGATTCTACGCTGGCGCTGAGTACCTTACCCTCTACCTCAACCTGATAACGTGCCGCCGCTGCTTTAAAACATTCGTCCATGTGCGCTACTTGCTCATCGAGTTTGGCTTCGTTTAGGCTACGCGCTTCGCCATGCAATACCGTTTTATTGGGGATAATATTGGTGGGTCCGCCGCCATGTATGAAGCCGATGTTGGCAGTGGTTTCGTGGTCAATTTTACCTAGCTTCATGTTAGCCAACGCTTCACCGGCAATTTTGATGGTGCTGATACCTTTGTCAGGAGCCATACCCGCATGCGCTGCTACCCCGTTAATTGTCCATTCCATATGGGCGCTGGCTGGTGCTTTGATAAATAGATAACCTACATCATCGCTGTCTAACACAATGCCGTACTTTGAGTTCAAGCGAGTTGCATCTAGAAATTTTGCCCCTAGCAAGCCTACTTCCTCGCAAATAGTAAAGACCGCTTCAATTTCACCGTGCGGTATATTCTTTTCGATTAGAGTACGGATAACTTCTACGATGATGGCGCACCCACTCTTGTCGTCACCACCTAAAATAGTTGTGCCATCGGTGCGGATAATGTTACCCTCGATAACAGGCTTGACCCTTTCGCCCGGTATAACCGTATCCATATGCGCTGCTAGAAAAAAAGCCGGAGCAGCGGGATTATTAGCAGGTAAACGACAAATCACATTCCCGGTGTTACCGCCCACGAACTCATCGGCAGCGTCAATCTCCACGCTTGCGCCCAATTCTTCCATAACTGCTTTAAGTTTCAACGCCACTTCGCGCTCTTTGCGACTGTGGCTATCAGTGGTAATCAAATCCAAAAAATGTTCTTTAAGGCGGGCTTCATTTATCATTGAAATTGGTTTCCTCGCTAGGACGTATTTATTATTGGTTTTTAGGCGGGCGTAACCCATATTTTGCTGGCAATTTTAATACCTATCGTCACTTCATGCCCCTCTTCGGTCATAGCCGAGAGAGTTTCACGAAAAGGCGAACTACTTTTGACGGTGAAGATTACGCCCGGCATCAAATGATGTTCTTGTAAATAGCGCAATAAACCCGGTTCATGTTCGGCTTCCTCGGTTATACGCAGTAGCACTACCTTCACGCCGATGGGCGTTTGGTCGAGCGGATGTGCTTCTTCCGGCAATATAAAGCCGCTGCCGGGTATTGGATTACCATGTGGGCAGGTTTTAGGATTGCCTAGAAAGCGGGTCAGGGCTTTTTCCACACTTGGAGAAATAGCATGTTCAAGACGACAAGCTTCTTCATGAGCGGCTTCCCAATCAAATTCTAGCACATCTACCAGCAAACGTTCTAGCAAACGATGGCGGCGCGAGAGTGAAAGCGCCACTTCTTCGCCCAATTCGGTCAGGCGAATACCTTTACTTTTCTCATCTACCATTACAAAGCCATGATCTTTGAGGCGGTTTATGGTAGCGTTTACAGTGGGTGGTGATACATTCATGCGCTCGGCAAGACGGGCGGCAATTACCGGTTTGCCTTCCTCAAGAGTCATATTATGAATTGACTCACAATATTCTTCTACTACTTCTGTGACCTTGGGGTCTTTATTCTGATCGCGTTGGGCGTTTAATGTCATTGCTTTCTCCTGGGTAGCATGAGAGGTGCAGACCCAGCCTTATTTTATCAAATCTTGCAAGGTTTATAAAGAAAAAAGGCGGTAGGTGGGTGTGCGTCCAAATCAGTGGTACGTGCTGTGTGGGTTAACAGTTTCGACAAGAGGCTGCTATCTGCTTTGTAGCCACCTATTTGTATATGATATTTAAAGTGCAAAATATAAAGAGCCGCTGCTGGATAGGAGCAGCGACTCTGTACAGGCTATGAAGGCCGATGCGGAAGGAGGGTAGTCAATCCAAAATTAAAGCTCTACTTCGCAGTAACCTGACGAGCAAGCTAATTCTTGGGCTGCCTTAGTAAAGTCTTCGCTCTCGTAGCGATAAATCTTCGAGAAATCAACTTCAGGGAAGACCGCCACGAGTTTTTCATATTCCTCTTTAGCGACTTCGATATAGGGTAATTGCGCGTATTGAGCATCGAAAGTTGGCAGGAAAGCCATACCGCCAATCTCATTACGATGTTCCCAAATCCAGTTTAACAAGCCTAATACTTCGTCAGGGCGATAGGTAATTGTGACAGAGGGGTTATGCTCAGTCCAGTTCAGCTTATTTTCGAGCCAATAATTGCACTGTTCGATGGCGTTGCGTCCGTTGCGGGTTATAGCGCCTGTCGGAGCTTTAACCGGGAAATGGATAACCCAAGTGGTAGCATTCTCGACTGTCTGTCCGTTTTCTGGGTCTAATGGAACCCCTGCATCTTTAAGCACCTTGTATAGGGCGGAGTGTGCGCTCACTCGCACATTGCGGATGTAATAGGGCGCCCAACGAGCGTGCAAACCGGAGGAGCAATCGACCAATTGTGAAGTATTTCCGCTAGGTTTTACGCAAGTGACGGCAGCAGCTTGGTTGATACCAAGTTTTTCGGCGTATATACGATTAACTTCAACTGTATGCACCCGCAGCATGTTTTTAACTTCGGCGCTCTGAATTGCCTGAGAGTCCATTTGTCCGGTAATGTCTACACCCAACAAGCGCTCTTCCTCACAATTTTTCTTCCAAATCGGGCGTAATCCGGGGAAATTTGTAGCCATTGACTGAATCGAGCCGATAATAGCGGCAAGCTCAACCTTTTCTCTGAGGGTTTCAGGCGTATCGGTTGACCTAGCAACTGCCGCGGAGAGGTTGCAGAACTGGTAGGGGCGCAGCACGATTTCACCGCAAGGATTCGTTCCAAACATTATCAAATTGCCGTTCTCGTCGTATTTATTACGGCGCATCGGCATCATATTGTAGGTAGCCTCACGGTTGAAAATACCCGGTTCGCCACGTCCTGAACTGACCATATCCAGCACTTGGTGGGCTACATCTATTTGACTTAACCCACCTTTAGGCCATACTGCCGAGTTGTTGGCATTCCAGCGATAGCTATGCTCGCGCTCAAAATCGCCCGTTTTGCACTGGCGCATTTCTACATCATCAAAATCAAAGAGGGAAATCATAGCGGTGCGACGCACGCCGCCACTAACCGCGGCGTTACCCACTACGCACATAATGTCGTGGGCATCGGTAGGTCGCAAGAATGAACCCTGTCGTGAAAGCAGCTTGGAACGTACAAAATCGAGCATTACACGGAGAGGTTCAGGACCGGAAGCTCGCCCGCCTTTGGTACGCAGTGGCGTACCGGAAGGGCGCAACTCGGTAAGATCGAAGTTAATATCACCACCATCGAACCAAGTTTCCAGACCCACACGCAGCGCATCCGACCAACCTTCTGCCGAATCTGCGGCTACGAAAGTATCACGCATTTTGCCAGTCTGTCGCTTAACGCGGGGGAACTGTTCTACATATTGTTTTTCTACCGAATATCCAACGCCGCATCCGCTCATTGAGATTATAAGCGCTTCCACAAAGGAGTCGATGCTTTCAACGGGTTGGTAAGAGCAGTTGTAAATAGTGATATTCGAGCGGCGTGCCGCAGCGCCTGCCATTGCTAGCATACGCATGGAAGGCATTACTTTCATTTCCAGAATACCGCGTCGCACCCGCTCGTAAACCTCTGCCTCAAGACGTGAACCGCCCAATTCGTAGAGGAAATCTACGGTGCGATTGACCGTTTCTACCCATGTTTCGCGTCGTCCCAATTCGTAGTTGAAGCGGGAATATTTATCAAAAAACTGGAATTGCTGGAGTACGGTCGGGAAGTATTGGGCTGATTCATCAAAGGCAGCCCGCACTTTTCCCGGTACGGGGCGTTCGGCGCGGGTACGGGCATGGTCAGCGCGATAAAGTATATAACGTTTGGCGGCTTCAAACTCACCGGCTGCCTGCAAAACCATTTCAACAATATCTTGCACATTCTCTACAGTAACGGGCATGCTCTTTGCCATTACGATATTGATAACCCGCCGCGCCAATTCAGGAATTGTAGTAGAAGGAGTACGCCCGAAGCTGGCAAAACAGCGCTCCATTGCATTCTCGATTAGTTCTATATCAAATGGAACTATACGCCCATCTCGTTTTACAATAGTTTCAGGCAATTTCAAACCGTTATCGGTATCTGCTGGTCTATTCACGATGTCAGTCATATGACCTCTTCCTTTTAGTTATATCTATCTGTCTGTCTAAATATCGGCGAACTAGCCATACTTGCCGATATTAGAACTCCTCTATAACATCAAGTGGCTGGCACTGTGCTAGTAGTTCTTCCAACCAATCAATTTCTTGTTCGGTAAGACGATGCTCTTCCAGTAAATTATCTGGCGCAAAAAGTCTTCCGAAACCTGCAAGCTCAAGCTCTAATTCATCGAGCCGCACTATTGCTCTGATAAGTCTCTTTTGCGTTGCATCTAGATGCTCAGCAAAAGAAAAGTCTGCTTCCATCCCCTTCTCCGGGCGCAATAAAAACCACAACCGGTGTAATAAAAACCGGAGTCTTTAATTGCGTTTTACTCAAATTAGATTCGGGAGAAGTCTGCCCAAGTAGAGAAACTGATTAATTGCGGGTTTCTATAATTTCTGGAGATTTCTATTAGTTGAGCTTGTCTTCTTCGTTTAGCTTCTCTATCTCGCTACGCATAACGTTTAAATCCGCAAATTCGCGGTAAACGCTGGCAAAACGGATGTAGGCAAGTGAATCAGTCTGCCTCAACTTCTCCATCAAAATTTCGCCTATCTGACGACTGCTTACTTCAAGCTCGCCACTGCGAAATATTTCGCTTTCCACCTCATCAATTAGTTGTTCAATGCTTTCTGCTTTGACGGGGCGTTTGGTAAAGGCAGTGTAAACCCCTTTACTCAATTTTTGGCGATTATATTCTTGTCGGTTACCATCTTTTTTGATAACCAGAATATTTATAGGCTCTACCCGCTCATAGGTAGTGAAACGGTGCCCACATTTAAGACACTCACGGCGACGGCGAATACTTTCTCCTCCGCGCAGGTCACGTGAATCTATAACCTTGCTATCGTTTTGATGGCAATAGGGGCATTTCACCCGGCTTGTCAGCCTCCAAGTTTATGAGATTTAGTTTTCTCTATCCCCACATTAGAAGAAGGTTGCTCGTTAGTTATGCCGAGCCTGCAGAATATAGATTGGAAATGTTTACTTTCCATAACTACTAATACCCTGCACCGTGCAAGTATTATAATACCAAATATAGTGGTTGTCAATATATTAAACCCCCAAATTATCCACATTTAGTATGTCCAATGTGTATAACTTACTAAATGTAGTGGTACTATTTGGCTACAAACCATATATAGCTATATCGGTTTAAAATAGTTTAGGGGTTGTTAAAAGGAAAAACCGCGAGTTTTATGCCAGCCCGATTTTGCCCACTTTCAGATATAATATAGACAACCATGTTCTTAATATTATTTTTCTTAGAAAGAAGCTCTGCAAAATGACCACCAAAAACACCCTCCCCGGTTATGAAGAGGAAGCCAGAAGCGCCTTTCGCAGCTTGCTTCTGGAACGCCCTGAATTTATGGATACGAATCGAAACCATATTCAGGATGTTGTCCCTTTTCTAGAAGAGGAGAGCGGGTTTCCTGAATGGTTGACGCATTATGAAGGTAATAATCGGGCGCTCTCTGGGGTTTGGACATCGGTTATTCGAGAAATTAAAAAAGATACGTCAGTCAAAGAAACCGAGTCAAAGATTGAGTTGCCAAAACCTGAAAAACGAACCCGTACTGTTACTCGTAAGCCTCAAAATGTGGAAAATGAAAATACAGCGATTGTACCTGCAATAGACAATTCTCCTACGTTACTAGAAGATCAAGCGATTCAATCCAGCCGTGCTTTGGCAGAGCAATTTGCTATCGTCAAACATCACGAACTGGCTATCAAGCAAGCGACACAATCTATTGAACAGGCTAATGAAGCGCTGGTTCGCGCCCGTCAAGATTTTGCACACGCTACCACCGCTTATACTAACGCTCTTGATGATCTAGCGCGTTTGCTGGCAAATTCGTTGGGTAATAAGGCGGGAGAGTTTAGCAAATTGTTGGCAAAAGCGGCTATCGGCAACCAGAAATAGACGCTATTATTTGAGAATTAAAAAACTCCTCTCAACGAGAGGAGTTAAAACAAGTTATATCTAGAATTTCTAGATAGGTAGGTTCACAACCACCCGGATTCCTTCAGAGGTATCGAGTTCTATTTTGCCGCCTACCTCTTCAATTATTTCCTTGCTAACCGATAGCCCTAGCGACATTCCTGCTTTTATATTCAAGCGTTGCTCAAATAAGCTACTTATTCCTTCTGGCCCTGAATTAGCAGAATTATATAAGATAATAGTAATGCTATCAGAGATTCGTCCGGTTGTTACCGAGAGCTTTCCGCCTTTAGTGGTATTGGACAACACTTGAATAATAAGGTTTAATATTATTTGCTCAAGCTGATAATCCATAACCCGCACTTGCGTTAGTTTTGGAGCAAGCTTTGCTTCTACCTGCACTTCAGATTCAGCCATAACCTCTTCTAGTGAAGCTAGTGTTTTCAGAACAACCACATTCACATCTGCGAGCGGTTTTGCACTGGTGGGCGTAGGGCGATAAAAGCTCCGCATTTGCCCGATTATACTTACAATCCGGTTGATTTCAGCATCAGCCGCTTCAAGATACTTTTGTCTTTGCTCTATAGTGCGCTTGGGGTTTTTGCTCAATTCTAGGATAGTTCGAATGCTTTGCAGTGGATTATTTATTTCGTGTGCTATCGCTGAAACAATTCGCCCAATTGCCGCCATTCTTACAAAAGCCTTTTGGTTTTGCTCTATTGCATGTTTTTCACTGACATTGCGAATCACCGCGAGTGCGCCTGTCAGCGCTTGAGTACTACCGTATAGCGGCGTAACTCTTACACCCAATTTGATGTTTACATCGTCTTTTGAAGCAATGTAAACATCTTCCGCTGCAAAACTACGCCCTTTTTCTAGATTATCACGGAATAGTGGGGAGGGCTGACATGCATCACAAAAATCCCAAAGGCAAAGCTGACCCACTACTTCGTCTGCTTCGTAGCCTGTCAATTCTTGAGCAGCCCGGTTAAAGAGGGTAATATATCCGGTGTTATCCGTGACGATAATCCCCTGATCGAGGTTATCAAAAATTTCAGATTGCATTGCCAATTCCTGCGCCTTAGTTGCAGGGGTTAATTTATCTAAAGAATTAAGAGTGTTTTTATAATAAGGCTGTTTTTTTACCATCAGCATACTTGTCATGTAACCTGCCACAAACTACTAAACTATGAGCTTTTAGAGCTAAAAATCATCTGCACCAGAATGTATGTAGGATTCCCTAGAACCATCTATATTAAAAAAACTTATTTCGCGAATACGGATTGTCCTGCTACTTATATTTTATCCCACTAATAGACTATAAATATTCACGTTGGTAACAATTTTAGTGAAAAATTGGCAAATTTATTAATCTGATTCTTAACTAAACCTCTATTGAAATTTCTCTTGTATCTTGCTCGCCAGTGGAATTGGGTAATAGCCTTGGTTACTAAACCGAAATTTGCCGTAACTCAACTACTTTGTTACAATTTACACAAGAACTGCTTTGTCGGCAAACAAATGCGAACGACATTAAATATTAAAACCCTATAACATTTTATTATCTAGCAAAGGGTATAGCATAATGAATTCTAATGATAAGGTACTATTATATGGCGCAATGTGGTGTGGTGATTGTCGCCGTTCCAAAAAATTTCTCGATGAACGGCAAGTAGCCTATAGCTGGATTGACGTTGAGTCTGATGAGACAGCCATGCAAGAGATGCAGCAACTGAACGGTGGTCGCCAAAGCATCCCAACGATTTTATTACCGGATGGCAAAATACTGATAGAACCGACCAATAGAGATTTGGCAGTTGCGTTGGGTTTAGGAAAGGTAGCCTAAAAAATTAGTCCCTTGCGAAGGCGAGGGGCTTTTTGATTCCATCAAAATTACTCGTAGCGGTCTTTTTTGTAGTCGCTGAGATAAGGCTTGCAGAGTTCACAGAGATTAATTTCGTCTCTAACCCTAGTTGTACCGCGAATGGTAATGATATCGAAGTGAAAGATATGGCGGGAAATATGGGTGGGGCAAAACTGCACTTCACAACGTCCACAAACTAGATAAAATTCGTGGTTACAGTTTTCCTTGCCGCAAAGGCGGGCGTAATTTCGCGCAAATCCTAGCGCACGCTTTTCATCTTCGTAGGCAAAGCGTTCCACCACTGCCAGTTCATGGCGGTACTTGCGCATACATGATGGGCTTTTGCAGACTGCTTTATCTCGATGTCCGTGTCGTATGCAAAAGTGCTTGCCGCAATAGCTACACTGTTCTATTACTTCAGTTTTGCAGAAAAAACCCTTTTCGCATGCTAATGCCATCTAAAACCTGCTACCGGGTTGTGTTTCAAGGTCACTATTGCGACCTTGTACTTCCTACTAATTGAATTCAAGCCGCGCTAACCGTTGACGCATCAAATGGTCTGCCAATGTCAGGCACAGCATCGCTTCGATAACCGGAATGGCGCGTACAATGATAGTTGGGTCGTGCCTTCCGCGTACCTCGATGGTGGTTGCTTCTCCCTCGGTGTTTACCGTATTCTGCTGTCGGGCAATGGAGGAGGTGGGTTTCACCGCCAACCTTACCAGAATATCCTCTCCGGTGCTTATCCCGCCGAGAATACCGCCCGCCTTGTTTTCTATCGTGCCGATTTTCCCGCCCACGTTGATAAACGGGTCATTCGATTGTGAACCGTGCATTCGTGCCAACGCAAAGCCTGCGCCGAACTCGATCCCTTTGATAGCGGGGATACTGAGCATTGCTTTGGCGATTTCTGCATCGAGCTTATCGAAAACGGGTTCGCCCAGACCGGGAGGCACGCCGATTGCCACGACTTCCGCCACGCCGCCAAGCGAGTCAAGCTCTTTCTTAGCCTGTAACACTATTTCTACCATTTGGGGCGCAACATCAGGGTCAGGGCAGCGCACCAAATTGCGCTCAATCTCATCGAAATCAATTTTCTGCGCTACGATGCCGCCAAGTTCTTTGGTGTAGGCAACCACTTTAACGCCATAATGCGCCAACAACTTCCGGGCAATTGCGCCCGCTGCCACTCGCCCAACCGTTTCGCGTGCGCTGCTGCGTCCACCTCCACGATGGTCGCGCACGCCGTATTTGGCAAGATAGCTGAAATCGGCGTGACCGGGACGGAACTTATCCTTGATTTCGTCATATTTGCTGCTGTCCGCATCCTCGTTATAAACCAGCATCGAAATGGGCGTTCCGGTAGTTTTGCCCTCGAATACGCCCGACATAATCTGAATCAGGTCTTTTTCCTGACGTGGGGTGGTCATCTGGCTCTGCCCGGTTTTGCGTCGGTTCAATTCGCTTTGAATCTCTTCCGCGTTTATTTCCAGTCCTGCCGGGCAACCGTCCACCACCACGCCCACCCCTGCCCCGTGAGATTCGCCCCAAGTGGTGATGCTAAACGCTTTACCAAATGTACTGCCTGCCATTTATTTAAAACCTTTTTCTTAATTAAAGCGCCGGATGTTGTTTATACCATTCGGTAGCCTGTTCGTAGGCATGCGCGACTCTAAAAACTTTCTCTTCGCCTAGCACCGGTCCGAGAATTTGTAACCCCACCGGTAGCCCGTTGCTGAAACCGCAAGGAATAGACATGCCGGGCGTACCCGCCATATTCGCCGGGATGGTGAAAATATCGTTTAGGTACATTGCCAACGGGTCGGAAACCTTGTCGCCGATTTTGAAGGCGACTGAGGGCGAAGTCGGAGCGATTATCGCGTCAAACTTTTCGAACACCTTGTCAAAATCACCTCGAATGAGGGTACGCACTTTCTGAGCTTTCAAGTAGTAGGCATCGTAATAGCCGCTACTTAGGGCGTAAGTGCCAATCATGATGCGCCGCTTTACTTCAGGTCCGAAGCCGTGACCGCGTGTTTTGAAATAGCCGTCCCACATTTCAACTGCTGCCGGGTCGCTGTAGCCGTACTTGATACCATCATAACGGGCGAGGTTTGCACTGGCTTCTGCCGGAGCGATGATGTAGTAAGTGCTGATGGCGTACTTAGTATGTGGCATCGAAACTTCTTCCACTGTTGCGCCCAACTCTTTCATCTTTTCCACTGCGGCGAGTACCGCTTGCTCTACACCCGGTTCAACTCCCCCGATAAAGTATTCGCGAGGCAGCGCAAGTTTCATGCCGTTGAGGTTTGGCACAAGCGCTTTGGTGTAATCCGGCACAGGCGCATTAATCGAGGTGCTATCCTTTGGGTCATGCCCGGCAATCACATTCATTACCAGCGCGGCATCGGCAACGCTGCGGGTAAACGGACCAAGTTGATCCAGTGAACTGGCAAAAGCAATCAGACCATAGCGGGAAACGCGCCCATAAGTAGGTTTTAAGCCTACCACACCGCATAAGGCTGCCGGTTGGCGGATGCTACCACCTGTATCCGAACCCACACTAAAGAAGCCTTCCCCCGCTGCTACCGAGGCGCTGCTACCACCGCTACTACCGCCCGGTACGGTATCAAGATTCCACGGGTTGCGGGTGGGGAAATAGCTGCTGTTTTCGGTGCTGCTGCCCATTGCAAACTCGTCCATATTGTTCTTGCCAAGCATAACCGCGCCCGATTCGTAGAGTTTGCGGGCAACGGTTGCATCGTAAATCGGCACATAATTTTCTAGGATTTTGCTGCCGCAAGCAGTGCGTATTCCTTTGGTACTTAGCACATCTTTCAAGCTCATAGGAATGCCCAGCAATGGATTGGCATCCTTCGCGCCATTTTGCAAGATTTTATCGGCGGCATCAGCCTGTTGCAACGCCAATTCCGGGGTCAAGGTCATAAAGGCTTTGACCCGACCATCCACTTCTTCTATACGCTTGATAACGGCGGTAGTAAGCTCGCGGCTGGTAATTTCCTTTTTGCGAAGGAGTGCGGCGGCTTCGGTTATGTTCAAAGAATGCAATTCCATTTTTATCTCGATTTCCGTTTAGCCTGATGTTCTTTTTAATAAGCTGGAATAACGGCTATGTCTATTGCCCCTTCTACTTTGAAGGGTTTAAATTACTCTTCTTCGGTAAAAACAGCCCTAATGCGGAAGAAATCTGCCTCGCGCATCGGTGCATTCGACAGCACTTCCGAGATTGAGGCGGATTCGCGCACTTCGTCGGGGCGCATCAAGTTTTGCACCGCAATTACCTGAGCGGTAGGCGAGATTTGGTCAGTATCTAACTCTTTTAGAATTTCAAAATAGGTAAGAATCGGCGCAAGCTCTTCGCGCATTTTCTCTTTTTCGGCTTCGGTAAGTTGTAACCGCGCCAGGTGCGCCACGTTTTCTATTTGTTCGAGGGATAACTTCATTGGCTAACTCCTGTGCTGGATATTCAAGAATTTTAATCTGCCAGATTATAACACCCCCTATAACCGCTTGCAAAAAGTATATAATTGAAACATCACGTTCTTAGTTACAAGTTTACATAATATACAGGAGATAAAATGGCGCAAACAGAAGAATACAGCGCACCTGTTAAGCTAGGCTTGATTGGGGCGGGGCTGGCTTTCAAACGCTTGCATCTGCCAGCCCTAACTGCGCTTAAGGGGTATTTCAGAATTACCGCCGTTTGCGATATTGCACCGGAAACCCTCTCCGAATCAACCCGCTTGGCGGCTGATTTGAACAAAGCCAATTTTGGTGAAGAAAGTGAAATCCGCACCTATTCCGGTTATCGCGAATTGTTACAGGATAACGAGGTTGAGGCGGTGTTGATTTCGCTGCCGATTCATCTTAATGCCGAGGTGATGCAGGATGCCGCGCTGGCGGGTAAGCATCTCATCTGCGAAAAGCCGCTTGCTTCCAATTTGGCGCAAGGGCGCAAGCTTGCTCCGGTTCTGGAGAGCCTTGCCGCCACCAAAGGGTTGGCAATTGAGATTGCCGAGAATTACCACTATCGCCCTGAATTGGCAATAGCGCGGCGTTGGGCGTTTGAAGAAAAGTTACTAGGAGAGGTAGTGATAATTACCGCTCAAAACTTTGTGCGAATGGATACCAGTCAGGGCTATGCCGCTACCGCTTGGCGGATTGATAATCAGTATCGAGGCGGTATTTTAATGGATGGTGGTATTCACTATATTGCAATGTTGCGGCGGCTGGCGGGAGAGGTGGAACAGGTGCATGCTTTTGCCCGTCATATGCACAAAACCGCCACCAGTTCGCCCGATACGATTTCAATAAATCTGCGCTTTCGCAGTGGTACGCTCGGCAACATGATTTATACCGGCGCAAGCCCTAATCTGTTGCCACCCCGCGACCAACCGGATTGTATTATTTACGGGACGCAGGGGCAAATCCAGCTTTCCAAGAAAAACGATGCGCGTTTGCTATTGCAAGCTTTTGATGCGTGGCAGCCTACCGGATTTAAAGAGGCACAATATTGGGCGGCTGAGACCAGCAGCTATTATGAAGAATTCCTGAACTTTTATGAAGCGATTCGCTTTGGTAAGCCGGTGCTGGCTTCTCCCACCGAGTGCCTACACGACCTTGAATTGATGTGCGCTGCGCTCGATTCTGCGGAAGAACGCGCCGTTAAGCTGCTTTAGAAATCGTGTTTGAGGTACAAGTGGCGGCGAATACGCACCAATTCGGGTGGTACAGCGTAGTGGTTAGCTATTGCTTTGAGGATGGGCAACACCGGGCGTAAGACCGCCGCTTCCGGAACGAGTAGATAAGCTGCTACAGTGGTGGCTTCTGTCTCAAGCTGATTATAAACGAAGCGTCCTTCTTCGCAGGCATTTAACTGGTTGGGATGCCAGCATGCCACATGCCCAACTTCGTGCATCGCTACATAGCGAGTCAATTCGGTTGTTAGGCTATGGTTGAGCGCGATAATGATTTTGCGCTCTACATCGAGAGTAAAACCACAGGTGGATTCGGGCAGTTCCATGAAGCGCAGATCAAATTTATTAAGAAGCGGGCTAGTATCAATTGCTTCGGTGGGTTCGCGGTGCAACTCAAAGTGTTCTATCAAATTCAATGACAGCCGTGCGGCTTTTTCGGTTGGAAATTGCGGATTAAAACTATCGAACCATTGCATTTGCTCTTACCCCCAAATGCCCTCTGGCGTGACCGGGCTGTTCAGACTACTATTATGCGGTTAGGTGCATTTATATTGCAACTTTTGGCGAAGTGAGGTCTTTCTGTGGTATCTTCTACACCCCCTTCTCTATGATTTCGCAATTGGCGATATTCTTCGCGTAGAATGGTTTTAACGATTTCACGGGTCTTGTAGGGCATTTTACCGATCTGGCTGAGATAGAAGCCCAACTCCGGGTCGTCCAGTTCTGGCAGTTCGTCGCCATCTTCCGGCAAATAACCCGCCAACGTCAGTAATCTTTCAGAGGACAACCCGATGGTTTGTGCTAACGCTCGGTATGTGGCAGCGTCTGCCAATACTTTCCGGTGCAGTATGCGCGATAGGGTGGTGCGATGCACGTTTACTTGTTGCGCCAGCCAACCTATGCCGCGTCCTTCTCGCGTCAGATAATCTTGAATCAACTGGGAAATCGCTTCTTTTCGTTCTTCGTTAGTCATTTCAATATTGGGGAAATATTGTGGCGACATTTGTGCTACTTTCCTTTCTGCGGGCGGAATGATTCACCTCATGGTAATTAACGAAGTGACCTTGAGTCGGTTTCACCCTTCAATACATCGAACTTTTTTATTGTAGCAACAAACTTATAGAATTAGCAATAATGTTCGCATTTCCAACAGAACGATTCAGAAAATAACAAATCTAGGTGTGCTGCTCTGGAAAAAGTCACAGATAAGCACGGTAAAAAGGGCGGTTCTACCGCGCTTGTATCGTTCTAACTTTGCCTAAAATGGTAGGTGAAACTAACCCCACTGAAATCGCTCGTTGGATTCGCTTACGCCGAGATTGGTTGTGTAAAAGTTAAACCTAAAGAGTAAGCACTTACCCTGTGGGAATACTTATGTGTATGTATGCGAAAATGTGAGCTTTCTGAATCGCCCTGCCTGAATTGCTAATAGATTTTTATTCTTCTACCAGACGCATATTAGCATCCAGCGATTGGAATTTGTTCAGGATGTTAGAATAGCCTCGCTCTACATACTGGATACCACGCACTTTTGACACGCCCTTTGCCACTGCTGCTGCAATCAGGTAACTGAATCCGGCGCGAAGGTCAGGGATAGTAATATCGGCGGCGTGCAAGGGTGTAGAGCCTTTTATCACACAGCTATGGGCGTGATCGAGACTTTTAAAGCGACACGATTTTTCTCCAAGGCAGGTTTTGTAAAGCTGAATTTCTGCCCCCATCCGCTTCAGGTCTTCGGTGTAGCCAAAGCGTTTTTCATAAACGGTTTCATGCACTACCGAAAGTCCTTCAATTTGGGTCATCAACATTACCAATGGCTGCTGCCAGTCGGTCATGAAGCCGGGATGCACATCGGTTTCGAGCGCAATCGGTTTGAGCGCACCACCAGGATGGTAAAAGCGAATTCCTTTATCTAATACTTCAAAGTTTGCCCCTATTTGCCGTAATTTGTTAAGGAAGGTGAGCATGTGGTGTTGCTCTGCTCCTTCCACAATTACATCGCCTCCGGTTATGACACCCGCTACTGCGAAACTGGCGGCTTCGATGCGATCGTTGATGACGGTGTGTGCCGCCCCATATAATTCATCTACACCCTCGATTTCGATGGTGCGATCAGTATCCACGAAGATAATTGCGCCCATTTTCTGGAGCATCATTACCAGATCAATCACTTCCGGTTCAATGGCAGCATTTTTAATTACAGTTCGTCCTTGCGCCAATACGCTACT
This sequence comes from Candidatus Chlorohelix allophototropha, assembly GCF_030389965.1. Taxonomy (NCBI): domain Bacteria; kingdom Bacillati; phylum Chloroflexota; class Chloroflexia; order Candidatus Chloroheliales; family Candidatus Chloroheliaceae; genus Candidatus Chlorohelix; species Candidatus Chlorohelix allophototropha. Next base: position 1,608,180 of record NZ_CP128400.1, read on the forward strand.
GAGCAAAATGTTTTCGGTTGCTCCTACACTTGGATAGGGCAATTCTATCATCGTGCCGTGCAATTTATCGGCAACAGCGTAATAGCGTCCTTCTTGGTAAACGATTTGCGCCCCAAGTTTTTCCAATGCCTGTACGTGAAAATCCACCGGTCGCTCCCCAATATCGCAGCCACCCAACATCGGAATTATCGCTTTGCCGTAGCGATGCAGTAATGGGCCTAATAATAGTATGGGGATGCGGTTAATGCCGCTAAAGGCAAGAGGAACTTCGGGGGTTAGTATTTTGGGGGTGGACAGTTTCAGGGTAGTAGTATCTTGCCATTTATAGTTCAAGCCGATGCTTTTACACACATTGAGAGTTACATCGGTATCACCGATACGCGGAACATTGCTTAATACTACATCTTCTCCCGTCAAGAGACTTGCTACAATCTGTTTAGTAGCGGCGTTTTTAGCACCGGCTACCCGCACACGCCCCTTGAGTGGCTTACCACCTTCTATTACGTAATAACTCATGACACCTCTTTTTAATGTCGACGCATTCCTCACTTATAGTGACTCAGGAAAAACGCGCGTTAGCTTCTATTCAGCTTAGTTGCCATTTTACCATAAATAAATAATATGCTAAAACAAAAAATCCTCTAACCCAGTAGCTAGAGGATTTTTTTCTATCAGAAGAGGGGCAAACCTCGCCACTATTGGCTTAATTGAGTAGGGTTTTGACCTGCTCTTTGTGGTAGAACTCCAAAGAGTCACCTTCTTGGAAGTCGTTGAAATCTTCTAGACCGATACCACATTCGTAGCCTGCTGCCACTTCTCGCACGTCGTCCTTGAAGCGTTTGAGTGAAGATACGCCGCCATCATACATAACAGTACCATTGCGCAATACCCGTACTTTGTCGCCTCGTAACAATTTGCCATCGGTGACAAACAAACCGGCGAAAGCATCGCTCTTGCCAACTTTAAAGACCTGACGCACTTCGGCATAACCATCGGTGACATCTTGGAAGGTTGGTTCGAGCATACCCTCCATTGCCAGCTTCACTTCATCAATCAAGTTGTAAATGATGTTGTAGAAGCGGATGTCCACTTTGGATTTATCGGAGGCACGCTTGGCTGCCACGTCAGGGCGCACATTGAAGCCGATAATGATAGCGCTGCGGTCTGCTGCTGCTAACATAACGTCCGACTCTGTGATTGCGCCTGTACCGGAGAACAGGATTTTAATTTTGACCTTCTCGTTGGAAAGTTTTTCCAGCGATGTTCGAATAGCTTCAACCGAACCTTGCACGTCTGCTTTGAGAATGACGCGCAGTTCCTTGACTTTACCTGCTTGAATCTGACTGAATAGATCATCCAAGGTAATAGCCTGCGTGGCTTCTTGGCTCTCCTGCGATTTCTCACGAGAACGCATCTCTACCAAATCACGGGCAGTCTTTTCATCGCCCACTGCTATTAGAATATCGCCCGCGATAGGAACACCTTCCAGCCCTAGAATCTCGGCAGGGGTACTTGGCTCGGCGCGTTTTATGCGGCGACCTTTGTCATCCATCAATGCCTTGACGCGACCCATTACAGTCCCTACTACCACGTAATCTTTAACGTTGAGGGTTCCGTTTTGCACTAGGACGGTAGCGATAGGTCCACGATTTTTGTCCAACTCTGCTTCGATAATCGTTCCAATGGCATCTTTATTGGGATTTGCTTTCCATTCCGCCAATTCAGATACAATCAAAATCATTTCAAGCAGGTCGTCGATACCGATTTTATTTTTAGCAGATACCTTTACGAAAGGCGTTTCACCGCCCCATTCTTCCGGTATTAACCCAGCTTCGTTCAACTGGCTCATTACCCGATCGATATTTGCGCCTTCACGGTCAATTTTGTTTATAGCAACAATAATCGAAACACCTGCCGCTTTAGCATGGCTTAATGCTTCTAACGTTTGTGGCATCACACCGTCGTCCGCCGCTACTACCAGAATGGCAATGTCGGTAACCTGAGCACCACGTGCGCGCATTTGGGTAAAGGCTTCGTGACCGGGAGTATCCAAGAAGGTGATTTTTTTACCGTTAATTTCAACTTGGTACGCACCGATATGTTGAGTAATACCACCGGCTTCACCTGCCGCTACGTTGGTAGAACGTATTGCATCGAGCAATTTGGTTTTACCGTGATCAACGTGACCCATGATTGTTACCACCGGCGGACGCAATTCGGCTTCAGGGTCTTGCGTTATCTCGTCCTTGGTAGGAATATGCAGTTCTTGGGAGTCATCCTTAATCGGCACAACTTCACGGGTTTCAAAGCCAAGTTCGCCTGATACAATCGCGGCGGTATCATAATCAATCACCTGATTGATGCTCGCCATAACGCCGTTTTTAATAAGCTCACGTATGATGTCGCTAGGTCCTACACCCAATTCATCAGCTAATTCTTTTACGGTCAGGGTAGGAGGAAGTTCATAGATTTCTACCATACGGCGAATACCGGTTCTGGATTGTTTAGGCGCAGTTGTAGCGTTCATTACGCCGGCTCTTCCGCCCACACCAAACCTAGCTCCACGGTCTGCTTCTTTACTGCCACGTCGTGCGCCGCTACCATCACGTTCTAATTGGGTTTCACGCGCTTTTTCGCGAGCTTGGTCACGCTCCCGGTCAGTTGTTCGACGGTCACCTCGGCTTGGTTCAAAGGCTGGAGGTGCTACAGGTCCTCTACCACCGGGACCACCGCTGGGACCGGGTCTGCCACCGGGACTACCACCGGGACCGGGTCTACCACCGCCACCGCTGTAACCGCCGCCACCACTTGGGGGTCTGCCACCACCGCCACCGCCGCTGTAACCGCCGCCACCACTTGGGGGTCTGCCACCGCCGCCGCCGCCGCTGTAACCGCCGCCACCACTTGGGGGTCTGCCACCACCGCCACCGCCGCTGTAACCGCCGCCACCACTTGGGGGTCTGTTACCACCGCCGCCGCCGCTGTAACCGCCGCCACCACTTGGGGGTCTGCCACCACCGCCACCGCCGCTGTAACCACCGCCACCACTTGGGGGTCTGTTACCACCGCCGCCGCTATAACCGCCGCCACTTGGGGGTCTGTTACCACCGCCGCCGCTATAACCGCCGCCACTTGGGGGTCTGTTACCACCGCCGCCGCTATAACCGCCGCCACTTGGGGGTCTGTTACCACCGCCGCCGCTATAACCGCCGCCACTTGGGGGTCTGTTACCACCGCCGCCGTAGTTGCCGCTACTGGGAGGTCTGCCGCCACCGTAGTTGCCGCCGCCGCTACCACCACCGGAAGGTCTGTCACCACCGCTACTGTAGCCGCTGCCTTCCCCACTTGGGGGTCTGTTAGTGCTACTGTCGCCTTCACCGGGAGGTCTACCACCACTACCGTCGCCACCTTCGGTGGGAGGTCTTTCTCCACCGCCGCTGGATCTGGGGGGCGCCGGATTATTAGACTGGCTGTTGGACCCACCTGATTCGTTTTCGCTATTATCCCTATTTGACATTTAGTTTAAATTTCCTCCTATATTTTGCCTGACCCCATTTTATCTACTCCACCTCGACTGCGCTCCTTTCAGGCAAAGCCTCACCGAATTCTCCTAGATGCTGGCGTGTTTCAAGGTCTATAGTAACTTTAAGGGCGTTTTCCACAGCCTTCTTTTCCAACCCTTTTTTCCAGCATTCACTAACGCTGCAAAGATAAGCGCCGCGCCCCGCTTTTTTTCCGGTAGGATCAATTTCTACCTTACCTTCCGGGGTACGTACTAACCGAGTGAAACCACGTTTGGCATCGGTGCTACGACAGGCAATACAAGTACGCTGCGGCACATGTTTGGGGCGTGGCCCTTTTGGTTTTTTCCCTTTAGAGGGTGCTGCGCTTATTACCATAGAACTATCCGTTTACCTTGAAACTATCAATTAGTTCACCGTCAAAAAATATGTCAAGATGGTCGCCATTTACTTCCAATTCAACTTGCTGACCTACATATTCTTCTGATAATGGTCCGTAGGTCTCGTTACGGAATACCACCATGCGATCTTTGCGCACCTTGCGGGTCTCACGCTCTAAATCTGAATCGGTAATATCCTCATCGCCTTCTTCTTCCGGAATACCGCCGTTATACTCTTCAGCGCGGAAGGCTCGTACCAGTTCATCACCAAACATTACCAGTAAGCGTTGCCCGTTATCGAACAAAGTTACATTCTGGTTAGCAAATTGTGGTGCCAACGGTCCTAAAGTCACCCCATTGTACGTGAAAGTACCATCCTTGCGCACCTTGCGAGCTTCCCCACCGGAAGGTTTTGCCAAGCTCTCATCTTCGACTTCCTCAGCGTTGAAGCTAATACCGGCAGCAGCAGCGGCTCTGGCGAACGAATTCGCCATATTGTTTTCCATACGTTGTTCTTCGCGGCTGAGCGCAGCCCGCGCTAGTTTCGCAAAGTCGTCATCTTCAAGGCTGCCACGAGAATAGCTACCACTGGCAGCGGCTGATGCGGCTGTGACGGGCTTAATATCAATACGCCATCCGGTTAATTTTGCGGCAAGGCGTGCGTTTTGTCCTTCTTTACCGATTGCTAGGGATAGCTGGTTCTGTGGAACCAGTACCAAAGCGCTTTTTTCATCCTCATCAAGGTCAACACGTACAACCTGAGCAGGGCTTAGCGCGTTAGCAATATACTTTGACATATCGGTATCCCACGGTAAAACATCTATTTTCTCGCCGTAAAGCTCGTTCACAATGTTTTGGATACGTACGCCCCGCATACCTACGCAACTACCTACCGGGTCAACTCCTTCTTGACGAGCGGCGACCGCTACTTTAGAGCGTAAACCCGGTTCACGGGCAATGGATTTAATTTCTACAGTTCCATTAAAAATTTCCGGCACTTCGATTTCAAAAAGACGACGCAATAGGTTGCGGTGTGTGCGTGAGACAATCAATTGTGCGCCACGATGGTTCTTTTGCACCTCAACCAGAAAGACCTTTATGCGCTGAGAAACGCGATAACGCTCGGTGGGAACTTGCTCTGAAGGTGGCATCAAGGCTTCGGCGCGTGGTTCGAGTTCGATAGTAATACCCTTCGCATCAACCCGCTGGATAGTTCCGTTTACAATATCGCCTTCACGATCGGCAAAAGTTTCATATATATGATCGCGCTCCGCTTCTCGGAAGCCCTGCAATAACACTTGCTTGGTGGTTTGAGCAGCAATGCGCCCGAAATCTTTGGGCGTATCATCTACTTCGTAAATATCGCCTACCTTAAGGTTGGTACGTGAGTTTAAGCCGCGCACTTCATTAATACCAATTTCGAGGCGGTCATCCTCCACCTCTTCCACGATGTTGCGCTGGATAAAAACGCGCACATCACCGCTGCTCAAATCTACCCGGATATTCTGGGATGCGGCGGCATTATTTACTCTTTTGTAAGCGGCTTTGAGCGCATTCTCCAGAATACCAACTACGATCTCTTTAGAGAGACCTCTATCTGCCGCTATCTGGGCTATAGCTGCTCTAAAATCGCTTTTCATACTCGAAGCTCCTTGTCCATATTCAATTTTTAGTCTTTTCAAAATAACAGCCCAAACCTGAAAATCAGGGTGGGCTATCGGGAACGAACTAGCTTGACTTTCAAACTCACCGCAACCGCTGCTTAAAGCGGGACGGGAGCAGCATTATCTTAATCGTTAATACGCATTTCAAACAGTCCTCGATAGTCAAAAGTTAGCTAACAATAAAAAAGCGGGTTAGCAAAAGCCCACCTTTAGTTAGACTTCTATTCAGGCTAAATTATACCACCACGCTCATCCCTTTGCAATAGTTTGGAAATGGCGTAATGTTCTTATGAAATTGCCCAAATTACTTGCAGAAGACAGCCAAACCAATCGAATTATGAGAAAAATATTAAGCGGTAAATAGTTATTCTGAACTTGAAGATAGCAATTGTGATATACTGCAAATAATTAAAGTCGCCACCATGTTAGTTCAAAATAGGATGATTTACTATGGCTGGTCTGGCGGAAACGGTTTCGAGCAGCGGTATTATGCGCAGACGCGGGCAACGGATTTTATACGCACTTGTATTACTACTGTTGTTCAGTTTGGGTCTCGCGCTGGCATTCTGGGAAATACAACAGTACGAAACAACTCTACTCAGAAAAACCTTCATTTTGCACGAAACGGGCACACCTCCGGTTAGTGTAATGGAGATTTCCCCTATCAATGCTACGGATAATAGTCCGGTATTATTAGTGGCGCATGGCTATTCTGCCAATAAAGAAACCATGCAGGCAATTGGAGTGGAAAGCGCGCTGCGCCTGAATTTGAGGGTGCTATTACTTGATTTCCCCGGTCATGGTCTTTCTCCAGAGCGTTTTTCCGGCGATCTAGCCAGTGATCAGCAGAATGATCAATTAGTAAAGGCGTTGAACTCCCTCTACCAGTACACCCGCCGCACTTATCCTGATGCTCCGGTGGCGCTGCTTGGGCACTCGATGGGAACAGGGGTTGTGGCGCGCCTCTCTGCTCGTGAGAATAATTTTGCCGCTACCATCCTGCTTTCACCTGCGCGTATGCCTGATTACCCCGAACTAGGTTATAAAAATCTGTTGGTGCTGGTGGGCGATGGCGATATTAGCCAATCATTGGACGAAGCCAAAAAAGTTTATGCCCTCAGCACCGGAATGCCCTCAGATAGCGATTACCCAACGGAAGCACGAAAAGTTGAAGGGGCAGAACAGGGCGATCCATTGGATGGTACGGCAAAGCGCGTACGGGTGCTGTCAGGTACTAACCATATTACGATTCTTTATACCGCCGATACGTTGTCTGAAGTGAATAGCTGGCTAGATCGCACCCTCTTTAAGAGCGATGGAAAGGCGGTGCGCGCTGCCATTTTGGATGATCAGAACGGGGCGGGCTTCCGGCTACGCTGGACTATCGTTGGGATTATTTTCGCTGTATGTTTAATCTATCCGGTATCTTCGTTGCTGGTAGATGTTTTCAAACTACGTGCCGTTTTGAGTCGTATCCCTTTACCACCTACCACCTCGCAAAGTTTACTGATGGCAGGGATATTGCTGCTGGCTGAGGTTATTGCCGCGCTCCTATGGACTCCGGTTAAACCACCGCCCCAATTATTGGGATTGCAATTAGGTAGTTATCTAGCAGGTTTTTTCCTTGTAACCGGGCTGTTGGTATTAGGCTGGTTGCGCTGGTATCAAAACCGCCAGCGTTTCGGGGCGCGTTTCGAGGATTATTCCCGCTACTGGGGCGGGGTGATACTGACCAAACTGACTGTGTGGGTGCTTCTTCCGGCTGGTCTATTTGCGCTGGTTTATTTTACGCTCGGCTGGTTTTCGGCGAATAGCTGGGAAAGTCTCCAATTCAGCCCTGCCAGAATAATTCCTTTTATTGGGCTGGTATTGTGCTTGTTGCCCTATTTTCTGGCAGATGAATGTATCTTCCGGCGTATGCCCACATGGCGCGGCTATTTTCTCGGACTCGGTAGCAAAATCGGGCTGTTTGCAGTATTGTTCGGGGCAGTTATGCTCAGCCCCACCCAATTGGGATTTCTGATAATTATTTTACCTGTGCTGTTTTTGCTGTTTGCAGTATTCGGGTTGGTATCGTTGTGGCTCTTCTGGCTTATGCACGATTTTGTAACCAACGCGGTATTGCAAACCTTGATTTTTGCTTGGGTAATCGCCTGTTTCTTCCCGGTTGTATAACGCTACAAACCGGGTTGCAACCAACCACGCCGTCGCAATACATCTTTGCCTAGCAAGCCCAGTAATACCTCGGATTTAGTATTGGCAAACTCAGGGTGGTACTCAAAGCGATTGCGCTGGAAGTATTGCACCGTGTAGGTTTTGCCGTCATCCGGGTTTTTCTCTGCAAACTCATCGCTGATAGGGTAGCCGAATATGCCTAAGCCCCCGTTATTGAGCCAATAGCGCAAGAACGACCCGCCCAAGCTATATCCGGTTTCAGGAAAATACCAACGATCGGTAGTGCTTTTAAAGGGATCGCCTTTAGGGAACTTGCGCTCTACTGTCAGTTGTACGCCTAGCAAGCCCAATAACACCTCGAAGGGTGTACCCTTATTTTCCGGGTGATATTCAAAGCGATTGCGTTCGAAATACTGCACGGTATAAACTTTATTGTCGGTTGGCGACACCTCTTTAAACTCTTCGGTAAGTGGGTAACCAAAAATCGGCAATGCCCCGTTGCGTTCCCAGTAAGTGCGGAAGGCATAGCCCAGATTGTGCCCGGTTTCGTTGAAGTAGCGAATATTGGAGTCGGTGGCGCGACTAGTGGCACGCTGCGTGGGAAATCCGGCAGGTATTACTGAAACAGGCTGCCGCCCCACATTCTCGGCGTGGTATTTTACATACTCTTGCACAATACCCCCGAAATATTCGGTTACTTTGTTTGAATTGAGCTTTATGTAACCGTAGATTGAGGTAGATTCGCCGGGTTGCAGGCTTTTACCCAGTCCCCAGCGATAAGGGTTGGGTTTGTTGTCAGGGTCACTGAAATCCACCGTCAGCCGAAACTTGTTGCTAATCTTAGGGAAACCTTGCCCGGCATAATCTTGAGCTTCATCGTAGGTATAACCGGGGTCTGGTCCTTGCGTTTCCAGTACCGTATCGCCGGTATTTTTAATGGTAGCATCAATTCGCAGGCTTTGTCCTCCCGGCAAAGTAGTTGGGGAAAATCTAAGGAACACCAGTTCTGCCCCATAGTTGGCAGTTTTTGCCGGTGTAATTATCACTTTGGCGGCTACATCGGCACGAACCTTTGGCAGCAAATCGTAGGCTACCTGACCGGGGCAGGAGGTATTCAGCACGTCGCGATGTCCGCAAATGGTATTGATGGTCTTATCCACAAAGAAAATACGTGCGAGTGCATCAATTTTCTTGGCATCGGCTTTCCAGATCAGCAATGCGGTCAGTGCTGCCAGTTGCGCATCGGTGGGGCGTGTACTGGTAAAACTGCCTATCATACAAATCCCGATGCTACCGGGATTGTACTGTAAAGCATGCCCCGCTACCACATTATCGCCACCATAGCGTCCCTCGTAAATATTGCCTTTCCAATCAACTAGGTAATTGTAGCCGATATCTCCCCAGCCTTTGGTAATAGCATGATAATAGTAGATACTGCGCACATCCACACTAGGGTCAGCATTGTAAGTGTTAGTGGTTTCACTGTGATGTATGATTACCGCTTTTACCGGTACATACTCGCGGGGCCATATTTCGGTTCCGTTCTGAAAGCGCAGGTTTTCGTTTGCGCCCCATGCAGTGCGTGAAATTATAGTGGGTTGGTTAGGCGTATCAGGCAAGGTGGGAGGTGCCATTCCATATATTGGGGCAGCGCTGCCATCCAGAAAAGATAGCCCAACTAGACTAAGCTGGACTCCGTTTGGTATAGTCACGCGATACTGAGCATATTGCCCGCTTGCCAATACCGGATTGCCAAAGACGCGATTTGCCGGGTATTGTCCCGCCGGTCCGGTGCGGTCATCGCTTTCTTGCGTACTGTGGAACCAATCACTGAATTGTGCGCCGTCGCTACTGACTCGCACCTGAAATTCAAGTAAAGCGGAGCTACCAGAACGCACTTCCCAATAAACCCCTACTGCACTAAAAGTTTGACCTACATTGAAAACCGAAGAAATATATTCCCCGGAAGCAGGAAATTTATCTTTTTCTACGAAATCAGAAGCCGCTGCTTTGGCATGTGCCAGCGCCAATGGAAGCATTGCTACCGCCGCTCCCGCCAGCGCCGTGCCTCCCGCCAGTTTGAGGAAGCGGCGACGGCTTCTGCTCGCTCCAAGTGTAGTTCCGTATTCCCCGGGCATATTCTAATTAGACCTCCCATATAAAAACAAGCGAATCCGGTGATGTATAACCACTTTATTAAACGGGTAGATAATAGCACGGTTGCAGGCTATTAATGGATTTAAATGTCTATTTGTACAGACGCGACTAAATATGTTACGATAGAACACATTGCGAAAACAGGTGATTTTGTTTAAAGGAGATAACGCCTTGTACCCATTGCTTGAGGGGAAAAAAGCTCTGATTATGGGAGTTGCCAATAAACGTAGCATTGCTTGGGGTATTGCTCAATCTTTTGCAAAGGCTAATGCCGAAATCATTCTGACTTATCAGACCGAACGGTTGAGAGAAAATGTCGAACAACTTGCGGCAACCCTGCAACCTCATGCCACTGTTATCGGACCTTGCGATGTGCAGAGTGATGCCGAACTGGATGAGGTTTTTGAAAAGGTGAGCGCACACTTTGGCGGCAAACTGGATATTCTGGTTCACTGCCTCGCTTTTGCCAATCGCGAAGACCTGATGGGCAGCTTTACCAATACCAGTCGTGCCGGATATGCGCTGGCGCAAGACATCAGTAGCTTTTCGCTTATTGCCACTGCCAAACGGGCGCGTCCTTTGATGGAAGCGGTAGGCGGTGGAAGCATCATCAGCCTCAGTTATCTGGGTGCAGAGCGAGTGGTGAAGAATTATAATGTGATGGGTGTCGCTAAAGCGGCGCTGGAAGCCTCGGTGCGCTATTGCGCTCAAGACTTGGGCGGTCTAAATATTCGTGTAAACGCCATAAGTGCTGGTCCGATTAAAACGCTGGCAGCCTCAGGTGTACGCGATTTTGGCAAAGTGCTGAATTATGTTAAAGATATAACTCCCCTAAAGCGTAATACTGAACAAGCGGAGGTGGGTGATACTGCTGTATTCCTTGCCAGTGAGATGGCGCGAGGGATAACTGGTGAGGTCATCCATGTAGATAGTGGCTACCATTTATTAGGTCTAATGGTGGCGGACGAATAGAAAGGATTTGCAGTTGAGCGTCGCAGACGGTATCCATACCCCTGATTGGGTAAAGGATGCAATTTTTTACCAGATTTTTCCAGACAGGTTTGCCAGTAGTAGTCGTGTATCAAAACCGGCATATGTGGAAAGCTGGGATAGCCCACCCACCACGCACGGCTACAAATGCGGCGACCTGCTAGGAATTGTCGAAAAGCTGGATTACCTTCAAGATTTAGGAATTAACGCCCTCTATCTCAACCCCATCTTTCAGTCCCCTGCTAATCATCGTTACCATACCCATGATTATTTCCAAGTTGACCCAATTCTAGGCGGAAACCCCGCTTTTCGAGAGTTGCTGGACGAAGCTCATAAGCGCGGCATGCACGTAATTCTGGATGGTGTTTTTAATCATGCCAGTCGGGGGTTTTACCAGTTCAACCATACTCTTGAAAACGGTGTAAATTCACCTTACCTCGATTGGTTTAATTTTCGAGGCTTTCCGGTAAATGCCTATTCAGGTGATCTTAACTATGATGCATGGTGGGGTATTCCGGCGCTGCCAAAATTTAATGTCAGAACCCCGGCGGTACGTGATTATCTTATGTCGGTGGGGCGCTTCTGGTTGGAGTTCGGCGCAGACGGTTGGCGGCTGGATGTCCCTAGCGAAATTGACGATGATGAGTTCTGGCGCGAATTTCGGCGGCAGGTCAAGGGTGTGAACTCGGAAGCCTATATCTGCGGTGAAATCTGGGAAAATGCCAAACGTTGGTTACAAGGCGACCAATTTGATGCGGTGATGAACTATCTCTTTACCCGTGCCGTGATGGGCTTTTTCATGCGCACTTCCAAATTTAACCCTGAGACTATTCGCGATACCGGGCTGGATGGTCATGGTGGTATCCGCATGATTGATGGGCTTCAGTTTGGCATCTTTATCAAGGAATTGCAGGAATTGTACCAGCCTGAAATCAATCAGGTCTTGATGAATCTGCTCGATAGTCACGATACTCCACGCTTTCTGACCATCGCTGGAGGCGATAAAAGCGCGTTGAAATTGGCTACTCTTTTTCAGATGACCTATCCCGGCGCGCCTAGCATTTACTATGGCGATGAGATTGGGATGGAAGGCGCCCGCGACCCTGATTGCCGCCGCTCATTTCCGTGGGATGAAAAGAAGTGGGATAACGACTTGCGCGATTATTTCAAACGCGCTATCGCTCTCCGCAAGCAGCATCCCGCTTTCCGGCGCGGCAAATTCGATACGCTTTACGGGCAAGATAATATGTATATCTACGGGCGGCGTATGGAGAATGAGCATTTCATCGTGGTAATGAACTTGACCGAAATGGTATTGTCTGAGTTGCCGCTCTTTACTCCTGCCGACTCGATGGAATATTTGGAGGGGGGCTACCACTACCGTGATTTGTTTGACAAACCGGGTGAAGTCTATGATTTTTCACCGGGTATAGGGGCAGAAAGCGGGTTTCGGCTCTCACCTCGTAGCGCCACTGTTTTACAGCGACTAAGGTAGGGCGTAATGGAGCGGGTAGTTCTCTCCCACGTACAGGTTGTGCCCTTGCTCAAGCTCTACCGCGAGGGTGCAACCGAAACCGAAATTTCCCCTGACCTTTCGCTTTCAAAGGTCGGGGTTCAACTTACTGCTAAGGGTGTGCTATTTCCGGGTGGGGAAGCGTTGTCGTGGGCGGATGCTGAAAAGATAAGCGAGGCTGAAAACAGTTGCTATGTACTTTCGCAGGACGGCAGCCTTAACAAGGTAGAGGCTTATTCGGACGAAACCAACCGTTATTGTAGCTTGTTACCTACCCGCGCCGCGCCTACTCTTTTGATTTCCGGTATTCTCATGCACCGCATCAAAGATACAGACCCCTACCAAGATACGTTGAGCAAAATTAAAGCCATAGAACCGATTACAGGCAATGTGCTGGATACTTGCACCGGGCTTGGCTATACCGCGATAGAAGCCGCCAAAAGAGCAGAGCGCGTAACCACCATCGAGTTTGATCCGGCAGTACAGGAAATTGAGTGGCTCAATCCATGGTCGCAAGCCCTGTTCGATAACCCGCGCATCACTCGTATGCGGGGCGATAGCTCCGAAATTGTGCCGAGCTTTGAAAATGAATCTTTCCACCGCGTTGTGCATGACCCGCCCACTTTCAGTCTTGCGGGGCAGCTTTACTCCGAAGAATTTTACCGTCAGTTATATCGGGTGCTGAAACGTGGCGGTATCCTCTTTCACTATATTGGCGATCCCAAGAGCAATTACGGCATACGCACCTTCAAGGGGGTAATTCGCCGTCTGCAAAGCGCCGGATTCAAGCGTGTAATCGTGCGCGAAGCTGCCTTCGGGGTAGTGGCGTATCGTTAGATACGATAAGTTAATGTTTACAGCAATGACAGCAACGGGTGAAACGAAGAAGTGCAAAACTTCGGATGAATCGATGAAAATTAATATGCGACATATCACGCTTAAAGCTTTGCGAATCAAAAATCATGTTGTATAATATGCAAAACTTTGGCTGGGATGAGTGACTAATAATTTTGAAAATAAGAGGAATCGGTGATACAACCGCGCGAGCTTAGTAGCGATACAAGTCCATCCGCGCGCCACTTCGGGAGATTACTCGAAAGGCGCTGGCGAGATGGCTTTTTTCTATGTGTGGGTCTTGACCCCGAATACTCCCAAATACCCGCTTTCCTCAAGCAAGGTACGGAAGAGGAAGCAGTGGAGGAAAGCTATTATGCTTTCTGCCGCGCTATTGTAGAGGCTACTGCCGAATCGGTGTGCGCTTTCAAGCCCAATTTGGCTTTCTTTGAACAAGCAGGTCCGCCCGGATTAAAGGCGTTGAAGCGTTTGGGCGACTACCTGCGTAGCCGCTTCCCTGAGATTCCATTGATTCTGGATGCGAAAAGAGGCGATATAGCCAGTACCAACAAAGGCTATGTCGCCTCTCTTTTTGACTATTTTGGAGGAGATGCGGTAACGGTGCAGCCCTATCTGGGCGGCGAAGCGCTCGAACCATATCTGGAACGCGCCGAAAAAGGCGTATTCGTGCTATGCCGCACCTCTAACCCCGGTTCTGCCGAGTTACAGATGTTGTCGGCTGGGGCTGAGGGTACACCGCTCTATTTGAAAGTGGCGCAACTTGCCGCCAACGATTGGAATAGTAATCGCAACGTCGGGTTGGTGGCGGGTGCAACCTATCCTGCCGAACTGGCGCAAATCCGAGCGGTCGCGCCGGATGTACCTTTGCTTGTACCGGGTGTGGGTGCGCAAGGGGGCGACCTTGAGGCAGTTTTGAAGTATGGACGCGACTCACAAGGCTACGGGCTGGTAATTAACAGTAGCCGGGGCATTATTTACGCCGGAAAAGATGAAAATTTCGCCGAAGCCGCTGGGGTTGCTGCCCGTAAGCTCGCCGAGGAAATCAAGACAAGGATAGACTAATGCACGATTACCCAATTGACCTGTCAGTAGCTGAAATTACACCCGATGAATATAACCGTTTGGCAGACCTGTATTTTGAAATCGGGGCGGTCAAGTTTGGCGCTTTCAAGCTGAAACAGCACGAAACCGACCCAACTGCGCCTCTTTCGCCAATTTACTTGAACCTGCGGATTTTACGCAGCTACCCTAGCGTAATGTCCTACACCTGCGCTTTGCTGGATAAAATTAGTTGCCGCTTGAGTTTCGACCTGTACGCCGATATTCCCACTGCCGTTACGCCGTTGGTGGCGGTGCTGGCTTATACCACCTCTCGCCCGATGATTTCACCCCGCAAAGATACCAAAGGCTACGGGCTAGGCGTGGAGATTGACGGCGATTTCAAGGCAGGGCAAACCGCGCTCTTGATTGATGATGTTGTTTCGCTGGCATACAGCAAGTTTGAGGCGATAGAGAAATTGGAGCATGCCGGGTTGAAAGTACGCGACCTTTTGATGGTGGTAGATCGCCAACAGGGTGGCGTACAGGCGCTGGAAGAAAAAGGCTACCTGACCCATACTGTAATCACGCTGTCCCAATTGCTTAATCGCTATTTGGAAACCGGCAAAATTGACCGAGCGCGCTACGATGAAGTGCGTCGGTATATGGGGTTGTAAAGCATATGCTCAGATTGCCGTCTTTCGCCGATCCACACGTTCATTTGCGCGAACCGGGCAGCACCGATAAGGAGGATTTCTATACCGGAACCTGTGCTGCGTTGGCGGGCGGTTATACTGCCCTGTTGGACATGCCAAATAACCCCGTTCCCACCACTACCGAGGCAGCGTTAGAGGAGAAAATAGGGCTGGCAAGGGCGAAGATCGTGTGTGATGTTGGTTTTAACTTTGGGGCGACTCCTGATAACGGGTCTGAATACCCCAGAATCGTCCAGCGAGTGGCGGGGCTGAAAGCGTATTTTGGACACACACATGGAAATATTATTTTTGAAGGATTGCCGGCTATGCTGGCTATTTTTTTAAGCTGGTATCCGGCAGAGCGTTATCCGCACAAACCGATTATGATCCATGCTGAGGGCGCGACGGTGGCAGCGGTGATCGGTCTGGCGGCGCTCTACAATCGGCGCATCCATATTTGCCACCTCAGCAAAAAATCTGAACTGGCAGTAATCAGGGCGGCTAAAGAAAAAGGCATTGCCATTACCTGCGAGGCTGCGCCCCACCATCTGTTTTTGACAGAGCAGGAGGCTGCGCCGGATAAACTCGGCGCGTATGCTAAGATGAGTCCGGCTTTGCAAACGGAAGAAGATGTACGCGCTCTGTGGCAAGGTTTGGCGGACGGTTCTATTGATATGCTTGCCACCGACCATGCGCCCCACACCCGCGCCGAAAAAGATAGCAGCAAACCGCCCTTTGGCGTGCCGGGTTTGGAAACTACCTTCGGGCTGATGTACCGCGAGGTGGCGGAAGGACGCGCCGGATTTGACCTTGCCCGCTTGGTGGAATTGTTGGCAATTGCGCCCCGCCGCGTTTTCGGACTGCCCGAAGGCGAGGGCGAGGTGGAAATTGACGAAACTGATAAATACGAATTTTCGAATGAGGGACTATATACAAAGTGTGGCTGGACTCCTTTCGTTGGTATGAAAGGACAGGGGCGCGTGCGGCGGGTTTGGTTGCGTGGGCAATTGGTCTTTGAGGACGGGAAGGTGCTGGCTGCATCGGGGAGCGCTAAAATATTAAGTTTTGAGGGGTGAGTTTCCTGAACGATTCGGGTGAAGTTCGCCCGAACGCAATTTCCCACTTCCTACTGATGGGATTGCAAAACTCATCATAAAATTAAGGGGGTAGTATGCTAACATACGAGGAACGAAGTAAGCTATTTACAATAGCAGAGCCTATAAACGGTGACTTGACCGGAAAAGCGGTGCTATCGGTTGAGCAATTCAGCCGCAGCGACCTTGACCGTTTCTTTGAAGAAGCCGACTGGATGAAGCGTATTAAAGAGCAGAACGGCTCAACCGATATTTTACGCGGCAAAATCTTGGTCAACTTGTTCTATGAAGCCAGTACCCGCACCGACTCCAGTTTTAGCATTGCTATGAAGCGATTGGGAGGTGAGGTTCACAACATCGTAGGGGTGCAGTTCAGTTCGGTTTCAAAGGGCGAGACTCTGTCCGATACAGTGCGGGTGTTGTCCGGTTATGCCGACCTGATTGTGTTGCGTCACCACCAGAAGGGCGCAGCCGCAGAAGCAGCCTTAGCAATTCATAAAGAGCGCACCAAGCAAGGCTTGCCTAACATTCCGTTGATAAATGCGGGTGATGGCGTGGGCGAGCATCCTTCTCAGGCGTTGCTGGATACCTATACCATTAACCAAAAGTGCGGCGGTCTTGACGACCTAACCGTGGGTTTGGTAGGCGACTTGAAACACGGGCGCACCGTCCACTCACTGGCAAAACTGTTAAGCCTATACCGCAATGTCAAGCTTATATTTGTATCGCCTGAATCTTTGAATATGCCGGAAGAACTGGTAGAGGAACTGAAGGCGAAGGGCGTGCAGATGAGTGTTGCTAAAGACATCAATGAAGTGGCTAACGAGGCAGACGTGTGGTACATTACTCGTGTGCAGAAGGAACGCTTCGAGAGCGAGGAAGCATATCAAGCGGTGAGCGGTTCTTACCGTGTGACGCTAGATACGGTGGCAAGTATGAAGCCCACTGCCATAATCATGCACCCATTGCCGCGTGTCGGTGAAATTGACGAAGCGGTGGATGAATTACCACAAGCAGTTTATTTCGAACAAGCTTCCAACGGCATGTATGTGCGTATGGCGTTATTGTCTGGCGTACTGGGCAAATGGTAAAGTAAAATGCGATGGGGGTAAGTATCTAATTTGTCCCCTGTTCTCAAGGTTGGCTATGACACAGAAAATTTACGAGCCGCATCATCCTACTCGGAACAGTGGCTTTGTTATAATTGCGTTTAGTATTCTGTTTATATTAGTTTCTGTAGCATTTTTGGTACTCAGTACCATGAATCCGGGGTGGGCGGTCTGGCTTATTGTAGAACTGGTAATGGTGGGCTTGTGGTTGCTCAGCCTCAAACTAATCGCCAACGCCTTGAAAAACGAACCACGCCGGGTTATTCTGGATGAAGCTAAACTGTGGGTTGAAACTGAAGATGGTAAGCGCGAACTGGAAATCCCTTTTGACAAAATTACGGCAGTCAATGAAGGGAAAGCCTTTATCGTGAGTACAGACGACCCACAGCTTGAGAAATACAAGACGTGGTATCGTGGGCTGGTAATTGATTGGCGGGATCGCGAAACAGAAGTGCGCAGCGTGCTGGACGAGCGCAACACCCGTGAGTTTGATGAGCTCATGGACGAGGTGTTTGCCCGTTCGCCCGAAGGCACGCAAGGTGAACGTTTTTACGAAAGATAATCAGAACTTTCCTTAAAATCTGAAAAAGAGCAATATAGATGAAAACAAATTCAACCTATAACATCGGTTTGAGCTATGACGAAAATTACGAGCGCGGACCTGAATTTAGTGGAACGCTGCCCGAACTGGCAGAAATCAATCGGGGGTTGCCTGCTTATAGCTTTTTCGGCAAAAAGCTAAACTCTCCTTTGGGCGTTCCTGCAGGCCCTTTGCTCAATTCCGCCTATATCAAGCTGTACGCTGATTTGGGTTTTGATGTGCTGACCTACAAAACAGTTCGAACGTTGCGTATCCCTGTTCATCCTTTCCCCAACGTGCTGGCGGTAGCCACTTCCCCGGAACAGATGATGCCGCGCGGCGCTAAACCGGAACTGATCTGCCTTCCTGATGATAGCAGCCCGCTTGAACAGCTTAGTATTACTAACTCGTTTGGAATGCCAAGCCGCGATCCGCAAACATGGCAAGAGGATGTGGCGAAGGCGCGTGCAGCCATTCACGAGGGGCAAATGTTGGTGGTGAGCGTGGTCGGCACTGTCAAGGCGGGCGGCACACTGCAAGAATTGGCGGAAGATTTTGCGCTGGCGGGCGAATGGGCTAAACAGGCGGGCGCAGAAGCGGTGGAGGCGAATTTCAGTTGTCCGAACGTACAGAGCGGCGAAGGCAGCTTATACCAGAGTCCCGAAGCAGTGGGGATAATTGCGGCGGCGATGCGGAAAAGGCTTGGAAGTACCCCATTAATCCTGAAAATGGGCTTTCTGGATGATGACAACCTAACTCATGAGGTGGTTTCGGCAGCGGTTCGCGGTGGCGCAAACGCGCTGGCGGCTATCAATACTATTCCGGCGAATGTGCGTACTCCTGAAGGTGTTCAGGCTCTACCCGGTAACGGTCGCTTATCTAGTGGCATTTGTGGGGCAGCTATCAAACCGGCAGGGCAGGCAATGGTAAAACGCTTGCTGGAAACCAGACGCGCGTTAGGCATTTCTTCAAGCGACCTTACTATTATCGGGGTGGGTGGGGTAATGACTGCGCCCGATGCGCTGGAATATCTAGAATTTGGTGTGGATGGAGTACAGAGCGGAACAGGGGCGATGTGGAATCCTTATCTGGCGCAAGAGTTCAAGCAACTCTATGCGAAGGTGGATTCCACCGTTTCTGCTAGGTAAACCAAATACCCTGCTTGCTCAAGGGTATTAACAATGTTGCGACCCTCTTCTTGGCTGCTAACCAGCGCATAGAGGGTCGGTCCGCTTCCTGAAACGCGCACGAACTCTGCTCCGGCGTTCACCATTGCGTTGCGGTAAAAATCTATTTCTGGGAACAGCTCATATACCAACCGTTCAAAACTATTGAATAATAACGATTCGGATAGTGACTTTCCCACCCTTATAGATTTCACCAGTTCGCGGGTGATTTGCCCTCCGCTAAAGTCGCTTCGTTCCAAGCTGCGATAGAGGGTGGCGGTTTTGTTAGCGGGCAAATTTACTTCGGGATAAAGTAATACCATCCAGTATTTGCCCAACGGTGGTAAGGTTGTAAGTTTCTCGCCACGCCCTTCTACTAGCGCAGTACCACCTCTGATAAAGAATGGCACATCGCTGCCTAACCTCGCCGACATTTCTTCCAGTTTTTCTGTGCTAAGCCCCAAATTCCAGAACCAGTTTATGGCGAAAAGCGCGGTAGCGGCATCGCTGCTACCCCCGCCCAAACCGGCGGCAACCGGAATAGCTTTTTCGAGATAAAGGCTCACGCCTCGCTTCTTCTCGGCTGGCAACAACTCGTGCAGCAAATTGGCAGCCCGCCACACCAGATTGGTTTCGTCCACCAATTCGGGTAGATTACAATCAAACTCAATATTCTCTGAAGGCGCAAGGTATAAGGTATCTGCCAGCGATACGGTTTGCATAACCGAAGCCAGGTCATGAAATCCATCTAGGCGTTTGCCCAGAATTTCGAGGGAAAGATTTAACTTGGCGTAAGCTGGAAAACTCTGCCTTTCGGGGTTGTCAGGATTTCCAGCAGCAACGGTTGGGGTGCTTGCTTCGGCGTTTTCCGAAGTTTCAGTATCAGTAATTTCGCTCATTCTCGCCAAATATTCAAGGTGTCGCGTTTTTCTTCTTCGCTCTCCATTACTTCAATAAAGAAGATTTGGTTCCAAGGAAACATTATAACTCGCGCCCGTTTATCAATAAAGGTGACAGGGCGATTATCCATCTTGCGCGGGTTGGAGATAGAAACAAAAGAATCTTTAGGGTCAGGAAGCTTCTCCATTTCGCCAACAATCGCGTCCTGATTGAGTACATGTAAAATTACTATAGCCACAACTACTCTCCGTATTTTAAAGGGACCCAAGGTATCCGGTTTATTTGAATGGACTATTTAGCATCCGGCTTAAATAACACTTTTATAATAGCATTGCCCATCCGGATTTCATCGCCATCTTTTAGCAAACTGGGTTGTCCTCGCATTAACACTTGCCTATTGATGAAGGTACGGTTCGTACTACCTAAGTCAGTAAGAAAAGGAACACCATCGCGGAAAGTAATACAAGCGTGCCGTCGCGATACCCCTAATTCTAGTGCATCATCCGGGGTAAGGTCAATATCAGGGGTTTCACCAGAAACTGCATCACTTCTGCCGATGATAATATTAGAACGGTCGGGGCATTCCATCCGTCTCCCGGTATTTAATACCACAAGCTTTAAATCCTTGCGCACCGGACCGCTAACCGGAGCAGGTGGCGCTACCGGAAATGTCCCCTGTGGAATAACGGGTATGCTAAAGTTAGAAGGCGGGATATTGGCAGTGGTATATTTACTCTCGCGAGAAAGGTCGAGATTGGGGTCAATACCTTCCTCTAACCCGGTTAAGTCCGCTCCACAATCGTTACAAAAAAGAGTACCTTCTATTTG
The DNA here is from genome assembly GCF_030389965.1 of Candidatus Chlorohelix allophototropha. Taxonomy (NCBI): domain Bacteria; kingdom Bacillati; phylum Chloroflexota; class Chloroflexia; order Candidatus Chloroheliales; family Candidatus Chloroheliaceae; genus Candidatus Chlorohelix; species Candidatus Chlorohelix allophototropha. Next base: position 1,628,845 of record NZ_CP128400.1, read on the forward strand.
TTTTGTTCCACAGTTTGGACAGATAATCATTAATATGACCTTTTTTCTAGCTGTAGCTACGATGTACTAATCTTCAAAAAGTCCGGTTAGCCCTCTTGTCCCGTACTTTATCCGTTTTTTCCCTTCAGCGGTAGCAATACCTCGAACTTCCAAATTGTTCAATTCCTGCTCTACCTGCGAAGCCAGAATGGATTCCCCCATATTGAGAAGCTTAGTGCCAACTGCTGCCAACTTTTTTTTACCACCTTCAATATCTCCACTACTCAAATCTTGCCATGCTTTAGCCTGAAGCTTGAAAGTAGTGATTTTTTCCAGAATGCTCTTAACTTCCGGGTTTATCGGGGAACTATGGATGGGTTCAGCTATGGTTATACCCACTGGAAGTTTTAAATGCACGGTATTTTTTTGTGCTTCAATAGGGGTGTAGCGCAACGAGAAATCCCCAACACGAAAAACTCCCGGCGGGCAGGTAGGCAATAGCAATTCTATTAATACTTTGTAGTCGTGCTTGTATCGCATAACCCCTAACTTGAGATTCAATTCGCCTTTATTATTGCCGGGAATAATTTCCATTTCGCTAATAGTCGGCACTATTCTATGGGCATTTCTAATTTTGATGCCTTGAACAGGCTGAAATATTAGGGTTGCATTATTAGTAAGAGTAGCCCGGAACTGCGCGATTTTTTGAAGGAATATTTTGATAATCTGGTCTGCGGAGTTAATAAATTCGGATGAACTGGCTGTTTTTGCTGCAACTGTTTCGAGCAAATCCTCATTCCAGTCTGTACCGATACCCATTGGGTGTATGCTAATGTTATTACGCGCGGCTTCCATACCAAGGTAAACACATTGTTCGGAATCGCCGTAGGTTTGACCATCGGTAAAAAGCATTAGGTGGTTTAATTCGGTGAAATTTGTGGCGCGTTTCATTTCCATGATGCCTTGATTCAGACCTTGCGCCAGTTCAGTCCCACCTTTTGCCTCAATTGAGTCGATCAGCATTTTGATGTTTTCGCGACTATCGACTCGTTGGCAACCCACCACTACCGTTGCCCGGTCATTGAAGCTGATCAGGCTGAAAAAATCTTCGTTGGCAAGTTGGTCAACCACCTGTTTAGCGGCTGATTTCAGCGCAAATAGCTTTTCCCCACGCATCGAACTGCTCTGGTCAACTACTAGACAAATGTTGAGAGGAACATTTCCGCTATTTGATAAATGCTCATGGGTGCTGAGTGTGAAAAGCAGATAAATAACTTTCTCTACTTTAGAAGCAGGAAAAGCTTGCTGCGAGGGCATATAATCCAGCGTTACAGGTTCATATCCTGGGTAAGCCGATATTAGACGCTCGTTGTTACCGCCTTTTAATTTATCATTATTATCGAGCGGAACTATATTACGTTCGCTCATAGCACAAGCCTCATCGGGTTATAGTTTGATAACAATAACACTAACGTTATCCTCACCACCCGCAGAATTAGCAGAATTAATAAGTTCTTGGCATATGGTAGCCGGCTCATCATATTTGTTGATGATATATGAAATTGACATATCAGGTAGCATATCCCATAAACCGTCAGAACACAATACCAAATGAGTATATTCAGAAATTCGAAAGAAATCGGTATCGGCTGACATTTCTAACCGTTGTCCTAGTGAACGGTACAACACGCTGCGTTGTGGGCTATCCAAGGCTTCCTGAGCGGTAAGTGCCCCTGCTTCAACCAGTCGCGCTACCAAAGAATGATCTTTGGTTATTTGCTGCAATTGCCGGGTTTCTTTGTTCACGCCATACAATCGGCTATCCCCAATATGCCCTACATATGCCATTGAACCTAGAATTATAATACAGGTCAAGGTTGTTCCCATATTATGGCGAGCTTCCTGTCCCTGCTCAATTATTAACTGATTGGTATTTTCTATCAGGCGTACAAGTATTTCGCCCGGAGTTTCACCGGTTGAACCCGGCTTTAAGCCAGATAAAGCTCTCAAGTAAAACTCATTAACTACGTTTTTCGAAGTGGTTCGAATCGCAATATTACTGGCAACCTCCCCGTTTTCATGTCCACCCATTCCATCCGCAACCGCAAAAAAGCCGAATAATTGCTCTGGTACATTTTCGCTTCGCGGAATAGTGCCCATAAAAACAGTCAAACTATCCTCGTTATTGTCCCGAATCATGCCGACATGAGAAGCAAAGGCTGCCTCAATTTGTTGGCATTTGACTTTTTGAGGAATCAGCGAACTCGTGCCGTTAACCGTTACATCAATAGGTTTCACCTCAAGTTGAGAAAAATCCATTGATGAAAGCGGTTGTGTAGCCATATCAGGATCAGGTCTTGTAAGCTCTTCGGTTGGCGCTACTACGGGTAGATTTTCTGTAACTACCGGAGCCTTTTCTTTGCGAGTTTTACTGCGACTACTTTTGCTTTTCTTTTTTTCGCCAGAACCGGGTATGTCTTTATTAAACAAGCTCATTTCTCCCATGACTATATTGCGATGGCATACAATCGGTTATCGAGGGAACCGATGTAAAGAGTATCATTAGCAATGGCAGGTGAGCATACGATCGCGTTACCGGTTGGATAGAACCATTTGGCATCACCTTTATCCGCATCCAGCGCATAAATATTGCCGTCTGCAGCCCCGAAGAAAACAAGCCCATTTGCTACTCGCGGTGAACTTACTATTTGACTTTCGGTGTTAAAAGCCCATAGTTTAGCACCACGTTTAGCATCATAACAGTACAACATACCATCCCCTGATCCAAAATAAACTTTCCCATTGTGGAAACTAGGAGATGAGCGGATTGGTTTACCCGTTTTAGCTTTCCACACCAGAAAACCGTTTTGGGTATCGATGCAATAAAAATTGGAGTCCTCCGAACCGATATATACATACCCGTCTGCAACTGCTGGCGTACTCACAATACTGTTCAAAGTATCAAACTTCCAGTTGATGTTGCCTCGTGAAATTTCCAGCGAGTAAAGCTTACGGTCTTCACTACCGATGTAGATGCAACCATTGGCTATAGTAGGCGAACTGCGCACCCTGCCTAAGGTACGCTGTTTCCACAGCGCTTTGCCGCCCCGAATATCAACCCCATAAACATGGTTATCATCTGAGCCAAAGAACACATAGGATTGGTAGAGTCGCGGTGAACTGCGAATAGGACCTTGTGCTTGGAAATCCCACATTTGCTGCCCTTTTTGGATTTCGAGCGCATATAGCTTGTGATCCTCACTGCCTACAATTAGCAGTTGAGTCCCACCGGGAATTTCTGCTATACAAGGGCTACTGCTGATTCCGGCACTGGTGGGGGTTTTCCATAAGAATGAGCCATTTTTTGCATCAAGGGCGTATATATTGGTGTCATAGCTGCCAATAAAAATCGAGTTGCCGTAAACTAGCGGCGTTGCGCGGATTTCCTCTTCTACCTTGAAATCCCATAACAATTTGGCTTGAGGCAAATACTCTGGCACAGAAAGAATCCCATCCTTAGCAGATGCTTGTCCGGGACGAGCTACAGGAACCATTTTTGTGCCATCTGTTCCGGTATGGGGGCGTATTGTCGGATTAGTGCCCGGTGTTGGCGTAGCGTTGAGTTTGGCTTCGGCTACCTTTGACATATCTAGGTTAAGGGCGTGCGTTCCATGACTGGTAGCTTCTACAAGTCCGCTTAACTTGTACTGAAACCTTACGAGCGCTGCTTTCATTTCCTCAACGTTTTTCCAACGATCCTCAATAGAAAACTCCAACGCTTTCATTACAATCGCTTCCATCTCAGGCGAGATTTTAGGATTAAGCGTTTTTGGCATGCGCTCATGGAAGGTAAAGGGAATTTCCAAGCGAGGGTCGCTATTGGTAAGAAGGTGGTGCATGGTAGCGCCAAGGGCATAAATATCCCCGGCAGGTTGACCTATACCCTTGTATTGTTCCGGGGGCGAATAGCCCTCTGTGCCGATCATAGTCCCTTTTTTGTCGTCTAAAAAGACTTTAGCAATACCAAAGTCAATTAGCATCAAACGTCCATCATTATTGAGCATCACGTTTGAAGGTTTCATATCGCGGAAAATGATAGGACCGGGCTTTTGATTATGTAAATAACTGAGCACTTCACAAAGCTTTATAGCCCATTCCAACACATCGCGTTCATCTAGCGGAGAATTTGCAGCTTCAAGGAGGGACTCAAGATTTTTCCCATCTACATATTCCAGCACCAAGAAGAAGCGGTCATTGTCTCCGAAGAAATCATAAATTTTGGGAATCGAAGCGTGATTGAGCTTGGCAAGAATATTTGCTTCCATCTCAAAGCGTTGCATTTTATCACGCCGCGCCGCCGGGTCGGTGGACATATCAAACATTTCTTTGACGGCGCATACCCTTACGGTTTGAGTAAATCGCATATCACGGGCGCGGTAAACGGTACTCATACCGCCGTAACCTACTACTTGCTCAATTTCGTAGCGACCCTGTAAAACATGCCCACGCGACATGGTACTAGTTGTACCTAGACTATTGCGCAACGAATCCAACTGAGATGTTTGGTCGTCTCGCGGTTTAACATCTTTGCCGAGTTGTCCCGTTCCTATTTTCTTTAGTAATTTATTAGGTTGCACTTGTGCTGCTCTCTCTGGTTAGCAACGATGATGGGGTATCCAAATAGCTTGAAGTGAGTAACATACCCTCAGCCCATATTCACGACCTAATTGAAGATATTTTATGTAACTTATATTTAGTCAGAATACTGATTATTCTTAGTATTAGCTATTCTTGATTATAAAAGAGATATTAATTCATTGCAATACGTAGCCGGAAGAGCGCGCTTATAAGAAATTTTTGTCAGGTTTTTTTAGAGTTTCCAGATGGTATTATGTACGCTGGTTTCGATCCCGCAGTAAGTACAACGTTCTCGCTCTAAACCGCTAGAGACAGCTTCTGTCTCAGTACGTGAAATTAATAATCTATGACATTTATAGCAAAATGTATTACCTCCGGCAGTATTATCGCTATTTATTGTCACTCCTGCACTAGCCAACTGGATTTTTTGTTGCTCCACATTATGAAGATATACGTACTTCAAATCGTTTTCTTCTGCCAGTGATTTAATATACCATAAGATGGTGGGATCTCCATCGCCTGCCAATGACAAATGCCAGGGAGTGGTTTCGCCTAATACCTGCTTAATCCATGCTGCAATAGTTTTCATTTCGGTAGTAGAATCGTTTATTCCGGGAACAATTCTGGTATTTATTTCCACATGAACTTTGAATTTACGTTGCGCTTGGCTGGCATTTTCCAGAATCTGCTGGAATTGGGTTTGTCCACTGAATACCCGGAAAGTTTCTTCGTTGAACGAATTTATCTCTAACAAAATACCATCAAGATAATCACCGATATTATTCAATACTTCTGAGGTGAAATAGCCGTTCGAAACAATAGCAGTGAACATGCCGTTAGCTTTAACCAGTCGCATTGCATCGTAAAGAAATTCATACCACATGCTTGGTTCGTTATAAGCAAATACCACGCCGCGACAGCGTTGCTCAATACTGAACTTTATGATCTTTTCTACGGGTAATACCCTGATATTGCCTGAAGGAAAATCATCATTATGATCCACTCCACCCACTCTGGGGTAGTTCAGCCCATAACCGCCAATCGAGAACACTTTTGTACCGGGGAAAAAATGGTAGAAATACTTACGTTCTATCGGTTCAAGGTCGGCGTGGCTGATTATGCCATAGTTCAGGGTGACGAGTTTTCCGGCACGGTTGGTACGTACTTTGCATACGCCGCTTTGACCTTCTGACAGTTCGCAGCTTATTTCACAAACTTTGCAGCGTATAGCCTCAGAGGAAGTTGCCTCAAATAAAGGCACAGGCTTGATAGCGGTATCTGGTATATTTCCGCCAATCTGATTATTCTCGGTCACAAGCGCCTGCTTTTAAGCTGAATACCAACAATTGTTACGATTAGCTTCACAATTTTATTAAATTTTAGTATAGCACAAATACTCCTTATTTGTCAGTACAAACCTTATAGGGCTAAATCAAATAATCCCCAAAAGTAAGGCTAACTGCTATTGGCTTATTATGCTATAATTTAAAGGTCATTAAAAAGCATGGATTTTTAAGGAGCTTTTATCGCGGTGTCCGAAGAAAATAATTACAAACCTCAGCCAACTTTGCCTCAGGCTATGGAATCTCCAATCGTGCCGCAACCCACCTCTGAAGTGGTTGTTGAGCAATATGGTTACCGGAACTCTGCCGCCGATGCTTCCGCTGAACCGATGGAGGGTCAGATAGTTTCTGAGGAGAGTCAAAGCTTAGACGACTTGCCCACTACTTCTCCAGTTCCAGCGAAGGCGGTATCCCCCAAACCGCATAAATCTTTTTGGAGAGAGGTGCTGGAAACTGTTATTCTTACCATACTGATTTTTTTCCTTGCTCAATCGCTCATCCAGCCTTTTCGGATTCAGGGCAGCAGTATGGAGCCGAATTTTCACACCGACCAGTTATTGATGGTTAATAAAGCAGCCTATTTTCATTTTGATGTTAACCCTTGGTTGCGTTTAATACCGGGTGTTAAGGCGGAAGGCTCAAGTGTTTGGTGGGTCTTTGGCGGACCAAAGCGTGGAGATGTGGTGGTTTTTGAATATCCACGTGACCCAAGCCAGGACTATATAAAACGAGTCATAGGTTTTCCGGGTGAAAAAGTGGAAGTACGCTCCGGTGTGGTCTATGTCAATGACCAACCTTTAACCGAGCCTTACATAAAGGAAGCCTCGCTTTCTCCCTACGGACCGATGGTTGTACCTGAGGGGACTCTATTTGTACTTGGTGATAATCGAAACGGCAGTAGTGACTCGCGTGCATGGGGTTTTCTGCCAATTGACCGGATAATCGGAAAAGCTATGATTGCCTACTGGCCTCTCGGTAAAGGTTGGGGCATAGTAAACGAGGCTAGTTACAACTAATATTACTCTGAGATACTTTTCCACAGCATTTAAAACATGCTATACTACGGGATAAGAAAGCCTCGCTCAGGGTTTTCGGTTCTAGCTTTTTCAGGGAGAGCCATCATGATTGAAGCAAAAATTCTTAGCATAAGGATGAGTCTTGTGACTCAGCATAGAGTTGTCATCCTCAAGGAAGTTAACGCCGAGCGTTACCTGCCAATTTGGATTGGCGCTTATGAAGCGGATGCAATTGCGGTTGAGTTACAGGATGTATCTGTATCACGTCCTTTAACCCACGATTTGCTACGTTCTGTTATTGGTGAGCTTGGCGCAAAAGTTACCAGTATCTTGATTAATGATTTGCATGATGATACTTTCTATGCACGTATCATTATGGATGTTGGTGGGCGGCATGTCGAAGTCGATTCACGCCCCAGCGATGCGCTGGCTCTGGCGGTGCGGGTTGGCTCTCAAATTTATGTAGATGAAGCGGTAATGGATAAAGCCGGCGTATTGCTGGATGGACAGGGTAAAGAACAGACCAAAGTTGAAAATCCTAAAGCTGATAAGGTTGACGATGAGAAACTGGCGGTCTTTCGCGACTTCATAAACAGCCTTGACCTTGATGATTTAGGCAAGGGCAAGGACGACTAGTCCTGTTAATTGAATCCTGAAATTCTATTTTTTTCGGGGTGAACTCTGTTTCACCCTCTTTTTTTGGAATTTTTCTCAACGAGGAGATATTTATATGACCACTACACAGCCTGATTTGAGCGATCGAAAGACTCGTTTGAAGTATAAGATGGAGGAAGCCCGCCGCGATTTGGTGGATACCATCAAGAATCTGACTGATGAGCAACTTAAGCTGCCTACCGCCAATCCCGGTTGGACAATTTACGATATGCTATGCCATATTACCGGGGCAGAAGGCGGAATGGAAATAATCGCACAGCGTATATTGTCTGGCGAACAAACTATGGTAGAAGGCTTTGATATAAATCGTTTTAATGCCGGACAGGTGAAAAAGCGGCAGGGAAAGCTAGTTGCCGATATGATTGAAGAACTAAACCAGAGCCGTGCCCGTATGATGGCGGTGCTGGATAGCGCTACTGATGAGCAGTTGAGCTTGCGCGGACAACACCCTGCTGCCGGTGAGATTGACCTCTACGGGTTGTATGTGGTGATTTACAGGCACGAACGCGACCATACCGAGAATATTAAGGAGGCATTGGCTGCTGCCGGAAAATAATGGATGAGCGGAACTGAAGCTATAAATATCGCCGATTTCGATTATCACTTGCCACTCGAACTTATTGCGCAGCAGGCTGCCGAGCCTCGCGATAGTTCGCGGTTGATGGTACTAAATCGCCGGGAGCAGCAAATTGGGCATCTCCCGGTTTTTCGCGATATTGTGGATTATCTCAAGCCCGGTGACGCGCTGGTAGTGAATGAGAGCAAAGTTATACCAGCGCGCTTGTTTGGGCGTAAAGCGGCAAGCGGTGGTCAGATGGAGCTTTTGTTGCTGCGACCAGCCGATCATCGCCCTAATATCCTCGATGCGGTTATCTGGGAAGTGTTGGTGCGTCCCGGTAGAGGGGCGCGCGTAGGTGCAATCTTTGTTTTCGGAGATGAGCAGCAACTTACGGCAGAGGTATTGGAAATAACCCCTACCGGCGAACGAATAGTACAGTTTAACGAACCGCCATTACCCTTTCTGAACAAATTCGGGCAATTGCCTCTGCCTCCCTATATTCACGCCAAACCTGCCGACCCCAATCGTTACCAGACGGTGTATGCCACCGCCCCGGGTAGTGCAGCTGCTCCAACCGCCGGGTTGCATTTTACCCCTCAATTGCTTGAACGAATAGCCGGTAAGGGAGTCAGTTTCGAGCGGGTGCTGCTACATGTGGGTTTGGATACCTTTCAGCCTGTCAAGGAAGAGAACGCGCTAGAGCATAAAATGCACAGCGAATGGTGTCAGCTTGAAGCGGAAGTGGCAGAGCGGTTGAATCGGGTAAGGGAGCAAGGTGGGCGCATAATTGCGGTTGGTACTACCACTGTTCGCACCCTTGAAACCGCCTTTGACCAAAGTAGCGGCAAGTTGGCAAGCTATTCAGGCGATACCCGGATTTATCTCTATCCCGGCAAGCAGTTGCGGGCGATTGATGCGCTGGTGACTAATTTTCACTTGCCGCGCAGCACCTTGCTTTTGTTGGTGAGTGCGTTTGCCGGACGAGAGTTTATGTTAGAGGCTTACAATGAGGCGGTCAGGCTGGGCTATCGCTTTTTCAGTTTTGGTGACGCTATGTTAATACTATAGGTTTGAGGATGATTCAGCTATTAACCGGAAAAACAATTTTTATTACAGGTGGCACGCGCGGCATCGGCAAAGCGATTGCGCTGGCGGCGGCGCAGCAGGGTGCACAGGTGGTAATTACCTACCGCGACCATGCAAAAGCCCGCCGCGCCACGCAAACTAAGCACTTACTGGAAAAGAGCGGGGTGCAAGTCTTGCTTTTGCAACTTGACATAACAGATATCAATCAAATTCGTCAAGGCTTGCAAGAAACCAAGCAGGCTTTCGGGAAAATTGACGCACTGGTGCTGAATGCGGCGGGTGGCTTGGAAGCAGACAAAGATGCGGACTACGCAATGCGCTTTAACCGTGATGCGAATTTGTGGCTGGTGAACGAGGCGCGAGAAATTGGTTTGCTGGGTAATGGGGCGTGGGCAATTTTCATCACTAGCACATGGGCGCATGATTACCCGCAGATTGAACCCCCTTCGTTCTATCTGCCGGTAGCCACTACCAAACGCGCTGCCGAAGATGCTTTGCTGGCTTTGATACCAGAACTAGCGCACAATAGAGTGGGGATGGGCGTGGTGGTTGCGCCGCTGGTCAGCGATACCGGCGCATATGCGGTGATAAAGCTACGTCATCGCGAAGCTCTGGCACAAGAAGCGGAGGAAGGGCGCATGATTTCGCCGGAGACGGTAGCGGAAGCGACTCTTTCATATCTGAAAAAGCCGGAAGTAGAATCCGGGCATATTATTTATCTTTAGGATGGGGGCAAGGTGGCGTTCGAGTACGAAGAACTGAAGCGATCTAACAATAGTGCGGCAAGAGCAGGTATTTTGCATACCCCGCACGGTGATATTCCAACCCCTGTATTTATGCCGGTGGGTACGCAGGCAACCGTTAAAACTCTCAACAACACTGATCTTTACGATCTGGATGCACGGATAATTTTGGGCAACACTTACCACTTGTATCTGCGCCCCGGTCATGAGTTAATCCGCGAGTTGGGCGGGCTACACCGTTTTATGAACTGGAAACGCCCTATTCTGACCGATAGTGGTGGTTTTCAGGTGTTTAGCCTCGGTCCGTTGCGTAAGATTGATGAGGAAGGGGTAACCTTCAAGTCGCACATCGATGGTAGCACCCATCGCTTTACCCCGGAAGTGGTAATGAATATTGAGCGTGACATCGGCGCAGACATTATTATGGCTTTTGACGAGTGTGCACCCTATCCGAGCGTCCCGGAATATACCCGCGCTGCTATGGATCGCACCCATCGTTGGGCAGCGCGTTGCTTGGAAGAATATCACCACAGCGGTACACCTGATAAACAAGCGTTATTTGGAATTATACAGGGCGGCTTTTACCACGAACTACGCCACGAAAGCGCGCGCTATCTTACGCAAGAACTAGATTTTCCGGGCTATGCGCTCGGTGGTTTGAGTGTGGGTGAGCCAAAGGAAATTTTCTATGAAATGATGGCTTCCACTGCCCCGCTTATGCCTCGCCATAAGCCGCTCTATGTGATGGGCGTGGGTTCACCCGAAGATTTACTGGAAGGTATTTTGCATGGGGTAGATATGTTCGATTGCGTGCTGCCAACCCGCATCGCTCGGAACGGTGCATGTATCGTGAAGGACGGGCGGTTGAATTTGCGCAATGCTGGCAATTCCCGCGATGAACGACCGATTCAGGAGGGTTGCGGTTGCTATACCTGTCAGAATCATAGTCGTGCCTACCTACGCCACCTGTTCCGTTGCGAGGAGATTTTGGGCTTGCAACTGGCTACAATTCATAACGTCCATTTTCTGGTGGCTATGATGCAAGAGGCGCGAGTGGCTATTTTTGAAGATCGCTTCGAGGACTTCCGCGAACAATTTCTGGCAAATTTCCGTATTATCCCACATGAAATTCGCGAGAAGAATCGCGAGGCACGTGCTGCCAGCCATAAAAAGAAGAATTAGCCACAAGTAATTAGCGCTATAGCAGTTAGCGCCGTCAAAGCCAGCACAGCTTTCTTGCATATCCGTCAGCAGATTAGACAAGCGCTCCTCAGACCTTTACGCCCTTTAGAAGACTGGAAATTATCCGCAATAGGCACCTCACTTTTTAATTCCTAGGTGCCTTTGCGAATAATACTGTGGTTTCACTTTTGAGGAGAGCATCTCAGATTTGGGACATTTTTATTTTCATTTCCCTAAAGTCAATACTGCCTCTTTATTTTTGTCCACCGCGGAAGAACTGAACAAGAAAGGATGGTATTTGCCTCCTTGCCAATCGTCAATATTATCCCCGTAGTGGCTGTTAAAAGGCTGTCCCGATTGTCCGATGGTGTTGGTAATTAGCGAGTCGTCAAAGCTTGCCAAGTTTATCAACTCCCGGAAAGATGCGCCACTCGATTGTTTGTAAGGCTCCACATAGCGGTAACTGGCAGCATTTACAGTATTGCCATCTCCGGCGCGTTCTAGAGTACGCAGATTCAAGATGGCATTGAGTGGGAAAGGCGCAGCGTCTCCGATTGGCGTTTCGGTAAAGCTCAACGTATGCAATTTGCCCCACTTCCAATCATTAATGTTGCTACCGAATTTGCCGTTTAGATAATCTACCGCTTGTCCTAGCGATTTTAGCAACATCGCATCGCGCCCACCTTCACCCCACCAAGCGTTCTGGGGGTCTTTTAGCAATTTAATAACGAATGGTACATGAAAAGCTTGATTACCGATATAACGCTCGTAAGCGTCACCCATTTTGTTTTTGAACATGTTTTCAAGTAGGTATTGGTAGGTTACTTTGTACAACGCACCGGGAGACGAATCGGCGGTAAGATTCCCATCCCACTCGCGCAACCGCTTTAATGGTTCTACCAACTTGGAATCGTTGCTTTGTAGGCTACCCGCCACTTTAGCAAGCTCTTTACCGGGCAACGTTACGGTGTCAAACTGGATAGCTCCCAAATCCTGCAAAGAAAGTTTCTCTTTAGCCTGTAATAGATCAGTAATACGTTGCGCACGCCAACCCGGGTCAAATTCTTCGCCTATACTCAAGCCGGGTTTCATATTTGCAGGACGTTGGTTAGCTGTTACGATAAAGCCGTTGGGCGGGTTGTAAACCGAAGGCAATTGTTCAAACGGAACAAAGCCCGTCCACTCATAGTCACCGTTCCAACCCGGAACGGGTAGCAAACCATCACCTTTGGCGCGGGTAGGCCATAACCCGGTAAGTTGATAACCGATGTTGCCATCTACATCGGCAAACACGAAGTTTTGCCCCGCAATATTGAAGCCTTTTAACCCCTCTCGAAACTCGTTCCAGTTATTGGCTCTGTTATATTTTAAAACAGCGTCTATCAGCGGAGATTTTTGCAGGGCAACCCATTCTAATGCCATTGGATATTGGCTGTTTTTAATTGAATCCACCACATCGTTCATTATCGGACCATGCCTGGTAACACGCACCGTAATAGTCTCGGTGGCTTTACCCTTTACCTTTATTTCTTCCTTGATAAGGCTCATGTCCTCAAATTTGCTCTGAAACTCGTACTGATTGGCATTGGCAGGGTTAATTTTCTCCATGAAAAGGTCTTGCGTATCGCCGCCAACGTTGGTAACACCCCACGCTATCCGGTCATTATGCCCGATAACTACGCCCGGTACTCCGGGGAAGGTGACACCTGCCACGTTAAAACCTGCGCCATGCAACGAAACCTCGTACCAAACTGAAGGGTTGCGAATGCCCAGATGTGGGTCATTTGCCAACATCGGTTTGCCTGTAGTGGTTTTAGTGCCACCTACCACCCAATTGTTGCTGCCTTGTCCAGACATATCCCCATTGCTTATAATAGAAGCCGCGCTATTTAAATCAACCAGCGCAAGGCTCTTTTCCATATCAACATAGCTTACCCCGTTAGGTACAATCAAGGGAGTTCCTTCTGCACCGTTTAAAGGTAATAACAGCGCCGCATCTTTTTCACCTAATTTTTCTACCAACGCTGCCCGAAGTATCTCATTGGTGTAATTACCACCCAAATCGTATGCCATCACCTTACCCCATGTGACAGAATCGAGGGGTGTCCAAGGTTCGGGGGTAAAGCCCAACAGCGTAAACTCGATTGGGAGGTTGTCTTTATGGGTATCAATAAAGGCATTGATACCTTGCGAATAGCTCTCAATGATTGTTCGTGCTTCGGGAGCAAGTAGCGGCAGTTCCTGTTCGGCGGCACGTCTCAAGCCGATAGTGCGAAGAAATTTGTCGTTATCAAGAGCGGCGCTGCCCAAAACTTCGGAAAGTCGCCCGCTGCCGACTCTGCGGTTAAATTCAAGTTGCCAGAGACGATCTTGGGCTGTGACATAACCTTGCGCTATAAAAAGATCGGTCAGGTTATTGGCATAAATATGTGGGACACCAGCTTTGTCTCGCACTACTTTCACTTCAGCGGTTAAACCGGGGATTTTCAAGGTAGTGTTAGTTTCTGGTTGTGGTCGAATTAACAACCAGTAGAATAAAATTGCAACTGCTACTATAACTATCACCACTACCGAGAGTAAACCGAATAGCGAGAAACGCAGTATTGTTTTTCCTCGGCTACGTACTTTTTTCGGCGCAACAGGCGCAACTTGAGCACGATTAAGTTGCTTTGCCATTACATCCTCCTTGATGCAAGCTTGGGGTTAGTAGAAATTAATGAAATTGTTTTCTGGTAGAATGTTACATAGTATAGCATTTTTTCTAGCAAGCTGAAATATAATTAGCACGATTTTGAGCTAAACTTACTATCAAGCGAGTGTGGAATGAACATACCTTATTATGAATATGGCGACCGAATTGGTCGCACCGCTCGTATTCGCACCGGAAGTGCTGCTGTCATTTATGATAGCGATGGTAAAATCTTACTAACCCGCCGAAGCGATAACGGACGCTGGTGCTTACCAAGCGGTGCGATGGATCCGGGCGAGAATTTAGAAGAAACCTGCATCCGCGAAGTCTGGGAGGAAACCGGGTTACATGTAAAAATCAAACGGTTGGTGGGCATTTACTCTACTCCTCACCGAGTTACGGTCTATGCTGAAGATAACCGCTGGCAACTTGTAGGGTTATGCTTTGTGGCAGAGATTGTCGGAGGGCGATTAGGTTTGAGTGATGAAACTACTGAGGTAGGTTTTTACCCGTTTGAATCACTTTCTGAAATGGATATTCTTGAACCGCACCTCGAATGGATAACGGATGCTCAAACCAATTCAGATAAGATTTATATTAAGTAAATAAAGTGCTATAGCTCTTAAGAAATTGAGTGCAAAAATTCCTCAAAATTCCAAAATCAAATCTACACATCTGTTTTCCAATTACTATTGATGCAATTGGAAAGAAGGACTACTTAAAATGAGAATGGAAGTAGGTTATAGCAAATTGCCTGAATAACTGTGCTGCCGCCGAAAGATAGCGGCTATCTACCCAAGCCAACCCGATCTGGCGTTGGCATAATGGCTTTTCCACCTTAAGTTGTACCGGAAGAGGGTCAATTACGCCCTGCCAAGCCAACGCCGGAATCAGCGCTACCCCCAGTCCTGCCGCTACCAAACTTCGTGCAGTTCCAATCTCTTCTCCTTCAAAAGCAATCTTAGGTTCAAATCCGGCTTCACGGCATAGGTTATCTGCCAAATCACGCAAACCATAGCCATGCTTGAGGCTGATAAAATTATCCTCTGCTACTTCCACGAGATTAATACACGGACGATTGGCAAGCCGATGTCCGGGTGGCACTGCTAGATACATTTCTTCGGTCATCAAAACTTCCCAACTTACTTGGGTTTTTTCGATTACAGGTGCGGAAATACACAGGTCAATTTCTCCGCGCTCAAGTTGGTCTATCATTGCTGTAGCCGAGTTTTGAAAAAGGCGAAAGGTTATCAGGGGATGTTCTGCTCTAAAGGTACTCAACAGACCGGGTAAAAGATGTACCCCTACTGTTGGTAAAATTGCCAACGCCATCTGCCCCTTTTCTGATGAGTTCATATCTTCCAACTCACGGCGACCGTCTTCCAATTCCTTTAGCGCATTTTCCACTTTTCGCATGAAAAGCTGACCCATCCGGTTTAGCTTAACCTGCCTGCCTTGCCTTTCAAACAAAGGTACGCCCAATTCCTCTTCCAAATGAGCCACTGCCCGACTCAAAGAGGATTGCGATATAAAAAGCTCTTCCGCTGCATGGGTGAAATGTTGGAGTTTTGCTACACTCAAAAAGTATTTCAATTGTTGTAGTTCCATTTGAATAATGTCCTATATGCATTGATTTCTTGCTAATTATGTATTGGACGGCATAAATTATAACAGGTAATATTTAACTGCGGTAATCATTTTTATAATATGGGAAAATTACTTTCAAATGTCGATTCGTGAAGCGTTCTTGTCCACTAGAGTAGATTCGCAACATAAAACGGTTTCGCAAAGCACGATTTTATGGGTGTTAGGCGGTTCTACCGTAGCGGTTTTTTCAAATATGTATGCTACTCAGCCGATATTACCGATAATCGGTGAGGAATTCGGCTTAACGCCCAGCGAAGCAGGTATGACTGTTAGCTCATTGGTGTTGGCGGTAGGTTGTAGCGTGTTATTTTTCGGATTCCTGATAGATCGCTTTGGACCTCGCCGGGTGATGGTGGCAAGTACACTGGCATTGGTCTTTCCTACCCTGCTGTGTGCCGTTTCGCCTTTTTTCCAGTTTCTACTGCTGTTCCGTGTAGCACAAGGTCTGTTAATTCCGGGGTTTATTGCCGGGGTACTCGCTTATATTCATGAGCAATTTTCCAGCAAGCGCGGCATGGCAATCGGTTGGTACACCGCCTCCACTATATTTGGTGGTTTTTCCGGGCGAGTAATCAGTGGTTTACTGACCGAATTTGTAAATTGGCGTACTGCCTTTGTGGGGTTTGCCCTTTTTAATCTGGTAGCCTACTTGATAATGCGCCGCTACTTACCGGAATCGCAGCATTCCTCGCGCAATGCTACCATCCGCAGCAAAGGACATAGTTTAAACAGTTTTATTATTGCCTTTAAAAACCGCAATCTGGTAGGCGCATTTCTGGTAGGTCCTGCAATATTTTTCCCCTTTATCGGTTTGTTTACCTACTTACCTTATTATCTAACCAAACCCCCTTTCAATCTCTCTACCTTGCTGGTCAGTTTTATCTTCGTGGTATATTTGATTGGTACTTTTTCCGCGCCTATCGCGGGCAGACTGAGCGATAGGTACAGTCGTCGGGTGGTTATAGGGATAGGGCTGTTGATAATGATGTTTGGGGTTGCCCTGACTTTAACCCCCTGGCTGTTATCCGTTTTTGCTGGTTTGCTATTTTTATGCTTTGGTATGTTCACGGTGCAATCCACTACCAACGCCTACGTCGGCGATAATATTCAGGAAAATCAGGGGCGCGGTAGTGCGGTGGCAATCTACCAAATGTTTTTCTATCTGGGCGGTACTGTTGGTGGCATAGTTCCCGGTTTGTTGTGGCAAAGCGGCGGTTGGTTACCCTTGATATGCGGATGCCTTGCCGTGTTGCTCGCCGGATTCCTCGCCGTCATGTGGGTCTGCCGCTAAACTAAAATCGGCTAATCACCGGAGCAAACGCTTATAGCTCATTACCCAACCCCAAAACTTGGCTTGTTATAATGAACCGAAAACTGAACAACCAAAAAGGGTTTGCTAGGGTTTATACTTAAAAATATGACAACACCTACTTTTCCATTTACACCATTTATTTTCCACTCTCAGCACTTTGCTTCAGGCTTTTCTTCGTAAACCCTTTTCCCCGCCTGAGCTGTTACAAAATTTCAGAAGCGATGCCAAGTTCAACTTGTTAAACATTGAATCGCCCTAGGGTTACGTAACCGCTTGACATTCCCCCCTGCTCTGTCTAAACTTGGGCTTATCGGATTAGCGGATAACCAAACACCCCGCCCGACAAAAATATGACATTATCACCACTACAACACGGGCTGAGCCTGTATCTGCATATTCCTTTCTGCCGCACGCGCTGCACCTATTGTGATTTCAATATATATACCAACCTGCGCCATCTATACCAACCTTACACCGAGGCATTGTGCCTCGAAGTGGAACGCACTTTGGCAGCGGTTGTGCGCCGGGATTACAATCCACTTGCGCCACTGTCTCTTGTTTCGGAAACTGGGGATGCGCTTCCACCGTTAGATATAGAGACGGTCTTTTTGGGCGGTGGCACTCCCTCGCTGCTCTCTCCTATGCTGTTAGAACGCATCATGACTTCAATCAGACGTTATGGGACAATTCGAGAAGATGCAGAAATCACGCTTGAAGCAAACCCCGGCACGCTCAATCTCGAAAAATTAAAGACGCTACGGGCAATAGGCATCAACCGCTTGAGCTATGGAGCGCAGACTTTTGACGACGCGCAACTGAAAAAACTGGGGCGCGCCCACGATAGCGCCGAAATTGGGCGCTCTTTTGCGCTGGCACGAGAAGCCGGATTCGATAACCTCAGCCTTGACTTTATCTACGGTTTGCCGGGTGAGACGCTGGAAAGTTGGCGCGATACGCTAGATAAGGCTCTCGCGTTGGAAGCGGAACATCTCTCGTTATATGGGCTGATTGTAGAAGAAAATACCTCTCTCGGTAAGCGCGTGCTGGCGGGTAAATTACCGCTGCCGGAGGATGATACTGCCGCCGATATGTACTTGCTGGCGTTAGAAAAGTTAGCACAGGCGGGTTATTTGCAATATGAGATCAGCAACTGGGCGCGGGGCAGTTTGGAAAAATACGCCTCACGCCACAACCTGACTTACTGGCTAAACCGTCCATATATCGGCTTCGGACCGGGGGCGCACTCCTGCTTTGCAGGCTATCGTTTTGCTGTTATCAAAGACCCGCGCGAATATATCCAGCGAATACAAACGGGTGAGAGCGTGATTGATAACACTGAAGCGGAAGAAGTTACGCCCGAATTGAAACGAACCGATACTGTGATTCTGGCGTGGCGCACCAATGCCGGATTAGATTTGCAAGCGTTCGAGGCAGAATTCGGCAAGTCGTTAGATGAATTTTATCCCGGCAAGGTTGCCAGATTCCTCGAACTTGGCTTGCTAGAAGAAGGGTTCAACGCTGTGGGTAATCCGATTTTGCGTCTTACAGTGCGGGGACGCTTGCTCAGTAATAATGTTTTTGTAGAGTTCTTGCCAGATGTATAAAGATTAAGAGACAAAGGGAAAGTGGGGTTGGGATGGAATACCGGGTCTTGTCCAGAGGTGAAATTGACCTGATGTACCGAATTGACCGCAGCGAAGTCGTCGAAGAAATTTACTACAATCAAGACGGCACGCTCGACTTAAAGCAAGAATTTTGCGATATGCCGGGTTTTGCTCCGGGCGAACTGGACAAATTGGTGCGGCGCATCTACGCGCTCTACGATGAGGGCGGCACGGTATTAGGCGCGTTTGAGGGCAATACCATTGCAGGAATTGCTGCATTGGAGGTCAAGTTTAGAGGTAGCGACCGTGATACTATGAACTTGCTGGCGTTATTTGTGAGCAAGCCCTATCGCCGACAAGGGATTGGGCGCTGGTTGGTGGAAGGAATCGCCCAGAAAGCTTGGGACATGGGTGCAACAAAACTATACATCTCTGCTACCCCATCCCGCAATACGGTGCAATTTTATATGGGGATAGGCGCACAACTTGCAAGTGAGATTGATCCTGAGTTATTTGAATTGGAACCGCTGGATATTCACCTTGAGTTGGATATTCGTGCGCCATGGTAGGTTTCTTACACGGTAGCAACTAGAGGGTTGTGATGTTGAAATATAGGTTTGGTGGCGTGATAGTAGCAATGCTGCTGGCGGTAATGCTGGCAAGCGCATTTGACCTTCCGACGGCGCAAGCAGCAGAAAACCGTGCCAGTGTACTATGGTATCAAGGCAGCGCCGTAGAATTTAGCGGTTGGAAACTAGACGGATTGCGACTTGATGGTGAGGCTTTGACACTCGACCCGATTCACAGTAAAAACGCCAACGATCCTTACGCGCCCGGCAGCTATAACGGCGGCAATTACTTTAACGGCGGCAGTTACTACTATGGCGAAGGACTAGCCCCATACTATGGTTCGCCCGGTGGTTTTAACAGTGCAATTGCGAGTTGGAACGCCGATGCGCCACCCGGTTCATGGGTAATGGTGAGCTTGCGTGCGTTGGTGAATGGACGCTGGACAAAGTTTTACACGATGGGAGTGTGGGCTGCCGATAATGCTACTGTTCGTAGGCACAGTGTGGATGGGCAGAACGATGCAGATGGGCGGGTAGATACCGATACGCTATCGCTGAACTCGTCTGCCGTCGCTTTCCAGCTAAAAGTAACGCTATACAGCGCGAACCCAACTCTAGCATTACCCCATCTGTGGCATGTTTCGGTCAACACGTTGCGAAACGGCACAACTCCTGCTTTTAGCTCTGATAGAAAGGCGTGGGGCAAGGATTTGCCTGTGCCAGAGCGCAGCCAGATGATTTATCCTGATGGAGGAGAGGTATGGTGTAGCCCCACTTCGCTCTCGATGGTAATGGCTTTTCTGGATGGCAAATACGGCTTAAGCGGTTTGACCCGCACTGTGCCACAAACCGCCGAGGCGACCTACGATTGGATTTACAAAGGTAACGGCAACTGGCCCTTTAACGTGGCGCACGCTACCACTGGGCTAAACGGCGCACTAAACGGTGCGGTGATGCGCTATCAATCGCTGGTACAGGTAGAACGCTGGATTGAGCAGGGCATCCCCGTAATTGCCAGTGTGGCATATTCGCCCGGTCAATTGCCCGGTTCGCCTATTAGCGCTACTGACGGGCATTTGCTGGTAATTCGCGGTTTTGATACCAACGGCAACCCGATTGTGAATGACCCCGCCGGTGACCCGCGCAAGGGGCAGAGCGTGAGGATTGTGTACCCTCGCGCTGCTTTCGAGCGTGTTTGGCAGGATGGTTCGGGCGGGGCTGTTTACTTGCTCTATCCGCGCAACGGTTGGACAGACCCGCGCCAGTGGATTTCTCCCGATTATGTGGGAAGTCAGTACGCCTACCCTGAAATCGGTAAACTCTGGAGTGATGCCGATGCCGCCACTCTGAGCGGCAAGAGCGGACGTGGTTGGGTGTGGGGAACAGGACCCAGTACCCCTGCTATGTTGGAAAACTATGATGAAGGGGTGAACGGATTACGGGTGGTGCAATATTTTGACAAAACCCGGATGGAGATTACCATCCCACAAGGCGACCGCAACTCGCTGTGGTTCGTGACTAACGGCTTACTGACAGAAGAACTGGTGTCGGGCAAGATGCAGGTGGGCAACGGGCGTTTTGAGAATCGCACTCCCGCCAATATTCCGGTAGCAGGCGACCCAGACAGCCCGCTTGCGCCCACTTATGCTACCTTTGAGAACCTTGCCACGCTGCCCGGTTTTGAACAGACGCGGAGAGCTACCAATCACACTGGGCAGCCGATTAGCGAAACCCTCGACAGGCAAGGGAATGTTACACAGGGTAGTTCTGGTGGGCTGAAATACGCTAACTATGACGCGAAATTGGGACACAATATCCCGGACGTGCTGTGGAGTTGGATGAATAACTCGGCGCGTAGTGGCATCGACAATTGGATTTTCGTGCTAGGCTATCCCATCAGTGAACCTTACTGGGTTCAAGTGAATATTGGGGGGAAACCGGTGCGAGTATTGGCGCAACTGTACGAGCGACGCGCCCTCACCTATAACCCGGCTAATCCAGCAGAGTGGCAGGTGGAAATGGGCAATATTGGGCAGCATTATTACCGCTGGCGTTACGGCGGATGAGCAAGCCTTACGTTTGTGGTATAATTTTTAAGGTTAAACTAGTATAAATTATAAATTTAAGGAATATAATTACTCCTAATGTGGACTTCTACCAAAATCGGAATTGACCTCGGTACCGCAAATGTACTGGTGTATGTAAAAGGCAAAGGCATCGTGTTGAGCGAGCCAAGCGTGGTGGCAATTTCAACCAAAGATAATCGTGTATTACAAGTAGGCATGGCTGCCTATGAAATGATGGGGCGTACCCCTGAAACGGTCGAAGTCATTCGCCCTATGCAAAACGGCGTAATCGCTGACTACGTTGTAACCGAGGCGATGCTGAAGCATTTTATCAGTCGCGCAACTGGACGGTTCGCGGTAGTGAAGCCCGATGTAATGATCTGTATCCCCGCCGGGGTTACCAACGTAGAGATGCGCGCGGTTCATGATGCCGCGATTCAAGCGGGTGCAAAACGCGCTTGGCTTATCCGCGAGCCTTTGGCGGCGGCAATCGGCGCTCAAATCCCTATCGCCGAGCCAACCGGCAACATGGTAATTGATATAGGTGGTGGTACAACCGAAGTAGCGGTTATCTCCCTCTACGGTATCGTTACCAGCAATAGCATCCGGGTTGGTGGTAACAAAATGGATGATTCGATTGCCAGCTACATCAAGCGCAAGTATAACCTGATGATCGGTGAGCGTACCGCTGAAGAAATCAAAATCCGCATCGGTAGCGCCATCCCGATGGAAGAAGAACTCTCAATGGAAGTGCGTGGGCGCGATCAGGTGAGCGGTTTGCCGCGTACCGTCATTGTACGCAGCAATGAAATAACTGAAGCGTTGGCAGACCCGCTCGAATCCATTATTGGGGCGGTGCGAACGGTGCTGGAAGATACTCCACCCGAACTCGCCAGCGACATTATAGATCGTGGTATGGTCATGACGGGGGGCAGTAGCCAATTGCGCAATATCAGCCAGTTATTGGCAGACGTAACGGGCGTTCCATGCTATGTGGCGGATAACCCGATGAACTGTGTAGCCATCGGTACGGGCGTAGCATTGGAATACATCGACCTCTTGCGCGACTCACTCAGTGGGGATTTTTAACCAGAAAAGCATTTAATATAAACAGGGTGTGGAATAACCACGCCCTGTATTTATTTCCAAGTGTCGTATTTTTCGTTTCTCTGCCTTACGTTGTTGAGAGTTCGGTGTAAGCACCCCTAAAAGTTTCCAGATTTTTCCGCTGACAGTTTGTCTAGTACTCTTTGTAAATCTGCCATATGATACGGCTTGGGTAGCACTGCTTTGAAGCCAAAATGCATATAATTACTCATTATTGGGTCATTGGAGTAGCCGCTACACACCACCCCTGTGACCTGTGGATCTAGTTCTAACAGCTTTTTCATAGTTTGTTTGCCACCCATTCCGCCCGGAATCGTTAGATCGAGCAGCACCACATCGAAAGGCTGACCAGCTTCGAATGCGGTACTGTAAAGTTGGTAGGCTACCTCTCCTTCTTCGGCTACTGCCACCGTGTGCCCTAGTCTCTGCAAATATTGTTTCACCAAATTTCTCAAGAGTTGCTCATCATCCATGATTAATATTTTCATAGGGGTAACTGCTTGCGTAAGTCTTGAAACCGCCGCGATGTGACTCCGCACAGCAGAATCCGCTTGTTGATTGGTGGCAGGCAGATAAATGGTAAAGGTTGTACCCTTACCTACCACGCTTTCTACCTCAATATGTCCATTATGTTGTCGGATAATGGAATGGCAAACCGCCAGCCCCAATCCGCTACCGGCTTTCTTGGTGGTAAAGTAAGGGTCAAATATCTTTAACAGATTTTCATGAGGGATACCCGCTCCCCCATCCCGGAAGCTAAGCTGTACATAGAGTCCTGCCCCTAATTCCGGTAACGTGTCCGCTCCAAGCCTCAAATTCTGGGCTGAGATGTTAATGATACCGCCTTGCGGCATTGCCTGAATTGAATTCAACACCAAGTTTTGAAAAACCTGCCCTAATTGCCCGGCATCCGCCTCTATCGCGAACAGGTCTCGTGGCAGGTCAAACACCGCCTTTACGTTGGTACCGTGCAGAATGAAACTGGAAGATTCTTCAATTATTTGCGGAAGGGTAATGATTTGCTTAACCGGGTGACCGCCCTTAGAAAAGGTCAAAAGCTGGATGGTTAGTTCGCGCGCGCGCTGAGTGGCGATTTGAGCCTGCTCAATAAAATCTTTGAGTTCTGCAATTTGTACCGATTCGCTATTTTCAAGATAATATTTACTGAGGTCTAAGTACCCGGTTATGCCAGTGAGCAAATTGTTAAAATCGTGTGCCAAACCGCCCGCAAATACCCCCAACGATTCCAGCTTTGACGTTTTCTGTACTTCTTGTTCCAACTTTAGCTGTTCTGTAACATCCCGGAAGACCAACACTGCCCCAATAATATTACTACTATGGTCTCGAATGGGGGCACAGCTATCCATAATGAGGCGCTCAACCCCATCACTGGCTACCAGCAAGGTATTATTTTGCAGCAATATTACATGTCCGCTATTAAGAGTTTCCCAGAGCGGGCTTTGGCGAGGTTGGTGGGTTTCTTTGTCCCAAAGGCTAAAGACCATATCAAGCGGTTGTCCGATTGCTTCGGTGTGGCGCCAACCGGTCAACTCTTCCGCTACCCGGTTGAGGAGCGTAATATTGCCTTTCAGGTCGGTAGTGATTACCGCATCCCCGATAGAACGCAGGGTCACGGAAAGTCGTTCTTTTTCATCCGCCAGGGATTGCTCGATTCGCTTGAGGTCGGTAATATCCTGACTTAAAATTAAGCCACTGAGTATATTCCCCTGTTCATCCTTGATAGGTACTGCCTTGACTAGAAATGCCCGCTCGTTAAAGGAAGTCTCGAAGGTGCTTTCAATTCCAGCAAGGGCAGCCCGGTAATAGGGCAAAAGTGCGTCCACCGATTCGGGCGGCAACACTTCGTGGAGGGTTTTACCTTCCAAATCCTTAGTGACAAAGCTGTCCCGTTCCAAAGCATCGCCTTCTACCACCAAGAAACGCAAATCACCATCAAAAACCATTACGGCGCTATCTGGCAGGTTATGCGCCAGCAAGCGGTAACTGGCTTCGCTCTGTCGCAACGCCTTTTCCGCTCGCACCCGCTCTGTAATATCTATTGCTACTCCGCCTATTAGCGCCGAATCACCAAGTGGGAATTTATTTGTCAGCACATACCCTATGGAACCATCCCACCGCACATAACTCTCTTCCACTTCGAGCGTTTCATTGTTTTCAAATACTTTCAGGTTGTCTAGCTGGTATTGTTCTGCCATTTCTTTAGGAAATATATCAAAGGCGGTCTTGCCAATGATTTGTTCCTTTTCCCGCCCGATCAGGCGTGCGAAAGATTTGTTTATGTAGCGAACCCCCCCCGCAGCATCCAGCATCCAGGAGAGCGTTGGGGAATTGTCCATAAAAGCCTGGAACCGCGCTTCGCTCCGATACAGGGCAGTTTCCAGCCGCTTGCGTTCGGTTATATCGCGGGTGATACCCAGTATTCCCTTGAAAGTACCAGCAGAATCAAACATCAGGCTGGTTGATACCTCAGTCCAGACGGTGCTGCCATCCTTGCAAGGTTGTTCCACCTGATGTATTCTCCGCCGAAGCTTACCTGCTTGGGCATCCTGAAAAAGACTGACCATGCTCTGCCGCATCACCTCGGCAGATTTAGGGGTCACAGCTTCTTCAATAGTTTGGTGCATAACCTCTTCTGGAGTATAACCTCGAAGATATAGCACTGACGGGCTGACATAGGTAAATTGCCTTTCTATATTCATCGTCCATATCACATCACTAGAATTTTCCGCGACAAGCCGGAAGCGTTCCTCACTCTTCTGCAAAGCAATTTCAGCCTGTTTACGGGCTGTTATATCGTGGGAAATGACAGAAGTGCCGATAATGTTTCCGTAGATATCCTTCACCGGCGAAAGGGTCAATGAAACATCAATTTCAGTGCCGTCTTTGCGGAGACACACCGTCTCATAACTGCTAACACGTTCGCCCCGCCGGAGAGCTTCTACTAGCGAGGACATTTCAGCGTGATGCCCCGGAAGCTCCAGTAGATTGATAGAACAACCAATCATTTCCTCAGCGGTATAGCCATACATTTTGGTTGCGCCGACATTCCAAGTTTGAATTATCCCCTCCAGCGTCTTGCTAATGATTGCATCCTCGGAATATTCCACGATGGCAGCCAACTGCGCCTGCGCTGTAGTAGCTTTTCTAAGTTCGGTAATATCCTGAAGTTGGCTTAGTACGAAGTTTTCCCCGTTCAGTTCTATTAGCTCGAAGTAACCCAGCAAGTGCAGCACATCCCCGTCCCGTCGTTTCAAGGACATCTCCACCCCATGCAGATAACCCTCTTTACGGACTAATGCTTGCCACTGCTTTCTGATGTCAGAGGCATTCAGCGAATCAAGCTCAAACGAAGTGCGCCCGATTGCTTCCTCTTTGGTATAGCCGAAAAGCTTCAGGGCGTAATCATTGACCTCCAGAATACGTCCTTCGCTCGTAGAAATAAAAGATGCTATCGGACCGGACTGGAATATTTTGGAGAATTTTGCCTCGCTCTTTATGAGTTCGGTAATATTCTGAAAAACCAACGCTACCCTACTGATATTACCTTGCTCGTCTTGAACAGGTACGGTATTCATTTTGACGAATAATTTGCGCCCATCCCTTGCCACCAAGGTCAAAGGCTCGTCCTGTTTTGAAAACAGCCCATTGGTAATAGCCGATATAGTTAAAGCTTCCGCCGGAAGTCCCCTACTCTCGTATTGTAACCTTACAACTTCGCCTAAATGTTTGCCCAGCACGTCCGCTTGTTTCCAACCGATTAGACCTTCAGCAGTCGGATTTATGAAAGTGATAGCTCCTGCCATATCAACGGCAATCAACCCCTCGCCAAGGTTCTTTACAGTGATAGTGAGCCATTCATCCAGCTTTTTCACTTTGTGATCCATCTGGCTTTTGTGAAGCGCTAGTTCGATTGCAACTTTTAACTCTCGATCATCGAAAGGCTTCAATATATAGGCATACGGTAGGGTGATTTTGGCGCGTTCCAACGTAGCATCGTCTGAATAAGCAGTGAGATAGATTACCGGAATATCGTAAATAGCATGAATCTGGGAAGCGGTTTCAACCCCATCCATTTTACCTTTCAGGATAATATCCATCAGTACCAAGTCTGGGCGGTTCTTAGTTACACTTTTAACCGCTTCTTCGCCCGAAGAAACCATAGCCAATACGCTGTAGTCAAGCGCCATAAGGGTTCTTTTAATACTTGCCGCTACGATTTCCTCATCTTCAACCACCAGAATTTGTGCTTTAGCCATAGCATTACACCCTCTCCCGGTATCTTAGTTCCCGGAACTTGATTATGAAAGTAGTCCCGTGCTCTTTCAATAATTCCAGCGTTCCATCCAATTGTCTGGTTAGCATAGCTACCAACTGCATGCCAAGCGTTTCTGTATTGTGAGGATCTAAATTCTCAGGGAGACCAACTCCATCATCGCTTATTCGCAGGCAAAACATAGCTGTCGCATCTCTTGAAAGCTCAATCTTGACGATACCATTGCGGTTGTCCGGAAAGGCGTGTTTAAAGGCATTATATAAAAGCTCATTTATAATAAGACCGCATGGGATAGCCGTATCCATATTGAGCAAAACCCCTTCGATTTTTACATCTAAAAATACTTTTTTGGGATCAAAGCTCAGTGAATGATGCAGATTAGTAATTAAGCTCTGGATATAGTTTTCCATATCAACCCTTGAAAAGCTTTCTGCTTGGTAGAGCTTTTGATGTACCAGCGCCATACTCTGCACCCGGTTCTGGGTTTCAATAAATAAGTCAGCAATCTCTGGGTCTTTTATATTAGCCGCCTGAAGTTTCAGCAAGCTATAAACCACCTGCAAGTTATTTTTGACGCGATGGTGCAACTCTTTGAGCAAGGTCTCTTTCTCTACAAGGTTCGCCCTTATTTGACTCTCTGCCTGTTTTTGCGCGGTCAAATCCGTTGCCACTAGGCAAATTACGGGAAGCACGTCAACTTGCATAGGGCTAAAAGCTAGATCGAAAGGCGCCTGCTTGCCAGTAACCGTGCTGAGATTCATTTCATACCGAAAGTTTGCTATACTACCCTTCTCCAGCGCCCCCTCAAGAAAAGGCTTGTCTTCAATGGCAACAAACTGTTGTAAATATGAGCCGATAATCTGCTCTATCGGCAGTTCCATAAGTTCGGCGAAGCGCTGGTTGCAATAAAGGATAATACCGGATAGATTCAAAGTAACAGCACCCTGCGACATTTGTTCCACAAAGAGACGATAGGGGAAATCTGCCCCTTTTATGGTAAAAATCTCGTAAGTTCCATTTGGGTCTTCCATAACCAGTGCGTCAACTTCGTGCCGCCGAATAGCATCAAGGGTTTCCCTCGCTTCCGCCAGTTGCTCCCGTAACGACTCTACTTCCTCAAGTAACGTTTTTAGCTGATCACTCATACCTTACCTGAATTCATTTTTGGGGCTTGTTGCCCGGGTTTTCCATCTGCAAGCCCAAGCCTGCTACTACTCGTTCCACATCAGATAAATTGCCTACCACTTTTCTCAAGGGAAGCGGGAGTTGCTTTATGAGAGTGGGCACTGCCACGATTTGGGCTTCTTTGGCTTTCTCCGGTTGCTGGTAAATATCAATCACTTCCAATTTGTACCGCCCTTGAAGATGCTCTTCACAGATTCTCTGGATGTTCTGGATAGCTTGAGCAGATTTAGGAGTGGTTCCGGTTACGAATAATCTCAGGATGTAATGCTCAGAATTCACCTGTTCCAGCGCTTTTTCAAAAGCATCGAGGGTACTATCGGTATCCTCATTCTCTGAATCTTTCATATATCACCCACTGCCTTTTGATGGTTAGCTACCCCAATTTGAATCAGGTTTAGCCCTACCAGAACCCGCTCTGTATTGGAGAGATCGCCAATTATTTTACGCACCGGTTCAGGCAGTTTGCGTACAAGGGTGGGGGTTGCTACAATCTGATCTCCGCTGGCAAGTTGCGGCTTTTCCAACAGGTCGATTATTTCTATTTGGTACTCCCCCTCTAAATATTCTTCGCAAATCTTCTTTAGGTTGGCAAAGGCGATTAACGATTTAGGAGTTTGTCCCGCGACATATAGCCGCAACTCCCATTTAGCTTTCCCCAATTCGTTAGCGTCATCCATTTTCCTACTCCTCTACATTTTGACCTGATTTGAAAGCGTTTTTGGAGGGTGAAATTGCTGTTTTAACCTGATCGCTTATCAAAAATGATTGCAAAAACGCCAGAAATCGAATTATGAAAGACTCTCGCTTATACTTTACGGCTTATTTTCATTTTATTTCGCTCAATTTCCAACTGCTCCTCAATTGCCTTTGATTGTTTAAGCAAGTTTAGGCTTTCGGCTTCTTCGACTTCAAATTCAGCCCGCATAATCGCAATCTGGTTTTCCAGCATCTGGCGTTTGCGCTCAAGGTTGAACTGGACTCGCATTGCTTCCTGTTCCCGTAACTGTGCCTCCGCTCTTTCTTTAGCTTCTTGTGCCAAACGTGCCGAGCCTGTAAGCACTCCCGCCTGACCTAGATATGCCTCTTTAAGCTCGATGCCTGTGTGGGACAAAATGAACTCGCGAATCTGGTTAGAACTAGCCATACCGCGTGATTTAAGCACGAACAATCCCCGGTTGCGCTCCCCATCAACTTCGATGTCTTTCAACAATAGCCAAGTGTCAATCAAGGAGGAAATATTGGTCAGGGTATGTTCCTCAAAGCCTCCGGCAAAAGTTAGGCTGGTGAAAAAGGCGGTTATTTGCTGCATTTTGAGGAAATCCAGCAATCTGGTGACCATCGAGCGCACTTCAAGGTTGCTACCGTTGTTAAGGAAATTTGTCACCGGGTCAATAATCACCACTGAGGGTTGGAAAGCTTTAACCAATTGATGTATCACCACCAAGTGCATTTCCAGACCGTACATGGTAGCGCGGGTGGTATGGAACTTCAAGAGATTAGCCTCAATCCATGGCGACAAATCCAAACCGATGGAGCGCATATTGCGGACTATCTGTCCGGTAGATTCCTCGAAAGCCAAATAAAGGCAACGTTCCCCATTTTGGCAGACGGAGTTGGCAAAGCTAGATGCTATGCTGGTTTTACCGGTTCCGGCGGTACCAGAAATCAGTACCGAACTGCCACGATAAAAACCTTTCCCTTCCAGCATATCGTCTAGGCTGGGTATCCCAGTAGAGATTCGTTCATTTGATACCGAATATTCGAGACCGCTAGAGGTTATGGGGAGTACCGAAATGCCGCTTTCGTCAATCAGGAAGGGATACTCGTTAGTGCCGTGTGCGGAACCGCGATACTTGATGACTTGCAAATGCCGGGTGGAAATAGAATCAACGGTGCGATGTTCCAGCACAATAACACAGTCCGAAACATATTCTTCCAACCCTTGCCGGGTGAGCGTACCGTTTGAACCGCGCTCGGCAGTGATAATGGCGGTTACCCCTTTATCTTTCAGCCACCGAAAGAGCCTGCGAAGCTCTGCGCGAAGGGTCGCCTCATTGCTAAAGCCTGAGAAAAGCACTTCGAGGGTGTCCAGCACCACCCGTTTAGCCTCGATGGAATCAATGGCATACGCTAGGCGAATGAATAACCCGTCTAGGTCAAAATCCCCGCTTTCCTCGATTTCGGAACGCTCGATATATACATGATCCAACACCATTTTTTTCTGGGCAACCAATTCATTGAGATTAAAGCCCAAGGAGTTCACATTTTTGGTTATTTCTTCCGCGTTTTCTTCAAAAGTTATTAAGACACCGGGTTCACCAAATCTGCGAGCGCCCTGTACCAAGAACTCCACCCCGACTAAAGTTTTGCCACAACCTGCTCCACCGCATAGCAGTGTGGGGCGACCTTTCGGCAACCCGCCCTCCAGCAGAGCATCCAACCCATCAATGCCGGTAGGGCATTTGGGCAGTGTTTCCGCCACATTGTCCTGGATTTTACTCATCAATTTGCTCCTTCTGTTGGCAACCTGCCCTTGCGTTTCTTTAAGCAAGTAAGTGTGTCATAATCATTCGCACCTGTCGATGGAATTTGTAACTGAAAATCGCAGGCGGTTCCGGATTAACAAACGTGCTGTAAGTCCTCTAGCTTTAGGGTTACTGTTGGTTTATTAACATTTGTGAGGTTTTAGCCCCACTTCAGGTCTATTTATCGGCATAAAATGAAGATGTTTCCCCATTTTAGCAACGAAATTGACTAATACCTTTCCCATTCAAAAGGATTTACCAACCTTTGGGCGTGGGAGTAATCACTTGGTAATTCCCCAACTTCCGTTTTTTTCAAGCGTTTTTCGCCTTTCTTCAACCTCAAACTCCTGCTTCTTCGGGTAGGGTAGGTAGGTAAAAGTGTACGGTAGTACCTTTGCGCCACTCACTCTCCACTACAAGCTGACCTCCGTGCCGCCGGATTATGGAGTAGCTTAGCGTAAGTCCCAAGCCATTACCCATAAATTTGGTGGTGTAATAGGGGTCGAATATACGCGCTAACTCTTCCGATCTAATCCCACAGCCTTGATCTTGCACCGTCACCCGCACATACCTACCCGGATTGAGTAAGGGAATCTGATTTGCTTCCAACGTAACATTAGTAGCTTTAACCCCGATAATTCCACCTTCCGGCATCGCTTCCAGCGCATTTTTGATCAGGTTCTGGAGCGCCTCCCTAATTTGGACAGAGTCAGCCGACACAAGCCAGATCTCGGTAGGCAAATCAAAGTGGTAGCGCAGGTTAGGGTTTTGGGTCATAAAGCTGGCGGCGTTTTTGATTATGTTTTCGAGCTTGATTTTTTGTTTAACAGGCGCGCCCCCACTGGCAAAGGGCACCAACCGTTGTGCTAATTCTGTAAGGTGCTGGGTAGCTTTCTCTGCTTCCTCCAAACAGGTATAAGCTTCACTGGTTTCCTCCAGTTCAAGCTTGGCTAGGGACATATAGCCGGTCACTCCGGTCAGGGCATTATTAAAGCTATGGGCAATTCCCCCCGCCAGCACTCCCAACGATTCGAGGTTTTTAGCTTTGAGTTTCTCAGCCGCCAACGCTTCTTCCATTTTTCGCCGCTCGGTTATATCGCGGGTTACCATGATGACATTTAGCACTTGACCGGTATCGGGATTGCTCGTGAGATGCACGCTGGCTTCCACCCAGATGTATTGATCGTTTTTGCAGCAAGCACGGTAGGTCACTAAAAAGTTGTTTTGCCCCTGCCAATTTGAAAGAAGCTTTAGAAACTGTTCGTGGTCATCGGGATGGACAAATTCTAGGAAGGTATGACCCACCAATTCTTCAGGGGCAAACCCGATGATTTTCTGGGAAGCAGGGGAAACATACTCGAAAACTCCCGCATATGATAGTCGGCTGATCGTGTCGGTGCTGTTCTCGGCGAGAAAGCGATAACGCTCTTCGCTCTCACGTAACGCTGCTTCCGCCTGCTTCCGAGCGGTTATATCCCGTTTGATGGCAATAAAATTGGTGGTTTTGCCTTGTTCGTCTTTCACCGGTGAAATGCGGAACTCCTGATATAACTCGCTCCCGTCCTTGCGATAATTTATTATTTCTCCCTGAAAGTTCTCCCCTGCTGCTAAGTTTCGCCTCAAGCAATCCAGCACAGCCCGATCCGACTTGGCTCCCTGGAGTATCCGGGGCGTTTTTCCGTAAGCCTCTTCTAGGGTATATCCGGTCATGGTGGTGAAAGCCGGGTTGGCAAAAATAATCTGTGGACCAGGAGAATCTAGGACTGCATCTGTGATAACTATGGCATCGTCCGCATTTCTAATAGCTTCGGCAAACAGGCGATTACGCATCTCGCTTTGCCGTAAGGCTTCTTCTGCCTCTTTCCTCGCTGTAATATCTCGGATAGTAGTGCAGACTCCTATAATTTCCCCGGAGGAGGTTTTCATCGGCGAGACCGCCATTGAAACCGCTATCTTAGTTCCATTCTTGTGTCTTCGAAAGGTATCAAAATGTCCTACAACCTCTCCACCTAGGATTTTTGCTACAATCCTAGATTGTTCCTCAAGTTGTTCAGACGTTACCAGCAGCGAAAAATGCTGACCCATGATTTCTGAAGCAGTATAGCCAAACAATTTGGTAGCGCCCGCATTCCAACTCTGGAGGCAACCTGCCAAGTTTACACTGAGTATGGCATCCTCAGAAGACTCGACGATTGCCGCTAACATCGCCTGGGCACGATTGGCTTTGGCTATTTCGGTTATATCGTGCAGAAGGGATAGCACTAGTGTTTTACCGCCCAGTTCTAACAACTCATAAGAAGCCAGCGCGTGCCGGATTTCACCATTGCTGCGTCTGAAAGAGGTTTCAAAATTTCTGATACTGCCCTGTTGGATCAGCTTTTGTTGCAGTTGGTCTCTGAGGGTGGGGTCCAGCCAAATATTTAGTTCTAGAGAAGTATGCCCCACCAACAGGTCATGTCTGTAACCAAAAAACTCCTGGGCTTGGCTATTTGCATCGAGGATCAGCCCATCTGCTAGGTTTGAGATGAGAGTTGCTACCGGGCTGGACTGGAAGATAGCGGCAAACTTCTCCTCACTTTCGCGCAGGGCTTCCTCCGCTCGCTTACGCTCGCTAATATCCCGGCTGATACCCAAAATACCCTTGAACTCTCCGTTGCTGGCATACATCAAGCAGGTTGAAACCTCTGTCCAAACGGTACTGCCATCTTTGCAGGGTTGCTCCATTTGATCCAGTCTCCTGCCAGGATTACCTTCCTGTGTAACCTGCAAAATTCCCAGCAAGCCCTCACGGGCAATTATCACAGATTTTGGGGTGAGAGCTTCCGCCATAGATTGTTTTAAAACCTCTTCGGGAGTATAGCCTCTAAGTTGTAGTACGGAAGGACTGACATAGGTAAACTGTCCTTCCATATTCATCGTCCAAATCACATCAGTCGAGTTTTCAGCCACCAAGCGAAAACGCTCCTCACTCTCGCGCAGGGCTTCTTCTGTTCGCTTGTGCTCCTCAATCTCAGCTGTCAGTGCAGCAGTACGCTCCTCCACCCGCTTTTCTAGTTCTTCATTCCAACGCCGTAGTTGCTCCTCGGCTTGTTTTTGGGCGGTTATATCCTCAAAATAAACCGAAACCCCATCATTAGCCGGGTACACTTTGATCTTTATCCACCGTTGGATAGCGCTTATGTAGCTTTCAAAATTAAGTGGAGTTTGCTCGGTTATAGCCTGACGTAAGTATTGGTACTCCGCTATGCCTGCCATCCGGGGGAAGATTTCCCCAAACTTCTTGCCCAGTAGTTCTTTCCGAGATATATTCCAGAATTCTTCTGCTCTGTGGTTCACATAGGTAAAGCGTTCTTCCGCGTCTAGTGCACAGAAAGCCTCGCTGATGCTTTCCAGAATTGAGGTAGCTAGAAAGTGACGTTCTTGTAGCTTGAGTTGGTAGGTTTGGAGGCTAACTTGAACTACGTGGCGTAGGCTTTCGGGAGTGAGCTTGTCTTTAACCAGATAATCCTGCGCCCCGTACTTCATACACCCGGCAGCGCTAGTCTCGTCAGCTAGCACTATTACCGGGCAATGCCCTTCTGTCATCCGTGCAGTCAAAGCCTTCAGAAATTCCAGACCGGTAATATCTGGGAGACTACAATTCAGTAGAATAAGATTGGGCTGCCGAGATACGCACAGTTCCAGCCCGGCTTTTCCCAATTCGGTTTCTTCAAAGCGGTAGGTGTGATCGGGGTCTTGGTTTAAGTATCTCTTAACGGTGGCTCGATTTTCTGCAGATTCATCAACGATTAGAACTGTGTAGGATTCGCTCAGAACATTAGTGTTCATATTGCCTCTTGGAGATGTCAATTTTTTAGCTTGTTAACGTTTCTAGGACGTTGTCAAGCGTGTCATTTTGAGCAGATAACTAATTATATAATCGAACAATTCTTACGAACAGTACCCGACTCAGTACAATCACACTGCGAGTACGCCTTTGATTACCCTTTATGAGAAATTCCTCACAAACTTTCAATACAAACTTCATTTGAAGTTTATAAGCTGGTTATAGAGACAAGAAATGCAAATATTACTCTGGCTGAATAAAATTTCAGCCCAAGCTAAATACAGAATAAAAAATCAAAAAAGAAGAGGTAATAAAAATGTCAACTATTAATTATCAAAGTAACCAACCGCCAAATAATAATCCGCTGCCACCCGTATATGAGAAAAAGCCTAACCATTGGGCTAAACCGGTCAAACGAGGATTGTTAGCGTTAGCCCTTATGTTTACCTTTGGCACAGGCTATTTCATTGCCGATAACTTGAATAATAACAATGTTAGCGCCCCAGTGTACGCTCCCGTAGCTGCCGCCTCTATACCAACAAATATAATTGCGTTACAGACAAACCAAACTCTAACTGTGGCACAGGTTGCGCAAAAAGTATGTCCCACAGTGGTGCAGATAACCTCTCAGGTGACAACTTCTTCAAACCGCTTCTCAGCAGGTTCTGGTAGCACACAGGCAACCGGAGTAGGTTCAGGGATTATCATCGACAGCGCTGGTTACATTCTAATCAACTACCATGTCATAGAAAATACAAACAGCCTAGAAGTTACCTTGTCCGATGGAACTACGCTTGAGGCTACAGTAGTAGGTTCAAAACCACAAAACGATCTGGCGGTAATCAAAATTGACCCTACCGGAAGCGAACTTACAGTAGCAGAATTAGGCGACTCAAGTGTCTTACAGGTTGGGGATGAGCTTGCCCCGGTTTAGTGGAGTGTGGGAATAGTCAGACAGGCAATAGTTCAAATTCTGTAGGTGTCATAAAACCCAACGCCGAATGTAGCCGCTGCCGATTGTAAAATACTTCCATATATTCGAAAATAACTGTTCTAACCTCTGTCATAGTCTTAAAATTATAACGATCTGTACATTCCACTTTCAATGTCCCAAAGAAGCTTTCTATGAGAGCATTGTCCCAACAATCACCCTTTCGGCTCATACTGGTTTCGATCCCGTACTGCTCCAGCAATCCTCGGTAACCCCTACTGGTGTATTGGCTACCTCGATCGGTATGATGTAAAAGACCCTTTCCCGGTTTACGTCGCTCCAATGCCATAACCAAAGCTCTTTCCACCAACGCTTCATCCCGGTTGGCGCCCATCGACCAACCCACCACTTTTCTCGAATATATATCTACCAAGGCTGCTAGGTACAACCAACCTTCATTAGTCAACACCCCGGTAATATCTCCCACCCATTTCTCATCAGGCTTGGTAGCCGTGAAATTCCGCTTTAGCCGGTTGGGTGCCACCGGATTGCTGTGCTGGCTATCAGTCGTTATGACCTTTCGCTTCTTACGACGATGACAGGAGACTAGCCCCAGCAACCGCATCAGTCTGGCTACCCGCTTCCTCGAACAGTTTATCCCCTTACCCCTTAACGCCGCCTTTACTCTGGGACTACCGTAAGTTTGCCGAGACTGCTCGAATATAGGCTCAATTTCTGCTTCCAGTGCTCGGTCAGCCTTGGCTCTGGCACTTTCTGGTCGTTTCCGCCAGGCGTAATAGCCGCTCTCAGAAACCACCTGCACCTTGCACATTAACCTCACCGCAAATTCCTGCTTGTGCTCATAAATGAACTGAAACTTCACTTTTGGTTCTGCGTGAAGATGGCTAGGGCTTTTTTTAAGATATCCCTTTCTATCCGCAGTCGTTCATTCTCCATTCGCAGCCGACGGAGTTCTTCTTCAGCCTCAGTTTGATGACCTTTACCAGGAAAAGCTTGCTCTCCTTTTTCAGCCAATATTTTACGCCAATGGTAGAGTACACTGTCGGATACCCCTAGTTCTCTAGCGATTTGTACCGCTGTTTTACCGCTGGTTTCCATTAACCGCACTGCTTCTCGCTTAAATTCTACTGGATACTCTTTCTGCTTATCTCCCATTTCTGCCCCTTTCGTGGTTTATTATAGCATCTGCCTCTTCCTTTACTCCACGATTCCGGGTCAACTTCAATCTTCAAAGTGTACCAATATGGCACAATTCGCGCAAGAGCCGCCTTAACAGGCTTTGTAGCATGAGGCTTTTTTGCCATTCTGACAAAAATATACCTGAGAACTAACTCTTTTGCCCAACTTGGCAGAAGATTTCGTGGGAAGAAAACGAATTCCAGTGCGACAACGGTTTAGTAAGGAATTTCAAGCAGGTCGGTGGCTTTGCTTTTGGCTGCTTCTCCCCGTCGATCGTAACGAGCAGTGGTGGTGACACTGGCATGTCCCGCTAACTTCTGAACAGTGGCTATATCCGCTCCTGCATCTAAGAGATCCGAAATAAAGGTGCGTCGTAGGTCGTGGGGGCTAAACGATTCTAAGTCGGTTTGTAAACCACGTTTTTTTAATATCTTCATTACCGACTGGTCGGTCATAACTACCACTCTGACTTTACCGCTTTTATGCACCGGGCAGAAGAGCGCTCCGGCAGTGTCACCCCGTTGCCCCAGCCATACCGCCAGAGATTTAGCGGCTCCACCTTTGACATATACCAGTCGGTCTTTGCCACCCTTGGCTCCTCTAATAGTTAGCGCCCCGGTGGCAGGGTTATAATCCTTCAGCTCTAGCTTGACCACTTCCGAACGGCGCAGTCCGGTGCCGTACATCAACCCGATCAGGGCAGCATCCCGTAACCCGCCCGGCGTTTTTTCAGCTTGGCAGGTTTTGATCAGGGCCTTTAACTCATCTTTATCCAAAGCGCGACCCCGCGGGAGGGTTTCACCCCGGCGGTTTTTAACATCGCGGGCACGCTGGTAATCTTCGCTTTCCATTAGCCCCAATTTCCAAGCATGGTAGAGGACACTACGCAAGCCTGACAAAGCCTGATTGACGGTGGCGGGGCGGTAGCCGCGTTCCACCAGGACGGGGGCGATGGCAGCGGTATGCTGGTAACGCAGTTTATGCCAGGGCAGGGTCAGGGCAGTTTGTTTGCCACCACTGACGACTTCGGCTATAAGAGTGAGAGCACGGAGCATTCCACGCCGACCAACCGGGCGCAGAGTAGCGAGATAAACCGCTGCCGGATTCTGATCAAGCGGCAGCGAGTTAGTTTCCTCCTGGTTTACCGAGACTATTTCTACTGATTGTGCTACTGGTATTACCTGCTCATCTGCCATATTTGTTCTTTCGCTGAGGTTTTTAACCTGATTTATTTCTATTACAGTGTACCACAGCTATCCAAGTTCCCACAAGGTTAATTGTCATTACCTGAAACCAGGAATCAGATTAATTCACCTCTCCTGGGTTTAGGTTTTCAGTAATTCGGGTCAGAGCAATTTTTGGACAGAAAACGTCTATTAGCGTCTAATTCGCAACCGATTGAGCTCAGCTAAGGCTCATTGATTAACCTGATAGGGAACTTAAGACTCAAATTACTCAATGAAGTTAAGCCTTTGCAAGATACCGTTGGCGAATTCAAGCGAGGCAGAAAAGCAGAAAGAACTTTGATAAAATAAGCGAGTAAACAAATCAAGCCTAATTCAAATCAAAGTTAGAAAGCAAAAATGCCACTAAAACCTGAAACAATAAACCCAATTCCAACAGAAACCGCCCGAGTAGCCCGCGCAGTCTTCCCTAAAAGCTGTCTCATAATGCGTTTTCGAGATGACTTTGGCTTAATTTTTGAGGATCAAGCTTTTACCACCCTTTTTCCAACTCGCAGGCAACCTGGACTGGCGCTCTGGCGATTAGCCCTTATCATTTTGTTCCAGTTTCTCGAAAATATCACCGATCGGCAAGCCGCCCAGATGGTGCGCACCAGACTAGCTCATATGCTGGCTCCTCGCCAATTTGCGTGAAAAAGAAATAGAGTAGTAGGTTCCAACGTACATGGAATATACATTTCTAATGTAGGAGGAACTTACCTTGTTAGATGCTTTAATGTTACAAACCCTTGGAGCTTTCCATTTGAATTTCACTGAAATCGTTGGAACCTCTATTTTGTTACAAATTTCGAGGACTAATCTTTTAGTAGCCTGCCCAGCTTGCCACCATTATTCTCGGCGGGTCCATAGTCGGTATACCCGTACTGTTGCCGATTTGCCTTTTTCTGATCGAATAGTCAAGCTTAAAATCAAAGTCAGGCGCTTTTTTTGTGCTAATTCGGCTTGTTCATCTTTTACTTTTGTGGAACCACTGAGTCCTGCCATCCCTCCTTTTGCTAGACGTACTCAACGTCTTACTGAAGCCCTCGTGAATATTACTTATGGTTTGGTCGGGGAAGCTGGTGCCCGTTTAGCTTTTCTATTAAAAATGCCTAGCAGTTCCCGCACATTGTTACGCTTGCTCAACGCTCAGCCAATACCCCAATACCCTACTCCTCGGGTTTTAGGGGTAGATGAATGGTCCTGGAAAAAAGGGGGAATATACGGGGCGATCCTGGTGGACCTAGAGCGTCGTTCACCGGTGGAATTGCTCAAAGATCGCACGGCAGAAACTTTCGCTAAATGGTTGCAGACGCATCCAGGGGTGGAAATAATCTGCCGCGATAGAGATACGGTATTAGCTGTCAAGAGCCAATTTTGAAATGACGAAAGGAATTTGTTAAGGACAGAAAAATTCAAAAAGTTGCAGCCAAAGCCGCCACCACACCAGCGCTGCGAACAGGCGCAAAGTGAGCCGCAACACAAATAAACCAAGCGGCGGCTGTCCTCGCTCGGCGCAAGAATAAGTTCTAGTTTTCGTTAACCGCACTGCCCTAGCTGGCCTTTGCCTCCGGTGAAGCACCCGCCTCTTTCTGGGGCGAGGGCTGGTAGGCCGGATCGAAGGGCAGCCCGCTCTTAACTACGGCAAAACCCAGGTGGACCAGCTTGCGGGCGGCGGCACACCGCACTTCTTTGTAAGCCCGACCCTTAGTTTTTTGCAAGCGCTCACAGTAGGCTTTTATCACCGGGTTGAACCGCATGGCGCTGCCTGCCGCCATATAAAGGAGCGCACGTAGCCGACTATGACCGCCTTTTCCGATCATTGGCCGGCTTCTCACACTGGTCCCGCTACTGCGTTCGATGGGAGCCAAGCCAGTAAAGAGGGTCAACCCTTCAGCGCTGGAGCAGTTCGTAAAATTGAGGGTCACGACCACCAGCCACACCGCCGTCAACCGTCCGATGCCGGTGATAGTTTGGAGAAGAGTAACTGAAGCGGCCCATTCCTGGTCCAGCTTGAGGAACTCTTTTATCTCCTTATCTACCTGCTTGATGCGTTCGGTCAGGGTGGCGATTAGGTTCTCCAGGCTCGTCACTACCCCTTCCACTGGCTGGGCGACTGAAAGAGCATGCAATTGGTTACGGAACTGCTGGCGGGCTTCCAAAAGACTGAGACGGTGCGTAAGACGTTGGTAAAGCTCGCGGTAAATCTGGGGTGGTGGGGTCCAACGAGCCGGTTGCAGGGTAGCCGAAAGCCGGGCCAGGAGTTGAGCATCGAACCGGTCGTTTTTAGGCTTGAGGCCAAGCGCGCCGGCGAAGTCGTGAGCCTGTTTGGGGTTGATCACGCTAACTGCGAAACCTTCACCTTGCAGGTAGGTAGCCAGTTCGATCCAGTAAGTGCCGGTGGCTTCCATCACTACCAGAATCTGGTCAAGCGGATGGTCGGCTTTAAGTAAGAGCTTGGTCAGGCTGGCGTAGCCTTCGGGCGATTGAGACAAGCTAACCGCACGGGTAGGTTCAGCATCGCGGTAGCAAGTCGCCGCGGTGAAGGTTTTGGCGGCTATATCCAGCCCGGCGTAATACTCATATTTCGGGCGGGATTTGAGGACAGGCGGGTCTTTAGCAGGGGCCATTGTAATTATGGTGCCTCCATTAAGTCCACAGGTTTGTCGGGAGTTAGTTAGCAGTAACTGACACCGGGGCTACCCTTATTTCTGGCCTTGTATGGGCGGTCTGCTTAGCCGCTAGATACGGTTGAGATTATTAGGTGGCCCAGATCAAAAGAGGGTCTATCTTTTTGAGGCGGTCTGGCCGCAAGGAGGTTCTGAACCTCTCTTTTAACCTGGTGTCGTACATTTTCATTATACAAGGAGGTTCTTTTAACTCATCATAGCCACATATTGGACAGATGTAGGACATAAAAGCGACACTCCTTAACCAAGCTTTTATTTTTGTCTTGACAAACTGGGTCATTTCAAAGTATCCGAACAAATAGCGCAGGATGTGTTGAACACGTTTAATTTAAAGTTTGAATAAGTTCGATTGATTTCTTTGCTAAATTACCTATACTAAATCCATCTTCAGTATAAAGAGTTGATTTTGTTAGGAACCTTTTAAGTGCAACTATAACCTGTGTGTTTCCGATTTCCCCTAAAGTTTGAATTGTTTTGCCTAGTACATCTACATCCTCGTCATACAACAGTGCTATTAAAATATGTACTACTTCAGGTGTTCCTACTTTAAGCTTACCTAGAGCTTGAATCGCAGCAAGCCTCACCAAACGCTCATCATCGTGTGTTAAACTTAACAATTTGCTTATAATTTCAGGGTTTTTAACTCCTATCTTTCCTATCGCTGATGCAGACTGCCGTCTTACTTGAACATTTTCATCACTCAATAGCTTATAAAGTGGTTCCGCGGCTTCATTTGCAGCACTTCCAATTCTTCCTAAACTTATTGCAGCACTACTTCTTAGCTCCTCCTCAGAAGAATCTAAAAAATTAATTAACGGTTTTATCGCACTATAATAGGTAGGATCATCTTTACCTAAAGCATAAATGAGCTTGATGCGAACTGTGCTTGAACTATCATCGAGATAGTTGAGAATCTGAGAGATTTCTTCGTTTTTCAGAGTACCCATTTTTGCAATAGCATTTGCAGCATTTTCACGCACAAATGTATTAGTATCCTCTAACAATTTTAGAATAAGACCATTTGCTTCCCGTCTTCTCTCCCAAGACATTCTAGAAATAGCTTCAGCACTATACGCACGTACACTCCAATTATCGCTGGCAAGCAAAGGCGCAAGTTGCTCAAATAACTCAGGTCGATTAGAACTACCCAATATAATCGCTAAAGATTCTCTTATTTCTTTATAATTATCATCTTTAAAATAGTTCAACAATAATTCTAAGGTATTGATCGAAGAAGTTTTGGCTATTTTAATAAGCGAAACAATTACTCTCCCCTTGATCGTATAACTATCATGCATTAGCAGGCCAATGTAGTCGTTAAAATCTTTTTGATTTTGGTCATATGCTTCGATCATTATGAATCCCTAACTATGGGATTGTGCTAGTTAAACTCAAAGCTGGTTCAAAATCTGACAGAGTAGGCTAAAATCAGAGATTTACTTAAGAAGCTTGAGGGTAATTTTGTAACTAGCGCAACCCCTTAACTTGCACTACTTCAAAAAATTATCCGGCCAATCTTCAATTTTGCCAATCTCAATTAACTCAACTGGAGTAATATCTTTAAAGCGTAAAATAGCATATAACTCGCAATTGCAATTACTACAAGTTGCATAACAACACTCTTCGCAGTTCTCAAACTGATAAATTTCGTTCATCTTTAAATTATTCACACACCAACTAAAATACCTAGGGTCTGATAGCAACCACCAAGCCATTTTTTGACCAATCCTATATACTCTATTGTGAAATCTCCCGGTTGAGTCTCCAAGATAACTTGATGCAATATGGGTCTGGCAACGTATTACCGAGAAAGTTAAGCATGATATGCAATTTTCTTGTATATCAATCCAATTGTATGCTGACATTTAATATTGCTCCCACCCCAGGGGTTATGCGTTTTGGAGAGGGGGTTTCTCTGGTAAGATTTTGGTTAGCCTACTAAAATCAAACAAAAGGAACGCAAAATGTACTATAACGCTAATGGGGAACTAGACGCAACTCCAGCAATAGAATATGAACTGGATTTTAAGACACTAAAACAAGTATTCGGCAAAATACCTGATCTACCGCAAGGTCGAAATCTGCAATATAGTTTGAGCAGTATGCTATTAGGGGCGCTGCTAGCCCTATAAGGAAGTTGCCGACCTGCCACGGCTGTTAGAACTAAAGCGCGGGCATTGGAGAATAAACTGCATTGGGTGCGAGATGTAGTCTTTGGGGAAGCTGCCAGCACTTTACATCGAGGGGAGGGTCCCCATATTCTAGCCATTTTACGTAATCTGACCCTGTGGGTGCAAGGGCATCCTTTCCTCAGGGGCTGGCTGAGAACACGCTTGGGCTTGCTCTACCCTTTCCGCCACCTTGCCAAACTAGGTAAAATATTTATGATGGGTTGCTTTGCGCATGGTCTTCCGCCAAAAATACTCGATCGGATTGTAATCTGGAGAGTATGCCGATAATTGATAGACTATTAGTCGGGCGCGTTGCTGTTCAATGAATTCTAAAGTGCAAAGATAGTGTTATTATGTAAGTTGCATCAAAGCCGCCACATGGGTAGCCGGGTTGGTGCGTGTGAAAATGCAAAACATTGTAACCCACGCCCCGACCTCATAGAGCAACTTGCCGAAGAACCGACAGAGGTAAGTGGTTTGAAAAAAGAAGAAGCTGAGTATTTATGTCAAGTGGGTTATTAGATTCTCCAATAGAAAGCAAAATTGCTCCGGTAAACCTGTGGCACAACCGCAATTTCAATATCTTCTGGGTGGGACAAACCATAAATAGCCTCGGAGATTCTTTCGCTTTTATTGCGCTACCTTTGCTGGTTTTGCAAGCAACAGGCTCAATAGCGCAAATGGGCTTAGTAACCGGAATATTTGGTTTGGGGCAATTGCTAGCAAATTTAGTTGCAGGATTAGTAGTTGATCGTGTAAACCGCCGCAAATTAATGATAATGTGTGACATCGGACAGGCGTTGGTTTATATACTGGTACCAATAGGCTGGTGGTTAATTGGCACACAAATCTGGTTGATTTACCTTCTCACCTTTACAGGAGCAATTCTTTCAGCCTTCTTTCAGGTTGCCTATATCACTGCCGTAGCCGGATTGGTTGAACGAGAACAGGTAACAGAAGCAAATGGGAGATTGCAGGTAACGGTAGGCATTTGCTATGTAGCCGGTCCGATGTTAGCCGGGTTGATTTCAGCCATTTTCGGTCCGGTAGTTGCGCTTGGTTTAGATTCAATTTCTTTCCTGCTTTCGGCAAACTCACTCTGGTTGGTACGCTGGCAGATACAGCCACAACCTGAAGAAGAGAATAAACCTAATATCTGGAACGAATGGCTGAATGGGGCAAAGTTCCTATTTCGGCAACCGGTGCTACGCGCGGTAGCATTATTGCTGGCGGTAAATTCGCTTATATCCACTGCCGGGCTAGATCTATTTATCTTTTACCTAAAAACCCCACTTAAGCAAAGCGATGATACGGTAGGGTTGGTTCTAGGAGTAGCCAGTATCGGGGCAATTGCAAGTGGTATTTGGGTAGCATCCCTTCGACGTAAATTTGGATTTGGCGCTTGCTGGCTAGGTGGTATGGCGCTCGGCTCAATCAGTATCGGTCTTATAGGTTTTGCACAGGGAATCATATTAATTTCCATACTATCAATTTTTTATATGTTTGGAAATATGATTTCCGGCATATCCTCCATGTCGCTACGTCAACAAATTACTCCAAACCACATGCTAGGGCGAGTTACCGCTTTTTTCTGGTTCTTCATGAGAGTACCGGGAATGTTCGGGGCAGCCATAACCACCGCAATCGCAGAGTTTACAGGAGTTACATTTATGCTGATTGCAATGGGAGTTGTAGGGCTTGGGATTTCGGCGCTGGGCTTGCTAACTCCTGCCCGCCAGCGATACCCGGAGAGATACTATGAGAACTAGAACTAAAGAGGTTTAGAAGGTTTAATATGGTTTCAGTATAAGAGCCTTGCTTTTCTCTTTACAATTTCATTCCCTTTGACCGCATTGTTAACACAACATACCGCATTTTTCAATCCATATATGATTTAACTCAGCTATGATTGTGCCACCATACAATGGCATATCACTTTCCGGTGACTTAACACCGTATTCCTCAACCTTCAGAGTTAGGACAGAAGTTTCTCCTTATTTCGTTATGAGTGTGGAACTATTAAAAACTATCTGCCAGGACTTTATTTCGATTTAAACCTGACGCATGTTATGTAACTGACCTGAACTGAATCCTGTAGTTAGGCGCACCGGA
The DNA here is from genome assembly GCF_030389965.1 of Candidatus Chlorohelix allophototropha. NCBI lineage: Bacteria > Bacillati > Chloroflexota > Chloroflexia > Candidatus Chloroheliales > Candidatus Chloroheliaceae > Candidatus Chlorohelix > Candidatus Chlorohelix allophototropha. The sequence continues at coordinate 1,673,217 of NZ_CP128400.1, forward strand.
GAGCCGCAATATAAATTGCAGGAGTGGTTTAATCATGCGAGTAAAAATATCAGCTATCGCTTCAGCACTACCTGAGAAGGTTGTTACCAGTGCTGAGGTTGAACAACGGGTTATGAATTACAGTCCCAGTATTAAAGTTCCTACCGGCATATTACAATCCCTCACCGGAATAAAAACCCGCCGTTTTGTAGAAGACCATGTAAACACATCAGACCTAGCAGCCGAAGCCTGTAAAAAGGTATTGGCGCGTACTGCTACCAGCCCTGATGAAATAGATTTATTTATTTTTGCTTCTGCCGGTCAAGACCTCACCGAACCCGCAACTTCCCACATTACGCAATATAAGGTGGGTAGCAACGGCGCAGTGATGGACATCAAGAACGCCTGTAACAGTTTTATCAATGGTATTCAGGCGGCAGAAGCTATGATTATGACCGGGCAGTATCGCAAGGCGCTGGTGGCTGTAGGCGAAACTCCCTCTAAGTGTATCAAGTGGCATGTGAAAGACAAAAAAGATTTGCGCCTAAGTTTTCCGGGTTATACCTTTGGAGATGGCGGGGCTGCCGCATTGCTGGAACTAACTGAGGAAAAAACAGGGCTGTTTTATCGCAAATTCCACGCTTACAGCCAGCATTGGAATATCGGTACGCTGCCCGGTGGTGGCTCAATGCACCCCAGAGGCGAGGAATACACCTATTTTCAGGGAGATGGCACGGCTCTCAAGGATGCCTTTGTAGAACTAGGTCCGAATTTACTTAGGGATGCACTGCGCCAAACTAATACTAGCTTTGAGGATTACGCGCGTATCTTCGTGCATCAAGTAACCGTTCCTTTTCTGGAGCAGTTTATGGAAGTGTGTAAAGTGCCTGCCGACAAGGTAGTAGTAACCTTGCCCCAATATGGCAATATGGCAGCAGCCTCCTTACCGGTGGGATTTGCACTGGCGGAAAGCCGGGGTGAAGTCAAAAAAGGTGACAAGGTGATGTTTATCGGGCTGGCAGGTGGTATCAGCGTAGGTCTGATGATGTTCCAGTACTAGGAAAGACATTTTGAAAACAATTGCTATTACGGGAGTTACCGGCTTTATCGGTAGTAAATTAGCTGAATATTTTGCCGAGCGCGGCTATCGTCTGATCGGTTTTGGTAGGCGCGAACCGCTAAAGCCTGCTTTGTTAGAACGGTACATACATTGGGATATTACCGAAGGAGCGTTACAACTGGACGAAGAGGTGGATGTAGTTTTGCATTGCGCGGGCAATGTTTCAGACTGGGATACACATGAGGTAATGTACCGGGTTAATGTGGAAGGTACTCGCAATGTGCTAGAAACTTTCAAGAAAGCCCGCCAATTTGTATATGTCAGTACCGCCAGCGTATATGACCTACACCATAATAGCAGTTGGCTAACTGAGGATGCGCCTTATCCTCAGCAGTATCTAAACGCTTATGCCACCACCAAGATGGAAGCTGAAATGGCAATCAAGCAGTATGGGCGCACGAACGCGGTAATCGTGCGTCCGCATATCGTTTACGGACCCGGCGATACCAGTATTCTCCCGCGTTTGCTCGAAGCCCGCCGCTTTGGGCGTTTCCTCGTAGTTGGCGATGGTAGCAATTTGCTTTCCATTACTTACATTGAGAATTTTTGCCGGGCAATTGATTTGATTATTCAACGCGATTTTGAGTTTGAAATTTTCAATCTGGCGGACGCTTACACCGGAACTGTCAATGAAATTCTGGCGGCGTTTAAGCAATCGCTGAATTTCAATGAGAAGATGCTACATATAGACAAGCGTCTTGCACTGCTAGGGGGTACAGTCTTGGAAAAGCTTTTCCGGCTACTGCGCCGGAAGCAACCGCCGCTCATTACCCCTTTCGTGGTAGCGCAGATGGCTTCAGGCTATCGGCTGGATATTTCCAAAGCATGCGCTATGCTAGGCTATTGCCCTGAGTACGATTTCTACCGAGGATTTGAGGAACTAAAGAAGTGGCTGGATAATTCAAATTCTGCCGATATTCGCCCATTAGCGGAAAATTCTAGGGTGAATTAGTACCGCTTAAAATTTTAACTGCATACCTCCAAGCGCAATTGCCAGTTTGCGAGTATCCTTGAAGGGTAGCCCTATGTCTTGGGGTAGTGCGGCTGCCAGCGCACTAGTGAAGTTAAGAGTATTTAGCCCACTTTTCAGTTTAATGCTGGTGTTGTAAGGGGTAGGACTTTGCGATAGGGGAATGCTTTTTAATGATTCATTGCCTAAGTTAAGCTGAAGTGAATTACCCGGCGCAAGGCTCCACCCTGTAAAACCAAGTTGGACTTCCGCCTCTTTTTTCGCGTATAGCCTGATATTCAATTGCTTATCCGTCCAGCGATAGACCAGCCCATTATCCAGTTTTTGCGCAAGGTAACCCCCGGTTAGGTTGGTAAGCATAACAGAATCTTGCTCATTTGCAGTCGGTACGCGATAAACTAAAGTTTGCCCATCATCGAAGATTCTGGCGGATTTCCCAAGCAACGTATCAAGACGCGCTTCTTGTTTCGCGATAGTGACATTGTCAAAAATCCCCTCGTCGCGGTACAGAAAGACATAATGGAAGTTGTAAAGCTGAAGTAATCTAACTTCCGGATCAGGGGTATTTTGAAAGATGGCTTCAGGGGGTTGGGGGTTATCACCGAAGAAATAGCCGATGGGGTCGCTACTGTCGTAAAACTGCACCACTCGGCGCGAGATATAGCCGCTGGTAATTGGTTTATGATGAATGGCTTGAAAGAACATGCGGCGACTATCGCGTGAATAGTGTGAGGTAATAGGCAATTCCAGAATCCCATAGCTATTATCCGGTTCAGCTGCAATCTGATCCAAAATCTTCGGGTAATATAACGAATTCATTGGAACTGGTAACATTTGCACATCTACCAGCATTGCCACAAGCACAAGAAACGGCAAAGCAGCCCATGTTTTTTTGAGGTTCAAGAAAGAGGTTTGCTTGAGACGGTTTTGCAACCATACGATGCCCCAACCTGCCATAAGGCTCAAACCGAGCGTGGCAAGGGTGTAGAATCGAATGGGGGCGCGTCCGTTATTTAGAAATGGGATAATATTGAAAACCTGATAGGGCAGCGGTAACCCGCTATTCAAAGCTTGTTCGGCATCATCGCTGGCAAAGATACGCAAATTAGAGCCTAGCGAAAGTACCAGCGTAACACCTACCAGCGCAACCCACCACCATGCCCAGCGTGGCGCTACAAGTTTTTTCTTTCCAAATAATGCAAAAACCCCTACGATAGCAACTGCCAATAAAACGTAGCCGAGATATAAGCTACCACCGTTTCCACCGGCTATCTTCTGATTGATAAACCACCCCATTAATGGTGCAGCATTTAGCACTGCCTCTACATCATGTGCCGGGTCAACTATGGTTATATCGGGGTCATTCTTAGTTCCAAATGTCCCTACCAATACGGGAGCAATCAAAAACAGTGTGGCAACTATGGTAATACCTACCCTAATGGTAAGTTCGAGCCAACTATAAACCTGCTCTTTATTTTTAGATATTATTCTTGCCACCAGCAAGAATAAATATAAGCTTCCTGCATACAAGCCTACCATCATAAAACTGTACCAATCGGTGTAAAAGGTTAGGCTTATGAATAATATGGCTAACGCTATATTTAGGCTACTTTTCTCATTGGGTTGGTCGGGCGATTTTACCAGCGCTTTGTGCAGAAACAAAATGCTCAATACCACCCACTGCCCCCAGCAAACTCTTTCCTGACCGATTAAGATAATTGAAAGATTAAAGGGAGAAAAAGCATAGAAAGCGCCTACTACAAAGGCTGCACCGCGAGACCCATAAGGCATAAAGTAGCGTGCCAGCGCATAAACCGACGACCCGGTTGCTATATAACCTATAAACAGTAATAGGTTATAGCTTCCGGCGTAACCCAGAACCGGGCTTATCAAACCACCGAGCAAGCTCAAGGAAGGTTGCAAAGTATGATAAAACAGCGGCAGGGGGTTGTTTGCATTACGGTACGGGTAAAACAGGGCATCGGTAAAGTAAGGATTGGTAAAATGCTCTACTACACTGGTGCGCATCCACCAAAAATTCCAGATATCCTGTAAGCCGTCCGGGATACCACGCGGTATAGAGGTGAAAAAATTCGGTAGCAATGGCAATGTAAAAAAAATGGTTAATAATAAATAACCAAGCGGGACAATATACCATGACCAATCTTTGGAAAAGTTTTGGGGCTTAGCAACCGGGGTTTGTGTCAAGTCAGATTTTACCTGCGACCAAAAACATCTATTGAGTATTAAGGATTGACATTACCAAAGCAAAGTTAATTTTAACTATACTACCTATCCCTGTCAATTTTCGATTGTATTGAGAACCTTTTAAAAGAGGGTCAAACATAAAAATAAGCTGGAAGAGTGCCTCAAAGCATTTCTACCATGCAACATTGCTCTCTAATCCATCACTAAAGTAGTGATAGGACGTGGCGAGTAACGATCCGATAACTTAGTTCGAAGCTGAGCACGTCTTCCAAGATATTCTGCACCACTTCAACTCCCACACTTTTTACACTGGCACACTTTTTAGAGCTTGCATGTAAAAACTGAACTTAATCTAAGTGTAAATAATTAGAATTATTCTCATTAATATTTAAACCACAACTTAATCGGTTGTAAACACATAAAAGTATTAAAACCTGCCTATGCTAATAATATTCACCTCATTTTTACTTACGTACACCTATCCTTTAATAAATTACACCTATGCTTAAATTATAACAATGGGAATTTCCTGATCAGGTAAGTATTAAAAGCCTGAAAGAAAGGAGAAGCGCCATGAGCACCTTAAATATGCAAGATGCTGAAGTAGAAAGAAGTAAACCGCAAACGTCGCCCGCTTTGAGAAAAATCCACACTACATTGCTGGCAACAGACGGGACTGTACATGCTGAAAGAGCATTATTGAATACCATACACCTTGTTCAGCATAGCGGTGGAAATTTGATCATAGTCTATTATGCCGACCCTAATGATACCGCTTTATTCGGTGCAATGGGCTGTACTAGCTCGGAAGCTTGGGAACAGCAAGGTAAGTTAGTGCTTGAGCAACTGGAAAAGAAGGCTAGAGACGCGGGTTTGACTGAGGTTTCGGTGCTACTTGAGCCTTATAAAGGGGAAGAGGGATTGAGCCTATTAGCTACTAAAGTTCAGGCGGACGTAGTTGTAATGGCATCTCATCTCTTTTGTTTGGGTTAAGTAGAGACTTATCACCGTATTTTACTAAATTTTTACCAAATTTAACCTATCCTTATACCTATTGGGGTAAAAATATTAAATGGTGTACTGGGTGGAAGGTAGATTATAGGCTATGAGGTACACTAGACTTGCACGTAGGCAAAGAACGCAAAATGATGGAGACGAGGTCTATAGCTCGCTAATGTCTAACGAGAACGCGCTTGAAAAATCGGAATCCTTACTTGGATTTCTGGAATTCATGGCAGAAGGTGTCATGATATTAGATAGCTCTAGAATTATCAGAGCGATAAATTCATCGATGGAGCGAATGTTTGGCTGGAGTGAGGCTGACCTAGTAGGTAAGTTATGCCTTGATATATTCGGCTGTCAGCATCCAGATAGCTCTACTTCACTATGTGTAAATCTATGCCCTTTGATGACGATGCGTGCCTTATTGGATCGGCTGCATCCCATCAATTACTATGAAATTTCTATGCTAACGAAAAGCGGTGAAAGGCGTGAAGTCAGTGCCAGTTTTGCGCCGCTATCATTGCCTTTTTTGACCCAAACAAATGCTGAAATTAGGGATTCACAAGAAAAGTTACCACTAACACTACCAAACAAAGTACCAGCATATAGTATAATTGTACTTAGGGATGTAACCGATTTAAAGCGGCAAGATCGGATTAAGTCACAGTTTATAGCCACAGCTTCGCACCAACTACGTACTCCTCTTTCCAGTATCAAAACCTCAATTGGTTTGTTGCTGGCAAGTGTAGGTGAAGATTTTAGTGATCCATTGCGCCGCTTGTTAATGAATATACAGGTAAGTTCAATGCGAATGGAGCGTTTGGTAAACGATATGATCGAGCTTACCAATCTCCAGAGCGGGCGAGTTAAGATGCAGCGCAACCATATCGAGGTACGTGATCTGGTTGATAAAGCAGTTAATTTGATTCGAGCTAATCTCGAATACAAAAAACAAATTCTTAAGCTTGATTTACCTACTGATCCGGTCTATCTTGATACCGATTACGGGCGTATAAGTCAGGTACTTGGTCATTTGCTTTCTAATGCCAGTAAGTTTAGCGCATCCGGTGGTGAGATTGCATTACAGGTTTATCCAGTAGCACATGATGGGCAGGCTACATTCCTACAAAGAGAAGCTGTTTTCTGCGTGAGAGATAGTGGTATCGGTATTTCTGTACAAGAACAAAATATGATTTTTGAAAAATTTTACCAAAGTCAGGTCGCGGAAAACTCAAATGAAGTTGGTGGAGGTTTGGGCTTGCCGATGGCAAAAGCTCTGGTAGAATTAAATGGGGGTCGGCTCTGGTTTGAGAGTGAGCCGGGCAAAGGGAGTAAGTTTTATTTTGCGCTCCCTTCCAGTGGATAAGCTAAGAGAATATCTGGCAAGGATAAACTATGAAGATTCTGGTCGTTGACGACGATAAAAATATAGTTGAAGCTATTACAATCGGTTTCCAACTACAATGGCAAGAAGTGGAAGTATTAACAGCCCCGGACGGTGAGAAGGGGCTAGATATGTTTTACGAAAATAACCCCGATATAATTCTCCTCGACGTGATGATGCCCCATAAGGATGGTTTTACTGCCCTCAAGGAAATTCGCCGCACCAGCGATGTTCCTATAATCATGCTAACTGCGCGTGGTGATGAACTCGATAAGGTTAAAGGGTTGGAACTTGGCTCGGATGATTATCTCACCAAGCCGTTTTCTCATCTAGAACTCTTTGCCCGCATTAAAGCTGTTTTGCGACGTGCCGAAATGCCGCCGCCTATGAATGCCATGCCTTCATTTGTAAGTGGCGATATATCAATTAACTTTGAGAATCGTGAAGTGCTGAAGAAGGCTATACCGATTAAAATGACTCCTACCGAATACAGCCTATTGTTTCTTTTGGCACGAAACGCCGGGCGCGTAGTGCCGTTTGAAACTTTACTGGATAAGGTCTGGGGTCCTGAGTATAGAGAGCAATTGGATTATCTCAAAACATATCTAAGCCGCCTGCGCAAGAAATTGGAAGATGATCCCGAAAATCCCCGTTATCTGATCACCGAGCGCGGCTTAGGCTATCGCTTTGTAAAGATTGGCGGAAAATAAGTTTTTCAACTTCAGGGCGAACTGTAATTGTTCGCCTTTTTTTGTTATGATGATAGATCAACTCTGGCGCTCAATTCAAAAGCCTGACACACCTACCGAATTCTGGGATAAAGCGACTACTCCCTTGCTTCCTTCCGTATGGTTACCTGTACCCGGTATGATCTGGGTTTCGTATGTCTATGCCGCGGGAAGGGATTTTAGAAAATTGGCTGATGGCGCATACATTGCAAAACCTTGGGCAAAGCTCGAATATCACCCCGGTAGATCTGAGCCTGAAGTAGTAGTTTTATCAAATAAACTTGAGCAAGCAGCTATTCAGGGAGTACGTCCCCTTAAACCAGATGAGGTGGAAATATATCAACAATACGCCGCTATTACAGAAAAAATTCTAGCCAACGAGCCGGCTATAGTAGCGAGTTTGCCAAATTTAATACGCAATTACTACCGCTTATGGAGAAATTGTAACGGAGTAATTGCGTATCAAGTGAAGCCCTATCATTCAGATTTTTTTAAGTGGTTAGACGAATATTAGCGATTATCTTCCCAGTATAATTCCTTCTCTCCGAATTTAACTAAGTCACCGCCCTTAACGCCTTCGCGATCTAGCGCCCGACTGATACCCATGCGATCAAGCACTAACTGTAAGCGCTCTAACGCTTCCCAATTTTCCATTGGGGTCATGGCAACAATCCGCTCAATGCGCTTACCGCGTACTCGGTACTCACCCGGAGCTTCGACAATAACGGTAAAAGCATCATCATCTAGAGTAGCAGGTGTTAGAACTGGTATTTCACCTTCCCTTGAAGCTGCCAATACGGTAGCAGACGGCAATTCCTTAACGGCTTGCGCTATCTGCAAAATCAATTCTTTAGTACCCTGCCGCCCGGCTGCGGATATGATTTGCGGCTCTATATCTTTTTGGCGGAAATACTCTTTCAAGCGTGCTAGATTCTCTTGCGTTTCCGGTATATCAACTTTGTTGATAACTACTATCTGGGGCTTAGCGGCTAGTTCGGGGCTATAATCCGCTAGTTCTTTGTTTATCTGCTCGTAATCGTTTATAGGATCGCGCCCGGAATACCCGCTGCCGTCCAGTATATGCACCAGAAGGCGAGTACGTTCGATATGCCTGAGAAATTCATGCCCAAGCCCTACTCCCTTGGACGCGCCCTCGATCAAGCCGGGGATGTCTGCCACTACATAGGTATAATCATTGTCGATAATTACTACACCAAGATTTGGTTCTAGAGTGGTAAAGGGATAATCGGCAATTTTGGGGGTAGCAGCGGTAATAGCAGAAAGCAAGGTGCTTTTACCGGCGTTGGGGAAACCCACCAACCCAACATCGGCAAGAATCTTTAGTTCCAGTCGCAACCAGCGCGCTTCGCCCGGCTCGCCGTTTTGCGCCATTCGCGGCGCTTGATGGGTACTGGTTTTGTAGTGGGTATTGCCCAGACCACCGCGCCCCGCCCGCGCTACCATAATAGTCTGACCGGGTTCTGTGAGGTCACCTTGTAAAACAGGTCGTTCTGGATGGTCAGGGTCGGGTTCGGTATAGAAAATAGTGCCGGGCGGAACTTTGATATAAAGGTCATACCCTGCCGAACCGTGCATTTGCCGTTTTCTACCGTTGCCGCCGCTTTGCGCTTTATAGTGCTGTTTGTATTTGAACGGCAAAAGGGTGTTCAGGGAAGTATCTACCTTCAGGTAAATTGAACCTCCACGCCCTCCATCACCGCCATCGGGACCGCCAAACGGCACGAATTTTTCACGCCGCATAGAAGCCGAACCATTTCCGCCATCACCGGCTTTTAAATGGATTTTAGCTTTATCATAAAACATATTTTATTGATCCTGCCTAGCCGTAGCTTTTTGATTCCTCCACCGGATTTAGCTCTGGTCGTCAAGGAAGGCGCGCAGGACTTTGCCGATACGGGGGTGGCGCAACTTGCGCAATACTTTCGCCTCAATCTGGCGAATTCGTTCGCGAGTAATACCAAACTCACGGGCGACCTCTTCAAGGGTGCGTGGTCTGCCACCCTCGTCCAGTCCGTAGCGCAATTTAATAATTTGCTGTTCGCGAGGGGTAAGTTTTTCCAGCGCTTCTTGCACTGCTGCCTTCATCGCTTCTACGCCAGCCTGTGCAACTGGATCCATGCTGTTAGGGTCTTCGATAAAATCTCCCAGAGAAGTGCCTTCGCCCTCATCGCCCACCGGTGTTTCCAATGAGACAGCTTCCTGACTGGCAGCCAATAGCCTCTCAAGCCTTACCAGCGGCATTTCAAGGTCTTTTGCCAGTTCTTCAAGGCTCGGTTCACGGTTCAGGCGAGAAACGAGATCACGTCGCACCCTTTGTACTCTGGCGAGTTGTTCATTTAGGTGAGCCGGTAAGCGAATTAGCCGTCCTTGATCGGCTATGGCACGTGTTACCGATTGGCGAATCCACCAAGTGGCATAAGTAGAGAATTTATATCCTAGCTTATAATCATATTTGTCGATGGCGCGCATCAATCCGATGTTGCCTTCTTGTATAAGGTCAAGTAAGGTTAAGCCGCCTGCACGGTTACTATACTTGCGTGCAATACTAACCACCAAGCGCAAGTTTGCTTCCATTAGGTGGTTACGGGCTTCCTCACGAGTACGCTCATCGCCCTCCGCCAAACGTTTAGCCAGTTCAATTTCTTGTTCGTAGGTGAGTAAAGCTACCCTGCCTATTTCGCGGAGGTAGCTGGCTACACTATCGTCACTGTAATAATCATGATCATGATCATAGGCAACAGAATGTCGAACAACTGGAGTAGCTACGTTATCGACAGGAGTAAGACTTTCTCCTAGAGCGTCTTTCTCAAGTTCCTCAACTTCTGCCAGCATAGCGCCGGTAGGCTCGTCAAGCGAGCCTTCAAGTTCGTCTGTTTCTTCGGTTTCTTCTGATGAGTTCCCGTTTAGCAATGTTTCCTCGCCGAGATGTACGGCCTGAGCTTTACTATTTATGTAACTGCTGGTATTTGATGCCTTTTGTCCCATCATATTTCCTCGATAATGGCACAAGACCCCTCATACATACATTCTGGGTGACAAATCACCATTTTCCCTAGCTACTAATTATATTACTTTTACTCTTTTTTTGCTGATGGTTGTTCATTTTTGAGTATTCTAACACATCACGCAATAAATCTCATCTTAGATTGGAGCTAGTGTGCTGTAATTGCGGCATAAGCAATTTTTACAATTACGCTGGCTGAACCGCTATTATCACCTAAAAAAAGAAAATTCGATTGATTGTAAGGGAATCCAAAATTGCTATAATCTCGCAATTTATTGGTGAGCAGAACTTTGCTGTCGGTTGAAAGCGTATAGGTAGCGCCTTTAATTGTAAGCTCATAGCTGGTCAGCGCAGCCGTAGTATTGAAATCCACGCTTTCCCCATGGGTGAATAATGTTCCATTGTTAGTACTTGGCTGTGCTGGTCCGTCATTTTGTGCCCAAATCTGGTTTGTCCAAAAGGCAAGTTCAATTCCTTTTTTATCTTTGCTTAATAGCGAAACGCTGAAACCTGCCCGGTCGGATATTCCATCTTTGTTACGGTCGCCATATTTGTGTTCTTCTCTAACAATCTGAATTTTGAAACTTAGGGTAAAGCCTTTTTCTTGGTAGAGAATCGGCATCAGATTGGGTTTGGCAAAATATCCGGTGAGGTCGTTAGCTGATTGTTGAGTATCAAGGGTTGTAACACCAGCTTTATAAGACTGAGTTGAACTAGAACCTACCATCGGCATAATCAACATCTTAAAACCTTGTGTATCAGGAGTCCCCTTATCAAGCGCACCATCGTAGAGTACCACCAAATCGCTTTGGGGAATTGGGGTAGCTGTTATTGAAGCTGTAGAGATTAAGGGAGTGGGAGTATCCGGTTTTAATGTTGGCGTGGGAGTCGGCATCTCGTTACAGGCAGCCAGAAAAATAGCCACCAATAAGGTTAAAATCACAACTTTACTTCTGGATGCCCTCATTATAAATCTTTACGAAATACTACATTACTTCTTTTCAAGCAAAAGCGCATTTTTACAGATTGTCCGAACACCAGAATATAACTCCGGTGTTCGGACGCAATGCTTATATCTGTGCGAGGGCATACTGAATGATGAGCGGTGCAAGTTCTTTTGCTAAACCTAGCGAACTGAACTCGATAGTATAATCAACCTCGATTGCTTTGAGGCTATCACCATCTTCAATCAGGTCAACCGCCAATACGCCACCACCAACCGCCTTGGCAGCCGCAAGCGCTACTTCCACTATTTGTGGCGTGAGCGGGCAATCAATTACGGTCAAATTTTTGTCACCACTGCTGGTAGCGCGGTTGGCAATCATATAAATTGCTTTGACGACTTGATTGCCAATGACAAAAGCGCGAATATCTCTTCCGGGGCGATTCTGGAGATATTCCTGTAAATAGTAAATGGCATGGTCGTACTGTCCAAGCTGATCTTTGTATTCCAGCACAGCTTTAGCAGCATCATAATCGTTCAGCCGCGCCACCAATGAGCCTTTATCCCCGGTGATGGGCTTAAGCATAACCGGGAAGCTTAACTCATTAATGCTGGTCATTGCGCTTTCTAGGTTAAAAGATATTTGGGTGCGCGGAGTAGGCACATTATTTTCCACAAAAGCAATAGTAGTGAGCAATTTGTCGCCACAGGTTCGCGCTACCTCATAGCTATTAACCGTTTTGATTCCGGCTCTTTCAAGCAGTATAAGGCTGTATAATGCTACAAAGTGGTCGATGGTGCGTTCAATAACCACTTCGGCATCGCCCGGTACAATAACCTTACCTTCTTGCATATCAAATACTATTTCGGAAGTATTTATTAGGATCGGCTCAACTCCGAGTTTGCGCGCCGCCTCAATCAGAGCGTTTTCGTCTTCGCGCAGTTCCGTGTAGAGAATGCCAAGCTTTTTCCCCATATTAGTCTTCCTTCCCGGCGCTAGACGGTTTATGACTCTTAATAATCAGGTCAACGTTTTCCAATGAAATAGGCTCAAGCCCTGCCGCGTGCCGCACTTTTTCAGTGATGATAGCAATGTCGGCATCTTCCAGTTCCAGTTCTAATTCACGGACACGGGCGGCGATAGCATGTTTACCGGTAATGCGGCTGGCAATATCGAGGGTACGGCGGATACCGAAATCTTCGGGTCGCAGCACTTCGTAAGCCTGACTGTCCTGCAAAATCGCTTTAGTGTGGATTCCGGCTTTATGAGTAAAAGCATTCGGGGCAGTGATCGGCATATCATGCGGAATAGGTACGCCCAGTATGGTCGCTACCATTTTATCCAACTTGGGCAATTCCACCAGATTATATTGCTTGACCAATTCCCGATCGAGTGAATAGAGACGCGATACCAATCCGCTCAAGGAGCAGATACCGTTGCGTTCGCCTATACCCATAACCGTAACGTTGATACAGTGTGCGCCGGCTTCCATCGCCGCAAGGGCGTTTGCCACCCCACACCCGGTATCGTTATGCCCGTGAAACTCAACTTTGAATCGGAAGCGTTTGGTAAATTCCAATATGCGGTCGTACACTTCAAACGGGGTTGCCCCTCCCACAGTATCCGGGAAATCCACCTGATCTACGCCAGCTTCATCCAGCGCAGCGCAAATGTAAAGAAGGTCTTTGAGGTCGGTGCGGAAGGCATCTTCTGCGCCAAAGCGCGCGAAACGCCCCTTACTATGTACATACTCTACCATATTACAGGCGAGTTTTGAAACTTCCTCAACACTTTTGCCGTGGCTGGCTTTCTGAAGGAACTTACTGGTACCCATGAAAAGGTTGATACCATAAGCGCCGGTTTCGAGCGCCATATCCACATCTTCCTGATTGACGCGACAATGCACCAGCACCTTGCTGTTCGAATTTCTCTTTTTAAGCTGGCTTACCATAGTAGTAAGCTCTTCTAATGCATTCGGATAACTGACGGGCGAACCTACTTCAATGTAGTCAACACCAAACCGCGCCAATGCGGTGGCAATTTCGATTTTCTGTGGGAAAGAAAAATGGGCGCGGCTGAATTGCTCGCCCTCGCGTAACGTGGTATCTAGAATCTCCACGCTTTTGATATTCGTGCGGCGCGGGGTTATGCCGTTCGCCGCCGCGTTTTGTGGTTCGGTGTCCTCCATGATACTCCTCAAAATAGGCGTTTTTCTGATAAAGTGGGCAAAAGCCTTGGGTGGCTAGAATACACTAATCCCCGCCGAGTCGCAACAGTAAGGGTAATGTAATCAGGGCAGTTGCAAGGTCGGAAGGGGGTACAGGTGGAACGCCTGTCGGGGTCGCAAGCGGTGTCCCCTTGAACTCACTCATTCTCCTCCTCCTCCGGTCAGTGCAGCAGGTTACTACCTTAAAAAGGGTTCTTGCAACAGCCCTGGTAATGTAATGTACAAGGGTTGTTGCAAAAAAGAAATTGCGCCCTATAAAACGGTTCTCATAGGGGTTAGGGCTTGAGGTGATTGCGGAAGGGCGCATGGGGATGCGCCCTCGTTAGATAGGTTTAATTATCGGAGTACTGTTCTCTTAATTGAGAATATCCCTTTTCCAGAAACGGAAGGTTGCAATAGCTACAAATCCGACACAAATAGCCAGTAGCAAGCTTTGCACCGTCCAATCAATTCCGGTAATAATCGGTCGTCCGTATTGGCGGAAGATGGACAATTGCACCACCCAATTAGGCAATTTGAAAAGATCAGATAGTAAATCGGCTAGGAAGCTCAGCAGGATCAGACCGCTCAAAATTCCAACCGCTACCACCGCTTTGAAAGCTGACAGCAAGTAGCCTGCCCCCGCTACCACTGCGCAAATTACCCATAAGCCGAAGAAAGCGCCTGCCGCTTTGCCAAAATCTACCGGAACATTGCTCACCAACGCAACAACCCAGAAAATTACCGCTTGTATCAATACATAGATGGTTGAGGCTACCAGCGTTGCCCCGAATCGCTCTAGCAGCAGGCGCGGACGCGATTCCGGTGTACTTAGCAACAACTCCAGATGCCCATCGTTTTCCTCGCCCGACCAGAGTGCAACTTGTGTGATGGCATAAATCGCTGCCAGCACCGAAAGTATCAGGAAAAGCGATATTGCCAAAATTCCTTCATTAGTTAGCTCAACGTTAAAACCAATATTCTGAAGTAAATCCGAATTTTTAAGAAGGTCGGCAAATATCTGACGATAGGTGTCGGTAGCAGGTACAATCAACAAGATGTAAGCGGTTATCGACAAACCCCAAATTATTGTGCCCGGCAGCAATTCCCCCAGCATAAAGGTAAAATTATTGCGCAACCAAGGTGAACCAGTGGTAGTGGTGTTCTGATATCTTTCTGACTTAACCGCAGCCCGGTTTTTGAAAAGCTCAAAATATGCGCCGTGATCTCGCTTGATATAGGTTAACACTGCCGGAACGAGTATCACAAGGTTTAGCCCTATCAATACCGCTAAAGATACCGCGCTTGTGCCCACGCTTCGCGCCAGCGGCTTGCTCTCATCATAATAATAGAAGGGTGAAATGTATTTTAACCATTCAAAGTTGGGTAACTGGTAAGCGATGTTTTTTATGAAGTAGGTGAATGCCATGATACCGATTACCCAGCTTGAGGCAGCTTTGCGGGACATAAAATTACCCAACAGCAACCCAAGTGTCCCGAATAGCATAGCGGTTATTCCCACGTTGAGTGCGGTCAGCATTGCAGTAGCAGCGGTAACCCCTGAGTTCGTCAGAGATGCGCCACCCGCTAACATCCCGAAGCCCCATATCGCTACGATAATAAACAGCGATACCAGCATACCGCACCACTTCTGGAGTATGACCGAGATGCGCTTTTTAGGGGTAGAGAGCAACACATCTAAAGAACCACGTTCCTCTTCGCCTCGGATAATAATTGTGCCCATCAGCAGCATAAAGAAACCCAGTAGCAGCGGAACCATGTAGAGGTATTTAGAATGGGCATAGCCACCTGCGGTATCTATATCTACGGCTTTGCCTGAGAAAATCATGAGAGAATTGAAGGCTTTGTAACCTTCATCTATCAATTTAGCTTTGTTAGGTCCTTCCGGGAACACGCTGTCATAAGCCTTTATCACGCCGAGCATTAGCAACCCACCGAGTATGCCCCAAATCAGGATTGCTCGAATATTATCTCGGATAGTTTTCAGGAAAATATTTCGTAACATCTTTCCCACCTCCTATTTCTGCTCGCGATAATATTCGAGGAAGGATTCTTCTAGCGAAGGCTCACGACTGACAAAGTTTACTACGGTATAGCCCGACACCACCTTTAAAATTTTGTCCAAGGATTCGGGGCGTACCACACAACGTACAGTCTGACGATGGTCGTTGGGCGCTACCTCAAAATGGCTCACGCCCGGTATCGCGCTCAATTCTTCAAGCGGCACTTGCCCGTTAAAGGTGATTTCAAGGCTATGGGATTTGATATCGGTCAGTTCGCTGATCATCCCTATTTTTACCAACTTGCCCTCGCGAATGATGGCTACCCGATCACAGACTTTTTCCACCTCGCTCATAATGTGGGAACTGAAGAAGATGGTAGAGCCGTTCGCTTTTGCCTCTTGGATGAGCTTGTAAAATTCTTGCTGATTGAGCGGGTCAAGCCCGCTGGTGGGTTCGTCCAACACTAGCAACCGGGGTTTGTGCATCAACGCTTGGATAACCCCTACTTTTTGTTTGTTGCCGCGCGAATATTGTTTGAACTTTTTACTCATATCGAGGTCAAGGCGTTGCGCCAGTTCTTGTACATATTTCCAATCCACCCCACCGCGCAAATTGGCGAAATATTCGAGCGTCTTTGCGCCAGTAAGGTTGCTATACATTGTAAACTCGCCCGGCAAGTAGCCGATATGTTTGCGGATTTCTACCGTATCGTTTTGGCAATCCAGACCAAAGATGCTAGCTTTTCCGGTGGTAGGGTAAATAAGGTTCAAAAGTAAACGGATGGTGGTGGTTTTACCCGCGCCGTTTGGTCCGAGAAAACCAAAAATTTCACCCTGATCAACCCTTAAATCGAGTTCGATGATGCCCCGGCTCGACCCGTAGTTTTTGGTCAATTTGTTGGTTTCGAGGGCGTACTTGCTTTCCTTTATATTTATATCTACCCGACTCTCCGCCTTCTGTGCTGAAATACTATTTACCATGTATTTATCCCTTCTATTTCACATTTCATTATTCTGATTTAAAGCAGCTTTATGCTTATGCCAAGCGTCTTCAAAGCCATTAAGCCACGCTTGCAAAAAGTTACTTAATTCTTCCATTTCGCGCAACCGCGCCTGAGCAGGGATATTGTCTACTGGAATGACTTTCAAGCCAGAGCGTGCTATCGCCTGAAGTCCCCTGACTTTTTCTCCAACCTCCATAAAGAGGTATTCCCACGTACCCGGCGCAATTTCAAAATATTCGCGTCTTTCGCCCTTTAAGCGGCGCGGCGCTGTCTGTACCATTTTGACGGTTTGTGCCATTTGCAGGTTGGTACTAACACTAGAGCGACTTATTTTCAAAGCTTCGGCAATCTCTTCTGCATTCAAAGCCTTTTCCGATGCCTGTAACAAACCTATGATGCGTCCTAATATCTTTAATCCTCCCCACCTTTCAAAGAAACTGCCCACTTCTTCGGCATAGCGTAGTATTGACTCATCATGTTGAGAGACTATGGGGTTATCCATCACCTTATCGCTGCTCATAAGCCTCCTTAGCCCGACTATTAACACAGAAAATGCTTCTTAAATTGTTATAACTCTTTTTGTAATTATTGTAAATACTGAAATTTCAAAATACTCCGAAAGTCTTACTCAAGCATGGTCGAAAGAAAGCGTTCAAGTACTGTCCTTTCTTCAATTAGGACATTACAAATCTGGGCAAGTTATGGCAACACTTCTTAACCCTTTGGTTTATCTAAACATCAAATCCGTGATAAAATGAGGTGAAATATTTAATTGATTGTTCGTTTTGGTAAATAGTTTGACCATTTTATCTCTACTTGTTTTAACCCCGAATTTCCGTAAGTATTATCCAGAGGCAAAAATTTGGAACAGTTTGAGGGGAATCCAGCGCACCCGTTAACCTCAGAGAAAAATCCTGATAATTTACTAGGGGTAGGACTCTTTGGGCTGACAGAATTTAGCTGAGGCACGAAAAAGGTTCGCTAGTGGCAACCGCTTTTTCTGGATTGCTGGAAAAGAAATGGACGGACACGAAAGTTTCAAATAATCTACGCTTAAATATCGGGAAATCTTCAGAAAAGGTATGTTAAATGGATATAATAGAAAACGCCACCCGGTTATTAGCCGCTTTTGAAAACAAGGATTTGCAAACTATCTTGGCTGCCTTTGCGGAAGATGGTATTTTGATTGACCCGCATTACCCTCAAGTGGAAATGAGGGGAAAAGCTGCCATTGAGCGCGGCATCAAATGGGGCTTGGGGAGTCTGGAAAAGCCCGGTTTCAAAATCCTTCGCCATTGGGTAAACGGAGAGAGCGCAACCTTTGAAGTAGCCACCCATCACATCATCCGAGGACCAATAAAAGCCAACTTTTCCCAAATCTTTGTGGTCGAATCCCGTAATGGTCTAATTACGAGGTTACAATCCTACCCCAACTATGGTCCGCACGGTATCAGTTCCTTACCGGGCAAAGTAACCGCCTTGGTGTGGCGCTTGCAGGGTAAACTCAAATAACTACTTATCTCATCTAACCCCTAAAACGAATGTTCTCTATATGTGTGGTAACAAACAGACGACCTTGTTTATTTAGTTTATCATGTTATCAAACAAGGTCTTACCCACACTCTCAACTGCTTAATTTTAGTTCTCATTTCTAAGAAATAACTATTAAGCATGATAAGACTCTCCCGCAACCTTGAAATAACCAAATAACAAAAAATTCTGCCTACGTTCCAAATCTGCCAAATAAAGATACCAAAGAATAAAGCTAGCATTTGACCCACGGAGGTTATTGTTAGGTTACTTTACGACTTGTTTATAGAGCTTTCGAAGCAACAGACTTTAACTTGACTACTCTTGTGAAAATTGGAGAGTTAAAAATTCATTATTTATGATTAAGGAGAACCAATATGAGTATTATTGCGTGGTTAGTAGTCGGACTGGTGGCTGGCTGGATTGCCAATATGATAATGAGTAGCGGACGGGGTGGATTGATCACCGACTTGGTAATTGGGATTTTAGGCGCTATCGTAGGCGGTTTCTTACTAGGGTTAGTTACCAAAACTGATTACACTACTGGTATTAATGTTCCAACTATCCTCGTAGCCATCGGAGGAGCAATTGTCCTGTTGGCGCTGTACCGACTGGCTACCGGTCGTAGAATTTTAAGGAACGGTCGTTACTAAAAGGGAACGGGACTATGGGTTTAGCCCACGTTAGGATTGATAAGCCTGTAGTTGTAAGGAATAAACGGAATGAATGTAAATATTAACTTCACGCTACCTGATTTACCGCAATTGATTGTCTACTTGGTATTAGGCATCTTGGTAGCGGTGCTGGTAGGTGGACTAGCCCAAATGCGGTCGGGATTAGGCTATCTGATTACCGTGCTGGTAGCCGCGCTAGGAGCTTGGTTCTTCGCCAATATCTTACGATTGGAGATACTTGGCTCTCCCAACCTAGCAGGGGTTCCGCTGGTCGAAGCTTTCATAGGGGCTTTAATTGTGAGCCTAGTGGCAGTAATGGCTTTCCGCCGCCGAGGTCGAGTAGTTCTACAAAGTTAGAGTTTGAGTAAAACTTAACTGCAATAGAAAAGTCACCTGTGTTTTTGACAATGACCTAAAGTTTTCTAAAAACATTATTGATGGAGGATTTTAATAATGAAAGATAGCAATAACGATCGTGCTAAAGGTAAAGTAAAAGAACTTGGTGGCAGAATTCAAAGTAAGCTTGGCGAAATGCTAGGTAATGATGACATGCAAGCCAAGGGGGAAGCTAAAATTATTGAAGGTAAGGCTCAAAATGCGTTTGGAAAAGGTAGAGATGTGGTTAAAGAGAAGATGGATTCTATAGCCAACCACCTTTACGCTAATAAGCCTTAGTAATTTATCCCGTTTATCAGGGACGAGAACACTCTGATACAAACGGTATGTTGATTAACCCATCAATAAATTGTTCGCCTAGCAGGTCAAGCAGCATCTACAACGAAGTTGCTTGACCTGCCCTATGTAAGGATTCATAGATGATTTGGGTAATCCAAAACTGCCAGAGCATGGCGCAGGCGGACATAATGCTTTAGTGGATGCTCGGCGTGCATATAATAATAGCCATATCACATTGATGAGTAGGGTTTTGGAGAGAGTCGGTCTAACCACCGACTCTTTTCATTCCACTCATAGAGATATTAATATAGAGAGATTTAATAATAGTTATATATTTATTCTATACCAAAACATACCAAGTTTATAACTTTCTATTACTATATTCGAAACTATAATATGAATAATGGCGCTATAAAAGTATCGTCCTCACGGCTATAATCAGGGAGAGTTCTGTTAAAAGGAAACACATGAAAAACGATATGTACTCAACTCAGAATACAAACAACAAAGCCAGTTTCGGAGAGAAATATCTCGCTGGTGTGTTACCGCCCGATGCGGGTCAGCGGTTAGGGTTAGATAACCGCTCTTTTGCAGCACTGCTCCGCTGCCCACTACCGAACAATCGTGAGGGCTGGAAGCATATAGCGAAGTCATTTGGAGTGAGTGCCGAGAGGCTGGTGAAATTGGCGCAGTAACGTTGTTTTGGAGAGAGCCGGAGGGTTAGCCCGGCTCTTTTCGTTATCTTTCTTCCTGCCCCTCGTCTTTTGCCACCAGTATGTCCTAACGTGGCGGGGTCGGGATTTTTTGTAAAGATGAAAGAGCAGGATGAGCTACACACCCGACTCTTTGTTTTGTACTAATGGATATAATAGGAAGTGTCAGGAGGATATTCTCTATTCAAGGGTGGAAAATACTCCCTCAACTTAGATAATATATACGGTTTGGTAAGAGTTCCTTTAAGCTTGATACTTGAAGTATCTAGTAACTCATTCTCATAATTCGTAAAAATTACAAACTCAGCCGTTTCCATGTTTGGAAGTGATTGAATCTTCTTACAAGTAGCAAGGCAGGACACGGAGTCAAGAATATTATCTATAACTAAAGCCTGCGGTTTGTAAGCATTTGCCCTCATATAACCTTCAGCATAACTACGGGCTTCAACCACTTTGTAGCCGTTCATTTCAAAAAATGTACAGACTAGTTTTCTCAAAAGAAAATCTTCATTAATAACAAGAACTACCATGCTGCTAATTCCTTTATGGCAAAATTTGCATAAAAATATGGGGGGGGGGTGAGTTAGCACCGCCCCCTGATTGAATATTGTGGCTTTAAACTTACCTATCGCGCCGTTGCGATAGGGCAAATAATGCAATCTGCTGCGACGATGCAGTAGGTCGAATCAAGATATGTCCAAAAAACTGGGGCGAAACACAAAAGTTAGATGTATTATTAGGAGGATACGCTCTAAACGTTTATACTATGTTATAAGTTAAGTATAACTAATAAGCCGCTATTATTCTAGCTGAATATAACTTAAATTAATATTCTTTTATTGTTATACAAAAAAAGGAATCGGAAAAATCAAAATCGCCAACCCGTTGGTTATTACAGTGAGGCGGTTTTGAATTAGAAACTTAGCCTCTGTATGAGCGATTCAGAAACAACCAAAGGGATACAATATAAGCTATAGGCATGCTATAATTTAAATGTATAAATAATTGGTTGCTTTACATTTCTAGCCTTCGATTCGCACCCTTTCTAACTCTTAAACTTATTTATAAGCCGTTTTAGCTGCAAGCATTGTGGTTACTCCACCTATTTTTACAGACCATTGATATTGTGTGCAAAGGCAGGAAAAAGGTGGCATCTATATGGATTACGATATTTCTAACCAGCAACTTCATAAGGAACTAGAACGGTTGCAGCAGCGCATTACCGCACTGGAAAAGGACGCGGATATACGCAAAGCCTACGTAAAGTTGTTGCTCAAAGAAAAAGAGCTGCTGGCTATAACTTTACGTAGCATCGGTGACGGGGTGATTACCACCGATACGCAAGGGTTAGTAGTGATGATGAATCCGGTTGCCGAAACCCTTACAGGCTGGAACATTGCCGAGGCACAAAACAAGCCGCTACGAGAAGTATTCCATATTATCAGTGAGAAAACAGGCAAAGAGGTGGAGAACCCGGTTCAAAAGGTGTTGGATACCGGACTTATCAGGGGCTTGGCTAATAGCACCCTTTTGATTAGTCAAGAAGGTAATTCACGGGTCATCGCTGATAGCGCCGCGCCGATTATTGATACGATTACCGGTCAAATATTGGGGGTAGTGCTGGTCTTTCGAGATGTTACCCACGAACGTAAACTGGAATTAGAAGTAGCCCGCGCCGAAAAGCTAGAGAGTGTGGGAATACTGGCTGGCGGTATTGCCCACGATTTTAACAATGTTTTGACCTCGATAGCCGGAAATATCTGGCTGGCTAAGCTGGCATCCAAAGACCAGAAATCGCTTGAAGTAGAGGACTTGCTGGCAGAAGCCGAAAGCCAAACTTTCCGAGCTAAGGAATTAACCCACCAGTTGCTAACCTTTTCCAAAGGGGGCGCACCCATCAAAAAAATTTCGTCGCTACAGGAGTTGGTGCGAGAAACAGCTATTTTTGCCTTGCACGGGTCGAATGTACGCTGTGTCTTTGCCTTACCGGAGGATTTGTGGGTAGTGAATATTGATACCACTCAGATAAGCCAAGTAATAAATAACCTGATTATCAATGCCGACCAAGCAATGCCGGAAGGTGGCATTATTACGATTACCGCTGAGAATGTGCTGGCGAACAGTGTCGTTAGGCAGGATGAGCCAATGCTATTAAAAACGGTTGATTACGTGAAGGTCTCAATCCAAGACGGGGGTATCGGTATCAGTCAGGAAGCTTTAACTAAAATATTCGAACCATACTTTACTACCAAGTCCAGCGGAAGCGGTTTGGGACTGGCGACCTCTTTTTCGATTATCAGTAAGCACAAGGGTTTTCTGGGGGTGACTTCAGAACTTGGCAAAGGCGCTACTTTCTTCCTGTATTTGCCAGCCCTTTCTGGAGAAGTGGTTGCACCTCTTGAGAAAGAAGTTGGGAAAAAGCTGGTTTCGATGTATGGAGGCAAAGTTCTGATTGTAGATGACCAGAATGATATTCTCGTATTATTGAAACGAGTGCTTGGTCTTGTGGGGTATGAGGTTATAACCGCCCTTGATGGGGCAGTGGGAATTGAACTTTACCGGGAGGCGTTAGAGAGCGCTAATCCTTTCCAAGCGGTGATATTGGATTTAACCATACCGGGTGGGATGGGCGGCAAGGAAACCATCCAACGCTTATTAGCGCTAGACCCTCAAGTAAAAGCAATAGTTACGAGCGGTTATTCGGATGACCCGATTTTGAGCAATTTTGAGGCATATGGGTTTAAGGGTGCGCTGGGTAAGCCTTTCAAGTTTTTGGAACTGCGCGAGAAGTTGGACGCAATGCTGGCATAATATATTTCTTTATAGTGCAACCTATAAAAGATGAAAGAGCCGGGTGGGTGTACCCGACTCTTTGCCTGTACTGCTCGCTGAAGGGGGAGGTGTTAGGAGGGGGTATGTTCTATTTCAAATCTGGAAAATGCTCTTTCATCTTAGGCAATATGTTGGGCTTGGTAATAGTTGCTTTTAGATTGATACTGGCGGCAGTTTCAAACTCATCATCATAGTCAGTAAAAACTACAAACCCCGTCGTTTCCATACCGGGAATTGACTGCATAGTCTTACAAACATTAAGGCAAGAGATTGAGTCAATAAGGTTATCCACTGCCACAAGCTGTGGTTTGTACTTAATTGATTGTAAATAGCCTTCTTCACATGTAGCTGCTTCAACCACACTATAGCCACGCAGTTCAAGGAATCTACTCAATGATTTTCTAAAAACATCACTTTCATTTATAACTAAAACTACCATGTCACCTATTCCCTTTGTGATAAAATTGAGTACAAGAAAATAATGGGGTGGTGGGTTAGCGCCACCCCTGACTGAGGATTGTGGCGGTAAACTTACCTATCGCGCCATTGAGATAGGCAGTAAAATCCAATCTGCTGCAACGATGCAGTAGGCTGAAAATAAGGTGTATTTAATAAACTAGGGTGTATAAACTAAAGTAGTACGTAGTATAGCAAAATGCTGTAACTAGTTTCTCTATGTCAGAAAATTTTATTGATTGAGCCTAGAATTGGGCTTTACCGCACATTATTCCCATGCCTCTATCCTCCTTATTTCTAAACTGTACAGAATAAAAGAGACGAAACATAGTCACCGTTGCTATCTTATAAATATATTTTAAGATACTTAGCAATAAATAAAGGTAAAAGAGCGTTTAAATATTGTTAAAAATGTAACGAATTTGCAGAGTGAGCACTACCCCTAACTTTTCAGGGTGTTGCTGTTCTAAGAAAATTGGAAAGAGCCGGACGAATAAAGTATCCCCACCGCAAGCGACAGGGAATTCACCCATAGAGATGAAAAATAAGGTAGAAACGATATTGACATGGCACGAACTTGGACTCAATTTGACAACAGGCTGAGTTCGTGATAATTTATAACTCGCCTAAAATATTGGGGTATCGTCTAACGGTAGGACAGCTGACTCTGAATCAGTAAGTTGGGGTTCGAATCCCTGTACCCCAGTCTAAATTGGCAGTCTGAGTTCATTATTCCTCGACACTTCCTAGCCCCCTAACGGTAATATTTTCTTTCTACAGTCCGTTACACCACCTTTGAGATACCAGCATAAAACCTAGCCCTCAGTTGAGCGCAGTCGGGCTGTCCTGAATCTTACGGACAGGAGAAAAGAACACCCATAGGAAAGGCACAAGCATACCAATTGCACCGACCAACATAGTAGCCCTCAAACCAAGCGTGCTACCCAATAAACCTCCTACAAAAGCGCCTATTGGTATGACCCCTCCTGCTAAAAACCGCATACTCGCGTTCACCCGCCCCTGTAACCGATTGGGGGTAATGGCTTGCCGCACGCTTATTTGGCTGACATGATAAATAGGATTGACCAAACCATAGAGAAAGCGACTTGCTATTAGCAATGGAATCGCTAGGGTAAGTGGGTTAGTTGCCAATGGAATTAGTAGCGAACTGATACCGCCGATGAGCGTAGTAGCTACAATAGTAAATCCGAACCCAAACCGGCGAGTTACGCGCTCCGCTAACACTGCGCCGATCAAACCACCCACACTTCCGGCGCTTAGGATAAAACCTAACAAAACAGGCTCGATGTGTAGTTCGCTTACAACATAAAGAGTGAAAACCGTAAAGATTAGCTGTTGAGAAAAATTGATTGTACTGTTGCATAAAGCGAATGAGACTAAAATACGATTAGTCAAAATTACCCTTAAACCCTCCCCAATCTGAGACCAAATCTTTATTTTTTGGGTTCGTGGCGGTAGAAGCGGTTCAGGCTGGCGAATCATGCTCAAACACAATGCTGATACCAAGAACGAGGCGGCATCAGCCAATATAGCGAAGGGGGCGGTTAGCAGTTGAACAAGGCTTCCGCCAATCCCCGGTCCAGCTATTTCAGCCAACGATTGACTGATTTCGAGTTTGCTGTTTCCTTCTACCAGATAGTCGGTCTGGATAAGAGTGGGCAGATAGGATTGATAGGCAATTGCGAAGAAAACCGATAACGTACCGATTAGAAAGCTCACTCCATACAAGTATTCCATGCTAAGTAAGCCCCATAGCGATACCAGAGGAATAGAGCTTAGGAGTAAAGCTTGACCGATTGCGCTGCCGATCATCAAGCGACGGCGCGGCAACTGATCAACCCACACCCCCGCAAATAAACTTACCAGCAGTAAAGGGGCAAATTCGGCAACTCCGAGAAAGCCCATCTGTACGGAAGTTGCCTTTAACATCAGTATGGCAGTTAGGGGCAGAGCCAAAAGTGAAATTTGACTCCCCAAAAGCGAAACGGTTTCACCCGCCCATAGTTTTATAAAGTTCGGATGTCTCCACAGTCCGGTAAATTTCGGTAACATCAAAAACGCTCCCCAAGAAATAATCCAAAGTAAGCAAGTAATGGTCTTATTGAAGTTAGTGATAGATCGTTTTCGATCTAACTCAATCTGGATTATTAATGAGGAAAAGCATTTTTAACGTAAGAACTTTCTAGATATGAATGAACACTGAGGAAAAAGACATTGCCACAGATAAATTATAGGATATGCTGTCAATGTATTTGTAATTTAGTCGATGCCCCGCTTAATCTTGCAAAAGCTCTGACTATCGTATTAGCAAAGCGCACTTCCACGACCTGTTATACTTATAAAGGCGATAAAAACATTAGCGCAAGGATATAGATTGCTGGTATATGTTCATCAAAATCGAGAATGATCACTCTAACGTCAAAGTAACTCTGAAGTTGAACAAAGCCTTTGCTGCTCTAAGCGCCCTTTCTGGAGTAAGCGCGTTATTCTACGCCCGTATGTTTGAGCGTAAATGGCTTGAAGTAACCAGCCACCGAGTCGAAGTCCATAATTTACCGACAGCATGGCAGGGCTTTCGCTTTGCGTGGATGAGTGATTTGCATCTGGGCTATAAACCTTCCTATGAGCCGGTTAGCGCCACCTTTGAGCGTGTCATTGCCGCTAAGCCCGATTTGATTCTTCTAGGTGGAGATTACATGGATCGGGGAAAATGGAAGCCTGTCTGTGACGAACTTTTTGGTAAATTGGCAGCAACCGGGATTCCAATTGTGGGTATCTGGGGCAATCACGATTATTTTGGCAACCGCCGCGACCCTGATAAGAATCTAGAACATTTCGAGCGTTTGGGCATCCGTATTCTGGTTAACGAGGCTCTTTGCATAGAACAGCAAGGTATTCCGCAATATTTTATCGGTCTGGACGATAGCATAAAGGGCGTACCAGACCCCAAAGGGGCAAAAAAGCGTCTCCCCAATGGGATAAAGCCGCTCGTAACGCTGTTGCACAATCCTAATTACATCCGACGCTTGCCCGAAAACTACTCCGAGGTTGTTTTGTCCGGGCATACCCATGGCGGACAGCTTAACCCCCTACCACTACACCGTAACCTGAACTGGCTGCGCTACTCTACCGGCAAACACCACTCGCTGTACCCCACCGGTTGGTACAATGTTAACGGCAATCGCCTGTACACCGGCAGAGGCGTGGGAGTGACACATTGGCCCCTACGTTTCGGGTCGCGCCCGGAACTGGCAATATTCGAATTACAACCTTGCAATTGACTTAGCTTTTACTCCGGGTTATATTTAACTTTACAATAACACTTTGGCAGTTAACCGTAAATAGATAGCTCAAGGGGTTCCAATGGCTACGGTAGCAGGTGTGCCTCGTCCTGTGCGAATTAGCGGCTACAGCAATGGACTGGGTCGTTTCTTCAAGGTCAAGAGCGGAGAAGGTACTAGCCTTTTATTACTGGGCGGTACTATGCTTGCCATTGAAGCCGGTTACTGGCTTGGCAGCAACGGGCTGGACGCATTGGTTTTCAGTCAGTACGGTTCCGGGGCGTTACCTTGGCTTTTGATCGGCAAGGGCTTGCTAGGCTGCCTCTCACTCACCCTTTACAGTTATGGAGTAGGACGGGTTAACCGGGCGTGGCTGTTGGCAGTTACAACCACCATTATTGTAATTGGGCTGTTTATCGCGCGGCTAGCAATTAATTCTGATCCCCCCGGCGCGGTTCTCTTTCTCATCTGGACTTTGGGATATGTAATTCCCGATTTACTGGGAATACAGGCTTGGTCGCTTGCCCGTCAGGTATTCGACAGCCGCCAATCCAAGCGTCTCTTTCCGCTGATAACCGCAGGCGATACCATTGGAATTGTGGTAGGCAATTTCCTGACCGCCCCTCTAGCGGGCTTGTTAGGTGTACCAAACCTATTGCTTGGTTGGGCTTTCCTAACCTTCCTCGCTTTTATCATGATGCGCCCGCTACAGCGGCTGGTTGATTTACGCGACAAACGCCCCAAAACACGCCAGCAACGCAATGAACAAAACGGAAGCGTATTAGCTCAATTCAGGTTAGGCTACACCATCATTCGTTACTATCCTATGATGGGATTGGTCGCCATTACCACTGCGCTCAACGCCTTACTTTACTGGGTGCTGTGGCTACCCTATATCCGAGTTTCTACCGAAGCCTTTCCCAACAATCCGGCGGCGTTAGCAGGATTCTTCGGGGCAGTGGCTGGCAGCGCCACAATTGCCTCCTTCCTTTTCAGCCTGCTAGTATTGAATCGCCTGTTTACCCGCTTCGGAATACGTAACTTTGTAATGGTAACAGCTACAATCAATACCATCGGCTTTATCCTGATAGGTCCTATTCTAAATCTATCCTTTGCTGCGGTCATTGCCTTTCGTTTCTTCCAAATCGTTTCGCGCCAGTCGGTCACAACCAGTACCACACAGACGCTCTATAACCTAGTCCCACCCGAAGCGAGAGATGTCGCCGGAAATTTCAATCAGGCGGTCAGTTTACAAGCAGGGATGGGACTGGCAGGAATTATCCTTTTCCTGACTCCGGCTGTAGGCATTCCGATTATTCTATTCTTGGCAATAGCTCTCTCTATTTTCTATCTGATTACCAGTTTGCGTATCAGGAATCTTTATAAGCCTTCCTTGGTTCAGCTATTGAGGGAAGGGCAACAGGAATTTTTCGGACACGAGGATTTAGATGAATCCGGAAACTTCTCCGGGGGTAGCGGCACGGACGAAGCGATAAATGTAGCATTGGTAGGTTTAAAAGACCCCTATGAAGGTTCGCGCCGCCTTAGCGCCGAATTGCTAGGCAGAATGGCGCGACCGGAGGTAGTGCCTTTTCTGATTACCGCCATCTCTAACGACAAATCTCCCGATGTCAGGCGTGCTTGTATTGTAGCCCTTAGTCAGCTAAGCGGACAGGACGCTTTCCACTCGATCGCGCAACATCTAGCCGACCCAGATGCCGGAGTACGAGCGCAAGCCGCCGCTTCATTGCGCAATACCGGGGCTGAACTTGAGCAAATGAGCCTTTTCTTCCTGCGGCGCGCCTTAAACGACCAGAATCCGGTGGTATGCCGCGAGGCTATTTTTACTATCAGCGCCTATGGCTACCATAAAGAGGCGTTGTATGCCCTATGGGAAATGGGGCGACATCCCGAAATGCAGGTAAGAGCCGAAGCGGCAATTGCATACGGGGTTATCGGTGAGCAAGAAGACCCGCTCATCCTAAAAGAATTACTCATCTTGCTGCGAGATAGCGATTCAATCGTGCGGGCGAAAGCGGCTAGGGCGATTTCCCGTTTCTCTGACCCTAAAGCGGTCAATGCGCTGATTTATACCCTTGAAGATGAAAGCCCGGCAGTTCGAGAGGAAGCGGCACATTCACTGGCACGTATGCATCAGGTATCCGCTTCTACAATATTGCGTTACCTTGCCATCTCTATAAACGAAAACGGGCAACATGCGGCATTGCGTACCCTCACCCTCGCCCGACTCGATTATCTTGACTCCAGCCGTACCCTATTGCCGGAACGTAGCGGCGAAGTCGTGTCGCAGGATTTGAAAATCGAGCCGCCCGTCAAAAGCGGAAAACTGGTTATAGACGAGATAAAATACCAAAAGCTGGTTGAATACGGCAAGCGTCAACTCGAAATTGCGCGGCGTATGTCCGATTATCTGCGCTCTCTCAGCAAGTTAGATATGAATTCTGCGGCATGGCGCACCAACGGGCGACGACCTAAACGTGACCCCGCCAATCTTGCGCTATTACAAAAGTCGTTGCGGGCACGTTACCAAAGCGCAATTGACCGCTTAATAGCAGTGGTAGGTTTACTTGGTAATGTGGAAGCAATTGAACTGGCAGGTGAAAATCTGCGTAATCGCGCCGAACGCGATGCCTCGCGAAAACGTGCCGATGCAATCGAAACTTTCGAAAATTTTGGCGACGACTACCTAACTCCGGCGCTTATTTCCTTACTCGATGAAGATGAACAAGGAGAAGCAGCGTTACCCTCCAAACCGCGAACTCTGGCAGAGACTCTTTATGAAATTTGGCTGGAAAACGATCGCTGGTTACGGGCTTGCATACTCCATGTAATAGGGCTTTTTAGCCTGAGCAAGCTCAAACCGCTGGTGCTAGAAGCGCTCAAGCTTGACCCTACCAAAGAGCAATTAATCTATGAAAGCGCCTTAGAAGCGCAACAAAATCTGAATTTAACTACCGATAACAATAATTCGGAGAATAGTATGCAGACTCTTACATCACTCTCAACCCTATCGCGTATTCTGTTCTTGCAGAAAGTACCGATTTTTTCCAGCCTTAGCCCCGAAGATTTGCGGCGGGTGGCGGTTGTTAGCGATGAAAGGCTTTATACTCCCGGTGAATTTCTCTGCTACGAGGGCGAGGCGGGCGATGAATTGTACATTATTGTTTCGGGACAAGTCCAAGTATTGGCGGGATACACCGGCAAAACTGACGAACCGGCGACAAATGTTAAGACCCTTTACACCGCTACAGAAGGCGAAGTGCTAGGGGAAATGGCTATTCTCGAAGATATACCGCGCACCGCTACCCTACGCGCCTACAACGCCCCGGTACGTATTCTAGCGCTGGGCGGCATCGAGTTTAAACGTATCCTAAGAGAGCGTCCAGAATTGGCAATCGAAATTATCCGAGTGTTGAGCCGTTGGTTGCGCGAAACAAATCGACGATTGCAAAATGCGCCATCATTGGAAGAAGCGCCTGCCAGTTAAAAAAGGAAATTATTCGCGGATATAGCGCGGCAGCTTTACAAAAAAGCTGGTTCCAACGCCTACTTCACTCTCAACCCAGATAGTACCGCCATGTAATTCCACCAGCGAACGGGCAATGGATAGCCCTAGTCCGGTACCGCTGGTAGTATCGTTCTGTTCATGAATAGGGCGACGGTAGAAACGGTCAAATATATGCAGCATTTCTTCTTCAGGGATGCCATTGCCGCTATCTTTGACCTCAATAGTAATCCACTTTTCTTCTACTAATATTCCTACTGTTACCTTACCGCCATTTGAAGTGTATTTTATAGCGTTGGTAAGTAAATTTACCATAACTTGCTCAAGGCGGCGGCGATCAGCCATTACCCAGTATTCCTGATAAGGTTTTTCAAGGCTGAATTTTTGAGAGCGTTCGTCAAAGAGCGGAGTCAAAGTATGGGCGGTTGCCGCCACCGCTTCTACCACTTCCAACGGTTCCACCCGCAAGCGAATACTCCCCTGTTCAAGGCGAGTAGCATCGAGCAAGTCGCTGAGCAAGTTATTCAAGCGTTCGCTGTTACGGCGAATATTCGCAACCAAACGCAAAAGAGCAGGAGATAAATCAGGAGGCAAGCTGGTTTCAAGCAACCCTGCGCTCATCTTGATTGCCGCCAACGGGGCGCGCAGGTCGTGCGCCGTCATAGAAAGGAATCTTTCCTTCTCGCGGTATAGCTGCGCTTTTTCTAGAGCCAGCCCGGCTTTGGTGGCAAAAGTTTCCAGCAACATTTTATCTTCAAGAGTAAAACGGCGCGCGGTAGCGGAATATACTTCCAGTACACCGTTGATTTTACTGTATTGCCGGATAGGCGCAATCAGCATAGCACTGGGCTTTACGCCATCGAGAAAAGGTTGAATGTGTTCGAGATCGGCTTTTTCATGCAAACTGATTGTCTCGTTCGCCTTTAGCAACTTGGCAGCAGGCGAATTTTCCGATGCTTGAAAAGTATGAATACAGGTTTCGGGGTTCAAACCAACTTGCGCTTTTAAACTGAAGCGATTGTGTTTTTCTTCAAATACATAAAGCGCAGCGGCGGGTAATTCCAGTAAAAGGCAAGCCGCTTGTGTAATTTGCCCGAAAAGTTCCTCTGGGTCAATGGTGCGGTTAAGTACATCTGCCATCTCTGCCAACATTTCGGCACGCTTGTGCGCCCTCTCAACCTTGTTGTACAGTCGGGCATTGATCATAGCTACGGCTGCCTGTCGCGCAAACAAAGTCAACCACCATTCATCTTCGGGGGTAAACTCATTGGCATCCCGCTTATCGGTCATATAAAGGTCGCCGACTATCTTATCATTAATAGAAACAGGCACACCCAACAAACTGGTCATTACAGGGTGGTTGGGAGGAAAACCGCTCCGGCGAGGGTCTGTTGCTATATCGCGCACTCGAATAGCTTTGCCCTGCTTGATCAACACACCCAACAAGCCATGCCCTCGCGGAGGCTGCCCTATTTGTTCCCGGTCTTGTGGGGAAATTCCGCTGGTAATAAACGAGGTAATAATACCCTGCTCATTGACGATTCCCAAAGCGGCATATTGGGCATTGGCAAATTCACGGGCTGTATCAGCAATGCGCTGTAAGACCGTGGTAAGATCCAATTCGCTGGATATAGCAAGTGAAGCATGAGCCAACGCCTGCAAACGCTGAATTAAACCGAAATTAGAAGATTCTCCAGTAGGGTTTTCAATGGGAAAATACCCTTTTTGTTCATAGGGACCACTACTCAAAGCCAAGTACCCCTCTATTTCTAAGGCTTGAGATACGGGTTTATATATTAATTATAAGCATACCAATTGATTCAAAATTGTCAACAAGGAAAGTTAAAATTTTCCTTAACGGATATTTGACAAAAAAAGACTGCCACAAAAATTGTGACAGTCATTGCTAACTCTGCTCTGCCCGGGTGCGAAAACCGCACCCTTTTTCATCTTCTTATATTGAAAAAAGTAGGAACGGTTTATACCGATCACTACCCAAAACAAGCATAAATAATTTAGGTGAATAAAATGGTATAAAATGGTGTATAAATAATATTTAAAAGATGGGCGGAATCGGTGACTTGAGGCTAACCCATTGCAAATGCCTAATCATTGTGCTAGGATTTATATATAGATTAAGCAAATAGCAGTTTTTATAGGCATTCCTTCCTCCTATGCAAATTTCCAGTTGCAACATTGTTTCAATTCTTGCCTGAAGTTCTCTATTTTATACCTATCCGTTTATTTTTAATTAGCATGCATGACTATAAATCAGGGGAGTTGCAAGAAACGGTTTAAAGTGTAACTCGTTGTGCCCATTGCAAAGAGAAAGGGGAAGGTGAGTTCAAGGGATCATCCAACAAATGTTCCAACTGTAGCCCCTTTCTGTTTTTGCAACAACCCCAGACTATAAAATGTGCTGTTTATCCAGTTGTATCAGCAACATTACATCAGTACAAAGGAGGATTTCTTTATGAGTATGGAAGCACCCCGCAAAATCGGAAAATTTGGCGCACTGGTGAGTGAGCCACCCATTGCCAGATGGTTGTTCGCCGATACCAGTTCTGCGCCAATCTGGTTGGTTGTACGAGTTTGGTTGGGCTTGCAATGGTTTTCCTCCGGTTGGGGTAAAGCTATGTTCTGGGATGTGAGCAATGGTCAATACATTGCCAATGGCGGGAAAGGACTAAAATCATTTTGGGAAAGAATAATCGCTGCTCCGCCCGGCACGCAGGGAGCGGTTATCACCTACGATTGGTACTATGAGTTTATCAAAGGTATGTACAACGGCGGGCATTACGAATGGTTCTCTTGGGTTGTCACTTTTGGTGAAATGGCAGTTGGGTTAGGCTTGATCTTCGGTTGCTTGACCGCCGTAGCTGCCTTCTTTGGAACAGTATTGAACTTTAGCTTCGAGTTAGCCGGTTCTACCTCCACAAACCCAGTTCTTTTCGGTACTGCCATCTTCGTCATTCTAGCATGGCGCACTGCCGGTTGGTGGGGATTAGATCGCTTTGTATTACCCGCACTGGGCACTCCTTGGGAACCCGGTTTCCTATTCCGGCGTTCTTCCAAGTCAACCGGTAGCGGTGTACCCCCTATGACCTCAGCCAAGTAAACCAGAAAGGAGCAATCCCTGTGAAGAATAGACCTTTATCCACTCTAAATCTGACTATAACCGGGCTGTTGGGCGCTGTAAGCGGAGTTTGGCTTATACTTATGCCTTTTATACTGGATTATAACGATGACAAAGCGGGCGGTAGCAATGCACAATTATTGTCTATAATTTGTGGTGTCATAATTGTGGTAGTCTCGTTGTTACTGGTCGTAACCGAAAAAAACGAGGGGCTTAAAAATCTCCGCTTTTACGGTGGCGCATTACTAGTATTTATGGGTATATGGCTAATGGCTGCCCCCTACCTTTTCAACTATTCCAAGTTGAAAAATGAGCTTTGGGGTTTACAAGTTACCGGAGGGCTTATTGCGCTGGTAGCTGGCTTTGTAATACAGGAAATATATACCCGCAGCAAAGAATAAGTAAACACAGTTTGACGGTTTAACCGACAAGGGATGAGGTAGTTACCCTACTCATCCCTTTATTTTACCGTTTCGCTTCAAGGCAAACTACGCCAGTTATTCCCACCTTAGCCCCATGCGATATCCCGGTAGGCAAATCCAAACGGTCACCTGCTTTTAATTCCAGCGATTCTCCATTCGCCAATTCAAAGGTAATCGAACCTCTCACCACGTATAGCACCTTAAAATAGGGGTGGGCGTGGGTTAAATAGGTGTCACCGGGATAATTCGACCAACGATAAGATTGCAAACCTTCCTTTGCCATAAGCTCTCGAAGCATTTGCTCATCCGGTATTGTGGGATTATCCCAGCGTCGAACTACGGGGGTCGAATCTGCCATTTTATACCTCCTGCGCAGGTTTTTTGTTTTCCTGAAGCTAAATTGTATTGCGACTACCTGTTCTATAGCATATACTATCCCTTTAGTAAATTTCAACTTATCTTTTTGAGTAAAGAGAGATATTTTGCTCGTTCTTGAAACTTTACGCCTATCGTTGATTCCCTGTTCTGCGGGAATGGTGCAGGCGCTATTGTATAAGCGCGAAGAATTTGAACCACTGGTTATGGCAAGGCTGCCGCTAGAATATCCTTCTCCAGAAGTCGCCGAATTTCTGCCGTTTCTTCAACAGCAAATTGCCAATCACCCAGAACAAGCGGAATGGGGATTGCGGTTTTTGCGTCACCGCACCGAGTCGATTATTATAGGAGACGCTGGCTTCAAAGGTGCGCCCGACTTCAGCGGCACAGTTGAAATAGGCTATAGCATTTTGCCACAATACCGTCGTCAGGGCTACGCGCTCGAAGCGGTCAAAGCGCTGCTAGAATGGGCAACCGCGCTACCTAAAGTACGGCAAGTTGTTGCCGAATGCGAAAACGACAACCTCGCCTCTATTGGGGTGTTGGAAAAAGCCGGTTTGGTAAGAACCGGAATAATAGATAACCTGATAAAATGGAGACTCAAGGTAAAATAACATTATGTCAACTAAAATCATCAAAGTAACCTACGAACCACTCGATATTCCCCTGCTAGAACCATTCACCATTGCGATTGGGCGGCTTGACCATGTGCGCAATGCGCTGATTACAATAGAACTGGAAAACGGCGCAATCGGCTACGGTGAAGCTGCTGCCTTAGAGCCTATCAACGGCGAAAACCAAGCCACGATTCTGGCTACCCTGAAAACATATACACCGCTATTGGTTGGACGTGACGC
Organism: Candidatus Chlorohelix allophototropha; assembly: GCF_030389965.1. Lineage (NCBI taxonomy): Bacteria > Bacillati > Chloroflexota > Chloroflexia > Candidatus Chloroheliales > Candidatus Chloroheliaceae > Candidatus Chlorohelix > Candidatus Chlorohelix allophototropha. The sequence goes on from NZ_CP128400.1 coordinate 1,708,308, forward strand.
GCTGGAATGGCGTACAATTTCCGCCGAGATTCATAACGTTTTCTCTATGCAAAACGCTGCTCGCGCCGGTATCGAAATGGCGCTGCTGGATGCTGCCACCAAAAGTATGCGGATACCACTTTATAAGTTTCTGGGCGGGGCAAGTAGCCAAGTTGAAACCGACATTAGTATTCCAATTGTCACCCCGGCGCGCGCCCGTGAACTTGCTGCCGAAATTCAGGCAAGAGGAGTGCGTTTCATCAAAATCAAGGTCGGGGGCGATATTGCCGCAGATGTAGCCCGCATATTGGGCGTGGTGGAAGGTGGCCCTAAGTTAGGTATCCAACTGGATGCAAATCAAGGCTATAATGCCCCCGGCGCGGTTCAACTACTGAATGAACTTGCACGGCTCGATATTCCGGTGCGCCTTTTTGAACAGCCTGTCCCTAAGCACGACTGGAACGGCATGAAGTATGTGACGCAACATACCAGCGTACCCGTTGCCGCCGACGAAACGATTTTCAATGCCTATGATGCCATCCGAGTTATAGAAACGGGCGCGGCAACGGTAGTGAATATCAAGCTGATGAAGTCGGGATTGGTGGAAGCGCTGGATATTGCCGCCGTTTGTCGCGCTGGAAATATTCAATTGATGATCGGTGGCATGATTGAATCGAAATTGGCAATGTGCTGCTCGGCGCATTTCGCTGCGGGCTTGGGTGGATTCGACTATATAGATTTGGATACTCCCATGCTGCTGGCAGAAGACCCCTTTGAGGGAGGTTGGAAACAAAGCGGCGGCATTTACGAGCTTAGCGAGATACGAGCCGGAATCGGTTGCTACCCGGCTGGTCGTCCTTCTGGTTATATTTAGAACAAGGATTTAAGAGCTTGAAAACGCTGGTTGGATACTTAAACGAACGCTCACCAATTGAACTGAGAGGTATTGTCGATTTCTGGGAAGTTACCTTAACCACCAAACTTTTCTCAGGAAATACCTTTGAACTGGCAAAGCAAATGACTAGCGAGTTTATGCAACGCCGCATGCTGGAAAAACTGGGTTTGGAGCAGCAAAGATTGCTACTGACGCTGGTTTCACAGCAAGAACCAGTTTTGCAGGGTATTGAATTGGCGGCGATGCTCCAACTCCCTCCGGCTGTTGCCGACAAGCTGATAAATGAATTGCGCAATGACGGCTTGATATACCCGGATACCATCAGAATTCCTGCAAGCGGTATTGAAAGCATAATGCCGCCTGCACCGCAGCGCAAGAATAGTTGGGGTGATTTTAACCGCCGAAACCAGCCAGAGCTTTTTCAGACCAAAATCGTATTTACCGTACCGCGAGAACTGAGTCGTTCTCTCAAAAGGCTGATATCTGAAAGGCTGGAAGTCGGTGAGTATAAGGCTTCAAATAATCAGATCAAGCTTTCACATCTACCGCTTGTCAGTTTGCTACAGAAAAGCGAAGTGGAAGGTCTGGATATTCTGGCGGAATTGTGGGGCGCGTACAGTTTGCAGGGCGAGGCAAAAAACCAGCAGTTCTATGAGGAACTTAGCCGCTTGATGAGCGAAGAAGCTACTCAAAAACAGATTCTGGAGGACATGGACAAGGATACCCGCGAGTTGTTTGCCACTCTCAAGCAAAGTCACACCACTATAGATAAATTGCTGAAAAAGTATGTCAGCTTGAAAAGGTTAAGCCGCACTATCAAGCCTTTGCTCGACTATCGTCTAGTCTGGGAAGCCTTCGAGGATGGCAAAAGTGTGGTGTGGGTTCCTAACGAAATTGCCCAACCGCGTGTTGCAACCGAGCAAAGCGGCACGCTTGAACTTCAGACTGTCACCGAACCAACCGAAATGACCAAGTACCCGCCTTACGCTTTCGCTTGGGATCTTTTGACCTTTCTTAATTATATTCGACTGAATGAGGTAGAAGTAACCAATGAGGGACGGATACCAAAACGCCATCTGAAAAAGATAGTTGAGCTTTTGTGGCATCCTGAAAACCCTGACGCGCTCAACCGCACCGCCCTATTGATAAACCTATGCAATTCTCTTGATTTAGTTGACCGAGAAGCAGATGAGAAAGCGGTGCGGGTAGCGCCTATACTAAATGAATGGCTTACAGTGGATTTATACGAGCAAACCCGACGCATCTTTAAATTCTGGCTGGAGAATAATTACTTTTCAGAGCCGTTATTTTTCCCCTACCATTACGGTAGCCGGGAAAATAAAGTTACCGCTGTAAACGCAATGCTAGGATGGCTACGCGATTGTCAACCGGGCGTATGGTATTCCCTAAAATCGTTGCTACTGAAAGTAGAGAAAGAACAGCCCTTTTTTATCCGTCCACGCCGCGATTTGCTGAATATTTTCGGCGCGCCCCGATTGCAACTGATGACCCGCCAGTGGCAAAAAATTGAGGGGGAAATAATCCGTAGCGCCTTTAATATGCTGTTCGAGTGGCTAGGTATTGTGCGAATCTCGCGTGATGCGCAAGATATTCCCGTTGCTTTCAGCCTAACCGATTTTGGGGCTGAAATTGCCGGGCATCCGCAAGCTGTTAAGCAAGTTTTCCCTGAAACTCCCAAACCGTTATTAGCGTTGGCTAACTTTGAAATTATGCTGTTCGTACCCCACAGCCAAACTCTCTGGGAATTGATGCAATTTACCGAACGAAAAAAGCTCGATAGCGTCAGCTTGTACAGCATGACCCGCGCTTCGATTTTGAAAGCGGTTGAAAGCGGCAAAAGTGCGGAAGCGATTCAGGAATGGTTAAAAGAAAAAAGCTCGCAGCCACCCGCCCAAAATATTTTGATTTCGATTCAAGATTGGTGCAAAGGCTTCAAAGCGGTGGAGGTGCAACGTACCGTACTGCTTGAAACCGGAAGCGCAGAGGTGCTGGATGAATTGCTTGCCAGCAAACAATTTGCCGGGTTCATCACCAGACGACTTTCGCCAACCGCTGCTATCTTGAATATTCCGCCCCTTGAAAGCTATTCACGCAGCGACCCCTTAAAAACCTTCAAAACCAAGCTCAAAAATGCGGGATATTCTACCCGCTAGCAGAACTTTCGCTTGGAAAAGCCCTCTGAAGGAGACAAGGGGCTTATGAACTTTAAGAAATTAATCCGTAAATATGTGAGAAAACCGGGCGGTTCGCGAACCGCCCCTACGAACCAAATCTCATGAGAACCGATTTGTAGGGGCGCATCGCGATGCGCCCGCGTTTGATGGTAAAATCTGGTGGATTTACCCCAATCCTCGTTTTGTGGATTTAAATGTTAATCTTCATAAACCCCTTGCCTGAAATATTCTTTGAAGCAATAGCCTTGAAATAAAAAAGCGCGGTTTTTACGCCGCGCCCTCATTATCTCTAATCTGAATCCTTACGCCGAAAGAGCTACCAGCAATTCATTCAAACGATTAACGAAACTTACCGGGTCTTCTAACTGTTCGCCTTCAGCCAATAACGCCTGATCGAACAATACGTGAGTCCAGTTAGCAAAACGGGCATCGTCACCCTCAGCTTTAAGCCTTTGCAGAATCGAATGGTTGGGGTTAATCTCGAATACAGGTTTACCACCCGGCAAATCTTTTCCGGCAGCCTTTAACAGACGGCGCAAGCTAGGGTCAATATCGTTATCGTCCGCCACAATACAAGAGGGTGAACTGGTCAAGCGGTTAGAAACCCGCACTTCCTTAACCTTATTCTGTAAAGTATTCTTGATGCGCTCGGTTAATTCTTTGAACTCATCCGCAGATTTTTGGAGTTCTTGCTTTTCCTGCTCGTCCGACATCCCGGCAAGGTCTGCCACGCCCTTTGAAACAGATTGCAGCGACTTGCCCTTATATTCGTACATGTGCGAAACCATGTAATTATCAACCAAATCGGCGAGCAACAGCACTTCAACCCCCTTCTTGCGGAAGATTTCCAGCAACGGGCTGTTTTTTGCAGCCGCGAAGGTCTCAGCGGTGATGTAATAAATATCTTCCTGTCCCTCTTTCATCCGGCTGATATAATCATCCAGCGAAGATTCCTGCTTCTCGCTATCGTTCAGGGTGGTAGAGAAGCGCAGCAAGCGGGCAATATTCTCTTTATTACCAGAATCTTCGCCTACGCCCTCTTTTAGCGCCGAGCCAAATTCCTGCCAGAAAGTGGCATACTTTTCCTTGTCATTGTTGGATAAATCCTCAAGGAAACCTAGCACCTTCTTTACCGCACCCGCTTTGATGGTTTCTATAACCTTGTTATGTTGCAAAATCTCGCGAGAAACGTTGAGCGGCAAATCGCTTGAGTCAACCACACCCCGCACGAAACGCAGATAGGAAGGCATTAACTGTTCGGCATCGTCCATTATAAAGACACGCCGTACATACAGCTTAACCCCGTGTCGGCTATCTCGGTTGTACAAATCAAAAGGCGCGCGGGAAGGGATATACAGTAGCAAGGTATATTCGTACTTGCCTTCCATGCGGCTGTGAATACGCCCTAATGGGTCGGTAAAATCATGCGCTACGTGTTTGTAAAACTCGTTATATTCCTCATCCGTAATCTCGTTGCGAGAACGCGCCCATAATGCGGAAGCCTTGTTTACCGTCTCATCTTCCGGCTCACCTTCTTCGGTACTCTCGCGTTTCATGACAATCGGCAGGTTGATATGGTCGGAGTATTTGCGGATAATCTGGCGCAAGCTGTAACCGTCCAGCAATTCATCTTCTTCGGCGCGTAGGTGCAACACTACATCTGTGCCGCGCAGTTCGCGATTAGTATTCTCAATGGTATATTCGCCGTTGCCGTCCGATTCCCAATGCACCCCGTGTTCTGCGCCCAATCCGGCGCGCCGGGTAATAACCGTTACCTTGTCCGCCACAATAAAGGAGGAATAGAAGCCCACCCCAAATTGCCCGATTAGGTTAGCATCTTTGCGTTGATCTCCGGTCAACGCTTGGAAAAATTCGCGAGTACCGGATTTAGCAATTGTGCCGATATTATCAATTACTTCCTGACGCGACATCCCGATACCATTATCAGATATAGCTATGGTGCGTGCCTCTTTATCATAGCTGATTCGTATTTTTAAATCAGAGTCTGCTTCATAAAGAGCGCTATCGGATAATGCCTCAAAGCGCAGTTTATCCACCGCATCAGAAGCATTGGAAATAAGCTCGCGCAGGAAGATTTCTTTATTGCTATAAAGCGAGTGAATCATTAAATCGAGAAGTTGTTTTACTTCGGCTTGAAAGCCTAAGGTTTCTTTCTGCGTTTCCACGCTCATATTTTGCAATTAGCCTCCTTATAGAAATTGTTTTGGATAGATACTTCTAAGAGTCTTTTTACCTTATTCAGTGTTAGAATAACATAAGCATACCGTTAGAAATGCGTTAGAGCAAATCAACAAAAAGTAGCCCTCCCAAAAGAGAGGGCTAACCGTTTAGAAAAGTATCGGGAAAAGCTTATTTGCTTGCTCCGCTGGCGATAATATACACGGTATCCTTTTCGGTTGCGCCGGCAAAGCCCATCGCGCCCGCGATAGAACCGGGGAAGCCGATCACGCCTGCTGCATTGGTACCTTTCTGGTAGAGCATTGCAAATGCGCCGATCTTGTCCATCTCAGTACCGGTAGCGCCTAAATCTGTGCTCTTGTCATCCCAACCGTTCTTCTTAAATCCGTCCGCCAACGAAGTTTTAACCTTCGCAGCATCATCACTGGTTTTGAAAGCTTCAATCTTGGCATTCTTAACGTTCGCGCCCATACTGGTTTCCATTTGGGTCTTAAGCGAATCGGGCAACGTTACGGTGCTTGCGCCACTATAAGTAGGAACTACGGCAGCTTCATCCCCACAAGCTACCAAGGCAATGGTCATCATGAGCACAACAATAATCATCAAGCCAAGTTTCTTAAACATTAAAGGCTCCTTTCAAAAGATACCTAACTTTTGTCACACCCGCACATTACGGGAATCAGAATGTAGAACTAAAACAAGGAAACAACCAGAACTGCTTAGCGAAGAGAACGAAAGAAAAGTTTTGTTAGACCTTTCTAACAATATCGTAATATTAACAGAGTAATATTACAAAAAGTATTACATTCATCACATTTCTCTCATAATAATTTAAGTTTTAGCTTGATTTTTAGCATGATGTATATTACAATCATCTAAGCAATCTTTAGCATTTATAGATTGTATTATTATCAAACCAGCGCCGGGTTAGCTCCGGTAGATTGTGATTTTTTATGTTCGACAAACCGCTAACCGTTTACAATTGGAAAGATTACACTTTACCGCACCCGGACGGTTATATTGAGTTAAAAACGCCTGACATCGGAGATGTTCCGGTGCGCCTTTTCCTCACTCCAAAATTGCTGGAAGAGGTCGAGCAAGATGTATATAAGCAAATCGTCAATGCTACGCGCTTTCCGGGCGTAAAGCTGGTAGCCATCACGCCCGATGTGCATGTGGGCTACGGCGTGCCGGTGGGTAGCGTCATTCTCACCGATGACACAGTCGCGATGGGACCGGTAGGCTATGACATCGGTTGTGGTATGATCAGCGCGCGCTCGGCAGTTGAGGCAGAGAAAGCTACTCCTAAAAAGCGTCTTGAGTTCAATCGGGCAGTGATGGAACTGGTGGAAATGGGCGCAGGTGGGCATAGCCGCACCAAATTGCGCTATATCTCCGAAACCGAGTTCAACAAATTGGTGAGAGGTGGCGCGGATTACTACATCACCAAATACGGCGCAAGTTTTGACCGCAGTCGGGCAGAGCGAAACCGCATCCCGGTGGATGACAACTGGCAAATCCCGTGGGGTGGGCGCGGTCGCCCTGAGCGCGGTTTAACCCAGCTTGGTTCTCTGGGGGGTGGCAACCACTTTATGGAGTTGCAACGCTGCGTAGAAACCGACACGCTTTTTGTGCAGATACATACCGGTAGTCGGGGCTTCGGGCATGGGCTTGCCACCAACTATTTTGAATTGGCGCGTTCGGACAAACCGGGTAAGGTAAAGCATCTCGATTTGGGCTACTTTACCCCCGATTCTCCCAATCACCGCAGCTATATCAATGCGGTGGCGGCAGGGGGAAACTTCGCCATTCTGAACCGTCTCATTTTGTTTGAGCAGGTAGCAACTGCTTTCAAGCAAGTCTTTAACGCTGAGTTGGAACTGATTTACGAAATCAGCCACAACTTGGTACAGAAAGAATGGCATCCTGAGTTCGGCGAGGGGTGGGTGCATCGCAAAGGGGCAACTCGCGCCTTCCCGGCAGGGCATCCCGGCTTGAAAGGCACAAAATGGGAGAACACCGGACACCCGATTCTCATACCCGGTAGCAACAAGGATTTCAGCTTCATCCTCAAGCCGCTGGAAGGGGCGCATAAAAGCGGCTACTCGGTAAATCATGGGGCGGGGCGTAGGCTATCGCGTGGCGCTGCCAAGCAAAAGCTACACCAGCCCAAAGTTAATGAGGAGTACCGCAAGGCGGGAATCATCGTGAACGACAACGGCAATATACCGCTTGACGAATCAGAAGCTTGCTACAAGCCTGCCGAGGAAGTAGTAAACGCAGTAGTACAAGCGGGACTGGCGGAAGTTCAATACCGCTTGTTGCCGCTGGCTTCATTAAAGGGTCTAGATTAGCCGATTTTATTTCACTCTACACAGTTACGGGCAGGATTACAATTCCTGCCTTTTTTTGCTCAAAAATTAAAACTATCCGGTTGCAACCAAGCTAAAAGCGTATAACTGCTTCTGTTACGGTTTGGGAGGATGACAAAATGGTAAAAGTTTATTCACCTATATAAATATTAACAGCCTATTAACAAGATCTTAAAAGCTCTCGCTTACAATAAAAACAACGACAATTGCTCAATGGCGATATAGACACGTAAAGCATACCTTAGCTAGTATCATATAAGTGAAGGCATTATGAGTAGTGTAAACCAACCAGAGAATTCTCAGACTCGCCTAAATACCCTGAACCTAGCTTTTAAGGTTCTTAAAACCGGCAATCCGGATTCGGGTTTACGACATTTAATTATGGAGCAGTGGAAGCAGGAAGCAAATAAAGCCCTTCTTGAAGGCGATTATGAATTATTAAAATCACTGATAGTAATGCTGCACGAAGATGTAACTAAATATCCTGAATGGCAAATTTGGCTTGATCATTATACAGCCCGGATGGCATTGCAGCGTGGCGTATATAAAAATGCTGCTATTTTCTTCAATCGTCAGATAAAAGTTGCAGAATTTTATAATGCAGTTGAAACGGCTATTGAAGCGCAAGTATGGCTGGCTGAAGCTCAGATAGGTTTAAACCAGCCGCGCCAAGCCGAGTCCCTTTTGATAAAAGTTAGAGAAATTAGCCTAAAACACCAATACTTCCTGCCCTATTTACGCTCGCAGAATCGCATGGGGTTGATATACTTTTCTCTAGGAGATCAGGCTTCCTGCCGTCAATTTCTGGAAGTTGAAATTCCTAGAGTGATGGCTTTCGTAAATAAACGCACCTTGCCCGATCAAGTTACTGCCGAGATTGAGCTAGAAGAAGCCTTCACCGCTTACTGGTTGGGGCGCAGTTACAGCCTTGAACGTAAGTGGTACAAGGCTATCAATCTACTGGAGAAGTGCCTGAAAATTTACCGCCAGTATCAAAATCGTGTCGGAATATCCAACGCATTGCTGCAAATAGGCGTTGCTTACTACCTGAACGGTGAGATAGATAAAGCGGTAGAGCGGTTTGAAGAGGGCGAGAAGTTGGTCAATTATATGCAGGGGATAGAAGCCGTTAACGATTTGTTATACATGTTAGCTCAAGCTTATTTAGTACAAGAGCAACCGTGGAAAGCCTATATGACCGGACGCAGGGCGCTTTTAGCCGCTAACCACTTACAGGACAGCGGTTGGATAGCCCGCTGTTACTTTGTTCTAGGTGAAGCGCAAATTAAGCTAGGCGAAACCGAGAAGGGGCAAGCGAAAAAATTTAAAGCAGCCGAGCTATTTCCTCGTACAGAACGCAACCCACGCTGGATTGACAGTATTATTGCAATTGGCGATTTCCTTATGTCCCAGAACGACAATAATGATCACTGGGAGCAGGCGCTGGATTTTTATCGACTTGCCGGGGAGATAGTCGAAGACAGTCATCGATTTGAATACCTTGCGCCTGCGCTTGGTAAAATGGCACGCGCCTTTTTGAAGAAACCGGGCGAAGCAGACTTAGATGAGGCAGAACGGCTATACAGGTTGCAGTTACAACTGGCAGGCGATCTTGATTCAAGGGTGCTGCCTGTTGCGCTGGCAGTACAAATAAGGGTAGAAGCCCTTACCGGAATACAATGTTGTAACTCTCTAAGACTCCGTACCCTCTCTAAGACAATTGCGTTACCCCCGGAATACGCCGAAGTATATCGAGCGCAATAACTGTAATTCCATACCAAAATAGCGCAAACTAGGGGCAAGAAACGAACCCGGTTCTTCTCATTTGCGCCCTTCTAAACCCAACCGTTCTTTTTTGCGCTCTCAAAGACCGCTTCTATCACCTTCATATTTGCAACCGCATCTTCTAGCGGAGTTGGCACAGGGGTGTTATAGAGAATCGCTTGTGAAAACAAATCGCCCTGAATAGTGTACTGATCGCAAATATCCAGCATGATTTCCTCAATCTCATCACCACGCTGATGCCACATCTTGCATGGGCGATCGGGCGGGGCATTAAATGGAATTTCTATTTCCACGCGCCCTTCCGTCCCAAAAATATTAACCCGCTGGTAAGGTGATAACTGAGTTGAACAGGTAAAGGTGGCAGTACCATCGCCAAAATCGAGCAGAGCCGAAGCCATCCGGTCAGTTTTCAAGGTGGGATCATACTCCACAATGCCCATAACGCGCGTCGGTTCAGCCCCGAAAATAAAACGCGACAGTGAAATCCCGTAACAGCCGATGTCCATCATACCGCCGCCGCCAATGTCAGCCTGATTACGAATATTGGTAGGGTCGGTATTATAATAGGAAAAAACAGTCTGAACGGTGCGCAACTTGCCGATTTTCCCCTCTTGCACCAGTTGGCGGGCGCGTTGCCATTGCGGGTGAAAGCGGTACATAAAGGCTTCCATCACCTTCAGTTGTGGGTATTGGCGGGAAACATCCAGCAAATGTGCCGCTTCAGCAGATGACAAGGCTATCGGTTTCTCGCATAATACATGTTTGCCCGCTTCCAACGCTTTGATAGTCCACGGTACGTGCAAGTGATTGGGAAGGGGATTGTAAACCGCTTGAATCGTAGGGTCAGCCAACAACTCTTCATAAGAGCCGTAGGCTTTGGAAATACCCAAAGCCGCGGCTTCGGCGCGAGCAGTTTCAGCCTTGCGCGAGGCTAAGGCGACAACATCGCTGTAAACTCCCTTTTGCATCGCCGGGATTACCTTTTTTGTGCCAATTTTTGCGGCGCTCAATATACCCCATCGTATTTTGCTCATGAGTTCTCTCTCATTCTTTTTTTGTAATGTAACTATTCACCCTCCTACCCCCTCAAAGGGGAATAGGAGAGAGGAGTTCAAGGGGACACCCCTTGCCACCCCGCACAGGGGTTGCACCCCTGAGAACCCCGCTCGGATTCCGTTAGTTACATAGGTCTATTTTCTATCTGCCTGAATTGTTACTTTGTAATTATTTCTGTGGGTAACTACGCATTAATATTAGCACAAAACCGAGTAATTTAGCGGGAAAGTCGATGCGGCAAACAGGCGGTTGCAAGTTCGGAAAGGGGGTGCAGGTGGAACGCCTGCCGGGGTCGCAAGGGGTGTCCCCTTGAACTCACCCCCTCTCCTCCTCTCCGGCGGGAGTAGCAGTTATTGACCTAAAAACGTTTCTTGCAACAGCCCTGATGCGGCAAACAGGCTTCAGCACATAGCTAGACCAACAGCATTCAATCTGCTATATTCTGCGCATCTTATCGGTTAAAGAAACACACGGTGGTGATTAATGCCGGAACTTTCAACTATTTTCGTTTTTATGACAGCCTCGCTCACCCTAAACCTAGTACCGGGACCGGATATGCTCTATGTGATTGCCCGTAGCGTAGGACAAAGCCGCAGGGCTGGTCTGGTATCAGCATTAGGCATCGGTGGTGGCATTGTCGTACATACCTTACTATTAGCTTGTGGTCTATCCGCCTTGTTAATCTCGATTCCGGTGGCGTTTGAAGTGATCAAATATGCCGGGGCAGCTTACTTGCTTTATCTTGGAATAAAAACGCTCATCACCAAAGAGAACCTTTCGCTAAACGGCGCGCTACCGCAAGAAAAATTGAGTAGAATCTTCCGGCAAGGGGTGGTTACTAACGTATTGAACCCAAAAGTGGCTTTATTCTTTCTAGCGTTCCTACCACAATTCACCGACCCAAGTCGGGGCAATGCCTTCTGGCAAATTCTATTTCTGGGTACGCTATTCAATACCAGCAGCACGATTTTATACTGTGGGGTCGCGTGGGTAGCAGCCGGGGCAAGCTCTTTTCTGAACACCCGACCCGGCTTCACCAAAGCGCAACGCTGGTTTACCGGAAGCGTATTTATTTTACTAGGGGTGCGTATCGCCTTGAGCGAACGCAGTTAGAAAACAAGGGGGAGTGCGGAAAAAGACTCCACACTCCCGCCCGTATTAGTCCATGTCAATCTGAGCGCGTTGCAGTTTGCCGCTGTAATCCACGTAAACCGCTTTCCACTCGGTGAAGAAATCAATCGCAGTCCAGGCTGCCTCACGATGCCCGTTTCCAGTTTCGCGCGTACCGCCAAAAGGCAAGTGTGTTTCTGCGCCGATTGTCCCGGCATTGATATAGAGAATACCGGAAGTAATATCGCGGATTGCGGTGAAAGCGCGATTCACATCGCGAGTGTAAATTGAGGAGGATAGACCATATCTGACCGAGTTATTCACCTTGATGGCTTCCTCGAAACTACCCACCGAAATCATCGAAAGCACCGGTCCGAAGATTTCTTCCTGTGCAATCCGCATATTGGGCGTTACTCCCGTAAAAAGCGCGGGACGGTAAAACGAACCTGCTGCCAGTTCCGCTTCTTCTGCCACATATCCGCCCGTTGCTAGTTTTGCCCCTTCGCCCTGCCCGATTTTTACATACTCATGGACGCTGCTACGCTGTGTCTTATTAATTATGGGACCTACTTCGGTGGTATCCAGCAAGCCATCGCCCAACCGCAATTTCTCAATACGCGCCACCAAACGCTCGGTCAACTCTTGTTCTACCGCCTTATGCACAATCAGGCGTGAGCAAGCGGTACAACGTTGCCCGGTAGTCCCATAAGCGCTCCAGATAATACCGTCCATAGCCAAATCTAGGTCGGCATCTTCCATCACCATAATGGCATTTTTCCCGCCAAGTTCAAGTGAAACCCGTTTTAAGCGGCTGGCAGTTTCAATCAGAACCTTCTTACCAGATTCGGTGCTGCCCGTAAAGCTATAAACCTGAATATCAGGGTGTTGCACCAGCGCGTTGCCTACTTCCGCACCTGTGCCAAGCACAATATTCAGCACGCCTTCAGGTAGTCCGGCTTCTTCGCATATCTTTACCAGTTCAACCGCCACCAACGGGGTATCGGTAGCTGGTTTGAAAACCACGGTATTGCCCGTTACCAGCGCCGGGAAAATCTTCCAAGTTGGAATAGCCATCGGGAAGTTCCAAGGCGTAATCACTGCCACTATCCCAATGGGGTCGCGTACCGCCATCTGAAATTTGTTGGGCATTTCGCTGGGCGTAGTAACTCCAAACTGGCGGCGACCTTCTCCACCCATGTAGAAAGCCATATCAATGCCTTCCTGAACATCGCCCCGCGCTTCCACCAGCACTTTGCCCATTTCCTGAGTCATCAGACGCGCGATTTTTTCCTTGCGTTCAGCCAGCAACGCGCCAATCTTAAAAAGAATTTCACCCCGACGCGGCGCAGGATACTTACTCCAGCTTTCAAAGGCTTTCCGAGCCGCCGCCACCGCTTCCTCGACATCTTCCGGGCTGCTGCGAGGCAAAACACCCAATAACTTACCGTTGGCAGGGTTTTGACTTTCAAAGGTTCTGCCGTCCTTAGCCTCTACCCATTTGCCGCCAATAAAGTTCTTTGCCTTGATTATTTCGGATTCAGCTTTATCTACCATATCTTCCTCCTGTTTACAAATATTTTCATTTAACGGCTAATTTCAGTATAACCTATTTACAAAAAACCATATCCAGAAACGTTATTAGTGATTATCCTGCTGCTTTATGTAGGAGGGAGAGGTGAGGTAGTTCAAGGTGACACCCCTTGCGACCCCGACAGGCGTTCCACCTGTACCCCCTTCCAAACATACAACCGAGCTATCTCAAAAATCTTTACATTGCCTCTAAGCAGCAAACATGTTAATATTCTCGCGTTAACCATTGAACCTACCACAAAGCTGCTGTACCTGATAATAATATTAAGGAATTAAAGTGTATAAGGAGGAGCGCTCGTATTCTATTGCGAAGCGAGCGTCTAGGACAAAGGAGCTTTGTATCATGACTATTAAACGAGGTTTTCTGAAAGTCAGCCTTTTAGCGGCGCTGGTTATGCTGGTGTCGCTAGTGTTGGCGGCTTGCGGTGACAATACTGCCACCCCTGTCCCGGCTACTACCGCGGCGGCTACCAAAGCTGCCACTACTGCTGCCGGCGCGACTACTGCCGCTGGCGCTACCACTGCTGCTGCGACCACCGCATCCGGCGCGACTACTGCCGCTGCTACCACTGCCGCTGGAGCGACTACTGCTGCTGCTGCTAGTACCTTGACTGGTGATATTCCAATCGGCGCGGTTTGGTCACTAACCGGAGGCGCAGCGATTTACGGACCTTCCCAGAAAAACGCCGCTGATATGGCAGTAGATGAAATCAACAAGTCCGGCATGCTCGGCACTGCCAAAATCAAGCTGATTACCGAAGATGATCGCTCGGTCAAAGAAGGCGGTATCCCTGCCTTTGACAAACTGATCAATCAAGATAAGGTTGTGGCGATTCTCGGACCGACTCTTTCCAGCACTGCGCTTGCTACCAATCCTGTAGCGCAGGATAAGAAAGTGGTTGTATTGGGTGTTTCCAATACCGCCGGTGGTATCGTAGAAATCGGCAATTACGTCTTCCGCGACAGTCTGCCCGAAGCCTCGGTAATCCCGAACACCGTGAAAGCGACTAAGGAAAAGCTTGGCTACAAGAATGTAGCGGTAATGTACGGTGATGATGATGCCTTTACCAAATCCGGCTACGATGTTTTCAAAAAGGCGCTGGATGATAATGGGGTCAAAATCCTGACTACCGAAACCTTCAAGAAGGGCGATACCGATTTCTCGGCGCAGTTGACCAAGATTAAATCGCTCAACCCTGATGCCATCATCGTATCGGCTCTGGCAGAAGAAGCCGCCGGTATTATGAGCCAAGGTCGCCAGTTGGGTATTCCCACCACCGTGAAGTTCATCGGCGGCAACGGCTTCAACTCTGCGCAACTTGCCAAACTGGCAGGCGCAGCGGCTGAAGATGCGATTTCCGGCGCGGCATGGTTCATCAGCAATGATGCCAACGGCAACCAGAACTTCGTAAAAGCTTACACCGCCAAATACGGAACCGCCCCAGACCAATTCGCAGCACAGGCTTATGCCGGTGTTTATATCCTTGCTACCGCTATCAAAAATACCGGCGCAGCCAATTCAACCGCGATTCGCGATTCGCTGGCAAAATTGAAGGATATTGATACCATTCTGGGTAAGTTCTCGTTTGACGATACCCGCAACCCGGTTCACACCCCGATCTTGCAAATCGTCAAGAACGGCAAGTTTGAACTGTTCAAATAACAATCTTGAGGGAGAAGCGCGAAAGTGCGCTTCTCTTCTTTTTCTCTATAGCACACCACCACAGCTTAAATGGAACAATTACCTCAACAATTGGTGAACGGAATCTGGCAAGGCGCAGCGCTGGCTCTCTTTGCAGTGGGTTATACGCTGGTTTTCGGTTTGCTGGACATCGTTAACCTTGCTCACGGCGCAACCTACATGTGGGGCGCATTTTTCGGTTTTGTTTGCGTAACCAAGCTCAATTGGTCATTGTGGCTTGCTATTCCGGCTGCCATGATCGGGGCGGGGTTACTGGCAATTTTGCTCGACCGCTTGGCATTCAAGCCGCTACGTACTCTTACTCGCGGCGGGCTGGTTTTGTGGGGCGGCTTTTTAATTTTGCTGCTGGGAATTGTAGGAAAATGGGATGACCCGCTCAAATGGACGCTTATCGGAGCGGGCGCAATAATTATGTTGGTCGGGGTAGTGCAAGACTACCTCACGAAAGTCCCCTTGCAAGTACGCCAAGTGCCGCACCTCGCCCCTATGATAGCCTCCATCGGCGCATCCATCATTCTCATTAGCCTGTCGCAGGGGATTTTTGGAGCGCAAGTAGCGCGCTTTCCTCCCGGCACCGTTTCGGACGAGCCGATACAATTGGTAAGTGGCGCAGTAATTGCCCCGGTGCAATTGCTGGTGCTGGTAATCGGTGTAGTGTTGATGCTGGCGTTGAATTTCCTGATAACCCGCACTCAGGTTGGGCGTGCCATCCGTGCTATCGCCTTTAACGAACGCACCTCGCGTTTGCTCGGTATCAATGTTGACTTCGTTATCGCCCAAACCTTCTTTTTATCGGGCGCGCTGGCAGGGGCTGCCGGGGTTTTGTTGGGACTGGCAGTGCGTCGTATTGACGCAACTATGGGCAATGATGTAGAACTCGCAGGGCTTACCGTAATCATCGTGGGCGGGATGGGCAGCATTTGGGGCGCAGTTGCCGCAGCATTTCTGGTAGGAATGTTGCGCGTATTGAGTGTTGCGTATCTGGACAGCAGTTTCAGGGATGCCTTTGTATTCGGATTGCTAATTCTGGTGTTATTGGTGCGCCCTTCCGGTTTGTTCGGACGGGGCAGCAGCACTCGCGCCTAGTATCGGGATAATTTTCAAATGCCGGATTTTATCAGTAACAATATCGCCACCATCAACTTTAGCCTGATAAATATCGCGCTAGGTCTGAGTATTTTTATTACTCTCTTCACCGGAATGCTTTCTCTGGCTAACGCCGGATTCATGGCAATTGGAGCATACACCGCTGCCGTTATCGCCACTCGTACCGATTTTCCGCTGTTCGGGGGCTTCTTGCTGGCAATTATTGTCGCAGTGGTAGTGGCAATAATATTCGGCTTGCTGATAGTGAGGCTACGCGAAATCTTTCTAGCAATCGCTACGCTTGGCTTCGGTGAAATCGTGCGTATTTTCTTCCTGAATGGCGACAAAGTGGTGAAAGCCTTTACCGGCGACGAAAATACCAACGTCTTTAACGGCGCAGAAGGAATTACCATCAAATATAAAAGCCCGCAGGATATACTGGGCTTGCCGGAAACCACTTGGCCCCTGCTACTCTATGTAGCCGTCCTGATTTATTTCATGATTACCTTGCAAAAATCCCGTTTCGGACGTGTGCTATCTGCAATACGCTTGGATGAATCGGCGGCTTCCACGCTCGGTATCAACGTGGTGCGCTACCGCTTGTTGGCGTTTGTAATCGGCGCTGGTATTGCGGCAGGCGCAGGCGCACTCAGCACCCCCATTGTGCGCGTTATCGAACCCCGCAATTACGTTTTCGGGCGAGCGGTGGATATACTCGCTTCGGCGGTGCTAGGCGGTATGACCACTTGGATTGGTCCGGTGCTAGGCGCAATCCTATTGACCGCGCTGCCGGAGATTCTACGCTTCCTGAAAGACCAGCGCGAAATCGTAAACGGTTTGATAATCATGATCGCCATTATCTACTTACCGCGCGGCATCAGCGACCCGCGCTTCTGGAGCAGTTTGTGGCGCAAGCGCAAAAGCGGACAAGGTAACGCTGCGGAGGTTGCAACGGAAAAAGAAAAAGAGGTCAAGACCGGATGAGCGTTAATAATCCCACGCTATTGCAATTAAACGAGGTGAGCCGCTTCTTTGGCGGGTTGGCAGCCTTGCGTGAGGTCAGCTTTGAAGTATCGGCGGGGGTAATCTGTGGGCTTATCGGCCCAAACGGCGCGGGCAAAACCACACTGCTAAACGTGCTGAGCGGTTTGCAACCTGTATCAAGCGGCACAATTACGCTGGATAACAAAACCTTGACCGGATTGAAGCCCCATCAAATTGCCGCGCTTGGAATAGGTCGCACCTTTCAGAATATCCGCCTATTCAACGAGCTTTCGGTGTTGGAAAATGTGATGGTAGGGCATCATCTCAAGCAGCGCGGTAGCCTACTGGAAACAATTTTGCACTTGCCACGCAGCACTCGCGCCGAACGCGCCACGCGCACCGAAGCGCAAGAGCTTTTGCAGCGTCTCAACATGGAATCGCTGGCGAAGAAATCGGCGGGTGCGCTCTCCTACGGCGATCAACGCCGCGTGGAAATTGCGCGCGCATTGGCGTTAGAACCGCGCGTGCTATTGCTGGACGAACCTGCTGCCGGGATGAACAGCCACGAAACCGAGCAATTATCCAATTTCTTACTAGAATTAAAAAGTAACGGGCTGACCTTGCTTATCATCGAACACGACATGGATTTAATTATGCGGATTAGTAATAAAGTAGTGGTACTCAGTTTCGGACGCAAGCTTGCCGATGGTAGCCCGGAAGAAGTCCGCAACGATCCCAAAGTTATCGAGGCATATCTGGGCGATGAAGCCGCTTGATTAATTCATACCGGGAAACTCTGTAATGCTAATTGTTGAAAATCTACACACCTATTATGGTTCTATCGCTGCACTAAAAGGCATCAGCCTTAAAGTTGCGGAAGGCAGCGTGGTGGCGTTGGTAGGCGCGAACGGCGCAGGAAAATCTACCACCCTAAACTCCATCAGTGGGTTACTCCAACCTCGCAGCGGCTATATTCGTTATAAAGAGCGAGATATAACCGGATGGCGAGCCGATTCGGTTGCCGCGCTTGGTCTGGTGCAAGTGCCGGAAGGTCGGCAAATTCTCTCCCCGCTCTCGGTTGAAGAAAACCTGTTGCTTGGGGCTTATACGCGCCGTGACAGGGGTATAAACCGCGATCTTGAAGCTATTTTCACCCGCTTTCCGCGCCTTAAAGAGCGGCGCACGCAACTGGCAGGCTTGCTTTCAGGGGGTGAACAGCAAATGCTGGCGATAGGACGCGCCTTGATGGCAAAACCTCAGCTTTTGATGCTGGACGAACCGAGTTTGGGGTTAGCGCCCCTTATTGTGCAGGAAGTGTTCAGCATCATTTCCGAGCTAAAAGCGCAAGGTTCTACTATTCTGCTGGTAGAGCAAAACGCCCGCAAAGCCTTACAAGTGGCAGATTACGCCTATGTGCTGGAAAGTGGTCGCGTGGTAAAAGAAGGCGCGGCTGCCCAACTTCAGGGCGACCCTACCATCGTGGAGGCTTATCTCGGCAAACACTCCTGAAATTCGTAATGCGTTATGTCAACTAAGATTCAAGTTAAGTTTTCCATTAAACCATCATAATCGGGTGTATTTTATATTGACCTTTCTGCCATAAAGTATTAAACTAGGCTAACTTTCGGGTCCCCGTGCTTTTCGGACACTTTTCTATTTCCAAACTGAGCCTAAAAGAATGAGGTAAGAGCATGCCACCCGGCAAGTCAGATTTGCTGCTCGAACAGGGCATTGCCGCTTTCAAAGCCAAACGCAAAGCAGAAGCCCGCCGCTTGGTTGGTCTTGCCATCTACAAAGACCACACCAACGAAAAAGCATGGCTGTGGCTGGCAGCATTAGTAGAAGAACCTGAGCGGAAAAAAGAGTGTTTCGAGCGGGTGCTGTCGCTCAACGCTGAGAATCGAATCGCGCGGGTTGGTTTGGAAAAACTTGCCGAGCCGCCTCAAATCCCTGAGCCTGCGCAAGATTTGCCACAGCCTGAAGCGGGAGTCGAAATCAAGCTTGGCAACACCGGAACTAGCGTTTACCCCACCGCTGAAGAAGTGATTAACGCCGAATTGCGCGAAATTTCGCCTGAAGAAACCGGATTAGCAGTTATCGAATCAGGCAATGCCCCAGAAGTTCCCGCGCCTGATAAAGAAACCGCTAGAGTGCAAGGCAAAATCCACAAGGTAAAATCGCTATATGAACCTTACGTGCTAACCGACAACGGGCGTAAGTTGTTAGCGCGTCATATTTATAACGGCAGCTTTGCACTTTATAGCGCCGACTCACAATTTAAAGAGCAAT
This sequence comes from Candidatus Chlorohelix allophototropha, assembly GCF_030389965.1. Taxonomy (NCBI): domain Bacteria; kingdom Bacillati; phylum Chloroflexota; class Chloroflexia; order Candidatus Chloroheliales; family Candidatus Chloroheliaceae; genus Candidatus Chlorohelix; species Candidatus Chlorohelix allophototropha. The sequence goes on from NZ_CP128400.1 coordinate 1,727,550, forward strand.
CCGACCGTCTGGTAGAAGATAAGCATGAATACTATCGCACCCCCGCCAACCTGAAGAATATCGCGCTCGATAGTTTTCTTGAACAGGTAGGCAACCTACCTGAAGCCGAAGCGTTAGATTTAATTTTGAGCCTGTGCGACAATTTGTTGGCATATTACCCGAAAAAACAGGCTAAATGTTGGTTGGGAACAGGCGCACATGGGATGCACGATATTAAGGTATCGGCAGAGGGCGAGTTAGAACCTGATTTTGAATTTGTTGACATGCCTGCGACTGAACATGCCCATTTGTTTTTACCACCCGAATATAGCAAGCGTTCGGATAGAGACCAACGCAGCGATGAATTTACCGTCTGCGCCATCCTTTATTATATGATTACCGCCGATATTGAGGGTCTTACCCAGTATCGCAATCGCGGAAGGGCTTTGTTGTTCGAGCATAACGGGCAACCCCTTGATCGCAAACTGGTTAAAACGCTCGAAAAAGGGCTTGCGCTTACACCACAACGGCGTTTCCCAACCTTCCAAGCCTTACGCGATGAACTGGCGGTAGCCCATCGACAGCACTATCCTACCCGGCGTAGCGGGCTATGGAGTGCGGTAGCGGTGCTGGTAGTGGCGCTGGTTTCGGTGGCTATCATCGGACTATCGCAAAACTGGTGGAGCTTTGGAAACAAAGTCGAGCCTGTTACTACTGCGGCGCTGGCAATCACCACCGAAAAAACCGTGCCACTTATTTCCACCATCGCGCCTACAGACAGTCCCACCAATACAGCAAATTTACGCCCGACCATTTTACCGAGCGCGGCAGCAGTTGCGCCCGTTACCACTGCTTCTGCCCAAACCCAACCGGGCAGGCTCTTGCTTCAGCAATTCAGCGCGAAAGAGCCGCTAATAACCTTGTTCTTCAACGCGCTTAATCGTGATAACAAGCCGGTACAAGATATAAAAAGTCAGGGTTTGCGCCTTTACATGGATGGGCGGGAGATAACCGTTATGAAGCTTGAGCAAACAGACGAGCCGGTAACGGCGCTATTTGCACTCGATACCAGCGAAAATATGCCTATAACAGTGCTGAACCGTGCCAAAGATAGTATCAACCTGATTAGCGCAAACTTTAATAATAAAAGCCGCTTGGGCTTGCTGCGCTATGCCGTCACATCGGAAATCGCGGTAGAGTTGGGGAGCGACCCAACCAAAATCGCCGAATCTTTGAAAAACTACCGCCCGGATGGGGCAAACGCCACTTTCGATGCGCTGCTCAATGGGGTAGAACAATTCAAGGGGAGTAGCGGGCGCAAAGCTCTGGTATTGTTTACCGCCGGGGGCGATAACTTCAGCCCGTTAACGCGCCCCTCATTTATACTAGACCGCTTGCTGGAATATGACGTGAACCTTTATGTGGTCAGCTATCGCCCCACCCCACAGGCTGCCTCTAGTTTGCGCCAAATGGCTGAAATGTCAGGGGGCTATTATGCGGAGGCGCAGAACGAAAACGAACTTGGCATGGCACAGGAGAGCCTGAAGCAACTCCTGAGCCATCCCTTCAAGCTAAGTTTTAATCTAGCTGATCAGCCGGATACCAATCCGGTAACTCCCACCGCCGGACAGAAAAGACGGCTAGTTTTGCAATATTTGGTAGATGAAGCGCTGGTGGTAGCCGCAAAACTGGTGGATTAATTATAATGGCTTCGCATGTAATAGCCCGAAAAGCTCTTCTCCGGCGCGTTGGTGATGTGAGCGTTTAGGTGGATGTAGCCGTTTAATCTCGAATTTAGTTGAGAAAAGCTGTGTAACTTCGTTTGCGCTGGTGCTAAAGGGAGGACCGCCTTCCCGACCATGCGTGTAAAACACCGCTACCAGCATCCCTCCCGGTTTGAGTAGCGAGTGAATAGCATGCACATAATCCTCACGCAATCCGGGATCAATGGCACAGAAACAGGTATGCTCTACCGCAAAATCAAAACTGCCCTTGTAAGGGTTGGGCAACTTAAAGATGTCCTGTTGAACAAAGTTTATCTGGTGTGATAACCCCATCTCTTTAGCCCGTTTCTGGCTGGTGCTTACGGCAGAAGGCGCAAAATCAAAACCCGTTACCTCAAACCCTTTCGCAGCAAAAAATAAAGCATCATGCCCGTTTCCACTGCCGGGCACAACGATTTTGCCGAAGCTTGGGGCATCCTGCTCTTGGAGAAATTCCACAAAGGGCGGGGCGGGTTCTCCAATATCCCAACCGGCGCGCCCTTCACGATAGCGTTCATCCCAAAATGATGCGTTCATAGTTTTATACTTCCTTAAGCAAATTTAACTTTTAGCTCAAACAAACCGAGTCCAAACATAGCCCTTGCCATGTATTTTTGCCAACTCAGCGTTTACCTTATAAACAGCGGTCAGAACAAGAAAAGTAGCGCGTTGGATGGGGCAGTCGAATAAAGCTTAGTAATAGCAAGTCGGATATTTGAAGCATAGTTCTTTTATCGGGCAATTTCTCTCTCCAGACCACGTAGGGAAATAATAGCATACAAGTGCGCAGAGTCACATTAATAAAGTAATTGCATCACAGTATAAAAATGCAATATTTGTTAAATTTAATATAGTAGTAGTAAAGAGTAAGTAAGGGTATTTTTCCAACAGTGAAGCAAAACCACACCCCACTATTTCTTCGCTTACTCGCCATTTAAAAGAAATAAGCTGTTGTTCGAACTTCCTGATTGGAGGGGCATTATGGTCATCGATAATGAAACTGCTACCGTAACAACTCGCAGATTAATTGCTCTTGGTATTTGTGAATATCATCAGGACAACAAACAGGCAGCCTTCGAACATTTTCAGAAAGCGCTTGAACTTGAACCGACTAATGAAACCGCGCTAATTTGGTGTGGGCGACTCTCCTGCAACCCGGAAGAAGCTAAAATGTACCTCAATCGGATTTTAAGCCGCAATCCGCAGAACACTATCGCAAAAAGATATTATGAATTGGTGGAAAAAAAAGAGCGCACAAATACTAAACAAGCAACCCTCAAAACCCCGAAAGAGTATTACGACAACGATAAAGTACAGGTGAAGGTAGCGGAGTATTTGGTCAAACGTGGAGTTCTAAACGAATTAAAAGTGCGGGCGGCTTTACATTACCAAGCTTGTATGCGCCTAGAAGGTAAAATATACCGCTTGGACGAAATACTATCAGATTTCGGCTATCTCGCCGAAGCACAAATGCTAACCGCCGCACAATCTTTTCTTGATCTTTAGCAGTAATCGCAGCGTGTAAATCTCACGCAGATCGGTCGTTTAATGCACCTTGATTATAGCCCCCATGCATCAAACATTTGAGATGGGCAGTGGTCAGCCCGGCGCTTACTAATGTTCCGGTAAGCTGAATACGTTTGCACATAAACTGGCGCAAACTTGTTTCCAAGTCTCGATCGTGCCAAATTATGGACTCAAGAGTTCTATAAAATAACCGGAGAATTTTCAGTTCTTCTTCAAGGCAAGCGCCTCTTTTCAGAGAAAATGTGGCAAAGGTAGAATATTCTTTACCGTTCAGGGGCTGGAAACAACTAAAGGGCAAATAACGCTCGGTCAAGTAGAAAAGCACTTCTTCTGATAAATCTTGAAAATGGGTGTTACCGGATTGTTTTATTGCCTGTGTTGTTTCTACCAGAATCTGTTCGCGATTTAAATTAATCCAGGCATCCAGTTGGTAGCTACACTCAGCCTCAGTATTATTTTGCATAAGTCACCCAAGACCAGGATAAGTTGTACTGCCTAATTAAAAATAAACAGTTAACAATACTACAGTATTTTATAAATGGGAAAGCAGTGAACATAAACTGATACCAGAAATAATCACAAGTTGTGATAATTGTAACATGCGAATCATCGTTACAAAATATACAAAGGATTTCAAAACACGTCCTTTTATAGGTCTAAAGCATTAAAATAGACGGGTGGTTAGCCCGTCCAATTTATATGCTTTTTACTCTATTATTTGATTCTGAACCTAATCTCGGTATCTCACCTCGTAATTAGGCGCTTCTTTGGTAATAACGACATCATGCGGGTGGCTTTCTTTCAAGCTGGCGGAAGTAATTTGCATGAAGCGTGAGTTGGTTTGAAGCTCATTAATAGAACCTGCCCCCACATAGCCCATACCACTCCGCAAGCCGCCCATTAACTGGAATACCAGATTGCTCAGAGAACCGCGATATGGCACGCGCCCTTCAATGCCTTCCGGCACAAGCTTAACCGAATCTTTTATTTCATCCTGATGGTAACGCTCGCGTGCGCCTTCGCCCGCTTTCATCGCCCCCATCGAACCCATCCCGCGATATTCCTTGAAGTGTTCGCCTTGGAATAAAACCACATCTCCGGGGCTTTCTTCTACCCCTGCGAATAGCGAACCAATCATAACGGTGCTTGCACCCGCCGCTAATGCCTTGGTAATATCGCCACTGTATTTCACACCACCATCCGCTATAACCGGAATATTATATTTTGCGCCAACCTCGGCAGCTTCCATAATTGCCGTTACCTGCGGCACGCCCACCCCTGTTACCACGCGCGTAGTACAGATTGAGCCGGGACCTACCCCGATTCGAACCGCATCCGCACCCGCTTTAATCAGAGCTTCCGTACCATCGCCTGTCGCCACATTTCCGGCAATAATCGCCACATTGGGGAATTTCTCTTTAAGCTGGGTTACAGCCCGCTGTACTGCCCGCGCATGCCCATGAGAGCTATCCAACACCAGTACATCCACATTGTGGCGTACCAGTTCGCCAGCCCGATCCAGCATATCGCGTCCAACCCCTAACGCCGCGCCACACAGCAACCGACCGATATGGTCTTTGGCAGCATTGGGATATTTTATCTTTTTCTGAATATCCTTAACGGTAATCAAACCCTTCAAAAAGCCGTGTTCATCCACAATCGGCAACTTCTCGATACGATACTGATGCAGGATTTTTTTGGCTTCATCCAGCGTAGTACCCATCGGAGCGGTAATCAACCGTTTATTGGTCATCAATTCCGAAATGGGCTTACTAAAATCTTCCTCGAAGCGAATATCGCGGTTGGTGAGAATACCTACCAGCAAACCCCTATCATCAGTGATGGGAATACCGCTGATATGGAATTTCTCCATCATCGCTAAACCTTCGCTCAAGTTGGTAGTGGGCTTAAGCGTGATAGGGTCGAGAATCATACCCGCCTCACTGCGTTTAACCTTATCCACTTCCTCCGCCTGACGCTCAATAGTGAGGTTACGATGGATAACGCCTAGACCACCCTCCTGAGCCAACGCAATAGCCATACGTGCCTCAGTAACAGTATCCATCGGAGAACTAAGCAACGGGATTTTTAATCTAATATTCTGGGTCAGGTTAGTGGAAACATCCACTGTAGCAGGAATAACTTCCGAATCTGAGGGAATCAAAAGCACATCGTCAAAAGTTAAACCCGTATAAACAAAACGGTCACTGATTGCCATTACTCCATCCTCATATAAATGAATACAAAGAAGCCCCGACTCGCTCGGGGCTTACGGTCTTACACACTCAATGGGCTATTTTCAAGTTACTACGTATCTGTTCCAAATGTTCCTCAGTTTGGCTTACCAGAGCAGAGGCAACATCCATAACATTGAGATGCCCTCGTTCTTGATGAAAAGCGCCTTTCAGCCATTGTAAAGGACCTAAGCCCTTGAATAACTCAAGATTGCGTTCTCGATTGGTGTCCCATTCCTGAAGTACTTCCTCCCAAAGTTGGCGTGAATAACCTTTTTCTTCTGCCAGCTCATCGGGATTAAAGGAACGAAGGAACGGTTCATCATCTTCCACCATACGTACACAACGATCATGAAATATTTCATCAACATCGCGCATATGGCAGATAATTTCCTTCACACTCCATTCCTGTGGAGTGGGTTTAAATTCGTAAAGCTTTGGGCTGAGCCCCTCTATTTCCCGGTTTAGAAGCTGAGTCAGTTCTGAAAGCTTCTTGATAGTTACTTTTGCTTGGGCTATAGTTTCGGACTCGAACATAATATCTCTACTCCCTGTGTCAGATGCCGGTTTAGTGAATTGATAAGCAGTACTATTTACTAAAAACCGCTTTATAGCGCTCGAAATCCGCAGGAGTATTAAGATTTAAGAAACTGCGCAAAGCCGGGTCATATTGTTCCAACTCACTGCTTAACACGTACCGGGTAACTATCGAAGCCAGAAAGTCGGACATTTTAAATCTATTTTCGCCCAGATATTCTTTAACAACCGCTAACACCCTTGCGTTATAAATAGCGCAAAGTGGCTCAGGTAGCCCCTCCGGGTTCAACGGCACCAAAGCGTCCCTCGATTTGCCTTCTTCTTCCCATTCAACCAGCGCTTTAAGCAACTCGGTTTGGACAAAAGGCATATCACACGCCAGCAAAAGATATTGTTGTGCCACCAGAGCTTCTATACCTGCTTCAAGACCCGCCAAAGGACCGCCACCCGGTTGATTATCTACTACTACCTGCAGGCTTGGTTTTAGAAACTCGTATTTTTCGGGCTGGTTTGTAACAAGCACAATACCGGCGCTTGCTACCGGGCGAGCCGCCTCTACTATCATTTCAAGCAGAGTCAAACCGTCCTTTTCAAACTTCAGCAAGGCTTTGTCAATGCCCATCCTACGGCTCCGACCACCTGCCAAAATTATAACACCTGTGTTTTTACTCAACTGTACTCCTCATAACGCTGACCTGAGTCCATACTTTAGGTCATAATTATCAATTTTATGCTACCACAACCTACAATGTATTGCAATCATAATAAAGTTGCGGCTCACCTTAAGCCGTGTTAAGATGTGCTCTGAAATTTTAAGACTGCAATATTTTGTATTTTTAATCTTTTTTCTGGACACCATCAATTCCACCTATGGCGCTACCTAAGAATTTATCCATACACCGTAACCATTGCAATCGCCGTTTAGTCGGCAAGGTAACGGTGGTTTTTGTCTTTTTAGGACCTATACTGGTGCCGCTGTTGTGGAGCAGTGGTGTTCCACTTTTTATGGATATCGCCGATTTTAGTTGGAACATCGGGCAAGCCATTTGCGCACACACCGAGAAAAGCTTTACTATAGGTGGGGAACCGATGATGGTGTGTGCGCGTTGTTTTGGCGCATGTACAGGCTTACTGGTAACAAGTTTACTTTATTATTACACGGGGCTGTTGCGTGCCCGTTTACCGCGCAACCGCCTGCACCTTGCTACCTTAATTGCGCTTTTATTTATGCCGTGGCTCATCGATAGCGCTTTGCAACGGCTTGATTTGTGGCAAACCGACATGTGGTTGATGTTCCCAACCGGCTTTCTGGGTGGAAGCGCGTTGGTTTTTGCGCCTTTCCTGTTCTCGCCCTTGCCCGAAAAAGAGGTGCAAGCCGAGGATAAGCTTGAACCAGATTTCTATCTACCTGAAGCGGTGCATGAACTTGCCATCGGAAAATAATTCCTGAGAAGGTGTAAAGAGATGATTTATTGCGTGGCTGTTACGACCCGTCAGAACCACACCGAACTGGTAAATTACTCCCCAAACGGGCTGGTGATTTCCCGCTCGCGCCTTTACTTGCTTGAGTTTGAAAATGAAATTGAGCGCGAATTGGCGGAAAACGCTGCCCGGAAGGTGGCAAATACTCTTTTCAGCGACCCGGTAATAGAAGAAGCCAATATCGGTCCGGCAGAAGCTTTGCTAAAAAGCTTGAACGAAACGAGCGAAGCATTTGCCTTGCTTACCGCCTATCGTCCCGGTGTCACCGATACCACCGGCGAGAGCGTTTTTATCGGCTACCGGGTGCTGGCAGAACATGAAACGGGCTTGCCGCCGCTTAAGCGTGTGCGCACTGCCGATTTATACCTACTCAAAGAAAATAACCCCGCCTATGTGCGGCAACATCTGATTAACGAATTAATTCAGGAAAGCGTAGCGCTTACGGGTGATGTCGGTAAATTTCTCGACCATCAGTTCCATTTCGAACATTCCGCAAAAGGGTTAGCGCGTATTATCCCAATTCGTGAGGTGGAAGAAGCCGAGTTGGAACGAATCTCCCGCGATGGTTTGCTGGCTTTGAGTTTGGCAGAAATGCAAGCGATACAGGCATTTTTCCGGCAAGAACAACGCGACCCTACCGATGTGGAACTGGAGACGCTGGCGCAAACTTGGAGCGAGCATTGCGTGCATAAGACCTTTAAAGCGCGCGTCACTTACACCGAAACCGACCACACCGGAGAAGTAGCTGAAGAACATATAATTGACGGTTTGTTCAAAGAGGGAATTGCTGCGCCCACCCATCAAATGAACAAGAAGTGGATTATCTCCGCTTTCGTGGATAACGCCGGAATCATCAGCTTTGATCGCCACCACGACTTGAGCTTTAAAGCTGAAACCCATAACCATCCTAGCGCGTTAGAGCCTTTTGGCGGGGCTAATACCGGGTTAGGGGGGGTAATTCGCGATATTATGGCAGTATCGGCTAAACCTATCGCTAACACCGATGTTTTTTGCTTTGGTATGCCCGATACCGATCCTGCCACCTTACCCACCGATGTCCTTCCCCCACAGCGGGTATTTGATGGAGTGGTAGGCGGCGTGCGCGATTACGGCAACAAGATGGGTATCCCCACCGTCAACGGCGCAATCCTGTTTGATCTCGGCTATGTAGCTAATCCACTGGTATTTTGCGGCACGGTAGGCATCGCCCCACATGGCAGCCATCCTAGCAACCTCCAACCGGGCGATCTGGTAGTGGTTGTGGGGGGACGCACCGGGCGCGATGGTATTCATGGAGCAACTTTCAGTTCCATTGAACTGGGTGGCGAGCAAGTCGCTGCCGAAGCGGGTAGCGTGGTGCAAATCGGCAACCCCATCGTGGAAAAGAAAACTCTCGACCTGATTCTCAAAGCGCGTGACCTTAAGCTCTATAGCGCCATCACCGACTGCGGTGGCGGCGGTTTGAGCAGCGCGGTGGGCGAGATGGGCAAAGAGACTGGTGTGCGGGTAGAGCTTGAGAAAATACCGCTAAAGTACGCCGGGCTGGAGCCATGGGAAATTTGGTTGAGCGAAGCGCAAGAACGCATGTTGCTGGCAATACACCCCGCTAACCTTGATAAATTCATGGAGTTATGTAAACTTGAGGATGTGGAAGCCACTGTAGTAGGCGAATTTACGAACGACAAGACGTTAACCTTGAACTATGCCGGGAACACTGTCGGTAGCCTAAAAATGGACTTCCTGCATGATGGCTTGCCTCGGCGCGAGCTTTCGGCACGTTGGCAAAGACGCGCCATCCGCCCACGCAATCTGCGCGCCCACTACGAACACCATCGCCCTTATCAAGGCTATGAAAATGTTTTGCTCAAAATCCTAGCCGACCCCAATATCGCCAGCAAAGAGCAGGTTATACGCCTGTACGATCACGAGGTACAGGGTGGCACAGTAGTTAAGCCCTTGGTGGGGCAAGCAAATGACGGACCAAGCGATGCCGCGGTGATTCGTCCTTTACCGGACTCAAAGCGGGGCGTTGTTATCTCAAACGGTATTAATCCGCGCTACAGTTTGATTGACCCTTACCACATGGCAGCTTGCGCCATTGATGAAGCAGTACGCAATGCTGTGGCGGTTGGCGCAGATATAAAGCATATGGCGTTGCTGGATAATTTCTGCTGGGGCAACCCAAACGTACCTGAGCGATTGGGCGAACTGACCCGCGCTGTTATGGCATGCCGCGATTACGCGCTTGCTTTTAGTCTGCCTTTTATCAGCGGTAAGGACAGCCTTAACAACGAGTACAAAGACCCGGCGACAGGCAAGCGCATTGCTATCCCCGGTACTTTGCTGGTTTCTGCCATCGCTATAATTGAGGATGTGGAGCGAGCAGTTACGATGGACTTAAAGCAGCCCGGAAACCTAATCTACATACTGGGACGAACACGCCCCGAACTCGGCGCAAGTTATTACAGCAAACTGCACGGCTTGATTGATGGCGAAGTGCCGAAAGTTGAAGCCGGGTCAGCCCTGCGCAACTTCCGCGCCCTGTCCAAAGCCATCCATGAAGGCTTGGTGAGTAGCTGTCACGACCTCTCCGAAGGTGGGTTGGCAGTTGCGGCGGCAGAAATGGCGATTGCGGGCGGTTACGGCATGCGCCTCGACCTGCTACATTTGCCCTATTCCGGGCTAAGGCGCGACCGCACCAATGCCGCAATCTTATTCAGCGAAACGCCAAGCCGTTTCCTGATAGAAGTTGAGCCTGACAAGAAAGAAGCTTTTGAAGCAGCGATGCACGGGACGATTTTCGCCCGTATTGGGGTTGTACTAGAGGACGATGAGTTCTCCATTACAGGGCTTTCCAGCGCTACTATGCTACGCTTGCATATTGGCGCATTAAAAGCAGCCTGGAAAGAACCACTCTTTGCCCGATAAGAATCTTCAAATTACGCTTGCCACTCTACCCGATGCCGCCGCAATCCGCGATACGCTGGAACAGGCACGCGCTTGGATGGCAAGCCTCGGAGAAAATCACTGGCCCGTGCCATTTCAGCCAGAGTGGATTGAGTCGAAGGTAAGCGCGGGTGAATTTTGGGTGGTGCGGCTGGATGGGCAAATTGCGGGTGAGTTTAGGCTCATCCATTATGACCCTGACTTCTGGGGCGAAGATGACGGCGATTGCCTGTACTTCCACACTTTCTCGATCAGGCGCGAATTTGCCGGACTAAAATTAGGTAGCCAAGTGCTGGATTGGCTTAAGGGCTACGCCGTTTCGCTAGGCAAGCGTTATATTCGGCTAGACACTCCCGCCGAAAACCCTATATTAAACGTCTACTATAAAAAGGCGGGTTTTAGCGGTGTGACGCAAATGTCTTTGCGCGGAATAGAATGGACGCTATACCAGTTTGAGCTTGGCGCCAAAGCCTAACCCGATTATTTACCCAACTTCTTCTTCAGTGCCTCAAGCCGCGCCGTAATTTCTTCTTCTTCAATCAGTTTTTCCAACTCGCGTTGCGCCATATAAGCCTTTAAATCCTGCTGGCTATTTGCGGCAAACAGTTCTTCTATCTGAATTTTGCCGATAATATAATCTAGCATTTCAAACGGCACCCGCACATTTTCGCTCAACGATGGGGAAGTGGGGGGTACGCTTTTCATACCGCTGGCAGACTTGCTAAAATCGTCCACCGCTTGCACACTCCACTCGTGTTCCGCCAACTCCTTTATCAGACTCAAGGGGATAGTCAGATGATGTGCGCCTGCCAATAGCGTATCCAAAGCTTGCGCCGGGGTTTTAACGCTGGCAGCCAGAATCTCGGTGGGTAATGATTTTTCTAGATAAAGCAGCGACAGATTTTCGACTAATTCTAGCGGGTTGCCGCCGAGCCTTTCGGTACGGCTAACATAAGGTATCACATAACGCGCCCCTGCCAAAGCCGCCAACCAACCCTGTTGCGCACTGAAAAGCGTAGTAACCGCGCATGTAACCTGCGAACTCATTTGGGATACTACCTTCAACCCGTTGAGGTTGCAGGGGATTTTCAGGATGATTTTGCCCGGCGCAACCGCATGCGCTTGCCATGCTTCCTTAATCATCTCTTCGGGAGTAGAAGCAATAAGCTGATAAAATACCGGTCCGGGAAAAACAACCGTCATCTTTTTGAGATGCTCAAAGGGAGTAGAGGTCTCTTTTGCCAACAAAGTAGGGTTAGTGGTGATTCCCGCTATGAACCCATAGCTTGCCGCTTCTTGGGCATCACTCAAGCTGGCTGAGTCAAGATAAAGAGCCACAGTTAGCCTCCTCGAAAAGTAAGGGGTATTTTGCGCCAGGCTTCCGCAACCTGCCGTTCGGTTTCTTCCAGAGTACCGCTATTATCAATTACTATCGCCGCGCGGGCAATCTTTTCCGATTGGGGCGGTTGGGCGTTTATCCGCAAGCGCGCTTCTTCTTCAGAAAAGTTATTGCGGCGCATCAAGCGTTCAAGCTGAATTTCAGGGGCGCAAGTTACCGCCCAAAGGGTATCGCAACCGTCTGCCAAACCGCTTTCCAGCAATTTTATAGCGTCTATTACAATAATATGGGAAGTAGCTTCGGCAATCTGTCGCAGAATTTCTATCCTAACCAATGGATGGGTAATCTGTTCCAACTCGCGCAACGCTTGAGGATTTGCAAAAACAATTGCGCCGAGCTTACGGCGGTCTATAGGGGCGGGATTGGGCGAGTCTTCCTGAAGTATCGCTTTGCCAAAATGTGCCACGATAGGCGCATAGGCGCTACCACCCGGAACCATAATGCGATGAACGGCGGTATCGGCATCTACATTATGAGTGCCGCACCGCCGTAACATTTCCAGCACCGCACTTTTACCACATGCGATGTTTCCGGTAATCCCGATTAAATAAAGGTCAGTTCTGCCCTGCTTGAGGTCAGAAACCATCATGCTTCAGCCTCAGCCGGAATAGAGTAACCCGCGTAAGCCTTGATGACTTCAAGGAAAGCGCGGGCGGGTCGAGTCAATTCCTTGTCCTTATGATGGGCATAAACAAAAGTACGTCCTACCTTTGCGCCATCAATATCCATCACATGCAGCCTGCTCGACTCAAGTTCGCGCCTGACCGAAAGGGCGGGAACAATTGCCACGCCCAAACCGATTTCCACACTGCGCTTAATCGCTTCGAGGTTTGCCATTACTAAATAATTTTCCGCTTGGGTATGGGCAACTTCCAGCATTTGAGAGGCAAAGGCTTGCAATGCCGAACCACGTTCACGCACTAACATGGTGCGATTCCCAATTTCGCTGAGGTTAACGCTAGAGCGCCCTTCCGCCGCCCACACATCAGAAGGGCTGCAAATCATAATTAACTTATCTTCTAGGAAAGGATGGATTTCCAGCAAAGGATGAGGCTCCATCGGAGTTCCCACCAAAGCTAGATCAACTTCATTTTTCAGCAATTTCTGGGCTAGGGCTTCGGTATTGCCAAGCGCAATTTCAAACTTAACTGCCCCGTTGCTAGGCGAGTTATAACTCATTTTGAAACGGCGCAATAATTCTGGCAGTACATAAGTTGCCAGCGTTACGCCAACGCCTAAATCGAGGCTACCAGCCGAAATTCCGGCGGCTTCCCTTACCGCTTGCTCGGTTTCCTGCGCCTGCGATAATAGGTTGACCGCTTTGGAATAAAGCACCTTCCCCGCCTCAGTCAAATAAACCTCTTTGGCGAGACGCTCAAAGAGGCGCACCCCAATCTGGCGTTCGAGAGCTTGCACCTGCTGGCTAACGGTTGGCTGCGTTAGATATAATGCTTCTGCCGCTCTGGTAAAGCTGCGCTGTCGGGCTACTTCACAAAAGATTTGTAGCTTTTGAAGGTCTAGACTTAGCATACTATTATCCATTTCTATGGATATAACAATTTCTATCTATTCCAGCGATTATAACACGATGCTAGAAGTTAATCCATCTCTTTTCTAGCATACCGGAAAAGCGGCAAAGATAAATTAATCGGAGATGTGCCATATTAAATTTGCTAGTTTAACTGACTCGACAAAATTAATTGGCTATGCTATAATCATTCGGCTAAGGTTAGGGGAGCAAATTAGCCCCCGAATTTTTTTGACTAAATTTGTGATAACAGGAAATCAAGATGGCAAAAAAAGCGGATCGGATTATAATTCATCTCGCATGCACCAGTTGCAAAGAGCGCAATTATACCACCACCAAAAATAAGCGTAACGACCCTAACCGGCTCGAGCTTAGCAAGTTTTGCAAGCGCGAGCGCAAAGTGGTACTTCATCGCGAAACTAAATAAAGGCGAGGAGAACAACGCTTTATGGCAGACAAAAGCTTGCTAGATGACCCATCAATAGAACCACCTTTAGTTCGTTTTGCTAAAGATTCTAAAGAGGAGATGGATAAGGTAGAGTGGCCCAGCCGCAAGGAAACACGCAACATGACCATAGTGGTTATCGCGCTATCCGGCGTAATGGCAGTTGTACTCGGAGCGCTCGACCTGATTCTTACGGGATTGTACGGTTTGCTTAGAGGCTTGTTCAACGTCTAACTTCTTAAATTGAGGTTCACTGAAATGGAAGAGACTCCGCAGGAAGAGCCGGAGATGCAAGAAGAAATACTAGAATCAGCTGAGGAAGCCACGGTAGAAGAAACGGCAGCGCAAAAAGCGCTTGCACCTGTTACAGCCGAACGCCCTTCGCTATCACCTAGCACCGGACACCAAGAAAACATGGGGCGGCGTTGGTATGTGATACATACTTATTCAGGCTATGAAAACAAGGTGAAGCGCGCGCTAGAACGCCGTATTGATTCAATGGATATGCGCGACAAAATCTTCAGGGTTATCGTGCCTACCATTGAGGAAGCCGAAATTAAAAACGGTTCTAGGCATACCGTTCAGCGCAAGGTTTATCCCGGCTATGTGTTGGTCGAAATGGTTATGACCGATGAGTCGTGGTATGTAGTGCGTAACACTCAGGGTGTAACTAGCTTCGTGGGTAGCGGCAACAAGCCAACGCCCCTCGGCGAAGATGAGATGCAGTTGATTACGAAGCAGATGGAAGCACAGGCTCCTAAAATCAAGACCAGCTTCCAAGTTGGCGAAGCAGTCAAGATTATTGACGGACCTTTCACCGACTTCACCGGTATGATTGACTCGATTGATAATTCCAAAAGCAAGGTAACCGTGATGGTTAGCATCTTCGGGCGAGAAACCCCGTTGACCCTCGATTTCTTGCAAATTGAGAAAATTGTGTAGTTCTGGGGAGATATAAAAAGTGGCTAAAAAGGTTAAAGCAATTGTAAAGTTGCAACTGCCTGCCGGTAAGGCAACTCCTGCGCCTCCGGTTGGTCCTGCGCTCGGTCAGCACGGTATCAACCTGATGGGCTTCGTTAAAGAATACAACGAACGCACCGCACAGCAGGTTGGGCAGATCATTCCGGTCGAAATTACTGTTTTTGAAGACCGCTCATTTACTTTCATCACCAAAACTCCGCCTGTCGCCGACTTGCTTCGGAAGGCTGCCGGGGTGGATAAAGGTAGCGGCAAGCCTAACACCGAAAAAGTGGGTAAAATTACTCGCTCTAAGGTTGCGGAAATAGCCAATATCAAGATGAAAGATACCAACGGCACTACTATTGAAGCTGTTGTAAAACAAGTTGAAGGCACTGCCCGCAGCATGGGCATTACCGTAGTAGACTAATCTTTAAAGGTGGGAGGGCACATCTGCCCGTTTGTACCACAGGAGGTATATCAAAATGGATCATGGCAAGAAATACACCGAAGTTGCCAAACAGGTCGATAGCAAAAAAACTTACAAGCTGGATGAGGCAATTGCAATCCTTAAGAAAACCAGTTATGTAAAGTTTGACCCGACCATAGAACTGCATTTCCGGTTAGGCATCGACCCACGCCACGCCGATCAGCAGGTGCGTAGCACCGCCGTTCTGCCACATGGCACCGGCAAGCAAGTCCGCATCTTGGTGTTTACTCAAGGCGAAGGCGAAATCCTTGCCCGGCAAGCAGGCGCAGACTTCGTGGGTAGTGATGATTTAGTCAAGCAAATCGAAGGTGGTTGGACTGAGTTCGATGTAGCGGTTGCTACCCCGGAACAGATGGGTAAAGTCGGTAAACTCGGTAAAATACTGGGTCGCCGTGGCTTAATGCCCAACCCAAAGAGTGGTACCATTTGCCAGCCGAGCGATCTGCCGCGTGTTATTCAGGAAACCCGACGTGGTAAAGTAGAGTTCCGCAACGAGCCAAAAGCCGGTTTGGTACACGTAGGAGTCGGCAAGCTCAGCTTCAGTGAGCAGCAAATCCGCGAAAACGTGATGAACCTAATCGAAGGCATCGTGCGCAACAAACCTACCGGCGCTAAAGGTGTTTACATTAGAAGCATTACCATCACCAGCACTATGGGACCTGGCATTCACTTAGAAGTGAACCCAATCCTAACAGAGGTTGGCAGCACTAACTAATCGAGATTACCTTTAAGTATTCTCTGATTGTAGAATTTTCTGAGCGTATGTACGCTCAACCCAAATATATAGTCCTGCCAGAGACAGCCGGCGCACCAGCTTAAAAGCGGCTTTTGCCGCAGCCAGCCGAGGTAAGACGTAAAAGGGAAAAGAACTAATCGCATATTTTAACCGTCCATACGCCCCTTTGTTGGCGTGCGGTTTACTATGTATGATTGAACCCTTTTGCGAACTGCCCCGGTTTCGCCGGTAAGGTAGAACGCAAAAGGGTTTTTTATTGTCGATTATTGGGCTAAAGCCCACACAATATAGTCCGAAATCTGTAAGGAAGGAGGTGAATAGCGAGTGCCTACACCGAAAAAAGCCGCATTGACAAATGATCTCTCTACGTTATTCGAGAAAAGTACCATTGCGATTTTGACCGAATATCGTGGTATGCGCGTGTCAGAAATTACTAACCTGCGCCGCAAACTGTTGCCCACCGGCACAGAATATCATGTTTCGAAAAACACTCTAGCGCGTCGTGCCGTCAAAGGATTGGGCTGGGATGGCTTGGATAGCGTCCTGACCGGACCGAGCGCGATTGCTTTTGTTGGAACTGATCTGGTAAAAGGCGTTAAGGAGTTACTCAATTTCCAGAAAGACTCCAAAGTCTTTAAGATAAAACTCGGAATTCTGGGTGGCAAGGTAATAGATGCTGCAAAGCTGGAAGACCTTACCAAACTACCTACCAAGGAAGTATTAATCGCCCAATTGATGGGCAGCCTGAATGCACCCGCCAGCAATTTGGTAAGCGTGCTGTCGCAGCCGCCCCAACAACTGGTTAACGCTATGTCAGGTGTCCCGCGCAACCTGGTTAACGTGCTGAATCAGCGCAAGTTGCAACTTGAAGAACAAAACTAATTTGATAGGATAGCCGGGAATGTCCGGCAAAGTAAATTACAAAAGGAGTATGTTAGCACAATGGCTACCGTAAATGAAATTGTAGAGCTTATTGCTCAATTGAACATTCTTGAAGTAAGCGAACTCGTTAAGCAGTTGGAAGACAAATTCGGCGTAACCGCTGCTGCTCCTGTGCAGTTTGCTGCTGCTCCGGCTGCTGCTGCTGCCGCCCCGGTGGAAGCTGCCCCGGTCGAAGTCAAGACCGAGTTTGACCTCGTCCTCACCGACATTGGCGCTGAGAAGATCAAGGTTATTAAGGTAGTGCGCGACCTTCGCTCAGACCTCGGCTTGAAAGAAGCCAAAGAACTGGTTGAAGCCGCTCCTAAGGCAGTTCTCGAAGCCGTAACCAAGGAAGCCGCCGAAGCCGGTAAAGCTAAGTTGGTTGAAGTTGGCGCTAAGGCAGACGTGAAGTAATTTCACCTCTTCTGGAATCAAACCCCCTTCCTGAAAAACAGGTAAGGGGGTTTTGCTTTTTCTATAAAGCTATTAAAACCAGCATTGAAAAAAGTAAAATAGTCTCACTCCACTGAAACAGTTCCAAGCGGTTGCTTACCCGTTTGAGGCTAGTTTCCACCTCTTCTTTAGTGTACAACGTGCTAGTGTGTTCCATTGCTGCCATCAGTGAAGGAATTGAACCATTCGCCATCATCCACTGGGGCATTAGTTTTGCCAACTTATCCCAAGCGGGCTTTGCCAGAAACAAGCCATTTATGAACAGCAATAAGTAAACTAGAAGCCCACCAACTCCTTGCAAAAAAGCATCCGAACTCAAGGCAGAACTGACAAGCACTAGCGTTTCACTCACAAGTAACAGTACAGAACCAGAATGTAATAAAACCTCATAACGCTTAATAAGGCGACTTACGCCTAACGCTTGAGAGGGAGAAGAGCAGAGAAGTGACCAGACGGTGTTAACGGCTATAATTGAGCCAATTGCACCACCCGCGAGAGCCAAAAATCCCATATAGTGTAGAAAAATACTAAAGCTGTGTATCATGTTGGCTTAAAAATTCCTACTCCCGAAGAGAAATAAAATGAAAACAATCCCGCTTCCTATTATATTAGGGAAATAAAGTTAAAGAAATATATATAGGACTAATGGGGGGGGAAACCTTTGGAATAAAAACAAGGGGTTTAACCCATAAGCGTATAGTTAAGAGAATCACAAATAGAAAGAGGTGAGTTCCTCTGGTAAGATGTAAGACTCTTCAACTCTTACTACAAAACCAAAGGAAACTCACATGCCTAGTATAGACGAAATAGTTGGAGCTTTGCAAAAAATATTTGGGGAACGAGCCAAAGCACTAGCGAACGAGCAAGGAGTGAACAAACGCAGCTCGAAAATCACAGGGACAATTTTGGCACTGGTGTTGGTAACAGGCTTTATGAGCCAGCCCGGCGCCAGCCTTAACCAATTGAGCCAAATAGCCCAACAATTCGGTGTAAATGTCACCCGCTCGGGGTTGAGCCAACGCTTAACCTCAGTGACAGTGGAGTTTTTACGCTTGCTATTCGAAGAAGCGCTACAAGTGTGGCAGCAGCGAGAAGGTTTGTGGTTGGAACTGTTTGAACCTTTTAGAGGAGTGTACCTGATAGATAGCACTCATATAGGGCTAGCTAACAAACTGGCGGATAGTCAGCCTGCCAGTGGTGGACAGGCTGGCAAAGCCGGTATGAAGTTACAAATAACCTATGATTATTTGCAGCAGCAAGTGGAGGTTGTGACGGCACAAGCGGCGCTGGAACCAGATCA
Organism: Candidatus Chlorohelix allophototropha; assembly: GCF_030389965.1. NCBI lineage: Bacteria > Bacillati > Chloroflexota > Chloroflexia > Candidatus Chloroheliales > Candidatus Chloroheliaceae > Candidatus Chlorohelix > Candidatus Chlorohelix allophototropha. The sequence goes on from NZ_CP128400.1 coordinate 1,746,247, forward strand.
GAGCTTTGAAGATAAGTTGGAAAAATTACCGGAAGGCAGTTTGGTACTGTTTGATTTGGGTTATTGCACCCTGGAACGGCTAAAACGGCTGATGGCAGCTCATTATTTTGTGAGCCGCTTGCCCCCCAAGGTGCATTTGTATGAGCAGGGGAGTAACCAGCCCCTGGCTTTAGGGTCGGAATTAAGGCGCAGAGGAGGTACCTGCGCAGGAACAGTAATAGAGTTAAGAGTGGAAGTAGGGCAAAAAGAACGGTTGAAGTTACGGGTAGTGGCACAAGTGCTACCGCAAGAAGCTTATCTCCAGCGGTTGGCGCAAGCGAAAAAGGTTAGCCAACTCAAAGGGCGGGAGTTGAGTGCCGCGACAGCTGAGCGGTTACGCTGGAACTTGTATCTAACGAATGTGCACGAGAGCTTGTTAAGTGGTTATCAGGTGGGTATAGTCTATCACTTGCGCTGGCAAATCGAGTTGCTTTTTAAGCTCTGGAAAAGTGGTTTGGGACTAGCACAGAGCGGCAACAAGAAATTGAGCCGGGTATGGTGCGAAATCTATGCCCGGTTAATTGGCTACACCCTGCTGATCTATTTGAGTTGGGGAGTAGCAGGGAGTGAAGAAATGGGGGAAGCGGAAGAAACCAACTTGGTAGAAGCACTGGTGGGATCATCAGGAGGAGAAAGCAACCGTCAATGGCAAGAAACGGACAAAGCGAAGTTAGGCAGGGCGAAGCCCCTTATATTGCAGGCGCTCATAAAGACAACGCGGGAGTTGAGCCTAACGAAAGCGCTTCAGACCTTAGGTACAGAAATCGTAAGGCTGGGCAAAGCCTTGCTGAGAGGTAAAGACAAGAAAGTAAAGAAATTGATTAAAAAGCTCAGGAAAAGATGGGGCCGCTATAGTTTGAAAGAGAAAAGAGCAGATCGCCTCACTAGTTACCAACAGATTAGCCAAATTCAGTTAAGCACCCGCGAGCTACATGCTCCCGACCTTACACTAATATGCAAAGTTGCCTGATTTTAACTTGTGAAAGGCTTAACTATACGCCTATGGGTGCAACCCCCTTGCTCGAAACAAAAGTCCTGCTTGCGTAAGGATTAAACTCAATGATTCTCATTCTTAATATCGCGGTGCGCCAGATGTTTGCTGTAATTTTCAACATAAGGTAACAGCCGCGTTTCAATCGCCTTCAATTCTTTTGAGCCTAGCACTTGAATTGCCGTTTCAAGATCATCACTTTCAGCCAGATACATCATTTGAGGACCTTCACCGGCTATCTTCAACCAGCCATCAGTTACACTCATATCGAGTTTTCCCAGCAAGGGGAGAAATTCGTTTGAGATAAAGTCTTTATATTCCCGCTCTTTTTCCGAACGGATATCCCACAAGAAAAACAACGTGCTCATCGCACAAACTCCCCTTTCTGCTACTACCTAATAATAAAGTTCTTATCAGGATTTAATAATAATTATAATGACAAGTAGAAAGAAAGCAAGTGGATTTCTATTTGATATTTTGCGTCCGTTAGAGGGGCATGCTATAATTTACCTAATCGATAAGGGGGGTAGGCGGTTGTGGTAAGTAAATTCCGCTCCTCTATTGCTACCAACAAATATCAACCGCAATTTGTGGATGATTTCTATACAAAATCTCCTCGCTTCAGTGTAGAAGTTTTGATCTATACCTCGCTGACTACCTGATACGCGCTTGCCGCGTCCGATGCCCGGCGGTTCTGGGCAACTGTTTTGTATGTAATCCAGGAGGAGCATTTAATTAATGCGAAATTTCAGAAAGTTAGGTTTGCTTGTAGCCTTTATTACGCTACTAAGCGTATTATTGGTTGCCTGTGGCGATAATACCGCTACCCCAGTACCGGCAACAACCGCCGCTGCGACTAAAGCTGCAACTACTGCCGCTGGAGCGACTACTGCCGCCGCCACTACTGCCGCTGCTGGCGCGACTACTGCTGCCGCCACCACCGCTGCTGGTGCGACTACTGCTGCTGCGACTACCGCTGCCGGCGCGACTACCGCTGCCGGTGCTACTACCGCTGCTGCTGGCAAAAAGCTCAAAGTAGGGTTGGTAACAGATGTCGGTCGTGTAAATGACAAGAGCTTCAATGAATCTGCATGGAACGGCGTATTGCAGGCTCAGAAAGAGCTTGGCTACGATGTTAAATACGTCGAAACCACCGATACCAAAGATTATGCTAAGAACATCAAAACTTTCGTAGATGACAAGTATGATGTTATCATAACCGTAGGCTTCTTAATCGGCGATGCTACCATCGAAGCTGCCAAAGCCAACCCCACCATCAAATTCATTGGAGTTGACCAAGGGCAGGATGCGAAAAACCCAATTGCGAACCTTGCCGGACTTATCTTTGATGAAGACAAAGCGGGCTTCTTAATCGGCGCGTTGGCTGCTGGCGTAAGCAAGAGCGGCAAACTCGGCGCGGTACTAGGTACCAAGTCGGTTCCTCCCGTCTTCAAGTACGGCGAAGGCTACAAGAATGGCGCGGCTTACCTGTGGGCAAATAGCCCCAAACTGGTAAAAGCTGGCAAAGCCTCGGAAGTAACCTTGACCTACCACCCGGACGGCGACAATGCTTTCAGTGACCCGGTATGGGGCGCACAGCAAGCTGCCGCTCTCATCTCCGCCGGTAATGATGTTATCTTCGGTGGTGGTGGCAACACCGGCAACGGTGCGGTCGAAGGCGCAGCCGAAAAAGGCGTTTACGTCATCGGCGTTGACCTTGACCAATATTACACTCTGCCGAAAGCTGCCCCACGCTTGATTTCAAGCGCCACCAAGCTCATCACCCCCGGCGTATTTGGCTTGTTGAAAGCCGCTGGTGATGGTAGCTTCAAGGGTGGAAACAACGTGGGACCTGTCGGTCTTGCTCCTTTCCACGACCTTGACAAGGATGTTCCTCAAGAGCTTAAAGATGCGATTACCGCTATCGACAAAGGTCTTAAGGATGGTTCCATCAAAACGAATGTGGTAGTCAGCTAGGCTGATTTCCCCTTCATTTTTGAATTGGGAGGGCGGCTTCAACAACCGTCCTCTCAGAAATACCTCTCACATTTTGCTGGAGAAAAAATGGCTTCACCTGCCGTAACGCTTGAAACCGAAAAAAGAAATATTCTGGCAAAAATATTCCGCCAATTATTTATCCCACTGCTGGGCATAATAACCGCTCTGATTGTAGGGGCGATTATTATTTTTATATCGGGTTTCAGCCCGTTACAGGCTTATGGTGGTTTGTGGAAAGGCTCATTTGGCGACCTAGAAGCCATAAACGGTACGCTCGCCACTGCTACCCCTTATATGTTCACGGCATTGGCAGTAGTCTTTGCCTTTCGCGCCGGGCTGTTTAACATTGGGGCGGAAGGACAAATAAAAATCGGGGCGATTTCCGCCGCTTGGGTTGGAATAAACGTCGGGGGCTTACCCAGTTTTCTTGCCATCCCGCTCACGCTGGCAGGCGGTTGTCTCGGCGGAGCGTTATGGGGCGCAATACCGGGCGCACTCAAAGCATGGTCAGGCGCACATGAAGTAATTACCACCATTATGCTCAATTATATCGCCACCTTCATTACCTCTTGGTTGGTAGGCGCAGACGGGCCTATGAAAGCCCCCGCTCGCATGAGCCAGAGCGACCAAATCGGCGAGAATGCCCGTATCGGCACGATCGTGCAAGGGCAACCGCTACACTGGGGTCTGGTAATCGGTGTCACAATGGCGCTAACGGTCTGGTTTATCCTCTACAAAACACCGCTCGGCTTAGAAATACGCACCGTAGGCGCAAACCCAAGCGCGGCACGCTATGCCGGTATCAACCTGAAATTTATACTACTGGCGACAATGGCAATCGCCGGGATGCTAGCAGGTATGGCAGGTTCGCTTGAAGTAATGGGTAGCCCCGGTTTCCGCTACCGCTACAACGCCGCTTTGGGTTCTGGCTACGGCTTTGACAGCATCGCTATTGCCTTACTTGCCAAAAATAACCCACTGGCAGTAATTGCCGCTGTAATTCTTTTTGGCGCGCTCAAGCAGGGCGCCAGCCAGATGCAATTTGACACAGTTGCGGCAGATGGGCGACAGTTACCCGGCGACCTAATTTTAATGATACAGGCGCTGGTGATTCTCTTCGTAGCGGCAGATCAGGTATTGCGTTGGTTGTACCGGATTAAGGCACAGGGTGGTGAAGGCGTGGTGTTAACACGCGGTTGGGGTAAGGCGGAGTAGAAGATGGCACAAACAGCCCTGAAAATTGGCAATAATTTAAAAGTGTCGCGCTGGTTACGCAAATACACCATCTGGATGGTGCTGGCGGCGGTTGTTCCGGCTGTGTTTATCTGGCGTTCGGCGGTCGGACAACAGCCCGTAATTGACACATTTTCGGTAATAATCTTCACATTGGCATTTTCCACCCCCATAACGCTTGGCGCATTGAGCGGTACTTTCTCCGAACGTAGCGGCGTGGTAAACATTGCGATTGAAGGCATGATGCTTTCCGGCGCTTATTTCGGCGCACTTTTCACCAAAATAACCGGAGAAATTTGGATTGGCTTTCTTGCAGCAATCGTAGTTGGTGGGCTTTTGGCATTATTTCACGGCGCACTTTCAATCTATTTCAGAGTAGATCAAATCATCAGCGGTACGGTAATCAATATTTTCGCCTTTGGCTTGACCAGCTTTTTGCACAGCCTCACTAAGAAAACGGCAGATGCTACCCCTTCAAAGCTCCCCTCTATCAGCTTTAAGGTTGAAAATACTTCTTTTACGCTAGGGTTTGTCACAATCCTTGGCATAGTTGCCATCTTTGTCGGGCATTATGTGTTGTTCAAAACGCGCTGGGGTTTGCGTACCAGAGCAGTAGGCGAAAATCCCAAAGCCGCCGATACTGCTGGAATAAACGTTTTTAAAGTGCGCTACATAAACGTGGTAATCAGCGGTATGTTGGCAGGTACGGCAGGGACATATTTCTCGCTACAGGTGTTGGGGGGCTTCACCGAAGGTATGACGGTAGGCACAGGCTTTATCGCGCTGGCAGCCATGATTTTCGGAAACTGGAATCCGCTTAATGCGTGGGGTGCGGCTTTGATTTTCGGCTTGTGTATCACCGCCGATAGCTTGTTGCAAAGTTGGTATGGCAACATTACTTGGCTACATACCATCACCCAAGCTATTCCCTATGTAGTTACAATTGTGGTAGTAGCGGGAGTTATCGGCAGAAGTCGCCCACCTGCGGCGGTTGGCACGCCTTACACTAAGCAATAGAGCTGTCTTCACCCGCAGACTTGTCGTAGCCTTCGATGACAGAATCCGGGTCTTCACCCGATTCTATGCGCGACATAGCTTCATCAAATTCAGGACCGATATCCTCGCCCGTTTGTTGCGCAATCTTTCGAGCCACTCGCGCTAGGCTTTGAGGGTCGCTCTCATCTACATTTGCCAACATGCGGTCAATTTCATAAAATCCGTCCCCTTCGTCGCTACTTCCGCGCCTAACCGCAAAACGTGAAAATATGCGTGATAAGGCTTTATTGCCGCATTTCGGACAAGCCAAATCAGTATTCTCGCTATTTTCAGGGGCGGCAGCAATGGAGCGAAAAAACAAATTCGATTTGGAATTGCAAACCCTACAACGGTATTCGTAAATAGGCATATATTAATATACTCCTTAGTTTCAAACCTTGACATTCTTCTTATTAAACTATAACATAAGCCTAGATTAGGTTAGTAAGCTCTTATACTCAGACAATTTCAAATTTAAATGAATAAAATTCTAATAGTAGAAGATGACACAATTGTCCAAGACCTTGTAAGCGCTACACTTGGTGGTGATCAACGTTATACCCTTCTACAAGCATATAATGGTCATACTGGCTTGGAACTTGCCAAAAGAGAAAAACCGATTCTGATTCTTCTTGATATTGATTTGCCTCGCCTGAATGGGTTAAATGTGTGCCGCACCTTAAAGTCCGATCCGGATTACGCACATATTTATATCCTGATACTATCTGCCATGACCCAAGAGGATGACATAAAAGCCGGATTGGATGCTGGCGCAAACGACTATTTTATTAAACCCTTCAGCCCCCTTGCCCTTCTCCGCCGAGTGGATGATATTCTCGACGCTAACTCAAATTGACATTGCTGTTTTCAGTAAGCTAAAATTCTCCTAGCTAAAATAATACCACATAGGGGTTTGGAGGATTATTCCCGATCATGGAAAGTAAAAATGTGAAACAGCCTTCTACTGTTAACCTGTTCACCCGGCTTGAGCAGGTTCCGGGGCAGGTTTGGATGACACTGGCAATGCTCAGTTTCGCTGCCGGTAATGTGTACGATCAAGCCGCTACCCAGAATATCAACCGTCCCGGCGCATTGGCTGCCGCTACCATTCAAGCCATACCTATAGTAATCTATGCCTTATCAATTTACCTGATAGTAGTCAGAAGGCGGCGCAGTAGCGCAGCGCATGTCGAAACCACCGAGATTAAGCGCTACCGAGGGCAAGGACGTAGGCTTTTTATGCTGGCGGGCGTTTTTACCCAAATCGGCACCGCCGCCTTCTTTCAAGCGTTGATTGTCAGCGGCTTTCAGGGCTTGAACATCACCCTTCCCTTCGTGCAAACTTGGGAATTACTAGCCATCATTATGGGAGTGCTGTTTTTAAAAGAAAAAGCCACCCGCTATATCTACGCCGGGATGATTATAATGGTTATCGGGTTGGCAGGAGTAGCCATCGCCACCCACTCTCAGGAAAATCCGTTTCTTTCGCCTGATTGGTGGTGGGCAATCCCATTCGGCTTGAGCGCAGCATTTTGTTGGGCAAGCGCCGCAATCTTGGCTAGGGCAGGCATGAACCGGGGCGTATCGGCTTTTGGTGGTCTGTCGCTACAATATTTTGCGGGCGCGATTGGCGCGTTCCTACTGATGTGCGTGCTAGGCGACGGCAAGTTCCAGCTACTCACTTTCAATGAGATCGGGCAGCAGTTTAACCTGAGCGAACAAGTGTGGCTTTACCTACTTGGGGGCGCAATAATCAACGGGATTCTGGCTACCGGCTTCCTTACCTTTGCCTTGCGGGTTGCGCCTGCATATAAGGTACTACCTATCAATGCGGTGTATCCCGCGCTGGCGGTATTGCTTGGCTGGTTGGTGCTAGGCGATCGCAATCGTCCCGATTTGTGGGCGTTTCTCTCATTGCTGGTCGTGGCAGCAGGGCTTATTTTCACTCAGGTAGGTCCGATAATCCTACCAGCAAGGTCGCGACCGGGCATAGCCAGAAAATAGCCTCGCCGATTGCGTATAGGCTTATAATATACATATAAACAATCTCTATTATTTAAAAACCATTATTAACACACTTGGAGTATAGAAAATGAGTACAACCGATTTGACGATTGACGAAATCGTCCAAGAAGCGGTGGATAACAAAGTATGGGCGTTGGTGGGCGCAAGCACCAACCCCGATAAGTACGGCAATGTTATCCTACATAACATGGCGAACGCGGGTTATACCATCTACCCCATCAACCCGCGCGCTACCGAAATTGACGGCATTAAATGTTACCCGAATCTTTCGGCGTTGCCCGAAAAACCGACAGTGGTAGATTTTGTCTTACCCGCCAAACTTTCGCTACCTTTTCTGGAGGAAGCGGCAAGGTTGGGTATCAAGACGGTCTGGTTTCAGCCCGGCGCAGAATCAAGGGAGAACATTGCCCGTGCAAAGGAATTGGGTTTGCAGATAATCTATAACGCTTGCTGTATGGTAGCCAAAGGGCGGCGACACTGGCGTTAACCAACTCGTTAGGAAATAAAAAAGGGGCGGCTAACCACCGCCCTTGCTTTTATTTAGACTGTTTGCGCCACAAAAGAGAATTTTACCCCGGTCAGTTCTTCTGAAACCTTCCAAAGTTTTGCGGCAATCTCTTTGTCGTAAGCCTTATCAGCCGCTTTTTCGAGCTTGGGATAGCCTCGATAGCCCATAAAGTGCGGACCAAAAAACTCCCCGCCTTTTACTTCCGGCGCAGTAGCAGCGTATAGCTGAGGTAACGCGCCCTTTGCTTGGCTTTGTGCGACTAGCGTATTAGCTAGTTTATACATAAATACGTTTAGTTTTGACCCGGTAGAACTGGCGCTAGTTCCCTGCAAATTCGTAGCAGCATAGCCGGGATGAGCCGAAACGCTGATAGTTTTTGAACCCAACGCCTCTAGCTTGCGTTGCAGTTCAAAAGTGAAGTAGAGATTCGCAATTTTGCTCTGCGAATAAGCGGCGTAAGGGGTATATTTCTTTTCAAGATAAAGGTCATCAAAATGAATATAACCGGAGCGGTGCAAGCCACTGGATACATTCACAATCCGACTACTAGGCGTCTCTAAAATAGTATCGAGCAGCAGCCCGGTCAGCGCAAAGTGACCTAGATGGTTAGTACCTAATTGAGTCTCGAAACCGTCCACCGTTTTGCGGAAAGGAATCGCCATAACCCCGGCATTGTTAATCAGCAAATCGAGCCGGGAATACTTCGCCCGAAACTCCAGCGCAAAGCTGCGAATCGAGGCTAGGCTACCCAAATCAAGCGTCATCAATTCCAGCGAAGCGGCAGGAAGTTGTTGCTTGATTCGGTTCAAAGCCGCTTTGCCTCTTTCGGGGTCGCGACTGGTCATTATCACTTGTGCGCCCTTAGCCGCCAACGCCAGCGAAGTTTCGTAACCAAGCCCACTGTTTGCGCCCGTAATAACGGCAATGCGTCCATGTTGGTCGGGTATATCGTTAGTAGTCCAATGAGTCATAATATATCTCCTTATGAGTGAATATTCGTTCTTAACTGTCAAAATTAAAAAATCAGTACAGAGTTTTTAGGATGGTTTTAATAGTGCTGACATCTGGTTGCCGCACAAGGGAGGGGTTTAGCTGCAAGAGTTGGTGCAGGAAATCATCAAGGCTGCGGCGTATCTCTGCATAAAAAGCTTTGTCCTTTAACGTTACGTGCGCAACCTTCTGCCCTTCCGCTTCAATTTCTATGTGGATTACGCCAATAACACTGCTACGGCTGAACACCAATTTCACCGGCTCATCTACAAAATGAGCTGCGGATTGGTGCGCCCCTTCTCGCATTTTCTGAGCGGCGCGACCAAGACTGAGCGCGAACCCGCCCAAATAATCAGGTAGCCATTCATCCCTGCTGTGCGCCGGAACATTGGCAGCCAAGCCATTCATTTCCACGCGCACCGACCCGCTGGTAGCCACAATAAAATCAGGGGTGAACTCCGATGAGGGCCAGTTTTCCAATTCCTGCAAACCGGTTACGTGCGGTTCTAACCTAAGCTCTATTTTGAAAAGCGCGGGCGTTGCGGACATCAATAGTTAACCTTCATCCTTACTCCCTCGCGGCACCGGGTAGGCGGTAATAATCGTGCCATCGCTTCCAACTACGGTAAAAACATCGCTATTAGTGCCCGGCACTTGATATACATAGCTGCGTCGCCCGTTGCCCTGATCATCAGGGGCTTTATCCTGTAACGATTTGCCGATCAAATCCAGCACATCCGCCAGCGAACGAGTGCCAAGCGCTTTGGGAAAAGTGGTGATAGTACCACCGTCATACCAGATACTCTGCACATGCTTCCCCACAATATGCGCCCAGCCGTAATCACCACTATGCCCTACGCCACGCCCATAAGTTAGGCGCACAGTACGCCCTTGCGCATCGGTAAAGGTACGCACTACCGAGCGTTCGGGCAATGGTTTCGCCAAATCGGTGGTATCTTCAGCCGCTAAGTTGGTACGTTCTGCTACAGTAGGGGTAGCACGCCCGTTAGAAGCAGGTTTCTGCGTAGGCTGGATAGCAGTAGTAGTCACGGCAGTTTTTTCAACCGCTTTGGTAGTAGCCGCAACGGTTGGAACAAGGGTAGCGGTAGGGTCGCCGCAACTTACCAGCAGCATTGCTAATAACAAGAAAACCGCCACCCGGAAATAGCTTTTTATCATTCCACCGACTCTTTTTCAAAAGAAGGCAGCGTGTTGCGGCGCAAAGTGCCTAACGCCACCTCAAAATCAATATCGGTAATCAAGGCTTCCGACATTTCATTGGTGCTACCGCTTCCCTCAAATTCAGTCACGCAACGGCGAATTGCTACCATCGCCGCATGATTGCACAGCGCGGCAAGGTCTGCGCCCACCATACCCTCTGTTTCAAGCGCCAGTTTATCCAGAATGGAGTAATCTTGCAGCGGTTTTTGGCGAGCATGCACCTCTAGAATCTGACGGCGTGCGTATAGATCAGGCGCAGGAATCTGAATTTTCAGGTCAAAGCGACCCGGTCGCAACAGCGCGGGGTCAACCAATTCTGCCCGATTGGTTGCTGCCAACAATACTACGCCCTTCATGCCCTCGATTCCGTCAATCTCGGTGAGCAATTGCGCCACCACCCGTTCGGAAACGCCGTTATCCACCCGTGAACCGCGCACCGGGGCAAGCGCATCAATTTCATCGAAAAAGATCAGACAAGGGGCAGCTTGACGCGCTTTCTTGAAAATTTCGCGCACCGCTTTTTCGCTCTCGCCCACCCATTTGCTGAGCAATTCCGGGCCTTTGATAGAGATAAAGTTCACCTCGGTTTCACTGGCAAGCGCCTGTGCAATCAGAGTTTTGCCTACACCGGGCGGGCCATAGAGCATAATCCCACGTGGAGGGGTAGTGTTGGTATTGCGGAATAGGTTTTCATATTTGAGGGGCCATTCTACAGCTTCGCGCAAAGCATCTTTTATTTCCTGTAAACCGCCCACCATTTCCCACGAAACATCCGGCACTTCGGTATAAACTTCGCGCACCGCGCTTGGCTCGATTTCTTTTAGCGCGGACATGAAATCGCTCATATCCACCGTCAGGTTCATCAACTCATCATAGGGAATCGTAGAGTTGGCGAAATCTATATCGGGGATAATCTTACGCAACGCGCTGAGAGCCGCCTCACGACAAAGCGCTTCCAAATCAGCCCCTACAAAGCCATGCGTTATCGCCGCCAGTTTTGGCACATCCACATCCATTGCCAGCGGCATACTGCGGGTGTAGATAGTGAGAATCTCCTCACGTCCGGGGCGATCCGGCACACCGATTGAAATTTCCCGATCAAAGCGTCCGGGACGACGCAAAGCAGGGTCAAGGAGATTGGGCAGATTGGTTGCACCGATGACCACAATGCGCCCGCGACTCTTCAGCCCATCCATGAGTGACAGCAATTGTGCTACCACTCGCTTCTCCACTTCGCCCATCACCGACTCTCGTTTGGGGGCAATGGCATCAATCTCATCCAAAAAGATAATGCTAGGGGCGCGAGTAGCGGCATCGCTAAAAACCTTGCGTAAGTTCGCTTCGCTTTCGCCGTAAAACTTGTGAATGATTTCCGGACCGCTCACACTGATAAAAAAGGCGTTGGTTTCGTTCGCTACCGCTCGCGCAATCAGGGTTTTGCCTGAACCGGGGGGCCCATATAACAATACCCCTTTGGGCGCATCAATTCCCAACCGCTCGAACACTTCCGGGTATTTCAAGGGTAACTCTATCATCTCGCGGATACGACTCAACTGCTTGCTCAGTCCGCCTATATCCTCGTAAGTTACCCCACCTTGTCGGCGAGGGGCACGCTGTTGCTTCTCGGCACGCTGCGTATGGATACGCAAAGCAGTAGCAGGCCCTACCTTGAGCGGTACGCCCGAAGGAGTAGCGCCCATTACCATAAATTCCTGCTGAGTGTTGCCAAAAAGGTTAATCCGCAGTATATCACCTTGCGATACGATTAAATCTTCCAGTAATCGTTTTATGTAAAGTAAATGCTGAGAACCGCGCTCTCGGTAGGGGGCGCTATCTTCAGGAGGAGATAAAACCACCGTCTTGGCGATCCCCGCCTCGACCTTTTTCACCACTACGCTATTATCTATTGACGTGCCGCAATTGCGCCGAATAAGCCCGTCAATTTGGATAATGCGCTTGCCACGTTCCGGGGGGAAGGCGGGCATCACCTTTGCGCCAGTGTTGCGCATGCCGCGTATCTCGATAATATCGCCCACATCCAGCCCAAGCAGCTTCATATCATTCGGGTCAATCCGGGCAATGCTACGGGCAGCATCTCGCGGGGCAGCTTCAATCACCCGTAGAACCATGCTTGGAACTTTGCCGGATTCATCCGGTTCAGGCGATAATAAGTCGTCTTTTAAGAAAATATCGGTTGTATCGCTCATTTTATATCAATTACCAACGCTAGTTAATAGTAATTTCCAGCAGGGCAGTTGCAAGGTCGGTATTTCCATTGTCAACTTTCGCCCCAAACGTTAAGAAAATCGTTTTTGTAGGGGCGGTTCGTGAACCGCCCTGCCTGAATCCCTCAAATTGAACCTATCCAACGAGGGCGCATCCCGATGCGCCCCTACGAAATCACCTCACGCCCTTACCCAAACCCCTTTGAGAACCGTTTTATAGGGGCAATTTCTTTCTTGCAACAGCCCTGTAATTTCCAGTAGTATGTTTCCACTATTTAGGCTTATGTCCCCACACCAGCGGGAAAGTTTGTCCGTTTGGGCGAGTATCTTCGGGCGCGGGCGTAACATTTACGCTTACCATTTGCTCGCACAAAATCGAAACCTGCGAAACCATCACGCCCTGCATTGCACCCGGTTGGGGATGCGCTATCCAGTGCATCATCGAGGATAGGAACAATTCTTTAAGATAAGCGAATGAAAAGCCATCGGTCATCGCCGCAATTTCGTTAACGGCTTCATCCGAAAGTTTCAATTCATCTTGCAATTGCTTATTCCAAAGCTCGATATAGGCGTGTCGCTCACTTTCACCCGGCAGGTCAAAATGGTACTTGCGGTCGAAGCGGCTGGGACGATCCAGAATAGAAGAGTCCAACTTCTCCGGGTGGTTGGTGGTTGCCAAAGTCACGATTCCGGCATTAGCAGCGAAACCATCCATTTCGTTGAGGAAGAAAGAACGGTTCTGCGCCGTAACCAACGAATCGAGGTCTTCCAGCACCAACACACAGGGCGCGGTTTTACGGGCGCGATCAAACACCTGACTGATATTCTCCTCATCATCAGAGCGTTGGGTCTTGATGCTCTTCACATAAAGGCAGGGCTTACTGAGCGAGTTAATCAAAGCTTTAACCGCATGGGTTTTGCCGTTACCCGGCGGACCAACCAGCAAAATGCCGCGCTTCCACGGGATATTGTAGTGTTCAAAGGTAGAGCGAGAGGCGAAGAAATGCTCCAAATCCTCTTTGATATCTTGTTTGAGCGTACCTTTCAGCACCAAATTATCAAAGGTTGAGCCTTTAATATCGCGGAATAGGTCTTCATCCTTATGCCAATAGCCCGCATCAAAAACCAGCAATTCGCCTCGGATTTCGATATTCCATTCGCATACCGCTACATAGAAGTTTTCGGCAATTTCCTTGAAATCTGCCAATATCCAGTAGTGATAGCCCCGCGAAAAGCCTTCGCCCCACGACATCAGTATCACTTCAAGAGTATAGCCTTCCCAGCTTATTTCGAACCAGCCGTTTTTAATGCGGGAGGTCAGCGCCTCACGGGGTGGTTCGCTAGAGGCAAAGGTAGCGCTAAAGTTAAACCAGTCGCTGCGATCCTTATCTGCCAGTCGCTTGCTAGGTCCCTTCCAGTAGGTGATAACCTGACTTAACACGTTTGGTTTGGGGGTCATGCTGCACAGTCCGGCTTGTTCGTATTTCTCCAAGCTGAACAAGGGGTTATCACTTTGAATCATCGCTTTGTCGGGGAAAGCTGCCACCAGATACTGGCTTACATAGTATTCAATCGCGTTGGACGGCAGCGAGAGTGACTCGTTAAACAAGGGATCGGTACTCATTAACTACTCCTTAAGCGCGTTTTAGGCGCATTTCCAGAACGCCATTACGGTAGCGCCGATTCTCAGGTTCACTTTGTACTGGCGCGGGCAACAAGCATTCTTTTTCATAACGGTAATTTTGTCCCGCTGCGCTCAAACTTACAATGTCACCAACAATTTCCACTTTGATGGTTTGCTCGTTTGCGCCGGGCATTTCTGCCACCAAGACTATTATGCCGCCATCTTCCTCAAAAATATCTACCATTGGTTCGCGCGTGGTCGAAACCGGCGCGGGGTCAGGCGCAGCAGGACGAGCAGGGGCATTACGTTGGTTAGCCACATTGCGATTGTAAACGTTGGGCTTGAAGTTACTCGAACGGGCACGCCCACTTGCTTCAAAGTGAGATATTCTGTCATTACTGCGGCGCGGTGGTGAGCTTTCATCTCCGGCATCTGGGTCGGTGAAGCGTGCGCCCATGCGCTCGGCTTGGTCTGCCAACTCGTCTAGGTACTCTACCAAATTATTAAGCCCTTTGAAAAACCCACCGTTCCACAACGAGTTTAAGCGCTCGCCGATTTCTCCCGGCTTAATGGGAGGTTGTGGGCGACGAGGTGGTTCTCGCCGTTCTGCCGCAGGTTTTTTCTCGTCTACCTTTTGTTTCTCATCGGTTTTTTCATCCATGTTCGCCTTCTCCCTAAGTTATATGCGTCAATTTTCCCTGTATTATAGGCTAAACTTGTTTCTATTGCCATTATTTTATTTGTAGCAATAGAAGCCATTTGCAGAACAGGGCTGCTGCAAGAAACGTTTTTAGGGTAATAACCTGCTGCTCTCGCCGGAGAGGAGGAGAGTGAGTGAGTTCAAGGGGACACCCCTTGCGACCCCGGCAGGCGTTCCACCTGCACCCCTTGCAACCGCACTGATTTGTAGAGGTTTGACCCGTTTATCACATGTGAAGTTTCAAATTTGGCGAACGGTAGGATTCAGGAGGTCAGAGGATTCAGATTAATCGAACCAAAAACGAATTGTTGCCCGGTTGCAACTGCACCCCGAAAAACCAAAATATTCAAGCCCGGTTTGAGGGTAAGGCTGAAATGAACTGTACCGAATTCCTGAACGGTAGTAGTTTCCCCCACCGGGTTATTATTCTGTAATAGCCGAAGCTTAGCGGCTTTACCTACCGCTTTTACCGGGGCGGTCAACTCTACGCTTACTTCTACTTTTGAAGGGTTAAAGACTACCAGTTGGGTATCGCCACCGGAGGTGGTACGCTGTACCTCGCCCGTAGCAGTTACTATCCGGTCAAGCCAGCCATCGCCCAGATTGAGCAGTAGTTGGGAAGCGGGCGCTTTACCCGGCACTTCCGGCGGCAAGCAATAGACCGCAATATCCTGCGCCGGAATATCAAGACAAGGTTGGTCACTGCCAATGGTAGTACGCAAAATCCGGTTGATTGGCTCTGTTTTCAGGTAGGAAGGGTGCAAAACCAGATAGCCGATATTGTAATAACGCAGGGCAGCGGGTGTATTGGAAAGGGTGGTTAGGTCGATAATATCGCGTTGGAAAGCGGGTAAGCGCAACAGGCGCAATTCGCGTATTCCCGGCACATTCTCCATCTCATACGAAACTGCTCTGGCAAGATAGCCGCCAACAATCGGCAGTTGGTGAGCAGTCTCAAAATACATTGAATGGCTAATCGCTTTGGTAGGCAATTCCATAATGGCGGTATTGCCGTTTTTCGGAAGTTGGCGGTAAAAGTCGGGAATATCGGCAGAAGCGAGTGTGCGCGGTGCGGGCATAAATTCCAGAAAGATTAGCCCTACCGCCAGCCCTGTCACTGCTACCGTAAGCCATTGCCTACCACCGGAAAGCGTAACCCGCGCCAGCAACCACTTTACTCCCACGCCCGCCAACACGCCCAACGCCAGCATCACCAGCAGGATAAACCGTACCGGAACTCGGCTGATATTTACCACCGGCAAACTGTAGAGCAGACGCGCCGGCATAGGCAGCAAGTTATCAAAATCGGCTTGAGTTAGGTCAGGATTAGCGGTAATTAGCAAAGCAGGTCCAATGGACAGCAGCAGAAAAATTGCGGCAATTGCTAACCAGAACCAGTATTTCTTGAAAGCAGTAAACAACCCAACCGCCGCCAACGCCAATGCCACATAGCCCAGATAATTAGCGTGGTAATCGCCGCTAGACCCGGCAATATTCCAGAGGGGAGAAGGTCCCGGCGCAACAAAACCCAGCAAAGAAGCAGAGTTATAAGCCACAATCAGCAGCGGTTGTTCCACCGCATTCCCGCCCTCTTTGGTGGAAACCAGAGTCGGCAGCAGTATTGGCGCAATCAATACCCCGTAAATGGCAAATAAAAGGACAAATCGCTTTATATCAGCCAAACGCGCTTTCCAACCGGAAGCGTTTAACAGGCTGTAGAGCAAGTATAGCCCACAAAAGAGCCATGCAAACAGCGCGTGATACCACGTTACCATTGAAACCAGCAGCAGCAACAGGATTGCCAAAGTCAGGTTAAGGCGTGGACGGCGTTCTTGCCGCATATACTTGAGGAAAAAGAGCAGAAAGAGCGGGAACCAACCGATAGAGATTTGCTCAAGTTGTCCCAAATCCAGCAAGCTCGATTCAAGCGGTGAGAAAGCGTAAATCGTGCCTGTTACCAGTCCTGCGGCGAGACTACCGCTAAGGTACTTGCCGAGCAAAAAGGCGGTATAGCCCGCCAACGTCACATTAAAAATAAAGAGCAGGTTGAAAGCGGGAATCAGCCCAAGCAAATACTGGAATGGAGTAGAGAGGATTCCATTTGGTAGGGTAAGCGGCTGGAAATATAGCCCCACTCCTACCGGATGGTAGATTAATCGGGTATAGAAAGGATTGATGAATTGCTCGAAGATGGAATAACGCGCCCACCAGATATGCCAAATGTGTACCCACACATCCTCGCCGTTGGCGTAAATCACCCGGTTGGAGAGATTAAGAGCAAGCGGTTGTGTAAATACCAGCGCACCCACCAGATATAAAATGATTATAGATAGGTGCTTTAGAAAGACCCGTTCTTTGGGAATACGTTGCGCAGCGTTTTGCGGTATTTGCGAGGTAATCTCTGCCAACTAATGTTCCAAACCCTATTTCAACGTTAAACGTTTTGCTTGGAAGGATTAGGCTTGCATACCACCAGCGCCGATAACCCCATCGGCAAGCCTTTCGTCAATACCAAGCGGTTTTCAATGTTATATAGGCTTATCAAAAAATCATTGAGCGGCTTCGGCAAGGAGGTAAAATCGGTATCTTCGGAAAGCAAACGGGCATTTATTTTGCGATTTGCCCGCCCCGCTAACCCTTTCAAGGAACGCACCACCGCTGCCGGAATCAGTATCGAAGTGTTGGTATAAGACTTCTTGACAATAGTATAGCCCGCCGCCTCAACCGCTTGTGTAAGGGTTTTCAGGGTATAGCGCTTCTTGTGACCAAGCGCCACATCCCAATAACTGAACATGAATTGGTACGCTGGAACGCTGACTATTAAAATGCCGTCCGGATTTAGCGCCTGCTTAAGATTTTTAAGACCCTGTATGTCATCTTCTAGATGCTCGATAACGTCTAACGCGCTTATAACATCAAAATCAAAATCGAAATCAAAAGGCTGGTTCAGGTCGTGACGGCGTAAATTATGGAAGCCGCGCTGGCGACAAAAATCTAACGCCTCGTCTGCCATATCAATGCCCCATGGTGTCCCGAAACCGCCAAGCATATCCAACATACGCCCTGTGCCGCAACCAACATCCAGCAAGTTAGCTTTTTCTTGCAAATGCGGCATGTATTTGCGAATCAGTTGCTCCATAAGCATACGCTTGCCCACATGCCACCAATGGGTATCTTCTTTTAAGAATAAATCCAGATATAAATCACTTCTCATATATAACTGCCAACATACTGCCGAAAATAAATCCGGCTCTTCCTAGCGATTGCCCGGCAAGGAGTTACGGGTGGGTTATTTTAAGATTAAGTGTAAATCAAGGGAAAGCATTTTTAGTGAGGTAAAGGCTACTTGATTTAACTGTAAAGGCACAAACCGACAATAGAACACAAGCTTAGTCCAAACAATCAGGCTGAAACCAGCGCAAACAAGCTTAATTCACCCGGATTGTTCTGTCAAGTTCAGGCTGAGACCTTGCAGAATCAAACTTCTTGACATATATATCTGTTTTGCATATGATTGGCGCGCCTGCTTAATGCCTATAGTAGAACTAAAAATAAATCAGGCTGAATTGTGGAAAAGTCAGTTGAGTAATAAACTGAACATAGGACTGTAACCTGCACTTCCCAAATATATGGCAACCTTATATTCTTTTACCCTTCGCCAATTGTCCAAAATATAATGATGAAATTCACAAAAAATGCAAAATAAGTTTCTTGCGAAGCCAAGCGCCGCAACTGGTTTAGATCAAGCTTCCAACACCTCAACCCAAAAAATCAAACATTCAACCCTATTTGTTTTTATCGGCTCTATTCTGGTAGCAGCTATTTATGGGCGAGTTGCCCTATTCAATTTATGGGGAGGAGTAGTTGGAGGTAATGTAGATGGCTATGAGAACTTATGGAATGATTTTTGGACTCGCACTGCCCTCTTAAGCGGTCATAATCCTTTTTTTACCAACTACATCTACTACCCTATCGGAGTTAGCCTCCGCTTCCATACTTTACATCCCATAACCGGTATTTTTGCCATTCCCTTATGGCCGATTTTTGGTCCTGTTGCCAGTACTAATCTCTTTTTCCTCATCTCTATGACTCTCACCTGTTTTTTTAGTTACTTTCTAATAAATGATTTAGTAAAAAACCCGCTGGCTGCCTTCGCCGGAGCAACCCTATTTACCTGCGCTTATGTCAATGGTCATGCTGCTAGTTATCCTTATGGACTCGGTTTTAGCTTTTTAGGAGCAGGGCAAACGAACTTAATAGCAGTGCAATGGCTACCGCTATATTTCTTCTATTTACACCGTCTCATCTATTTTCCAAAACAACGGGTTCGCTATACAGCCCTGTCCATAATGTGCCTACTGCTAATGTCCCTTACCGACTGGCAGTTTGTTTTGTATGCAGTAATAGTGACTGTCTTTTTGTTTGTCTTTATTTTATTTACTAAACGTAGCTGGCTAGAAAAAGGGTTTGTTTTCCTACGACTATCCATTGTTGGTATCGGTTGGGTAGCGCTGGCTTTTGTACCCTTGCTCCTTCCTATGATACAGGAATCGTCTAAAAGCCCGTGGCTGAACGTTAGCGATCAGAGTCTCTATCACAGCTTGGATTTGGTAGATTATCTGTGGCCTGGCATGGTTAATCCGAGCTATCTCGCCATAGCAATTATGCTTTTTGGCTTTATTTACGCCTGGAAACAAAAAATTAATCGGGAATCAATCACTTTTTGGGCAATAAGTGGAGGGTTTGCGGCTATTCTTACACTAGGTCCCAAGCTCATTATTTCCCGAAATATCACCGATTTCCAAATGCCTTATTCGCTTCTATACAAATTGCCCTTGCTAAACGTTGGTCGCGACCCGGGTCGTTTCCAGACGATTTACCTCATAGCTTTTTCAATCTTGTTTGCCTTTGGCTTGCGTTTTTTAATTGAACGTAATTTCTTTTTGGCAGCCTTAAGCCGTTTGTCAGTATATCGTTCCCGCCTAGCCATAGGGGGAGTTATTGTCAGTATCCTAAGTATCACAATATTTGGTTTTGTGGCAGAAAGCGGCAAAGTAAAGGTACTGCCCTATGATGTCCCAGCCTTTTATGAGCAATTGAGCAAGGATACCGACCAATATGCCATATTGGAATTGCCTCTTTTCAATTATGCCGGACGTGGTGATATGGCAAGTGTGGAAGAAAATTATCAAGCTTATCAAGCTGTGTACAATAAATGGCGCGTTTCGGGACGCTACAGCCGTGACCACCATTTGTCGAATCCAGATATTTTTGCCAAACGCGAGACTTATATCCGAGATTTCTACTATCTAGGCTCCGACCAAGAAAAGTTATATCGTCCGGGCAAAGATATTATACCGGATATAAATTTCAACCGAGTCGCTATGCCGCTACTCAACTACTGGAAAATCAGGTACATTGTTGTCTGGAAAGACTCAATAAGTGATCCTAGTTTACTAGAGAATTACCGCAAGATGATAACTGAAGCGCTTGGCTCCAACCCCACTCCGGTTTACCAAGATGAGCGTATGGAAGCTTATAGAGTGCCAGAATCTCAACCTTTAGCTGAAAAACTGGTTTTGGATATTGGTAGTGGCTGGTATGATAGAGAAATTGACAAAAATGGGTCGTTTCGGTGGTCTGATCCCACTTCAGAAGTGCCGTCAGAATTATATGTAAACAATCTGACACCGGATTCGGTAAGAGTCAAGTTAAACGCTAAGTTGTTTAATTCTGTACCGGCTGGGAAAAAGCAAGCGCGCACCATAAATGTGTCTATAAATGGTTATTTGGCGGCTACTTATCAGTTTGGCGAATACGGTGAAGCGAAAGATATTGAGGTGGATTTGACACTTCCAACTGGCTTTAATGTCATCACGCTGTCCAGCCCAGAACCATCGCTCAAACAAAATGATACAACATTAGATAATAGGAATTTTACATTCGGCGCGAGTAACGTGAAAATCAATATAGTCAATAATTGATACTTTTTATCTGAGAGAAATAATAGTCCAGCTTTTCCCGATTTATAAGGTCGGCAGAACTGGCTTTGATGGTACAGGTGTATCTGGCAGCAATTTGCCCCCGCAAGATGCTATCTTCGAGGCTATAGCCTTCCAAACAATAACTACTTAGGAAGCCCACCGCCAGAGCATCCCCTGCCCCGTTGGTATCCACCACCGCTTCTGCTATCTCCACCGGAGGAAAGAAACGAATCCCTTCGCGGCTACCCAACCCACAGCCCCTTTTACCCATCCCAACTACAATAGTTTGGCTCGGATTCCGGCGCAGCAATTCCTGTATCAAGGGAGTAGGCTCGCTAAAATTAACCCCGGAGAAAAAGAGGAAATCGGCGGCTTCAATAAAGTCACGCCGATAGGGGTCATCGAGTGTAACCATATCCTGAATATCGCAAGATATTTTCAGCCCGGCTTCTCGCGCAAGCGGCAATAGGTAACGCGCCCAGTTTTCGATATTGAAATGCGCCAGACGACCACGCCCGAACAACGCTTGAACCGACGTATTGTCAGCTCTGAGATTCATTGCCCCTTTAGCGTCATAAAAGTTCTTGCGAGTGCCATCACGATTCATGAAATTAATGCTACGGCGTGTACCTTGTGGGTCTATAAAAAGTAGCGATTCGATGCCATCCGCAGCCAATTCTGACGCGACAAATTTCCCGTTAAAATCATCACCGATGTAGCCGACAAAAGCGGTTGGATAGCCCAAACGGGCAAACCCACGGCTAGAATAGCCGCCCGCTTGCCCCACATAATCAAGGTTCTGAGAAAAATTCGCCTCAACGCTAAAATCAATATCCTGACCGTACAGGTAGATATTGGTATCCACCCCTATTGCGCTGATAATTACCACATCTAAAGGATTTGAACTCATTGGCATATACCTGTGAAATCAATCCGTTTTGCTATCCGGTTTTTCAGGCTTCTTTCCACCTTCGATTATGGTTATACCTCTTTCTTCGGCGCGGGAACGGGCGCTACGATCGTTTTTTTTTGAATCGTTGCCCTTAACCTTATCCTCGCTTACCGTGCGTCGCGGCGGGCTTTCCGGTGCGGGCGCTACTTGGGCGATGGTCGGGAAGAAATTAAAGTTTTCCACCGGGCTTATAAGCCTGAGACGCAAGGCGCGTTTATAAAACTCTTGTAACCCATTCAGAAACGCGGCATTATATTCGTATTTTTGCGAGCTGTAATGCTTCGTTAAGCCTTCGGCGGGCAATCCGGTGCGTTTTTCCTCAATCTCAACCACTGTAGAAAGAAACTCACGGGACTTTTGCAGGGAGGAACGCAGAAATTGGGTTAATTGCCTGACCTGCTTATCAGCGTCCGGTTCTTTTTCCACAAAGGCGCGGCGCACCACAAACAGGGCAGACGGAAGCGGTTGCCCTATCAACAACCACCATGCCTTGCTCATGTCCTCTACAAAGTACCCCCGCTCATTAGCCGGTCCCGCAGCGCGCATTCCTACTTCGCGACCTACCACGCACATATCAACTTCGGGCGAGGAAAAAAGGTTTAGAGCATCAAGGTCACTTGCCACCGGCTTAAACTCAGGCTCAAAGCCGTAGTAAGGACGGGCAAGCACCTTCAGCAAGATTTCTCCGGTATGGTTACGAACTGAAACTGCAACGCGCGGTTTCTCAAAGCTATCTAACCGCTTCTTGCTGAGTAGGAACAGATTATTGCTGTTCATATCTGAGCCGTAGAGCAAGGCGGATAAAATTCTAAGCTCGTTTTGATATAGCGCGTAAAGGGCAGGGTCAACGGGCGCAACATCCACATCCCCGTTGAGCAAGCGCATCATACAATCTTCGGCGGTACCAGGCACCATTTCTACCAAATCGGCGGGTGGAATTGCCCAGCCTGCTTCGATTGGGAAAAAGAATGGCGCGAAATCCAAATCATTGGTTGTTGCTAATTTAATAGTCATTTAAGCTTATTTCCAGCGCGTAAGTATCGTTTCACGGTCAAATAATTTCCCTGCAATCCAGAAAGTCAGAGCAGCGGCTGCCACCCATACCAGCAAGCCTACTACAAATATAAGCCAATTTACCGTAATAAAACCTAAAGTTACTCCAAAAACGAATATAACCAGCGGGATAACCAACAAACTCCCGGCTTGCGAAGCCGCCCGCGCATCTCTTGCGCGCGAGGATATTGCTACCCCCACAAGGGTTGCCCATGTTGCCAATGCCGGACTCCAAAAGCCGATAATAGCGAACCATAACAATAAATCCAGTTTGGCAAAAACATTGGGCTTTAAAACCAGACTCAAAACCAGCACCAGTAGTATAAAACTACCCCAAGTGACTACTACACCCGGCACAATCGCCGAAAGGCTTTTTCCCCACAGTAATTCAGTGGTAGTTACAGGGGTAGCCAGCAACGGTTCAAGGCTGCGTTTCTCTTTCTCGTTCACCACGCTATTTGCGGCAATGGTCATCGGCAAAACAGCGGGTAATGGCAAGAAAAAGGTGAAACAGATAGTTACCAGACCCGCCAACAGCCTTACATTATCATCGCCGCTCAACAGACCAAGGCTGCTTACAGTTTCAGGCGCACGATTTTTTTCGGCAAAATCCAGTACAAAGGCATTAAAGAATACTACCAAGCCCATTGGTAGTAAAACCAGAATAAGCGGTAAAATAGCCAGGGTTTGCAACAGAGTGCGATTTTTGCGCATCTCTTTCCATTCGCGGCGAAAAATCACCAGTGTTCGGTGCATAATTACTCATTTACCGGCACATTTGCCACGATTGTTGTTCCCGCTCCCGGTTTGCTGGTAATAGTCATAGTGCCACCTAGCAAGCGAACCCGCTCTTCCATACCAACCAAGCCGAGGTGTTCCATATTAACAACCCCATTATCGCTACTGTCTGAGACAGCGTCAAGGTTGTGGCGATTTTGCCATTTTTGTACTTCAAAGCCTTTGCCCCAATCTTGCACGGTCAACGTAACAATACCGGGGTCACGCACAAGGCGAACCAGCACTTGTTTTGCCCCGGAATGTTTGTACACATTCGTTAGAGCTTCCTGTGCAATACGAAAGAAATTTTCTGCTATCTGAGGGCTAATGGTACTATTGCCGGGTTCTCCAAATTTGCCGATTACATCGAAATTGCCATCCCAGTCATTTTTGTTGCACATTGTATTAAAAGATTCGCGCAAGGCGGGAATTAAGCCAAAACGATCTAACGTATCGGGACGCAATCCGGCAATGATACTGCGTACTTCAGTTCGAGCCGATTTTAAGGTTTCTTTGGCGCGTTTGTAGGCAGAAGATGAGGAGGCATCTTGCACCTCTACCTCAATTAGTTCTACCATCTGATGACCAAAGGTGAGAGTTTGCGCCAGCCCATCATGCAAATCTCTGGCAACTTTCTTGCGTTCCTCTTCTTGTGCCGTCAGTAATTTTGAAAGGAACAGGTTCAAGCGATTCTGCTTTTCTTCCAATTCTTCTTTAAGCTTTGCCAATATCTCGTTCTTTTTGCGCTCATCATCGTACATGCGGCGCAGGTCACGCGCATAGAAAAGGTTGAGGGATTGCACATGATCAAGGCGTTGTTTTAGTAAGATCGGGTCTTGCCACGAGCTATAGGGCAGCGTAACCTTAAAGAAATTCCCTTCTGTCGCGGAACTGGTAACGTCTATTTCTCCCTTAAAGCTGGAAACGGTATGCTGTACCAACGCCAAACCAAGCCCTAACCCACTATAGTTGCGAGAATCGACAGACTGGATTTGCTGGAAAGGATAATAGATTTGCGCTATTTTTTCGGGAGGGATGAAAACACCACTATTACCGATTTCAAGCACAAGCTTCTCGATTTCCTCACCCTCTGTAAGATAAAGATTAATCTTTATCCAACCGCCCACTTGATTAAATTTAATGGCATTGCTCAATAAATGTCCGATAATCACACGGAAGCGGGCTGGTTCTATATTAGCAGGGAATATTTGCTCAGGCACATTAAGCTGAACCACTAAACCTTTTTCATCAATAGAGCTTTGCTGCTTTTCAAGCTCTTTCTTAACCACCAGCGAAAGGTTACTGGTCAACTCCGGGTCGGACAATTGTAAGAGCGGTTCGCTGCGGGTGAGATAGGTAAAATTGGTAATATCTTCTACCAACAAGCTGAGTTGCTGCGCCTGTTGGTGGGCAAGATTGAAATACTCGGCTTCCTGTGGCTGTAATTTATCAGCCAGCATTTCCGACAATATCTGTAAGTAGCCGTTGATAATGGTAACGGGAGTATTCAGTTCGTGGCTCACTATCTCCACGAAAGTGCTTTTCATCTCATCTAGCTGTCGAAGTCGGTCGTTTGCTCGCTCAAGTTCATTTCGTTTGAGGCGTTCCTCCTCATAAACGACCTTAAAGTCACGCGCATATATAATCATTTGTTGTTCAAGTTGATTATATTTAGGGTTCATCCACTATTGCCTTATATTATCCAACGCGATAAGAATCAGCTTAACCACTATAATTGTTTCCCGCCTACTGATATAAACGGTAATCCACCGGAATCTTTGCCATTGCTATCTAGGTAGTTCTGCTCAGGCTTACGTATGCCTATTGCCAAGCCTTGTAGGGATGTTGTGCCAGCGCAATATTTTTATACGCGGCAATTTCGGACACATCTTGCCCGATCCAGTTTGGAAGCGGGAAGGTATAATTTTCGTGGGGTATTTCCACCTCTACTACCACCAGCCCGGCATTTTCCCCTTCAAAAACATCCAATTCCCATTTTAAGTTCGGTTCACCCGCTACCGGGAAAATATAACGCCGTTTGACTATCGCTGCCCCTTGGCACAATTTCAGGAGTTGCTCTGCTTCCTCAAAGAGTATCGCGTACTCAAATTCTTCACGGCTAACCAACCCTTTGCCTTTAATAGTCAGGAATGCCTTTTTTAGACCGCTCCCGTCTGTATCGAGCCTGACTCTTACACTTGGCGACCCGAATGATAGATAACCTTGCACTAAATAGTGTCCAAGCGGCAAGGGCGGCAATAGTTCTTCTTTTACAAGGAATTTCCGTTCGATTTCCAACATAGCCTAATAACTTTACTTAACTTATGTTAAAGCTAACATAAATATATTATAGCACAGCCATTATCCTAAATATGGCACAATTTCAATACTACAGTAGGGCGGCTGCAAGTTCGGAAAGGGAGAGTAAGTGGAACGCCTGACGAGGTCACATGGAATGTCCTCTTGAACTCATCCTCTCTCCTCCTCTCCAGAGGGAGTAGCAGATTATTGCCCCTTGCAACCGCCCTGAATACTACAGGAACAACGATTGGTTTGTTGAAGAAACAATATTCATTTTATAATTGAATCATAAATCAGATTTTGCAAGTTACTCCTGAAAAGAAACTTGTAAAGTGATTATAGCATTATTAAAGTGGTAGCCGAAGGCGGTAAACGCCGATTTTACTACAGATTCTGAAGATTATACATACTATATAAAGGAGCGGGTTATGTCTAGTAATGAGTACCATTTTATTTCTCATTGGCGAGTGGAAAGCACTCTGGAAGAAGTCAGCGCAGTTATTGGCAACGGGCTTGATCTGGTACGTTGGTGGCCCGCAGTTTACCTTGAGGTGAAAGAATTGGAAAAGGGCGATGAGAAGGGCATCGGCAAGGTTATAGACCTTTATACCAAAGGCTGGTTGCCCTATACCCTGCGCTGGCGCTTCAAAGTAACTGAGTCGCACGCGCCTCACGGCTTCTCGATTGAAGCCAAAGGCGATTTTGTAGGGCGCGGTATCTGGACATTTGCTCAAGACGGCAAGTATGTCAATATCATTTACGATTGGAAAATTCAAGCTGAAAAGCCCTTGCTGAAATATTTCTCATTTGTCATGAAACCTATTTTTGCCGCCAACCACCGCTGGGCTATGCAAAAGGGCGAGGAGAGTTTAAAGCTCGAATTGCAGCGGCGACACGCCAAAAGTCGCGAAGAGCTGGCGCGTATCCCTGCCCCGCCCAAGCCCACCACTACCTCGACCATCCCGATAACGTTAGGAATGCTGGGCGCAAGTGGGGCGATTGTAGCTCTAATAGTGCTAATATCAAAAACCTTGAAGCACAAGTAAGGCTACTTTTTAAAAGCAGTAGCAATAAATTCTCGATTCTGCTACACTAATAATTGGCGGCTGACAAAGCCGTCATTATTTGTAATTTCAAGTAACTATTCAGCCCGGATATAAGACTAACAAAAAGGGGTGCAGGGGAATTTCCCTGCCGGGGTCGCAAGGGGTGTCCCCTTGAACTCACCCTCTTTCCTCCTCTCCGGCAGGAACAGATAGAATTAAACAGGTAACTGGAAAGATAGATTAGTAGTGGCAACTGTAGTAGTAGCAATGAGCGGGGGCGTGGATAGTTCGCTCACCGCCGCCTTGCTGGTAGAGCAAGGGCACGAAGTTATCGGCATTAATATGAGGCTGCACGGCAGCAACAGCGATGAGGAAGAGCAGAACTATTCTCTAAACAAGAGTTGTTGTTCAATCGTGGAATTGGAAGACGCGCGCCGGGTTTGCCAGCAAATTGGCATACCATTCTACGCTATGAATTTCGAGAAAGAGTTCCGCCAGTCGGTTATAGAATATTTTATAGAGGAATACGAACGTGGGCGCACCCCAAACCCCTGTGTCGCCTGCAATGCCTTCCTGAAGTTCCGCTTCTTACTGGATAAGGCGCTAGCGTTGGGCGCGGATTATCTCGCTACCGGGCATTACGCCCGCAACGTTTTTGACCCTACCACCCAACAATACAAATTGTTGCGAGCGGTAGATGCCAGCAAAGATCAGAGCTACGTATTATATATGCTCAACCAGAAGCAGTTAAGCCGTATCTTGTTCCCTTTAGGCGAATATACCAAAACTCAAGCGCGTCAGATGGCAGCACAGCGAGGGCTTGCTACTGCCGCAAAACCGGAGAGTCAGGATATTTGCTTCGTGGCAGGTGGTGATTATCGCGACTACATCAAAAACAGGCTGAGCGAGGGCGCAGCTACCCCCGGACCGATTATTAATCTGAGCGGCGAAGTAGTCGGTCAGCATAACGGACTACCCAATTACACCATTGGGCAACGCAAGGGAATCGGCATTTACGCCCCAACACCCACTTACGTACTGAAGGTTGTGAACGAGTCCAACACGCTGGTAGTGGGAGACGATCGCGACTTATTTCAGCGCGAGTTTGAGGTGGAAAACATTAACTGGATTAACGGCGAGTGGAGCAAAGAACCCGTGCCTGCCACCGTCAAGATTCGCTACAAGGCGCGAGAAGCGTCCGGTACAGTTCAATTGCTGGATTCAGAAACAAGAAAAGCTCGCCTTGTGCTAGATAACCCCCAACGCGCTATTACTCCCGGTCAAGCGGCGGTGTTTTATCAAGGCGATGAGGTTTTGGGCGGGGGCGTTATCTGCTAAATTAGGGGATTTTGGAAGGCTCTTTCAGATTAAATTTCAGGCAAGGGGCAATCCGTAATTAGTAAATCTGCCTTATTTCACCATCAAACGCGGGCGCATCACGATGCGCCCCTACAAATCGGTTCTCATGAGATTTGGTTCGTAGGGGCGGTTCGTGAACCGCCCTTCGGAAATCTCACATGTTTACGAATGTATTTCTTAAAGTTCATAAGCCCCTTGTTTTTATTCCAAACGTAATTTGTGATTTTTACATCCCCAATAACAAAGTGCGGGCGCGGGCTACCTCGGCGAGACGTGATTCAGCCTCAGCTCGTAATGGAGGGCTATAGGCTGTACGCACGCGGTCTTCCCAGTAGCGGCGCACCACCTCACTCTGCGCCTCTATTTGCTGAGGCGTGGTAGTAAAAGCCGGATTCAAGCCTAGAACATTCAACGCCCAAAAACGTTCTTGCGGGGAAATGGCAGGTCTCCGTTGAGGGGGTGGCGGCATAGGCGCAGATGTCACCACCGGACGGGCAGCCTGTTGCGGGTTTATATAGGTAATATCCACATCGCCTAGCTTTACCAAATCACCGTTATATAAGTCAACCTGTTCGCTGGTGGCAAGTCGCCTGCCGTTTAGTAATGTGCCATTCGCGCTACCCATATCCACCAACTTACTAAGACCGCTTTGGGTTATGATGCGGGCATGGTGGCGCGACACTTTCCCATTCAAAATGATAATAGTGTTATCTTCTTGCCTGCCGATGGAAATTATCTGCTCTTTGATTTCATAATCGGCTATCGGCACACCCTCGCCTTTCAAAAGTAGGCGCGAGTTGAAGATTCTTTTCAACACCTGTGTAGGCAAATCTTCTTCATTGACCGGGTTGTGACCCCCTCCGGGCGCAGACCCCAAAGTAGGAATTGCTCCGGCAAGGTTGCCGCGTTTGGTGGGCGCTTCTTCAAGCATATTAACCTGAGGTTTGGGATCAAGCGGACGTTTCTTGAGGCGGTCGGTGATATCATCATAGTACAACTTAGCCAGCAAATGTTGCGGGTCAAGCCGCGTCACCTCTCCGAAATCCTTGCGCGCTTGTTCTAGCTCATCCAACAGCATGTGCAAAACCCCCTTGTGAAAATATACTTCCACACATTGAGGGTTTATCCGCAAAGCCGCTTCCCATTCTTGTATCGCATCATCCGCCTGACCACGCCGCGCTAAGTGATACCCCCGATTTACGAAATCATAAAGCTTGGCATGTGGACTACCAAAAGGCGGGACGGGCAAATCGAGGAAAAAAACCGGGATAGAACCAACGGGCAATTTCCCACCTTGCGCTAGGCTCAGGGTTATCAAAAGCTGCCTTAGCGTCAACTGCCCCAAACCGACATCGGTTACACCTGCGGTAGAGGCTTCCGCCTTTACCACGCACTTGTTTTCACCGGATGGCTCAAGGTTGAACTTGAAGCGAAACTGGCTTGGGGTACTAACCGGAACAGTAGTGGTTTGAGTAGCAGTGGTGGGCATGGTTTTGACCCTAATTTCGCCCTTATCGGCGCTATGTTCTTCCAATGCCAAACCAACCGAAAGCAAAGGCTCAACCCGCACATGTAAAATGGGTAAGAGACCTAGCAGGGTGTTAAAACACTCTGCGCGGGAATAATTATATATTTTCTGGTCTCTGGATATAGCCATTTCTACATTTCTTTCAAGTCTACTATACACTAAGATTATAATCTTAGTGATCTACAAGTACAAACCCTTTTGCGCTGTTATTTTAAAATAGCTGGAAGCTCAAGGCAAATTATAAGATGATTAGCAAGAAAGGGATAAATACATTCGGCTAAATATAAAAAGCGCAACCTACAAAAGTTGCGCCACACAAGCCCGCAAGCCGAGCCTTTCAACGCTATAGAAAGAACAATAAGCGCGAACGCTTAGCACGAGTGGTTTTGCGCTTACTATTCGCATATTTCTGGAAGTGAAATTCTTCTACTAGAGTGGCAATGGTGCAATCGCTTGCCCATTCTTGTAACACGTTCGATAGGTAATCTTCGATAGGCTTACCGCTGGCTTTTTCTATAACCAGTAATTGCGGCGCGGTTTTCGGATAGTCGGAAGTGCATAGCACCTTTAACAAATAGTCTGGACAATCACGCGGTTCTATTTCAAAATTTACCGCTTTTTGACCGACTTCAAGCTTGATTATTTTATGTCCGCCATTCAGCAGTGAAGTTCTCTCAAAAAAAATAAGCTGCTCATCATCCCTAAAATCTTCGGATGCATTTCTATAGCGATTATAGTCATTAAACGAATTATTGCTATCAATATACCCAATCATAATCTTACCCCAGTTTTCCCAACTTAATTGCGGCAACAAAATTTATCGACCATTTATAGGGTCGCTGCCGGAAATATTTATTTAGGTTTTAAGAAATTGTCTTGCCATTATTATAGCCAGAATGTAATTGATTGTTTATTACAGTTTTGTAGGATAGAAAATATCATACATTCTCTAAATATTCACGAGACTCAATCTTGCAGAGTGGTATAATATTTGTCTAAGTATTTTAGTGAAATATTGCACAATTTATGGAATGAAATTCAATGTATTATAGATTTGGTAAATTTATTTACAGGAAACGCTGGTGGTTTGTGGGGTTCTGGCTGGTGGTGGTTGCCACCTCATTGCCTTTTACCGCCAGAGTTATCGAACCACTCAAGATTGGCGGGTTTTCAGACCCTACCACTGAAAGTGCCCGCAGCGCACAATTGCTGGCTGACAAATTAAACTACAGCGCCAGTAGTATCATCCTGATGTTTGAAAGTGACACACTCAACGCCAGAGACCCGCGCTTTATCCAAGAAGCGCAATACGCCGTTTCTGAGTTAAAACAGAAATTTAGCCTGCCGATTGACCTAATAGATTTCGTATCCAATCCGCGCCAAGTTTCTAATGATGGCAAAACCGCTTATATTCTGGTGCGGGTAAGTTCGGATGGAGAAGCCGCCGCCAAAGCTCTACCCGAATTCAAAAACGCGCTCAAGCAACCCCCAACTCTGAAAATGCAAGTGGGAGGCGGACCTGCCTATTACGCCGATGTTGAAAAAGTGAGCCAGAGCGACCTCTACCGCGCGGAAGTCGTGGCTATCCCCATAGCAATAGTAGCGTTGCTGTTCGTTTTCGGGTCGGTAATAGCTGCCGCGCTTCCGGTGCTGGTGGGTGGTATGGGCGTAGTGGTGATTCTGGCATCGCTTTTCGGAATAGCACACCTGACCGAACTATCAATCTTTACCCTGAATCTAGCAACTCTCTTAGGATTGGGGTTAGGGTTGGATTATGCGCTATTCCTAACCAGCCGTTTCCGAGAAGAAATTTTTCGGGGCAGAAGCGCCGAAGAAGCGGTTGCTATTACCCTTGCTACCGCCGGGCAAGCGGTTACCTATAGCGGTTTAACGGTTCTAATCGGCTTGTGCGCTTTGTTCGTGTTTCGCATCAATCTGCTGGTTTCGGTGGCTATCGGCGGGATAGTGGTGGTATTCGTCTCGGTTATGGCGGCAATCACGCTGCTCCCCGCAATTCTCGCCATCATCGGCACGCGCATAAATGCCCTTCCGGTATCAGGGCTGGCGAAACGGCGGCGAAAGCTTGCGCAACAGCCCGCTGAACAGCTTACTGAACAGCTTGCTGAGCAATCGGGTTTTTGGGCTAAGTTATCGCGTCTGGTAATGCGCCGCCCTATCCTGATTTTTGTTGCAACCCTTAGCGGTTTGCTGATACTGGGCATACCCTTCCTGAGCGTAATTTTTAACAGCCCTGACCCTTCTATCTTGCCCGATAGCGTACAAAGCCGCCAAGTTTTTGATACGCTGCGAAAAGATTTCAACGAGAACGAGGCAAACCCAATCCTGATTACGGTACAAACTCCGAAGGGCAATATCCTTGAACCGGGTAATATTTACTACCTATATGAGTTTGCCAACCTGATAAAGCAAGACCCGCGCGTTGACCGAGTAGATAGCATTGTTACAGTTGAGCCGCGCCTAAATCGTGAGCAATACCAGATTATCTACGCCAATGTGGACGCAATCCGCGACACTTTCTTGCGAGATTACGCCGCCCAATTTGCAAAGGGCGATACCACGCTGATTTCGGTTTATAGCAAGTTCCCTTCTAATTCGCCGGAAAGCCGCGCCTTGGTAGAAAAAATCCGCAATAGCCAAATCGGCAACGGGATGAGCATAATGGTGTCAGGCTCTACCGCAGGCGTAATTGACGTAGTAAACAGCTTGTACGGGGCTTTCCCCTTTGCCGCCCTATTCATCGTCATTGCCACCTATACGGTGCTGGTGCTGCTTTTCCGCTCGGTGGTGCTGCCGCTCAAAGCGATTGTGATGAATGCGCTGAGCATTGTCGCCAGCTACGGGATGCTGGTGTTTGTCTTTCAAGAGGGTAACTTTAGCAATATCCTGAACTTCAAGCCCCTCAACTTTATCGAACCGACTATTCCCATCATCATGTTCTGCGTTCTGTTCGGGCTTTCGATGGATTACGAAGTATTCTTGCTGAGTCGTATCAAGGAAAGTTGGGAAAACACCGGAGATAATGCCGCCAGTGTTGCGCTTGGTATGCAACGCAGCGGACGGATTATAACCAGCGCAGCGTTGATTGTGGTGCTGGTATCGCTCTCTTTCGTTACCGCCGACATGGTTTTGGTGAAAATGCTAGGGTTGGGCGTTGCAATAGCGGTTGGCGTAGATGCTACAATAGTAAGAGCGTTACTTGTTCCGGCTACCATGCAATTGCTAGGAAAATGGAATTGGTACGCCCCTAAAAGGCTGCTAAAAATCCTGCCCCATACCAAACTCGAAGCAGGAGATTTCGAGCCTATTCTTGGCAATCAAGATAAATTGCCGCTGGTTAAGTAATAAAACGAAGCTAAAACCGGGCGCATCGGAATGCGCCCCTACCCCGAACGGGGGGATACCCGCACTACATCCGAACGAGGCGGTTTTAATTCGTAGGGGCGTATTTGAATACGCCCTTCAAGGAATCCGAGCGGGGTTCTCAGGGGTGCAACCCCTGTGCGGGGTCGCAAGGGGTGTCCCCTTGAACTCCTCTCTCCTATTTCCCCCTTGAGGGGGGTAGGGGGTGAATAGTTACTAAATTGTTAATCTTTAATAAGCCCGTACCTGAATCCAAAGCGTTAAAATCATAATAACCGGGGATTTTATCTATCCCCGATATATAAACGGAATTATAGAAATGAAAACCCTAAAATATAAAATAACCTTGCTCTTAGTTTTAGTTATGTCAAGCTTATTGCTGGCAGCGTGTGGCGATAGCGCCCCTACTAAAGAAGCCTTCCCAAGCCCTTCCACCAATGCCAAAGCCTCCGAGATTCCGGTCGGCACGCCCGGACCCGTTCCCGGTACGGTGGTAAAGTTTCCCGAAGATGAAGCGCCGCACAATGTGATGACCGAATGGTGGTACTACACCGGGCGGCTCAAAACCGCCGATGGGCAGCAATACGGGGTGGAGTTCGTAATCTTTCAGGGGTTGCGCGCCAATTTCCCGGCGGCTTACGCTTCTCACTTCTCCATAACCGATGTGCAATCCGGCGCATTCAAATATGATCAGCGCATCAGCATTTCAGACTCCTTTAAAGCGGGTGGCACCGAAGGCTTCAACCTTAAAGTTACTGCCCCACAAAAAGCGGATTGGACGATGCAAGGAGTGAGCGGAAAAGACAACCTGAAAGCCGCGATGGATGATGGCAGCTACGCCATAGACCTAACCGTAAATGATACGACCGGAATAGCGTTACACGGTGGGGGGCAATTTTCCTACGGACCGGCAGGCGCATCCTATTACTACTCACGCCCTCGCATGTCGGTGAGCGGCACAATCAGCGTGGGCGGCACAGCCAAGCAAATTGCAAGCGGGCAAATCTGGTTCGATAAGCAGTGGGGTAACTTCCTACCGCTGGCAGGGGGCTGGGATTGGTTTAGCACTCAGCTTAACGATGGCAGCGAGATGATGTTCTATAACCTCCGCGACAAAAACAATAGTCTGATTCAAGTATTTGGAACCTATGTCCCGCCCTGCAACGGCGCATGCACTCCCAACCAGCCGCGCAAAATCTACGACCTTGAAACCAGCGACCTGACCATTAAAGCTAACGGCGAATGGGTAAGCAGCGTGACCGGAGTAAAATGGCCCAGCGGTTGGACAATCAGCGTGAAAGAGAAGCCCGGTATCCCCGCTATGACCCTTAATTACAAGCCGGTAATCCAGAATCAGGAACTTGACACCCGTAAAACTACTGCGGTAGTCTATTGGGAAGGCGACACTGATATAAGCGGTACGAAGGACGGTAAGCCCATTGCCGGTTCTGGCTATGTTGAACTTACCGGCTATGATATAGGCACTACAAATAAGTAATAACGAGGAAATATTTTGTTGAAGTATATTTATTACCACAGACACGGACAAACCAGCATTTCAGCAGTAAACGGCTCATACGGCAATAATCAATATCGGGTTATGCTGACCGAACGCGGAATACAAGAGTCGGTGATGTTGGGGCATGGGTTGGCGCAACATGCCCCGTTCGGGCTTTACCTTACTTCCCCTCTGCCGCGGGCGGTGCAAACTGCCACGTTGGTAAGTCGCCAGATCGGGCAAGTCGAAATGAAAGGCGAACCCGCGCTGAGCGAACCAATCAATGAGCAACCGCGTGAAGTTTGGAAGCGCGTAACCAATCTGGCAGAAGAGTTGTTAAAAAGCCCTCACCAAAAAGTGCTGCTTTCCACTCATGGCTATATCTTCTATTGCCTTACCACCTACTTCAAGGGCATGGAGTTGGGCGACCTGAAACACTTCGTCAATCCTCCTACAGGAGCTTTTGCATGGGTTGCGTTGGAAAAGGGCAAAGTGGTAGAGGCTAACTGGGAGTGCAAAGATCATCTGGAAACGCGCGAACATTTACCGGTGCTTTAATACGGGATTCTCAGCATAGGCTTATAGTTAAATCTTTCACAGGTTAAATTCAGGCAGCCGATATAAAATAGCAATTCCCTGCTATAATAACCATTCGATAAATACATTTTACACTTAGATGGAGACTCTATGGTAGAAGAATACCTGCCGTTTTTTGTATATGGTACATTAAGACCGCGCGACTACAACTACATGATTTTTTTGCAAAAGCGCACGGAAAAAGAAGAAACCGGATTTACGCTTGAAGGCATTGAATTATACGACCTCGGCGCATACCCAATGGTACGAGAAGTCCAAGACAAAAACAAAGTTGTTACAGGCGATCTAATAACTGTTCCGGTAGACATTTACCCGGATGTATTGGCAAATATAGATATGTTAGAAGATTACATGCCCGGTCGTGAAGATAATCATTATTGTCGTGAAATTAGAGAAGTAAAAGGAGCGGATGGCTCAAGCCGGAGAGCTTGGATTTACATGGGGGATGAGGTATATTTCAAAAACCTTACACCAAGCCCTGTTCTGATAGAGCATGGTGATTGGCTGCTTTGGAAGCAGAGCAAGTAAAGAAATAAAAAAAGGCGGGTAGCTAACCCGCCCGTCTTTTTTAATAGCGAGGGTAAGTCGGTCTATTTGAACTGAGAAGCCGAGAAAGCCCAATTACCGCCATCGCCCCGATAGTTGAGAAAACTATACTACCAATCAGATTATTATCCAGTCCACCCAACCTGAACACCGAAAGTGCAAAGCCGCTGAGTACCGAACCGAGTAAACCATAAACCAGATTCGCAATTAAATCTCCGGTTCTACCTTTCATCAGGTAGTTAGCCAAGAATCCGGCGATCAAACCGATAAGCAGCCAGCCAGCCAGCGAAAATGCCAGTGACATCACCACGGATAATACCGCAAAACCGATTATAATAAGGATAACCGCTAGGATTAAACCGCCCATTTTCATAACCTCCCCGACAACCCCTAGGCTGTCGTCTTAAATAATCAAATAACTCTTATATACATACGCACTTTTTTTTATTTTGTTGCGTACTGCCTTCAAGTTTTCAGACACAGCAATTGATTTATATGTTTCATAGCTCGATTTAAAAGTTTGTATGAAAAATAAAAATCGACCCTGCTACAGGTCGATTAAACTTAATAACCCGGAAAGCTCAGAGCAATTAAGCGAGTGGGAATCTTAGCTGTTCTGACAAGCAGGGCAATATCCTAGAAACATGACTTCATTGCCGATTAACTTATACCCGTGCAATTCTTCGGGTGAAACATGCAGAGTGGGATATGTGGTAGAGATATCTTCGAGCCGACCACAAGGCAGATATTCACCATTTGTGCCAACTTTAAAGCCGATGCATTTAAGATGGCTGTGAGGATCGGTGCGCGGGTCAAAACGGCTACTATCCCCATCTACCTGTATCTCAAGCAAGAAACGAGACTCGACCAATTCTCGAAGGGTTTTATAGACAGTTGCTAGGGAAATATCTGGAATAACTGCTCTCACATCATTATAGATATCCTCAGCAGTAGGGTGAGTAGTCTTACCCTCCAACGCTTTATAAATCAGGCGGCGTTGTGGGGTAACTTTCTTTCCATTTTCGCGTAATTTTTGACAGATATCTTCAGCAATGAACATCTAACTACTTCCCCTCGAATCAAATATACAAACATTTAAACAGGCTAGATTATACATTTACCTATCGTTACTAATTAAGAATCATTCTTAGTATTGGGGAATTATATCCCCTGACTGTTTCTAAGTCAATAGTGACCAAAACAATATTACAAGGCAGTTGCAAGAGCGGAAAGGGAGTGCAGCGGGAACGCCTGCCGGGGTCGCAAGGGATGTCCCCTTGAACTCACTCTCTCCTCCACCTCCGGTTCTTGCCTTAAAATGGGTTCTTGCAACAACCCTGAACAATATTATTTCGCAGTTATATAATTAAAAGAGAAATGAATTTGAAAAGAACTATTTTTATTTTGTTGCATTTTTAGTAGAATTAGATCAATCAATTGATTTAACTTCTAATGAAATACTTGAACACTTGGAACTATTTACTCCTAATGAATGAATCACAAGATATCAGCAATAGCCCTGACAATTTAACAAGGCACAAGCAAGCAGAACTCGAAAAGAGCAGATTGCGCTTTCGGATTGCAATTTCAAACGAACTCCGCATATCGGCTGCTCGGATTGCACATTTGTGTGAGACATTACTTACTTTCGAGGATGACCCTAGCCTGCTATTTGCAATTTCAGATTTGCATAATATTCGCGATGCCAGTAAACATTTGCAGCAACAAATCAGAAGTGGGCTAAATCCACAAACAATGATGACTAATCCTCCCGATTTAGGGTTATTAAGGCACGAACTACGAAATCCCCTCAATCAGATAATCGGCTACAGTGAAATGCTGGAAGAAGAAGCCGAAGACCGGGGTGCTTTGCAGTGGATTGAGGAGTTCCAGCGGTTACAGATAGCCGCTAATCAAACGCTTTTGCTGATAAATGACAATCTTACCCAAGCTCGTTTCGATTGTGTTGATCCTGACACTGACTTACGCGCTTTCGGTACAAACAGGTTAGATAGAACCACCGGAAAGCTAGAAATTAAGCAACCCGGTAATATACTGTTGGTGGACGACAGCGCAATGAACCGTGATATGCTATCCAGAAGGCTAAGGCGGCAAGGTTATAACGTGCAACTGGCTTCTGATGGCTTGGAAGCCCTTGAAAAAGCTAAGAAAGGTATCTTTGACCTTATATTGCTCGATATTGTAATGCCGGAAATGGATGGTTATCAAACACTCGAAAAACTAAAGTCTAATCCTGCCCTTAGCGATATTCCGGTGCTAATGATTTCCGCCCTTGATGACACTGAAAGCATTGTAAAATGCATTGAAATGGGCGCAGTTGATTATCTTCCAAAGCCTTTTGACCCGGTGATTTTAAAAGCGCGCATTGGCTCTAGTCTCGAAAAGAAACGCTTGCGAGATCAGGAAGTGGAATACTTGAGACAAGTAGCAAAAATCACTACGGCTGCGGCTGCCGTTGAAAATAACAATTACAGGCACGAGTATCTGAACGAAATAGCCAGCCGAGAAGATGAACTAGGGCAACTTGCCAGAGTTTTCCAGAAAATGGCGCATGAAATTTATGCGCGTGAAGAACGGCTACGCCAATTGGTGGAAGAACTAAAAATCGAAGTGGATGAGGCAAAAAAAGCGCGACAAGTGGCAGCAATTACAGAAAATGATTACTTTCAAAAATTGAAAGAGCGGGCGCAAGAATTAAGGGAAAGAAACAGTAGGGCAATCGAGGAAAACTAGTAATGCCAAGAACGGTGTCCGTTCATTCATTTCGAGGCGGTACGGGAAAATCTAATCTGACGGCTAATTTGGCGGCGATTCTTGCAGCATCTGGAAAGCGGGTTGCAATAGTTGATACCGATATTCAATCGCCCGGAGTTCATGTCATTTTCGACTTGGATAAAAATTCTACTAACCTTACTTTAAATGATTACCTGTGGGGTCGTTGCAGGATAGATGAATGTGTTTACGATGTGAGCGCGATCCTTCAAGATACCGCTTGTCCCATTTCACAGCAAGGGGCAATTTACCTTGTGCCATCCAGCATTAAAACCGGACAAATAACCCGTATTCTTAGCGAAGGATATGAGATTGGTTTGTTGAATAATGGGCTTCAGGACATCAAACACCGCTTTAAGCTTGATTATTTATTCATAGATACCCACCCCGGCTTGAATGAAGAAACATTGCTGTCGATTGCAATCTCAGATTTGCTGGTTATTGTCCTTCGTCCCGACAAGCAAGATTATCAGGGAACAGCGGTAACCGTAGAAGTAGCGCGAAAACTGAGCGTACCCAATATGATTTTAGTTGTGAACAAAGCGCTACCAGCCCTTGATTTTAATAGCCTTTCACAACTTGTCAGTGATACTTTTCAGGTTCCGGTAGCAGCGGTATTGCCTTTATGCGAGGATATGGTTCAATTAGGCAGCAGCGCGGTGTTCAGCCTGCGCTTTCCCGATCACCCTTTTAGCCACAAGCTCAAGGATATTGCCGAACTACTGGTCTAAATAAGCTTGCCCCTATAACTCCAGCGTCATGCCATCTCTGGCAGCCACAATCTTAAGGTCATTAAAGCCTATCGCTTGTCTGCGCTGATTAGCCAACTCTAGTAACAAGTCAATAGTGTCATCATCATTAGAGGGGTCATGGTGGTACAAAACCAGTTTTTTGACCCCCGCTCTGGCTGCGGTATCGACTGCTACTTCGGGCGAGCTATGACCCCACCCAATTTTATTGGCTAACTGGGCAGAGGTGAATTGGGCATCATGGATTAATATATCGGCGTTGTGGGCGAGTTCTAACAAATTAACGTCAATAATATCGTCCCCCATTAGTTCGTTTGGCTTCGGTTGAGGCAAACTTAGCGGCTCATGGTCAGTGGCGAAAACAATACTTCGGTTATTAAGTTCAACTCGATAAGCAGCGCTAGGTATAGGATGTTTGAGCAACTTTCCGGTAATTTGCGCGCCATCCAGAAAATAAGTCCCATTTTTCATGGAAAAGAAGTTAAGCTCGGAGGGTAGAGAGTGCAGGCTGACCGGAAAATAGATTTGCTCCATCTGACGTGCCATTATGCTCATTAGCGTTTGCGAACAACTGCTCCAGCCAAGCGTATTGAAGCGATTTCCCGGTTTAAAGACCGGACTAAAAAAAGGAAAGCCTTGAATGTGATCCCAATGAGTATGGCTAAGAAAAATATAGCCATCAACCTGCTCTTTCCCCGAAACTTCCAGCCACGCATCCGAAATTAAATAATTACCGAGTTCTCTCGCGCCAGAACCGCAATCAAAAATAAATAAATGCCCGGTATCGCTGGTTAAGCTGACACAACTGGTATTACCGCCATAACGTTGGTAATCTATTCCTGAAACGGGAATAGAACCGCGCGTACCCCAGAACCGCACCTGCAATTTGGTAGGGCTAGCAAGGGGCGTATCCCGCTCAATTTGCATAGCTTTACGCCGTTCGCTGCGCCATTTCTCAATACCATCGGTATAACCACTCCAGCCTCTTACCAAATTTAAAGCGTATTCGAATTCAGTCATAGAACGGGGTTTGTTAATCTCTGCCTCAATGCCGACCCATTGCACATAACCTTCCACATCAATTAATACTGTTGCCCTTTTGCATTGGTTATCGGCATTTAACAAACCGTAGGATGCTGCTAAGCTATTGTCAGGGTCACTGATTAAAACGATTTGTTCCAACCCAACCTGATGGGCAAAAGCATTATGCGAGGCTACGCTATCTTTACTTATACCAAAAGTTTTAAGTTTTATATTCCCGCTGAGCTTAATCATTTCTTCCAATAAGGGCAACTCATCGCTGCAAACGTCACTCCAATCTGCCCGATAGAAAATGAGCAAAATTGCGGTATTGCTTAGATAATCACCTAGATTGATTTCACCGGACGTACTCTGCGCTATCCAGATGGGTGATTTTTCACCTGCCTTTATTTGGGTTTTATTTATATTTTGTGATTCCATAATTAGGTTTTCTACTACACGTACAAATAAAAATGTAATTAATTGATTGCCCTAAATCATTATACGGCAATATGTCCAATAATAGGCAACGCCAACGTTATAATATTAGTGTGAGATTAAAAAAGCCGGTTTGGTAACACCGGCTGTAATTATTAGTGTCATTTTATTTCCCGGATAATGCACGCTCTTTTATACGCTGTTGTTGATATTTTTTATGCTCACGCTTAATTTCCAGATGCCACCACAGCGTTATAAGATTAACGGCGGTTCGCCACAGTCGAGGGAAATTAAAAAATTGGCTTTTACCGTAGGCGCGGTGGAAATGGTGAACCGGCACTTCGACAAAGGTAAAACCCGCATCTTGTAGCTTTTTAACCAATTCGAGCGCAATTGTACCGCTATTACTGGTCAGTTCAATATCTTCAAAACAACTGCGCCGTATCAGGCGGAAATCACAATCGGTATCGCTAATCTTCAGTCCGAAAAGAAACTTAACCGTCAAGTGATAAACCCGTCCAATGATAACCCGATGCAAGGGGTCACTGCGAGAAATCTTGAAGCCGTTGACAACATCAACTTCTGGAGTCATCTTTTCGAGCAACAGTTCCAGTTCGTGAGGGTCGTATTGAGCGTCGCCATCGGTATAAAAAACAAGGTCTTTGGTGGCAGAAGCGAAACCGCTCTTTAGCGCGCCACCATAACCTCGGTTCTTTTTATGATGAATGATACGCACATGTTCGGGATAGGTTCTACTCAATTCATCGAGAATCTCAGGGGTATAATCCTTACTACCGTCATTAATCACAATGACTTCATAATCATCGGTCAGTTTGCGGCAGGTAAGCATTGCGGATATAGCCATGCTGGCAATAGTGCCACCGTCATTATATGCAGGGAAAAACACCGATATACTGGGGCGTTCAGCCGAAGAATCGGTTGGCTTAATCTTTTCTATTGTTGCTGTCACAGTTGCTCCAAAGTTTTGTTACTGGTCAATAATCCAAATACAGTTTCTAACTGTTGCACAAATCCTAGTCTTTTTATTATAAAAATTTTAGTGGCAAATGGTCAAGTTTTACAGCTTAAATTTTGATAGCAAATTTGACAGTCGGTACAGAATCCATTTTCAATAACTTTTGGGTGATTAAACCTACCTGTTGGGTATCTCCACTGGTAAAAATAGAAAGACTACCGGGCGTAGATTTCAAATTGAGCAAATGATTGGCATCCAATACCCGATAAGTTTGATTGGCGACTGCTTCTCCACTGTCAATAATCAGAAGTTTATCGCCATAGAGAGACTCAATCAGCGGGCGCAAAAATGGAAAATGGGTACAGCCCAGTACCACAGCATCCGCGCCTTGTGCTACAAGCGGATCAAGATGGTTTTTTAGAAGGGTGCTTGTCTCGGTTGACTCGGTTTTACCAGACTCTACTAGCTCAACCAAACCGGGGGGCGCGCTTATCAAGACCTGTATATCACTTGCAAAGCGTTCAATTACATCTTGTAAAGCCGGAGCACGACTGGTAGCATCGGTGGCAAGCACCCCGACAACACCACTACGGGTGGAATTGGCGGCAGGTTTCACCGCCGGAACCATCCCCACAATCGGTATGTGGGGCAAAAGCTGCCGCAAGAACGCTACAGAATGGGTGCTGGCAGTGTTACAAGCTATTACCAGCGCCTTTGCGCCCCTTTGTAGCAGAATAGTTGCTACCCTTTGTGTAAGGTCGCGAATCTCTTCTGGAGAGCGGATTCCATAGGGGCAATTGGCGCTATCGGCATAATAGAGCAAATCCTCATAAGGTAAAAGCTTTCGGATTTCTCGTAATACGGAAAGACCGCCTACCCCCGAATCCATTATTCCTATTGGGTCGCCAGCATTCGCCATAGTTAGAAGCCTGCTAAACTCCCTGCACGTTGCCTTGCGACCACTACAAATTCACTTAGCAGTACCGAAGCCCACGAGTGTTTGCGCCAGAGTTCTTCCGGGTGGGATTGAACTGAAAATATCCAGCGCGAGGCATCTTCGGTTTCCAACGCTTCCGCCACCCCATCCGGCGCAATACCGACCACGCGCAGTCCTTTACCGGGCGTTTTAACCGCTTGGTGGTGGAGAGTATTTACTTCCAAATGGGTAGTACCCAACATTTGGGCGAGGCGGCAATCCTGTTCTAATGTAACCGGATGGGCAATATAATCGCGCTGTTGTTTATGAAAGCTCAGGCGATGGTCAAGCGGTTCACCCGGAATTTGAGAGGATATATCCTGATAAAGCGTGCCACCTAAAGCAACATTCAAAACCTGCTGCCCCCGGCAAATACCGAGTATCGGCAAGCCATCCTCAACTGCCTGTTGGGTAAGCCAGAGTTCCGTCTCGTCACGCAAATCGTCCATTGCTTCCGAGCCATTCAGTTCTTCGCCATAACGAACCGGATTTATATCATCGCCTCCTGAAAGTAGCAAACCATCTAGTCTGCGATAAATCGCATAGAGTGCAGTGGTATTAGAGCTAGCAGGGATTAGAACAGGCGCACCCCCGGCGGCGATCACTGCCTCAATATAGGTGTTGCTGATAGCATGCCGATATGTGCCATTCGGTTGCAACATACGACCGCAGGGAATACCGATTAGCGGTGAAATTTCGGCATAATAGTTGAGCGTCATTAAATTTCATACCTCTCTTTTCAAAATAGAGTCTGTTTTTGAATAATTGGGCATTTGATTAAGGGATATAGATTGCCCTGATTTAATATTATGTTAAGTTAGTTATTAACTCAGCCTATAAATACAATTACCTCTAGCATTAATTTTAACATGTTTCACAACCCTTTACCTTGAGCCTAATACACCTGCAACCAATTCAAAAGGTCAAGAGCGGCTACAAGTTCGGTATTTCCATTTTCAACGTCCGCCCCAAACCTTAAGAAAATCGTTACTGAACCTGAATTAAAACAAGGGGCTTAAAATGTGTATCTCTAAACAGACCTGTGGCTTTTTCCTTACCTTTTTCTCCTCTTCTGAATTACTTGGAACAGATGATTCCGATGCGCCCGCGTTTGATGGTGAAATCTGGTGGAAGTACCCCAACCCTCGTTTTACGGATTTAATTGTTAATCTACATTAGCTTTAGTGTTTTGTAACAATTCAGCCAGATAGAAAATAGACTTATGTAACTAACGGAATCCGAGCGGGGTTCTCAGGGGTGCAACCCCTGTGCGGGGTCGCAAGGGGTGTCCCCATAGGTTACAAGTTAAGGGTTCTAAAGGATTGTCAAGCAAAAAAGAAGCAAAATAGCTTATAATTTGAGGTATGAGTACCCAAAATAATAATAAAAAGAATACCAAAACGAGCCATTCACGTCAGACCAGAGCAATAATGTTGGAGCGCTCAAAACGACCCGTCCCCGCCCCAACCGAGCAGGAAATAGAGCAACTGCTCAATCAGTTGATCGAACCAGCAATTCTAAATCTGACGCAGCATTATCAAAGCTTAGGCTTACGTTGCCGTACCCTCACCCTACCAGTAATGGTTTGTTTCCTGATTAGTCTAATCTGGCGACAATTGGGTTCGGTCAGTGCCGCGGTTAGAGAACTTAATCAGTACGGACAACTGTGGCAACCAGCCCTTAAAGTAAGCCAGCAAGCCGTGAGTGAACGTTTGCGAGAGTTGCCCGCTAGTCTATTTGAAAGTATTTTAAGGGAGGTCTTGCCAGAAGTACAAAAACGTAGCCAAGCTCGCCAACGTCCCCTCCCGAAAGAGTTGCAAA
This sequence comes from Candidatus Chlorohelix allophototropha, assembly GCF_030389965.1. Lineage (NCBI taxonomy): Bacteria > Bacillati > Chloroflexota > Chloroflexia > Candidatus Chloroheliales > Candidatus Chloroheliaceae > Candidatus Chlorohelix > Candidatus Chlorohelix allophototropha. The sequence continues at coordinate 1,790,631 of NZ_CP128400.1, forward strand.
AGGGACTGGCTGAGTTCAAACAGATAGTGGCAGTGGACGCTTCCAGTTTGGATGCCTTGATAAAGAAAGTGGGTTTGTTACGGGAAACTGAGCAGACGGTATTAGGTGGGCGAATGTTAGCAATGTTAGACTTGCGTAGTCAATTACCTACCCAAGTATGGTATGAGGAGGATAGTTACTGCCACGAACAGAACTGGTGGGAACAAATTTGTGAAAGCCTGCCCAGTGGAGCTTTACTGCTGTTCGATTTAGGCTTCATGAATTATGGGCGATACGCTCAGTTAAGCTCAGAAGGCAAATACTTTATCAGTCGGGTCAAGAGCAGAATGGTGCATCAAGTTCTCCAGAAGTTAAGCTGGAGAGAGGGGCAGCGTGAATGGCTAATACAAGTGAAAGATGCGGCTAGGCAACCGTTAATATTAAGGCAAGTGGAAATAGAATATGCGGGTAAATGGTACAGTTATGTCACCAATGTGCTGGAGCTAGAGCGGTTAAGTGGCACTCAAATCGCCGAACTATATCGGCAACGCTGGCGGATAGAGGATGCCTTCAAAACGGTAAAACGGTTGCTGGGCTTAGCTTATTTTTATGGCAGTAGCCAAAACGCCATATTATTACAGTTATGGACAACCTGGTTAATGTACAGTGTCTTGATTGATTTGAGTGATGAGGTGGCGGAGGAATTGGAACTGCCTTTGAGCCGAATTTCGGTAGAAATGGTATATCTGGGGCTGGGTCATATAAGCCGTGTGAGGGCTAGAGGGCTAGAAGTTAGTGTGGTTCAGTATTTGGCCACTAATGCCAAACTTTTAGGGATTGTCAAACGTCCAAGACCCAGACCTAAACCTGATTTGACTTTCCCTTTAATTTCTTAACTTGTAACTGATGGGGTGTCCCCTTAAACTCACCCTCTCTCTTTTCCCCCTTGAGGGAATCCAAGCGGGGTGCTCAGGGGTGCAACCCATAAGCGTATAGTTAAGAGAATCACAAATAGAAAGAGGTGAGTTCCTCTGGTAAGATGTAAGACTCTTCAACTCTTACTACAAAACCAAAGGAAACTCACATGCCTAGTATAGACGAAATAGTTGGAGCTTTGCAAAAAATATTTGGGGAACGAGCCAAAGCACTAGCGAACGAGCAAGGAGTGAACAAACGCAGCTCGAAAATCACAGGGACAATTTTGGCACTGGTGTTGGTAACAGGCTTTATGAGCCAGCCCGGCGCCAGCCTTAACCAATTGAGCCAAATAGCCCAACAATTCGGTGTAAATGTCACCCGCTCGGGGTTGAGCCAACGCTTAACCTCAGTGACAGTGGAGTTTTTACGCTTGCTATTCGAAGAAGCGCTACAAGTGTGGCAGCAGCGAGAAGGTTTGTGGTTGGAACTGTTTGAACCTTTTAGAGGAGTGTACCTGATAGATAGCACTCATATAGGGCTAGCTAACAAACTGGCGGATAGTCAGCCTGCCAGTGGTGGACAGGCTGGCAAAGCCGGTATGAAGTTACAAATAACCTATGATTATTTGCAGCAGCAAGTGGAGGTTGTGACGGCACAAGCGGCGCTGGAACCAGATCAGAGCTTTGAAGATAAGTTGGAAAAATTACCGGAAGGCAGTTTGGTACTGTTTGATTTGGGTTATTGCACCCTGGAACGGCTAAAACGGCTGATGGCAGCTCATTATTTTGTGAGCCGCTTGCCCCCCAAGGTGCATTTGTATGAGCAGGGGAGTAACCAGCCCCTGGCTTTAGGGTCGGAATTAAGGCGCAGAGGAGGTACCTGCGCAGGAACAGTAATAGAGTTAAGAGTGGAAGTAGGGCAAAAAGAACGGTTGAAGTTACGGGTAGTGGCACAAGTGCTACCGCAAGAAGCTTATCTCCAGCGGTTGGCGCAAGCGAAAAAGGTTAGCCAACTCAAAGGGCGGGAGTTGAGTGCCGCGACAGCTAAGCGGTTACGCTGGAACTTGTATCTAACGAATGTGCACGAGAGCCTGTTAAGTGGTTATCAGGTGGGTATAGTCTATCACTTGCGCTGGCAAATCGAGTTACTTTTTAAGCTCTGGAAAAGTGGTTTGGGACTAGCACAGAGCGGCAACAAGAAATTGAGCCGGGTATGGTGCGAAATCTATGCCCGGTTAATTGGCTACACCCTGCTGATCTATTTGAGTTGGGGAGTAGCAGGGAGTGAAGAAATGGGGGAAGCGGAAGAAACCAACTTGGTGGAAGCACTGGTGGGATCATCAGGAGGAGAAAGCAACCGTCAATGGCAAGAAACGGACAAAGCGAAGTTAGGCAGGGCGAAGCCCCTTATATTGCAGGCGCTCATAAAGACAACGCGGGAGTTGAGCCTAACGAAAGCGCTTCAGACCTTAGGTACAGAAATCGTAAGGCTGGGCAAAGCCTTGCTGAGAGGTAAAGACAAGAAAGTAAAGAAATTGATTAAAAAGCTCAGGAAAAGATGGGGCCGCTATAGTTTGAAAGAGAAAAGAGCAGATCGCCTCACTAGTTACCAACAGATTAGCCAAATTCAGTTAAGCACCCGCGAGCTACATGCTCCCGACCTTACACTAATATGCAAAGTTGCCTGATTTTAACTTGTGAAAGGCTTAACTATACGCCTATGGGTGCAACCCCTGTGCGGGGTCGCAAGGGGTGTCCCCTTGAACTCACCCTCTCTCTTTTCCCCCTTGAGGGGGGTAGGGGGTGAATAGTTACAATATTTTTTTCATTAAAAACCATTAAAGATTATTTAAGAGCATGCGTCCGAAATAACGCGCTAAAAATGCTATAATACGCACCGTAAAATATAACTGAAGAATTGATGAGCATATTTCTGTGAGTTTGCTCTTGCGTGGCACTGCTCTACATTTTTAGAGGTTAGCTCTTGGAACAACTTTCGAAGGTTCGTGGCAAACTTTTTATCTCTATGCTATTGGGAATCCTAGTTTGGGTTCTCATTGCCATCATCGGAGATTTAAACAAAACGCTGGATGCACTGAAGCAATTCCAGTGGTGGGTACTGATTCCAATCCTCTTATGCACCTTTACCAATTATGTGATTCGCTTTCTGCGGCAACACTATTATCTTAAAGTAGTGGGCGGCGGTGCAGAAAAAATAACGCCCCTCGAAAGCGCAATTGTCAGTTTTGGCAGCATGTCAATGGCAGTCACCCCCGGCAAGTTGGGCGAAGTGCTTAAGAGCTTTCTGATTCAAAGGCTAAACGGCACGCCGATAATGGTTACCGCTCCCATTGTAGTAGCCGAACGGTTTAACGATGGACTGGCTATGCTGGTACTCTCCTGTACCGGCTTTTTTGTGTTCGATAATGACATTTTCAGGCTGGCAATGTTGCTGGTCTTTCTTGGTTCGCTGGCGTTATTTCTTCTAGTGCAATGGCGTTGGCTGGCAAACAAGCTTCTGATGGCGCTAGGGCGTATAGGTTTTTTGAGCAAACGTATCCATCACCTTCAAACCTTCTATGATAGCAGTTACAGGCTGTTCAAGCCGCAAGTGCTGGTAATAGCATTGCTGATGTCAATTGTGGGCTGGCTTGGGGAGTGTTTTGCCTTCTATCTGGTAATGTTGGGGTTGGGGCAAAAGGCGGATTTCGACCTTTTGCTGGCTTGCGTTTTCATCATGGCAGCGGCAAGTTTGGCAGGAACGCTTTCATTTTTGCCGGGCGGTTTGGGCGTGGCGGATGGCTCAATCGGTGGGTTGCTAGCGTTGCTGGTGAAAGGTGTGACAGGTGGGGTAGCTGCCGCCGCAACCTTCCTGATACGTCTTTGCACGCTCTGGTTTGGGGTATTGCTGGGAATTGCCATTCTCTTTATTTTTAGAGAGCGTTTCCAGAAGCCTCAGAATAAACAAAATGAGTCGCCCGAAACGCCGAGCGCGTTAGAAGCGTTATAAAACGGGCAGGATTGTTCGCGCCTGTGTAATATAAAGTTGAGGTCTTAAGTCTTAATAATGCAAAAATATGAATCATGGGGTCGCTACCCTTCAGCAAAGCCGGAGACAGTAAAGCCTGTTTTCTGGCAGGATGAAATAGCCGACCTGAATTTTTCTTCCAAATCGCTCTTGCCTTACGGTTTTGGGCGTAGCTATGGCGATAGCTGCTTGAATGAAGGAGGGGTTTTGCTGGATACCTCCGGGCTAAACCGCTTCCTCTGCTTTGATGAAATAAACGGACTTTTGCGCTGTGAGGCAGGCGTTTCGCTGGCAGAAATCCTCGAAGTAATTGTACCAAGAGGCTGGTTTTTACCCGTCACTCCCGGTACTAAATTCGTATCGGTGGGCGGCGCAATCGCTAACGATATACATGGCAAAAACCACCATCGGGGGGGCACTTTCGGGTGCAACGTCACGCAGTTCGAGCTTTTGCGCTCTAACGGGGAGCGTTTCATCTGCTCGCCCACTTCTAACCTAGAATATTTCCAAGCTACCATCGGCGGGTTGGGATTAACAGGTGTAATCTTGTGGGCTGAATTTAAGCTCAAACCCATCCAGAACGCCATGATTGATGTGGAAGAAATCCGCTTTGAAAATATCGAGGAGTTTTTCGAGATTTCGGCGCAATCCGACCGCGATTTTGAATATACCGTATCGTGGGTAGATTGCATTGCCACCGGAAAGAATCTTGGGCGTGGCGTATTCATGCGCGGCAACCACAACCAATCGAAATATCAATCCAAAGAGGCGGTAAACAAGAAACTGCCCGGTACAGTGCCGCTAGATGCCCCTGAGTTTCTGTTAAACGGGCTAACAATGAAGGCTTTTAACACCACCTTCTACCATATCCATCTGCAAAAGCGGCGCATTAAAACCGTACCCTATGACCCTTTCTTTTACCCGCTCGATAAAGTTGACCGCTGGAACAAGCTCTACGGCAAACGCGGTTTCCTGCAATACCAATTTGTAATTCCGAGCAGCGACAATCACCGCGCTATCCGTGAGATTCTAGGACGTATCAGCGATTCGGGCGAAGGCTCATTTTTGGCAGTTCTGAAAGAGTTTGGGCATATAAAATCACCGGGAATGCTTTCTTTCCCACGTCCGGGCGTTACCCTCGCGCTGGATTTCGCCTTTCACGGAGATAAAACTTTGCGACTTCTGGAAGATTTGGATGGCACAGTAAGGCGCAACGCTGGCGTGGTGTATCCTGCCAAAGATGCCCGGATGAGCGCGGAAAGCTTCCAGCAATATTACCCGAATTGGCGAGAGTTTGAGCAGTACATCGACCCTAAATTCTCATCCAGTTTCTGGCGGAGAGTAACCTCCCCCGGACATATCAAAGGATAAAGATGAACAAAGTTCTGATATTAGGCGCAACTTCGGCAATAGCTCACGAAACCGCCAAGCTTTTCGCACGCGAGGGGGCGCAGTTATTTCTGGTGGGGCGCAACCCTGAAAAGCTGGAAACAGTTTGCCAAGATTTAAAGGTTAGAGGCGCAAAACAGGTAGAAAGCCTTGTGCTTGACCTCTCCGACAATTCACGCCACGCTGAATTGGTGAGCAAAGCCATTTCCGCTCTCGATGGTTTGGACGCGGTACTTATCGCGCATGGCACACTTAGCGACCAAAAAGCTGGCGAAGCAAGTGTTGAAGTAGCCCTCCGCGAATTTAACAATAACTGTGTAAGCGTTATCTCGCTACTTACTATCCTTGCCAACCATTTTGAGAAGCAAAAACGAGGTTGCATTGCTGTAATCTCCTCGGTGGCTGGCGACCGAGGGCGGCAGAGCAATTATGTATATGGTGCGGCTAAAGGCGGCGTGAATACCTTCCTGCAAGGGCTACGCAATCGCCTTGCCAAATCCGGTGTAGCGGTGCTGACCATCAAGCCCGGTTTCGTGGATACGCCGATGACCGCACACCTGAAAAAGGGCTTGCTCTTTGCCAACGCGGGAAAAGTAGGCGGCGATATTTTCAGCGCGATGCAAAAGGGCAAGGATGTGCTATACACCCCGCGCTTCTGGCAACTGATTATGCTGATTATCAAGCATGTGCCTGAACCTGTCTTCAAACGCCTCAAGCTTTAATCCGATTTTTACTGTTACAAAATATGGAGTAAAATGCAAGGAGAAGATTCAAATCTTCTCCTTATTTAGTATGAAAGTTTTAGCGTTTGCCGGATTTGCCGAATTTAGGGTAACTTTCCCGCAATGAAAGGAGCATTTAATGGCTAAACGCGCTAAAGTGGCTGTACTCAAATCACGACCTGAAACCGTTCTCGAAGATTACGAGCAGTTAATGAAGCTGGCTGATTTCGAGCAGCATTTACCTCGCGAGAATACCACCATCTTGAAGGATAATATTAGTTGGCACTTCCCCTTCCCCGGCGCAAACACCACGCCGTGGCAAATGGAAGGGGTTACTGTAGCTTTGCGCAAAGCAGGTTTTAAAGATATTTCCTGCGTGCAGAACAAAACGGTAGTGACCAACGCCTTCAAAGGTGAAGACCTCAATAACTATGTGCCGCTTTTCAGAAAATACAATATCCCGGTGCTGTACAATTTCAAGCCGGAGGATATAAACTGGGTGCGCTACCAGCCCAAAGCAAAAATGTTGGTGCTGGATAAAATCTTCCCGGAAGGAATCCACATCCCCGATTACTTCTTCGGCAAGAACATCATCCACTTGCCAACGGTGAAATGCCACATCTATACCACCACCACCGGAGCAATGAAAAACGCTTTCGGGGGCTTGCTGAGTACGCATCGCCACTATACTCATACATGGATTCATGAAACGCTGGTGGATTTGCTGGCAATCCAAAAAGAGATTCATCCCGGCATCTTCGCCGTAATGGATGGCACTACCGCCGGAAACGGACCGGGACCGCGCACGATGTATCCGGTTATCAAGGATTACATTCTTGCCTCAGACGATCAGGTGGCGATAGATGCGGTTGCTGCCAAAATGATGGGCTTCGACCCTATGAGCCTTAAATACATTCGCTTGGCGCATGAAAGTGGGTTGGGCGTGGGCGAGATGAGCGAAATCGAGATAGTAGGCGCGGACATTTCGCGTGAAAATTGGGGCTTCACGGTAGGGGATAACGGCGCGAGTCGGGTGGGCGACCTAATGTGGTTTGGTCCGATGAAGCGTTTTCAAAAGCTCTTTTTCCACACCCCGTTGGTAAATGTATTTATTCTGGGGAGTGAGATGTACCATGATTACTATCGCTGGCCCCGCAAAGATCGCCTGACATTTGAAAAGTGGAAAGAAGAAACCACTTGGGGCAATCTGTTCAATGACTATCTCCAAAAAGGGAGTCTAGCCGAACCGTTGGCAGGCGCAGGGGTATAAACGAGAAGCGGGTTCGAGAAATTGCCTTGAAAAGTAGGTGGGTTGATGTTAAAGTTTGTGCAGTAAGCGATATATAAGTAGGGTTAAAGTCGGTATTCCGGCTATTGGATAGGAGAAAATAATGGCGAAAGTAACTGTGCTAGGCACAGGCATGGTAGGCGCAAGCTTTGCCTACCGTTTGCTAAATTCGGGACTAGCGTCTGAAATGCTATTGGTAGATGCCAACCACATGCGTGCCGAAGGCGAAATGATGGATCTAAACCATGCCATGCCTTTTGAGCATCCTTGCCAAGTTGAGGTGGGCGATTATGCCGACATCAAGGGCAGTGAAGTGGTGGTAATCAGCGCGGGCGCAGCGCAAAGACCGGGCGAAACCCGCCTCGATTTGGTGCAACGCAACGCTGCAATTTTCCGCGACATGATACCGCAAGTGGCGAAAGCTGCACCAGAGGCAATTATGGTAATTGCCACCAACCCGGTGGATATAATGACCCAAGCCGCTATCAAATATTCGGAATTTGCGCCCGAACGAGTAGTGGGCAGCGGTACTATCCTCGATACAGCCCGATTTCGCTATCTGCTAGGTGAATATTACGGGGTTGACCCTCGCAGTGTGCATGCCTACATTATCGGCGAACATGGCGATAGCGAAGTACCTGCCTTTAGTTGCGCCTCAATTGCGGGAGTGCCACTGGCAGATGTGGCAAAACAACTCGGCAAGGAATATGACCTGAACGATATGGAGGATATTTTCCAGCAGGTGCGTACTGCCGCCTACGAAATTATCAACCGCAAAGGCTCAACCTATTACGCGATCGCTTCCGGTCTTTTACGAGTAACCGAAGCGATTCTACGTGACCAAAGTACCGCTTTTTCGGTTTCTAATGTAATGACCGGACAATATGGAATAAAAGATGTCTGCCTGAGTTTGCCAATGGTGGTCAGTCGCAAAGGTATAACCGCCACCCTTACCTTACCTTTGAATGAGAAAGAATTAGAGGGTTTCAGGCATAGCGCACAAGTGCTAGGTGAGCTTGCCGCTAAAACCTTGTAATCCTCGAAAATAACGCAATGCGAGCGTTCAGGTTTTCACCCCATTGTGAAAACCTGCCACCTTTCAAGAACATTACAAAACTGTTGCTTGCTAGGTTATTCCATTAAAGAAATTATTTGCTATTATTGGAAATAATAAATAACATTCAATTTCCGTAATAGAACGTTTTTGTAGTAGATTTTGCGTGCGGTGAAGAGTTGATGAACAACAAAAAAAAGCTGGCTGTTGCCAAATGGAGCAGTGTATTAATCCCTCCATTACTGGTGCTGGTTTACGAATTTGTGCGCCACTCTGTAATCCATGATTATATGGATATGGATACGGGCAACGTAGTTGCCGCGCTTTTAGTGCTATTCATCTCCTTTGTCTTCTCTCAATTAGTATTCGGCTGGATTAGTAATTTTCAAACGCGGTTGGAACGGCAAAACCAGAAACTCGAAGCTCTCAATAAACGTGTTAAGGAATTAGCCGTTTTGGAAGAACGCGGGCGCTTATCCCGCGAAATTCACGATGGGGTGGCGCAATTGCTGGCATGTGCCTTGCTTAAAGCTGATGTAGCAGAAGCGCATTTGCAAGCAGGAAATATACCGGGCGCGGAAAAAGAATTGGAACAATTGCGCAATGCCTGCAATGAGGCTTATGGTGATGTGCGTGAGGTTATCAGCGGATTACGCCCGGAGGTATTGGAACAGCGCGATTTTATCACTGTTTTGAGCGAAATGCTGGAAAAATTCACCGATAACACCGATATAAAAACGCGGTTGGATTTGGAAGGATTTGATGATAACAATATTGAAAAGCTCTTCCCCTCTAGCACCAGACTCCAACTGGCACGGGTTATTCAGGAATCTTTAAGCAATATACGCAAACATTCAAAAGCTACCAGCGCGGTCTTGCGCTTGCGACTCACCAATTTCAAGGACGGTGCGGCAGATAGCGGTGGCGCTAGCGACCCTCTCCGCCCGATAACTGTTACAATCAACGATAACGGTTGCGGCTTTGATACCCGTAGTTTCCACTCCGAGGGACAACATTTCGGACAGATAATTATGAGAGAGAGAGTTGAAAGCCTAGGTGGCACACTCGAAGTTTTAAGTGAACCGGATAACGGAACTGTTGTCAAAATTAGCTTGCCACTACCTTTTACATGTTTAGAAGCAAATCGACGGAAAGTAGGGTATGGGCTAAATGGCTGAAACACTACGGATTTTGTTGGTAGATGATCACGTACTCTTTAGAGAGGGACTCGCCAGCCTGTTAAGTTCGCAAAATGATTTGCAAGTGCTTGGGCAAGCCTCAAATGGGCAGGAAGCATTAATTAAAGCCCGTGAGTTGATGCCGGATGTGGTGTTTATGGACGTTGACATGCCCATTATGAATGGGTTGGATGCTACCCGCGCCATCTCAAACGAAATGCCCTATATCAAGATAATCATGCTAACAGTTAGCGAAGAAGAAGAAATACTATTTCAGGCAATTAAAAATGGCGCACAGGGTTATTTGCTGAAAAATATTAGAGCGGCTGAAATAGTGGAAATGTTGCGGGGCATTGGTAGCGGAGAAGCCCCAATCTCGCGCCTGATGGCAGCCCGTCTGTTGCGCGAATTTTCGCGTCAAAATCAGAACAACGCTGCAACGCCGCAAACTCAGCCGGAACAGACCAGCGCTACAGATGCAATTGAACAACTTACCCTACGCGAAAAGGAAGTATTAAAACTCGTTGCCGAACGAGCCACCAATAAAGAAATCGCAGTGATACTTAACATCAGCGAATATACTGTAAAGAATCATCTGCGCAATATTCTGGCAAAATTACACCTACACAACCGAGCGCAAGCCGCGCAGATTATCTTGAAAGCCGAGTCTAAACAGCGATGAGTGAACTGTTAGTGCGTTGTAGTTGGGCAAACACCAACCCTCTGATGGTGGAATATCACGATACCGAGTGGGGCGTACCGCTTCATGATGATCAGAAGCTTTTCGAGTTTCTGATACTGGAAGGGGTACAAGCGGGGTTGAGTTGGAACACGGTGTTGCAAAAACGTGCAAATTACCGAGAAGTTTTCTCAAACTTCGAAGCAGAAAAGCTGATTAACTTTTCAGCTTCAGATGTGGAGAGGCTGCTGCTGAATCCGGGCATAATCCGTAACCGCCTGAAAATAGAAGCAACTATAATTAATGCAAAAAAATTCATTGAAGTACAACGAGAGTTTGGCTCTTTTGACAAATATATTTGGGGACTTGTAAACTCAACACCGCGCAAGAACAACTTTAAAAGCCTCTCCGAGATACCACCCTATACCCCACAATCCGATATACTCAGCAAAGATTTGCAAAAACGCGGATTTAAGTTTGTGGGCAGCACCATTTGTTACGCTTATATGCAAGCAATAGGCATGGTAAACGACCACTTAACCGATTGCTTTCGTCATGAACAGGTCTAACTCAATATTTCCAAGCGCCAAATAAAAGAGTTACTATTTGTTATAACTTTTACCGGACAAAATGGTTATTTACAAATCTATGGGTCTGAGTTAACATATCTTTATAATAAACAATTGGGAATATAGCCTGTCAAAGGCTACTACTCTGGAAACATGTTGCCAACATGTACAAACAACCTGAAGAAGTAACTGGAGGTTAGCATACTTAATGTCTATGCTTAACAACTACCCTAACGCCAGAAATTTTGATTCTCGCCTTAGAAATGTTGAAAGATTAATTTCTGAACCCACTAATATTCAGGAAACTGAGATTTCACAGCGAATAATCGGCGATTTAGTTATTAAATTAATCTACCAAATTACTATTATTTCTGCTCAGAAAATGGCAGAAACAATTAAGTTGCCCTACTTTGGTGTAGTTGAACCTGTTATAAACCAGTTGCGAAAAGCGGAGATTATTGACATCGGTGGTAGCGAAGGGCTAGGAGAGTCAGCTTACCAATATGTGCTAACCCCAAAGGGGGTACAGCGTGCCCTCGAAGTCATAAACCACTCGTCCTATGTAGGACCTGCCCCCGTCTCGCTAGACCAATATCGCAAGATAATCAAGGCGCAAACCTTTGGTGATATTCATGTAGGACCACAACAAGTGCGTGAAGCGCTTTTGGATATGGTGGTAGGTAACGATATTGTAGATTCTATCGGACCCGCCATCAACACCGGGCGTAGCATGTTCTTATACGGACCGGCAGGAAACGGCAAAACGCTCCTCAGTGAGCATGTGGCACGTTTGCTAGGCGGCGATGTCTATATTCCATACGCTATGGAGGCTGATGGATTTGTTATCAAGGTGTTTGACCAGAACTTGCATGTAGTTTCTGGAGATCAACGGAATAACTACGATAACTCAAGCCTAGATAGAAAACTTGATTCCCGTTGGGTCTTATGTAAAAGACCTGTTATCGTAGTCGGTGGTGAGTTGTCGCTAGGTAGCCTCGACTTGATTTGGGACGATACTTCCAAATACTATGAAGCGCCCTTCCAGTTAAAATCCAATAACGGGATGTTCCTGATTGATGACTTTGGTCGCCAGCAAATGCGCCCTCGCGACCTCTTAAACCGCTGGATTGTACCGTTGGAAAAGCGTATGGACTTTTTAACCCTACGTACCGGCAAGAAAATCGAAGTGCCTTTTGATGAACTAATCGTATTCTCAACCAACCTTGCACCGCGAGATTTGGTTGATGAAGCTTTCTTGCGCCGTATCCAAAATAAAATTGAAGTGCGCAATCCCACCTATGAAGAATATCGCGAAATCTTGCGTCGCCAATGCGAGGAACTAAAGGTTAGTTTCACGGATGAAGGGGCAGTGTATCTGCTGAAAGAACACTACGTAAAAGCCCGGCGTGAGTTGAGAAACTGTCACCCACGCGATCTGTTAAAGCAAATTTTGGGTATTTCTTCTTATCTGGGTGCACCCGCTACACTAACGAAAGATTTAATTGACCAGGCAGTTGCGAGTTATTTTGTTGAGCTATAAGTCATATTGCTGCTGGTATTAGAAGATATAATCGTAAGGGAGTTTTAATTTATGCTTTTGAAAAGAGTTGGGGGTCCTACCCCGGAAGGTCGTCCCGGAGAATCAGGTCCATTACCACCTCCTCCCGCACAGGCTGTGCCTCCTCCTAGCGCTCCGGCGCAAGGAAACCCGCCGCCACCGCCGCCTTTCGCTTCTATTCCCGGCAATATAGTGACCAATTCAACAATACCAGGTGCGACTTCCGTAGCGCCGCCACCGACTTCCGGTAGTATGATACCGGGAATGGGTATGGCTGGAATTGTGGTTGACCGTGAGAAATTACGCGAGTTCCGAAATCAGATTGTAACTCGGATTCAATCAAGCATCGGCACAAACACGGTGCTGAACCGCGATGAAAAAACCACCCGCGAGTTGGCTACAAAATTCAAGCTGGTTTACGATCAGCTTCAACTTAACCTGCCACAAGAACAGCAAAAAATACTATTTGACGAAGTGCTGGCAGAAATGGTCGGTTTCGGTCCGCTTGAGCAATTGCTAGGAGACGAATCAGTCACAGAAATTATGGTGAACGGACCAAAGCTGATTTACATCGAACAGCGCGGACGCTTATTGGAAAGCAATATCACTTTCGAGAACGATGAGCATGTGATGCGTATTATCAATCGCATTATCGCTCCTCTAGGACGGCGTATTGACCGCAAATCTCCGATGGTAGATGCCCGCTTGCCCGATGGTAGCCGCGTCAATGCAGTAATCCCGCCCTGCTCTATTGACGGACCAAGTATCACTATCCGCAAGTTCAACAAAAAGCCTTTGACCATTGAAAACCTGATCAACTTTGGCTCTGTTACAGCAGATATGGCAAAGTTTTTTGAAGCCTGCGTTAAAGCGCGTTTGAACATTGTGGTATCCGGTGGTACTGGTTCTGGTAAAACCACCTTATTGAACGTACTTAGTAGCTTTATTCCTGAAACAGAACGCATTGTAACGATTGAGGATGCCGCCGAATTGCAATTAATGCAACGTCACGTGGTGCGGCTTGAAACCAAGAAACCGGATGTGGATGGAACTTCTGAAGTTACCATTCGTGACCTAGTGCGTAACTCTTTGCGTATGCGCCCCGACCGTATTGTAGTAGGAGAGTGCCGTGGTGGTGAAGCGCTCGACATGCTCCAAGCAATGAATACCGGACACGATGGTTCGCTAACCACCCTCCATGCCAATACCCCTCGCGATGCTACCCGGCGCGTTGAGACTATGTGCTTGATGGCTGGCATGGATTTGCCGCTTAAGGTTATTCGTGAGCAAATGGCAAGCGCAATAAACTTGATTATCCAACAATCTCGTTTGCGTGATGGAACTCGTAAGGTCACCGCTGTTACCGAAATCCAAGGTATGGAAGGCGAAAATATAGTTTTGCAAGATATCTTTATGTGGGACGAAGAAGGCGATGACAACGGCAAAGTAGCAGGAGCTTTGAAGCCAACAGGCTTACGACCAAAGTTCGAACCAAAGCTAAGCCTGATTGGGTACAAGTTGCCACCCTCTATGTTCGGTGGGAAGCTTCCGGGAAGCGAAAGAAACCAGAAAAAATAACTGCTTTTCAGAAATTGTATTGCCCCTATCCACCACTGGACAGGGGCATTTTTTTTGGCTCATAGAATCAACTTTAAAGCATCTATAAATCGCCACTCTGCTCAAGCGAACGGCGAAGCGTATTCATTGCTTTCTCAATTGCCTCAAATTCATCACCGGTTATCTGATTCAGAATCGAAGTAACGCTTTCCTCAGCCTTAGAGTGATAGCGACGTACTACCGCTTCACCTTCACTCGTAATTCGGGCATAAACCAGACGGCGGTCATCAGGGCTATCCACCCGTTCTACCAATTTCAAGCGGCGGGGAGCTTTACTTTTTGCAGACTGATCATTATTACGATGTCTCCCCTCTAGACCGTCGATTATACGAGTCATGGTAGGGCGACTAACCTTAAAAATATCTGCCAGTTCACTGATCAAGTATTGTTGCTGATGCAACACTTTCAAAACAGAATATTGCTGCAAAGTTATCGGCAATTCTGAACCATCTCGTTCGCGTTGGATTATACGGCGAAGTAGTGGAATGATGGTCAAAACTTCCTGAGCGCAACGACGTTGCCTATCCTCATTAGCAAGCAATTGTTCTGGTTTTGGCGTATCAGGTTCCTGTGTTTGCGGGTTTGCTGCTGGCATCTTCACCTACTCTAGCCTTACTCTCAAACATTAGGAGCAATTTTACTAACTCTCGAAAAGAGTGGAAACAAGCGATGTAATGACAACTATAGGCTAGAGCCATTTGTCTTGTCAATTACACATCGCAAATTAAAAATTAAGAGCAGCAACTCAGGCAGGGTCAAAAAAGCCATTGCTGCGATTTGGATGCTGAACCACTTCGAATCTCCCCCTGAATTTTAGAACGAATCCGAGCGGGGGTGGCAAGGGGTGTCCCCTTGACCTCCTCTCTCCTCTTCCCTCCTTGAGCGAACTAACGAATCCGAGCGGGGTTCTCAGGGGTGCAATCCCTGTGCGGGGTCGCAAGGGGTGTCCCCTTGAACTCCTCTCTCCTTTCCCCCTTGAGGGGGTAGGCAGGTGAATAGTTACAGCCCTTTTTGAGTTTGACAGGAACATAATTCTTATGGTATCTTTGCAATAAATGTGTAGATACACTTTATGTATAGGTAGTAGTTATGAAATCAACTTGCTTTTGTATAAACTTGCGTAGGGCATCCCGAATTCTTACCCGTCTTTATGATGATGAACTAGCACCGATAGGGATACCCGTTACCCAATACTCGCTGCTCGCTAATATTTTACGAGCGCCGAATTCAAATCTAACCGAATTAGCCGATGAGCTATATCTAGAGCGCACCACCCTTTTGCGAAATCTGAAAATATTACAAGCAGCCGGGTATATTAGCATCAGCCATATAAAAGGTGAAGCCGGAAACAAGGTCTCTTTGACTGAGCAAGGTCGTTTGAAAATTGAAGAAGCGCGCCCTTATTGGGAAAAGGCACAGCAAAAAGTTCGAGAAACGCTAGGGGACAAAGGTAACACCGAACTGCTACTTTTACTGGATAGCTTGCAGCAATTTGATATTTAAACTCGTTATTAATAAGGATAATTTTAATGAAAGATAGAGCGGCATCGCCCCGATTTCACTATGCTTGGGTCATAGCAATTATTACCTTCCTGACACTGCTCACAACTGCCGGTATTCGCTCAACTCCGGGGGTGCTGCTCGTTCCATTGGGCGAGGATTTTCATTGGGATAGGGCAACAGTTTCGCTGGCAATCGCCATTAACCTAGTTCTTTTTGGTTTGTTTGGGCCTTTCGCTGCCGCTTTGATGGATAGATTTGGCGTAAGACGGGTGATGTTGATTGCCTTTGGCACAATTGCCTGCGCTTTATTATTGACTACCGTTATGACCGAACCGTGGCAACTGTATATTTTATGGGGTATAATGGTCGGTATATCCACCGGAGCAACTGCTACAGTGTTGGCAGCCTTTGTAACTAACCGTTGGTTTGTGAAACAGCGCGGGTTGGTGCTAGGCATTATGACTGCCAGCAATGCTACCGGGCAACTGGTATTTCTACCGCTGCTGGCAACCCTGATTACCACGTTTGGCTGGAGGGCAGCATCTTGGACTACCCTAACCGCAATAATTATCTTATTTCCGATAGTCGCCATATTCATGCGCAATCGCCCTTCCGACAAAGGCTTAAAAGCTTACGGGGCTGAACCGGATGCAGTAGAACCAGAAAGAAGCACCGGAAACCCTTTTGCAAACGCTATAAACGGCTTGTTGCGGGGCTTGCGTTCGCGCGATTTCTGGCTTCTTTCCGGCAGTTTCTTTATCTGTGGCGCTACCACCAATGGGCTTATCGGCACACATCTGATTCCCGCCTCGATGGATCACGGCATCCCGGAAGTAACTGCTGCCAGTTTGCTTGCCCTTATCGGGGTCTTTGATATTATCGGAACCACCGCCTCAGGCTGGCTCTCAGACCGGGTTGATAATCGCGTATTGTTGGCGTGGTACTACGGCTTGCGAGGTCTCTCGTTACTGTTCTTGCCCTATGCGTTAGGCACAGGCTTTCTTTCACTGGCAGTATTTATCGTATTTTATGGGCTGGATTGGGTCGCTACTGTACCACCCACCGTTCGCTTAACCGCCGATATTTTTGGCAAAGCCAGCGCCCCGGTGATTTTTGGCTGGATTTTCGCCGCTCATCAACTCGGCGCGGCTTTTGCTTCTTTTGGGGCAGGTGCGCTTTACACAATTTTGGGCGATTATCAGGTTAGTTTTTTGCTGGCAGGTCTTTTATCGCTGGTTGCCTCTGGTCTAGTAATCCGGATTGGGCACAAGTCAGGAAAAACCCCGACAACCCTTTCAGAAGCATCGAATCAGGCGGCTTGATTTAAATTGCTTAAAGCCGGAAATGTACGCTTAAAATTCAGTATTGCCACTTTTATCGGGCTAGTATTGCTATTTGGCATTTGCCGGGTAAATGTGGCAAACGCACATTCCGGCTTTCTTCGCTCTGACCCTGCCGATGGTTCAATTCTCGCCACTGCCCCTGCTACGATTAACATCTGGTTCAGCGAACCGATTCGGCTGATTCGCCCCGGTGTGACCGTTTTCTCCCCCTCCGGTACTAAAATTGAAATAGCTGCGCCTGTAATCGAGGGGCAAAAAGTTACGATTCCTGTAAAGCTCGATCAAAATGGCACCTACCGGGTGGTTTGGCAAGTTATATCCGAAGATACGCATCCGGTGCGGGGCAGTTTCAGCTTTAGCGTGGGTAATCAAAGCTCAAGGCTAGCGGGAAGTTCGGCGGAATTTGGCGCGGTGTCATTGCTAGGCTTAGGCTTGCAAACCTTTTCACGCTGGTTGCACTTTCTCGGCTATGCCCTCGGCTTTTTCCCGGTAGTTTTCGGACTTTTCGCGCTTAAAAACCGAACAGAACAAGCAGAAAAGATAATATGGCGACTTGTAAATTCAGGAATATTATTGCTGATAGTGGCAGAACCGCTGGCGTTATTAGGTCAGAGCGCCAGCCTCGATGAATCTCAGCTTTTCGACAGTACAACCATTGGCGATATCTTAGCCTCAAATTTTGGGCGTGTCTTGGGGCAAAGATTGGGGGCTGCCCTACTGCTATGGGTACTGGTTAGCGTGGCGAGACAAGGAAATAGGGCAGCGAGCAGCGCGATTATCCTAACCGGAATTGTATTAGCGGTGGCAAATGGACAAGCCAGCCATGCAATTAATTTCGGGGTAGCCGGACTGGCTATCAATACATTCCATCTTTTAGCGATGGGCGTATGGGTAGGCGGACTTTTTACGCTGATTGCTCTTTGGCGATTGCCGGAGATAGCCTCGCAACGCCAGTATATAATCAAGCGTTTTGGAAGGTTAGCCGCCCTTGCTTTGCTGGTTTTGGTGACAACCGGAATTGCCAGCAGTATTCTCCAAACATATCGGCTTGAAAATCTGCTTGAGACAAACTACGGCAAGACCTTGATTTTAAAGCTGCTTGTTTTTGTTGTGGCGGTTCTCATCGCCTTTGCAGGAATACGCGCCAACCTGTCATTGCGCTGGCGTTGGTGGTTGGTGGAAGGGCTAACCCTCGCTTCTATTTTGTTTATAGTGGGCTTGCTGGTATCGCTTCCGGTCGGTTAATCAACAGGACTTTAGCTAGGAAAAGTAATTACTCAGGCGGGGCGATAAGGGGCAGAGCAATTATGCACAATACCTGAATGCTTTCCGGGTTTATGCTACAATAAACCAAAAATAAGGTAACAACTCAGCCTAGGTATAAAACCAACGAAAAGGGGTGTAACCCTACGGGTCACAGGCACGGGAAACTCCCCGCCGGGGGCATAGGGGTGTACCCTATACTTTTTCCCTCTTTATTCCCCCTTGAGGGGGTTAGGGTTACAAAATAAGAGGAGTAAGATGCACCTTGGATGAAGAACAGATTAGCCAGCTTGAAGAACTGGATTTAACCCGAAATGAAGCTAAAATATATCTGGCTATGCTAGGCAGACCGAACTTTAAGGCAGCAGAACTGGCAAACGCCGCCGGAGTACCTCGCCCAAAAGTGTATGAAGCCCTGAATAACCTGTTGAATAAAGGCTTATGCTATGCTGTACCGGGAAATGTTGCTCAGTTCAGTGCGGTAGATCCAAAACAAGCTCTTTTGGATTTACAACGAAGGCATGAGCAGGAAATGAATGCGGTAATAACGCATCGCCGCCAATTAATGGAAGATTTGGTGGAACAGATATTACCGCTATACAGCGCGGGTCAGACTGAAACAGGCTCATTACGTTATATAGATGTACTCTACGAACGAAGCCGTATTACGCAGGTAGCCAACGACCTACTAGCAACCGCAAAGGATTTTATCTATATCCTTGAGAAAGAACCCTACGCGCAGGATCCTAGATTGTTGAATACTTATGAGTTGGCGGCTCTAAAACGCAAAGTGCAATTGCGCTGCCTTTTCCAAGAAGGCACGGTTGGAATTGAAGAACGTATCGAATCCTTGTACAAAAGCGGCGCAGAATTGCGTATCAGCCAAGAATTGCCCATGAAATTAATTGTAGTGGATGATCGGGCGGCAATTTGCGCCCTCCGTGACCCCATAACCGGGCAGCAGAGCCTTACCAGTTTGCGGATAGAACATCCTGATTTCGCGAGGGCGATGCGGCTATTATTCGAATCCTTCTGGCTAAGCCCTCAGAGTAAAGCTCTGTCACTTTAAAGTATGAAAAAGCTTTCGGCACACTCCATCATTGTAACGTTAATTGCGCTGGCTTTGCTTATTGTAACGCTGGCGCTATTCTTTACGCTAAAGAATTTTGTTGATGAAGTCCAAAGTAATACCGAGTTCGTACAGCCTGTTGCCACAATACCCGCGCCCACTCCCACGCTTTCCCCAACGCCTCGCGTAACAATTGGACACAATGATTCGGCTGCACCCATCGGGATAGGTGATTTATATCTGGCGTTAGGTGACTCTGTTGGGTATGGGTTGGGCGCACCTACTCCATACGATATGGGTTTTGCAGGGCTGTTTTATAATAATTACCTGAAGCGGGTTCGTCCCGCAATGACTCCATACAAAAACCTAGCCATACCGGGCGAAAGTAGCAGCAGCTTTTTTGAAGCTAAACCCGGCAACAAAAGCCAGTTGCAACTTGCCCTCGATGAGATTGATAAAGCCAAAATAGCAGGCAAAACGGTTAGCCCGATTACCCTCACGCTTGGCGGAAACGATATGCTGGACAATCGCAATAAGAGCGAGCAGCTACGCAATAGCGCCTTGCAGCAATTTGAAACAAATTTCAGCCGAGCGTTGGACGAGCTTAAAGCCCATACCGGAAACCGTTCCGATATAATTGTAACTACCTACTATAACCCCTATATCTATCAAACCGGTGGAGGTAGCGAGGATGAGCAGAACAACTGGGTTAAACGGTTTGATGAGAGCATAAAACGGATTGCCTTAGATAAAGGGGTGCGCGTTGCCGATTTTTTTGCCCCCTTTTTTCAGCATGAGGGTGATTATACATGGATAAAATTCGGTGACGTGCATCCAAACGCAAGCGGCTACAATGTGTTGGCACGCGCTTTATGGCAAGCAAGCGGCTATGACCGGGAAGGGTCGTCACTTAGCTTGAGTTATCAGGGCATACCAGATAACAGGAAGCTTCAAAGCGGTGAGCGTATTACCTTCAAGTTGGTCGCCGCCGATAATATTGTCAGCAGCAAGCAAGCAGAAACGCCCGGCGCGGGTAGTATTGCAGGAGTGTTCTATACTATGGATGGGTTAAATCAAACCCCTCTTGCCGCAGTCCCGGCTTTATATCTGGCAAAAAAAGCCGAAGCTGAATTTACCTGCATTGTTGATACTACAGGTCTGGTAGCTGGTAAGCATATTCTAAACTTTGTCGCGCAGGATATGGCGGGGAATACCAGCAAGTTAGAGATAGATTTTGAGGTGTCAGGTTGAGTAATATTTTTGAAGAATTGGCTAATTCGCTCATGGGTGTTGACCCTGAGATGAATCAAGAACCGATTTTCGAAAAACAATCCAGTCTTGATTACAACAGGGAAGACCGTAAGGGCGTACCCGAAATAATATATGCCGAACGCAAACGGGATAATGATACTATTGCAATTGCCCGGAATTTTCTGGTAAAAGGAAAAGGGCGAGCAATTATAAGTCGGGCAAAGCCGGAATTGCGGGCAAGGCTAGTACAAGAACTGGCAACAATAGAATTTGAGGGTCAAACTATAGCTGTAGGCGTGGAAGAATTTGACGCTAGTAACATGTTGGTGTTGAAACGTGCTGATTTTAGCCAACCTGTCACCGGAGGGCAAGTAGGAATTATAACTGCCGGAAATAGCGACATCCCGGTGGCAGAAGAAGCCGGGGTAGTAGCGCGTGAAATGGGCTGCAATGTTACCTCAATCTATGATGTTGGGGTAGCAGGCTTGCATCGTCTTTTCAGACCGCTCCAATCAATGTTGCAGATTGATGTGGATGTAATTATCGTAGCAGCCGGAATGGATGGGGCATTACCCTCAGTAATTGCCGGTCTGGTAAATGTTCCGGTTATCGGACTTCCGGTATCGGTCGGTTATGGTTTAGGTGGAAAAGGGGTCGCAGCGCTATTAACCATGCTGCAAACCTGCGCACCGGGATTGACGGTAGTGAATATTGATAACGGAGTGGGAGCAGGCGCTACCGCCGCGCTAATCGCCAACAGAATGGCGGCTATACGCAAGCAAAACTCATAAATTAAAAGTAACAATTCAGGCAGATAGAAAATAGACCTATGTAACTAAAGGAAACCGAGCGGGGTTCTCAGGGGTGCAACCCCTGTGCGGGGTCGCAAGGGGTGTCCCCTTGAACTCCTCTCTCCTATTTCCCCCTTGAGAGGGTAGGGGGTGAATTGTTACAAATAAAAATCAATAGGAGATTATTGTACAAAATGCTTATGGTTCTTTGCTGTAAAAGGAATTATAATCATCTTAGATACTAAATATACGCGAAATAGTTTATTTGACCTTAATAATTTATATGTTTAACTATATAGGTCGATTGATATGGCTGAAGCCCCTAATCCTGAACCTTCTGTCTTAATTGTAGATGATGATTTGGGTGTTCGCAATGTTATCGCGCGGATGCTCACTATTAATCATTTTCGAATCACAGATGCGGATAATGCTGAAAAGGCGCTTGAACTTGTAAAAAGTAATCCTTTTGACCTTATAATTTGTGATATCCATATGCCGGGTATGAGTGGGCTTGAATTTCTGGAAGAACTTAAAAAAATAGACCCCGGAATTGCCAGCATAATTATAACCAGCAATGACAATGTAGACGTTGCGGTAAAAGCATTGAAAGCGGGCGCGTTAGGTTTTATACCCAAGCCCTTTTCTGGTCCCGAATTGATTGAAACAATTAAATCCGCCCTTTCAAGCGCACAGCTTATGCGTGAAACCATGAGCCTGAAAGTATTTTTCCCGCTGTTAGAAAACGCCAGTATTGCGCTATTAAACGCCCTAGAAGCAAAAGACCACGATAGTCAGGGGCATAGCCAAAGAGTAGCTAATTATTCCCGAATTGTGGCTGAAACTCCCTCATTAGAACTTACTAAAGAACAGATACGAAATATTTATCTGGGAGGTCTTTTCCACGATATTGGAAAAATAGGAGTGCCGGATAAAATCCTCAAAAAAGCTGGTAATTTAACTTCCGAAGAATATACCGAGATGAGCCATCATCCCGAAATCGGGGCAAGAATTTTAGGGCGGGTGGAAGGGCTAGAGGATTCATCGCTAATTATTTTGCAACACCATGAAAGATTAGATGGCAGCGGTTACCCTTACGGCTTGAAGGGTGACCAAATTACTCTGGGAGCGCGAATCGTCGGTATTGCGGATGCCTTTGACGATATGACCTCAAAAAGAGTTTATGCCGATGGTTTGCCCAAAGAAGACGCTATTGAAATTCTAATTAGCGGTAAAGGACGGCTTTTTGACCCCGTTTTAGTAGATATTTTCCTCGCCCTTATTTGATTCAAAAAGGAGCGGGTTTTATGCCGCTCCTCCTCACTTTAATGCTTGATATTTACATCCGGCAAAAGTCGCTTCAACGCTTTCGGAATCCACCAGTTCCAGTCGCCAATCAATTTCATTGTGGCAGGCACAAGTAACGCGCGTATGATAGTGGCATCAATAAATACCGCCAGCGCCATTCCTATCCCGATAGCTTTAATGATAATAATATCGGCAGTGGCAAAGGCGGCGGATACAACAATCATAATTAAAGCCGCGCTGGTTATGATACCGCCGGTACGCTCAAGCCCCAAAGCCACGCTTTTGGTATTATTCTTGGTCTCATCGTAAACCTCTTTGATACGAGTAAGCAAGAAAACCTCGTAATCCATCGAAAGACCCGAAAGAATACCGAACATCATAATCGGTAACATAGATTCTACATAGCCCGTTGGCTTGAAATCCAATAAGGTAGAGAGGTTTCCATCCTGTAACAACCAAACCAACGCCCCATAACTGGCGGACAAGCTAAGCGCGGTCATTACTACTGCTTTTAACGGTAATAACACAGACTTAAACATTATCAGCAAGGTTATGTAAGTGATAATCACTACCAGCAATATGGCAATCGGGAAATCGCTGTACATTTTATCCACGAAATCCATTAATGCCGGTTGCTCACCTGAAATCAGCACATTAAAGTTAGCGGGTTTATTACCTCGCAAGCTATTAATATATTGGCGGGCATCTGCGCTGGCATATTCAATCCCGGTATCGAGCTTGATAACCGCCTTTTGATTATCAATTAAGCTCTTTAATACTGGGGTTAATTGAGCTACCTGCGCCGGTAATTTAGAAGGGTCATTACCGTATATGCCAAGCAGTGTTACATACTGTTCCTGAGTCAAGGGTGTCGGGAGCGGCAGGTTAACCGCGCTGCGGATACCTTTAACTTGCTTATCCTTAATCAATTGATTTGTATAATTTACCAAGGCAGTGACATTCTCAGGGTCGGTCATTTTGCCATTCTTGGCTTCAACCAGCAAATAAACATCACTGCTTTTAGCTGAACCGGGGAAATTCTGACCGATAATTTCAAAAGCAACCCTAGCAGGGTTATCTTTTGGCAATATATCTGCCTGTGGTTCACCAAAACGCACTCTCCAGAAGGGCGAACCTACTAATACCAAAATCGCCAGCACCACCACAATAATCTTTATAGGGTGGCGCATTACAAATTCCGCCAGTTTGTGCCAGAAGCTATTACCTGTTCCCATTTCCTGTAGCTTATCTTTTGTTCTTTTCAGAAACGGGACTTTCAAGCTATCAATACGGTGTCCTAATATTGAAAGAATAGCCGGAAGCATTGAGAGGCTTGCCAGCACGCTCATAAGCACCACCAACACCCCGCCAATGCCCATCGAACGCAAAGCCATAAACTGGAACAAAAGTAGCGAGGACATACCTATCAGAACGGTCAACCCGCTAAAGAAAGTGGCACGTCCGGCTGAACCCACTGTAGCAGCAATGGCAGATTCTACATCGCCATCCCGCTTGTGCAATTCCTCTCGAAAACGATTTACAATAAATAGTGAATAGTCTATCCCTATACCGAGACCTAGCACAGTTGCAATATTCAGTACAAATATGGAAAGATCGACTGTCTGACCAAGAAAATAAATCATTGCAAGGGTGGTTGCCACGCTACACATTGCTACGATTATAGGCATTGCTGCTGCCACCAATGTCCGAAACACTATTACCAGAATTATTAAAGCCAAGGGCAAGGTTATTTTTTCGGCTTGTTCAAGGTCGGTTTGGCTTACTTCGTTCACCTGCTTATAAATAACCGGCAACCCGGTTAAGCGCATATCGAGGTTACCCGGTTTAAGCGTTTTCTCAAAGCTTGCCAAGTTTTGCTCGGTCGCATCCACATCGGTGACAAAACCAAACAGCGCATAGGTGTATTTTCCGTCCCCCGAAATAAAGCTTTTATCTCCGGTTGAGCCGTAGGTTAAAACCGCTTTTATATCCTTAAATTCTTTCGCGCCTGCTACCGCTGCGTCAACCTGCGCCATGTAGGTAGGGTCATCGGCACGAGTGCCAGAAGGAGGCGTAAAGAGCGCCATAATCGTAGCTCTGTAACCCCCGAACCGTTCGGTTATATCATTGATGGCTTTAATACTTTCGGCTTCCGGCAAGTTAAAACCGCCGCTCTTAAGCACACCATTAGCCTGTGGCGCAAAAACGCCCGCCATTACGATGATACACAGCCAGGCAGCTACTATCCACCACCTTGCTCGGTAAGAAAATACACCAAGCTTATAAAACATTAAACCCTCCATAATTTTGGCAACACGCACAAGGCTTAGCATAGTAACAACTAATCCGGGTAATGTGCCTATCTTGTTACAACAATAGCCTCATAGGAAAAAGGTTAAAATTAGTTAACCAACTTGCGATATTTTGTAACAAATTTCACAATGTTTGTCAAGAGTATTTTTATAAATTATCAAGTTCAGTCGCATTTTATGTTGTTTTTAAGGTGAAAACAACAATTAGCATGTCCTTTTTAGTGGCAAGCTCGGATAGCTCACGCATCCCGATGCACCCTTACGAATTAAAACTATCTCACCCCTTCCAAGAGAATTAATAACTAGGCACAATTTCTTTCTTGCAACAGCCCTACTTTTTAAAGTAGTTGCTATTTGTATTGTAGCGTAATATACTTTTTCTCTATATGTTTTGGTATTAAAACTTTTACAAGTCTTATTTTTAAATAATATGCGTACTATTGAACTGATTAATTTAAGTGTAAGCACTAACCCTCAACCCGTAACCCCAGCGGGGGTTAAGGCGCGAATCGAGAACAACCTCAACCCGGATGATTTTAGACCGCGCATCGCCTTTCTGACGCTTGGTTGCAAAGTTAATTCCAGCGAGACTGAAGGGCTAGCCGAGAACTTTCAAAGAGCCGGATTTGCGCTGGTTGAACCTGATGGCGTATATACACCCGATGTAGTAGTGATAAACACCTGCACCGTAACGCATATAGCAGATCGCAAGTCGCGCCAGATTCTACGGCGCACCAAACGTGAGAACCCCCAAGCGTTGGTTATCGCCACCGGTTGCTATGTTTATACCAACCCGGAACAAGTAAAAGCCTTAGCAGAAGTAGACCTAGTTTTAGATAAGGTTGAGCAGGAGCGTATGGTTGAACTGGTAGCAGAGCGTCTAAACTACGAACTGGAGTTTCGACCAGAACCCTCTCACCCGCTTTTTGAGGAAGATGAGATTGGCAACACCACCGATAAGGTAAAGGTCGAAAAAAAATACCACACCCGCGCGATGGTAAAAATACAGGATGGCTGCAACGCTGGTTGCGCCTTTTGTATCGTGCCAACTGCCAGAGGTGTACCGAGAAGCATCGCTATTCCAGAGGTCATCGAAAGTGTGCGCCGCAAACTGGAAGCCGGATACCGAGAAGTTGTGCTTACGGGCGTGCATCTTGGCAAATACCGAGCCTTTAATATGGAAAATGAAGAACGCCCGCTACGCCTTAAAGCGTTGCTTGAGACTATCCTCGAAAAGCTGGATATCCCACGCTTACGAATTACTTCGCTCGAACCACAGGACTACGACCCAACTTTGCTTGAGTTGTGGCAACGCGATACTCGACTGGCACGCCACTTTCATCTTGCCTTGCAATCGGGTAGCGCTGCGACACTTGCCAGAATGCGGCGGGGCTATACTTTGGAAAAATACCGCCAAATTGTTGAGCAAATTCACCGAGAATTGCCGGATGCTTCTATAACTACAGATATTATCGTGGGTTTTCCGGGTGAAACTGAGCAGGAATTTTCCGAGACATTGGCATTTGCGGCAGAAATGGGGTTTGCTAAAATCCACGTATTTCCCTATTCGCCGCGAAGTGGTACGCTTGCCGCCAGTATGCCCGATCAGGTAGCTGATGCGGATAAAAAGCAAAGAGGTGAACGCCTTAGACTTCTTTCTGACGAACTGAGTCAAAAATGGCGCAGCCGTTTTCTAGGTGAAATTCGAGAAGTGCTTTGGGAAGCAAAAGACCCAAATAGCTCGATGCGGAGCGGTTTGACCGGAAATTACCTGCGAGTATTCATTCAATCGGAAGAAAATTTGCGCAATCATTTAACCTCGGTAAGGCTGCTTAAACTCGCCGGAAATGGAGACGCTGACGGAATGTTCGGCGAAATTGTGAGGGAATGTAATGAGTACGAATGATGTTGAAGAATTAGATGAGGAAACTAGCAAAGAACGCGCCAGAACTTTTTTGTTGTTCCGTTTGCAATGGCTTCTAAACATAGTAGTAGCAGTTTTATCGGCTATTGCCATCGGGTTGGCTTACGCGGAACAGCGCACCGTAGCACAGATAATTTTCCTTTTTATAGTGCTTATTTTCATCGGTTCGGTTATCTTGACGGTTTATCGCTATCGCCGCAACAGTGAGCGACGGCAAATTATCCTAGATAAACTTGATGCAGAACGAAACACGCGCCTTCGAGAAGTGTTCGATGAAGCCCGGCGCGAAAAACGCCTACCTAACGACCGTGAATCAAAAGACGGTTTTGATAACTCGCTGCGAGAAATCACTGAGCTTGCCGAAGCCGAACGCCTCCGCAAAGCCAAACGCAATACTCCCAAAGAAGGCGGGAAAAGTGGCAGATAAGCTCACGCCACAAGAGAACAAGCTTTTGGATCCAGCAATCGGTATCCCACCTACCGTAGAGCCTTTACCCAAGTTGAATGATAATTTTTTCTGGCGCACAATCGAAAAGATTGGCGCATTCGCGCCTTGGGGTGCGGCTTTGAGCGCGACGATAGTATGGTCGCTTGGTTTGATTGTCAGTGAGGATTATGGCTGGGTAGGTCTGCTAAACCTAATCCCAATCACGTTACTATTAATTTTCATCCCCTATCTAATTCGCCGTAACCAGAAAGCAGAAATCGCTCGCCTTCAACAGCATCGCCTTGAACAACAAAAGTTACGCGCCGATGTTATGCGCATGGTGATCGAACAGAGTCAGCGTGAAAATAATAATACCGATAACAAGTAACGATAATTGCTTTGTAACTATTCACCCCCTAACCCCCTCAAGGGGGAAAAGAGAGAGGGTGAGTTCAAGGGGACACCCCTTGCGACCCCGCACAGGGGTTGCACCCCTGAGAACCCCGCTCGGATTCCGTTAGTTACCTAGGTCTATTTTCTATCTGCCTGAATAGTTACATTGCTTTTAGGGCTTTCGCTTTAGACAAGGGGTTTAAGCCCCTTGCCTGCCACAAATATCTTAAAAACCTACTTCCCGGCGGACATCGCCTTACCTACATAATCCATCAGTTTCGGGTCAATCCCGGTGAAGTTTTGCAGTTCGCTATCCGACTCATAGCGCTGCTTCAGCTTTTGCTCAATCGCAGGGTTGCCGCCGCTGAACATCATTACCAATTCCTTCCAGCGTTTCATATAGCCCTGAACTTCTGCGCTGTCTGGAGCAGTGCCGTTATCCATCGCGGCTTTCACCGCTGCAATAAGCGTGGGCCATTCCGTTTCAACCTCACGGATTTTTTCATCGCCTAATTGTTGCCCCCGTGCCTTGATTTCTTCCATCTCTTCGGTAGAAAAATTATGTTCCATCATACTCATCACCTCAATCGTTTGTAAAAATTCGTCAATCGAAACTTCCCTGATACTATCCAAACGGCTATCCAACGCTGCCAACCTTCTTTTCAGCGTTTGCAACATCTCAAGTTGCTCATCCACGCGCTTCAAATGCAATTGCACCACTCGGCGGGGCGAAAACTCCTTCGAGCTAAGGCAATTCTTGATGTCATCCAACGAAAAGCCCATTTGACGCATAGATTTTATTTGCTGCAAGCGCATCACATCTTCCGCGCTGTATAAGCGGTGTCCTGCTTCGGTGCGTTCGGATGGTATAAGCAAGCCTAATTCTTCGTAGAAATGAAGCGTTCTAACGGTTAGTCCGGTTCTTTTGGCAATTTCGCCAACTTTTATCGCCAGCGTTTGCATACAAGCGCTACCTTTCATGTGTGTTGCAACCCACGCGAGCATTATATAACCTCACGTAACGTTAGATGCAATAGGGATTTTCACCATTTCGCCATAATCAAACGATTTGCCAATCCCCCTCATTCTGGAATAAACTAGGCATACATTACAACCCAGAGACTTTCCAAGTAGGAGGGAAATAAATGAGTAGCATGTTGCCAGAGGGCGCGTTGCAGAATCAGGTGGCGATAATAACCGGAGGCGGCACAGGTATCGGTAAAGCCATCGCGCTTAATTTCGCTAAACTCGGCGCGAAAATTGTGGTGGCAAGCCGGAAACTGGAAAACCTTGAAGCAACCGTAGCCGCAATCGAAGCGCAAGGGGGCGAAGCGTTGGCATTGGCAACCGATGTGCGCGATATGGCACAGGTTCAAAACATGGTGGAGAGAACCAAAGAACGCTTCGGCAAGATAGATATACTCATAAATAATGCGGCAGGCAATTTTGTGGCGCGTTCCGAGGAATTATCGGTAAACGCTTGGAATGCGGTAGTGGGCATAGTGCTGAACGGCACATGGTTTTGCACCCAAACGGTAGCGAAAGAGATGATTGCACAGGGTAGCGGCGGTAAAATTGTGAACGTCATTGCAACCTATGTATGGACGGGCGCACCCGGCACCGTGCCAAGTGCCGCCGCCAAAGCGGGCGTACTGAGCATGACCCAATCGCTGGCGGTAGAATGGTCTAAATATAAAATCCGGGTAAACGCGATTGCGCCCGGGCCTGTCGCTACCGAAAATACCACCCGCCAACTGTTCGGGGGTGGGAATCTGTTCGAGCGTATCGCTTCAGAAAATCCGGTAGGGCGTTTCGGAGAGGTGGATGAGATTTCCAATGCCACCGCCTATCTGGTTTCGGATTATGCCGCTTATATCAATGGGGCGTGCCTAACTATTGATGGAGGGCAATGGCTTAACAAAGGTTACTTGCAATATTTCAACGACCTTCCGCCTAAACCATAATGAAGATAACCAATCAAGAGACTACGAGTGGGGTTGAGTCGACCCTCGCACCGCGCCTGTGGTCTCGCCGTTTGCAAGAAATAGCAGCAGTTATAGCGGGGCATTTCCTGCTGACCTGTCTTTTCACCTTCCCCCTAATCCTGAACTTTGGCAGCCAATTACCCGGCAAGCTCATCGAAGACCGCGACCAGAATCTTTGGAATCTGTGGTGGGTGCGCGACTCGCTGTTGCACTTTCGCAATCCCTTTCATACCGATTTTATATATTTCCCGGAAGATACCAGCCTTTACTTCCACACCCTTCACCCCATAAACGGGGTTCTAAGCCTGCCTGTGCAGCTAATTTTCGGGATGACCGCCGCTTACAATTTCGTGGTGTTCTATTCCTTTATCTTGGCAGGGCTAGGCGCATATTTGCTGCTAAATTATCTGTGCCGAAATAAGCCAGCCGCCTTTGCTGCCAGCCTCATATTTGCCTACTCGCCCTATCATCTCGGCACGCTCAAGGGGGTTATGCAACTGATTTCGCTGCAATGGCTGCCCTTCTACGTGCTATTCTTGCTTCTAACCGCCCGTGAGCGCGAAAATCGTTTGCGCAACGGCTTGTTGGCTGCAATATTTCTGCTGCTAACCGCTCTAACCGATTGGTATTACACCCTCTTTTTGCTCGGTTTTACGGCATTGTATGGCTGTTGGCTGGTGATAGCGGGGCTACTGAACAAGCAGGGGCGAAAAGCGTTTTTGCCGATACTCAATATCGGGCTATCGCTTGGCATCTTTGCCGCGCTGGTTTCGCCGATTCTCATTCCGATGTTGCGCGAATTGAGCGGAAGCAGTTACTATTTGCCCGACCCGAACGACACCCGCAAGTTCTCGGCAGATTTGACCCAGTTTTTCCTACCCTCCACTACTTCTAGCTTTTTCGGCTGGCTTTCCCAAAACTTCTCGGCGCAATATGTAACAGGCTGGTTGGCAGCACAGGTTTATCCGGGATATGTAGCGGTGATTTTGGCAATAGTAGGGCTGTATAGGCAAGGGCGCGCTCGGTTTTGGGGTTTTACCGCATTAATCTTTTGGATTCTAGCGTTTGGGCCTGCCTTGCGAGTTAACGGGGCACAACCGGGTTGGTGGATGCCCTATGCCCTGATTGAAAACTTGCCGGTGGTAAAAATTATGCGTAGCCCCGATCGTTTTATGGTCATTACCATGCTGTGTTTGGCGGTTTGCGCCGCTTACGGGCTGGCAAGTTTGAATTTGCGCTTTGCCGTAGGTAAGAAAAAAGAATGGGCGTTGGCAGGGCTGGCAGGTGCGCTGATAGTAGTCGAATTTTTACAAATCCCCTACCCGCTCGAAGGTTTTAAATACTCGCCTTTCTTTGATCAACTCGCCAAAGATAAAGAGGACTATTCGCTGGTGGAAGTCCCGGCGCAAGGCGGCTTTTTCACCGGAGCGGAACGCATGGCGGAACAGGCGATACACGGCAAGCGCATTTTTGACGGCTATATCTCGCGCGAATATGACCACCCCTTCCAGCAACGCGCTCCCGGTTTCCGCGAACTGACCACCTTGAAATTCAATCAGGATATTATGCTACCCGCCGCAGACGATTCGAGTGATGGCACACGCCACGCTTGGTATGATGCTTTCCACTTCTACAAGGTGCGCTACATCATCCTGCGTTTACCCCAGAACGATAAGCAAAATGCCACCGATATTGCCAAATATCGCACGGCAATTGCGCGTATTGCGCCCGGCGCGGCAGTATATCGGGATGACCAAATCGAGGCTTACGCGCTACCCCAATTAAGCGAAACGCGCCCCTTTGTCGAAATCGGTAACGGCTGGTACGAGCCTGAGCAAACCGCCGGAACAACTACCTACCACCGTTGGGCAACTGACACAGCAAATCTGTTCCTTTGCTGGGAGGGGGTAGCCACAAAAAATGTCACTTTATCCCTATCAATCGGGCTACTACAAGGCGAGAAATCGGCTAAAATAACGCTGGATGATAAAATCATCTGGAGTGATACGCTTAAAGGCGGGTTACAAGCTTTGAAAATCCCGCTGGCATTGTCACCGGGCAAACATCGCCTCGACTTCAAAGTGGAGGGGGAAGCTGCCAAACCTAGCGAACTGGGCATGGGTAACGATACCCGCCGCCTACTTTATCTGGTTAAAAATGTACAACTTGATTAGCCTAATAAGTGAGGGCAATTAGGATGAATAAAGAGCTATTTACCAAGCCGCATCGCCGCCTTAACCCACTGACCGGAGAATGGGTTATTGTGTCGCCCCACCGTTTGCAACGCCCTTGGCAAGGGCAAGTGGAGAAAACTGCGATTGAGCAGAAGCCAACCTTCGACCCGGCTTGTTACTTATGCCCCGGTAACGAACGCGCCGGAGGCAATCATACGCCTGCTTATGACTCGGTTTATGTTTTCGATAACGATTTTCCCGGCTTATTGCCCGATACCATCGAGTCTAAACTTGATGAGAAAGGCATTATTGTAGCTGCAACCGAACGCGGTATTGCCCGCGTACTGTGCTTCACCCCCCGTCACGACCTCACGCTTCCCCTGATGGAACAAGCTCAAATTGAAATAGTAGTAGAGGCATGGGCACAGCAATATCAAGAACTCGGCTCTATTGATTATGTAAAGTACGTTAGCATCTTTGAGAATCGGGGCGCAATGATGGGCGCAAGCAATCCGCACCCGCATGGGCAAATTTGGGCGCAGGAAAGTTTACCCAACGAACCGCGCCGGGAATTTGCTAACCAACTTGATTATTTCAAACGGCAGGGCAATTGTATGCTGTGCGATTATGTAGCGATTGAGTTGCGCGAACAAGAGCGGATTGTGTGCGAAAATGACACTTGGATGGCGGTAGTGCCTTTCTGGGCAACCTGGCCCTATGAAATTATGCTACTGAGCAAGCGCCACAATGCCTCATTGACCGATTTGCATACGGAAGAACGCGCCGGGCTTGCTGAGGTGCTGAAACGCTTCCTAACCCGCTATGACAACCTGTTTGAGACATCCTTCCCCTATTCGATGGGTTTCCACCAAGCGCCAACCGATGGCGAAAATTACCCGCATCAGCACCTACACGCCCATTTTTACCCGCCCTTGTTGCGCTCTGCCACCGTCCGCAAATTCATGGTAGGCTACGAAATGTTGGGAGGCCCGCAGCGCGACATCACAGCCGAACTTGCCGCCGAGCAGTTGCGTAATCTATCTGAGGAACATTACAGCCTGAAATGAACAACGCCCTGAACATTGCCATACTGAGTGACGTATTCCCGCCCAAGTGCGGCGGAAGCGGTTGGAGCAGCTTTTATCTGGCGCGTGCCTTGCAACAACGCGGTCACAATGTGCAGGTGGTTGTGCCGAAAGAGGGCAAAGCCTTCACCACTACCACTCGCGAATATGAGGGCTTGCCCGTCACCGAGTTTATCTATCCAACCGTTAAAATCCCATTCGCTCGCAACTACACCCGCAACGAACGGCTCTATCCCCGTTTCGCGGATTGGCTGGAAGGTTTTTTCAAGCAGTATAAAATTCAGGTGGCGCATGGGCAGCATTACCTAACCATCCCTCCCGCGATTATTGCCGCCCAAAAGAGCGGCGCGGTCAGTCTCGCCACCATCCGCGATTACTGGGCGGTATGCTACTGGACGACTCACCTGAGCGGAAATAAGGTTTGCCCTGGATGCAGCCCGGTCAACCGCTTGAAGTGCCTCTACCGAAATCAGGGCGCGTTTGGAATAGCTGCCGCGCCTGTTTCGCTCTATATGGCTGCCAATTTGCGCCTCAAGCAAAAATGGCTGGCACAGGCAGATGCGGTGCTAGGAGTTAGCCATTATGTCGCTAGTAAGCTCGCGCCCTTTGTACCGCCCGAACGCTTGCGCGTGTTACCAACCTTCGTTGACCTCGATCAATTGCAGGAAATTGCCGGGCAGAAATCTAGCCTGAAAGTTAGCGAACCTTATTTGCTGTATATGGGCAAGCTGGAGGAAAACAAGGGTGCGGGGATGCTGCTGGACGTATTGCGTATCGCCCGTCCTGCTATTCCCACGCTGGTAGCAGGCGAGGGCAGTATGCGATCCAGCCTTGAGGAAACCGCCACGCGCGAAGGCTTGAATATAAAGTTTTTGGGTTGGGTGGAACACGATGAAGCATTAAAGCTACTGGCAAAAGCCGAAGCGTTGCTCTTTACCTCGCTGTGGCACGAACCGCTTAGTCGGGTGCTGCTGGAAGCCATCGGGCTAGGCGCATTGGTAGTTGGCATCAATACCGGCGGTACGCCCGACGCAATCGAAGATGGGGTAAGCGGTGCGTTGGCTACCACACCTGCCGAAATGGGCGAAAAGCTTAAGGAATTGCTCAAGCCGGAGAACGCCGAAAAGCGCACACAGATGCGTGCCGCCGCTCTACAAGTCGCCCGTGAAAGATTCAGCCAGCCTGTAGTAATTGCCCGTACTGAGCAGCTTTATTACGATTTACTGGCGCAGAAAAGGACAGAACGTTGATTATTGCGCATCTGGCGCGGGTGTGCTACCCCTTTCACCCCTTTGGTGGGCTTGAACAACACGTTTACAGACTGACCCAAGAACTGGCGCGGCTCGGTCATACGGTGCATCTTTTTACCCAACCGCCCGACCCTTTTTATTTTCAGCAAGAAGCGGTGCGCTGGCGAGGCGAAGTAATACACCACTATTTGCCTTACCAAACCATAAAACTTTTGCGCCGTAACTCTATTCCCGACAGGCTGGTTAACTACCCGCTTTTCAGCCTGCGCCTTGCCCGTGAGGTGCGCCATTTTACGCCCGCCCCTGACGTAATCCACGCGCATGGATTGGCAGCTTTCGGTGTGGCAATGCAACCTTTACCGGGCGTGCCGTTGGTGCTAAACCCACATGGCATGGAAGAATTTAAAAACGTTTCGCGGCTCAAGCAAGGCGCGTATGCCCCTTTTCGCGCCATGTTGCGGACTGCCGCACAGCGCAGCGCCGCCATCATCGCCACCGATAGGGCGTTAATACCCGAAGTTTCGCGCTATCTAAAGGCCCCGGACAGCAAAACGCGCCTCATCCCAAACGCGGTTGACCTTGAAGAAATTGACGCAAAACTAGCCAGCGCAAAGCCAGTCACCCAACCCGCCGATACAAGGCTTATCCTCAGCGTGGGTAGGCTCGAACAAAACAAGGGCTTCGACATAGGGTTACAGGCTTTGAGCCAAATTAGCACAGCGCAAGCATGGCGCTGGGTGCTGGTTGGAGAGGGCAGCCAACGTGAGGCGTTAGAGTCGCAAGCTGCTCGACTCGGCTTGAAAGAGCGGGTTTATTTTGCGGGAAAGATTACGGACGAAGAATTGTACGGCTACTACCGCCGCGCCGATATTTTCTTACACCCTACCTTGTACGAAGGTAGCTCACTAGTCACATTAGAGGCGTTGGCATGTGGCATCCCGGTAGTAGCAAGCGCAACGGGCGGTATCCCCGACAAAGTTTTTGAAACAGGCGAATTTGAAAACGGCAGATTAGCGTCACCGGGCGATGCAACAGCGTTGGCTACCCACCTTGCAACACTCCTCGAAATGGAAACCGGAAAAAGGCATGAGCTTGGACAAAACGGGCGCAGGCTGGTACAACAGCGTTTTAGCTGGGAAGCAGCCGGCAAAGCTACAGTAAATCTCTACAAAGAATTTTTCCTAATTAAATGATAATTGTTTGTGATTTGTCCAAGCTTTGTATATAATTTGTGGATAAGGTTAAAATCCTTTTACCATATACATACAATATACTATTTTAACAAAAAGTTGGTTAAACATGCTTGAACAAAATAATATCAGCAGTTATAACATAGATAATGATGGCTATCTTTTGCTGGCGCATGTTTCAGAAATTGCGCCCGGCTCTATCAAAAGAGTAATACTAGAAGAAAAGGATTGGGAGGTAGCGATTGTCAACACCAACGGCAAGATTTACGCTTTTCGTGATGTTTGCCCACACCGCGCGCTCCCCCTTAGTGTCGGCAGAGTAGAAGGCTGTAGAGTCGTTTGCATTGCACATACATGGAAATTTGACCTTGAAGATGGCGGTAAAGCAGCCTGCCCGCCTATCCGCAAGTCGCTTGAAACCTATCCGGTGCGGGTAGAGCAAGGCAACATTTGGGTCAAGGTGCGAATTTGGTAATTAAGTGCCAAGCCCGCGCTCGGCGATTACGGTGAAAAGCGCAATCCACAGTAGAAATTGAACAATCAAGGTTGCGCCAAAGAAAATCAAGCCAAGGATTCGTTCGCGTTTGTGTATCACTGCACCGAAAATAGAATTGAGCAATACTGCGCTGAGACCGACAAAGGGAAGCCACATTACGTCACCTTTTGAAGAAATGCGGTCAACTTCGCCTAGCTTATTGAAGTGCAAGCGCACTAAATCGGGCAAGTTCGGCAATCGCCAAAGCAGATAAACAAACATTAGCAAATTCAGGGCAACCCCTACCGCAATCAAACTACGCCCAAGCCAATCATGCCAGAGCGGGTGATTCAAAGTCAGCCCGCCCTGTATTTCCTCCTTGACGTTTTCGGTAGCCCCTAGATTCTTGCGTAGCTTGTACTCAATTAGAAATTGTTGCGGGTCTTGCGGACTGAGCGCGTAAACCGAAGAAGCGGTACGTATTATCAAGGTATTCTCAAGCGTTACGGTAGAATAAAACTGGATTTCACCCAACGGCTCAAGCAAACCTCGATTTACGTAATAGCCCTTCCAATAAGAAAATAGCCTCATTCGGGGCTTGAGACGGGGCAAGAGCAAACCCTTAACGGTAAACGGTGGCGTCTTTCTAGGCGAGGGCGTTTCAACTTTTTGCGCCGTTTGTGCTTCGGTTGATTTCTCATCCGCCACATGCACCACCACGGCTTCGGCTATCTCGTCTTCTGGCGTTGTTTTCGCCTCCGCGACAACCTCAGCAACAGGTTCAGCCGAAGCAAAAACGCTCTCCACCTCTTCGGGGTTAGGTATAACCTGTGAGGGAGTTACTTTCTGACGCGCGATTTCGCTTAAAACTATATTGGCGGGAAGCAAATGTTGGATATTGGCAAGAGGGATAACCTGCCTGCGATCGCCCAAGGCAATGACGATTGCATTACGGTCGAGGCTATAACGAAGGCGGTAGAAGTTGAAGGTACGAAAGGCAAGCCCGACTAAAACCGCCAGCAAAAGGAAGCATAGCAAACCCATGCCGAACGTGCCGAAATTTGCTCCTGCACTGTCAGGAGCTTGAGTTGCTACGATAGTTTGCCAGAGCATTCCACCGAGCAACCCCACCGTGAGGAGTGTCAGGATAATTCCAATGACACCACCCCACGAAGAAACAGGTTTCCAGTTTTTCATTTTAGAATAGTCGGTGCAAATTCGGTCCTAGACCTGAGCTATCGCATCGGAAGTCTGGTAAACCGGAGTACACCAAGATAGATATACAGGATTTTTGCCGCGTACTACATCGTCATAAAGCTTTTGCAGCCTTTGTGCGAACGGGCCAATAGCACCGTCACCTACAGGGCGGCGATCAACCGAAATCACCGGGGCAACCTGCGCCCCCGTGCCACACAGTAAAATCTCATCGGCAATGTACAACTCGGTGCGGTCAATCACCCGGTCTACGGTTTCAATACCCAACCCTTCGCGGGCTAACGTAATAATGGTGTTGCGGGTAATACCCACCAGAATGTTCTCGCTCACGGGCGGAGTTACCAGCTTGCCGCCTACGTACATGAAAAAGTTTTCGGCGCTACCTTCCGATACATGCCCATCGGAGGTAAGCATAATTGCCTCATCAAAGCCGTTAAGCAGGGCTTCAGTTTTGGCAAAGGCGCTATTGACATATGCTCCCGCGATTTTGCTACGCGCCGGAATCATATTATCATCAATGCGCTTCCAGCTACTAACCCCTACCTTCAAACCATCAGTGCTGACATATGCGCCGAAAGGCTGGCAGGTAATGCAAAATTCATACTTTAGGTCGTGCAGCCTTACCCCGATTACTTCGGATGCGATATAAGCGGTTGGGCGGATATAAATATTTTCCTTGAACCCGGCGCGTCGCACCAGTTCGGTAGTAATTTCGCACAGTTCATCTACCGTACCGGGTAACTTAAACCCAAGGATGCGCACACTATTTGCGAGGCGTTCGTAGTGTTCACGCAGCCGGAAGAGATATAGCTCTTGCTTTTCTTCATTCCAGTAGCCTCGAATACCCTCGAAACAAGCCGTTCCATAGTTGAAGGCATGGGTCATTATGCTGATTTTTGCTTCGGCAAGGGGAACGTATTTGCCCTCAAAATAGCACATTACGTTTGACATCTTGAAAATCCATCTCCTCAAAATCTAGGCTGATAGAACACTAAAGGGCATTATATCACAAATGTATCGAGCATTTGCCCTTACTTCGAGTCTTCCTCCTCGCTAACGCTTGTCTGGCTCGTAGCTTGAGAAGCTTCGGCTGATTCCGCTTCTGAATTATTGCCGTCAGCGTCTTCTTCAAAGGAATCTTCAGCCTGTGGCGCTTCATCATCTACGGTATCTGTTACCAATTGGCGTGGCGCAACTCGCACCGAAAGGGCTTCATCATCGCGAGTTGGGTGGGCGCGATGTCTCCAGATAAACCAAACCGAACCGATAAAGATAGAGACAATTGACAACATTTGCGCGCTACGGATACCGCCACTCACCGGGTCGCCGATGATATAAAGCGAATCGGTGCGCATCGCTTCCACTATAAACCGCCCGATGCTATAAAACACCAGATAAGCTAGGAAAATATCGCCATCACGCAAGCGAATTTTCAGAGCGCGTTGTACCCGCTTCGGATACATAACCATAAACAGCAAGGTGATAAACACCGCGTAATCCCAGATGGATTCGTAGAAAAAAGTGGGGTGAAACAGTGAATCGGCAGGAATCGCCTGACATGTGGTATTGACTGTGCCGGGAGTAACGCCGGAAGTGCGGTATTCGCAGGGGATTTTTAAGCCCCATGGTAAATCCGTTTGGCTACCGTAAGCTTCATTATTGAAAAAGTTGCCCCAACGACCCATTGCCTGTGCCACAATCAATCCGGGTACGATAAAATCAGCCCAGCGCATGAATTTAATGCCTGTAAATTGCCGATAAATCAACGCGGCAATGATACCGCCGATTACTGCGCCCTGTATCGCAATACCGCCACGCCACACCTCGAAGAAACCGGGATGCTGTGGGTCACCAAAGGAATAAAGGTAATCTTTGTATTTTTCCCAAGTGTTGATTACATACCATAACCGAGCGAACAGGATGCCGAATACCAGTAAAAACGGCAACATTCCCCAAGCATGATTCGGGTCTTCACCGCGCCGTTCCGCCAGATATTGCGCAATAAAGAGTGCGAAAACTACCCCTACTGTAATTACAATACCGTACCAGCGAAAGGTTAGGCTACCTAACTGGAGCGCAATCGGGTTATTTCCGCCTTCCAACCGCAACAGAAAGAAGATAGTGAATACTGCCGAATAAACCAGCAGGATACCCGGTAAAGTCAATAGAAATTTAAATATGTCAAATTCTTTTTTGGTTCGGTTCAACGCCATTTTTGGGTTCTCCATTTATTGTGGGTAAATTTTCACTGAGGCATTATACCATCAGCGACCGAAACCGATTTTTATTTTCTTCCGTAAACAACCTTGCGGCGGCGTAGGCGGCTTAACAAATATTCCAGCAAAAGCACCACCAGCGCCAACAATAGGTTGATAACAGCGGCAAAGGCAAAAACCCATGTCAAATTGCCAAGGAAACTTATTACCTTTTGTTGATATTCTAATGAAATAGGCGGCAGAAAGCCCAGAAAGCCCAGTGTCGCCAATATAGCGGCAGGTAGCACAAATCCCAGCAACCAAGGACGACGGTCAGCCGAGCTTGGCAACATACCGTTGCTAATGGTGAAGACAAGATACAACCAGAGTAGGTTTATCGGCTGCGAAACTGTTTTCAGCAAGTCGGCAGGGAGATTTTGAAAGATATGCAGTATTTGCGTCCCATCCGAGAACCCGTAGCGAAACTGTAGCAAATTCGCGATAAAAGCTAACGCCACTATTCCGGTTAGCAACGGCGCAATACCGATCAAGCTTTGGCGCAGGGGGTCGGTCTTATATATTTCAACGTAGCCTAGAATTACTTTGTTGTTTTGCGCTCGATTTTTGGATGGGCTGAACAAAGCCATATCTCCGGTGGGTACAAACAGCACTTTCGCCACTAGCCAATGGCTTAGCTCGTGCAGAATCACGCCGGGAGCGAGCAACCAGAAATAGAAACTTGAGGCGGGTCCGGGCTTGCCGAATATCAGTAGCCCTAGCCCCTGTATGTGACGAGAGAGCCACGACTGAAGTAACCAGTAAGCGGCAAACATCAAATATAGCCAGCAAAGGGCGTTAACCCAGATTTCCCAACTCATGAAAATTTAGACCTGACCTTACTCCACCAACGGCGCAGGGGTGAGGCTTCTAGCCCTTTAAGACGTGTTTCCATCTCGTGCGCCCACTGCTCAATTGTACTAATATGGGCGTTTTTAGCCTCCAGTTGACTTTCCAATTCTGCCAACTTTTTCTCCAAATCCAGCCTACTGTCCGCGCTATTTCCAGAGTCGGGCGCTTTACGGGGGTTTGCCGCCCATTCCAGCAACGGCGCAGTAGTGACTTGGTAATGGTAATGCTCATACACAAAGTGTTGCCCCTGTTCGCCTGCCACTTTAAGCGCAAGGGGGGTTTTTGCCAGTTCACCTAGCAAATCTCCCAACCGCTCACTAGCGCCATGCGGAAAGGTGAAAACTGCCCCGGCGTTTTCTAATTCGGTTACAAGTTCCGCGCCCCGTGTGGCTATTGCTGGCAGACCATATTTTAGCCAATCAACCAGACGGGTGCGACTGCCTAGCACCGCTTCATAGCTCCACTTATCCAGTATTATACCTAGATTTGCCTCAAGGTAAAAATTGTGCAGCGTTTCAAACGGCTGCCACCCTAGCAAGTGATAACGCTGGCAATATGCGGAAGTTTCAACCAGTTGGCAAAAACGGGGATAGGTAGCTACATCGTGCGGCGGTAGCGTTCCTCCGGTTGAAACAAAATGCAAATCTGGATATTGTGACATGGCGTGGTCAAGCCCGGCAAAAAGCGTATCAATATCCGTCCACGTATTGTAACCACCGCTCCACAGCGCCACAAAAGCATTTTCAGGCACAATTTTCCCGCGTAGCATATTCCGGTCATGGGGTAAAACGGTGAAATCGGTGCTGGCTGGTAGCGACCATACGAAGCGATATCCGTAGGTTGCCGCAGTAAGCCTGCCGCAATGTCCTAA
The DNA here is from genome assembly GCF_030389965.1 of Candidatus Chlorohelix allophototropha. Lineage (NCBI taxonomy): Bacteria > Bacillati > Chloroflexota > Chloroflexia > Candidatus Chloroheliales > Candidatus Chloroheliaceae > Candidatus Chlorohelix > Candidatus Chlorohelix allophototropha. The sequence continues at coordinate 1,831,539 of NZ_CP128400.1, forward strand.
CTCGCCCTCAATAGCGTGCTGTTGCGCAACAGAAACTGCGCTGAAAGCATCGGCGCGTTCGAGTACCGCCCGCTCAAAACGCAGGAAAGGCTCGATTACGCTATCATCGCAATACACCGCGGCTTTTGCCTGCGCCTCCGCCATCGGGCTACCGAAAAGGTCAGCCCAGAGCGGTAATGAGGACGGCAAGTATAAGGAGGCAAGATACGATGCCCGAACACCCGAACCGACTACCGCTTGCGGCATGCTATCGGCAAGCATTTTCTCCAAATAATTTTCGGTGGTTATCATAGCTTCCGGTAGAGCGTGAAGCGTGAGATTATCGGCTATAAGGCGAGGTGCTTGAATAGAGTTAGAGCCAAGCGACACCAACCTAACCTTATGTCCCGCTTCAGCCAATGCCCGTCCAAAATACCATGCCCTGAAACCGGGCGCGCTATGCTTTTCGGATAGTTCGACAGGCAACGGCCCTTGCCCTATTAGAAGTATTTCCATAAGGGCATTATAGTTTCAACCTCACCGGATGGTCAATTTGTGCAAATGCACAAAGGCTTTTTTAGTTTGGGCGATTTGCAAAAACTCCCATTTCTTACTATAATTCCATCGATTTTATTTGCGTATGTTTGATTTTGTTGTAATATATAAAAGCAATAATTGGAGAAATAAATATGCCTGTGATACCCCAAAATGCAATGCTGCAGAAAGAGGTGCGTAAATTGAATCAGACAAGGGTGGTGATCGCCGATGATGAATCGATCATCCGTATGGATCTGAAAGAAATGCTCAGTGTTTTAGGTTATCAGGTGGTTGGGGAAGCAGGTGACGGCAAGCAAGCAGTCAGCCTTGCGCGAGAATTTAAACCAGACCTGGTAATAATGGATATTAAAATGCCAGAAATGGACGGTATAACCGCCGCTAAAATATTGACCGAAGAACGAATTGCTCCGGTGCTATTGCTTACCGCCTACAGCCAACAAGAACTGGTAGCAGGGGCGCGGGAAGCTGGAGTTATTGGATATATTGTAAAGCCCTTCCGACAGGATGAACTTCAACCTGCTATTGAAGTTGCACTCAGCCGTTTCCGCGAGTTCTGCGACTTGGAAAAGGAAATAGGCGACCTGCGCGAGACTCTCGAAGCTCGCAAGGTCATAGAGCGTGCTAAAGGCGTTCTGATGGATCAATATGGACTTAAAGAGGCAGACGCATTCCGGCGCATCCAGAAATTAAGTATGGACACGCGCAAATCAATGAAGGAAATTGCAGAAGCTATATTGCTGGCACGAGAACTAGACAAAAACTAGTGAATCAATAAAATATTAGCAATCGAAAGGGGAGTTAATTAACTCCCTTTTTCTTTTTGCCGTTATGTAAAAACCAGCTAGACGAAGTTTCGTGCCGCCATTAGATTAGACGGAAGCGGTCGGAATATGCCTAGCCTAAATCTTGACCGGATTTAACCGCTTGATCTTTCGCTTTTGCTGCGTGTTTTTGTTCTTCTTCCTCTTCTCGCAAAAGGTCAATTTCTCGCTTTAATTGAGCTTGGCGACGCTGGATAGTGTAGAGGTATCCGGCAATAAACAGCCAGATAACCGCATAAGCCGCTACCACGTAAACCAGCCCACTACTGACCTGTTCTTGAGAAGGGGGCGGTGTGACAGCCTGTGTCAGAATTGACGCTAAATTTGCCATTATTCGTTTTCCATTCCTTCAAGCGTCATGCGGCGCGCCTGCAACTCTTCATGCATATGCCCTAAGCGAATGCGCGCTTGCAGCATCCAGGCAAATAGCAACCCAACTGCCACAAAGCATACGCCCAATGTAATGAACATAAAGCCTTCGAGACCAACCGGAGTTCCGCTATCGCCGCCAAAGATAACCGGATGTTCCCCTTTCGGAAACCAGCGTGTAGAGAAATATACCAACGGCACATTTACAAAACCGATGATTCCAAACGCGGCAGTTAAGGCTGCCTTGCGCGTTGGGTCTTCTACCGCCGACCGCAACATTACCCCAGAGATGTAAACTACCATCATGATACTGACGGTGGTAAGGCGCGGATCCCACGTCCAGAAAGTACCCCAAGCATAACGCGCCCAAATTGCTCCGGTAATTATCCCAATGACTGCCCAGAAGATACCTAATTCCAGCCCGGCTACCATCACAATATCCCATTTGCGGTTTCTAGTTCGCCAGTAAGCAATACCACCGATGAAATAAACCATGAACGATAGAAAGCACATGATATTGGCGGGAAGGTGGTAATAAAAGATGCGCTGTGAGTATTTAAGGTTTACATCATCGCCTGCCATAAGCACGAAGATTAGCGAAATGGGCCAGCTAAAAACCGTTGCCCAAAACAGCACATTGGACAAACCTAAACCTTTAGTTGGTTTTGTATATTTTATTGCGGTTGCCATATCTAATACTTTCCAGAGGTTACTCCTCAACTACTAATTCAAACAAAAGAACAGGCAATGCTAGGAATATAATATCGAAAATCGTGATAAATTGTAACTGTCCGGCGATGTCCTCTATAGGGCGATTCGACAGCAAAGCGGTGGTGGCGTTGGCAGCCGCGATAATTACCGGCAGCATTATCGAGAAAAACAGCACCGGCAACAGCACCTCACGCGCCCTAGTGTTGACTGCCATCGCTGCAAAAAGCGTCCCGATTTCAGCAAAGCCTAGCGTACCAAGCAACACCACCGGAATTAACAATGGGTTCCACATTGAATAATTAAAAACCACCCCAAAAATTGGGGTAATCAACATTTCCACCAGCACCATAAAGGTGAGGTTACTCAGCATTTTGCCCAGATAAATTGCGCTGCGGTCGGCGGGCGCAAGCAGCAACCCCTCCAACGAACCGCGATCTTTCTCCACGATAAAAGAGCGGTTCAAACCCAACACCCCGCTAAAGGTGTATGCCACCCACAACAAACCGGGCGCAACTCCCGCCACCTCTTTCGGCTCCATCAATTTGCCGGGCAGCGCAAAAGCGAAAACCAGCGTCGCCAGCAAACTGAATACAAACATTGCGCTGAATATATCTTTGGTGCGGAGTTCGGCGCGTACATCTTTGGAAAATACCGCCCAAACTTTTCGCAGGTAGTTACCCAATCAACGCCCCCTGCTAACCGAGTCGAAATAGAACTGCTGCAATTCATCCGCCGATAACCCAGTGGCGGGGCGATCCGCTACCAGTTTGCCGCCTGCCAAAACCACCACCCGGTCACACATCGCCAAACCGCGCTCAAGGTTGTGGGTGGTCATCAAAACGCTGCGCTCTTGCCCATCAATCGCCAGTTCGTGGATAAGCCCGCTCAACATGTTGGAGGCTTGTCGGTCAAGCCCGGTGTCAGGCTCATCCAGCAGCAGAATAGGGGGGTTGTGTAAAATCGCACGGGCGATGCTCAAGCGTTGCTGCATACCGCGCGAGTAAGTACGTACCCGATCAATAGCACGTCGCTCTAAGCCTACTTTTTCTAGAACTTCCCGAATACGCTTTTCGAGTTCAGGCACATCGTATAGCCTACCGTAAAAGCGCAGATTTTCAAAGGCATTCAAATCTTCATACAAAAAGGTCTGGTGGCTGATAACGCCAAGCAGACCTCTTATGGTTGGGCGTGCATCCTTGAGTGCAATACCCGCGATTTCAATTGTACCGCTGGTAGGACGCGCCAGCGTAGCGAGAATACGCAGTAGGGTGGTTTTACCCGCGCCATTTGGTCCTAATAGGGTTACAAACTCGCCCTGCCTTAAATCTAAATCAACCCCGCGCAGAACGGCACGATTCCCGAAGTTTTTCTGCAACCCTTTTGCCCGTATCATGACGGAATGCGCCGCTTTGGTCATCGCTTAGGAATTAGCTTCCTCCGCATTTTTGGTGCGCTTCTCAAAAGTGGCACCGCAACGAGAGCAAAATTTAGCTTCCTCGTCCTTGATTTCAGTACCACAATTCAAGCAAATTATCGGCAAAGGGGCTTTACACTTGGTGCAAAATTTATCACCGGGTTTGAAGGGTGTGTTGCACTCGCTGCATTTCAAACTCTCTTTTACCGAAGCTTTCGAGCGTGTATCTCCGGCAGTTTTCTCGGCAATTTGTTTTTTGGCAGGGGCATTGAGGGGTTGAGTAGGACGCGCCTTGCGCTTCAACTCGCGCTCACCTTCAACCAATTCTTCGGTGCGCTCCGAAACCGCCCCTTCGAGCGTCTTTAAACGGCTGCGGCTGCGTTCCTTAAGCATTTCGTAGTCTTGCGTCTCGATTATGCCCAGTTCGCGGTCGAATTCTAGCTCTTCCAGCGAAAGCCTTTCCGCGCCTGCCCGCTCGCGCAAGGTTTCGAGTTCAATTTGAGCATCGCTCAACTGCCGTACACTGGCTCGCTTTTTCCCGGTTTCAAGCTGAAGCAACGGTTGCCCGACTACAAAAACCACCGCCACCGCCACCATAAAGGCGATCAACCAACCGAGAAACGACAAATCTTTGTCTGAGTTGGAGGTCAGACTCGTTTGCAGTATTATGTTATGTAAAGTATATAGAGTCAATTTTTAATTTCAAACCTTAGAGGTTTATACCTCGCCACTATTTTAGACTTGCACCGTTTCGGATTTCTTAGGTTCGCCAGATTTGCTTTTAGTTGGAATCTGCACTACCTGCTCGTTAGGATTGGGCCAGATAGCCACCAGCAATCCGGCAATCGTCACGGCAAGCCCCACCCACGCCCATAACATCATCGGACGTACCAAAATCTGGAAGGGTGCGCTTACAATTTTATTATTCGCATCGACTTCCTGCTGACCGGTGGTAATCCAGAGGTCTTCCAGCAAGTCAGGGCGTATTGATACTGTCGTTACAAACTGGTCAATGCTAGGATAATATTCCACTGCCGGAGTAATGGGGTCTTGTGCTTTACCATCAACCGTAAGCGCGAGGTTTACCGGGTAAGTGGTTTTAAGATCGCCCTTTATCCGAGCCGCACTTACCAGCGTTAGCTTGTAGCTGTGTATCCCATTGATGAAAACACTATCACCTACTTTAAGCTGGACGAACTCAATCTTAGCTTCATATACACTACTGACGATAATTACCGCCGAGATTATCAGAATGCCGAGGTGCACCAGCAAACCGCCATAGCGGGGCCCATTGCGACGCGCCATATTTGTGGCAGCAACCAGCACATTAGTATCGCCATGATTGCGGCGGGTACGGATGCCCCGGTAGTAATCCAAAAATATTGTGGTGGCGGTAAAGACACAGATGCTCAAACCCACATATGCCAGAAATTCATGCATTCCCAACCCGTAAGCAATCAAGGCAAAGCCAAGACCCGCCAACGCTGGAATCCAGAAACTGCGCGAGATGCTTTCCAGAGAAGCACGTCGCCACGCGATGAGAGGGCCTATACCCATCAGGAACAACGTGCCTAATAACACCGGGTACATGGTTTTCGGGTAATAATCAGCAGTGGTTTCCGCCTTGTTTCCGGTGAATATTTGGGTAACCAGCGGGCTAAGCGTTCCCCAGAGAATAAAGGCTACACACAGGAAGAACAGAATGTTATTTAAAAGGAAGCTGGTTTCGCGGGAGATAAGCCCATCCAACTTGTTTTCGCTGCGTAATTGCGGTAAGCGCAGAAATACGTAGCCGAAGCCGATTATCAGCAGGATACCAATCCACGCCATAAAGTAAAGCCCAAGCGTGCTTTCACCAAAGGCATGCACGGAACTGAGAATACCGCTGCGGGTTAGGAAAGTGCCAAATAGCGAAAGTCCGTAAGCCAAAAACGCCAGCGAAATATTCCAGACTTTAAACATACCGCGCCGTTGTTGGATCATGATGCTGTGCATCAGGGCAGTATTGATAAACCAAGGCATAATAGCGGCGTTTTCAACTGGGTCCCAAGACCAGAAACCGCCAAAGCTCAGTACCACATAAGCCCATTGCCCACCCAGAAAGTTTCCTACGGTGAGAAAAATCCAGCTTGACAGAATCCAGCGCCGCGAAAAGCGAATCCAAGTATTATCCAGACGGTTAACAACCAGCGCACCGAAAGCGTAACCCGCCGCTACTATTGTACTGACATATCCGGCATAGAGCATGGGGGGATGTATTACCATACCGAGGTTTTGCAACAGTGGGTTTAAGCCGCGCCCATCCTGTGGAATTGTCACGCTCTGCTCAAACACGTTGGTAACGATACTAGACATCGCCGCAAAAAAGGCAGCGCCTGTCAACATAGTTACCAAAACCCAAGGTCCTATCTGACGGTAAGCAGCATGGCGGGTCTGGAGCAAGACAACTACCATAAAACCAGCCAGCATCCACGCCCACAACAGAAGTGAGCCTTCTTGACCGCCCCACATCGCCGAGAGTTTGTAGAACCACTCCATCGCCCGCGCGCTATTGGTAACTACATATTTAAGGCTGAAATCGTCATTCAGTAACGCCCAAATGAGACTGAGAGAGGCAAGAGTTATCAGACCTGAGGATACCCAAGCAGCCCTACGACCGCTCTTTATCATTTCAGGATAGCCCCGGAACGATCCGATTGCGAGCGCTACTGCGCCGTAAAGGGAAACGGCAAAGGCCACCAACATAGAAACATAACCAATTTGATTCATGGGGAAACTTTCGTTACCTTATTAAAGCTACTATATGCTCGTTTATGACTCTCGCCGTTTGATTTTGCCATTCCGAATAAATGCCAATAATGGTTACGGGGAGCTTCATCAAATAAATATATTCAGGATTTTCGCTTCAGGAGAGCTTGCAGACAAGTGGTTTAAGCCACTTGTCTCTCTTAACAGGTTCATTTTTATTATTCTGACAACCGTAACTCAAGGTGTATAGCTATGCCCTTATGCAACGTTGTACTACCAGAAATCTCTTACTTCATTTCTATGCTTAATTGCTACACTACTAAGCGGTTGTCGAATATTTGGATGGACATTTAGCCAGTAATTCGTTAGCCACAAACATTGACTGCGAAGAATTAAAATTCCCGGTTAGGGTGACCTGCGCTTCATCCTTGAAAGTATCCGGTATAACCCCTTTATAAGTTGCGGTTATGGTTAGGTCTTTTTGTTTCATGTCGGAGACAGTAAAAATATAGGTGTCAGCAGTAGCGCCCTTGCGAATAGTGCCGGGTACAACCTGCCCTGCCATACGGAATGGCTCATTAGCAAGAGCGCCGCTTACCAGTTTCGCCTTTACTTCATGGACATCATAGTAATAAACGGTTGCGCCTTGCATCGCGCTAAAAGCCACAAAAGCAGCTGCGCCAAGAATAACTATACCTACCAGGTAAAATTTGAGCTTGGATTTTAAAGGAGATTTGCGATGCTGTTCAAAGCCGGTGGATATAGATTTCACAGAGGCAGTTGATAAGGTAGCGCGAGCCATTCTAATCTCCCTTCAAATACGAGATATTGGGTATATAAAAATTGATTGAAATTTTACCTGATTGTAAATGTAAAAGTATCATAGGCAGAAACAAAAGTCAATAATAGTAAGTAATAGTAAGTGAGCCTGTCAGCCTATCTTAATCGAACCCTAATTTTTTCTTATAAAATATAGAGACCAACCTGGACTTAGGTTGGTCTCTGTGCTATGAGTGTGGATGTAGACTTGTTGAGCTAGGCAGATATGATCTATAAGAAAGGAAAATATTAATACATTAAAAATTTTTTGTAGTACTTTATTTTATGTGTTGTTCATCTTTTGTATAGGTTAATTATAAACCTTTTTTTAGCCCTGTCAACTATGGAAAAATTAAATATTGGGGTTTGTACAGATAACTTAGCAAAAATCTGGTATAATTTTCCTCTACTGACCTTTAGTGTTTTCAAGATACTTTTACTATATTAAATTTATGACTGTAAACGAAGAAATAGCCCTTCTTGTTAAAGAGGCAATCCATTACGCAGTACAAAAAGGGGCGTTGCCGGAACTAGCGTTACCGGAAGTTTTTGTAGAACGCACCCCCCGATATGATCATGGAGATTACGCCTGCAACGTAGCTCTCAAATTGAAGCGCGCCATCCCGAACTCAAACTCGATGCGCATTGCCGAAATTATCCGGCAATACCTTAAACCAAATGATTCAATAGCGGAAGTAGAAATTGCCCAACCGGGCTTTATCAACTTCCGAATGAAACAAGGCTGGTTAGCGGGTCAGGTTTTGGAGATTATCAAAGCCGGGCAGAGCTATGGGAATGTTGAGCTAGGTAATCAAACCAAAGTCCAAGTAGAGTTTGTAAGCGCAAATCCTACCGGACCGATTACCATCGCTTCGGCGCGAGGCGCTGCCCTAGGTGATGCCTTAGCCAACGTGCTGGAAGCGGCAGGCTATGAAGTAGAACGCGAGTTTTATGTAAATGATGCCGGTAGTCGCATGGAAGTGTTTTACAGCAATTGCTGGTATTATTATCGAAAGCTTCAAGGCGAAGATGCCACGCCCCCCTTGGAAAATTACCCTGCCGCTGAATTTGCAGCGCGCTTACTTATCGAGGAATATGGTAATCGCTTCCTAGCCTTGCCCGATTCTGAAGGTCGCTTAAAAGTAGGCACACTTGGAATTGAAGTGCAATTAGCCGACATTAAAGCTACCCTTGAGCGCATGGGGGTAAAATTTAATCGGTGGTTCCGGGAACAAAGCCTATTTGAGAGTGGCGAGGTACAAATCACCCTTGAGCAATTGCGCAAGAAGGGGCATGTAGCAGAGCGTGAAGGGGCAGTTTGGTTTGTTTCCAGCGCACTAGGGCAGGAAAAGGACAATGTGCTGATTCGCTCAAACGGCTTGCCCACCTATTTTGTGTCAGATATTGCCTACCACTATAATAAGTTTATAACCCGCGGTTTTCAGAAAGTTATCAATATCTGGGGAGCGGATCATCAGGGGCACATTCCACGCCTGAAAGCCAGCCTTAACGCACTCGGCTTGAATCCCGATGACTTAACCATTATCGTTATGCAAATGGTCATGGTCAATGGCGCGCGAATGAAAAAAACCACCGGCAATATCGTAACCCTTGATAGAGTTATGAGCGAAGTAAGTGCCGATGCAATACGGTATAACCTGATAAGTCGAAGTCAGGATACCAAAATTGACTTTGACCTTGACCTCGCGCTCGCCCAATCCAATGAGAATCCGGTCTATTACGTCCAGTATGCCCATGCCCGTTGTGCCAGCATTTTCAAGCAAGCTCCCGAAAAGGGCATTAATACTTGGGATGACGGTGATGTGTATCTTCTGACTAATGAGGGAGATTTGAATTTGGTGAGGCAATTAACTTTGCTGCCAGAAATTGTAGCAGGCGCGGCACGTAATCTTGAACCGCACCGATTGGCGTTCTACTCGCAAGAACTTGCTAGTGCATTCCACACCTATTATCACGATAATCGAGTAATTGACCCTGATAATGTGCCTTTAAGCAAAGCAAGGCTGCTCTTGGTTAAAGCAGTTAAAGTTACGCTGGCACGTGTATTAAGTTTAATGGGTATGAGCGCTCCGGAAGAGCTATAGTTCTATTGCGGCTCTTCCAGAAATATTGTATCCTTTATATACGCTCCGTAAAACAATCAAAAGCCAAGATTAAAGATTAAGGAGACTAATCTAAACTATGAGCGATGAAACTAAAAGTGGCTCGCCTATGGATCCATTTAATTTTTGGAAAAAAATGATGGATGCCAGCGAGGAAATGTCATCCAATGCTATGAACCAGTTTGTTAACACTGAAAAGTTCGCAGCAAGCATGGGTAAGAACATGGAATCCGCGATGACAATGCAGAAAGTTCTACAGGATAACATGGAGAAGTATCTGCATCTTCAGGGCTTGCCAACCCTCCACGATTTCACGCGGCTCTCTTCCCAAATCGTTGATATAGATGCGCGGCTTGATGACCTTCAGGAAAAAATCGAGTCTAACTCTACTTCTGCTGAAATCAGAAAAATCAGCGGACATGTGGGTAATCTCGAAGTCAGGCTCTCCAAAATAGAGAATACGCTGGAACAGATCATGAAAGCGCTGAACCTACAAGCCGCCGCCACTGACGATAAAGCTGTAGCTGAGACTCAATCAGCCGCCGAAGGTGATGCAGGTTATTACCCGTTGGGTGAAGCAAGCCCGGTTTCAAAAAAGTCGGCAAAGCGTAAAGCAACCGCAGAAACCGCAGAATAAGCCTCGCAGTATAAAAGAATAGAGAGAGTTGAAGAAAGAATGGAGGTAACAAGAATGGGCAGACTGGATGGTCAGGTAGCCATAGTTACCGGTAGCTCAAAGGGCATTGGTAAGGCAATTGCTATCGAACTGGCATTAGAGGGAGCCAGTGTGACCATAAATTATAAGAGTGATACGGCAGGGGCAGAAGAAACCTTAGCGCAAATTAGAGCAACGGGCGGTAAAGCAATAGCTATTGCCGCCGACGTTGGGAGTAATGAAGAAGCCAAAACGCTGGTTGAAAAGACAATAGCAGAGTTCGGAAAACTTGATATACTAATCAACAATGCGGGCATTACTCGCGATAAGTCTTTCAAGAATATGAATGAGCAAATGTGGCTCGAAGTTATTAATGCCAATCTCAACAGCTTATACTATTGTACTCATAGTGCGCTACAGTATATGCTGAACCAGAAACACGGGCATATAGTCAGCATTTCGTCTGTTATTGGGCAAGCAGGTGGCTTCGGTCAGGTAAACTACAGCGCTACTAAAGCCGCTATTCTGGGCTTTACCAGATCGCTGGCATTAGAAACCGCCAAGTCTGGGATTACTGTAAATGCCATTTGTCCGGGCTTCATCGCAACCGAAATGGTGGCAGCAGTTCCAGAAGACCGCCTTGATCTCATTAAAGCCAGAATTCCAATGGGAAGACTGGGAAAATCTGAAGAAGTTGCCCGAGCAGTTGTATTCCTATGCGCTGATGCCGATTATATTACCGGACAGGAAATCAACATCAACGGCGGGATACACATGGGGTAGCATAACCCAAAAGCGGTGAGCTTTCGTTGAATCAATTTTGAAACAGGTTAAAACACCCGAAAATGTTGGATGATTATCCAAAAGAAATAGACTTACGTGACGGTCAGATTGCTACCCTGCGGGTATTACATCAGGAAGATGAAGACCGCCTCATCATGTTTTTTCTAACCATACCCGAAGATGAGCGTAACTTTCTGCGCTATGATGTAACCGAGCGCGAAAGCCTAGAATCTTGGTTCGGTGGTCCTCGTTGGAATGAGGTATTCCCCATTGTTGCGGAAATTAATGAACGCATTGTAGGCGTTGCAGTTCTAAGAGGCTACCGCACCCAGTGGTTTGCGCACATTGGTGAGTTCTGGATGCTGGTGGGCGAAAACAGTCGCGGCTTGGGGCTTGGACGCATACTTGCCAGCGAACTATTCAACCTTGCGCGTGATCTAGGTATGGAAAAATTATCAGCCGAATTACGTGCCGATCAACTTGTTGCTATCAAAATTTATAAGCAACTAGGCTATGTCCATGAGGGCATCCTCACCGATTACATAAAAGATGCACAAGGCGTAACCCATGACCTACTGATCATGGGTTGCAAAATAAAGGATTACTGGCAGAAACTTACCGATAGCCAGATTTATCCCGGTAATACTATTATTAATCCCTAAAAACATTCTACTACACAAGGAGGCAGTAATTAGATGGCGTTGTTCGGTACACAGGAATGGCTTGATGAATTCAGAGAGGCGCTCAATACAAGCGCGAGTTATGAAGATGCCGCAAAAGAATGGGAAGGTGATTTTTATTTTATCGCTTCGCCGGACGAAACATCCACTGATGAAATTACCATGTATTTGAATTTACAATATGGTAAATGCCTTGAAGCAATTAAAGTAGAAGATGCTTCCCTGCGCACCCCTGAGTTTACTGTCAAAGGTCCGGCTGATTCTTGGTTTAAAGTGGCTACCAACGAACTTGATCCTATGCAAGCGATTATGACCGGCAAGTTGAGCCTCAAAGGCAATATGCAAAAGGTTATGAAAAACCTAAAAGCCGCCAATGAACTGGTCAATAGCCTCAAGCTGGTGCCTACCGAATTGCCGGGATAATAAACACTGTTAGAGGTTGTATGGAACAAGCCAGATTAGCGGAACTGTTACAAAACTTCCAGAGCCAGTGTGCGGCTGAAAACAATCTGTGTGAACTGAGCGTAGCCGCCGGTCAACCTGATATGCCCATCGTAGTGCTAGTTCATGGGATAGGGGGCAATGCTAAGCATTGGTCAGACCCCCTCAGCCTTAACGTCAACGACACTTGGCTATTTGATCTAAATAGCAAGCCCCCCAAGAATACAAAGGGAATAGCCACCTCGTTGCCTTATCAACCCGGCGCGGCAAAAAGCTGGACTCAGTGCTTGAGCGAAAATGGTTTTAGTTATGTAAACTTTAGTCAGTGCCATCCGAGCGACCTCCTACAATATGCTGTTACCGAATTAAGCGCCATCTTAAGCTACCTTGAAAAACTGGTTTTTCAGGCGATAGAACAAGAGGTAGCTACAAACGGCGGTAGCATACCGCCTATGATAATTTTGTGCCACAGTCGGGGTGGGCTGGTTACCAGAGCCACCCTAAAACAACTCGGCAATAGCGGAGTGCCGCATTTGCGCAAGGTTATCAGCCTTTGTACGCCTCATCAAGGCAGCTATATGCCCAAGCTGTCAAAAGATTACAATGATACCTTGCACCAAAATATAAATTTCGACATACTGGGCAACATCAAATTTCCGCCACCAATACAGGGCTTTCTGGACAATGTGCTGGAGAAAAACCTGAACGATGTGGCAAACAAAGTGCGTGAAGCTATCTCACATTCCTTCGGCGCACCCGCTATGAGCGCGGGCTTTGATGAACTTGTACCCGGTAGCGATATGCTGAACAACCTAGTTCAAGATGAGCAACCCTTACCCGGTGTACAATATTTTGGATTTACCGGAACTAACCCTACTTTTGTTAATTTATTTCTGTGCGAACTCGGTAAAGTGATCAATATTCTGGAGGTTTCCAGCCCCCACTTGCTAGAGTTTATCGGCAAGGTAGCAGACTCCCACCAAAATTACGGTAACTTTAAAGAGATGAGCGAGGGAGACTCGGCGGTAGCTATCAACAGCGCAAACTGGCCACCCCAGTTCAACGCTCCGCAACAAAATTTTCATATTAATCATATGCAAGCGCTCATCGACTCCGGTTTGCAAAATACAGTGCTTGGAATATTAAAGAGCAACTAACCGCCTTTCCAAATTTAACTTTGTACCCACCTGACGAATATAAAGCTCTCAAGGAAGCTCGTATTTCGAAAGAGTAGCTAAATATGTTATGTTATTGAAATGATTTTATTCTTGAATATCTAAATTTGGTAATGGAATTATGCTAGAATGAAAGTGGTAAACCTTTAAAGTTGTTTTAATTTGTCTAAGCTGGGTTGCCAATGAAAATACTAATAATTGATGATGAAGAAATGATCCGCAGCACCATGGCAGTGGTGCTAACCAACGCAAAGTATGATGTTATCAAGGCTGCCGATGGTAAAACAGGTCTAGCTATTCTCGAACAATACCATCCCGATTTGATTTTATGTGATATAAATATGCCCCAAATGGATGGTTACACTGTACTAAAAACCGTCCGATCCAATCCGCAATTTTCCTCCATTCCATTTATCTTCCTCACCGGATTTAATGAACGTAGCCGCATGAGAATCGGCATGGAGCTTGGAGCCGATGATTATCTGGTAAAGCCTTGCACAGTCGAAGAGCTAATTAATTCGGTTAATACCCGAATAGAAAAGCATCGCAATAATAAACGCCAAATCGAATCTAAACTAAATGAATTGCGCCAGAATATTACAACTATTCTACCGCACGAATTCCTCACTCCCTTGAGTGTAATCCTTGGCTATTCACTTTTACTGAGAGATTACCGGGATTCGCTTGAAAAAGATGAAATAGGCTTGATGGCAAATGGCATTTACCAGAATTCACAGCGCTTGAATCGGCTTATCCAGAACTTTTTACTGGTCGCAGAACTCGAAATTGTCAAAGAAGATCAGCAAAAAATTCAATTGCTCCGGCATGAACTTTGCGTTTCGCCCGAGCCGCTCTTAGCCGAAGTAATTACCAAAGCGGCAGCAGGTTTCGAACGGATAGGAGATTTAACTCTACAAGTAAGCAGTCAAAAATATAACGTTGCCATCAACGAAGCGCGTATAGCTAAAATCGCCGAAGAATTGGTCAATAATGCTTTTCGCTATTCCACGCCCGGCTCACCCATACTAGTAACTATGCGGCTGGAAAAGGGCGAGTTTGTGCTGGAAGTGCAGGATAAAGGGCACGGAATGAAAGCGGAACAAATCCGCTCTATCGCGGGGTTTGTTCAATTCAATCGGGAATTACACGAGCAACAGGGTGGCGGGCTTGGGTTAACCCTAGTAAAGCGACTATGCCAAATTTATAACGGTGAATTGAACCTGATAAGCATTCCAGAAATGGGTACTATAGCCAATGTTTCGCTACCACTCGCCCAATAAACGGAATTGGTTAAGCCGCATTCCGATTGTCATTCTGTTGGGCGTTCCTAAAGAACTGGAAAGCCATCAAATCCATGTCAGGGGTAATCTCGTGACCCACTTGTGGAAAAGTATTGAAGGTAGCATGTACTCCAACCTTTTGTAACCATTTGTAGAAAGTTCGGGCGCGCTCAAGGCGATTATTACCAAGATAGGGGTCATAATCGCGTGGCACATCGGCGGATTTAGTATCCATTTCCCCTACTTCAATCACAAATTGTACTTTTAAAAAAGCTTCGCGGTTAAAAGCATGCCCGGTATAATGTGAAATATCCCCTACACCAAACGGAAACGGCATAATTTTAGAAGCTGCCTGTGCGGTCTGCTCGGAACTAGGTTCGTTGATAATCGGTAGTGAGTAGCCACCGGCTGAAATTATAGCGGCTGCCAAAACCCTTTCAGGATTGAACATAGCAAAGCGATGTGCCAGTTGCGCCCCTCTGGAAAAACCAAAGAGTATAACTTTGGGGTTAATCTGCAAACCAAGGGTTACGGGAATCTGGTCGATCATATTTTGAAGCCGAGCAGAAAGCGTTGGCTCTTCTTGCGCAATAACCGAAATATCTTTCCAATTCTGGTTATATGTAAGGCTAGGCGCAACCACCACCATATGATAGCGATCGGCGTACTCAGTTAATATTCGCCCCATCGCTTGCCCGTTACCGCCCATCCCATGCAATGCCAACAATATTTGAGCGGGTGCTGTTTTATCCAGCCCAACCGGGAGATATACAAAAGCTGAGAAATCCCCTATTTCAAGGGTGATAGCCTCACTCGCCGCTTGAGTCGGGAGGGGAGTGGCAGTAGCAAATGAAGTAGCGGTAGCAGTGCTTATAGGTGCGCTATAGGTTGGTGAAGTGGTAAAAACTGTAGGTTCTGCGCTACATGCGCTTAGCAAACTGGCAAAAAGTGTAAAAATCAGGAATAGACTTAAAAAACGCTTCGTTCGGAAACTTACTGCAAAAAATCTCAAACTCGCACCGTCGCTCTCACTGCAAATGTTAAAATTTGGTAAATAAAATATGGTTGGTTTTTACTTCTAATTAACTTAACCCTTTTGCATAATTTTACAGGGCAAATGAGGTTGATGCAATCAATTTTACTAATATATTACATAAGCGTAATCAATAAAGTGAGTCGTGAGGGGGATTAGCCTCAATTGAGGGAATCTTTCCAGAGGGTAAATTTTCGAGGTTTCTATATTGAAATTTGCAAATCTAAAATAGCGCTACTACAGGCAATGTTGAGTTAAATGATAGGAAAACAAATAATTTAAAGGATATCGGTATCGTAGGTAAGAACAACGACCGTGCCTCTACCGGGAGTAGAGCGTATTTCACAAGTGCCGCCGATAACCGCCATGCGTTCCTGCATCAAAACCATTCCGGTTTGCCTGCCCATTTCACCGCTGACCAGCGCCCCGGTATTAAAGCCTTTACCCTGATCACTGATTTCAATGGTGATTTTATGGCTATTATTACGGCTTTTTTCAACCCTAAACAGGACGCTAATCGGGTAACCTTTAGCATGTTTGCAAGCATTATTAAGGGCTTCTTGAAAGGTGCGGTATAAGGCGGTTTCGACCGCACTACCCATACGAGGCGCTTCTGAACCTTCAAGGTGAAAGGTTGGCTTTGGTTCGATGCCGGGATCGGCTGAGATTTCACGGACATAACGGCGAACAGCCGCGCTCAAACCATACTCGTCCAACTCGGTGGGTCGCAGGGTTTGCACAAGATTTTTAGCTTCACCCAATATTTCTTTCAGGCGTTGCTCGGCATGAAGTAATTCCTGATTCGAGGGCGAATGTACTTTTCCCAGATAATTCTGCAAAGCTTGTCTGCTGCTAATCAGCGCCGGAATTATCCCCTCTTGAATATGATTTGAAATGTTTTTGCGCTCTTCTTCCTGAATGGAAACAAATTTCCCAAGAAAACCACGCAAACGTTCTTCCCGCTTGCTCAGTGTCTCAAAGAGACGGCGGTTATCCACCAACGTTGCCAATTGTCCGGCGAATATCTCGAATAATTCGCGTTCACCCTGCGCAAAAGTTTTTTCTAGAGAGGCGCGCCCTAACAACAAAGCGCCTTCCACTTTGCCTCCTAGTAGCAATGGCACAGCCATAACCACGCCGGGTACTGTGTCATCTGCGCTGGCTTCTGTAGTATTGCTACGCCGTAACACCACCGTGCGTTTTAACTCTACACAACGTGCCGCAAGTTTATCGGCAGGAAAACTACGCCCTGAAAAATAGCGGGTAGCTTCAAGATTAGTATGAACCGCGACGGCTTGCAAAGCGCTTTCGGCTGAATCGGCAAGGTATATCGCGCAATAATCGGTGGTAGACTCGCGGGCAGTAACTTCCACTACCGAGCTAAAGAAAGCAGTAAGATCAAAATCGCTCATCAGCATTTTGCGGGCTTCTAGCAGTGGGGAAAGCACCCGCAAACGCATTGCTTCTTGCGCTATATGGCTTTTGTCTAGCGCATCGTTAATTACGCGCTCTAATTCGGAGGAGGCAAACGGTTTTTGCAAAAAGCCCTGAACACCTAGTTGCATCGCTTTGATTACAACATCAATCGTACCGTGTGCAGTCATCAACACCGCTATCAAATCAGGCACAAGCTTACGAGCGCTGGTAAAAAGCTGGAGACCATCCATATCGGGCATGCGAATATCGGAAAGCATCAAAGCGAAAGGCTGCTGCTTTATCAATTCCAGTGCAGATTTTCCATCAGGGGCAGTTAAAACGCGGAAACCGGCTTTGCGTAAGACCGCCTCAGCTTGTTTCCTGATTATTTCCTCATCATCAACGACTAGAATAAGCTCATCTGCCATTGTTTAACCTAACACTTCCCCACTTTAAACTCATAGTGAAGTTGAAGCTTCGCCTCTTTCTAACATTTTACCACTAATTGTCTCACTACTGCTATCTGCTGAGAAGTTTAGTTTAGAACCATTTGCGCTACTGCTTGCCGTTTGCTGTTCGTTTTTCCGGTAGCGGCTTATTGCCCTATCGTAAATCCCTTCAAGCTGTTCACGCCCTTGCTTCCAACTCATTTCAGTAAGTGCGCGGGCGCGAAGCTTTTGCGCTAGAACCTGCCGCAAGCTCTCGTTCTGTGCCAGCATTTTAATATTATCTGCCAGTGAACGTGCATCCCCATATTTGGCGTAGATACCATCTTCACCCATCAACTCGCGGCTAACCGGGGTATCAAAGGCTACTGTGGGAATGCCCATCGCCATATAATTAGTAATCTTGCCCGCGCCCTCAGTCGCCGACATCTTGGGCGCGACCGCTATATCGCCGATTGAAAGCATTCGCGCCGCTTCTTGATAGGGAATCCTACCCGGAAAAATTACTCTGTCGCCCAAGCCCAAATAATTTGCCAATTCGCGATAACTATCAACACCGGGATAGCCCATGATTACGAAATGCAAGTCGGGCGCTTCATGCTTAAGCATGGCGGCAGCTTCAAGCAAATGATCCGTACCCTGATAGGGCGCAAGCACTCCCAAATAAATTACCACTTTCTTGCCCGGTGGTATATTTAGTTCGCGGCGAGTGTGTTCCGCGATTTCCCGCTCTTCCGGCGAGGTATAAGGCTTGAAGATATTGCTATTTACCCGGTCGGTCAGCGTAATAACCTGTTCTGGGTTTATCCCGAACTTATTTTTTAAGATGTTTGCCGAATTATAAGTGCTGGTAATAATCAAATCGGGGAGATGGTTGATAAAGTTTTCCAGCTTAACCGCCGGTTTGTAGAAAAAGCCTTCCGGATTGAGGAAATGATGATCTACCATTTCGCTGGTCATACTGCCCTGAAAATCGAAAACCAACGGCATGCGCCCGAATTTCAAAAGCTTGAGCATGCCACCGATTAGCGCCCCTTCATGCAGATGGGCGTGGATTATATCGGGCTTCTGGCGAAGAGCAACCTGAAAGCTCTTCAAGGCGAGAACAGCATCGAAGTAAATTTTGTGGCGGCTGCTGCCTACCTGTGCGCCCCGCTTCCACGGTACATCGAGACTACGTTGAACATCGACACCATCTATATTGTTTCCCATATGGTAGGTACACACAGTAATCTGGTGACCACCCTCTTGCAAAGCGCGTATTTCTTCAAGGATGCGTACGTGGCAGCCGTTATCGTAAAAAAACGATGTGGGCGCAACCATCAATACTTTATAAGGCAAGAGTTTCCTATTCCCCTTTTCTGGCTCTTCGGCTATCAACCGTAAACAATAACCTGTGAGCTTTAAAGCAATCATCGCTATATTACACTATGGTAAAGTCAGGCGCAAACCAGCATTTGGCTAAGAGCTTAAGCACATGCTATAATAATTGAAATAAGAACACTAACTTAGCTTTCGCTACCTATTAATAGCTACTCCTCTACCCGGAAACCGTGGAAAGGAGATCCCCTCAATGCCCAGCGGCATGGGTATTATCGGATTGGGGCGAAACGGTCGCCAAACCTTGAAATTTCGAGTAGTAACTCCCCCGGATGCAGTTTTAACATTGGCTGCGTTTGGTCTGATCGACCCTTTAAAAGCCGCCTATTTCCAACTTTTTGATATTTACCAGCATTATAAATTTAATTTCCGATTTGCCAACCCGGTTGCTATACCTGTTTCCCACGATACCGATCAGGCTTTGAGTTGTGCTAATTCTCGGCTAAAGACAAAGGATAAATGTACCCTGCTATGAATAATCCTTGGACTGAATTACCTAATGATAAGCCCTACATACTAGCCAGTGACCGGGAGATGATTGAACAATTCAATAAAATTGCTCGCACCGATCATTTTATTCATCATGAAATGCTACCCGAACCATTTATGGGAAATCCGGATGCGCCGATAGTCCTGCTTAATGGTAATCCCAGTGGTCATAGCGATAATGATTTATTTTGGTATCAAAAACCAGAATTTGCTCGGCTAACAAAAGGAAATTTAGTTCACGCCCCTTCTGACCACAGCTTTTACCTATTAAATCCAAAGGCAGAGGGTTCAGGCGGTTATAGTTGGTGGATGAAAAAGTTAAAACCAGTAATTTCTTGCTCTGATCAAAAAACTGTGGCTAATAATATATTCTGCGTTGAATATTTTCCATATCACTCAATAAGAGCTGCGAATTTTCAAAAATATAAACGTATTCCTTCACAAGAATATAGCTTTCACCTTGTCGAAAAAGCCATAAACCGAAACGCACATATAATCCTCATGCGCTGGAAAAATTCTTGGCTTGGTACATTTCCCCAGTTGAATACTTATGACAATATCTACAGGCTTAATACCAGTAGGAATGTCATAATCAGCCCCGGAAATTGTCCCGGTGGGTTTGAGAAGATTGTGGATGTGTTGAAAAATGCCAAAGCAAACGATAATTGACTTATGCTTGTTCCCGGCTAAGGGCAAAGGATAAATGTACTCTACTATGAATAATCCTTGGACTGAATTACCTAATGATAAGCCTTACATACTATCCGGTGACCGGGAGAGGATTGAACAATTCAATAAAATTGCTCGCACCGATCATTTTATTCACGATGAGTTATTTCCCGAACCATTTATGGGAAATCCTGATGCACCGATAGTCTTACTTAATGGCAATCCCGGTTATAGCGATATTGATTTATTTTGGTATCAAAAACCAGAATTTGCCCAGCTAACCAAAGGAAATTTAGTTCACGCCCCTTCTGACCACAGCTTTTACCTATTAAATCCAAAGGCAGCGGGTTCAGGTGGTTATAGTTGGTGGACAAAAAAGTTAAGACCTGTCATTTCTTGCTCTGATCAAAAAACTGTGGCTAATAATATATTCTGTGTTGAATATTTTCCCTATCACTCAATAAGAGCTGCAAATTTTCAAAAATATAAACGTATTCCATCACAAGAATATAGCTTTCACTTAGTCGAAAAAGCTATAAACCGAAACGCACTTATAATCCTTATGCGCTGGGAAAAACCTTGGCTTGGAACATTTCCCAAGTTGAGCAATTTCTACAAGCTTAAAAACACTAGGAATGTCATAATCAGCCCCAGAAATTGTCCCGGTGGGTTTGAGAAAATTGTGGAAGTGTTGAAAAATGCCAAATCAAACGATAATTGAGGCAATATTGTCACAAATCAATTTTAAAGTACAATGAAAGTCGATTATCTCAAAGTTTCAAAAGTTTTCAGCTTATAGGAACTTATTCTCAGCGCCACCCTATAAATGAAGTTTGACAAAGCTTGTAGTAATAAATACTGAGTAACGTGAATACTCAGGTTGTCACCCGCAGTAAATTAGTAGCTTAAAGTAATTATGTAAACAAGGATGGGTCAGTTATTATGAACAAAAAAACTATCGAAGATGTAGTTGTCAGCGGGAAACGTGTACTGGTGCGCGTGGATTTCAACGTGCCGTTGGAAAATGGACAGATTACCGACGACACTCGCATTCGCTCTGCCATACCCACAATTAATTATTTGGCGGGAAAAGGGGCGAAAGTGATTTTGATGTCGCACCTTGGCAGACCAAAAGGGGTGGATGAAAAATTGCGCCTGACCCCAATTGCCACCCACCTTGCCGAACTGCTCGGTAAGCCCGTGACCAAACTTGATGATTGTGTGGGCGCGGAAGTAGAAGCAGCGGTAAATGCCCTCAAGGATGGGGATGTAGCGTTGCTGGAGAACTTGCGCTTTCATCCAGAAGAAGAAAAGAACAACCCTGACTTTGCCAAGCAACTCGCCGCGCTAGGGGATGTGTATGTGAACGATGCTTTCGGCACTGCCCATCGCGCCCACGCCAGCACCGAAGGCGTAACCCACTACATCAGCGAGAGTGTAGCGGGCTATCTGATGCAAAAAGAACTCGAAATCATGGGCGGCGCGCTTTCCAACCCCACGCGCCCGTTGATCGCGATTCTGGGCGGCGCGAAAGTTTCGGACAAAATCGGCGTAATTCAGAACCTGCTCACCCGCGTTAAGGTTGATACCCTGCTCATCGGTGGCGGTATGGCTAACACCTTCTTTAAAGCGAAGGGCTACGATGTAGCCGATTCGCTGGTGGAAAATGACAAAGTAGAACTGGCTAAGGAATTGCTGAATAGCCCAGAAGGTGCGCGAATCGTGCTTCCGACAGATGTGGTGGCAGCAGATCGCTTCGCACCGGATGCAAATTACAGCATTACTACCCCCGACAAAGTAGCAGCAGGCACCCGTATTCTCGATATTGGGCCCGCCGCCGTAGCAGATTACAAAGCGCGTCTGAAAGATGCCAAAACAATAATCTGGAACGGGCCTATGGGCGTATTCGAGTTTGAAGCTTTTGCCAAAGGCACGACCGCAGTAGCGCAAGCCTTGGCAGAAGTGGATGGCACGACCATCATCGGTGGCGGTGAGAGCGTGGCAGCAGTTGAGCAAAGCGGTTTGGCAGACAAAATGACTCATATCAGCACCGGCGGCGGCGCAAGCCTTGAATTTCTTGAGGGGCGAATTTTACCCGGTGTAGAGGCTCTCAACGATAAATAGTACGTCTTGCCCCTTTTCCTTTTGGGGGAAAGGGGTTATTCTAGCATAAAGCATAGGGTTTATACCCTGCCTATGGAGGAAATATTTTGCAGATTAACAGGTCCAGTACCAGCAAACGCACTCCTATAATCGCCGGTAACTGGAAAATGAATAAAACTGTTGACGAAGCACTTGATTTAGTAGAAGATATGATGGATGACCTCGACTCGTTTGAAGGAGTTGAGGTGGTACTTTGCCCGCCTTTTCTGGCGCTCTTTGCCGTTCAGACAGAGTTGCTGGAAGATACAGAAATAAAATTGGGCGCGCAGAATATGTACTGGGAAGAGGAAGGCGCATTTACCGGCGAGGTTTCTCCGCTCATGCTCCGCGAGTTTTGCGATTACGTTATAATCGGGCATAGCGAAAGGCGTACCCTATTTGGGGAAACCGATGCCGATGTAAATCGTAAGGTCAAAGCCGCCTTTAAGCATGACATCACCCCGATTATTGCGGTAGGCGAAAATCTGGCGCAAAATGAAGCCGGGCAAGCTCAAGAAGTGGTAGAGCGGCAAGTGCGCGGCGCGTTTGAGGGCATTAGTCGCCAAGACGCAAGCACCGCAGTTATTGCCTATGAACCTATTTGGGCAATCGGAACAGGTAAAGCGGCTAACGGCGAATACGCCAATACCATATCCGCGCATATCCGCAAGATACTAACCGAGCTTTACGATGCAGAATTGGCAAATGTGGTACGTATCCAGTATGGCGGTAGCGTAAACGCGAAGAATATCGCCGAGTATTTAAGCCAGCCTGAAGTTGATGGGGCGTTGGTGGGTGGCGCAAGCCTGAAGGCTAACGATTTCGTACAGATTGTGGCAACTACCCTTGAGGTGACTGCCCGCAAATAAGGGATTGTGCGTAACTATTCACCCCCTAACCCCCTCAAGGGGGAAGGGAGAGAAGGAGGAGTTATAGGGGACACCCCTATGACCCCGGCGGGGAATTTCCCGTGCCTGCCTGTGCCCTGAAAGGGTATGAACCCGTAGGGTTACACCCCTTTTCATTAATTCGTCTCAAGGGCTGAGTAGTTGCGATTGTGCAGCTTTTGACGGGGCAGGGGTTTCCACCCTGCGCCCGTTGTATTTTATTACAGCGAAGCAACAAGATGTTTTGCATTTATTGCGGATTTAAAAATAAAGCCGAAGCAACAGATTGTGCCAATTGCGGAAAGCCACTCCTGACTCATAACGCAACTTCTGGAACACTCCAGAGTTTAGCGCGTCTGCTAGAAGAGCAAGATGAGCTTCAAGTTAGCCTACCGCCAAGTATTTTTGACGAGAATTACAAACCCTCGCCCAATAACCCTGATGATTTGTGGACAATACCCAGACCGCCCTTTCCTGAAATGGCTTCAATCCCTGAAGCAAGTAATCCACAACAGATAGATGTTCCACCGTCTTTCCAGTCTTTAAGATTGCCCCGCCAGCCTGTAAATATGGATTCGCTTGCCAGTTCTACGGTTACCAGTAGTTATGGCATCACCGAACCGCGCCCCAGCAACGTCCACTATGAGGGCAATTTTACCTGCCCAAATTGTCGCCAAATCAAGCCGCTGGCAACCTCGGTAACCATTAAAGGATTCTTGGGTTCAAGCAAAAAAATTTGCTACGAGTGTGCCAGCACCATTTCGCTACAACAAATTTACTCTGCCCCCGGTACTCTCTCCCATGCGGCAATGGGCTTTCTGGTAGGAGTAATTTTCGGCGCTTTATGCGCGGTGCTTTTTGGAATAGCCTCCCTAATTACACGGCAAGTTCTAATGGTAAGCTTTGCAATGGTGGGCTTTTTAGTGGGCGTTAGCGCCCGTTCCGGCAGTGAGAATCGTGAAGGTATTTTGGTGATGTTGGCAGCAATGCTGGCTACATTGGTAACTTTTGGTTTTTGCCTTTACACCTCTATTATCGGTATCAACAACCTAAAATTCGTAAGTTGGGTAGAATTTCAGGATATGCTGGCAAAGCAGCAGATTCTACATTACTGGGACTGGATTAGTCTTGGAGTAGCGCTGGTAATTGCTTTTCTAATACCACTCAAACCCGGCATTCGCGATATAGAATAGTTACTAAAAATCGTACCTATTCAGCTAGGAAAAATAGACCTAGAAACTCCGAGCGGGGTTCTCAGGGGTGTCCCCTTTACTTCCTCCTCTCTTTCCCCCTTGAGGGGGTAGGAGGTGAATAGTTACTAAAAAACCCTAGTTTATTAATGAGGATAAATATATGAGCGAAAAGCAGGAAAGTCTAAAAGCCGCCGCAGGGTTTTATTGCCTTGAAGATATAAAATCTGTCGAACTGGCACAAGGCATTAAAATGCAGCTTTTCTCCGGTGAAAACGTGATGATGAGCTTTGTCACCCTCGAACCCGGTGCGTTGGTGCCACTCCACAGCCATCCTCACGAGCAGATGGGTACGGTGCTGGAAGGCGAGTTTATTTTCTATATCGGTGGACTGGCTGAGGAAAATGGTAAGCGCGTAACCAAAGGTGATATATACCTTGCGCCCGGCGGAGTTTTACATGCCGCCCGGAGTATCGGCGATAAACCTTGTCTTACCCTCGATATTTTCGGTCCGATTAGAGAAGATTACATTGCCATGTTCAAGACTACACATGGACATGAGGTAAGCGGCTTACAAGTTAGTGAGCAGGAGCAAAAGTAAATGACCGTAAAGAATATCACTCCGGCGAGTCTAGCAGGGGTAATGCCGCCCTTACCTACCCCTTTCGATGCACAGGGTGAAGTGGCATTAGGAAAGCTGCGTGAAAATCTCGATAGCCTGAACCGCTTTGGGCTGACCGGATTTGTGATTCTGGGCAGCAACGGCGAATATGTATATTTAGAAGAATCTGAAAAGCTGGCAGCAATTGCCGCCGCGCGTGAATCTATACCCTCGGATAAGCTGTTGGTAGCCGGAACAGGCACGGAATCCACCCGCGCTACTATTCGCCTAACCCGCGCGGCGGCGGAAAACGGGGCTGATGTAGCAATAGTAATTACGCCCGGTTACTATAAAAATGCTATGACCGGAGAGGCGATGGTGGCGCATTTTACTGCCCTCGCCGAAGCTTCAACCATCCCGATAGTGCTTTATAATATGCCCGCTTACGCCGGAATCGACATGAGCGTAGATACCATACTCAAGCTTGCGGCGCATCCCAATATTATCGGGTTGAAGGAAAGCTCAGGGAATCTGGTTAAAATCGGCGAGTTGGTGCAAGGCGTAGCGGTGCGCAAGCTAGATTTTGCGATATTGGCAGGCTCTGCTTCGTTCCTGTTGCCCACGCTGGCGGTAGGCGGAATGGGAGGTGTAGCGGCGCTGGCAAATATTGCGCCCCAACAATGCCTCGATATTTATAATTACTTTCGGAGTGGGCATTTGGAAGAAGCGCAGCAAGTGCAATTGCAGGTACTCGCTGCCAACGCCGCAGTCACAACCCGTTTCGGGGTCGCGGGCTTGAAATACGCGATGGATAAGCTCGGCATGTATGGTGGCGCAGTACGTCCTCCACTATTACCGCTAAACGCCGCCGCCGCAAGTGAAATTGATGGAACTATTGAATCAATGAAGTAGTTTGCAATGAGCGATTTAGTTAACGTGGTTGCGTGGGGGATAGTGCTGGGCATTTTCGTTGCGGCGGGATGCACAGCCGCTCTCTGGGCAATCATTTTTATAGATAATCTTCAATAAAGTGTCGCGTAATATCAGGGCAAGTGCAAGGGCGGTTTTTCCATTTTCAACCTGACCTCTTCCAAGAAAATTAACCCGTAGAGGGTGTGAACCGCCCTTCCCACGATTGCCCAATCCACAAGATTTGCGCCACCCAAGGTGAGCGCATCCCGATACGCCCTTACCTAAACCCCTTTGAGAACCGTTTTATAGGGGACGATTTCTTTCCCATTAAATTTAGCTAATGTCTTTTTTTTAGCAGCTTTAATTTGCTATAATTACATTTATATATAGCAATACATAGCTAACTAGGGATTATATATGCAAAAATCTAACCGCTATCTAAATGTTGGAACAAGCGACCTGCAGTAGCTCAACCGTTTGGATAGCGTTTATTTTTGTTACTAAAGAATCTCTCTCCCGTAGTACAAACACAGTGGTATAAATTAAGACAGTCGAAAGCGACAGTACCCATGAAAGATAGCGTCACAGAACATAAGCTGAGCCAGCACGAAGAAGAATTAGAACGCCTACGTGCCAAAGTAGCCGAACTGGAACAAACCGAACGTGCGTTGCTTGAACGCGAAGCTGAACTCCGGCAAACCAACCAGTTTTTGAATACCATCATCAATAATTTACCTATATTTGTCTATGCACATGACCAAAATGGGAATATCTCAATAGCAAAAGGCAAAGGGTTAGAACAGTTAAACCTGAAGACAGAAGACTTAAAAGGCAAAGCCATCTATGAGATGCACGGCGCTACAGAAACAGAGTTGGTAAGGGATATTTTACAACGCTTCATGCTGGGTAACGATAAAGAAATCATAAGGATGCGCAATGGCTGGTACGAATTTCATGGGAATGCCCTGAAGGATGAGCAGGGAAATGTCATCGGCGGGGTGGGTGCGGCAATTGACATCACCGAACGCAAACAACTGGAAGAAGCCTTAAAGCACAAAAACGAGCAGTTTGACCTCGCCCTCAAAGCGGCAAAGGCAGGGGTTTGGGAATTTCAACTCCCTTCGCTTGAAATAAGCTGGTCAGATTATTTGTATGAACTCTACGGCACTACTCGCGAAGAATTTGAAGCAAGCGGGAGTAGTCCTAGTGACTTCACCCCGCCGGAAGACTACCAGCGAACAAAGCTAATCTATGAAAAGTCGGTTGCAAATCACGAGGATTTTCAGGCAGATTATCAGATCAGGTGGAAAGACGGCTCAATCCACTGGCTTGAATCGAGCGGGTGCTGCTTTTACGATAAAAATGGAATACCCACCAAGGTAGTAGGTATCACCTACGATATAACCAAACGCAAACAATCAGAAATTGCCTTGCAAGAGAGCGAGGAACGTTTCCGGCTTGTCGCGGATAATTCCAACGATGTTATCTGGACGATGAATAGTAAAGGACAGTTTACTTATGTAAGCCCTTCCGTGCTACAACTCAGAGGCTATACCCCAGAAGAGGTTTTGCGACAAACCATAGATGAAGCCCTAACCCCAGAATCTGCCAAAATTGCTCAGCAAGGTGTAATAGAATCTATCAAGTTGGCGCAAGAAGGCAAAATTAAGAAAGGATTAAATAAATTAGAGCAACCTTGCAAAGATGGCAGCACCGTTTGGACAGAGGCTTCAACCAGCATAATGTATGACACAGAAGGTAATTTTAAGGGGATTCTAGGTATCACCCGTGATATTACCGAACGCTTAAAAGCCGAAGAGGCATTGCGTAAATCGGAAGAAAAATTCTCCAAAATCTTTAATGCCAGCCCTATGCCGATAACTATCTCAACGCTAGAAGATGGGCTTCTCCTAGACGCTAATCAAAAATCCCTTGAGTTTTTCGGATACGCCAAAGAGGAATTTGTCGAACATACCGTCAGTGAACTAGGTATTTGGGTTAATCCTGAACTCCGAAGCAAGGTAGTACAACTAGTAGAAAAACAAGGTTATTTTTATCATCTTGACAATGATTACCGCACTAAAAGCGGCGAAATTCGCAATACTATTGCTTTTTTCGATCTAATTGAACTAGATGGCAAAATAAGAGTGCTGTCGATTCTGAATGACATCACCGAACGCAAACAAGTAGAAAAGGCGTTGCGTAAATCGGAAGAGAAATTTTCCAAAATCTTCGATTGCAGCCCGGTTGCAACAATAATCACCAATCCTGAAGATGGAGAAATACTAGATATTAACCCTAGCGCACTCCAACTTTTCGGCTTCACCCGCGAAGAATGTATCGGGCGAACTTCAGAAGAGCTTGCAGTTTGGGCGCAACCTGAGCTAAGAGTGCAGGTTGGTAATATTTTGGTTAATCGGGGCTATCTCCGCCAATTTGAAAATACCTACCGAATTAAAAGCGGTGAAATCCGCCATGTACTGGCTTATTATGAACTGATAGAGCTAGGGGGTGTTAGGCGGGTTTTGTCCCTCATTAACGATATAACCGAAATAAAAACGGCGCAAGAAGAGCGCCAAAAAAGCGATGAGCGTTTCAGAGTTGTTTTTGAAAATGCGTCGGTAGGTATCACAATTTCAGATTTGAATCGCAAATTTTTAGATACTAACCAGCGTTTCTGCGATATAACCGGCTACAGCGCACAAGAAATACTCAATATGAGTACCGAGGAACTAACCGTTGCGGAAGATTATGAAGTAGAAAAAAAATATATCGAACAAGTGCAAAACGGTGAAAGCTTCAACTACAGCCTTGAAAAGCGCTATATTCGCAAGGATGGCTCGCCCGTTTGGGTTTTTGTCAGTGTAACATTAATAGCCGGCTTTAACGGTTCACCCGACTACAACATAGCGATAATTGATGATATAGATGCACGTAAGAAAGCCACAGAAGCCTTACACCTTAGTGAAGCACGCTTAGCATTAATCTATGATAATACTTCCGATGCAATGGCTTTAATTGAGGTTAACGGCGATCAACCCGGACGCATACTCAGTGTAAACAAAAGTTATATCAAGGCGCTTAGGAGTCTTAACCTTGATGTAACTGAAGCAGATATTGTCGGGCAAAACCTAGCATCATTTTTCTCCCAAGTGCTTAGTATAAACGAGGAAGAAAATGAAAGCGAAATCCAACAGTATCGTCAGGTTATACGCGCTAAAAAGCCGCTATTATACGAACATTATAATCAGCTAGGTAATAGCCAATACTACGGCGAAGCGCAGTTAGTGCCTGTTCTAGACGAAATGGGGGAATGTCGCTTCTTACTATGGTCTTCCCATGATATTACCGAAAAGCGGTTGGCGGAACAAGCCCGGCGCGAAAGTGAAGTACGCTTATCGCTGATTTTAAGTAACACCTCGGATATGATTGAACTGTATGAAGTTAAGGATGGCATTCCAGACGCTATTGTTTTTGTTAATCAGAGCATTTTAAAGGTAATTCACAGTGTCGAACCTCAAGTTACCATAGAGGATATTATCGGCAAGGATTGGAAAGTTCTACACTATGCTTCGGGTGTAGGGGTTGACTATATTGAAAATGAGTTGGGGCATTTCCGCCAAGCAATTGAGTCGCGCAAACCCCACCAATACGAATATTCATTGAAACCGTTAGGGCAAACTTTATACGGGGAAGCCACCATCGTACCAGTGCTGGATGAGAGCGGTAATTGCCGCTATGTGTTGCGTTCTGCCCGTGACATTACCGAGCGAAAGAAAGCCGAGCTTGCGCTACGTCAACGAGAGCAAGAGTATAAAGCGCTGGTCGAAAATTCGCCCGATATTATCGCACGTCTGGATACACAGGGTTTATATCTTTATGTAAACCCGGCTAGTGAACCGATTATAAATCGTCCCGCCGAAACGCTATTAGGTACTGGCGTTGCAGAACAGGCTTTTAGTCCGAACGATAAAGAAATAATTTACAATGCCATTAATTCTACCCTCGAAACCGGCAAAGAAGCGGTAGTAGAGTTTTCCTATCCTTCTCCCACCAAAGGCGAAGTATATTACCAAGCGCGAATAGTGCCAGAATATAACGAAGCAGGAGAGATTGTTTCGGTACTTACTATCGCTCGCGATATAACCAGCCTAAAAGAAGCCCAAATTGCGCTTGTGAAAAGCCAAGAAGCGCTCTTTCAGGCGCAAAAACTGGAGTCGGTGGGACGGTTGGCGGGAGGAATAGCGCATGACTTTAACAACATCCTGACAGCGATCATCGGCTACGCAAATCTGTTGAGCATTACCTTACCAGAAAACAATTCAAACCGTAGCAATTTGCTTGAAATCGAAAATGCCGCAAATAGAGCGGCTTCTCTGACACGCCAATTGCTGGCTTTCAGTCGTCGCCAAATGCTTCAGCCTAAATTAATGGATTTGAACGCTATAATCCAAGAACTGGATCGGATGTTGCGGCGCCTGATTGGCGAAGATATTATTTTGATTGAGAATCTTGACCCAGATTTGGGCAGAATAAAAGCCGACCCGGTTCAAATAGAACAGGTCATCCTGAATTTGGTGGTCAATGCCAGAGATGCAATGTTAAATGGCGGAAAACTAGTGTTAGAAACCAGCAATATCGAAGTTGACGCAACGCTGACAGAGCTTCATAGCGAATTAAAGCAAGGACCTTATGTGCTGATTACCGTAACTGATAACGGAATTGGCATGGATAAGGAGGTTCTCGATCATATTTTCGAGCCTTTCTTTACCACCAAAGAGCTTGGAAAAGGGACAGGGCTTGGGCTGGCAACCGTGTACGGCATTATCCGACAGAGTGAGGGAATGATTCTAGTCGATAGCCAGCGTGGGGCAGGCACTACTTTTCAGATTTATCTGCCACGTTTCGAGAGCAGTGGAAACTATGAACCGACACACCCAGAGGTTGACTCAACAAAAGTAGGCTCAGAAACCATCTTATTAGTTGAAGATGAAGATTTGGTGCGGCGCTTGTCATATACGGTGCTGGTTAAAAAGGGATTTAAAGTACTGGAAGCAGCTAATGGCAAAGAAGCATTGGATATTTGCCGCCAATACGTCGGAGAAATCCATTTACTGATCAGCGATGTGGTGATGCCCGAAATGGGCGGGCTAGAACTGATTGACTATGTGCGGAAACATTTCCCGAAAATAAAGTTAATGTTGATGTCCGGCTACAGTAACGAGATGGTCGAACAGGTGGTTATCAAGGGCAAAGCCGAATTTATTCAGAAACCCTTCACCCCAACAATTTTATTAAATAGAGTGCGGGAAGTGCTCAACAAGCACCTATAAAACTTACGCTTCAAACTAGGGGAATATCAGAACATTTTCCAAATCTGTATTGGCTACTACAACCATACTTAATCAATCTTGCTATAATAACAATGTGCTTATCTACGGAAACATTTGTTATTTAAACGACAATTACATTTAGGTAGGAAAATCCGAACCTGGAGTGAATACCGTGCATACTCATTATGTCAGTGCTACACTGGCTGAACAACTGAGCGAAGTGTCAAAACCTGCCCGCAAGTTGCATGTACACTTTATTAATCCCCCCGCGCCGCCCATAACAAAGAGCTTTGCTAAGCTAATAACCTTCAACACCATTCCTTTGGGTTTACTTTATCCGGCTACTATGCTGAAAGAAGCCGGGCATATAGTGACCATTTGTGATGTGAAATCAGGTGATCCGCTTACAATCCCTTCGTCTGCCCATATTGTCGGTATCACAACCGATACAGTGCGCTATCCAGAAGCAATGGAAATTGCTAGGACGGCTAAGAAACTGGGGAAAGTGGTGATAATGGGCGGTAACCATGTCACTTTTGATGTTGAAAATACCCTCAAGAGTGGTGTAGTGGATTTTATCGTTCGTGGAGAAGGCGAAGTAACCATCGTGGATTTGGTTAACGCTTTATCCCAAAAAGAGGGTTGCAACCCAACCGACATCAAAGGGATTAGCTGGTATAACAAAAAAGAAAAGGTAGTGGTGAATAATCCGGCGCGACCGTGGATTAATGACCTTGACTCGCTGCCTTTCCCCGACCACAGTATCCTCAAGAATCTCAACCTGTACCAGAAAACTTCCTTCAATCAGGCAGGCAAGCTTGGTAAGCCGCAATTCCAGATAATGGGAAGCCGGGGTTGCCCTTATGCCTGCTCATTCTGTATCGTCAGCGCGGTTAACGGGGCTAAATATCGCGCCCGTAGCCCTGAGAGCCTGCTCAAGGAAGTGGAAATCGCCCTGAAGCTCGGTTTTAGCAATATGTTCTTCGTGGACGATAATTTCAGTATCAATTACAAACGTACAATGGCTTTCTGCGAAGAAGTGCTGCGAAGAAATCTCAAGTTTACTTGGACTTGCCAATGTTCATGCGACTCAATTGCCAAGAACCCCGATATGGCAGAAATGATGCAGAAGGCGGGCTGTGAAGCAATTCTGCTAGGGGTTGAAAGCATGAGTAGCGTAGCCTTGAAATCAATGGGTAAAAAAGCCACCGTAGATAATAACTTCGAGGCGGTCAAAGTTCTCAAGAAAGCCGGAATCATATCACTGGCTTCTACCATTGTGGGGCATACTTTTGAAACCCATGAGACTATCAACGAAAACTTTGCCTATCTGCTGGAATTAAATCCGGAAATGATGTGGATGAATATCCTAACCCCTTACGTAGGTACAGTGGATTGGGACAAATATCAGGATAGGATTTTTGACCGCGATTGGCATCATTACGATGTGTATCACAGCGTTATGAAACTGGATAACCTGACCAAAGATGAATTGGAATTTGCGCACCGCCGGATGATGGCAATGTACTACACGCGACCAAAGTACGTTTTCGGCACGCTGCCTAATCTTTTTGACAAAAAACCTTGGTCAAGATTCATTTCTAGTAACTAATTTTCAAGGGTATTCATTCACTCCAGCTAAAATCGGGCGCATTACGATGCGCCCTTCCTGAATCCCTTTGAAACTGAATCTTTGTAATAAAAAAACGCCCCTGCTTTTAGGGGCGTTTTAATTTGGTTAATTCCCTTCGCTATTGGCGATAGGCGGTTCTTGTGTCGGTAAAATCTGCTCCGACAACTCAGAATTAATCGGAACTTTTGAATCCTTCGAATTTTGATGAATTGCAGTGGGTTCAGCCGCTGCCATCGGCAAGCTCTCTTCCACCTTTTCGATAAGAGCAGGTGGTATATCCTCTACTACAAACACCTCGCGCATTACCTCATCCATGCTATCAACCCAGATCCATTCCAAGTCTTTAAGCACGATTTTGGGTAGTTCCGGCACATCGCGCCTGTTATCAGCAGAAGTGATGATGCGCTTTATTCCGGCACGATGCGCCGCCAGCGATTTATCTTTCAAACCGCCGATGGGCAATACACGCCCGCGCAGAGTAATTTCCCCGGTCATTGCGGTGTCGGTGCGCACCCGGCGATGGCTGAGCGCGGAAATAAGCGCCACAGCAATGGTAATACCCGCGCTTGGGCCATCTTTAGGGGTTGCGCCTTCGGGCAGATGGATGTGCAAATCGAGCTTTTCCAACGCCGCTACATCAATGCCTAGTTCCTTGCTGCGACTCTTTGCATAGCTCAACGCTGCTTTCGCCGATTCTTGCATCACTTCGCCCAATCGCCCGGTGACAATCAGATTGCCCCGTCCCGGCATAGTGACAACTTCCACCGGAAGAATTTCCCCACCGTGTCCGGTTACGCCTAAGCCCAAGGCGATACCGATTTGGTTATGCCCTACTTCGGGAGTCATAGCGAAATATGGGATACCCAAAAATTGCTCAAGATAGTGCTGGCTTAACGCCAACCGCTTAACTTTGCCTTCCACCATCAAACGGGCGGTTTTGCGGCACACCGTAGCGAGGCGGCGTTCTAGGTTGCGCACGCCTGCCTCCCGCGTGTAGTTGCGAATGATAGTGCGCATCATTTTCTCAGAAATTTGCAGCGCACTGGATTCAAGCGCGTGCGCTTCCAATTGCTTGGTAAGCAAGAAACGCCGCCCGATTTGCAACTTCTCTTCTTCGGTATAACCACCGATTTCAATCAATTCCATGCGATCCAACAGCGGGCGCGGAATATTCGGCACGTAGTTGGCAGTGGTAATGAACAACACCTCAGAGAGATCGAAAGGCAAGTCGATATAGTGATCGACAAAAGTACCGTTCTGCTCAGGGTCAAGCACTTCCAAGAGGGCAGCGGTAGGGTCGCCCCTGAAATCGCTGCTCATCTTGTCCACTTCATCCAACAGCATTACCGGGTTGCGCGTTCCCGCTTGCTTGAGGGCAGCAATCAGACGACCGGGCAGTGCGCCCACGTAAGTGCGGCGATGCCCTCTAACCTCTGCTTCGTCACGCACCCCCCCCAAACTGATACGTACAAACTTGCGTCCCATGGCACGAGCAATGCTCTGTCCGAGGCTGGTTTTGCCCACGCCCGGAGGACCCGCGAGGCACAAAATCGGGCCTTTCATCCGTTTTTCCGCCTTGGAAGTCAATTGACGGACTGCCAAAAATTCGAGAATACGATCTTTAACTTTTTCCAGCCCGTAGTGGTCGGCATCCAACACAGACGCAGCATGCACTACATCAAGATTGTCATCGGTAGACTCGTTCCAAGGCAGCGCCAACACCCAATCCAAGTAGGTGCGTACCACGTTGCTTTCCGGCGAAACACTGCTCATGCGTTCAAGCCGATTTAGTTCTTTTAACATCTTGTCGGTAATATCGAAGGGAAGATTCTTTTCTTCAATCTTCTTGCGAATTTCCAGAATCTCGTTACCGGACTCGCCCGATAGTTCATCGTGGATGGCTTTTAGCTGTTCGCGCAGGTAAAACTCGCGCTGGTTCTTGTCAATCTGCTGGCGTACTTTGTTGCGAATACGCCCATCCAGTTCCAACAATTCAATTTCTGTAGCGAGTATCACGCAAATCTGGTTGAGCCGTTCTTCTACATTCACTTCTTCCAGAATAGGCTGCTTTTCCGGCACAATACGTTCGCTAGAGGCTTTAGGTAAATGAGCCGCGATGTAATCCGCTAGGTAGCCGGAAGAGCGAATACCAGAAGCGTATTCGAGCGATTCGGGACTAATACGGCTGTTCAACCCGGCTAGCTGGTTGAATAATTCTTTGGCATGACGCATCATGCCTTCAATTTGGGGCGAGTAGGGTACATTTATCTCTGGCAGATTTACCGATTCTACCAATTGCACCCGGTTTGGATGCGCACTTAGGGGCAGGAAGCGGGTGATCTTTACCCGGTTTATCCCTTCTACACCGATTTCAGTAGTACCGCTCGGTTCGGTGGGACGCTGCACGCTGGTTATAGTCACCAACGTCCCGACACGATACAGTTCGTTGCGGTAATCAGCCGGAGTAGGAGGCTCAAGGTCATTGGTAGGCGGCTTTTCGCGCTGTGCCGCCACCACAATTCTCCCGCCATAATGTTGTTGCGCTTCTTCCAGCGCCACCATACTGCGCGAACCTATAACTAGTTTTACCGGTACACCGGGGAAAACTACCACATTTTTCAGGGGAATAAAGGGGAATTCATTTTCTTTTTTAGGTTCTTTCTGCGGCTCTTCCTCAGTAAGAGGCGGCTCCCCTTGTTCGATGTCACTCATTTTTTTACCTCTAGCGCCGCGAATCCTCACCGATTGCAAACGCATATGTAATTACGTAAGGGTGTTCTAACGTTTCTTACAACTTATCATTTCATCCTCACAATATTATATAGGAGATGAATAATAAAAGAAACTTATTTATCATAATTATGCCCATATGCTAACTGGTATAAAGCTAGTTATCGGGTTAAGGAAGGGTAATAAGCATACAAGACTAGGCTCAAGCAATGGGTGCAGTTCAGTTACTGCTGGCGGCGTTTTGCCTCCCAAATCTTTGGCGGGGGATAGATGTATCGAGCAATCGTCGTTGATAACCAACCAATCCAAAAGCCGAAAAAAACATAGACATAACTCTGCGCTTTCTCGGTACCCCGAATCAGCACCGCTAGGATGAGTGCAAACGCCCAAGCGATGGCGAGTCCGGCGCTGTATGACCAATAGTTTCTCGATCGAATCATTATCTACTCCAGTTTCTGATCAGAGTTTGTCTAACCAGATCAAATCCAAGTGCTCAACTCCATAATTAGTGCAACATTAGCAGCAGACTATGCTTTTGTCAAAAGGCGCTACCCGATAGCAATTCTGATACCCTTGGCGAATTAATTAGAGCCGCCGAATTGCTGCTTCGCTTCCAAAGCGCGTATCAATTGGGTTAGAAGCCGATTGACCGGCACAGGGTAGCCCAAACGCTCGGCTTCCGCTACGACAGCCCCATTGAGAGCCTCTATTTCGGTGGGTCGCCCTTTGCGAATACTCTGGCACATCGAGGAAATAGTGGCGCGGTTGAGCGAAACCACACGCCGAAACTCGCTCTCAACATCGGGGTAGGGCAGCGCAATCCCCTTGAGTTGCGCCAATTCTGCTACCTCTTGCCCGGCTTGGGAGGCAACTTGCAAAGCGGGAGAATTAGCCAGAAAGGCTTCATAGGTGAAATCGAGTAGCGCCGAAAGGGCATTGACAGCGCAATTTATCGCCAACTTTCCCCACACAAGGCTCTCTACCTCGCCGCTAAAGCTGACCGACAAGCCCACTTGTTCGAGCTTTTCGCCAAACCATGCCAGCGTTCGGTTGCCTGCCGGACTATCCAATATGGGTAAGGAGGTATGCCCTGCCCCGTTGAAGCGGATATGCCCCGCCGCAACCTGTAGCGCCCCGATAGTGGTTACGCCCTGCGCCAGCCCTTGTCCTGCCAATTTCGGCACGCTTGCCAGCGCGGTGAGATTGCCAAGCCCGTTCTGTAAGCTCAAAACTACGCCGTCCTCAGCCAGCAAAGCGGCGGCTTGCTCGCCTGCCTCGCGGGTGCGGTAGCTCTTGACCAGCACGATGGCAAGCTGACAGCCCGCCGCCTCTGCCGGATTCTCGACCACCCGCACATTCCTAACCGTCACTGCGCCCTCACTGAAAACGGGCAATTGCTGCCGTACCAGTTCTGCCGGTTCAAGCGTAAGAGCGGTATCCGGCATGGGGCGGTTGGTGACAAGAAAAATTTCATCCTCTCGCCCTGCTACCAGCCCTAGCAAGCCCGCTACAAGACTACCGAGCGAACCTGCCCCAATTACTGCGACCTTCATCTTAAAACCCGGCGGCGGCGCTATCGGCGCGAGGGTCTGCCCCACCCATCAATAGCCCGTTCTCCTGATTAATCACGATGCCCTGCGCGTAACCCATCGCAGAATTCCACGCGCCCACTCGTTGAATGGGATGACCCATACGCGACAACGCCCCTAACAGACGCGGGGGAAAACGAGTCTCCACCTGCAAGCCTTCCGGTTGGTCGGGCATGCCCCTGCCGTGAATCCAGCGCGGGGCTTCAATCGCTTCCTGAATGTTCATCCCGAAATTTATCAGGTCGGTATAAGCCTGCAAGTGAATCTGAGGCTGACCATCGCCACCCATCGTCCCAAAAATGATTTCGGGCTTCGAGTTGCGGAAAGCCATCGAGGGGATGAGGGTGTGCATAGTGCGCTTGCAAGGCGCGATACAATTGGCATGTTCAGGGTCGAGCGAGAAGTACGCGCCGCGATTCTGCAATTCGATGCCCCATCCCGGCACAACCAGCCCCGAACCCACGCCCATATAATTGCTCTGAATCAGCGAAACGGCGTTGCCCTTGCCGTCTGCCGCACACAGGTAAATGGTATCGCCCTCTAGCGAACCGGGCGCAATGCTCAACATCGGCTTTCGCGGATCAATCAAAGCGCGGCGGGTGGCAATATAATCTTCATCCAGCAAACGCTCAGGCGCAACCTTCATAAAAGCGGGGTCGGTGATGTAAGCGGCGCGATCCGCAAACGCCAGCTTCTTAGCTTCCACCATAAGGTGAATCGCTTCGGAGGTGGGGAATTTCTCACCAAGGTTTAGCCCTTCCACCAATTTGAGCATCTGTAACGCGCTCAAACCATGCGTATTGGGCGGCATTTCGTAAATAGTGTAACCGTGATAGGTGATACTCAAGGGGTCAACCCACTCGCCCTGATGCGCCGCCAAATCTTCCAGCGTAAACAACCCGCCCTCTTTCTCGGAAAACTCCACCAAAGCGCGGGCGATTTTGCCTCTGTAAAAAGCGTCACGCCCCTTATCCCCGATTTGAATCAGGCTACGGGCAAGCTCAGGCAATTTTAAGATGCTGCCTTCGGCGGGGGCTTCGCCATTGGGCGCGTACACCTCACGCCAAGAGTCGTGACACCACGACTGTTGCAAGATGTTTTCAATCGCGGCATGCAAATTCGGACCTACCCCGAAGCCCTTTTCAGCGTAACGAATCGCCGGTTTCAGCACCTTATCCATACTCAACTTGCCGAAGCGGTCAATAGCCATTTGCCAGCCATCCACCACGCCCGGCACTGTCACGGGCAGGATGCCGCGTTGTGGCATAGTCGTATGCCCGTTTGCCTTGAACCAATCCAGCGTGGCTGCCGCAGGGGAGCGCCCGCTGGCGTTCAAGCCGTAAAGCCCATCGCTCTTTGCGTCATAGATGAGCATAAACAGATCACCGCCCGTACCACAACCATGCGGTTGCACCACGTTCAAAACGGCATTGGCAGCAATTGCGGCATCAATCGCATTTCCGCCCGCATCCATGATACGCACGCCCGCCATCGCCGAAAGATAGTGTGGCGAACTGACCAGCCCGCTGCGCGCCAACGTTACAGACCTTCCCTGTGACATATCTGAGATGCTCCCTTTTTTGAAAAAGGCGCGTTGAGCCGCGCCCCTACCACCGAACGGTCGAACTACGCTTGATGCCCCAACAGAGCCGCGCCTACCACCCCAGAAAAGTCTCCAAGTTTGGCGCGAACAATATCAACGACAGAGGCAGCGCCGGCTAGAGATTCGTGTTTGGCTTCGTCTAGGGTATATTGGTAAAACATCTCGACTGCTTCAATTAAGCCGCCGCCCAGAATGATACGATGAGGATTGTAGAAATTGATAATCGAGGAAAGACCCAAACCGAGAAACTCCGCCGCTTCGGTCAGGGTATTTATCACCAGCGCGTCCCCCGCCTGTACCGCTTGCGCAATAACTTTGCTGCGAATCGCTACGCTGGTAGCAGTAGTAGGGTCTGCAATGCCTTCTGCCGCCAGCAATTCGGTCAAGATACTGATTTTGCCGCGCTTCAATTCGCCCAACAGAGTGCGGGTAATAGCGGTACGGCTGCTATACGCTTCCAAATGACCGCGCCCACCGCACCCGCACAAACGCCCTTCCGCGCTCACCACGATATGCCCGATTTCTCCGGCAGTACCGCTCGAACCTCGGTAAGGCTTGCCATTCTGTACGATACCGCCGCCGATACCCGTACCAACAAAAACGCATACGAAATTATCAAAATCGCGCCCTGCCCCATAATGTAATTCGCCCAATGTGGCTACTTCCACATCATTGCCCAAGCGCACCGAACTCTTAAAGCGGTCGGCGATAATTTTGGCTATCGGGTAATTGGGCGGCACACCCAAATTAGGAGCCGCCACCAAAATGCCCTTTTCACGGTTTACCTGCCCCGCCGCCCCGATTCCTATCGTTTCCGGGCGAATTCCTTGAGGCAATTTCGCCGAACTCAGGCAATCCTCAATCGCGCTGATAATCCGGTTTCCTAAATCTTTTTCCTTGTTACCAACCGTTCTTTTCTTAGTGTTGGCAATGACCTCCCCGCTCTCAAGGTCAACTACCGCTGCCAAAATTTTAGTGCCGCCTACATCAACGCCTATCCCATAGCGTTCTGACATTTATGCTCCCCTTCTCGATGTATAATCCTAACCCTTGTCAGTTTTAAGTTATATAAATAATACCCTAACGTTCAGTTCCCGGCAAGTTGATTTTGAGGTGCAAAAGGACTATAATGTCCCATTGGTTTAACAATCCGGGCGCGGCTTGTTTTTGATGCTTGCCTATTCCAAAACAGACGCCGGAAATAGCTTATATTAACTTTTTTTTTGAAGGGAGTAGATGATCTAAAATGGGCGCACTACCCAAATACAAACGTTCACATAGTAAGCAAGGTCGCAAAAGAGCACACCACCACCTAGATGAATTGCAGCTTGTAACTTGCGATAATTGCGGTGAACAACGCCTGCCCCATACCGTCTGCAAGGCTTGCGGATTTTATAAGGGCGAACAGGTTATTCAGACACGGCAAAAAACTAAGGTTTAGTTTTTTTTGAACGATTCCGGCGCGGCTAATAAGGTCGCGCTATCCTTTCTAACTGCTCAACTATCCTAATATTGCTCGAGCCACTTTTTTATATTTATGAGGAAGTTAAATGACCCAGAGCGCCTACTATGGGGCAATTACAGGTTGGGGGCAGGGCGTTCCTGCGCGTATTCTCACCAACCATGACCTAGAGCAAATGGTTGATACCAGCGATGAGTGGATCACTTCCCGCACAGGAATTCGCCAAAGGCATATCCTGAGCGAAGACGAATCGAACTTTGATATTGCGCTCGCCGCTTCAAAAAAAGCGTTGGCACAAGCCGGGTTAGAAGGTAAAGACCTTGATTTGATTATCGTGGGTACTTGTACCCCCGATTTTCTTTTTCCCTCCACCGCCTGTCTGTTGCAAGAAGCGTTAGGGGCAGAGAACGCCGGAGCGTTTGACCTTGAAGCAGCTTGTAGCGGCTTCATCTATGCCCTTAGCGTAGGCACGCAATTTATTAAAACAGGCGCATACCAGCGCATATTGGTGCTTGGCTCTGAAACTGTCACCCGCTTCATAGATTTTACCGATCGCAATACCTGCGTACTGTTTGGCGATGGCGCGGGGGCAGTGGTATTGCAGAGCACTATCGAAAAAAGTGGACTAGGCGCGTTCAAGTTGGGCGCATATGGCGCAGGCGGGAAATTGCTGAACATTCCAGCAGGGGGTAGCCGCACGCCGCCCACCGCTAAAACTGTGCAAGAGCGTCAGCACTTTGTAAAAATGCAGGGCAGTGAAGTTTTCAGGCTGGCAGTACGAGCAATGGTGGATTCTTGTGTCGAGGTGCTAGAGCGCGAGGGCTTGACCATTGCCGATGTAGATTTGCTCATCCCGCATCAAGCTAATATTCGCATCATCGAAGCGGTGGGCAAACGCCTAGAAATTGACCCCTCCAAAGTTTGGATAAATATCCATAATTACGGCAATACCAGTTCTGCCTCTATCCCTATATCTATCAACGAAGCCATAGAAAGCGGTAGATTGCAACGCGGTATGAAATTGTTGGTAACAGCGTTTGGCGGCGGTATGACTTGGGCGAGCGGTCTTATATATTGGTAATGGGGTTAAACCCCTTGCATAATTTTTAGGAGGGCGGCTACAACTTGGCAATCGGAACAGAAGCGGTCGCGTGGGTATTCCCCGGTCAGGGGTCGCAGGCGGTCGGCATGGGGAAAGAACTTGCGGCGCGCTACCCGGAAGTGGCGCACTTGTATGCCGAGGCGGATACTGCGCTCGGCTTTTCTTTGTCCCGCTTATGCTGGGAAGGTCCAGACGAGCTTTTGACTCGCACCGACCACGCGCAACCGGCTATTCTGGTGACAAGTTTGGCGCATTTGGCAATGTTACGCCAGAATTATCCCGAAGTTACAGGCAACCAACCGCTTTTTGTGGCAGGGCATAGTCTGGGAGAATATACCGCGCTGGTGGCAGCGGGAGCATTGGCATTCGCAGACGCAGTAAAGCTGGTATATCGGCGCGGGCAACTGATGAACGAAGCCGGGAAGGGCAATAGCGGGATGGTGGCAGTCATCGGCGGCGATGACGCTTTGCTGGAACGGCTTTGCGCCGAGAGTGGGGCAGAGATGGCGAACTATAACTCGCCCGGTCAAACCGCCATTAGCGGCACAAAAGCCGCGTTGGCAAGTTTCACCGAACTGGCAAAAAGCAACGGCATTAAAAAGGTGATACCCTTGCCGGTTAGCGCAGCCTTCCACAGCAGCCTGATGCGCCCAATGGCAGAAGAATTGAGCAAAGCAATCGCGCAGGTGGAGTGGACAACGGCGCAAATTCCGGTAATCAGCAACGTCACCGGCAAAGCCATAACCGAGGCGCAAGCCATCCGCGCAGATTTGACGCTGCAAACTTACAGCCCGGTGCGCTGGGTCGAATCGGTGCGCACGATGGCGGCAGGCGGCGCAACCCGTTTCGTGGAAATCGGACCCGGCAAGGTACTGAGCGGGTTGATTAAGCGCATCGAAAAAGAAGTGGAACTGGTTAACTCGGATGATATTCTCAAATAGGAGCGGGGGATGAATCTCGAAGGTAAGGTAGCGCTGGTAACAGGCGGGAGTAGGGGTATTGGGCGAGCGGTAGCGTTGAAATTGGGCGCACTGGGCGCAAAAGTAGCGGTAAACTATCGGGGCAAGCAGCAAGAAGCGGATGAGGTAGTAGCTGCTATCAAAGCGGCGGGTAGCGATGCAGTTGCACTGCAAGGCGATGTTTCGGTAGCTGCCGAAGCGCAAAAGCTGGTAGAAGAAACCGTCAAAGCCTTCGGGCGACTCGATATTCTGGTGAATAATGCCGGAATCACCCGCGACCAACTTATGATGCGTATGAGCGAAGCCGATTGGGATGCGGTGCTGGATACCAACCTAAAAGGCTCATTCTTGCTGACCAAAGCCGCGCAACGCACTATGCTAAAACAGCGTTACGGACGTATCATTAACATAACCTCGGTGATAGGGCAAATGGGCGGGGCAGGGCAGTCTAACTATAGCGCCGCTAAAGCCGGATTAATCGGTTTGACCAAATCGGCAGCACGCGAATTGGGTAGTCGCAGCATTACCGTAAACGCCGTTGCACCCGGTTTCATTGATACCGATATGACCGGGGGCTTATCCGAAGAAATCAAGAAAAAGGCATTAGAGCAGATACCGCTAGAGCGTTTCGGCAAACCCGAAGATGTAGCCGAAGCGGTCGCCTTCCTTGCCGGCGATGCCGCCGCCTACATTACCGGGCAAGTATTGGCGGTAGATGGCGGCATGGTGATGATGTAACGCGGAAAATTAGGCAAGGGGTTAAGCCCGTTGTGTCTATGCGCCCACAGTCT
Organism: Candidatus Chlorohelix allophototropha; assembly: GCF_030389965.1. Classification (NCBI taxonomy): domain Bacteria; kingdom Bacillati; phylum Chloroflexota; class Chloroflexia; order Candidatus Chloroheliales; family Candidatus Chloroheliaceae; genus Candidatus Chlorohelix; species Candidatus Chlorohelix allophototropha. Next base: position 1,874,462 of record NZ_CP128400.1, read on the forward strand.
CCCTCGCACGGGGAAAAAATAATGTATAATATTACGTGATATTGTTCACAGATTTTAAAAAGACAAAGGCTTAAGCCTCTTGTTGGGCAAACCTTGAGTTTTATTAGCATAGCTCATCATCAGTTAGGGTAGTTAGAGAAAACCAAACAATATAATACCTCCAGTAAAACGGTAAAAATGTTCAAAAAAATCTTAATTGCTAATAGAGGCGAAATTGCTTTGAGAGTGGTGCGAGCGTGCCGCGATCTAGGCATCCCAAGTGTAGTAGCGTATAGTGAGGCAGATCGCGATTCGCTGGCGGTGCGTCTAGCAGATGAAGCAATTTGCGTAGGACCGGCACAGAGCGCGAAAAGCTATTTGCATACCCCCTCTATCATCAGCGCGGCGTTGATTACCGGAGCAGATGCACTTCATCCCGGCTACGGCTTCCTGAGTGAAAACCCCTATGTCGCGGAAATCTGCGAGCGGGTAGGCATTACCTTCATCGGTCCTAGCCCAACGGTAATGGAGAAAATGAGCGAGAAAACGGTAGCTCGCAAGATGATGCAAGATGCCGGATTGCCGATTACCCCCGGCTCGGAAGGGGCGTTGCCAAACCTAGACGTAGCGAAGCGGGTAGCCTCCCAAATCGGTTACCCGGTGATGCTCAAAGCCTTGGCAGGTGGTGGTGGACGTGGTATCCGCATCATCGAAAGCGAATCCGATTTGGAGCGAGTTTTCCCACTGGCACGCGCCGAAGCCGACAAAGCTTTCTCTAGTGGCGAATTGTACCTAGAGAAATATATACCCAATCCGCGCCACATCGAAATTCAAATTCTGGCGGACAATTACGGTAATGTAATACATCTAGGCGAACGTGATTGCTCAATCCAGCGCCGATACCAGAAAATTATGGAAGAAGCGCCCGCGCCTAACCTTACCGAAGCGTTACGCGCTAAAATCGGCGCGGCGGCAGTGATAGGAGCGAAAGCAATCGGCTATACCAACGCTGGTACAATCGAGTTCCTGCTCGCCAATACAGGTGAGTTCTACTTTATGGAAATGAACACCCGTATTCAGGTAGAACATGGCGTAACCGAAGAAGTCACCGGCATTGACCTTGTAAAATGGCAAATTCGTATCGCTGCTGGTGAACGCTTGACGCTCTCCCAAAAAGACATTAAAATACAAGGATATGCGATAGAATGCAGAGTTAACGCGGAAGACCCGGCAAATAATTTCCGCCCCGATGCAGGTACAATTAGTCTATTTGTACCGCCGGGCGGTCCCGGCATACGAGTAGACTCTCATCTATACAGCGGGTACACTGCTCCTGCTTACTATGACAGCTTACTGGGGAAAATAATCGCCAAAGGAAGCACCCGTGAGGAAGCGCTCACGAGGTTGGAACGTGCCTTGCATGATACGGTTATAAATGGCGTAAAAACCACCATTCCGTTCCAACTAAAAATACTGGGCGATGAAGAATATCGCGCCGGGCGGGCGTATCTGGATTTTGTGGACAAGAAGATGAGTGGGGGCTGGTAAAACCAGAGCCTATGAGTACAAACGGAAATCCTGAAAAAAAACTCGGCACCGTCAAGGTTGCCCCAAACGTACTTGAAACCATTGTGCATGCCGCTGCCGCAGGGGTAGCAGGGGTACTTCGGTTGGGAAATGCGCCGCAAAAACGTATTTTCAATCGAGAAGGCAATGATGGAGTTAAGATAGAAATAAAAGAAGGCGCAGTTAGCGCAGACCTGTATATCGTGGTAAGCCGTGAAGCGAATATGTTACAGGTTGGAAAATTAGTACAAACTGATGTTTCAAAAGCAGTGCGCTACATGGTAGGCATGCCGGTTGAACAGATCAATGTGTACATTCAAAACGTGGAATAACGGCAGTAAAGGGACACTGGGCACAACTGCACAATCTCAATGAAAAAATGCCAAGCTTGAGAAGGTTAGCGCGTACCGTGGCTTTGCAAACCCTGTTCGAGGTGGATGCAACCCAACATGATGCGGATGAGGTATTAGCGCGTCATGTAGAAGATGGTACATTAGAAGAAGGAGCCGTTAAGTTTGCCAAGCAATTGGTAAAAGGGGTTATCGGCAATTTAGATAAATTGGATAAAATCATATCCTCAAATGCGCCAAACTGGCCGATGGATCAGATGGCTAAAATTGACAAGAATATTCTACGTCTTGCAATTTTTGAAATTCTATTTAATAATGAAGTTCCGGTAAAGGCTGCAATCAACGAAGCAATTGAGCTTGCCAAAAGCTTTGGAAGTGATAGCAGCAGTCGTTTTGTAAATGGCGTCCTAGGAACTATTGTTTCAAAGGACATTCGTAATACCATGAATCCTGTGTGAGCGCAGCCATACGCCACTAAAAGTTACAAGCGTGATTTTTGTCAGGAGGATAATAATTAAAGTGACTCGCGTCAACAGCAGAGGGAGGTGAGTAAGGATGGCAGCAACTGGTGCAATATTCGATAAGCTCAAAGACATCATTGTTGAGCAACTTGCGGTAGATGCAGAAGATGTAACAATTGAAGCCTCTTTTATTGAGGATTTGAATGCTGACTCCCTCGATTTGGTTGAATTGATTATGGAAATTGAGGAAAAGTTTGGTATCCAAGTTCCTGATGAAGTAGCCGAAAAAATCGCTACAGTAGGAGATGCCGTAGATTATATCCAGGAACATCAGGAATAATTACCTCCAACCGCGAAGTTATACTTCGATTCAGTAGTAGTGCAGGATGTGGGCGTACCGGTTAGCTTTGGCATAATCCGAACCGGTATTGCCCCTGTTTTTTTATACAAGATTATAATTTATTCACTTGCACTAATGCTCTAAAAAGGTTATGCTAGTTTTTGCGTAACTGGAAGTTTAGTGTAATTCTTAAGGCTTATGGATATTTTTGGTATCAATTTTCCAGAACTTTTTGTAATATTGATAGTCGCCACTATCATTTTCGGACCCGACAAACTGCCCGTAATTCTGCGTACTATTGGTCAGTGGGTTGCCCAATTGCGGAAATTATCTGAAGATGTGCGCACCGAAGTTTCACGCGAGTTGGATATTTCCGATTTCAAGGACATTAAAAAAGACCTTAAAGAGGCGATGGATAACACCACCAAGGAATTAACCTCGGCTAGCACCACTTTTCGGGAAACCGTTAAAGAAGCTCGTGAGCAATATACCTACTCGGTAGAAACTATCGCCACCGCCGCTAAATCTGCCACTTCTAACACCCCCCTGATCGAAGCGCCCGCCGTTGAACCGGCGCAAAATCAGGTAGCCGCCGAACCGGATAATTCCGAGCTAATCAAACAAGTGGTGGAAGAAAGCCATAGCCAGCCTGAACCTGTAAGCGAGAATAATTACGCCTACTCCGAGCCTGTAATTGAGGAAAAGCAAAATTACCTTGAACCTGTAAGCCCTGAGCCTGTAGCCAGTAGTGCGCCTATGGGGGTTTACGAGTTTGACGAAGCTACTTTTAGCTGGCAAGATGCGCTTATGAGTAATGCGCCAGCCAAACCGCTATGGCGTGGTCCTAAAGAGCTAAACCCGGAAAATAATCAGGCTGAAATCGCCGCTACTGCCCGTTCCGCAAGCCATCAGGAAGTCTGAAATATATGCTGATGAACATTGTACAGACCGTTCGCAAATTGCGTTTACCGGGTCGAAAAGACAAATCGAAAAAGCCCAAAGTCCAAGCCGGACAAATGACCTTTCTGGAGCATCTCGCCGAATTGCGGACGCGCCTGATTTGGGTCACGCTTTCGGTATTGCTCGGAACCAGCGCAACCCTCGCCTTCTCGCACGACATGGTGGGGCTGTTCATTGACCTTGGCAAAGAAGCCAACCCGAAAATCAATTTTATCAATACCGAACTGGTACACGGCTTCAGCGTCTATTTCTATGTTTCAATCTACGCCGGAATTTTGCTTTCCAGCCCGGTAATTGTCTATCACCTGATAGCCTTCCTTGCCCCTGCCCTTGAACCCGAATCTGAACCCGGTCAAATAGGATACGAAAACGAAGTAAAGATGCTGAAAAGCATCAAAAGAGCCTTGATTGTTGCCATCCCAATGGTAGCAGTTTTTTTCGTATCCGGTGTAGTTTTCTGCTATTACTTTGTGCTGCCACCTGCCATCAAGTTTCTGACCACCTTCGGAGCCGATCAATTCACCCCCACCCTAACCGCTATGAGCTACATCACCACCGTAACTAAGGTGATGTTCTGGACGGGCGTGGTCTTTGAAATCCCGATTGTGATGTACGCGCTGGCAAAAGCTCAGATCGTAAAGTGGAAAACGTTCGTGAAATGGTGGAAATTTGCCATCGTCTTTTCGCTGGTTATCTCAGCCTTCATTAACCCTAGCCCCGACCCGGTTATGCAACTAATGATAGCAGGCCCCATCATGGGTCTATACTTGCTGGGAATTCTATTCGCCCGCTTCGCCTAAAGGAGAAATAGATAGTGGATGAGCTGATAGAGGGGGCGCGGGCAGCGCGAGAGCATGCCTACGCTCCTTATTCTGGCTTCAAAGTGGGAGCCGCCCTACGTACTCGTAGCGGCAAAGTCTTTTACGGGGTTAATGTGGAAAATGTCTCATATGGGCTGTCCATTTGCGCCGAACGCAGCGCGGCGGTAGCTGCCGTTCTAGCCGATGAACTAGAATGGGATAGCATCGCGGTGGTTGCCGATACCAAATTACCTACTACCCCCTGTGGCGCATGCCGCCAATTTCTGGCAGAATTTAACCCCAAGTTAAGCGTAACAATTGCCAATCTGGATAAAGTCCATTACACTATCAGCTTGGCGGAATTACTCCCGCATGCCTTCAATACTGAAACAATTGACAGTTAAAAGCGTATAAATTCTTGAATAATAATGTATTACTGGTTGCAGTAGGCTCAAGCAACCCTATCAAAATACGAGCGGTAGAAGAAGTGCTAGAACGCGCTGTCGAGGGCAAGCTCTTGCCGGGAATTGATAATTATATGGTGCGGAGCGTAGTAGTCGAAAGCGGCGTATCCGCGCAACCTGTCGGCGATGAAGAAACGATGCAAGGCGCAATGACTCGCGCTGCCTCAGCCCTAGAGTCGTGGCAAGAGGCGCATTGGGGTATCGGGCTTGAGGGTGGCATAGTCCATCACAAGGTTGCCGGACTCGATAATGTGCTAACCAACGCATGGTGCGCGATACGTACCCGCGAAGGGGGCTTATCCTACGGGGGTGGGCTATTGTTGCCGCTACCGCCCGCGATTGTAAAAGACCTCGAAACAGGCTTGGAATTGGGCGATGCCACCGATCGCCTTTTTAGCGTCAAAGATAGCAAACGCGCCGGGGGAGTGGTGGGCTACCTCAGCAAAGGACTGGAAACACGCCAGCAGGCTTATGAAAGTATCTTTACATATGCGCTGGTCAAGTTTTTAAATCCAGAACTATACGAATTACAGGGGTGAATTATGTCTGTCGTTTTTGGAATTGCGCTGGTGTTCCTATATTTTATTTGGGTTATGATGTTCGTGGCAATGATAATGTCTTGGATTGACCCAAGCCGGCGTTTTACTATTACTCGCTTAGCCTACGATGTGGTTGACCCACTGGTAGCGCCCATTCGCAGAATAATACCGCCTATCGGAATGCTGGATATTTCTTTTATAGTCGCCTTTATCCTGCTACGCATCGTCATCAACTTTGTGGCTTCTGCCGGAAGCATCGGCAATTTGCCCTTCTAAAAAAACTAAAGGGCGCATTCCGATGCGCCCTTACCAAATCCTACCAAAGCCTGAACTTTCCTTCAATGATTTTAACCGGGTGGGGTGTTCTGGGAACGAGAAACCGCGTAACCCCCTGAATTATAGCCTTCCATTTCGCCCACATTTACACCGGGCGGTGGTGGCGCAACTCTGCCGGATTGCCGAATAGCCTCGATATAACGCCATGTCAGATAATCGCTAACATTGACTAGACCGAGCGTTTCGCGGATAAGCCGCTCGTTTTGCGCTTCAATCTCGCGAATACGGCTATCGCTGGCAGCCTTGATTAAGCGAATCTGAGCTTCGGCGCGGGCTTGCCGTTCTGCATCCCACAATTGCAGGGCTTTTTCGTCCGGGCGCACATTTGAAATTGTTAGGCTGGTAAGTTCCACGCCATAGCCCCTGTAACGCGGATCATCCGGGCGAATACCACGCTTTTTCCGCTCTTCTTCGCTCAAACCGCGAGTCTTTTCATTGACCAAAGAGGTAAGCGCCTGTGAAATGCGGGGCAGCGGGGCAGGTACGGAAGGGTCGCGGGCGCGCTCTTGCTCAGAACGATAAATCTCTTCGCGATAATTAATAGTGTTAAAATAGTCCTGTAGAGTCGTCACCGCATCGCGTTTGGAACGCTCTTTCCAGTTATCCACCGAAACTGCCGCTTTGTAAACGTCTTCCTCTGCAATCAGAATCTTGTTCCACAGAATAACACGGCGAGGACGGCGAATCTCGGCTTCATCGCGCTTAATCATACGGGGGCGGTAGTGCGCCAACCTAAAGGTGATACTAATATCAAGATCAATCAGGGTCATATCCCCGGTAAGCACATTATCAATCTGGATAGTCTCTTCAAACTCTTTAAGCTCTACCATTTTGCTGATGCGATCGAGCAAAGGAAAGAGAAAATGGCGACCCGGCGCAAGCACTCGATTAAACTCGCCATTGCGTTCCACAATCGCCACGCTGCCATCCGGTACAATTCTTATACCGCGAGAAAAAATAGTGTAGGCTATGCCGACAATTAGCGCAATAAACAAAATAAAAAATAGAACCGGTAAAACTGCATCCATAAATAGGGACTTCCTTCAAGCTAAAACATCGAGTCGGGTTGGCATAATTATTAGTTACGTAAAGTTAGATAATTCATTATAACAAATCAATGCAATAGCGCAAAAGTATTTTGCAACTGCCCTATCCTTTTAAACTAATTCTCTCACCATGCAGAAATGTGAGGTATCGCATATATCGCGGGGATAGCCCATGTTATGCTTTATACACCGGACAATAAATATTTAGCAGGAGAAGCTAGAAAATGAGCAAAGATAAGAAAAATAAGAAACCCGAAGAAACCAAATCAGAGCAGGAACTCACTGAGCAAGATTTGGAAAGCACCTCCGGTGGCGTTTTAATCGGTTTGAACCAGCCCGGTCTCCAGCAATTCCCAAAACACATAGCAATAGGTAAACCCGCTATGGGTGACGGTTCGGTATTTCCCACCGATCAGAGAAACGTCAAGCTATAATAAACCTTGAAGGGCGCATTGGTAGCGTCCTTTTTTATTTTTAAACGCCCCTACCCGAATCAGGTATAATAGAAGGAGAGAGCAATCCCGCTAGTTGAAGGAGTATATTCGAATGAGCGAAAACAACGTGCGTAATAACCTGAATCGGAAGCCGGACATTGAGCATGAGTTGAGCGAGGAAGATTTGGAAAAAGTGACGGGTGGGGTTTATATCGGTTTGTTACAGCCCGGCATCTTCAAGAAATTTTCCGGCGCTCAGAATAACCCAGTGCAAGGGGCGATTCCAGATGTGAACGGGTATTCGCCAAAACAATAGGCTTTAAGGGGCGACCAATGCGCCCCCCTTTTTGAAAATTACTCAACGCTGTTCAAAGCAATAATCTCTTTGTAAAGCAGCCCGCTATCCTTGATAATGCGGTGTTGAGTGTCAAAATCCACGTAAACCAGCCCGAACCGCTTGGTATAACCCCAAGCCCATTCAAAGTTATCCATCAAGCTCCAGTAAAAATAACCGTTAACCGGAACGCCCTGCTCAATCGCTTTGCCCACTTCCGACAAATAACCGCGCAAGTATTCCACCCGATCGACATCATGCACCTGACCATCTTCAAGTTTGTCCGGTAGAGCAGCGCCGTTCTCGGTAATATAGATTTTTGGAGGACTATACTCATTGTTAACTTCGAGCAATAATTCGCGGATACCCTGCGGATACACCTCCCAATCCATTTCGGTATATTTAGCGTTAGGATTCTTGACGAATTGCAGATTCACGGGCGGGAAATCAGTCCCATCTTTCACCAGATTCCGGATATAATAATTTACGCCCAGAAAATCCAACGGGGCAGCAATAGCAGCGGCATCCTCCGGCTCGCGTTTGAGCTGCATCATGTCTAGAATTGGCTCCATTTCTTCCGGGTACGAACCCTTGAAAAGCGGATGCAAGAACCAACGATTCATAAATAGAGCATGGCGTTTGGTAGCCTCACGCGATTCGTTGCTATCATCGGCGGGCGTTCCCAGCGAGAGGCTCAGAGTGATGCCCACTTCTGCCTCCGGTTCGATTCTCTCCCGCAAAACCGGAACCGTTAAACCATGCGCCAGCAACAAATGGTGTCCAACTTGAATCGCCTCTCCCAAATTCTTATGACCGGGCGCATGCTCGCCTACGCCATAACCTAGCACCGCCGAAACCCACGGTTCGTTGAAAGTAATCCAGTGCTTAACCCTGTCACCCAAACGGTCGGCTACAATTCCGGCATACTCCACATAAGCCTGCACCGTATCGCGGTTCACCCAACCGCCCTTATCCTGCAAAGCCTGTGGCAAATCCCAGTGATAGAGAGTAACATAGGGGTCAATAGCATGGTCTAGCAACCAGTCCACCAGTCTATCGTAGAAATCTAGCCCGTCCTGATTAACTTTGCCGCTTCCATCCGGCAAAATGCGGGGCCAGGATACCGAAAAACGGTAGGCGTGCAAACCTAAGTTCTTCATGAGGCTTATATCCTCACGCCACTTGTTGTAGTGGTCGCAGGCAACATCTCCGGTTGAGCCATCTTTAATCTTGCCGGGAGTATGCGCGAAGGTATCCCAAATGCTCAACCCCTTGCCATCCTCATCCCAAGCACCCTCAATCTGATAACTGGCAGTGGCAGCGCCCCACACGAAGCCAGTAGGAAATTTAACCTGTTTTGTAGCCATAAATGACATCCTTCCTCAAAGTTAACAGCTAGGTGAATTTAAGTATATCACTTTAAAAACGATAGTAGCAACCAGAATAGAAATTATTTGCCATGCTGAAAGGTAATAGCTATACTAACTTTGCACTTGCGGAAGATGTTTAATTACAGGTAAACCCTGTCGTTGCAAAGTCGAGGATTAGCAGCTTATGGCGAAAGAAATTATTCTATCAGTCAACAGTGATCCTAAAAGCCCCAAATATCTCATGTGGGCGTTGGACGAAGTTGAGTGTGAGGCTATACGTCTTGCAATCGGTTCAGACGATGATTATTTCCCCTTGCTTACCACCCTTTCAGACTATAACGAAGATTTTGAGTGTTTGGAAGAACGGTTGCTTGGCTTGAGCCAAGAAACAATTGACCTTACAATAAAGCTGGAAGAACACCATCGCGACCAACCCACTATCGTCAAATTGTTAACTATGGTGGGGGGATTGGGTGCGCTGGCACACGATTTCCGCATGAATGTGTATGGATACGCGAATTAGTAACCACGCAGCAGGGGAAAAGTAACCCTGTGTAGCTGATGGGATTTTTGAGCAGGGTGGCAAGGGGTGTCCCCATAGGTTACAAGTTAAGGGTTCTAAAGGATTGTCAAGCAAAAAAGAAGCAAAATAGCTTATAATTTGAGGTATGAGTACCCAAAATAATAATAAAAAGAATACCAAAACGAGCCATTCACGTCAGACCAGAGCAATAATGTTGGAGCGCTCAAAACGACCCGTCCCCGCCCCAACCGAGCAGGAAATAGAGCAACTGCTCAATCAGTTGATCGAACCAGCAATTCTAAATCTGACGCAGCATTATCAAAGCTTAGGTTTACGTTGCCGTACCCTCACCCTACCAGTAATGGTTTGTTTCCTGATTAGTCTAATCTGGCGACAATTGGGTTCGGTCAGTGCCGCGGTTAGAGAACTTAATCAGTACGGACAACTGTGGCAACCAGCCCTTAAAGTAAGCCAGCAAGCCGTGAGTGAACGTTTGCGAGAGTTGCCCGCTAGTCTATTTGAAAGTATTTTAAGGGAGGTCTTGCCAGAAGTACAAAAACGTAGCCAAGCTCGCCAACGTCCCCTCCCGAAAGAGTTGCAAAAGGGACTGGCTGAGTTCAAACAGATAGTGGCAGTGGACGCTTCCAGTTTGGATGCCTTGATAAAGAAAGTGGGTTTGTTACGGGAAACTGAGCAGACGGTATTAGGTGGGCGAATGTTAGCAATGTTAGACTTGCGTAGTCAATTACCTACCCAAGTATGGTATGAGGAGGATAGTTACTGCCACGAACAGAACTGGTGGGAACAAATTTGTGAAAGCCTGCCCAGTGGAGCTTTACTGCTGTTCGATTTAGGCTTCGTGAATTATGGGCGATACGCTCAGTTAAGCTCAGAAGGCAAATACTTTATCAGTCGGGTCAAGAGCAGAATGGTGCATCAAGTTCTCCAGAAGTTAAGCTGGAGAGAGGGGCAGCGTGAATGGCTAATACAAGTGAAAGATGCGGCTAGGCAACCGTTAATATTAAGGCAAGTGGAAATAGAATATGCGGGTAAATGGTACAGTTATGTCACCAATGTGCTGGAGCTAGAGCGGTTAAGTGGCACTCAAATCGCCGAACTATATCGGCAACGCTGGCGGATAGAGGATGCCTTCAAAACGGTAAAACGGTTGCTGGGCTTAGCTTATTTTTATGGCAGTAGCCAAAACGCCATATTATTACAGTTATGGACAACCTGGTTAATGTACAGTGTCTTGATTGATTTGAGTGATGGGGTGGCGGAGGAATTGGAACTGCCTTTGAGCCGAATTTCGGTAGAAATGGTATATCTGGGGCTGGGTCATATAAGCCGTGTGAGGGCTAGAGGGCTAGAAGTTAGTGTGGTTCAGTATTTGGCCACTAATGCCAAACTTTTAGGGATTGTCAAACGTCCAAGACCCAGACCTAAACCTGATTTGACTTTCCCTTTAATTTCTTAACTTGTAACTGATGGGGTGTCCCCTTGAACTCCTCCCTCTCTTTCCCCCTTGAGGGGGTTTTTGAGCGGGGTTCTCAGGGGTGCAACCCCTGTGCGGGGTGGTAAGGGGTGTCCCCTTTATACTTTCCCCCCTTTCCCCCTTGAGGTGGCAGGGGGTGAATAGCTACGCGAATCAAAAGCCTATAACCGGGAGAGACCAAAGATGGCAGACAGTATGTTCAATGCAGAACATCAAGAAATGCGTGCAGTAATCCGGCGCTTTGTTGAAAAAGAACTGGCACCATACGCCGATGAGTGGGAAGCAGCCGAATCCTTCCCTAGCGAAATTTTCCGACGCATGGGTCAACTTGGCTTTCTAGGACTGTGGTATCCCGAAGAATACGGCGGAAGCGGCGGCGATTACCTTTACAGCGTAGTGCTGGCGGAGGAAATGAGCCGTTGTCGCAGCGGTGGATTGGGCATGGGCTTGGCAGTACATACCGATATGGTATTACCCACCGTCCTAAAATTCGGTACGGAAGAACAAAAGCAGAATTATATCGTGCCCGGTCTTAAGGGCGAGAAAATCGGTTGCCTCGGTATCACCGAACCCAACAGCGGCAGCGATGTGCAAGCGATTCGCACCGTAGCGCGGCGCGATGGGGACGATTGGGTTATTAACGGCTCGAAGATTTATATTACCAACGGGCTACGCGCCGATTTTATCCTACTTGTCGCCAAAACCGAAACCAGTCAGCGCAGTTCTAAAGGCGTAACCCTCTTTCTGGTGGATAAAACCTTGCCCGGCTTCAGTGTGAGCCGCAAGCTCAAAAAGGTGGGGATGCACGCCAGCGATACCGCCGAACTTGCCTTTCAGGATGTGCGCGTGCCAAACTCGGCAATTCTGGGCGAGGAGGGCAAAGGCTTCTACCATATAATGTGGGAATTGCAGGTAGAGCGACTCTACGCCGCCGTTGCCGCCGTTGCCACCGCACAACGCGCCTACGAAATCGCCTTCGACTATGCCAAAGAGCGCATCGCTTTCGGGCGACAGGTAAACCAATTTCAGGTAATCCAGCATAAGTTCGTGGATATGGCGACCCAAATCGAAGCGGGGCGACAATTGGCGTATTCGGCAGTTCGCAAATATCTAGAGGGTGGCTATCCGGTCAAGGAAATAACGATGGCGAAGCTCTTTACCGCGCAAATGTCGAACCGGGTGGTGGATGAAGCCTTGCAAATACACGGGGGCGCAGGCTACATGAACGAATACGAAATCGGGCGCATCTGGCGCGACCTGCGCTTGAACCGCATCGGGGCTGGCACAGACGAAATCATGAAAGAAGTTATCGCCAAAGAATTGGGCTTCCCCAAGCTGTAAGACAAATTAATAACAGCAGAGGTTTGGGGCTTGCTGGCTTGAGGAGGGGGATAAAACCATACTTCCAACTTTTCGCCCTTCTCCGGCTGTATCTCCCGCGAATCATTTTGGATACGCTGCCATTATAGCGTGGCGCGTATTCTCGCATGCTGTTTCCCCATTTTAACAACGAAACTAACTAATACGTGAGCCTTCTTCTCCATTCAAAAGGGTTTGCCGACAGTAACCTAAAGCTAGGGGGTTTACGGCACATTTGCTAAATGGCAAAGTTATAGTGGTCTTGCGTTGTGTATTTGAAAGTAAAAGGAGCAAGAGATGATAGATAAGGTTAGTAATCTGAGGCTGCGCCCTACGCAGGAAAGCGACCTTGAGTTCGTTTTGGCTGCCGAGCAGGACGAAAATAACAGCCCTTATGTCGGTCAGTGGAGTAGGCAACAGCATCTGGATACATTTTCAAATCCCGCATTTTTTCATCTAGTAGCAGAGAATACAGCAGAAAATCGACAAATAGGGTACGTTATTTTACAAGATATAAATAGTCCAGACTTGAGCCTTCAACTACGCCGAATCGTCATCACAGAAAAAAGTAAGGGCTACGGTACAGAAGTATTAAGGCAGGTTAAGAGACTAGCGTTTAAGCAACTGAGTGTGCATCGGCTTTGGCTGGATGTGATGAGCAATAATACAAGAGCGCGCCGGGTTTATCAGGCACAGGGCTTTGTGGAGGAAGGCATCCTTCGCGAGTGCCTAAAATTCGGTGATCGTTTTGAATCATTGGTAATCATGTCGATATTGCGACAGGAGTATAACGCATAGTCTTGCGCTAATAAAGAATAATATTATGCAGAAAATCCAGACCAATGGTACAAAACAAAAAGTTGAATATTCGTTTGGCTTCACCTGCCGATGCCAGTTTGGTTGGAGAACTGAGCAACCGCAGCCTTGCTGAAATCGCGGCTGTAGGCGGTAGCTCAGCAGATAAGGAAGCCTACTATGAGGCTTGCTTAGACAGCGACAAGCACCGCAATGAACTTGCCAACCCTCGCCAGTTCTTTATATTGGCAGAAGTCAAGCAAGGGCCGGTGGGATATGCCAAATTGCGGGCTAACCACCCAACCGTCAAAATCAATTGCCAACGCCCCATTGAATTAGTGCGGCTGTATGTGCGGCGAGAACTAAACGGCATGGGGGTGGGAGCCGCCCTATTGCAATCGCTGCTTAAAGAAGCCGAAAACAGGGGTTTCGATACAATCTGGCTGACGGTGTGGGAAAATAATTACGGTGCGCGCGCTTTTTATCGGCAGTTTGGTTTTGTGGAAGCGGGAACTCAGATTCAAAGCTCTGGTGACGATAAACAATATGACCTATTGTTATACCGTTCTATCCCGTGGCACGCACCCCAACAATAACGCGCGTAGTAAGAAAGATTTTAGACAAGGGGAATTACATCCCTTGTTTCATGCTTATAATCCGCTTTTTTCGCTACCAGACTTTGATGGCAACAATTATATGCGCCTCGCCTTGCTCATCCTCGAACATTTCATCCCGCCGCAACAGCCCCACTTCGCGTAATAGCAAATCAAAGCGACCGTAACCAGTATTATCGGAAGGTCTGCCGCCATAGCCTAGCACTTGCGTATAGAGCCACAACAGGAAGCGCGCACGCCGATTAAAAGGGTGTAGTTGGGCAGTATCCACAATAATCAGCTTGCCGCCCGGATACAGTACCCGTACCACCTCTAATAGAGTCTCAGGTTCCATTATATAAGAGGCAGGGAAGGTGCATACCACCGAAGTAAAGGTTTCATCGGGAAAGGGCAGTTTATAAGCTTTGGCAAGCGCCAACGCCGGGGTTTTGCCAGCCGCGCGTATCTTGCGCTGCGCCTGTTTTAGCATGGGCGCGCTGGCATCTACTCCGGTGGTAACACAGCCCCATCTTAGCAGTTCGAGGTACAACGTGCCGGTTCCGCAACCAAGATCAAGCACTTGCTTACCGACCAGACGCGGCAATACCGCCCGTTGCCATTTAGCCCACTGACCGAGAAAAGCGATTTCGGCGATTTTATCGTACAAGGGAGCGAGGGGATAATAAAGCGCCTGAAACGCCAACCTAAGCAAGCTAGTGACCAACAGGCGCAGTAATCGCAACGGGAGCAATAGCGGTTTAGCCATTCCTACCAGTTATCATCGTTGTAACGTTCTTCTTTCCACGGGTCGGCGCTATTGCTGTAACCGTTGCGCTCCCAGAAACCGGGCTTATCCTCGCTCATAAACTCCAGACCGCGCAACCACTTCGCGCTTTTCCAGAAGTATTTCTTAGGAACGAGCAGGCGCAAGGGATAGCCATGATCGCGGGCGAGCGGCTTTCGGTCGAAGCTATGCGCCAGCATCACATCATCATCCAGAAAGACTTCGAGCGGTATATTGGCGGTAAAGCCGTGTTCAGCATGCGCCAGCACAAAGTGGGATTCTGGCTTTAGCTTGACGTTTTTCATCAAATCTTTGACCAGCACGCCCGTCCAGACCGTATCCAATTTGCTCCAGCGCGTTACGCAGTGAATATCGGTGGTGATTTCACTTTGCGGCAACGCCATAAGTTCATCCCAATTAAAGCGCACCGGTTCTTCAACAGTGCCGAATATTTTAAAATCCCATTTTGCCAGATCGGTAAAGGGCACCGGCCCATAGTGCAAAACAGGAAAGCGGTCGGTAAGAGACTGACCCGGAGGTACGCGCTTTGACATATCCGGGTCAGGTTTCTTAAAGAATTGAAAAGCCATTTATATTTTTAAAACCTCCGATTTAAATCTTTACCCAAAGAAAAAGCTCCACCAACTATCCCAGCCAGTTTTGCTTTTCTGTTCCAGCGTCGTAGTAGGCGCTTTTTGCCCGGCAGGAGCCTGCCCCGGACGAATTGCTACCCCGTTGACACCTTGCTGCACAGGCAATATCACGGTCTCATCGGGTCTAGCCAGACCCAAAGCTTGCCGCGCTACCAATTCTACGTAAAGCATGTACCCCGGTCCCTGTAAAAATTCAAGTTGCTGCTTGAGTTGGGTATTACGATCTTCGTATAAAGCCAGTTCCGCTTTCTTTTGGTCACTCTGCTCGCGCATCTCACGAATACGGAAGGATTGACCGATATAAATTGCCACGAAAGCGACAGCCGCTACGACCAGCACGATAATAATTAACCGCGAACTCAGCTTGGCTACGAGGGCACTTAGTCGGGTCATTTCGTTCGCCTTTTACCTACGTTAATGATGAGTTTGCCAGTAATGCCCATTTTAGGGTTACGGGGTGATTATGTCAACGGGAAAGATATATAAAAAGAAACAAATTAGCCCACTTCGGCAACTTCTTCAGTTAGAATTTTCCAAATGAGTGGCTAGTACCTTTAGGAGGTCATCCAGAGAAAAGGGCTTAATAATGTATTCATCTGCGCCGAGTTCTAGACCGGCTTTGATACTGGATTTTTCAGCTTTGGCGGAGAGTATTATAAAAGGGGTGGTTTCAAAGCGTTTATCCTGACGCAGCGTTTCTAAAATTGCGAATCCATCCATTTTTGGCAAAAGGATGTCACATATGATTGCGTCTGGTTGTAATTCCTGCGCCATTTTAAGCCCATCAGCGCCATTTGTGGCGGTAAGAACATCATACCCTTCGGACTGGAGAAATAAAACTATATTTTCCACCAGTAGTTTTTCATCTTCAATTAGCAAAATTCGTTTTGCCATTAATAATCCTGACGATTTCTTTTAGCAGATAAAAGCCAAACCACCGAGTATGTGGTTTTGCGGTTACAGCAAGGGTTAAGGTGATCACTATTAAGATTGTGGTTAGCAAGTAAGCGCACTACTTTATGTCAATTTATTAAATTTTATTTACGGGATTTACAATTCGAATATAATTAAGTAAGGCATACTCATAAAGTAGCTTGGTAGATTATACAATACAACTTCACACTATACTAATAATACACTACAGCTATTTATATATGGTAAAAGTTGTCTAAAAAATAGGTGAAAGTTGTCTAACTTTATCGGCATTCAATATTGCCCTGTGTAATGCTTAGGTACATAACGATCATTTTATATACATTTTATAGTATTTATTAGCGTGGTGTGGGATAATTTTGTTTATTTATTAATTAATATTTTTATTGGATTTGTGTTAACCAAAATATATTATTCTTGATAGCAGGCTATATTTTAATTCCAGACTCCCCGGATAGCCTTTTGTTTCACGATTTTAATTCGATTCTTAAGATATAAGTCTCTTGAGAAAGTTATAGTTAAATTCATCACAATACTGAGTTCGTGAAATGATAAGCAAAACTTCAAGGCAACTACAGATAAAATTACCGATAGCAGAGTTTCGTTTAGAGGAACAGCAAAAGCGTGGTGTATTATGTAAAGCAACAATAGCAGGGCTGGCATAGTAGCGGCTAACGCTGTGGTTGCCAGCCCCGGAAACTGGAGATTAATTCAATGGAACGGTCTAGCTATCCCCGTTTTGCTCTTTGCGAAGCCGCACGCCCATTTCAATCAACAGGTTGCCGATATCCTTGGTGTTGAGCTTTTCGAAAAAGAGTGTTTCAACCTGTGCGCTAAGGTCACGCCGTAGGTTGTTAATACCTTCCTGCAAGTGCCGCTCAATAATGCTGACTTTCTCCAGCATCTCACGGCGGTAGCTCTGCAAGCGAGCTTCAAGAGCTTCAAAATCCTGCTTGGTGCGTTCTTCCAGCGAATTATAATTGTTTTCTAACGTTGCATGTGAATCTTGCTGGCGGGAGGCAGAGGTTCGAAACTCTTCGTAAATAGCTTCGAGGCGTGCATCAAACGTCTTGAAACGTCGTTCGGCTTCACGTTGCTGTGAACCGTAAATAATACCACGTAAGGTTTCTATCTCCTTATCACGGCTAGCTTGTGAATCCTGTTCGAGATCATCGTTTCCGTTCAGGTTTGGGTTGAAACTGGAATCAAGCATCTTAGGTTTTACCTCCGCTACAATATTATTGTTCTTGTTTCCGCTTATCTTTTCACTGGTACTAACATTTTTGCCTTGCTCATCAGTGCTAACAGCCTCTAGCTGTTTAGGTGAGTTGGCTTGTGCAACTTCTAATTTTTGTTCAGGTTCGGTAACGGACTGCGCTTTTACTACTGCTTCTTCCTCAGAATGGGTGGATTCCAATGCGACTTGGTTCTTCGAATCTTCATCCGAATCTGCCTTAAGTAAATCTGCTTTGGAGGCGGTTATCTCGGCATCAGGTACGGCTGAGGGCTGTTCCGTTTCTACCGCCGAATTTTCAGGTACTGCTACTGCGTCATCAGCTTCCACCGCACCATCCAAATCAAGTGAATTTAACTGATCGAGACTTGCATCTTCAAGAACCTCAGCTACTGCCTCTATTTTTTCAGATTCAGTAGTGCCTGATTTCTTTTCTGACTTAGCCACTTCCGCTTTTTCTTTCGAACTCATAGTTCCTCCAACTAAAAAGGAGTGTTTCATTTTGTCGCAAGAATCGAGACAACTATACTAGAGTTTCTCTAATAATTAAAAAAGAACCTGATATATTAACAATCAACTCAGGCGCTAAAAAATTAAATCGAGCTAAGGATTAATCTTCCTAATATTTGTCCAAACCATTCGGCTCAAACCATTGCACAGTATATTTTGGTATTTGGAGCTAGAAATGCAATTTATTTTATCATAATGTGAGGCAAAATAACTGAATCCTTCAGATATTGCCAGAATGGATTTTACCTATCAATATCATCTTTAACCTGAGCAAGCAAACAGGCTGCAACTTTATTCTCGGCAGCCTTCTCAAAAATTTTCACGCTTTTTATTCTTTAGCGCGATATAAGGAATTTTGCCACCTAGAGTCCGATAATTCGAATATCGGAGATGCCAACGCCACCTGTTACGATTCCAATTTTACCCACAGTAATTCCCGGCGGTAAATCGGTTTTGAACAATTTGTATTCACGACTGCCTGTATAGATATAAAGGGCATTATCCCTAAGCTGAATTATGATAGGTTTGGCGTAACGGGTTTCCTCGTTACAATAGGTATAGCTTGTTGTAACGCTGGTATTCAATATCTGTTTGCCATCGGTTTTTGTATTTATATCGTATAACAAACAGTTAAAGAAAGAAACGCTGATGTAGCTTTTGGAAGTGTCGAGTGTTCCGTTAGCGGGTTCGCCATTAACATAGAAGTACAAGCCAAGCGATTTGGTATATACGAATGATTCCGACACCAGCGATACTTCAAAATTCGGAGCCGCCCCTATATCGAGCAGCAACGTGCCGGGGCGATTATCTACCGTCTTGAATACGCTGTCTACCACGTTCCATTTGTTATCGATCAGTTTCCACTTGGGGCTATAGCTAGGCATGAAGTTATCAGCGAATAAGACCGGCAGATTGGTTCTAAGCTCTCGCTCAAGTCGGGGTTGCGAGGTATCAAAAGTAGCCCCTTGAATATTCAAACTGCTCACCAACGAGGTAAGAGATGAATTGACAGTCGAGGTGGTATTGGGAACGAGCTTAACCGTATTAACCGGCGCTTTTGCTAGAGTAACCAGCAATATCAGCAATATACCCGCAAATAACAGGATGAAGATTTTAACAACCAGCGGTAAGGAGTGTAAACTGAATGTGGGTTGTTGTACGGTTTTTTCAGCTTCAGGCGCACCCGGATGTTGCAGAATGAGCGGAACATCAAGTTGGGCAACCTGATTGGTTTTATCTTCTAGCTGAGAAGCTTGTATCCCTCCAACGTTGCTCTTGTATGCCGAAGACCAACCGTTTATTGCCATTGTAGAAGTCTTAAGCTCCAACGGTTTCGTTTCAGGCGCAATTTTTGCGCTCATAAGCGGCTCAGTTTCAAGCGGAGGCTCAAAAGTGGGCGCATCTGGTTCTGTAACTAGCGTTGCCGCAATTCCCGAAGTGTTTTTCGCCAGTGCTTCATACAGATCAGCTTCATCCATTTCTATAAGCGGTTCATAGATTTTCACTTTTGTAGGCGCATCCTGTGTAGGTTCGATTTCCGGCGCTACAGCCTCTTCTGCCGCTTCCTCAATCGGATAGGCTTCCTCTGGCGTTTCTGCTTGCGCTTCGACCTCTAGCGCTTCGGTAGCTCCCTCCGCCTCTTCCGGCGCAAGCTCAGCCTCTTCCAATGCTGACTCTGCCTCTTCGGTTTCGGTTTCAAGAGCTTCGGCTTCTTCCTCAGCGATGGTTTCAGGGGCTACAGCCTCTTCCGCTGCTAACGCCCGCTCTAACTCTTCTAACTCTGCCGCCAACCTTGCGGCTTCAGCCTTTTCTGCTGCTATTTCCAGCTCAAGCTCTGCAAAAAACGCTTCTTCCTCTGATAGCTCTGTCGCCGCTTCTTCTTGCGGTTCTGCTTCTACCGCTTCGATCTCAAGAGTTTCAAGCTCTTCCGCCACTACTTCCGATTCAAGCTCAGCCTCTTCTACCAACTCAGCGACTTCGGCTTCTATCGTCTCTTCAGCTTCGGTCTCAAGAGGTTCAGCCTCTTCTGCCGCTATTTCCGATTCAGGCTCAGGCGCAAGCTCAGCCTCTTCTAGTTCTGTCGGTTCTGCTTCAAGAGCTTCAGGCTCTTCCGTTGCTACTTCCGATTCAAATTCAGATTCTTCTAGTTCTACAGTTTCAGCTTCAAGAGCTTCCGGTTCAGCCACTACTTCCGGCGCAAGCTCAGCCTCTTCTACCAACTCAACGACTTCGAGTTCAGGTGTTACAGCCTCTTCTACCAATTCAGCGACTTCGGCTTCTGATTCAGCTTCTAATTCTTCCGCCGCTATTTCTGGCGCAAGCTCAGCCTCTTCTACCAACTCAACGACTTCGGCTTCTGATTCAGCTTCTAATTCTTCCGCCGCTACTTCCGGCTCAAACTCAGGTTCTTCCGCCGCTATTTCCGATTCAGGCTCAGGCGCAAGCTCAGCCTCTTCTAGTTCTGTCGGTTCTGCTTCTAATTCTTCCGCTGCTATTTCTGGCTCAAGTTCAGATTCTTCTGCCGCTTCTTCTTGCGGTTCTAGTTCTATCGCTTCGGTCTCAAGAGCTTCAGCTTCAAGTTCAGGCTCTTCTGCCGCTTCTACTGGTGCAAGCTCAGCCTCTTCTAGTTCTGTCGGTTCTGCTTCTAATTCTTCCGCTGCTATTTCTGGCTCAAGTTCAGATTCTTCTAGTTCTACAGTTTCAGCTTCAAGAGCTTCAGGTTCAGCCACTACTTCCGATTCAAGCTCAGGCGCAAGCTCACCCTCTTCTACCAACTCAGCGACTTCGGCTTCTATCGTCTCTTCAGCTTCGGTCTCAAAAGCTTCCGCCTCTTCCGCTGCTATTTCTGGCGCAAGCTCAGGCTCTTCAGCTTCAAGAGCTTCAGGTTCAGCCACTACTTCCGATTCAAGCTCAGGCGCAAGCTCAGCCTCTTCCACCAACTCAGCGACTTCGGCTTCTGGTTCAGCTTCTAATGCTTCCGCTGCTATTTCTGGCTCAAGTTCAGATTCTTCTGCCGCTTCTTCTTGCGGTTCTGCTTCTACCGCTTCGATCTCAAGAGGTTCAGCTTCTTCTACCAATTCAGCGACTTCGGATTCTATCGCCTCTTCAGCTTCGGTCTCAAAAGCTTCCGCCTCTTCCGCTGCTACTTCCGATTCAAGCTCAGCCTCTTCCAGTTCTAACATTTCGGCTGCGATCTCAAGAGGTTCAGCCTCTTCCGCCACTACTTCCGATTCAAGCTCAGCCTCTTCTAGTTCTGTCGGTTCTGCTTCAAGAGCTTCAGGCTCTTCCGCCACTACTTCCGATTCAAGCTCAGCCTCTTCTACCAACTCCACGACTTCGAGTTCAGGTGTTACAGCCTCTTCTGCCGCTATTTCCGATTCAAGCTCAGGCTCTTCTAGTTCTACGGTTTCAGCTTCAAGAGCTTCCGGTTCTTCTGCTGTTACTTCCGATTCAAGCTCAGGCGCAAGCTCAGGCTCTTCTACCAATTCAGCGACTTCGGCTTCTATCGTCTCTTCGGCTTCGGTCTCAAGAGGTTCAGGCTCTTCCGCCGCTACTTCCGATTCAAGCTCAGGCGCAAGCTCAGGCTCTTCTACCGCTTCTTCTTGCGGTTCTAGTTCTACCGCTTCGATCTCAAGAGCTTCAGCTTCTTCTACCAACTCTGCGACTTCGGATTCTATCGCCTCTTCAGCTTCGGTCTCAAAAGCTTCCGCCTCTTCCGCTGCTATTTCTGGCGCAAGCTCAGCCTCTTCTACCAATTCAGCGACTTCGAGTTCAGGTGTTACAGCCTCTTCCGCCGCTACTTCCGATTCAAGCTCAGCCTCTTCTAGTTCTGTCGGTTCTGCTTCAAGAGGTTCAGCTTCTTCCGCTGCTATTTCCGATTCAAGCTCAGCCTCTTCTACCAACTCTACGACTTCGAGTTCAGGTGTTACAGCCTCTTCCGCCGCTATTTCCGATTCAGGCTCAGGCGCAAGCTCAGCCTCTTCTGCCAACTCAGCGACTTCGGCTTCTGGTGCAGCTTCTTCTTCTGTCGGTTCAGCTTCTAATGCTTCCGCCGCTATTTCCGATTCAAGCTCAGCCTCTTCTACCAACTCTACGACTTCGAGTTCAGGTGCAGCTTCTTCTTCTGTCGGTTCAGCTTCTAATGCTTCCGGCGCTACTTCCGATTCAAGCTCAGGCTCTGCCAGTTCTGCCGCTTCTTCTTGCGGTTCTAGTTCTATCGCTTCGGTCTCAAGAGGTTCAGGCTCTTCTGCCACTACTTCAGGCGCAAGCTCGGCTTCTTCTACTGCAGCGACCTCCGGTGCAGCTTCAGCCACAGCTAAAACCACTTCTTCAAGCTCAGGCTCGATGGGTTCTTCAACAATCTCAGGTGGGGTGGCAGGTCTAACCAACTGCTCAAGAAGTTGTTCAGGGCTAACATCGAAATCTAACCCCAACTCAAGCTGCTCTTGCAAGGTGGCAAGATTATAATAACGCTGCTCTCCGAACTCGTTGAGCGTAGCCGAGATTATGGTACTCAACGCCGGGGTTAGGTTACGATTGAGGGAGAGCGCCGATTGGGACTTTCCGGGACGATATTGCTGGCAAGTCGCCATCCTATAAAGGATTAAACCCAACGCATAAATATCGGCATCAAGTTTATTCTCATCTTCTGAGGCGGTTGTGCTGGTGCCATAGCTTTTAAGAAAAGCTTTTTTTGATTTGGTAAGTAAAACATTTTTGGCATTCAAATCCCCATGAAACAGCCCGTTTGAATGCAAAACTTGCAGAGCGGTGCATATATCCTTAGCAACCGCAGTAATCGTTTGATTATTGAGAGGTCTATTGCGAGAGATAGCTATTTGTTCGTAAAGGCTATCGCCCTCAATAAATTCGTAAACAAAATAATGAGTATCATCGGTAGAGCCGTATTCCAACACCGGAATAAGCACGGTGTTACCGACAAGTTGTTTACTGATTTCATACTCACGGAGGCAGGCAACCAGATAATCGGGGTTGAAATTCGGGTGGGTAGCGGAAATAGCTCTTATAAATACTGTTTGAGTGGTGGAGTTAGCAATATAAGTAAAAACGAAAGATTCAGAGGTAATAGTGCTGATTACTCTGTATTTTCCTAATATTGGTCGCTCTAATTCATCCACAAACATAGCTTGGTAACTCCCCAAAAGGTCCCTAAAAATCGCGAAGAGAAAAGAAACGGGTAGGTTTAAGGCACAAAATCAGTTTTGTTTATTACAAAACGACTTGCATCAATTGTAATCACTTTCCTCTTAGCTTTACAACCCATTCTGCACATGAGCGCGACAATATATCTAGCATAATAATGAATTACACGGCATTTTACAAGAGCGTATATTAATTATACTACTACTTGAACCTAAATTCTTCCTAAAAGATTGCTTAAATTTGGATATAAGTTTCTTAAAAAGAATTGGCATTGTAAATATTTTACCTTTGAAAAGAGCATAATACATAATTGATGTCAAAGCTTTTTTAAAACTACTATTGCAAATTAAATCAATTATTTATGTTATTACACCTTTTCTCTGAACCCACCACTATCTGAAATAAGCCCATCCTGATGCGACTTTTAAGCACTAGATAAGGAGCAATAAACGACCTTAAGCTACTCTCAACATGTGTTTATATTATTAAATTTTAATGTATATTATACTTGATATAAAGTCTATAAAATTATTGGTGGTTTACCTAAAAATCAATAGGAACATGAAGATGGTTTGCTTGGAGATACATCAACAAATAAAATAGTTTGATTTCACGAAGCCAGATGCCCAATACCAGCTATTTTCAATAGAGATATTGTACCAAAAGCTAATGATTGCGGCAAGCTATAAATTTCACAACCTTGAGGTAGCTAAATATTACGGAATGGAAGTAAAATACCTAGATTTTATGGGTTCTTTTTCATATTATAATTAAGTAGTCTCAAACCGTAAAAGTACAAACGGCACAGCTATTTTCAATGTAAGCTTTTTACCAAAAATCTTTAGAGTCCCTTACATCACTATATAAACACAGGACGTTTTTGATGCCACATCTTCCAGTTGCCACAAACCCGGATGCTACCTACAGCGATATTTTCAATAGCGCCCCTACTTCTATGTTTATTATTAACCGGGATTTCACGCTCGCCGCGCTTAACAACCGCGCAACTGAACGTACCAAGTTGGCATTGGGCTACGTTCCGACGCTCGGCATAGATGTCCGACCTATCTTAGCAAAGATAGGAATCACGAATTTTGAAAAACATTTGCTAGAAGCCTACGCCGGGAAGCTCATTACCTTGGAACAGCCTTACAATAACCCAGAAGTTAGCTGGAAATGGCTAGAAATCAACTATATCCCGGTAAAAAATCCAGAAGGATTAATTTTTACAGTCTGCTTTTCTGTGCTGGATATTTCGCGACGTAAATATGCAGAAGAGGCATTGGCTAAGAGTGTTTCCATCAACCTCGCTTTAATTAAGGCAATCCCGGATATACTTTTACGCATAGACCGAAATGGAAACTTTGTAAATTATCAGGCTGAGACCACTAGTAATAGCAGCGTGGATGCAACCTTACAAGCGAAATTGGTTGAGAATGCACTGGCATATATAGAGCTAACCCTGAATAGCGGCAAAACCCAAGTGTTTGATAGCGAACTAGAGGTTGAAGGTAACCACAGATTTTTTGAAACCCGACTGCTGATGAACACCGAAAATGAAGTGCTGGCAATTGTGCGGGATGTTACCGAGCGCAAAACGGTAGAAAGAACTTTGCTCGAAAGCGAACAGCGCTATCGCTTGTTGGCGGAAAACACCATTGATATAGTCGTAGCGTTATCAAAAGATGGGGAATACCTCTATGCCTCCCCCTCATGTGAAAAGGTCTTGGGCTACACTTCGGAAGAGTTAAAACAACATTGGGAGCAGGAATTGGTGCATCCCGATGAACTACCTCTTATGGCTGCCGCAATAAAATATAACCGACTAACACGCGCTAACTACGAAACGGTAGTAATCCGACTTCGCCATAAGCAGGGGCATTATCTCTGGTTTGAAATTGGGGGGCAAATGGGCTTTTCGGAAAAAACCGGAGAAGCAGAGAACATAATTGTTACCTTGCGCGATGTAACTGCGCGTAAGAGTGCAGAAGCAGCCTTGCAATTCCGGCATGATTATGAAAAGCTGGTTGCCAATATCTCGTCTAATCTAATGCGCGCCAGTTTCGAAAACATCGACACTGAGATAAACTTTGCGCTTGCCACTATCGGTCAGTTTCTCGGTGTAGATCGCTGCCAAATTTATTATTACTCCAATGTTGAGAATGAAATCTTCAGAAACTACGAATGGTGCGAGGAAGGTATAACCGCGCTCGGTGTAGGTAGTAAACATTCCGCGGATTTGTGGGCAATAGAGCGCATCAAAAATGGGGAAGTTATACGATTGGACTCTCTGGCAGATCTGCCCGAAGAAGCAAGCTCGTTCCGTGCCTTACTTGAAAAAGCGGTTATCCAATCTATGGTGCAACTTCCTATGCGGGTGGATCATGGGGTTATCGGCTTTATCAACTTTGAAACCATAACCCGGCAAAAGGTTTGGAGTGATGACGATATTGTGTTGCTCAGAGTAATAGCCGAGGTTTTTGCCAGCGCATTTAAACGCCGTGAAACTGAGCACGCCCTGATAGAACAACGTGACTTCGCGCGGTTGGTGATGGACAATATGGGGCATGGACTCGCTGTTTCTTGGAAGGTGGAAAATCTTGAATATATTAATCCGGCTTTAGCCCAAATGACCGGTTTCTCTGTTGAAGAAATGAGGGGTAAAACCCCGCTCGATTATACCCACCCAGACGACCATAAGGTGCTGTTGGAGGCACGTTGGCAATGGCTCAATGGCAAAACCACCACAAATGAAGTTCGTATGATAACCAAAGACGGGTCGGAGAAATTTGTTTCCATCACCGGAACGCCCTTCTTTAATAATGACAAACTGGAAGGGGTAATCGCTGTTATCACCGACCTAACCGAACGCCGCAAAGCCGAAGAAGCCTTGCGAAATAGCGAGCAGCTTTTGAGAACGGTGGTTTCAAACGCGCCACTGATTCTGTTCGCCTTTGATACCAACGGTAAGCTCACTTTTGTGGATGGCAAGGGGCTTTCCTACTTCAATATTGATCCCAAAATGCTTGTTGGGCAACATGCGCCGAGCGTGCGAACAGACATTAGCAAATATCTATTGGATAAATTCACCGGGCTTGTAACACGCGCCCTGCACGGGGAAATTGTTCAGAGCGTCACAAAAATAGGAGAACGCTACTTTGAGGGAGTATATACGCCCGTTAGGGATACAGAGGGGCGGATAACCGGCGTAATCTGCGTAAGTTTCGATGTTACCCAACGGGTGATAGCCGAGGAAGAACTAACAAAGAATCTCAAAACCGAACGGGAACTGAGCCAACAAAAATCGCTCTTTATCACCACCGCTTCGCACGAGTTCCGCACCCCGCTTACCATTATCAACTCATCAGCGCAATTGCTGGAATATTACGGGCATAAGTGGACAGATGAACGCAAGCAGGAATTATACCAGCGCATTTATCTTTCAGTGGTAAATATGACCGAGCTTTTGGATGATGTGCTGCTGTTAAATAAAGCCGATGCCGGGAAGCTAGAATTCAATCCGGTTGAGATGGATTTCAGCCAGTTTTGCGCCACGATGTTGGAGGAGATTCAGCTTGGAATTGGCACAAAACATCAATTTGACCTGCAAATTGAACCTGCTCCGGTATTGCTACAAGGCGATTCCAAACTACTCCGGCAAATTATCTCGAACCTGTTGACCAACGCCATCAAGTATTCGGCGGAAGGAAGCACGGTTCATTTCAGGTTAGGTTACGAAACAAATCAGGTTAGTGTAGAAATCGAGGATGAAGGCATCGGGATACCCCCGGAAGGTTTGAAACATCTTTTTGATGTATTCTATCGTGCGAAAAATGTTTCCAGCATCGAGGGAACCGGGTTGGGTATGCCGATTGTAAAGAAATGTTTGGACACACACAAAGGCAGAATAGAAGTAGAAAGCGAACTGAACAAAGGCACGCTCTACCGCGTGTGGATACCGTTGGGGTAAGGCGCAAGTCTAACAACTTTTAATACTCCAGCGCGCCCGCTTTCTCCGGCACATCGGCGGGTTTTGCGGCTGTCCGCAACGACATCGCCAACCCTAACGCCAGCAGCATTACCACGCTACAGCACATAAACGGCACGACCTCGCCAAAGGTGTTGAAGATGAAGCCGACTGCTAACGGGCCGAGCATACGCGCGAGACTGCCCACCCCCTGCGAGATGCCCAGAATTTCGCCCTGTTCCTGTGCGCCGCTGGTAATGGAGATGACGGCGGTGCTGGTGGGAGTGGCAATGCCCTGCCCGATTGCCAGAAAGAATAGCACGAAAAAGACCAGCGGCAAGATGTTGCCGAGCGGGATAAAGACCATCGAAATTGCCAGAATCAGCAAGCCCAACCGCAGCGTTTTGTAATCGCCTAAGCGTTTGACCACCACGCCCACAAAACCGCCTTGCATGATTATCACCAACACGCCCATATAGGCGAAAAGGTAGCCGTAATCTTGGCTGGTAAAATTGTAGCGGCGTTGCGCGAATAGCGGCATCAAGACTTCGAAACCGGTAAAGGCTACGTTGAAGAAGAAAAACATCAAGATGGGAAGGCGCAATTCCGCTCGTTGCAAAGCGCGATAGATGTTCTGCAACACGCTTAAGGGGTTGCTGTCGCGCTTGCTGAGGCTGGCAACCTTGCGCAGTTCTGGCGAAAGCGATTCGGGCAGCATGAACCAGCCCAACCCAAAGTTAATAATAGTTAGAACCGCCGCCACATAGAAGGGTAGAGATTGGTTGATGCTGCCGAGCGTACCGCCAATCGCGGGCCCGATGACAAAGCCAAGCCCGTATGCCGCACCGAGCATGCCCATGCCCTTCGAGCGGTTCTCCGGGGTGGTGACATCGGCGATATACGCGCTGGCTGCCCCCATCGAGGATGAGCCGAAGCCGTTGATGGCGCGTCCAACAAACAGCACCCACAACGCCCCAGCTACGCCCGTTACCGCAAAGGCGAAGGCATTTACCAACAAGCCAAGCAGAATAATAGGTCTTCGCCCGATGCGATCCGACCACGTCCCCATCACCGGGGTAAAAATTAGCTGGCTCAGAGAGAAGGTGGCAGTGAGCGAACCGACAGTAAACGCATCTGCGCCAAAGTGCATGGCATAGAACGGTAGCAACGGGATGACCATGCCAAAACCGATCAAGTTCAGCAGCACGGTCATAAAAACAATCATCAACGGCGATTTTTTCATCTTCTAGCGCTCTCCTTATAATTTATCCGTTTCAAGATATAACGGAGAAACGCAAAAGTATAGGGTTTAAACTACAACAGTTTAATTTGTTCGGGTAGGCGTGAAAAAGGGCGCATCGGAATGCGCCCCCACAAGGTTCGGGATTCGTAGGGGCGTATTTGAATACGCCCGGTATTGATTGCGTGCCGTTGCGCCCAACCCTATGGGATACGTGCCAAACCATCGAGGCTAAAACCGGGCGCATCGGAATGCGCCCCTACCCGAACCTCGCTCCACCACCCCCGCATTTACGCCACCCAACGCCGGGCGTGTCCAGCCACGCCCCTACCCGGTTCGGATTCGTAGGGGCGATTCGCACCCTCTACGGGGCGCAGGCGAATCGCCCTTCTTTATTTGCCTGATCCCTAAAGATATTGCCCACCCCTCGCGGGCGTGTCGCGTCCTCACCCCAATTTTCGGGCTGTCCACCGAACCGCATCCGAACGAGGCGGGTTTAATTCGTAGGGGCGTATTTGAATACGCCCGGTATTTGATTCAGAGTTCAGAGTGACGCAATAGGAGACGACGCTACCAACCGAAAACCAAAACTGTAGCCACCGAGGTTAGGGCTGTAGTTTTTGCGGAGCACACAGGACGCATAAGCTCCATAGTTGACGTAAGACGCGCCCCGCAGCACCTTCGGCTGACCATTGTCCAACGCTACATTTTTCAGGGCAGCATAGTCATTAAGACACCACTCCAATACATTTCCAAGCATATCGTCCGCCCCGCATGCTGCTGCCCCTTGCGGGTACATGCCCACCGCAATCGCCCGTCGCAATCGTGCTTCCCTTGTATTGGCGTAGTCCTCTTGCCATGCGCCCCACGGATATTCACGCTGCTGGTTGCCCCCTTGCGCCGCCCACTGCCATTCCCATTCGGTTGGCAAACGCACCTGCGCGTTATTGCCGATGATTAAAGGGTTGCCTATATCTTCCGAACTGGTCAATTGCCAACCCAACATGTGTTTGTTCAGCCACCGCCCAAACGCCACCGCCTGATACCACGACATCCTGTCTCGCGGTATGCTCAAGCCTTTTTGATATTGCTCTTTCAGCGTTTGCGGTTGATACTCTTTCGGAAAACCTTGCCACCACTCGCGGTTCTGGTAGCCGTCCCCCGCTTTCACAAAGGCTTCGAATTGCGCAAAGGTTACTTGGTATTGCGCGATGTAGAAGGGTTGTACCTCAAAGGTCTGTTTTTCGATTGCCAGATTGCCGCCCGGCGTAACCGCCAGCCACGCGATGTCGGGGATACCGTCGGGGCGCACGCCTACCCCGCGCCGAGGGTCGCCGATTGCGCTCAACCTATCGCCAATAGCCATGCGGCGGGTGTGTATGGTTTTTGGGTTTGCAATTTCATCGAACAAGCGTTCCGCTTCGGTTTTGGCAGGCGCGGACGCAGGTTTTGGCTCAACCGCCTTTATTACGGGAGGGGCAGATTTTGGCTCAACCACCCTTGATACGGGTGGCGCAGGGTTAGGGGCAGCAACGGGCGGAGTGGAAGGCGTTTCGGGTAGGGCGATGCGGAAATTCTTGGCATGGAAGCGCAACCCTTCCAATAGCATTTCGCGTCCACGCTCATCATAGAACCGCGCCGCTTGCCACCGACTCAACCTTCGCGGAATTTCGCACTCTGCCAGTTTCAAGGGGATGATATTGCTCAGCCCTTCTGGCATATATTTGGCATAGTATAGCGCGGTTTCTATCTCTGCCTGTACATAGCCAATTTTTGACACCGACTCAGGTGTAAGACACACCAATATGATATGGCTTTCTTCCAATGCCTTTTCAATGGCGTACTGCCACGGCTGTCCGGGCAGCAGTTCTTCCTCATCCAGCCACGGGTCAATCCAGCTTTCGGCTTTGAGGTGGCGATACAGTTCGCGAATCACGGGCTTATCCCCGGAGGAGTGGCACAGAAACACTTTCAGTTTGGCAGGGTCGGGCATGTTCGCGCTCCAGCGTGGGGTTTATCAGTAACGCAATCGCGGTTTAATTATAATCAAGATTGTGAATCTTTGCTACTTAGCATGAGAGGTTCTACTACCGCCAAGACTACGGAGAAAAGTACCCGGCTGGTTTACTGCGAAGCCGATAACTCGGTTTGAGCGGATGGGGAATCGACTTGCATCACCGCCTCGATTGCACGCAGCAAGTCCTTCATGTTAAAAGGCTTGGCTACCATACCCTTGAAACCGTACTCTTGGTAGTGCGCCATCACCGGGTCGGAAGAATAGCCGCTGGAAACGATAACCCTTGCGTTTGCGTCCACTTCCAGCAATAACTGGATTGCCTCCTTGCCACCCATACCGCCGGGTATAGTCAAGTCCATAAGCACCACATCAAAGGGCTGTTGCGCTTGCTGTGCCTGCCGATATAGCGCAATCGCTTCTTCCCCGTTTGAGGCTTCCGCCACCGTATGTCCTTCGTGCCGCAATACCCGCCCCACCATTCTCCTGATACCGGCTTCGTCATCCATTATCAACACCCGCAACCCGGTTCGAACCGACCGAATCGGCTCATTATTTGGCACAATATCTGGGACGATGTTATCCACCGCAGGCAGATAAATATGGAAGGTAGCGCCCTTGCCCCGCTCCGATTCCACCACTATATACCCGTTGTGCTTCCTGATAATGGAATAGCTGATAGCCAGTCCCAATCCATTTCCACTCTGCTTGGTGGTAAAATAAGGGTCGAATATTTTGGGGAGATTTTCGGGAGCAATACCCGAACCCCAGTCTTGCACCGAAATCCTGACGTACTTCCCGGCGGTTAGCGGCAGACCCATTTCCTCGCTCAGAATCAGGTTCTGCCCCCGAATCTGAACTTTACCCCCAGAGGGTTGGGACTGGATAGCGTTTATCACCAGATTCTGAATTACCTGCCCCAATTGACCCCGATCACCTACCACCCCCCAAAGGTCGGGGGCGAACCAGAACTCCACTTCCACGTTGGAACCGTGACTGGCAAACCTGCCGTCCTCACGTAGCATCTGCTCAAGTTGAATATTGCTTCTGAGAGGCTCGCCACCCCTTGCAAAAGTGAGCAGTTGTTGCGCCAAGTTGGTCGCGCGGTTGGTGGCTTTCTCGGCAGCTTCCAAAGCTTCACCCGATTCCTCGCCATCCAGCCGAGAAGCCAGCGCAATATTGCCCAAGATAACGGTGAGGATGTTGTTAAAATCGTGAGCAATACCACCCGCCAGCACCCCCAACGATTCGAGTTTACCCGTCTTCTGCAATTCCTGATCCATCAGATAACGAATAGTAACATCGCGGAAAGCCACCACCGCCCCGATGATTTGGTTAGCCGAGTCACGAGTGGGCGAGATACTACCGGACAGCATTCTTTCCTGCCCTGATAGAAAAATCTTGTTTTCAAACGACATATGCCGACCGGATTTCAGCACTCGTGCCACATACGCGCCGATAGTAGTTTCACCGTAGTTGACAGGCAGCAATTGTTCCAGCGTTTTACCTTCTGCCTCCGACAAAGTCATACCGAGCATATTTTCGGCGACCGGATTGAACAAAAGCGGCTTTCCGGTGGCATCAATCGCAATAACAGCGTCGGTAATCGAACGCAGCACTACTTCGAGTTGTTTCTTCTGGGCGGAAAGCCGCTCCTGCGCTCTTTTGCGATCTAGGGTTGGAATCAGTATCAGCGACGAAATCGTCGGGATAAGCAACACAGTAATGATCGAATTGGAGAGTATCACGAGGCTTGGGGAGAGCGATTTAATGGCTGTATCGGGCGCGACTAACGATACATAGAGGATTAAAACCACCGCAATGAATGTGGTTGAGGCGATCAGGATAAGCGACTCGGTTTTTTCCAGCAGCACTACACCCATAATCAGCGGTATTAAAAAGGTACATGTGAGAAGCGGAAGGTTGTTGCCGAAAGCCATTATGGCAAGAATAACCACCCCTACCAACAGATAAACCATTACGCGCTCTGCCAGTTGCGGTTGGTTATTAAGCAACAAACCGGAACCAAAGGTAACCCCTAGCAGAGACAGAATCAACATACCCCAGACATAAGCATCCCACACTTGGTAGAAAAGAAAAGTGGTTACGGTTATGGTGATCATACCAGCCAGTACGGTAATCAACCCAATGGTGCAGAGCTTCTTGAGTAATTGGTTTCTGGCATTCATTTCTGATAGTCTCGGTTTTAAATAATAATTAAAATTCTTTAATACTAAGTATTTCGGCTAAGTTTATTCTTCAAGGCAATATTCTTGGTTAAATTATATAAGAATTAAGTGTTGAAGGAAAGTCCTAAACTATAAATGGGAAGAACAGCAATCGGGGGAAAGGGCGTATGCAAATAAGCCTCCCTTTGCCTGTATCCTGAAAGGGACTGGATGGCGTTTATCGTGGGGGTTGGGGCAACACACGCAATCAATACCGGGCGGTTCGCGAACCGCCCCTACGAACCAAATCTCATGAGAATCGATTGGTAGGGGCGCATCGGGATGCGCCCGCGATGGGTGGTGTTTATCGGGGGGGGTGGGGCAACAAACGAAGGGCGGGTCACACCCTCTACGGGGCGTAACCCTACGGGTCACAGGCAGCGAACCGCCCCTACTGCCTGTATCCTGAAAGGGACTGGGTGGCGTTTATCGTTTGGGAGACTTAAAACCGATACTCCGGCAGAGCAGGGTTATAGTAAGCATCAAAATTGGGCTGATTATCGTTCAGGATACGGCTTTGCAAGCGCAAGCGATCATTGCCGAGCAAGCCGAACAGCACAATATCAGGCTGACCGTTCTTGCCGGGATGTAATTCCATGCGCGTCCGCTCGAAATACTGCACCTGATAAATACCACCATCGTCCGGATTGCGCTCCTCGAATACCCGCGTTTTGGGCAAACCCACGATGGCAAGCCCACCTTGCTTGTTCCACGCTTGCAAGAATGCGCCGGAGAGCGTGTGCTGCGTCTCGCGGAACCACAACAAATCTGCCCCGGTGCGGGTGGGCTTCTCTTCGGGCAAGGTTGCGCCCGCAAGAGGCAGCCCGTGCCAGTCCAACCAACCGCGCTCGGTTAAAAGCTGATTGCCGAGCAAGCCGAATAGTACCTCGCTTGGCGTATTTTTGAACTCAGGGTGATATTCCATGCGCACCCGCTCGAAATATTGCACCAGATAGTATTTATTATCGGCAGGGTTGCGCTCGTAAAACTGCCCCGTTTTGGGGTAGCCGAACAGCGTCAAGCCGCCCCGCTCCCACGCGCGTTTGAAAACCCCCGTTACGGTGTGGCGTGTATCATCAAAAATGAGCGTATCGGCGGAAAAAGCAGGACGAAGCGGCAGCGAACGTTTATCGTAATATTTATAGGCATCATAGAAGGGCTGTTTGGGTACAAACTCATCGGTGCTTTGCAGGGGACGTTTCCAAAAAATGTCCTGTTTGACCTTCATCAAGCCATACTGCTCTGACTCCCAATCGTGCAGCATATGCACATGGGTCATGGTGATAAAGGGGCGCGTGCTGACATAATCAAAAGTCTCTTTCAAACAAGCGGTTTGGTCTTCGGGCGTACCCAACCACCCCACCTCGGTCAGCCAAATCGGCTTATTTCTGTCGCCGCGCTCTACCATCAATTCGCGCAACCGCTCGACCCCATTAAAATTCAGGCTCACCCGGCTTGCATTTGGGTTCATGTGGCACTTTTCGGGGGTATAGGGATGGTAGGCAATCGCATCCCACGGGCGCATGCCAAACACCGCATCGCTGTAATTGTAGAGCCATTGGGTATAGTCGTAACCGCTCAGGCTGGTTGCTGCCACCAACACGGTTGGGTCGGCACGCTTCACCGATTCATAGAAGATTTTGAGCCATGGCGCATAATCGCTGATGTCGCGCTTCCCGAAGTTTTGCCACAAATCCGGCTCGTTCCAAAACTCCCAGCTACGAATGAAAGGATAACGCGCTACCGCCGTTTGCGTCACCTGCGCCAACCGTTCGGAATAGCGCGAATCGAGGCGGCAAAGCAGATCATCTTTGATACATTGCTCAGGGTTGGTACTTGCCCAGACCGGCACGGTGACAAATTCCACCACTACCTCGAAACCCTCGTCTGTCAGGCGGTTCAGGATACGGTCTTCTCGCGAGAAATCATAAACCCCCGCTTGCGGCTCAACCACTTTCCACTCGAAAGGCAGCCGCACTGTCGTAACCTTCAGGTCTTTATAGTATGCAATAAAGCGATCGAGAAACATGTCGAGCCACCACGGATGCGCGGCAATGCCAAACTTCTGGCGTGCCGGGGCGGTGGGAAGATTGGTCACATCTGGGTTAAAAGCGGTATCAGGAGCGTAGATGATGGCGGGGGAGATTTCAAGCGCGTCCGCTTCAACCGGAGGAAACACCATTAAGAGTAGATTCATTGCTAAAAGCGCGAAGAGCAAAACGCAAATCCGGTGCGTGCCAGTAGCAGAACGCAAGCCTCAAACCTCCTGAAAGTGATTTATAACCAAACTACCTAACTATTATAACAGGCGAGCGGGGGCGCGGTTGCGCTTTTACCGCCCGTCGTTTGTTGCCACAACCCCCCTGATAAAAGCCACCCATCGCAGGCGCATCGTAATGCGCCCCTACAAATCGATTTTCATGAGATTTGGTTCGTAGGGGCGGTTCACGAACCGCCCGGTATTGATTGCGCGTGTTGCCCCAACCCCTCCGATAAACGCCACCCATCGCGGGCGCATCGCGATGCGCCCCTACGAATTAATACCATTCCCAACATGGTTGTACCGCTACTTTTGCCAATTATTATTTAAATCCGTTTCCCATGTCGCCGGATTATTTGCAATATATTCCCTGATACGATCTAAATCGTTATCATTTCGCACAATATGTTCGTAATAATTACGCTGCCAAATTGGTGTAACAGGAGAATTTCTAATCAGATTAATCTTTTTTGTGGAAACGGTTTTCAAAACTCCAACGATACTTCCTAAAGTTTTCAGATTCGGTTTGGAAGGTTCAATATCAGTGCCTTTCAAATGAAGAATCCCATGAAAGTGATTAGGCATCACCACGCACATATCAAGTTCTACAAAGGTGTATTTTACGGATAACCATTCCCATGTTTCCAGTACAATTTCACCAAATCGATTCAATCTTATTTCATTATTTACAATCTCACCAAATAAATGCTCACGTTGGTATGTGCAAAGCGTCAAGAAAAAAAGACCTTGATTATAATCGTATCCCTGTACGCGAATTGAATGCCTGTGATGCTTTTCGGGTTCAAAATCCATTTGCATTGACTCCTCAACCCATGAAAATGGTTTTGTAGGGCGGTTTGTGAACCGCCCGGTATTGATTGCGCCTATCGCCATCCCCCGATAAAAGCCACCCAACCCGGGCGCATCCCGATGCGCCCCTACCAACCCGAACCTCCGAACCCGTAGGGGCGGTTCGTGAACCGCCCGGTATTGATTGCTCTTCTCTGCCCCAACCCACGATAAACGCCACCCAACCCTACTAACTATTCAAGCGGTTGGCGGTTTCGTAGGCGGCGTGCTTGATTGTCTCCACCACTTCCATCAATTCGGTGTGACCGTGCGCCCCTAAACGGCTGGTCGGTCCGCTGATGCTGAGGCACGCTACAATCTGCCCGGCGCGATCCAGAATCGGCGCAGCCACGCAAATTACCCCTTCTTCCATCTCCTCATTATCGAAGCTGTAGCCACGTTCGCGAATGGTTTGCAACTCTTTTTTGAGGGCGAGGGGGTCGGTAAAGGTGGCGGGAGTGCGCGACTCAAGTCGATTCGAAAGCAAATAGCGGTTCAAATCGCGTTCCAGTGCGGCGGGTTCGCTGCCAAACGCCAGAAAGAGCTTGCCGCTGCCGGTGCAATAGAGCGGGACGCTAGTGCCAACGCGGGTAAACATCCGCATGAGCCTATCCGATTGCACCTGATCAATGTACACAAGCTGATCGCCGCTACGCACCGAAAGGTTGGCGGTTTCACCGATGACTCGCGCCAGTTGTTGCAAGGCGGGACGTGCCGCGCTTTGCAAATCGCCGCCACCATCCAAGCCGCTTGCCAGCGCTACCAAACGATTGCCCACGCTGTAACGCCCGGTGGCATGGTCTTGCCGGGCGTAGCCGCGTTCTATGAGAGTGGAGAGCAAGCGATGTACCGTACTGATGTTGAGGTCAACCTTCGCGCTCAACTCCGAAAGCGTCACCGGGCGTTTGAACTCCGCCAAGGCTTCCATTATATCGAAGGTGCGCTCTACCGATTGGACGGTATGGCGTTCGCCCTCATTTTCAGGGTCTTTTCTAGGTCTGCCTCGCATAATTTTTCTCCTGAATTTTCACCAGACGAAAATATATCCGATAGCTTATATTTTGTCAAACGAAAATGCTCTTTTGACAGGTGGAAACTCAAGCAACACGTTTTGCAGCTCGAACTATTAAATATCACATTGTGGAATATGGAGAGAAGAACAGTTGCTATGAAAGCAAAAGGACACGGGGTGAACCGTATCCTTCTGCTAGCTTGTGCGGGACAATAAATCTATTAGAGGGAGGTGTAAACAATGTTACCCTGTCCATCCACCTGTACCTTCAAAGCCGGAAGCGCGATACGTCCGGGGCTTCGGGTGGCTGCGCCGGTGGCAGGATCGAAGCACGCGCCGTGCAGCGAGCAGTATAGTTGCTTCAACCCCTGATTGTACACTAGGTCAAAGGGGCGGTGAGTGCAGATGCCGCTAAAAGCTTTAACCGAACCGTCCGCCGTCCGCGTTACAAAAGCCCTTTTGTGAGTGTCGGGCGTAGTAAATTGCTGAACCGTGCCCACCGGCAGCGAAGCGAGAGTGGCAAGCACCGTACCACCTGAAACAGCCGCAGGAGTAGTGGTTTTCGCTTGGGCGTTCGCTTGAGCGGTAGTTGTAGCAGCGGCAGGCGCTTGAGTCTGTGCGCGCTGAGTTTGATTCGAGCCGGGAACTGGTTGTGTACCGCGCAGTCCGCCATCCCGTCCGTTACCGCGTACTGGTGCAGTAGTAGCAGGCGCGGTGGTGGTGACTTCCGGCGTAAGGTCAGCAACCGCCGTTTGGCTATTTTCCTTGAAAAGCAGCGGGCGTAGCACCATGCCGCCGCCAAAACCCGCGAGTACCGCCGCACCCATTACTACGACAAAGCGGCGGCGCATAACATCGCCCTTTGCCTCCACCGGCACAGGCGCACCGTACAACCCGGCGCGGGAACGATCACGCGCCATAAATATTACGATACCAACACCCTGCGCCAGCAAAGTCACCGCTACCAAGCCTATCAGGACGAGGTAGAGCGTGGTGGCACGCTCGTTGAAAATCAGGTAACCGAGCGTATGCAGCGCAGTCAGACCGAACAAGGGGTAATTAAAACGCTGAATAGCTTTCCAGCGTTTCCCCTTCAAATACTTGAGTGAGCGGTTGTTAGAGAACACCAACAGTACCACCGTTATGAGGGTGGCGAGAAGCCCGGTGTAATTGGCGAAACCAAACGTGTTTATCTGAGGCACGCCATTTTCAAAGAAGTAATAGAGAACACCGTTGTTACTGTAAAGTTGGAAAGAAATAAGCACATGCACCAGCGCAGTTAGCCCCATCCAAATGCCGAAATCGCGGCGCAGATTCAAGTTAACAGGGTTTTTGCGCTTGCGCAGCAGGTTGAGGGGCCCGATTGCCAGCGTGGCGACCAGCAAAATTAGCGCACAGTAGCCAAGCCCATCCGTCAGAACCACGTTCAGAGGGGCAGCCCCTTCGAGTAAAAAGGCTACATAACAGGATAATACCGTGAAAAGTGCCAATCCGGCATGACTCATATACCGGGTTTTACCAAAACGCGCCATATAAACAAATTTCTCCAAAGAATAAATACTTCCGCTCTTCAAATATTCAAACAAATTGAGCGGTGATGCCTAGCTTCAGCAATATAAACAGCCAATCTATTAAGAAAAATTATAGACTTCAATTATTGGAATCAAATTAAAAAATGTAATTTATTTATTAAATAATCGCAAAGGGTTACTTAAGAAAGGCAGAATAATTGCAAGAAGGAAATTACCCCCTATAAAATGTTCCTCAAAGGGGGTTCAGGCAACTTGCTCAAGAGGATTAACAATTAAAACCGTAAAACGAGGGTTGGGGTAAGACTTTCGGTAACAAGGGGCTTAATCTAAAACCGGGCGCATCGCAATGCGCTCCTACCCCGAACCACATCCGTACGAGACGGTTTTAATTCGTAGGGGCGTATTTGAATACGCCCTTCGTTGGGCTTAACCAAGTCAAGCCGCCTTAACCGAGTGGCGTTGGTTTCGGTAAGTTACCCAAATCTTTTTTAACGCCCGGTTTGGGGAGATTAAATTCCATAGCGGCAGTAACTTTAATGAGCTTAGCCATCATCTTAAAGCCGCGCAACAACCAGAACAACAGGTTGAAGGCTACCATCAAGCTGATGGGGATAACCAGTAGGACTAAACCCCAGTTAGGCTCTTGCCCTTTGGAATTATGCTCAATCAACTGATTGATACCAAAATCTACCAGATAGGGCAATCCAAAACCAAGCACCGTAATTACTGCCAGCAACCACACAAAACGTAATAGCACCTTCTGAATGTAGGTTCGCACCTGAGTCCAGCTAATTTTGCCCGCAAAGCGTTGGCGCAATACATCTTGCAAGCGGGATAACACCATAATAAAGGTAATAAGCATTACCACCACACATTCAACCACGAATAACATCATCACCAGCATCGTGAAGGATAAGAACCCGGAAGCGCCGTCAGCCTGCAAGAAGTTATCCACCCCGGCGTTGACGGTTTCCATCAACATGGCAGCGATCGGATTGAAGAAAAAGACCAGCGCCAAGCTCATCAAGAAGGCAACTACGGTGATGGCAACGGCGAAAAAGGCAAGCACCTTAACTTCAGTCCACATCAGCTTCTTGGCAATCTCCCGCATCGTCAGGCTAGAATTTTCTTTCGCGCTGATGATTCCGGCGGCGCGTGAATCGAAATCGGGCAACTTCTTCTTGTAATGTTCCGCTTCCATTACATCCACCGGATAGGTTAACATCCGCATAACATCCGGTCGGATACGCATTAAGAACAGCAGCAGCAAGACCAAGAAGCTTACCAACGAAATATAGTTAAGGAAAGGCATGACAAACCCAACCGCATCGCTGGTAAAATTAACCAACGGGTCTTGCTTTAACTGATTAGCATTGTCCAGAATCAAGTCAAAAGCGGCTTTATCCGGGTCGGCGGTATTCAGATTATCGGCTAGGCTGACAAACATGGTGGTGTAATCTTCCACCAATTGATCGCTCTGGTCGATCAAGTTATTGAGCGCCTCTCGCTGCAAAACCACCTGCGGGTTGGAAATCCCCCCTAGAATTCTGCCGTTCAAGAATTGAATTCCCCACAAAGCTGAACCCAATACCAGCAAAATTACGGTCACTACCAGCGCTTGTGGCAAATAGAACTTATACAGACTACCCAATTTAACGTTGGGAACTCGCTGTGCAATCTTTTTGCGAACTACCAGCGGATAGACCATAAAACCGATAAAAGCCAGCACCGGCATCCCAATCACTATTACTAGAAAGACCCAGAAAAGGCGCGTATCGGCGGTTTTTTGAGTTTTCTGGTCGAGCCGCTCAATCGCTATCGGCACATAATCGCGCACCTTCTGAGCAGCAATAGCTTTGATTTGCTTTATTTCGTCCTCGGAAAGCCCGCCTTTGGCAAGCTCAAGTAACTGGGCTTTTTCTTCCGCTGTAAAAGCTTCGTCCACCTTAAAGCCATCTTCATCGGTATATTGTAATTGGGTTTGGTCGCCGGGAGTATTCTGACTGTCGGGGGGTGTTTGCGCAAAAGTATCTCGGCTGGTCAGGCTAAAACAAAGAATTAATATCATAAGACCGGCTACAAAACTACTGCCATATCGCCAGAGGCGAGATCTATTGAGGGGTTTTGAACTATTTTTCGGCATGCTAGGTGACTCCTTCTTCGATGGGTGTGATTTATAGAAAATGCTGCTAAAGCTATTCTTTGCCACCTTTACTCTTTATAAAGTAAAAGAATGGTTAACAAAGGTAAATATATGACAGAAAAATAGTACATTTTAATGATTAATACAATAGGTTCA
Organism: Candidatus Chlorohelix allophototropha; assembly: GCF_030389965.1. Taxonomy (NCBI): domain Bacteria; kingdom Bacillati; phylum Chloroflexota; class Chloroflexia; order Candidatus Chloroheliales; family Candidatus Chloroheliaceae; genus Candidatus Chlorohelix; species Candidatus Chlorohelix allophototropha. The sequence continues at coordinate 1,914,884 of NZ_CP128400.1, forward strand.
GACCGATTATTAGAAAACGATAAGAAACTGTAATAATTAGGGTAAGGTCGTATGCCGAGGCGGGCGGTGTTCTGAAAAATAGCTTAAAGCGAAGTAGAATGTTATAATTGTAACAATCTTCGGCGTTACAATATCGGTATCAGCCTTTCATGAATGCCGCTAGATTACCTACACAACTCAGAAAGGAAATTCCCAATGTCCTCCGGTTCAAGAATACTGTGCAGCCAATTGCGCGACAAAATCATGTCCGCAGAAGAAGCGGCTGCGCTTATCCCAACGCATGTCAATATCGGTATGAGCGGGTTTACGGGCGCAGGCTATCCCAAAGTAACCCCCACCGCGCTGGCAAAGCGTATTATGGATGCTAATTTAGCGGGCAACAAATTTAAAATCGGGGTCTGGACGGGCGCATCTACCGCCCCGGAACTAGACGGCGCACTGGCTATGGTAGAAGGAATCGAGCTTAGACTCCCCTATCAATCCGACCCAACCTGTCGTAAGCGCATCAACAACGGCGAAATGGAATATATTGACATACATTTGAGCCACGTAGCCCAATTTGTATGGTTTGGCTTTCTCGGAAAGCTGGATATAGCCCTAATTGAAGTGGCGGGAATCCTCGAAGATGGTCGCCTGATTCCCTCCTCCTCGGTTGGCAATAATAAAACGTGGATTGACCAAGCCGATAAAGTTATTCTGGAAGTGAACTCATGGCAAAGCGAAAAGCTGGAAGGTATGCACGATATCTACTACGGCACAAAATTGCCGCCTGATCGCTTACCTATCCCCATAATTCGCCCGAATGACCGCATCGGCACGCCCTATTTTGATTGTCCACCCGAAAAGATAATTGCGATTGTGGAAACCAACTCGCCCGATCGCAACTCGCCCTTCAAAGACCCGGACGCGGACTCCAAGCGAATCGCCGGACACCTGTTGGAATTTCTGGAACATGAGGTTAAGAAAGGGCGCATCCCGCCTAACCTGTTGCCGCTGCAATCGGGCGTGGGTAACATTGCCAACGCGGTATTAGCCGGTTTGAGCGAAGGTCCTTTCGAGGGTCTTACCGCTTACACCGAAGTTATACAGGATGGCATGCTCTCTATGATGCTTTCCGGGAAATTGGAAAGCGCGTCTGCCACCGCTTTCTCGCTCAGCCCTGCCGCTATCAAGGAGATGAACCAGAATCTCGACCTATACCGCGATAAAATTGTGTTGCGTCCGCAGGAAATCAGCAACCACCCGGAGGTAATTCGCCGTCTGGGCTGTCTGGCAATGAACGGCTTGATTGAAGCCGACATCTACGGCAACGTAAACTCTACCCATGTGATGGGAACGCGCATCCAGAACGGCATCGGCGGTTCGGGAGACTTTGCCCGCAACGCTTATCTGTCATTCTTCATGACTCCCTCACAAGCTAAGGGAGGCGCGATTTCTAGCATTGTGCCGATGGTTTCGCATGTGGATCACACCGAGCATGATGTGCAGATTATCGTGACCGAACAGGGCTTGGCAGATTTGCGGGGTCTTTCGCCCAAGCAACGCGCCAAGCAAATCATCGAAAATTGCGCACACCCGGATTATCGCCCGGCATTGCGCGATTATTACCGCCGTTCGCTAGAGTTATCTCCCGGCAAGCAAACGCCCCATCTATTAGAAGAGGCTTTTAGCTGGCACTTGCGCTACCAACGCACCGGCAGCATGCACGCCTAATATAAAAACAAGGCAGGGGGTTTAAGCCCCTTGCCTTTTTACTGAAATTATCCTTCAGGTTGTTTTTCTAACAAAATAAGCTCAAGTATAGACTGCTCTGGATTCCCATATTGCATTTTGAAAGTGCTTTTGTAGCCGGGTGGTAGATTAGGGAAAATATTATTAATAACCCAGTTTCCATAGCCATCATACAAACTGACCATCCAAATGCGCTGGCGGTTTTTGAAGATTGATGCAACCTGCTCTTTCACCTTCGCCTGATCGGTAACAGCCAACCGATCGAGGTTGCCGGGTGCCGCTAGTTGATGAAGGTAGTAATAATCAAAAGAGGGTTGGGTATAATTCCAGGGGTTAGAAAGGAAAATCAGGTCGTTATCCTGCTGATTAGCTACAATATGATTGACCATACCCCGCCAATCCTGGTATGAATAATGCTGGGTATAGTTAACCTCAGATATAAGGTTAAGACCGAGCACAGCCAGCAACGCAAGATAAGGAGCATATTTCCAATAGCGTGCCAAAACCCAAATTCCTACTGCTACTGTCATTAGAAAAGTTGGGACGCAAAACATAAAATAGCGGATTCCAAAATTTGGTCGAATCAAACTGCTAAGCCACGAGGTAAATACTGGAAGCAAGCTACTGCAAAATAGAAAAACAGCCATCTTTGCCCGATTTTGCCATACCCATATCAAGCCGATCAAATAAAGCGGCAAAAATACTGCCCCTACCAACATTAAATAGCCATTTGGAATAAATTCGCTAGAAAATGCTACTAGAGTAGCTATTAGTTGGCTTGGTCCGGTATTAGTAAAAAATGTTAAACCGTAGGTAGTTTGCAAAAGAAAATTTGATAGCCACGGAATAAAACAAGCCCCTACCAGCATCAAGCTGACTAACAAACGTAAAATATTGCCCCACTGTCTGAAAAAGACAAATAATAAAAATACCGCTTCTGCCAGAATTACGTGAAAACCAAGGTAGTGGGTATAGGGTAGAATAGCGGCTAATGGAATATAAATTGCCCATCTCCAGAGTTGTGTTGGTCTCTCGCTCACAAACAGCGTTGCACCTAAACTGATTATCACTAGCAAGGCAAACCATGAGTAGGGTCTAATGCTTTGAGACCAGAAAAGTTGTAAAGGAGAGACGCTCAAGAAAAGCATAGCGGTAAAAGCTATTTTTCGATCGAGGTATCTTCGCGCTATATAATAAGTTACCGCAATGGTTATCACGGCAGCTATAACCGAAAGTAACCTTACATTAGCTTCTCCCAAACCTACCAATTTTACCCACAAATGCATTACTGGGAATTGCAGAGGAGGGTGTACATCATACTTTGAAAAAATAGTAAAAGTTTCCCAGAAAGGCGTGCGGTGAGCAATATCTAGGTCTAAAGTTTCATCATACCAAAGAGAATTTCTAGTAAGGTTAAACAAGCGTAAGCCCAACGCCAACGCCAGAATTAAAACCAGCGCTACCTTCTCTGTAGTAGGATTCCACGTCATAAGCTTTAGCGGTTTAGGCGCTTCGTAGGTGTAAATTTTCTCTTCTTTGGCAGCTTTGCTAGATATACTCATTTCTGCTCTTCCAAGAAATTAAATAGCTTTTGTTTAGCACATAAATTTCAAAGTGATAAGAATTAATTTGTAAATCGTTTGGGTTAGACAATTAATAACTTTGAGCTTAGTTTAAGGTATTATATATTATGTTTTGAATTAGTAGTTTTTATAACTTGTAATCATGTGAGGCTGAAGTGAAGTAAATAAGTGTTACAGGATAGTAATGGGCGGGCGATGCTTTTGGCGCGGGGTTGCTGGCGCGAATTGTTGCTGCCGGATTGGACAATTTCGATTATAATAACTTCGCGCAGGTGTCGGAAGCCTGTCGTTTTGCAAATGCAACGGGCGCGCTGCCTACTACTCGACCCGGCGCAATTCCGGCGATGCCATCTATCTAATAGAAAGGTGCGACGCTTTCTCAATAATTTTATGGAGAAGTAACTATGTATTGCCATAAATGCCAGTTTGGTTGCGATGAGTCCGATGCCTTTTGCCGCAAATGCGGGGCGGTGTTGGCGCAAGAAGGTCAGTTTAGCGAAACGACTGTTACCGCTCTGGAGGTGGTAGAATCGCGCTTGCCAGTCAAAGCCGCCGCCCGCAAATTGCCCACGTATCTAGCGAAGGCGGGAGAGTTGCTTGCCAGCGAAACCGGGCAGAAGTTGGCAAAGGGCGCGATGGTGGTTGCGCTCAGTGTTGCCGCCGAGATTATTGATCAGGCGGTGAAGCAGGACAAGAAGCGCAAGTTGGCGCGTATGTCTCCCGGTGATGTGGTGCGTTCGCTTAGTCCGCTCGATAACGGCTTTACTCCTCCCACTTTATCAAACGGTGTGAGTGAAACTTATGATTATTTTTATGAACGTTGGATAATTCGCCGCACTATCCGCCGTGATTAAAGCTAAAGGCAGGTAGAAATGATTATTGGCGAAAAGATCAATTTGCGCCCCTATAACCGCGAAGATGTACGACAATTTGCAGCTTTGACAAATGACCTTTCTTATAGTAGTGAATTCAATTTTTTTGGGTTGCGTTCTCCTGAAATGGTGGAACATTCTTTTGAGGAGGATGGTTTTCTGCATTTCCAACGGGGGCGGTTGGTGGTGACGATACCGGAAGGAACGGTAGTCGGGATGGTCAGTTATCATCTGTTAACCTACGGACCAAACGACGGCAGCCGGGTTTATAACATCGGTATCACCTTGATGCAAGAGCAGCGCGGCAGGGGTTACGGCACAGAAGCGCAAAGCTTGTTGGCACATTATCTGTTGGCGACCTATCCGATTATGCGGGTAGAAGCTACCACCGATGTGGAGAATCTGCCGGAGCAACGTTCGCTGGAAAAAGCCGGGTTTACCCGTGAAGGTGTGCTGCGGAAGGCGCAATGGCGCAACGGGGAACACCGCGACATCGTAGTCTACAGCAAGTTGAGGGGCGAATAACGCTCGTTCCTTTTTCCCACAATCCGTTGGAGCAAGCATAGAGGCAAGTAGCAGTTTGGCAGGTTAGCTTACGGCTGTTATACTGGTTAGTGAATTAATTAACAAATAGATTTGAACTATAGATGAGGGATTGTAGTATGGGTGCAATTGACGAAGTTCTCAAAGCCAATTTGAATTATGTGCAGAATTTCTCAGGTCAGGACTTGCCGCTTGAACCGGCACGACATCTGGCGGTAGTGGCTTGCATGGATTACCGGATTAATATCGAGCATGTATTGGGCTTGAAAAACGGTGATGCCAACATCATCCGCAACGCCGGGGGCTTGGTGACGGACGATGCGTTGCGCTCGCTGCTGGTATCCACCCATATGCTAGGGGTGGAAGAGATTATGATTATCAACCATACCGAATGCGGTATGCTCAAGTTCAAGGACGAAGATTTGCTGTCCCGCTTGCAACGCAATTCCGGCACTGCTACGGTTTCGCCTGCCGCTTTCTATGCTTTCTCCAATCTGGAAGAGAACGTGCTGAATCAGATGCAACGGGTAAAGTCGCACCCATGGATAGCGAGTGGGATAACAGTGCGCGGCTTCATCTACGATGTAAAGAGCGGGCGGCTGACCGAGATACGCGGCTGATTATAATAATAATGTACCCTACCAACTCATCTTCTTTTAATAAATGACACAAGTCGATTTAACCTGGTTTACACTATTGCTGATTTAATTTATAAATACTTAATTTAATTATGTGACTAAACTTATTGCTTATTGTTTGAATTTGAGAGATAATAGAAGGCATATGAAAACTCCCGGCTAAATGTTATTATAGATAAGCTTTTTTAAGAGTTTCAAAATGCAACACTTTGAACAAACTACAATATCATCAGCAAATAATAAGAAATACGAAGACCATAACGCCACTGAGAATATTTCTTCACTAATTTTGCAAGAAGTTTTAGAAAGCACCACCAACCCCTGCTTCTCTTTAGATAGAAATTACTGCTATACCAGTTTCAATAAAAGTCACGCCCAACTTATGCAAAGGTTGTATGAGGTTGAAATCCAGTTGGGACAAAACCAGTTGGATTGTATAACCAGCGAAGCAGATCGCGAGGTTGCCAAATATAATCTCGACCGCGCTTTTAGCGGTACGGCAGGAAAGGTGGAGACTTCTTTCGGCATAGATGAAAATCATCGCCATTATTTAAAGGTTATCCATAATCCCATCAGAGATTCTAGCGGGGCAATCATCGGCGTAGTGGTATTAGCGCTGGATTTGAACGACCAAAAACAGATTGAGAATAACCATAGGGAAGGTGAAGAACGCCTGCACATGGCGTTGGAGGCGGCAAAACAAGGGCTTTATAATCTGGATTTAGTAACAGGTCAAGGCGTTATCAATCGCGAATATCTCAGCATGCTTGGCTACGAACCTTCCTCGCTGATTGAAAGCCTAGACTCGTGGGTTAAGCTTTTGCATCCCGATGACCTACAGCATAGCCTAAAGGTGCTGAACGACTGTATTGTCGGTAAACTCACCGAGTACAGGATGGAATACCGCATGCGCACCAAAGAGGGCAACTGGAAGTGGATTCTTTCGCTCGGCAAAGTGCTAGAGCGAGATGCGGATGGAAAAGCCACGCGCCTGATCGGTACGCACACCGATATTACGCCGCAAAAAGCGGCTGAAACGCGTATCCTCAAATTGAGCAATATGTATGCTGCCCTCAGCCAGACCAATCAGGCGATAATTCGGATTCAAGAGCGTGAAACATTGTTCAAGGAAGTTTGCCGCATTGCCGTAGAATTTGGCGGCTTGAGAATGGCGTGGATCGGGATGCCTGAACCCGATGGGGAATATATAGTTCCGGTGGCAAAGTTTGGCGAAAGTCTGGCTTACCTTGACTCTATTAGGATTGCGGTTAACTCGAACGTACCGGAAGGGCGTGGGCCAGCCGGGGTTGTTTTTCATTCAAACCGCCATTACATTTGTAATGATTTTTTTAACGACCCTATAACCTTACCGTGGCGCACAAGCGCAGCGACATTTGGGTTCCGGTCTGTAGCTGCCTTCCCGCTGGTATTATCCGACAAGGTAATTGGAATATTAACCCTTTATTCCGGCGAAGTGGGGCACTTCGATGATGAAATAGTCCAATTGCTGGATGAGATGGTATTGGACATTTGCTTTGCCTTGACTCATTTTAAAAATGATGAAGCACGCGCTCGTACCGAAGAAGCTTTGTACAAGAGCGAAAAGCTTTTCCGATTCCTGACTGAAAACGCCGCCGACATGATTTTCCGCGATAAGCTTGACGGTTCAATTGAATATATCTCCCCGGTTTGCCGCACCTTATTGGGTTACGAACCGGAAGAAATGTTAGGGCGACTATCAACTGACTTTTTCCATCCTGAAGATAAAGAAGCCATATATAAAAACCTCCGCACCAAAACTTACAGTACCGCGGTAATCCCTCTTAGTCACCGGATGCGGCGTAAAAACGGCGAATATATCTGGGTAGAAACCAATATTCAGCAGATAGTTGACCCTATTTCCGGCAAACCCTCGTATTTTGTTGGGGCATCCCGCGATATTACCGAGCGAGTAAAAGCGGAACAGGCATTGCGCGAGAGCGAGGAACGCTTCCGCCTTGTCGCCGCAAGTTCCAGCGATATGATTTGGACGATGGATATGGAGGGCAATTTCACCTATGTCAGCCCTGCCATAGTGCAACTTAGCGATTATACGCCTGAAGAAGTTTTAAAACTAAATGTAAAAGACACCATGACCCCCCAATCTGCCGCAATTATCCAACAGGGTATGATAGAAACTATCAAGTCTGTAAAAAATGGGACTTACAAGAGGCAGGGGAAATTATTCATATTGGAGCAATACCGCAAGGATGGCAGTATGGTATGGACGGAGGTTTCTGCCAACCTACTGCTTGATGCGACCGGGAATATCAGAGGCTTTCTGGGTATCACCCGCGACATAACCGAGCGGTTAAAAACCGATGCTGCCTTGCGAGAGAGCGAGGAACGCTTCCGCCTTGTCGCCGAAAATTCCAACGATGTGATTTGGACGATGGATATGGAGGGCAAATTTACCTATGTCAGCCCTTCCGTATTTCAACTCAGAGGCTATACCCCCGAAGAGGTTATGCAACAAACGGCAGACGAATCGTTGACTCCCGAATCTGCCGCAATTATGCGCCAGCGGTTGACTGAAGTAATTAAAGCTATTCAGACAGGTACTTACAAGAGGCGCAAGAACTTGTATCAGTTGGAGCAGCCCTGCAAAGATGGCAGCACCGTCTGGACAGAGGTTTCTGCCTGCGTGATGGTTGATGATACAGGGAATATCAAGGGCTTTCTGGGTGTTTCGCGAGACATTACCGAGCGGTTAAAAGCTGAAAAAGCCTTGCGCGAGAGCGAGGAAAAATATCGGCAAATTTTCGAACTGGACAATGAAGCTATATTCCTAGTTGAGCAAGCTACCGGCTTAATTCTGGATGCCAATGATTCTGCCACCAAAATTTATGGTTATACCAAAGAAGAATTTAAGGCTTTACGCAATACTGATATTTCGGCGGAACCGGAAAAAACACAGGAACTGACTTCTAACAGAACTTTTGACAGTATGCTAGTGCCGCTGCGCTATCACCGCCGCAAGGATGGCTCAATTTTCCCCATCGAAATGGCGCTGCGCATCTTTGATTTAAAAGGTAAGTCGGTATTCGTGGTGGCTGCTCGCGACATCAGCGAGCGGTTAAAAGCCGAAGAGGCATTGCGTAACTCGGAAGAAAAATTCTCCAAAATCTTTAACGCCAGCCCGGCAGCGATTATAATTACCAGCGCTGAAGGGCAGATTGTCGATATTAACCCTAGCGCACTCAAACTTTCAGGCTACACTCGCGAGGAAAGTATCGAGCATAACGTCATGGAGCTTGGCACATGGCCTGAGCCTGAGCATAGAGCATACATCGGTAATATGCTGCTTAAGCAGGGTTATCTTCATCAGGTTGACACTACCTACCGTATAAAAAACGGGGATATTCGCCGTGTGCTGGCTTATTACGAAATCATAGAACTCGCCGGAGTTAAACGAATTCTGTCGATGATTAATGATGTGACCGAAATCAAACATGCCGAAGAAGCCCTGCGCAACTCGGAAGAAAAATTCTCCAAAGTCTTTAAATCCAGTCCCTTGCCCATTATAATCTCAGGGTTGGAAGATGCCCGTATTCTGGATGCCAATCAGCAAGCGCTTGATTTCTTTGGCTACGCTAGAGAAGAATTTATCGGACATACCGCCGCTGAGCTACAAATGTGGGTAAAACCTGAACTCAGGGATATGGCGGTTGAGCAGATAAAAAAACAAGGCTATATTCATAATTTTGACAACGAGTACCGCCTTAAAAGCGGTGAAATCCGCAGTGTAATAGCTTCCTTCGAAATAATTGAACTCGATGGCAAGCCTCAAGTTTTGTCGGTATTGAGCGACATTACCGAACGCAAGCGGGCGCAAGATGAATTGACGAAGAATAGGGAACAACTTTTCCAGGCTCAAAAAATGGAAACGGTAGGCAAGTTGGCAGGCGGAGTGGCGCACGATTTTAACAATCTGCTAACCGTTATACAGGGCTACATTGATATATGGCAGTTCAGTTTAGACGAGGATGACCCGCATCGGGAAGAGCTAGAGGAGATCAATAAAGCCACGCAGAGAGCTACTGCGCTGACTCGCCAATTGCTGACATTGAGCCGCCGCCAAGTAGTGCAAACCAAAGAGATAGATTTAAATGAGCTAATAAGAAATTTGGAAAAGATGTTGCGGCGCGTGATCGGCGAAGATGTAGAATTGGTATGTGAACTAGAAAAAAGCCTCGGTAAAGTAAAAGTAGACCCCGGTCAGATAGAGCAAGTTATTTTAAACTTGTCGGTTAATGCCAGAGATGCGATGCCCAAAGGAGGCAGGTTAAAGCTCAAAACATATAATTTTGAGGTCAATAATGATTATGCCGACAAGCATATAACAATAAAGACCGGCTCTTATATTGTGCTGGAAACAAGCGATACAGGCAAAGGCATGGATAAGGAAACCTTGAGCCATATCTTTGAACCATTCTTTACTACCAAAGAAACGGGGAAAGGAACTGGGTTAGGGCTTTCCATTGTTTACGGGATTGTGCAGCAGAACGAGGGGCATGTGTGGGTGTATAGTGAACCCATGCTAGGCACAACTTTCAAGATTTTTTTACCTAGCCTGAAAGAGGCAGGAAATGTTCCCACCGAAGCGACTGCGGAATCCAGCGCAAAGGTGACCGGCACGGAAACTATTCTGTTGGTGGAAGATGATGAAGCGATTCGCAAGCTGGCGGTGCGGTTATTACGCAACAACGGCTATAAGGTGCTGGAAGCGGGAGATGGTATTGCCGCCCTGAAATTGGCACAGGAATATGATGCTAAGATTCATCTGCTGATAAGCGATGTTGTAATGCCCCGGATGGGGGGACCTGAACTAGCCGAGGAGATTAAAAGCTTAATAAGCGGCTTAAAAGTGCTTTTTATGTCGGGTTATACCGGGGATTTCGATATTGATGGAACACTATTGCCCGAATCTACCTATATTCATAAGCCCTTTACCACAGAGGAATTTTCTCGCAAGATTCGCGAAGTCCTAGACGCACCCTTACCAGAAACGGAGTAGTCCTTGTGCGTGAGCTAAGGACGGGGGCTTTTGCTGCGATCTTTGAACGTACCGATTATAAGACCAAGCATTGCCCCCAAGCCGGTTAATGCCCAACTTCCGGTTGAAGAGGTGAGAGCGAAAACCACTACTGAGCTACCCATGCCGAAGGATATACCCCACAGCAGCCATAACTCGGTATTAGTGTATTTACGTTTCATCGAATTGAGTCCTTTCCTTTGTAACTATTCACCCCCTAACCCCCTCAAGGGGGAAAGGAGAGAGGGAGGAGTTATAGGGGACACCCCTATGACCCCGGCGGGGAAATTCCCCTGCCCCCTTTTTCGTTAATTCGTCTCAAGGAATGAGTAGTTACTTTCCTTTAGCCCTAATCGCACAAAATATTCAACGCCGGATAGCCTTAATTGTACTATAAAGCCCCACCGGAACGATACTGCTATCCTGACGATTAGGCTTGTATCTTGCGACTAAGCGGCTATGGGCAAGAGGACGTACCGAGCATGTAGGAAATTTCCCCACTTCTAGAAAGTCGTTTTGTACACCAATACCCTTTCGATATTACGTCTTGGGGATATGTCTTAAGAGAGAGTCGCCAGCGCTTGCTCCAAATCTGCCAGCAAGTCGCGGATGTCCTCGCAGCCCGCACTGAAGCGAATGAAGCCTTCCGAGATAATATCGCCACTCCAACGCGCCCGCCGTTCCGCGCTGGTGTGCAAACCGCCGAAACTGGTAGCTTCGTACACCAGTTTGCAATTTGCCAGAAACTTTTCGGCTTGCTCCCGACTCGCCAGCGTAAAGCTCACCACCGGACCGTAATAACTCATTTGGCGCACGGCAATGGAATGGGCAGGGTCTTCCGGCAAACCGGGATAGCGCACTTCCAGCACTTCCGGGCGGCGCGAGAGAAAGTGCGCAATTGCCAGCGCGTTGTTGCACTGCCGCTCCAAGCGCAACGCCAACGTACCAAGCGAGCGATGCGCCATCCACACTTCCATCGGACCGGGGATTGCGCCCTGTTGGGTGCGCCAAGCGCGAACCTTGCTGAGCAAAGTTGAATCCTTTGCCGCCACATAGCCAAGAACCAAATCGCTATGTCCGGTGAGAGCTTTGGTGGCGCTGGCAACCGAAAAATCCGCGCCCAATTCGAGCGGCTTTTGCCCCAACATAGTAGGCGTGGTATTATCCACCGCTACCAACACACCCTGAGCATGTGCCGCTTCTGCCAGCATGCGAATATCGCACACCTCAAGACCCGGATTACTAGGCGATTCGAGCCAAAGCAATTTCGCGCCCTCCAAATGGGCGAGTTGAGCATTGCCGCGCGTGGAGGCAAGCTGCACCCTTACACCCATTTCTGCCAGATAGCCCTGCGCAATCACCCGCGAAGTGTAATATGAGTCGGAGGGTAGCACCAGTGTATCGCCGGGGCGCAGCAGCGTACCAAAAATTGAGGCTACCGCAGCCATACCGGAAGGGAAAACCACCGCCTCGCCCCCTTCCAATTCTGATAGCGCTTGCTCGAACTGATTCCAAGTGGGATTGTTGAAACGGGCGTAGGTATAGGGTACGGCGGAGGGGTCGCCTGCCGCATGAAAAGCTGAGGCAAAAACGGGTCCTTGCAAAAACGCTTCGCCCTGCACCGCTTCCGGCACACCCGCGCGGGTCACTCTGGTTGCATCGTACATAGTATTATCTCTTTCCGCTTGCTGACCGAATATTCACTTGTGCCATTATAGCCCATTGAAATTCGCTGAGGAAAGTAATATAACTGAAGTGACAGGGTGCGAGTTAATAGGGGTGTACCCCATTGGAGACATTAAATGAGTAATATTCAGCATGTATTTTATGAACTGGAAAAGCACAAAGCCGCGCTGTCCGAACTAGAAAATGCTGCCGAAGTGTATGGCTATCTACAAGTGCCGCAAGCGTTGGTGGAAAAAATGGAACGAGAGATGCTGGCGATAGCACAGCTTGAGCGCGAACTGGTACTGCGCGGGCATTTGCAAGTGCCGGACGATATCAGGATAAAGCCGCTTAACCAACCGCCGCTCTCCGATTCTGCGTCTTCCTCCACCTTTACACCCGATTCGCGTGAGTTGCCGTCACAATTCCTCACTTTTGTGATTATCTTGCTAGTATTACTGATTGCGTTGCTACTGGCGTTGCTGCTTTTGCCGCACTAGGGGCGTTTTTAGACAAATCTTATACTTTTATTATCACTTCTTAATTCTAAATTAACCTAAAATTCACTTTATTTAGTTAATATTATAACAAGTTTGCGACAGTTGCTTAATGCCCTGTAACTTTAGGTTACCCCTATAAGGAGAGCCATTCGGTTATGAAACCCAGATATTTTATTGATGCCCATAAATTGGCGACTCCGCTAGTTATTTTGCTAATGATAGCGCTGTACGAACAGTGGAATAATTATACTGCGTGGGCGTATCTCGCCATGCATGGCACTTATTGTCTGCTATGGGTGCTGAAAAGCCGCCTTTTCCCCGATAGCCATTGGGAGCGTCGCCTTTCGCTAGGGCGCTGCCTTTTCATTTGGCTGATACTGTCACTCTACTGGATCGCGCCGTGGTTCATCACTGCCGGACATGTTGAAGCGCCCCCGTGGTTGCTGGCGTTATGTATCAGCCTGTACATTCTGGGAATTTTCTTGCATTACTCCAGCGATATGCAAAAATACACCAGCCTCCAATTGCGCCCTACCGAGTTGATTACCGAAGGGCTGTGGAGTAAGGTGCGTAATCCCAATTATACCGGAGAGTTTTTGATTTACCTCAGCTTTAGCATTATGCCGCTACACTGGCTGCCCCCGCTACTGCTGGCGGGCGTGATAATATTCGTGTGGTTGCCGCAGATGGTACGCAAAGACCGCTCGCTATCGCGCTTCAGCAATTTCAAAGAATACAAGGCACACACCAAACGAATGTTTCCTTTTCTTTTTTAATGTCGGGCGAAGGCTGCACCCTTCGCCGACACTGATTCAACTTTTCAGCCACAACGCCCTCCCTTTATAAGATTTAATGTTGAAATTTGTACAGCAATTCTCCCAAAGCTGAGCTAATTGGGACAGATTTAGCGTTTATTAAAATTACAAATGATGATTATTAATAAATTAGCTAAAACTAAGTGGAATCGAGGAAAGCGGCAGTGAAAAAATGGGATGAGGTGGGCGCGATACTGGAAAGAGAGTCGGCGGGTAGTCTGAGCAATCAAAGTGGAATTTATCTTCATTTTGTCAAAGAAGATTACCTGCGGGTGCAGCGGTATCTTGAGCAAAGACTGAAGTTTGCCGAGGCGATATATGGAACTGAACACATAAAGGTTGCCGCTTGTCTAAACAATTTGGGGATGTTGCGCTACGGAATGAGCGATTTTGTAGCAGCCCGGCAGTTATTAGAACGTGCCCACCGCATAGTGGAAAAGCATTTTGGCGAGAACCATCCCCAAGTTGCTATGAGCCTCAATACGCTGGGGCGGACGCTTCACGATATGGGCGAATTGGAAGCAGCACAGCAACCGCACAAGAAGCAATGGCACATCGTTTGATTACCGCATTTTTCAAAAATCATTAAACTGCCTTTAACATATTTATCAACTGTAGTATGTAGTTAATGCTACAATTTGTTTACCATTATTTTAACCTGAGTCGGATATAATTACTCCTGTAGAAGTAGTTTAGCAAGGAGGCGACTCACATGAAACGGTTACGTAAAACTGCCGTGATGTGCGGAATAACCGGGGTTTTGCTAGTTTTTTCCGCTTATCCGGTCTATGTTGGAATACACGAGACTAACCCGTTGATGGGATTCGCCGCTGAAATCTTTTTCGGAGTACCGGTAATAATAATATTGTCTGCCCTACTGCTGGAGTTTAGTACTGCTAAAGCTGAGGGAATCGCCTTATTACTGGTAGCCATACCGGGCCTGTTGTTTCAGTGTGCGTTCTTGTCGCAGGTTTCTGGTGTTTGGAGCTTACCTATCGTGCCGGTGATTCTATCGCTGGTAGGCGTGCTGTTGCTGGTAGGGGGCGGCGCGCTGGCTTTCACGGCGCAGCGTCAGCTAAACCGGCGCACCTTTATAGTTAATGAGTTGTAGTGGTATAACAAACCAACCTGAACAGTCCCGGCATCGGTCGTGAAGTTGCGACCTTGCCGTTCAGGTTGGTTTTTATGTGCTTGCCGCCAGCCCGGAAGCGCCAGCATCACCCTCGAATAATCTTTTTGCTTCTGGCGAGAGGTTCAAGCCTCTTGCTTTTTTTTATGCTTTTTAACCGGAATGTTTACCCGCCCGCGCTACAATTTAGATAGTGATAGGTCACCTCTGCAAGCATTTTTTATGGCTGTGGAAAGAGAAAAAGCGATGAACAAAAGACATGAAGCAGGTATCTGGTGTGGCACAGCGGGAGGCGTTTTGCTGCTGGTAGCCTGTGTGCTAGGCATTGACCGTCTTTCTCCGCTTTGGGGACTTTACACCATGCTCTATTTTGCGCTACCGGCGCTGGCAAGTTTGCTGTGTGTATTAATTGCTTTGCGCTTGCCGCGTACCGGGGGGGTATTGCTGATAGTGCTGGCGTTGCCGGGTCTGCTCAACCTGACGCTGGCGAATAATAACTACACTGTCGAACTTTACCAAGGGGTAGCGATGGGAGGCGCGTTGCTGCTGGCGTTGGGAGGTACACTCACTCTCGTCTCCGGCATACATCAACGCCGACATATGACTTTCAACTGAGTATTGTCAGGCAATCAGGGCTGTTTAAGCGGTGGGGCGGGTTTGAGCAATTCGTTTATAGCCGCCCTAATCGCGGGGTTCTGGTGACGATAGAGCAGCAGCACTTCGCGCAATATCTCGGTTTTTCGTTTATCGCGTCCAGTTTTGCTTGCCGCTAACATCTCCTTCAACAAATCCTCGCTGTCGCCCGCCACTATGCCAAGCGCGAGGTAGCGATATAAATCATAGTGACGGGTGACGGCAAGAAAATTTAATAGGAAGGGGTGGAAGTGGCTACCCTCTACGTGGGTCAACAACAAATCGAAAAGCCCAATCAGCAACGCCTCGTTACCCAACGCGCCGTATTTCTGCACTAGCAAATCCACCAACGCAACGGGCAAGCGCGTCAGACTTCGCAAACATTCTGCCGTAATTTCGGCAATCTTCTCGCCCTCCTGTATCGCATAATAATAGAGCGGTAGCAAATTGTGCTGCATCGCCAACAGCTTTACCGCCGTCAGGGCGGGTTCGCCCGACATGCGCGAGGTTTCGGGGTCTGCCAACAGCCGGGTACAATGAAATGCCGCGATGGTCTCATCCACCTCGAACAACACTTTCAAAGCAGCGGCTCGCAGGTGTGCACCTTGCGCATCGTGCAACGAAGGCATCTTCTCGTAGGTACAGGCGGCGCGTTCCAGCAGGGGCAAATCTTCCGCCACCGCCAGCGTGTGTAAAGCCTTGAGAATAGTAGCCCGCAGAAACGCACCCGAATCAAGTTTCGTCCCGTCCGCCTCATAGCGTCGGTACAACGCCAGCAACGCGGGACGCGCTTCCGGTAGCGGGTAATCCGTCAGCGCCCGCAACGCTGCCTCTAGCGTTTGTCGCTTGCGCTCGCTCTTGAGCAACTCAACGGCGTATAGCGCCTGCTCTCGCGGAGCAGCTTTCAGACTTAGCAACTTTTCCAGCTTTGCGTCCGGCTTCACGTTAGCCGCCATCCTGCCTCCCTTTCGTTAAATTAATTCCCTTCTCTATCATACCGCAAAAAAGGGGGGTTTCAGCCCCCTTCAAAATCTATTCCTTCTTATCATCGCCCGGTCGAATAATCACCAGATCGCCCTCACCCCACATAAAACGGCTTCTCCGCTCAGGGCTGATGCCAGATTCTTTCTTAGGTGGGTGTTTCTGCTCATCGCCATCTTGTGCCGATTCTTCCGGTTTGTCGGTTTCGGAATCGGGTGGGGTTAGTTCCTTGTCTTCAGGCATTTGTATATGACTCTTGATTAATGTAAAAGATTATTTTTCGAGTTCGTTTAAACGCTTTTCGAGATAATTAATATTTTCTAAAATGTGCTGTTTCTCGATCTCTAAATAAGCAGGTGAATGAACAAAACCAAATGCAGCTAACTTCCTATCAATTATATCAAGGTTCATTCTATTATTTTTTAATGCATCTTTGACACTTCTTATAGAATTTTCGTTTAAATCATTTCTTGCCTGTGCACAAACTTTTAAACCTTCTTGTGTAATAGTAAATGCAAAAATATCCAAATTTCCAGTAAGATAATTTATCTTGTTAACATATCCTAGCGAAATCAGGCTTCGTAAGGCTCTTTGTAATTTGGCTATATCAAATTGAAATTCTCTGATGATATTTTCAACATAAAATTGGTTGAAGCCCTCTTCAAGGTAATGATCATAAACACTTAATAATATTTGCCCAGAATCTGTATTCCAATTCATTAATTAGATTTCCTACAATAGTCATAAGCTAGGATTACTATCCATCTTATTCAACAATTCTTGGAAACATTAAGGTTTTGGTCGCTTAAATAGTAGAATTGGATCGCCGCTAAAACCGTTGGAAATGAGCGCCAATTCATAACCTAATAACTCCCAACCTTCCTCCCCAACCCTGTTCAATTCCTCAACCAATGATTTGGTAGATTTCTTCCAGTTAGGTACAGCAATACCATTTATATATTTTATGCTACCTCCTTTCCAATTATTTTCCAGATCAGCACCTGTCCCAGCATAACCAACCACCCAAGTCATATATTCCCACTTTTGCATTTCGCTGCTCCATCGATAAATAGTACCAAGCACAACTCTAATACAGTTAAATATTAATATTAAAATCATAAAATTTTATCACAAAACCACCGAATTTACTATATCATTTTTCCTTAATTTAAAATTAAAAAAGGAGGGCGGTTAAACCCTCCTACCGTTAAACTTTATTTGAAGAGTCTACCCCTTAACCGAACCTGCCAGCAACCCGCGTACAAAGAAGCGTTGGAGACCAAAGAATACGGCTAATGGCAACAACATCGAGATAAACGCGCCGGAAGTCAGCAAATACCAGTCCTGACCGCGTGAACCAACGATATTGGCTAGGCGCATGGTCAACACCTGCGTACCCTGCGATGAACCCAAGAAGATTAACGCCACTAAGTAATCGTTCCAGACCCACAAGAACTGGAAAATCGCGAAGGAAGCCAACGCCGGAATCGAAAGCGGCAAAATCAAGCGCGTGAAAGTGGTAAATTGGGATGCGCCGTCTATTTGCGCCGATTCCAGAATCTCGCGCGGCAAGGTGCTGATATAGTTATAGAGCAGATACGTTGCCAGCGGCAGACCGAACCCGGTATGCGCCAACCATAACGAAAGGTATGTACCTGTGATTCCCAAACTGGTGTAATCTTTGAGAATCGGTATCAAGGCGACCTGTAGTGGTACTACCAGCAACGCCACCACCAACGCAAACATCAAGCCACGACCGGGAAAACGCAACCATGCAAAAGCATAAGCCGCACACGCCGCGATAAGAATTGGAATAACCGTTGAGGGAATGGCTACCACCAGAGTGCTGATAAAAGCCCCGCTGAGGTCTTGCCCCTGATCGGTCTTTTCCACGCCATCGGCAGTTTTATAGGTATATTGCTGTCCTACCAACACGCTTGAATAGTTTTCAAGGGTGAAATTTGCGGTGGTAGTCCAATTTTGCTCTTGCACCGCCACAGTCCGCGCCCGGCGATTATCCCATTTAATTTGCTTGCCATCGGGCAATTTATAGCCGGCGCGCATCTGGTCATCGGAAATAGTCACCCCTAAATCGGACACCACAATCGGTTGGTCTAGCGGCAACCCGGCGGTAAGCTGTATCGTGCGAGTAGTGGCATACTCAAGGTGAGGGAATACTTGCCACCAACCGGAAGTATTAATGTCATCTCTGGTACGCACCGAAGAAATCAGCAAACCAAGCGTTGGAATTACCCACAATATGCAAATTAGGATTAACGACCCATTCACCAGAATACCGGAAGTGATTTTTGAGCGTTTTGAACCTGCGGTTCTTGCTCTTGCTGCGACTGCCATTAAAATGCCTCCGTCTTGCGTAACTGGCGCAGATTGTAAATCATCACCGGTAACACCGCGATGAATAAGACAATCGCAATCGCTGAGCCATAACCAAAGTTACGGTTGGTAAAGAATTGGCGATAGAATTGGGTTGCCACCACTTCGGTGCCGTACTGACCGCCCGTCATTACAATCACCACATCGAATATTTTCAAAGTGAAGATAGCAATAGTGGTAGTTACGGTAATAATCGTCCCCTTGATTAGAGGGATAATAATCCCAAAGAAAGCCTGTACCTCCGAAGCGCCGTCAATCCGGGCGGCTTCGAGCAAATCTTCCGGCACACCCTTCAAGGCTGCCGAGAAAAGCACCATCGCATAGCCGGTCTGCATCCAGACCAACACTATGATTAGGAAAAAGGTATTCCACGGCTCTTGTGCAAGCCACGCCTGCGGTTGTCCTCCCAAAGCCACCAACACCGCATTCAAAACCCCGATTTGAGGTTGGTCAACCGGCTGGTAAGCAAACATAAAACGGAAAATCACGCCCGCTCCCACAAATGAAATTGCCATTGGTAGGAAGATCAAGGCTTTGGCAAAATTCTCGAAAGAGCTACGATCTGCCAACACTGCAATCAACAGTCCTAAAACAACGCAAAGCCCGGTGCCAAGAACCAGCCAAAGCAGGTTGTTCTTAAATGACTCCAACATCTGACGATCGGTGAAAGCGGATTGATAGTTGTCTAGCCCTACAAAATTGGTAGAACTGGCATCAAAGAAACTCTGGTAAAAAGTACGCAGCAAAGGTATCAACAAGAACCAAGCCAGAAAAGCTACACCGGGTCCTACGAAAATATAGGGCTGGATTCTTCGGCGCACATCATTTGGCAAAGCTTCTACCAACATATTGGAAACTGTGAACAACGAGGCGACCCCACCTACACCCCAGACAATGGCAAAAATTGCCTTAAACCAGTTTTGCGCATCTGGGAAGAAATCACCGCGTAAAAACAGAAAGCCCCACCAAAGCACCACTAGAGTAACTAACAAGCCTAGTAATGAAAGAAAAAACTGACCGGGTTCCCAGCTTTTCACATGTGGCGTTGAAGTCTGCCGAGGATCTATTTCGGTCGTGGGTTGCATTTCAACTCTCCTATTAAAAGACAGCGCACGGTTTGTTTGAAAAATCAGAAAGGAAATTAACTTGTCACAAATTAAGGAGCAAAATTATATAGTGGGATTCGATTGTTGGTTTCTTTTTGGACAAGTGATAATCAAATATACACTATTTTTACAAATTTGGTAATTAGCGGCACTTTTTACTTTTTAATTGAGCGAGAAGAGTCTGTGCCGCTATTGATAGCGAGTGACACCCTGTTAAAAAGGTGACACCCGTTGTACAAACCGTTTGTGGAACTACTTCTTAACGCTTGCCCAGCCAGCTTGCGCTTCAGCCAGAGCAGCATCAATATCTGCCGAGCCACTCACATAATCGGTCATACCCTTCCAGAAGGTACCGGAACCGACTGCGCCGGGCATGTTGTCCGAACCATCGAAGCGAACGGCTTTAGCATCGAGCAGAGCCTGTTGAACCTTCTTGTCATTCGGATTGGTAATTACCGAAATTTGCGAGTCATTGTGAGGAGAGAGAGCGCCGCCAGCGGCAACCCAGCCTTTTACACCATCAAAGGTGGAGAAGTACTGCATTACAGCGCGGACTTCAGGACGATCGGCGAATGCTGTCATAGTATCACCAGCAAATTCCAGCGGATTGCCAAACGTAGTATCAATCGCGGGCAGTACGAAGAAATCGTAATCCACGCCACCTACTACACCCGGCTTCGCTTTTTCGAAGAAGGTGGTGATAAAGTTACCTTGATTGTGCAACCAGCACTTAGGCGGATTCTGAAGCATCGGAGTAGGAGAATCGCCAAAGTTGGTGCTGACAATCTGCTTGCGTCCACCGTAAACATACTTGTCATTGAACCAAATGCTAGACCAAGTCTGTACTGCCTTCTTTACTTCGGGAGAAGTGAAGGGCAATGTACCGGCAACCCATTTGTCATAGTTCTCCAAAGTGGTGGTGCGCAGCATCATTTGCTCAGTCCAGTCGGTCGCGGGCCAACCGGTAGCAGTACCGCTTTCGATACCGATACACCACGGTGCATCGCCGTCTTTCACGATCTGATCCATCAGGGTCGTAAGTTCAGCCCAAGTAGTCGGAACTTTGTAACCGGCAGCATCAAAAGCCTTTTTGGGATACCATACCAGACTTTTAACGTTAACCCGCTGGAAAATACCACCTAGAATCTTGCCGTTGGGTCCATCTACAGTATCAGAATCAAGGTAACCCTGATTGTAGTTCTGCTTCAGCCAAGCAGGATTGATCATTTTGTTAAGATCCATAACTTTGCCGGACTTGGCAATACTTGCCATTAAACCGGGCTGCGGGAAGTCCGCAATGTCAGGCGGATTGCCACCTTCAACGCGCACGTTGATGGTAGTTTCAAAAGTTTTGTCCCCAGTGTACTGAATGTCAATACCGGTAGCATCTTTGAACGCCTTCATGGAGTTGTTAAACTTAATTTCATCGTCAGTAGTGAAGGGACCAAACATAGTAACCTTGGTGCCTTTGTATTTACCGGCAAAAGCATCTACCAGTTCCTGACCAACTTTGCTGTAGTCAGTTTTACCGGCAGCAGCAGCGGTTGTCGTTGCAGCAGCGGTTGTCGTTGCGGCAGCAGTAGTTGCGGCGGCGGTCGTCGTTGCAGCAGCAGTGGTCGCAGCAGCAGTGGTTGCAGCCTTAGTAGCGGCAGCAGTTGTAGCCGGAACTGGCGTAGCAGTATTATCGCCGCAAGCCGCCAACGCCAATGTCAACATGGAAATAACCAGCAAGAAAATACCCCAGCGATTCCTCATACGGGGTTTCGGGCTAGATACCATCATTCGCATCCTCCTTGAAAAGAAACTGATGGTTGAGCTTATAACAAATAATGGAAGCGTTTCCATAATGGGACATTTTTAAATTATCATTTATAACAACACTTGTCAATAGTTCATCGGATATTAATCCATTTGATTTATCTATACCTGAAATGAAATGCCCTCACAGGCTCAACTTGCAATAAACGGTTGCGGAATATTTTGTGTTTTCAAATCTTTACAAGGTGTTAAAGCCATGCTAGAATTATAAATATTGGAAGCCTTTCCACCAATTAACCTAGCACAAGATTCCTTTATTACGTAAAAGTTGGTAATTTGTCATGGCAGTTACAATTGTGGATGTAGCGCGTGTAGCAGGGGTGGGTGTTGGAACAGTCTCGCGGGTGCTTAACAATAGCGAAGCGGTAAAAGAAAGCACTCGGCAAAAAGTTCTGGCAGCAATTGCGGAACTGAACTTCTCGCCAGACCCTATCGCCCGCTCAATGATAACCCGGCGCACCGGAACGGTCGGCGTTATCATGCCCTTTGTAACGCGCTTCTTCGGCAGTGAAGTTTTGCGGGGATTAATCAATGCTGCCACTAAACAGGGCTATGAACTGGTAATCTATAACGTTGAAGATAATAAACAACGTGAGCATTATTTTCTCAAATTGCCCATGCTACGGCGGGTTGATGGGCTGATAATTGTTTCGCTCTCGCCTGAAGAAGCCATCGCCCAGAGCTTTCATAAAAATAACCTGCCAACTGTAGTGCTGGACGGCTATAGTCCGTTACTAACCTCAATTGTGGTTAATAACGTAATGGGCGCGTATCAGGCAGTAAAACACCTTATCGACAAAGGACATCGCCGCATCGGCTTTATTAACGGGATTGTCGAAGGTAGCTTCAAATTCAATCAGGCAAACGATCGCCTTATCGGAGTACATATGGCGTTGTCAGATGCCGGAATAGAGTATGACCCTTCGCTGATGCTTGAAACTGAGTGGAATCGGGCGGGCGGGCGCAGCGCCGCTAAGCAATTGCTAGAATCTCCAGAGCCTCCCACTGCGATATTCGCCTCCTCAGATGTACAGGCGGTGGGCGTGTTGGAAGCAGCGCGCAATCACGGTTTGCTGGTGCCGCTTGACCTCTCGGTAATAGGCTTTGATGGAGTTGAACTCTCAGAAATTATGGAGTTGAGTACAATCCAACAACCAATGCAACTTATGGGTGAACTCGGTTTTACTAAACTTTTGAATCAAATCGAAAATAAAACAAATGAGGTCGAGTTAATCCGGCTTGAAACGGCGCTGGTGGAGAGGAAAACTACCGCTGCCCCTTTAAGTGCTGTGAACTAATAGATTCCGCTATGCGCCTTCAAGTTGATTCCTCCAGACAATAAATAAATCTTGGGAGGCAATATTTCTAATATGTCTAACGCCGCTTATATGCGCCCCAACACTCGAAAAGCTTATACTAGCTTTGTCGATAAACTCAATAAAAAGCTTCAGAAAATTGCCCAAGCGTGGAATCCACGCGACCGTGACCTGTTTTTAATTCGGCTTGAACGCTACTTTGCCGATTTTTACGAACCGCTGGCAAGTCTTTACCAGTCCCGACCCGATTTTGAAGAGCAGTTCATGGCGTTAGCCTCCTTAATTATCGCCGCCTATGCGGAACGCCCTGAGCCGCTCAAAAAACTGGACGTGGAACGAGAAATAACCCCCGATTGGTTTCAGCGCGAGTCTATGGTGGGCGGGATTTACTATGTTGACCTTTTTGCTGGCACGCTCAAGGGTGTGCGCGAAAAAATGCCCTACCTGCAAGAGCTTGGCGCAAATTATATCCACCTGATGCCCTTGCTAAAACCGCGAGAGGGCGCAAATGATGGCGGTTATGCCGTTGAGGATTATTGCGCGGTAAATCCTGAGCTTGGCAATATGGACGACCTCGAAAATCTCGCAACGGAATTACATTCTAACAATATGAGCCTGTGTATTGATTTGGTGGTAAACCACACCGCTAAAGAACACGAATGGGCGCGGCGAGCGATGGAGGGCGACCCTAAGTATCTGGATTACTACTTCACTTATGATGAGAGTACCTTGCCGGATGCCTACGAAAAAACGTTGCCTGAAGTATTCCCCGATTTTGCGCCGGGCAATTTTACCTGGTATCCGAATATGGCAGGCAAGGGGAAATGGGTTTGGACGACCTTTAACGAATTTCAGTGGGATTTAAACTATACCAACCTGGCGGTATTCTGCGAAATGCTCTCCTATATGTTCTTTCTGGCAAACAAAGGGGTGGATATTTTACGGCTGGATGCCGTTCCCTTTATGTGGAAGCGCATGGGTACTAACTGCCAGAACCAGCCCGAAGTTCATGAACTGCTACAAGCTTTTCACTCCTTGATGCGTATTGTTGCGCCTAGCGTCATTTTCAAAGCAGAAGCTATTGTTGCCCCGCAAGACTTGATTCATTATCTGGGAACGGGGCGACATACCGGGAAAGAATGCGAACTAGCGTATAACAACTCGCTGATGGTGCTGCTATGGAGTACCCTTGCCAGTCGTAAAGTAACTATCATGACGCATACCCTGCTAAATATGCCCGCTACTCCGGTGGGCACAACTTGGGTTACCTACGTGCGGTTGCATGATGACATCGGTTGGGCAATCACCGATGAAAACGCGCAAGCAGTCGGCGAAAACGGCTTCTTGCATCGCAACTTCCTAAACGAGTTTTATTCGGGGAAATTTCCCGGCTCATTCTCGCGCGGAGAACTTTTCCAATATAACCCGGCTAACGGCGATGGGCGCATGAGCGGTATGACCGCGTCATTGGCAGGACTGGAGAAAGCGGTTGAAAAGGGCAATCCCCGCGATATTGACCTAGCAATACGGCGAATATTGTTACTCTACAGCATAATTTTCACCTACGGCGGTATTCCATTAATCTATATGGGCGATGAACTAGGGCTGTGCAACGATAAAAGTTACCTGAAAAACCCGCTAAAAGCCAACGACAACCGCTGGATGCACCGCCCCGCTATGCCTTGGAAGGTGGCAGCCCGCCGCCACGATGCCGAAACGGTTACAGGGCGTATTTTCAAAGAGATGAAACGCATGATTACTATTCGGCAGCAAACGCGCCAATTACACGGCGCCTCTACCGCCTATCCGCTATGGACTGATAACGAGCATGTATTTGCTTACGTGCGCCAACACCCCGCGCATGGAAATATGGTGGCGTTATGCAACTTCTCTGAATTCCCTGTTACCGTGGGCGCAAATATCCTGATGGAGCAAAAGTTAAGCTGGCCCATCCGCGACATCAGCCAACCGGATAACCCGCCTCTCAGGATTGAATGGGGCAGGCTAGCGCTCCAACCTTACCAATTTTTGTGGCTGATTTCGGAAGATGAGTTGAATCAAGGGTAGGGATGCGCCCGGATTTTCTGAAATTATTGTGGATGCTGTAATGAAAAGGGTATAAACCAATGGCAGAAGTTATTCCTTGGTATAAAACTGCAATTTTTTACGAAGTGCATGTTAAGACTTTCTATGATGCCACCAATGACGGCATCGGCGATTTTGAAGGGCTAAGGCAAAAGCTGGATTATCTGCAAGAGTTGGGGATTGATTGTATCTGGCTCTTGCCCTTCTATAAATCCCCGTTGCGGGATGACGGCTACGATATTTCGGATTATTACGCGCTAAATCCCAATTTTGGGACATTGGCAGATTTCAAAAATTTTCTGGAAGAAGCGCACCAACGCCATATGCGGGTGATTACCGATTTAGTGGTGAACCATACCTCCGACCAACACGCTTGGTTTCAGGAAGCGCGGCGCGACCCGCACTCCGCTAAGGGGCAGTATTACGTGTGGAATGATAACGACCAGAAATACGGCGGGGCGCGTATCATTTTCACCGATACCGAGCGCAGCAACTGGACATGGGATGACGAGGCGAAGGCGTATTATTGGCATCGCTTTTTCTCGCACCAACCCGACCTGAATTTCGATAATCCCGCTGTGCAAGAGGAATTGCTCAACGTAATGCGCTACTGGATGGATATGGGCATTGACGGCTTCCGCTTGGATGCAGTGCCTTACCTGTTTGAGCGCGAAGGTACTAACTGTGAGAATCTGCCCGAAACGCATGCTTACCTGAAAAAGTTGCGCAGCGAAATAGACAAACATTATAACGACAAAGTTTTGCTGGCAGAAGCCAATCAGTGGCCCGTGGATGTGCGCCCTTATTTTGGGGAGGGTGACGAGTGCCAAATGGCGTTCAACTTCCCCATCATGCCGCGCCTTTATATGGCAATTAAAAAAGAAGAGCGCACCCCGATTGTTGATATTATGAGCCGTTTGCCCGAAATTCCGGCGAATTGCCAATGGGGTCTTTTCTTGCGCAACCATGACGAGCTAACCCTCGAAATGGTTACGGACGAAGAACGCGCCTTTATGTACGAGGTGTACGCCCCCGACCCGCGCCACAAAATAAATGTGGGTATTCGCCGAAGATTAGCGCCTCTGCTCGATAATGATCGCCGAAGGATTGAGCTATTAAACAGTCTGCTTTTCTCCCTACCCGGTAGCCCGATTCTATATTATGGGGATGAAATAGGGATGGGCGATAATGTGTATCTGTATGACCGCAACGGTGTGCGCACCCCTATGCAGTGGAACGCCAACCACAACGCGGGATTTTCCACCGTCGATTCGGCACAACTCTATTCTCCGGTTATCGAAGACCCGGTTTTTGGCTACAAATGGGTGAATGTAGAAGCGCAGCAGCACGATCCGTCATCGCTATTAAACTGGGTGAAGCAGTTAATTAAACTGCGTAAGCAATACCCCGTCTTTGGCTTAGGAGAGCTTGAATTTCTCTATCCTGAAAATAAAAGCGTGCTGGCGTATATTCGCCGCGATAAGGACACCCGTATTCTGGTAGTAAACAACCTTTCAAGCGCTCGCCAAAGCTGCGAACTGGATTTGCGCCGATTTGCCGGGTCTGTTCCGGTTGACCTGATAGGCGAGGTGGCTTTCCCGGCAATCGGAGATGCGCCCTACTCAATCAGCGCCGAGCCGTTCGGTTATTACTGGCTCAAACTTTAATTCACCCCCTAGCCCCCTCAAGGGGGGGAAATGAGGGAGGAATTTATAGGGGACACCCCTATTACCCCGGCAGGGGGTTTCCCCTGCACCCTTTTTCGTTTGTTTTGTACCTAGCCTGAGTTGTTACTAGAAGAAATGGTACAGTCGGGGGGCTAAAGCAAACTCTCTCATGGTCAAATAACCTTCTCCTTGCTTGGGAGGGGTAGAATGTATAATTCTGCCTCTCCTTATATTCAAGCAAAACCTCTAATCCTAATAGATAGTCATTAGCAAAGTAGAGCCGTTTAAGTCCAGCAACTGTAACCCGGCGGAACTGCGCACCAGCAATAAATCCGGGCTTAGCCTTTCTAACTTACCGTCCAAAATTGGCGGGACTATCGAGTTTATTACAGTTTTGCCATCCCCGCTAAAAATCCCGATATAGAGATTACTATCCCCAAAATTCCAAGTGACCACCCAATTGCCATAGCCGGGTAGCGCCCCTACGATTTTGCCGTTGGGCTTATGTAGCGCGGGTAAGCCAATAGCTATGCTGAGCAAAGAACCGTCTGGGTTAATACTTTGGACAGCCACGGTATTTGATTCGGTGACAAAGAGCAGATTACTATTATAAAAGTTTATAGGTGTTATTCCGCTCAAAAGCGTTGCACCGAGGTTATTTTTAGCCAGCGTCATTTTCTCATTGGCATTGGTAGCGCCGATGGTGTAAAGCCCTTTGTTGTAAATAAAAGCGTAACGCTGCAAATAAGGGTCATAAAAATAACTTTGATTGTCCAAGTCTTTAGCGTTAAATAGCATCCAGCCTTTGCCGGAGTTAAGGTCATGCCCCCACACGCTATAGCTCTCTATTCCCATCATACTGAAAGTAATCCCAAGCGAACCTGTCCACGAGAAATCCTTAATCAAACCTACTACCGTCTGATTTCCCGGCGTGACCTGTTTGCCGATAACCGCGCCATCTTCCAACAGAGCAAGGCTAGAACCGTCTTTATGCACCGAATAGATAGCCGAAGTTCCGCTTACATCGGTGGGGAAATAAGCGGTTCGGATAAAGCCAACCCGCGCTCCGTCCGGGCTGAAAACCATATTGTACATAAAGTCTTTTTGCTTGTTCGGCACAAGCGGACGCACCGCAAGAGCAGTGACATCCCCCGCCCAAACCTCAATCGGGTTGACCTCAGTACCCCAGAAATTGAAAGCCGCCCCGGCAAGGTTCATTTTGCTGTAGGCAAGCAAATTGTTGTCGGGCGAGAAAGCCAGTGAATATGCCCGCAAATAGTTCCCGGCGTAAGGATTACTCTGGGTAGAGGGAGTGTAAGTACCGACCATGCTATCGAGGGTGCGCGGTTGGGTAGCAGATGCGCCGTTCAGGGTTATAACTTTCAACTCTAAATGCTGGTCGATGATGGCATAGTAAGCAACCACCCGATTATCGGGGGAAACAACAAACTTGAAAATGAGATCATTTGACAGTTTAAAGCTGCGACTACTAGCGCGGTTGAAAGCGTACAAACCGTCGCTTTTGGAGTAAACAACATTTGCCAATTTGCCGATAGTGGAATCAGGCGTGGGCGTAGGTTGGGCGGTTGGCGCGGGGGTTGGCTTGGCAGCGGTGGTAGTGGCAAGCGTAGTGACGGGCAAAGTGGTGGTTGATACCGCTTTAGTCGGTGCAACTGTATCGGTTGGGAGGGCGATTGTGGTTACCGCAACGCTGGTGGTTGGCGCAGGGGTGACGGTGGCTACAAAAGAAACGGGCGTGACAGTTGGCGCAACGCTCGTGGTGGGGGCAACGGTGGGCGTGGGAACGGTAGCAGTGAGCGAAGGAATAGCAGTAGCAGTATTATCCCCGCAAGCCACCAGAAAGAACGTTAATAACAATAACGCTAAAGTTATTAGATAGAAGCTAGGTCTTCTCATAAAAACGTTCCTCTCGTTATGTTCGGTTTCTGGAAGGGCAATTATAGAGATAGCCACGCCTAGAACCTTTCCACATTAAAGCCCCACGATTTCCCATACTTTGATAGAACCATCCCAATGACCTGTAGCAAGTAGCTTGCCATCTGGCGAAAGGGTGGAAACGATAAACCCGGTGGTTTGAGCAGTTTGGGCAATGATATTGCTGTAAAGTTCCTTGCCAGAAGCCACATCCCATAGAGTTACACTGCTATCCGAGAGACTACCACTAACAATGTTCTTCCCATTAGGGCTAAACCCTACCGAAAAGACCTCGTCCGAATGACTAGTAAGGGTGTTGAGCAATTTGCCTGATGCCGCATCCCACAGCTTGATGGTATTATCACCGCTGCTGGCAAGGCTCTTTCCGTCCGGGCTAAACGTTACCGACCTGATATAGCCAGAATGACCCGTGAGAGTGTTAAGCAAGTTGCCCGATGCCGCATCCCACAGCTTGATTTCTTCATAACTCCCGCTGGCAAGGGTCTTTCCGTCCGGACTGAACACTACCGATATGATATAGTTAGAATAACCCGTGAAGGAGCGAAGTTCTTTACCAGAAGCGACATCCCACAGCCTAACGCTTTTATCTATACTCCCGCTGGCAAGGGTCTTTCCATCCGGGCTGTACGCTACCGATTCAACCTCGCTCGAATGACCTGTGAGAGTGTTGAGCAAGTTGCCCGATGCCACATCCCACAGCTTGATGGTATTATCACCACCGCTGGCAAGGGTCTTTCCATCCGGGCTGTACGCTACCGATTCGACATCGCCCGAATGACCTGTGAGGGTACGGAGTTCCTTCCCCGTTGCGCTGTCCCACAGCTTGATTTCTTTATAACTCCCGCTGGCAAAGCTCTTTCCGTCCGGACTAAACGCTACCGATTCGACAGAGATACCGGGAAGGGCAGGCGGCGTAGAGTAGCGAAATTTCAGGGCGAGTTGGTTGGTAGTCTCTTGTGTGGTAGCTACTGCTGAAGTGGTAGTCGGTGCAACTGTAGCGGTTGGGAGAGCGATTGTGGTTACTGCAACGCTCGTAGTTGGCACAACGCTCGTGGTAGGGGCAGTAGTGGTCAAAGGGATAGCAGTAGCAGTATTATCCCCGCAAGCCACCAGAAAGAATGTTAATAGCAGTAACAGACTAGCCAGATTTGTTTTTTTCATTCCGCGCATAAAGTCACACCTTAAGATAGCTAAAGATTAGAGAAGAAGGATTTGGGCGGATACCCAATGCTTAGTTTTTGTCCAGTTCCAGAGCTTGATTTATATAGTATTTAAGAGCTTCTATATTTGCAGTCTCTACACTTTTGATTTTTACATGCTTTGAGGATTTGCCCACCCCTCGCAACAAATTGTATTTATCTTCAAATTGTATGCCTCGTGAAAAGGATAAGGTAATATCCTTTTTGGTTGGGCTGATAACTGCAAATATTTTGTTGCCTGTGTAAGCAGGAATACCATAGCTGATTGATTCTTTGGCAGCGGGCGCTAATTCACGCATAAGCTGGCGTATCAGCGCCACAACCTCATGAAATTGCGGTAACACGTTGGTTTCTACAAATTCGTCCACCGTCATATATTTAGCCCCCTTGTATGTTCCAATTATATCGGCTCTTTTTCTCTAATTGGTAGATTGGTTTGTTAGCTTCAAAAACAAAGGTGCTATAATTATACCAGAGGTTCAAATACAATAGGATGTTGATATATTCTGTGAATTTGGATTTGTAGCAAATTGAGATTAAAGATAGATCAATTAATTGATCAGAAATAGAGGAACTTTGATGCAAAAAATTACCCCCTTCTTGTGGTTCAATGATAAAGCCGAAGAGGCAATGAACTTTTATGTGTCTCTTTTCAAAAACTCAAAGGTGATGAGCGTTTCGCGCTACGGCGAAGAAGCCCCCGGCGCACCGGGGAAGGTGATGAGCGTAACTTTCCAACTGGAAGGACAAGAGTTTTTCGCGCTGAACGGTGGACCACATTACAGCTTCACGCCCGCAATATCGCTCTTTGTAAGCTGTGAAACGCAGGAAGAAGTGGATGAACTGTGGGAGAAGCTTTCGGAAGGCGGAGAAAAAGATAGATGCGGCTGGCTAAAAGATAAATACGGGCTGTCGTGGCAAATTATTCCGACTGCTTTGGGCGAGTTGTTGGGAGACAAAGACCCTGAGAAAGCGGGCAGAGTGATGCAGGCAATGCTCCAAATGAGTAAAATTGACATACAGGCGTTGAAGCAAGCCTACGCGAATGGGTAGGAGTGTAACCTCATAGGACGAAAGTTAAATCAAGACGAGGGGCTTAAAGCCCCTTGTTTTAATTTGGAAAGGCAAGGTTTGAACTGCCCCTTTTCACTTTAGGTCAGGTAAGCTTACGGTGACAGTTGTGCCTATATCGGGGGTACTATCGAGGCTGATACTGCCCCCGTGAAGCTCTACCGATTGTTTGGCAATTACCAACCCAAGCCCAGTTCCAGAAATAGCTTCCACATTAGCGGCGCGATGGAATGGCTCGAAGATATGCTTAATATCCGCTTCGGGTATTCCGATGCCTTCATCCCTGATTTGCAATTGAATAAACCCTGCCTGCTTTTCTACACTGATAAAAATCGTACTGCCCGGATTGGAATATTTCACCGCATTGGAAAGCAAATTATTCATTATTCGGTGAAAAAGAGCGGTATCCAGCTTTAATAGCAAGGGGGTATCAATACAGCTATAGCTAAAGGGATGAAGAACATCCAGCCTACTCTCAAATTCTTCGATTATTTCTTTGCAGAAGGCATCTAGGTCGGTCAATACTGGCTTAAACTCAATGCGATTTGCTTGGATACGGGACAAATCGAGCATATCTTCTATTATATCGGTGAGACGTTTAACTTGCTTCTTTATCCCAACAATGCGCTGCTCAATTTGCTGCTCGTCCATCCGGTCACGATAAAGACCGAGATTTTCGGCGATTACCATAATGATTGCCAGCGGTGTGCGGAACTCGTGCGATGCCATCGAGATAAAGCGCGATTTTAGTTCGCTTAGCTCTTGCTCTTTTTCAAGCGCATTCTGAATAATTTCCTGAGTGCGCTTTAGTCCGGTTATATCATGGGTTATGCCCACCAAGCCTACCAATTGCCCGCTCAAGTTTTTCAGGGGTATTTTAGTGGTAGCCGCCCAAATCGGTTCTCGGTTTAATCCAAATGATTTTTCTTCTTTATTTATAATGGCTTCCCCGCTACGGTATATTTCGTCCTCATCCGCATGGTATTTTTCGGCAAATTCGGGCGGGAAGAAATCAAAGTCGGTCTTACCCACCACCTCCGCCGGAGAGTTTGTACCCATCGAACGAGCATGGGGGGTGTTATTCATTATATAGCGGTGTTCTTTATCCTTAATGTAAATATAGTCCGGGATGTTATCAATCAAGTTGCGTAGCAGATTGCGTTCTTCTGCTAAGGCATCTTCCACCTCTTTGCGCTTTGTAATATCACGGGTGCTGGTAATAAGTTCTACCGGTTTGCCCGTTTCTTCAGAATAGCGTGTCTGCCCCACAGTTTCCAGCCAGATATAATGCCCATCTTTGTGGCGGAAACGCGTTATTGTTGGATTATAATGAGCGCGTTTAACAGTGGCTCTGGCATAGGCAGAGGTTGCAAGAGCGACATCATCAGGGTGAACAAACTCAACGCCATATCTACCCACCAATTCTTCCGGCTGATAGCCTGCCAACATCTTGAGCGAAGGCGAAACATAAGTATATTTCCCCTCCGGCGTATGCACCGCCACCATATCGGTGATATTATCTGCCAGCAAACGATAGCGCAGTTCACTTTCACGCACGGCATTTTCGGCAAGCTTGCGTTCGGTTATGTCCCGCACGGTACAAACCAATGAAGGCTTGTCCACCGCGGGGCTACCTAACGGGGCAATGCCTAATTCTGCCTCAAAATATTGTTCTCCGCTACGCCGGAGGGCTACTTCTAAACGCTGTATCTTGCCGCTAAGTAAAGCCGCGCTTATAGCTTTTTCCAGTATAGGGCGATCTGTTTCATTAGTAAGGAATAGCAGCTTTTTGGTAGCGCCCTTACCCATATCCTCAAACAAAACGTAGGCTTCCGCGTTAGCGCGTTCAATTTCAGAGTCGGAAGCAATAATCAGGATGCCATCGCTACTGCTTTGAAAGATAGATTCGGCGCGGTTACGGGCTTGCTCCAATTCGGCGGTGCGCAACGTTACTTTTTCTTCCAGTTCGGCAGAATGTTCCCGTATTGTCTGGTTCATTTTGACATTACTAATCCCGATCGCCAAAATATCCCCGATTTCAAGCGCAATGTTAAGGTATTCCTGAGTGAAAAAAGCTGGATCGCTGGAAAGCAGTAGCATTAGCCCGATAAGCTTACCTCCGGTTTTCAACCCAACATAGAGCATCGAGTTAAAACCTTCTTTATAAAACTGACGTGGGATTTGATTGGGAGAGTTATCCAGTTCGGTACGGAGTAGATAAGATTCAGCCTCTATCAATTTTAAGTATGATTCGTGGATAGGAAATTTTATTCCGGGCTTTACGCTTGTATCCAGTTGCGACCAGCTATGAATCGGGAAAAGAAATTTTTCGTTCAAATCGACATAGGAAATGGTGGCACGTTGGCAAGGAACTAGTTTAACCAGTTGCTCGATCGCCAACCGAGCTAATTCCTCCACATTATTAGCGACCAATATTGCCTTATCAAGCGCGTTCAAGCCTTCCAAGCGGCGGGCAGAATTGCGGATTTTCTCCTCTGCCAGCTTCATATCAGATACATCATCGGCGTTAATTAAAGCAAAAATCGGCTGTCCCTCTTTATTGCGCACTGGCTGAATACTGGTGCGATACCAGTGAACCGCGCCGGGAATACCAACTCGTTCTTCGGTGATGTTACCCTGTCCACCTTGGAGAACTTGCCGGATATTAGCTAACATTCTAGTTGCATTATCAGGCGGAAACCAATCAGCCAAGAATTTACCGACAATTTCAGAAGGCGTTGTACGCAATTGCCGTGCGCCTTTCTCAGTTACGAAATGGAAGCGACCCGCCTTGTCGATAAGCGCGATAATCGAATCGCTACTTTCGATAAGGCTACGGTATAACTCCTCACTGTCGCGCAAGGCTTCTTCCAAGCGTCGGGATTCGGAAACATTCCTGATGCGTACACTGGCAAGTATTTTTCCCTGCTCGTCTTGAAATATTTGAGAAGATACATGGGTTAAAAGCTTCCCCCCATCCTTACGGATATGGATAAGGTCACCGATGGCATAGCCCTCGGCGCTGCGCTTTTTCAAAAAATCCTCCAGCCGTGAATCGGTTAAATCCACAAGAACGTCACGACTGAGCGTACAGATTTCTTCTTTAGAATAACCCAACATAGCACAAGCAGCAGGGTTAGCGTCAAAAATCCTGCCATCCGGCGCGGTAAGCATCAACCCATCAAAGCTGTTTTCAAAAATAATGCGGTAAAGCTTATTCTGGTCGCGCACAGTCAGTTCTAGTTGTTTGAGGGGGGTAATATCCTGTCCCGTGCCCTGAAATTCGATAAGGTTGCCGCTAGCATCAAAAATGGCTTGGTCAGTCCACAAAGACCAACTCACCGAGCCATCCGGCAAGATAGAGCGATGCTCGGAAGAGCCAAGCGGGTTTGACGCACTGAGACTTTCTACATGGGCTTTGGCGCGAGCGCGGTCTTCTTCGGGTATCAACTCCAGAATATTCCTCCCGATCATTTCTTCGGGCGAAAGATTATGATGCTGACCGTAAGCGCGGTTGGCGTAAGTCACTATAAAATCAGGGGTATAGCGAAAAATCATCTCTGAGCGGGTATCTAAGATTTCGCGATAACGTTGACTTGGTTGCGCTAAGTGTTGCTGTGAGCGGTGGCGTTCGCAGGCAAGGCGTATAGTTCGTACCAGCAGGGTAGGGGTTAGCTCTGCTTTGAGCAGATAATCTTGCGCCCCTCGGCGAATAGCTTCTAGCGCGGCTTCTTCCTGATTTTCTCCGGCAAGCAGTACCATCGGCAAGTGGGGATACAGTCGCTGTAAGCGGTCAATGGTTTCTATGCCCTTAAAATCCCGCGCTTCCATATCCAGTAATATTAAGTCAAGCGGGGTCGCTAACCGCTGCACTTGCCAAGCCTCCGTCGAAATGACCTCGAAAGCGGTAGTAGCAGTAAGTATCGCGCTGATAGTGGCGAAGTCACTCCCCTCACCATTTAGTAATATCTTCATCCATGTTTTCTCGGTATATCAATAATTCATAAATACCCGTAACAAGTCAGCCAAATAGAAAATAGACCTATGTAACTAACGGAATCCAAGCGGGGTTCTCAGGGGTGCAACCCCTGTGCGGGGTCGCAAGGGGTGTCCCCTTGAACTTACCCTCTCCCCTCTTTCCCCCTTGAGGGGGTTAGGGGGTGAATAGTTACAAATACCCCTACTAATATAGTTGTATTTTACTATATTTATTAGCCCCACGAAGGGCGTGTTCAAATAATTCTAGCCATTTTGAAACTGTGTATCATTTATTTGACAGGCAAAGCGCAAGGTTATATTATTGCTTGCGGGTAATGATACTGTATCTCAAAATCATGCTTAGAGGGCTACTAATGAAAATACGCTTCTTGCTTATAAATTTGATGCTATTAATGCTATTGGCGGCGTGTGGCGATAATACTGCTACCAACTCAAGCGCGAGCGGCAAAATCAAAGTGGTGGCGACTACCAGCGTCATTGCCGACATGGCAAAAAACGTGGCGGGAGATCGCGCCGAGATTTACGCCATTCTCAAGCCCGGTAGGGATGCGCACGATTATGAGCCTACCGCCGAGGATTCCAAAGCGCTGGCTAACGCTCAACTGGTGCTGTCCAACGGGCTAGGGCTGGAAGCGTGGCTGGACAAAACGGTGCAGAATAGCGGCACCAAAGCCGCGCTGGTAAAGCTTTCCGATGGCGTGAGCGTGCAGAAAACGGCGCAGGGCGATACCGATCCGCACATCTGGCACAGCCCCGACAACGGCAAAATCATGGTGGACAACATCGCGAAGGGGTTGGCGAAGGTGGACGCGGCGGGTAGCGCCACCTATGAAGCCAACGCCACCACCTACAAAGCACAAATTGACGATACCACGCGGCAGATGAAAACTTTGCTCGACACTATTCCTGCCGATCGGCGCAAGCTCGTCACCAACCACGAAGCCTTTACCTACTTTGCCGCTCAGTTCAACCTGAAAATTGTCGGCTCGATAATCCCCAGTTTCGATAGTACCGCCGAGCCGAGCGCACAGGCTCTAACCGAATTGGTCAAGAGCATCAAGGCGGAGAAAGTGCCAGCCATTTTCACCGAAACCACCATCAACCCCAAGTTGGCAGAGCAAATCAGCAAGGAAGCAGGCGTGAAAATCTTCTCCAATCTGTACGGGGATGCGCTAGGCGAACCGGGCAGCGAGGGCGAAACCTATCTCAAGATGCTGCTGTCCAACGCTCGCAATATTGCCAACGGCTTGAAATAGCGGATGCACTATTGCTGTTTTTAGAGCGGTTGTGCTAACATGAGGCAGCTATTGAAATAACCCTGTATTTCGGGAGGCGCAAGCATATGGCGCTACGCAAAACGGATATTAGCCCTTCAAAACTGGAATATTACTACGATACTCACCCCACTCACGAGGATTTAATGGGCGACAGTTTACCGCAAGTAACGCTCTTTACCTATCTGCTGGAAGTGCTGAAATGGCTGTACCACAAGGAGGGGTGGATGGTGGCGGGCAATTTCAACCACTACCACGAGGAGATTGAGAACTCGGAGAATTTAATCGTACCAGACATCGCCTTGTTCAAGGGGATTGAGATAGCAGCGGATGAACAATTGCGTTTATCCAGTTGGGATATGCGCGGCGGAAAACGCCAATGCCCCCCGCTGGTGTTAGAAGTAAGCTCAGGCAGCACCTACTCCGGCGACATCAACCCGGACAAGAAACCGCGCTCGTATGGCTTGATAGGGGTAAAGGAATATTTCAGCTACGACCCCAACGAACCACAAGTATATCCAAAGCGGGTAGGGAAGCGTCTGCTGGGTTGGCGCTATGGGGCTAGCAAGCAGCCCGAAACGATTCTGCCGGACGAACGCGGCTGGCTTTGGAGCGAGGAATTGGAGAGTTGGTTGGGAGAGGACGGGGCGTATTTGCGCCTGTACGACCGGAACGGTGAGATGCGCCCCACTGAAGCCGAAGCCGAGCAAGCGGCGAAAGAGGCGGCATGGGCTAAGTTGCGCGAGTTGGGCATTGACCCTGAGCAGTTGTAGCCTCCCTAACCGATAAATTATGTTGGATTGGTTAATCGAACCCTTCACCACCGCCTTTACCCAAAACGCCCTGAAAGAACTGGCGTTGATTAGCGTACTTTCGGGGGTGGTGGGCGTGTACGTGGTATTGCGGGGCATCGCCTTTATCGTGGACGGACTGTCGCATGCCATCTTGCCGGGAATCGCGGTGGCGCTACTGATGGGCGGTAACACCTTTGCGGGCGCGTTCGTAGCGGCGTTGGTAGTGACGGTGCTGGTGAGCTTTACCAGTCGCCATGAGCAGGTCAGCGAAGATTCGGCAACGGGCATTTTCTTCACGGGGGCGTTTGCGTTGGGCGTAATTCTAACCACGCTGGCGTTATCGGACAAAAGCCTTC
Organism: Candidatus Chlorohelix allophototropha; assembly: GCF_030389965.1. NCBI lineage: Bacteria > Bacillati > Chloroflexota > Chloroflexia > Candidatus Chloroheliales > Candidatus Chloroheliaceae > Candidatus Chlorohelix > Candidatus Chlorohelix allophototropha. The sequence goes on from NZ_CP128400.1 coordinate 1,952,083, forward strand.
GGGGTACTTCGGTGGACATCCTGTTCGGGCAACTCTTCGGCGTAACCGAGCAAGACCTTACCAATACGCTGTTAGTGGGCGGGTTGGTGACGCTGCTGTTTGTGGCGTTGCGCAAGGAACTGCTGTTGAGCAGCTTCGACCCCTCGATGTCACGCGCAATGGGCTATAGCGGTTGGTGGCTCGACTTAGCGTTGTATCTGGGAGTCGCGCTCACGGTGGTAGTGGCGTTGCCCGCCGTTGGCAATATTTTGGTGCTGGCATTCCTCATCACGCCTGCTGCTACGGCGCGTCTGCTCACCGATAGGCTCTACCGCTTGATAATTCTCAGCGCGGTTTTCGCCTTCCTAGCCAGCCTCATTGGCATCTATCTTTCCTATTATATGCGTTTGGCGGGAGGCGCATCCATCGTGACGGTTTCAAGCTTGCTTTTCTTGTTGGCGTTGACATTTTCTCCGCGCTACGGTTGGCTGAGTCGTTTCCGCCGAAAGGAGTCGCCTGCCAATGTGGGATGATGTAACCCGCTTCCTGCTCGAACCGCTCTCTGCGCCCTATGTGCAACGCGCCTTGCTGGAAATCGCTATTCTGAGCGTGGCAGTGGCGATAGTCGGTACATATGTGGTGTTGCGCGGCTTGAGCTTCCTCACGCTGGCGCTCTCCCACGCCATCTTTCCGGGGGTGGTGCTTGCCGCGCTGCTGGGCTGGAATATGCTGCTAACCAGCATGGTGGTAGCGGTGGGTATCAGCCTATTAATCGGCTTGAGCAGTCGCAATTCGCGAGTCGGTCACGCCTCCGCGATCGGCACGATTTACACCGGGGCGTTCGCGGCTGGCATTATGCTCATCAGTAGCGCGGGGCTGTTTCGCCGCCTGAGCGAGTTCCTGTTCGGGCGACTCTTTGCAGTAGGTGACGATGATATTGTGATTGCGGCTGTCGTGACTCTGCTGGTGATATTGGCGTATGGGCTGGCGCGTAAGGAGATTTTGCTGGTGTCGTTCGACCGGGCGATGGCGATGGCGCAGGGTTTACCTGTCGCGCTGCTGGAATTGGGCTTTCTGGCGTTGCTCTCGCTGGTGGTGGTAGCCGCACTTCCGGCGGTTGGCAACATCCAAACGGTGGCGTTGCTGGTCACGCCTCCCGCTACGGCGCGTCTGCTCACCGACCGACTGCGCATGGTCATGCTGCTGTCGGGTCTGCTTTCGCTGCTAGGTGGAGTGATGGGCGTGTATCTGGCGTGGCATCTGAATCTGGTGTCGGGCGCAATGGTGGTGCTGGTGCTGACCATTTTCTTCCTGCTGGCGTACTTCCTCTCGCCCCGCTACGGGCTACTCACCCGCCGTCTACGTCCCGCCCGCGCTTGAATCAATAAGCCCTCTCCCGCCGAACGATTCCGGCGATAGGAGAGAGTCGAGGATTACTATTTCTTGTGTTTGTTTTTCTGCTTGCCTACAGTTTCCACTTTCTCCTTAGCCGCATCAACCACTTTCCCGGTCGCAGTTTGGAGCTTAGCAACAGCTTCTTTGGCGAGCAGTTCCGCATCACTCATCACATCTCCCGCTTTGACCGCAACTACTTTAGCTTTACCTTTAGCTTTGTTGTGTTTGCCAAGTTTCATTATTCAATCCTCCATTATAAGGTTCTAAAAAGTTTTAAGTTTGGTGTCTAAAATGCCAATGGAAATTTCAAGAGCTGCCGAGGGGTTCACGCTTAAGCATTTTTGGGAAAAGAAATATAGTTAAGCGACAGTTTCTTGCCTAATAGCAGGATAAGCCAAAAAAGAAATACTGTCTGTCTGTTACCGCACTTAGGGACAGGACTTAGTAATAAAAAGCCGGGTGACTTATTCCCGGCTTTAAGGTTATGCTGCTCATCGAGGAAAAGCTCGAGGGGTCAATAGTCTAAATGCAAGCTTAACCAGCTTGCTCTTGAATAGAAGAGAAGGGTAGTAGTTTTCTCAGTTCAGGAAATATGTAGGGCTTTTTAATCACACCCATTATACTGATACCCACAACCTTTTCTAACTCATCATCAAAGTCAGTAAAAATTAAAAATTCAGTGGCTTGCATACCGGAAATTGCTTGAATATCCCTACACAAATCAATACCAGACTTAGAGGTAATAATATTATCCATTAACACAATCTGGGGCTTGAATTCAACCGCTCTCCAGAACCCTTCCCTATAACTGCCGGCTTCCACCACATCATAACCATACGGTTTGAGAATTATACGGACGATATTTCTGAAGTCGTGGTCACCATTAACAATTAGAATCACCATGGGTAATAATCCTCCACCCAACCTCAACCTAATATATTTATTTTAATTAAAACTAGCTAGTAAAAAAAGAGTGGCTGGTTAGAGCCACCCCATTGTTTTTCGTGTGGCTATAAACATACCTATCGCGCCATTGCGATAAGCTAAATAATTCAACCAACTTCCCCAAGAAGTAGGCTAAATTTAAGATTTGTCTAATGTTTGTGCTGCTAAAAATAAAGAGGGAGGATGTATTCTAAAATATGGTGCTAAGATTCTTTATCTAAGCTAGAATTACTACGCTAACTGAGCTTAATTCTGCTCGTTAACTCATAAAAGCATCTACACTCCTACTTGTTAGGAGAAATAGGCAAGCAAACAATGTTCAAGAATTTTTTCACAAAAGTTTTATTAGTAGTTTATTATACCATTAATTTATTTAAATAGAAAGGGGGTATAGTATATGTGTTATTCTAGCTATGATTTTTTTACATATACTTTAATAGATACTTCCCAAAGGAAGGTTCATCGTGGGTTATTCCTGAATCTTACAATAATACGTGAGGGAGCTATAGCCGCATCGGCTACAGCCACCTCATGCAGTTGCGCTTAATTAACTACGCAACCGGGTTCCACTTAGCATTCGGTAGACTCCAATCAAGATAACTGCGCCTCCGATTGATACCAAAATAGTAGGTATGTTGATCCCGGTAGTGTAATCAACCCCGGTAACCACGCCTAAGAGGAACCCACCTAACATAGCGCCCAATACACCTAGCACTAGGTCGGCAACTAAGCCACCCGCCCCGCTACTCATAATCATGTTAGCAATCCAGCCAGCGATCAAGCCGACTACGATCCATGCAACAATACTCATATACATATCTCCTTTTTGTTTTATTCTCAAATTTAGTAAAGATAAATTCAGAAGGGCTATGCCGAACATATACCCTTCTATTTTTTAAGCTAAAACTTACGACGGCTAGAAGTCGAATAAATTTCTTTGCTGCTACGGTTAGGTTCAAACACTATATATAGTAGCCTGACCATTCCATAAGCAAATAAAGAATAAATAACCATTGCCAGTAAGGTAGAGAATTCTATAACCCCGACTCGATTAAGCACTTGGTCATTATTGAAAATGCCATTGAAAGGCGCAACAAACGGGGCGCTAAAGTTGTAAATAAAGTTGGCAAAACCGGAACCATTATCCGCACTGATAAAGCGTAAGAGCACACGTAGCGCCAACAATACTTCTAAAATACCCAATACAAAGTAGATTATCTGAGTTGTCCGTTCTAATATATTATTGCGGCGAGTGAAGGGGTCATCTACTACTTGCTCTTGCTTTTCCACTAATGCCCCGGTTGGGTCATAATAGCTCTGGCGAACGGTTTCCACACTAGCGTTACCTGCCTGAGAATAGTTTCGCTGGTTATTAATCGGCTGAGGGATCGGCTGATCCGGCATTAAAGGCGGTTGGTTAACCGGCGGGTTTGAATCGATCACAATATCTCCGGTCAGGTTGCCCCTTCTTTGTGGGTCTAGAGGTGAATCCATATATTTTGTCTCCTATTTCCCGGTTGTTTTAGAACGCCGGGACGCTTTTTTAAAGGTATTTTGTAACTACTCAGCCCTTGAAACGAATTAACGAAAAGGGGGTGTAACCCTACGGGTTCATACCCTTTCAGGGCACAGGCAGACAGGGGGGAATTTCCCCGCCGGGGTCATAGGGATGTTCCCTATAACTCCACGCTCTCTCCTTTTCCCCTTGAAGGGGTTAGGGGGTAAATTGTTGTTACCTTTTTTTGATTCTCAAGAGTTGAGGGGTCTTTTCACGTTTAAGCATTTCAGGGAGAAGAGATATAGTTACAGCGACAGTTTCTTGCTTAATAATAGAATACGCCAGAAAAGGAACGTGGTCTGTCTGTTACCGCACTTATAGAATAATCGCCATTTCATTATGCACCCGATCGGATTCTTGTGGGGATTCATTGTATGTGTGATAGCGAACCGACTATTTTAGTTAGTTGCCCTATGCTTATAACTAAAGGATGGAACTTTTTGGAAACCTGTTTGTAATGGGGGAAAGATTTGTGAAGTCATAATCACTTTATAGATCCCTTATAGGTACTCCCTAACAAAGGTAATACCCAAATGTAGAGAATTGCTATTTTATGGTGGCATAATTCTTGCTTTCTTATAGAATCAGACATTGTTCAGAAACTATTTTAACGAAAGAGGATAAGCCCATGTTTAATAAACAAACCAATAAGAAGTTGCACTTGTTCCGAAAACAAGCCGATAAAAAACTTCATAATTGGCAAAAACAGACAAATAAATTAATAGACTCGCTTGAGCCTGAGAAGAAATTTAACAACGCGGTGCATCAGGTTGAGAAATTGCCCGGCATGGTCGGCGACTTCGTTGGTCAGCTTGAAACCGAGAAGAAATTTAACAACGCTGTCCATCAGGTCGAGAAATTGCCCGGCATGGTCGGCGATTTCGTGGGTCAGCTTGAAACCGAGAAGAAATTTAACAACGCTGTCCATCAGGTCGAGAAATTGCCCGGTATGGTCGGCGATTTCGTGAGTCAGCTTGAGCCTGAGAAAAAGTTGGCTGAGGTTAAGGAACAATTAACCAAAATGGTTGAAAAACAACCAGCCATCTCAGAAATGAAGTTGCCGAACAATAAGTTGTCCGCGAAAGCTGCCAAAGAGTTGAAAAACTTTGGAGCGCAAGCGGTGGTGCTTAACGGTAAGTATGAGAAACCCAAGAAGGAAAAACACTTTATCCGTAACACTATAGGATTAACTGCCTTAACGGCAGCAGGACTCAACTGGAACAATAAGCGTTTGTGGAATAATGTGCCAATCCTCGAAAGCAAATTAGTGGGGCAGGGACAGAATTTCATCTCGCGTTGGGGTCAAATTTTCTATAAAGAGGCAGGAAATGTCGAAAATCCCCCGATTGTGCTGGTACATGGCATAGGGGCAGGCGCGAGTAGCTACGAATGGCGTAGGAATTTTGAAGCGCTGGCGCAAGATTACCATGTTTATGCCTATGACTTGTTAGGCTTTGGTAAGAGCGAACATTCACCCCTGATTTCCTACACCGCCGAGCTATATATCAACCTGATGGCAGATTTTCTGCGAATAGTGGTGAAAAAACCCGCCGGGTTGGTGGCATCCTCCCTATCGGCGGGGCATGCTATCCAAGTGGCGCATCGCCACCCTGAACTGGTAAACGCGTTGGTACTGTTAGAACCGAGCGGAATTAACAGGGCTGCCGGAATTTCCGGCGCTAATGTTACAGGAAGTTATAGCTACCCCTTCTTGCGGTTGCCGATATTAGGGCAGGGATTATTTAGCTTCGTAGCCTCTCGCTTTAATATTCGCTCATTTATGCAAAACCAGCTTTATTATGATACGAGTCAGGTTAAATACGAGCTAGTAGAGCATTACTACATTGCCGCCCACCAAAAGGGAGCAGAACACGCGCCACTTGCCTTTTTGGCGGGCAAGCTCAATGCGAATTTTAGCTCAGCTTTCGGTAAGTTGCAGCAACCCGTGGTGCTAGTGTGGGGTAGGGAATCACGGATTACCCCAATCCAAGAGGCGTACAAACTTGTACAACAGTTGCCCAAAGCTGAGCTTAAAATTTTGGATGATACCCGAATGGCTTGCAATGACGAAAAGCCCTTCCAGTTCAACCAGATTGTAAGCGAGCTTATGAGCAAAAGCAGCCTCAAAAATGACAACCATACAGTTCTGAAAGACATATCAGCCACACTCGGCTAATTCTGTGTGATTAACAAAGCTAAAAACAGGTTGGGATATTTTATCCCAGCCTTTATTTTTTAAGGCATCTTCCTCAACACGGTTTAAATGAATTTCCACAAATAATTCGATATCGAATCGTAAAAAAATATTTTCCTAGCGTTTACTAGAAATAGCCAATAGTAGTACATTTCTGAAAGGCGTAGCAGTTCCGGCGCGTCAGTCTCTTTCTTTCTCACCACGGCTTTGTTAAGTTCCTTATTATTTGTATAAAATCTTTCTATCGTGGAGGTATAAATATGCCTGTATTGACCAATTACTGGTTTCAAGACACCGATTTTCGGGGCAACACCCAATTCTTGAACATTGGACATCCTGCCGGGGGATGGGCTTTTATCAACTGGGGTAATATCGGCTCAACCCATAGCACCTTGGTATGGGAACGCGAAGATCGCGAGTTTGTAGTCGATTTGCTGCCCATCCTTAACGCAAGCGATGTTTTAGCCGGAGTTGACCGCATCTTCGGGGGCGGAGAAGCGCACCGAACCTCCGGTATCAAAGCGGGTTGGATTCCGTGGCGCTACGTGCCGTATCATTCCAAAGACCCCGGCAGACACGCCGATATGGATTTGTTGGTGCGTATCTTTTTCAACTTCCATGTTAGTACCCCGTGGTACTGTAGCGATGCCGATGGGGATATAGATTATTATGTGGTACTTTTCTTGGATGGCGCAGGTCATTTACACGCGCATGTTGATGGCTGGAGTTACCATTATAATGGGGGTGGCCCTTTCTGCACCGGTGCAATCAATGACCGCTTGAACGGCGGAGTGCCGGGTGGAGTGGCAACGCTGCAAGCAATGTTGGACTCTCGCCTCGCCTTGTTTGCCGACCGCAGATTCGATATGATTTACTTACTGCCGGGGGATGGCACTCGCAGCGGCGGCGGCGCGGTCAATGTCAATGAGCATGTTTCGTTAGCGTTACTGCCACGATAGCAGTCCAAGGAGGTTTAACAATGGAAAGTAAGAGAAATATTCAAGTAACCCTCGCCAAGAAAATACAGGAATGTCTAAAGGAAGCGGGGGTACAGGCTGAAATTAGCCTTTCCGAGAGCCAAGCAATTGTGCATGCCAAAACTGAGGCGGGCGGGCAAAGCTATCGGATTATTGCTTCAATTGCGGAAGACCGCGAGTTTATGCCGTCCGGTCACGGGATGGTAATGCCGGCATTAGCTAGAGCCAATCTTTCACAAGCGGTAATGCGCCCCAACTTGTCGGCACAAGCCGCGGGCAGTAATGCTTCCACCCCTCAACCAAATCTGGCTAACACCAAATTGGAAACGCCGGAGGGTTAAGAGGTATCGTTCGCAAGGTAACTTTTCACATCCATTTTAGAGGTGATTTCAGACAAGGGGTTTAAGCCCCTTGTCTTTATTAGCTAGAGCCTTTTTATTCGTAACAACACGTAACCTACTTTTATATTTTCCAGTAAATTCCATTCTCTCTTTGGAGAAGTTTGAAATCTATCAGATTCCGGCGCAAGGTGCAGTGGTCTTTCGGGTAGATGGTTTTGAGCAAAGCATCTACCTCTCGTTCAGTGTAGCGTTTGTCAGGCTCAAACGAAGCGGCAATTACTTCTAGAATGTACTGCTGGCGCTTTAACTGTACCGGCATTTCCAGTAAACGTCCATCTTTGAAAAAGTGCGAGAGCGTTTTCTCACGCTCATCTTGAATAGGTTTAGCTGTTACGGGGGCAAGGGTTTTATTAATGCGCTGCAAACCAGCAATCTGCGCGGACATAATTTGCTGGTAGGCAGGATTAATGGAAAGTGCTGCCGGGAGTCGTTCGCCTGAATTTACCCAGTTTACCCACTCCGTGACAGTTACCAAACCAGCATCGGATAATTGCCGTAGGTCTTTCTCAAAACCTTCACGGATAACGCCGGGTATTTGCGCGAGTTCTGCCACCTGAATACTTTGTCCGGGTCGTGCTGCCAGATACCCACAAATTGCGAGGCGCATGGGAGTAGCAAAAGCCTTCAGCAATTGAAGCGTTTCTTGCAAAGAGTTGTTGTCCATTATATTACCTACCTTTTTTTAATAGCTTACCTGATTATAATATATAATGGCATTTATATAATGTCAACATCCGCAAACCCGAAGCAGTGGCAAGAACCGTTTTAGGGCATTAACTTGATGTGCCTGCCGGAGTGTAGGAGAGTAAGGGGGAGTCCAAGATAACCGCCAATCAAAGCCGCCGAAAACAACTGGCGGCTTCAATAGCATCATCGCGTATATGCTGGCAAAGCGATGCGCCCCATCGCGCAACGTCACGCGCTATATTTAATCGAGCAAAGGCGCGGGCTTGATTCCCTCCGGCATGGCAAGGATTGCGGCAGCCGCCTCAAATTGCCAACTGCTTTGTGCTACATAGTCTCGAACCTCGCCGATAACTTTTTTGTAGGCAGCTTTGCGAATATCGAGGGAAACATCCATCGGTTGGGCGTTGAAAAAATGCATGTCGGTAATGCCCACGAACCCAAAAATGGTACGCAAATAGCTTTCCACAAAATCAAAAGCTTGGAGTGGACCAGTCGAGTAATCCCCGCCGCGTGAGGTAACGCAAATCATTTTCTTGCCCTTTACCAGTCCTTCAGGACGACCCTCTTCATTGTATCGGAACAGGTAGCCCGGTTGAACGATGGCATCAATGTAATACTTTAGGGCGTAGGGAATCCCAAAGTTCCACATCGGCACGGTCAAAAGGTAAACATCGACATCCAAAAATTGCGCGATGCTTTTTTCGATTTGCTGCCATGAGGTTAGAGCAGACTCTTCAAGTTGCTGCCCGGTCATGAGCATATATTTGGATTCGATATTGCTACCCGCCACAGAGGGCAGGTCGGTTTTGAACAAATCCAACGTCTTGACCGTCAGGTCATCGTACTTTTCCAGCAGCGTCTCCAATAATACGTTAGAAACGCGCACGGTATTAGAAGTAAGCCCACGTGGGGTAGCTACAATGTGAAGTAACTTCATCTTTATTTATCCTATACTACGACAAAGTCGCGTTGAAATATTTATTGCTGGTAACTACATTTTGGATTGGGAATATTACAAAGAAGCTAGTAGGTGAGGTCTCTAAAAGCTGCAAACTGCCGAGCTTTGGAGGTGGCTTAGCAGCTTCTAGAATTCTTGGTACTAGTTATATTATGCTGTTTTACAACTCCCTAACATTACAAACAAACTTCTGTCTGCACTTTGTATTGGTGATTATAGGATTCCCCCAAACGGGTGTCAATTGAAAAGGACTTGCTTAAATATAAGCCGCTACCGAAACACCACCGTCTTATTTCCATTAACCAACACCCGATGTTCGATGTGGTATTTCAGAGCGCGGGCGAGGACGAGGCATTCGCTATCTCTGCCCACCGCCACCAAAGCTTCGGGGCTGTTGCTATGATCTACGCGGACAACTTCCTGTTCGATAATCGGGCCTTCATCCAAAGCGTTGGTGACATAGTGAGCGGTTGCGCCGATGAGCTTAACGCCGCGATCATACGCCTGATGATAAGGACGCGCCCCCTTGAAGCTAGGCAGAAACGAGTGGTGGATATTGATACAACGCCCCGCCATTTTGGAGACCAGACCCGGCGAAAGCACCTGCATATAACGCGCCAGCACCACCACTTCGGCTTGCGCTTGCTCCAAATGCTCCCACACTTTGGCTTCTTGCGCCAATTTATCCCCATTCACAACCGGGATATAAATAAAGGGGATTTTGTACCAAGTACAAAGCTCCCGCAAATCATCGTGATTGGAAATAACACAGGGGATTTCGATGGGTAACGCGCCGGTGGAATAACGATGGAGCAGGTCGTTCAGGCAGTGACGGTATTTGGAAACCAGTATCACCACACGCGGTTTGATGGAGGTATCGGCAAGCTGCCATTCCATACTAAAGTGGTGCGCCACCCCCACCCCGAATTTCTGTTTCAACGCCGCAAAGCCGCAAGAGTATTCGCCCAATACGAACTCGGTACGCATGAAAAACCGCCCGGTAGAGGGGTCTCCAAACTGGGCTGACTCGATGATAAACCCATCGTTTTCGGTCAAGAACCCGGCAACGGCAGCAACAATACCCGCTATATCGTGGCAAGAAAGGGTTAGGATGTAGTGATTGCTCATATATTCCCGCGTGTGCTATATTTGGCATCAACTTTTCTTCCAGTATAGCAAGAAAAGAGGTGGCTAATCAACAGGCGCAATTTATTAAAAGTAGGCGGGCTTGCCCTATTGGGGGTGTTGCTTCCCGCCAACCTGCAAGCCCAAGCAACCCCCTTCCGCTTGCCCTTTGACGGCTCGCCCAGTTTTTCCACTTGGTATTTGCGCCAATGGTACGGCAACACTAGTTGGGCTTATCGCCAACGCCACGCCCTGTACAGTCAGAGGCAGGGTCTTCATTTTGGGCTGGATTTCTTCACCCCCATGGTCGTCAATTTAAGAGCTGCGGAAGCAAAATAGGAGGACTATTAAGCAGCTGAAAACTGGAGGGTTTGGATTTTTTCCTATCCAAACGACAGCCTTTTTGCATACTAGCACAAATATAAATCAATTCTTGCAATAAGTGGGGCGGATTATCAATACGAAACAGTAAGCTGCGGGCGTGTGCTCGCACAATACGACTAGCCTTGATGAGACTGCGTTCCGCTTCTTGCCATACCCCTGCCAGCACTAACCAGTGCTGAATAATTTGCCCAATCAGTTTGGCATATATTTCGCATAATATCGCCCAAGGCTTGTGGCTATGCCAGCGTTCCAATCCACCCCCACTTTTCCACAATTTGAAAAGAAGTTCAATCTGCCAGCGTAACCGATACAATACTGCCACTTCTGCGGGACTAGCCTGCTCCTGCGATAGATTGGTTAGATACACACTCCAGTAGCTTAAGGCTTGACGTTCGGCGCTGACCGGACGCTGCTGCTTGCGTGCCAACTCCTTGAAAGCCTGCTGACGAGTTTGTACTACTCCAGAAGGTACTTGCCATGCCACTAACCGACAGCGCAAACGTTCTTTTACCCCCACCTCTACTACCCTATCTATCAGCTTTTGTGACTGTTGTGCCAACCATTTACTCAAAGCTAAGGGTTGTTGGTGCGCCCCGTACACTTGTAGTCCGGTTTGAGCTTTGGTTAGGTACAATACCGCTTGCGCTTCTAATTCTTTCAATCGTCCCAATTTGAAATAGCCTAAATCGGTTATCCGTAGCGCCCCCGCTGGTAAACTTAGCTTTTGATGCGGTCCTTGCCGATCGTGCAGACGGGCTGGACTTAATTCCGGTCCCAGTAGCGCCCCGCTTAGCAGTTCCAAACCCACGTGCAGTTTCAGACCAGCCTCACTTTGACTACCCTCTTTCCCACACCCTTGCCAATGGGCGCTCAAGGTTGGCGGTAAACTGATAGTCGAACTATCCAGTACATACACCCCTTTGAAGCGTTGCAGTAGGCTCAAACTCGCTGGTTCCTGCCCTAGCATTTTTTCTACACACCAACCTAACAAAGCCTGTAAATAACTTGCCGCTTGGCTTGTAAAACTCTGGTCAAGCGCTTGTTTGCTAACCTTGGCTATTTGTGCCAGTTCACTCCGACTTGCCTCAGGATTGGACAGCCAGCCTCCGATTAGCGCTTTGGCGAATGTGGCGCCATCCAGTTTTGAACGGCGTTGTCGAAAACCCGTCTCCACTGCCAGATGTTGCGCTGTTTCATTAAATAGGGCTTGCAAATTCCCCGCTATTTGTTTAAGCTTTTCCATGAAAGTACCTGTGTTTGGCTTAAGGTTTTTTTTGGCAATTAAAACTTTGCCACAGGTACTTTCTTTTGTCTACTTCCCTTTCTTTTTAAATTGACGACCATGGGGCGGTTCACGAACCGCCCCTACGAAATCATCTCACGCCCTTACCCAAACCCCCTTGAGAAACGTTTTATGGGGGACAATTCCTTTCTTGCAACAGCCCTGTAAACTCAAGCCTAAAAATTGCAACATACCCTGATTTATGGCAAAATAATGTCGGTAATTCTCAATAGCGGGTTTCTTTTCTTTTTAACCAATTTTTATTGAGAGTTTACTATTTCGGTGAGTCAGCTTCACACTAAAATTTTACCTACGTAGTAGCTAAAGGCTAACGTTCTAGCTCAACAGATTGAGTTATTTATATGACTACTACCCAAAATCATAACCTTCTACGGGTTTTTCTGTGCCACTCTTCTTCGGACAAACTGGCGGTACGTAAGCTATATAATCGGTTAAAGGCAGAAGGCTTTGACCCTTGGCTAGATGAAGTTAATCTAATAGCGGGTCAGATATGGCAAGATGAGATAGAAAAAGCGGTAGAGCAAAGCCATGTGGTGTTGGTATGCCTCACCCCTGCTTCAATCACGAAGGAAGGCTATGTCCAACGCGAAATTCGAGTAGCTTTGGATGCTGCTGATTACAAGCCCGAAGGCACTTTGTTTATTATCCCTGCCAAACTGCAAGAGTGTGAAGTTCCGCGACGTTTAAGCCGTTGGCATTGGGTAAATCTTTTTGAGGCAAACGGCTATGCCAAGTTAATAGAAGCATTACGCACCCGCGAAGCTTCAATACCCCCAAACGTGACACAGGTTCATACACCACCAGTTATAACTCAACGCGCCTCAAATTCACCCGCCCGTGTAAATAGTTCTTATACGGTGTGGGCGGCAATAATAGCGGTAGTAGCAATTCTAATTCTAGTAGTAGCGTTGTTGTTTACTAGCAATAAGGCTTCCGGCAATACACCTGTTGCAGGCATTACCAATAGCATTAATCTAGTAACAGATCAAAATACTGCTACTCCCACCACCATTGCCCCGACCACTTTAGCACCTACCACAGCAACTACTACTAAGCTTCAAACTACCGCTGCCACTAGCGTAGTAGTAACAAGTCAAACTACTGCTACCACCATAAAAACAACTCCGCCCACCACTCCCCCAACCATCCCCACCACTACTGCTGCGCCTGTTACCACCGTCAAAACTCCGGTAAGCTTCACCGTTGTGCCAACCGCTACCGGGTTTAATGATGTTGGCATTGAAAGAGTCTGGAACAGAATAGATAAACCTGTTAGTGAAATTCCGGGAATAGGTAGAAGTTTTACATGGGGAGCTTCACCCATTTCTAAAGTCAGTACCGAAATGTACAATAACAGCCCACGAGTGGTTCAATATTTCGATAAAGGACGCATGGAAGTAAATTATCCGGGAAATAATACCACAGGCGCTTTCTACGTAACCAATGGTCTTCTGGTCATGGAGTTAGTGTCGGGGCGACGGATGGATGGGGATAATACTTACACCGAACTTGAGGCAAGCGCTATTCCGGTTGTGGGGGATGCACAAAACAATATATCGCCTACCTATGCTACTTTTAAAAGTGTTGCCACACTATGGGACAATAATAATAACAAGCCTTCTGCGATTGGTGCGGTTATTAACACCAGAATTGATAAAGCCGGAAATGTAACTACATTTAACCCACCCGAAGAACGGAAAATGGCTAGCTATGATAGCTCTAGCGGACATAATATTGCTGATGTTTTTGTAAACTACATGAACAAAACTGGACTAATCCAGAACGAAAATGGCACAATCGAAACCAGAAAAATATTTGCCGATGCCACGTATCTGAATACCCCCGATATTTTCTTTGGCAGACCAATCACCGAAGCTTATTGGACACGTGCGCCTGTAGCAGGTGTTGAGCGGGATATACTGGTTCAGCTATTTGAACGCCGAATTTTAACCTATACTCCCTCAGTTCCAGCCGATTATCAAATTGAAATGACAAATCTAGGACAACACTATTACCAGTGGCGCTATGTTGATAACAAAGGTTAGCTTGCTGTCCCTTTTTTGCGTTGGTAATCTTGACTCCTCATAATATAATTAAAGTGTTTCTATCTTGCTATTAACTATAATAATAGCAACCCTACAACGCCATTTTCCTTGTTTCTAAATGTCGGCGCGTTCCATAAACTTGCTCTTTTTGTCGAACTTACCTGAATCGTGATAGTATCTCGGTTACTTCTTATAACCGCTTTCGACCTTTATTATGGGTTAGTTAAAAAGGAGATTTCAAGCGATGTTCACTCGTGCCTTAAACACCCAAATCGACCCTGCCAATAGTGACAAAGTGATGAAAATCTGGCGGGAACATATCACGCTCATCTTAAAGCGACAAAAGGGATTTGTGCGCGGCTATGCCCTAACCAATTCTACCACCGGCAAAGGTCTGATTATCAGCATTTGGGAATCCGAAGAGGATGCGACATATTACGAAAAGAGCGGCGATTTTGAAGCGGCAATTAGCCCAATCCGCCAATATTTTATCACTCCTCCTTACATTGATTACTTTGACGAAGAAAATATTGTTTAAACTATCACAAACTCTTGAGTGAATTGGCTACCATTCTGCAGTAACCGCTATTTGTGTCAGCCTCTAATAGTTTAGCTTGAGGCACTCCGCCCGAATTTCAGAATGATTTAATAACACGAAGATTGCACTAATACAACAAACGCTATAATGTTAACAAAAGTTAACCCACTATTCATTCTTTGCAGGGCTGAAACCTGAATCCTGATGTTATTACTCTTGACTCTCTGTAATATAATTAAACTATGCTTGCTATACTATTTTAATGTATTATTAGTATTCTAACCTAACACTTCCTGTGTTTATAAATCTCGGCGCGTTTCACTCAACAATTTATAACTGCCCTCCTAGTAAACCTACCTAAAACAATAATAGTATTCTCGGTACTTCTGGTAACCGCTTTCGACCTTTATTATGGGTTAGTTAAAAAGGAGTTTTCTAGGGATGTTCACTCGCGCTTTAAACATCGAGATTGACCCTACCACTAGAGAAAAGGTAATGAAACTCTGGAGGGATCACGCCACGCCCATACTCCAGCGACAAAGGGGTTTTATGCGCGGCTACGCCCTAACTAATAGTGACACCGGTAAAGGAGTGGTTATCTGCATCTGGAAAACCAAATACGAATCGGATAATTTCGAAAATAGTAGCGAGTTTGAAGCAGCGGTTAGCCCGTTCCGGCAATATTTTATCGCGCCCCCATCCCTCGATTTCTTTAGGATTTAAACCGCTTCAACCTATTTGAACTCGCTACCCTTTTCTGCGGTAGCCGTTACTTGTTACAAACCGGATTCCGGCGCACTACCCGAATCCTTATTCTGCGTTTGCCCGACTAGGCTCGCCCTGAGCCAATCAAGGTTCAGGTTAGCGGCTGGTAGGCTCTCGATCGTATAATCTGCCGGGAGTTGTCGTTGCAATTGAGCAATCTTTCCCGCGATAAGGGCAGTATCCCTACCCCGAATAAACACCAGTGTTGTTACCTCCGGTCTAAAATCTGCCGCCACCGCCGCTTGTCC
Organism: Candidatus Chlorohelix allophototropha; assembly: GCF_030389965.1. Taxonomy (NCBI): domain Bacteria; kingdom Bacillati; phylum Chloroflexota; class Chloroflexia; order Candidatus Chloroheliales; family Candidatus Chloroheliaceae; genus Candidatus Chlorohelix; species Candidatus Chlorohelix allophototropha. Next base: position 1,967,585 of record NZ_CP128400.1, read on the forward strand.
AGTCCGCACATCGCCAACTTTATTAGCCTTTTGGTCTTTGAGCAACACCCACAAGTGGTAAACCAACCATAGCCCGGCGGTGAGTGTAATACCCAACGCCCAACAAATAGAGCTTGTGAAAGAGCTTGTGAAAGAGCTGCCGATATTTCTAAAAACTAGGTAGATTAAGGTAGCGCCGCTGATAAGCAAAGTCACCACGCTCATGAAAAGCACCAGATAGAGATATATTCGGCGCACAGTCGAGCGGCGTTCTTCCGCATGTTCCTGTGCCAAACTCTGCCGTTGCAACTTTAGCCAACTGTAAAACCACAAGCCGCCACCCACCAGAATCAGCGTGACAAGTAGGCTTATTTCATCGCTCCAGCCTGTTCGTTTTAGCGCGGTAGAATCAGAGCCGCCCAACGCTACATCCAGCATTATTCTGATTAACCGGGCAAGACCCACCGAAAGTACCACAAAGCCGATCAAGGTTAGCAGATACCAGTACAAGCGGCGCAGGTTAGCTTGAAGCGGCGGTTCTTTCGCCACTAACTCCATATCCCGATGCAAAACCACGGCGTGATAGCCCCAGAATATGCCGAAAGCCAACGCCACCACCAAAGGGTTGCCCACTTGCGTAAGCAGCGGTTCGCTCGAATTTTTCATTGCTTCGCTGTTCAACGCTAACCGCATCAGGTTGTATATAAATACCGCAAAGGCAGTAATCGTCACTGCAATGGTCTGGAATAACAGGTAATAGAGGTAAAATTTCCGCAAAAGCGAATGTTGCTCTTCTTCCGAAGTGGCATTAAGTCGCTCGACTTGCCACCAGTGCCATAACCAACCCGCCAGACTGACGATAACCAATGCCGTGACAGGCGCAATAACCCCCAGAAAATTATTATTACGATAATATGAGTTATTGCTGCTCGAAATATATTGCCAACAATCCTGCCCCAGTATTGCCACACTGATAGTCAACGCCGTTACCGCGCCGTAATTCATCAGAAAAAAATACAAGCGGCGCACGTTCGCTTTGTAGCCCGTATCCGGCGCAATCCGATTATCGGCGCGAATCACCAGCCAGAAATATAACCACACCGGCGCGTTTACCAGCAATACAGGAATGTTATCTACAAGGCTGTAATTTAGATTCCCGACTCCGCGAGCTATTTGCGTTAGTATATCCGCTAAAAGGCGACCCGCCGCAGTAAACACTTGGATTGCCGTAACAAACAAGGTGAAGTAAAGCATCAACTTGCGCAACCCCGATTGCCGTTCTTCTATACCGTGCGAATCTTTCGCCCTCGCGCTGCGTTGCGCCAGTATCCAGTGAATCAGCCACACCACACCGCCCACTACCGCAATCGCCCCCGCTTGGCTGTATTGGTCTTGTAAGGAGCTATAATAATAACTCTGAGCTAAAGCCAGCCAATCTTTTAAAAGAAGATTTAACAGGTAGGACAAACCACCCACCAACATCATCAGGCTTATAAAACTAGTGGCATAAATATACAAACGCCTTGCTATGAACATTGCCAAGCTCCTTTCAGTTTAGCCAGTATTGAAATCCGTAAGGATAGTTCAAATTGCCTATACGCCACACGCCGTTTTCAAGGCTCAAGCTCATTGTGCTATCCTCGTTCCAGCTTTCCCCGTTAGCGAAAGGGCTAAATTGGTTGTAATGCCTTATTTCAAGTATGACCGAAGCGTTGTTACCGTTAATATTTTCGGATTTAATACTAACCGAGATATTCTGAGAATTTTGTTGATAAATACTGTTTTTGTAATTTTGACGGCTAATTCTTTTTTGAAGAGCGCTATCGAGTAAATCATAAGCTTTGTCGTAATCCCGGTTGTTATAAGCATTGATATAGCTTTGCGCCACCCCACCGGGGCTATTCTCTGAAATCTCCGGTGGCGTGGGACGTAACAAAAACAGGCTGACGATTGCCAGTAGCGTCAGTAGCCCGATTCCTCCGACAATTACCATCAAAAAGTAGTCGCGCTCTTTGGGCTTGCCGGGATTTTCGCTTGGTTTGGTCACAGGTTCGTTCATCTTGCTCAACTCCTAATACCTAATCGTTCACGGATTATTCAGGCGCGTTTTCTTGCTTTGGCTCGATAGCCGCTTTTTCTTGCAAACCCTCACGAAAAGATAAAATCCCACCGATAAATAAGGCAATTGCCGAAGTGAAAAATAGAAATCTGTGGGGAATATCCCTGAAGTTATGGTTTATGATTATCAAGATTAATGCAATAGCCCAAAGAAGAATTCCAAATGAACTCAGCATTATTGCGATAACACCAGCTAAAACAGGTTTTTTGGGGGAGATTTTTATTATTGATAGTATAGTAATACCAATTATAATAGCAACACCAATTAAAAGCTTCCCATAAAAGGCTTCCCCTTCATATGGCGAAGAATTTGATGTTTCTATCCAAATTGCAACGGTTCCCGCTACCAGCAAAATCAGGCTGGCTATCCCAAATTTTCGCATGGTTACACCTCCTGCAAATAGCTTTTTACCAGCTTACAACTTCGAGCGCGGTTTGGAATAAACGCCGCTGCGTAGTGCGGGTTTATTCTGCGGTTCAGGGATTTTTTCTTGCTTTGGCTCGATAGCCGCTTTTGCTTGCAAATCCTCACGAAGAGATAAAATCCCACCGATAAATAAGGCTATGGCTGAGGCTAAAAATAGTAAAATAACTAAACTGCCGTCAATACGCGCCAATTCATGATTCATCAGAAAGTATATCCAGAGTAATATTCCGGGTACACTTAGCGCTATTGCGATAACACCTGCCATTCGGGGTTTTTTAGTTGCGACAAATCTCAAGCTGACTATAGGAGACCCAACCCCAATAGTGTGGAGACCCAATAGCATCCAACCTACCATTACAAGTGACTGGTCAGAGTCATGAGTGCTTAACAATGCAACAAACTGAACGATGGTTCCCGCTACCAGCAAACTCAGGCTGATTATTCCAAATATACGCACTTTCATCAACTCCTTTTAATACTTTTTATCTACATTCGCACGGTTTACTCTGGCACGTCTCCTAACTGATTTTATCCCACCGATAAATAAGGCAATACTAGAAGAAAAATACAACAGAAGAATAGCTAGTGAATATAATTCTACTTCTTGACCTCTAATTAGTCCCAATGCCGCAAGATAACCACACAGAAGCAAACCAAAAATTAAAAGCCCGAGTAAACTTAGCACTATTGCGATAACACCTGCTAAAACAGGTTTTTTTGGGGAGATAGCTAATAATATTGCAATGAGCAACCCCAACACTATACCTGAAATAAGAAAAAACCAGTTAAGCTCTATTGAATTGGTAGTTTTCTTAACATTTAGCCATAGCAATGAAAGAATGAAACCTATTACCATAAAAACCAAGCTGGTTATTCCACTTTTACGCATTGCGCCACTTCCTGTTAATATCTTCCTATTCCACTCGATTCTATTAAATAGAATTTTATAAGAATGACAATAGCGTGCCGATTACTGCCAGCCCAAAACCTGCGAATACGGGAATGGGACAACCCGCCCCGGCGAAAATCAGCGCGAGTATCGCCCCTGCCAGCATCAGCCCAAAACCTACCCCTCGTTTCAGCCGCGTCCGTATCGTTGACATTGCTTGCTCCTTGCAATAACTCTTTTCCACTATCAGTTTAACCCGCCGCAAGCTGTCAATAACAGGTTTGCTACTGCCATTTACTGTAAATTAATGGGGGAATGGCGAGGAATCGTGTTAGATGGGGCAACGAATGAAGGATGTACTCAAATACGCCCTTACAAACAAAGACAAGAGGTTAAAACTAATTCGAGGGAACGGGGCGCGGCTCGATACGCCCACTATTTACATCGTCATCAAAGATTTATTACCATCTTTGTATTTTATGCCAAAGCGTAACAGGCGAGTGCCTTTCTCTGCCGAAACCACCGCAATTTGCGAACCTAATGAACCGCCTACCACTTGGTCAAAGATTATTTCAAATTTGGTAGGATAATTCTTAGAGAATTTTGCCCCTTCTTGCGAAGAAGCAAAATCGCGTTTGGTACTATGCTTGAGGGTAGGCTTCAAACCGCTGGAACTCTTTACCGCAAAGGTGGTCATTTTATCCAAAGCGGTCTGATTGGTAGCGGCAGTATGCAGGCTACTATTCATTTGAGTATTGGTTAGTTTCTGGGCAGATTCTAGTTTGTTGGCAATTTTCTGGGGGTCGTAATTTATTGCGCCATTAACGCCCTCATCAATCGCAATCAAAGCGGTGTTGAAGAAGCTAGAGCCAATGTTTTTACCCTTATTATTTTTGCCGTACTGATCCTCTAGCGACATAATGGTCGTTCGGATTTTCGCGCCCGCCTCTCCAGACCATTTCAAGGCTTCGGCTGCAATTTGAGAGGGGTTGCCTAAGTTGCCGCCCTTGCTGGCAGCAGAAAGTTCGGTTTCGAGCGCAAAGAACTGACGCTTGAGAAGCCTTCGGTCGGCGAGAGAATCGACAAATTCCTGTATAAGTGCGGCCGTTGGGTTGGTTTTTGGGTTGCCCACTGCTGCAATCACCGCCGGGGTTATTTCGACATACCTCTTTTTATCGCTCAGGGCATCCCTAACCTTTTGCTCTTTGTCATTGTTAGGGTTTAAGCCGCCCTTACCAAGCAAAGCCTCCTTAAGGTCGGCAATTTTTTCATCCAAGTTTTTATCTAACTGACCGCCAGCCTGATTATCCAACCAAGATAGTTTAACTTTGCCGCCCGTAGCAAACGGACCGACCGCAAACTCAAACGCCAGTTCAGCGCCGTTCATGTTGCGCCCGATATTTCTATCCCGCCGCGTACCAAGCGTTTTTTGCTTTTCTTTCTTGTTCTTTTCCAGCGCATTCATAGTCTGTTTGGTATAGCGTTTGCCCCTATAACCCTTTAGCCCACCCTTAAAGCTTGCCAAGCCAGTCATGGAAGCCGAAGCGGTGGCAGCCCCAAAACCTCCGGTTTCCACCGTATCTTTGTCGCTAAAGCTCTCTCTAAAGGCATCGCCCCACGCTCTAGCCTGTTCGCCTCTCACTTCATCGTTTTCGCCCCCAAGACCCCACAGGGCATTGATAAAGAGGTTCGGGAAGACGGTACTTTCGCGCGCGCGTTTATAGTAGCCAAACGAGATGAGTTCCATAGCGCGTCCTAAACCGCCCGTAGCATTAGCTCCGATGGTTTTTGCGCCGGAATTTGCGTTTCTTACATTATCTGTCTCTACATCCAGATAACCGCCGATTTCGCCGCCCACATCCACCACAAACGGCACGCGCCACCCGCCGATAAATGCCAATTCGGCTTTAACCTTGAAAGTATTGGCTTTTAATTTGTCATTGCCGTTTTCGTCTTTGGTGCGGCGCAAGAAGGTTTCGCCGGAGCGCACCGTCTTTTCTTCATCATACTCAAGTTCGTGTTCAACCTGACCGGTCAGGCGGAAACCAAGATAAGCCCCACCGGAGGGGTCGCCCACCGGCACTTTAAGCACAAACTCAAGTTTAGCCTTGTCGCCATCTTGCGCCACCAGCGGTTCAACCACAGAGCCGATGTAACGGAAGCGCGAGTGAATCGGACCTTCCAAAGATTCTTTAATAGCCGATTCTTTCGCGCTCTTAATCAGATCAGCGGTATTTTTCTGTTCCTTATTTCCGGCAGCATCGAGGGTGTCAATAGTGGTCTGTTTCCCGCTGAGTACATCCAACGTCTGTTGGGTAATATCCGTTTTGTACTTCCGGCGCGATTCATTATTGTTCTTTTTATTTATAGTTAGCTTGGTAGCTTTGAATTTAGCCAATACTTCTTCGCCTGCGGTTGGCTTAATAGCTACAATAGCGGCTTCGGTTTCTTTCTTGATAAGGTCATTTTTCTTCCCGGAGAAGTTTTGCGCTGCTTCTAGCAAGTTCTTCTTGTAATCGGCATCTTTAAGATTCTCGCGCTTCTTCAGCAACCTAGCCTTGAATCTATTCAGGGTAACACCCATCCTGTAGGTGTTTTTTTGAATATCTTTTTGGAGGGCTACTATCTTAAAGCGTCTGCGCTCTAAAGAGGCGCTTGCGTCCTTAACCACATCTTGGTTGGATTTAATTTTTTCATGGACGCTATTAATCAACTTCACTTGTCGGTTGTAATCAAGCAGATATTGTTCAACTACAGGGTTATCCTCAGCTATCGCGCCTTTGGCTATAGCATAAGCCACTTCAAAGGTGACCTTGCTTGCCATTTCCTCTTGCTTCTTAATATCCTTCTGGTATTTTTCAAGGATTTTTTCTTTGTATGCTTTAAGTTTCGGACCTTCCTTGTCGGAAACAACGTCATCTATGTCAGTATTTGTGAGCGCAACACCCATTTCTTTGGTTAACGTCGCCAAAGTTTGGACGCTATTTCTCTTGATACGGCGCACCGTTGAACTGGCTAATTCGCGTCTCAAAACATCCAACAAATAATATTGCAAGGTTTCTGAGGGGTTCGGCTTAGGGATGGGACTCTTTTCTATAAAATCATCGGAGTTAGAGTAAGCATAATACATGCTAATTAATTTGCGAATAAGCCTTTTGTTTTTCTCATCGAGGCTAAAATCCTTAGCAGTTTGAACATTAGCATCTTTAGTTTCTTCGTCCTGCGCTTCCTTAATCCAGTCAAGTAGGGTTTGCGCGGCGCTTGCCAGCTTTGTAGTGTCAACCGCCGAATCCTTTAGCTTTTCCTTACCATCTGTTACTGTTTTTTCTTGAAAATGATCTTTATTAATATCAGGAACATCAGAAAGCCTTTGTATGGCAACTTTAGGGGTGGGTTTGGACTGAAAAGCTAGAAGGCGTTGCACATATTGATTGCCGTGGGTTCGCTGAAGCTGCAATATTCTGGCAGGAGTTAGTTTGGTGTTTTTTATGAAATGGCTGTCGCGAGTGGTATCGGCAAGGGCAAGTTGCCTTTCCAAGGGGCTTGTTTCCGGCTGGAACTCGCTATTCTGTTCTTCCAGAGCATTGTTGCCCGTCCTCATCACCGTCTCTCTAACGTTGTAAGCAGGGCGGTTATTGACGATTGGCATAACTACTCCTTCAACAGCAACAGAAAAATAGTGTGCAGAATATACAGCGAAGATTAGCAAGCTAAATTTAGGAAACAACTCAAGCCATTATACCCAGCCTTACACTGTAGAGCAATATATTATTTATAAATTGTAACATTTCGTATCAATGTCATTTCACTTTTATTCTCTCCATTATAATTTGAATTCATTACCAAATCCATCGCTGCTTTTAACTCTACTATTGCTTTTTGAGGTTAAACTGAAAGCGTAAATAGTGAAAGAGGTAACAATCATGCTTCGTGAACAATGGTACGCGGTTTTGGAAAGTGACGAGGTGAAAGTGGGCAAGCCCTTCTATTATAAGCGGCTTGGCTACGACCTCGTTTTCTGGCGCAGCGAGGCGGGTAAAATCGTGGCGATGGAAGATCGCTGCCCGCACCGTCAGGCTAAACTCAGTCTTGGTAAAATCGTGGATGGCAACATCGAATGTCCTTTCCACGGTTTTCAGTTCAACTCAAATGGCGAATGTGCGCTCGTTCCTGCCAACGGCATAAACGGAGCAAAACCCAAAGCTATGCGCCCGCGCGTTTTCCCAACGCAAGAGGCACACGATTTCATCTGGCTGTGGCACGGTGAAGCCAGAGCCACCGGGGATTATCCGCCCATCCCCTTCTTTACCGAGCAAGGGCTAGAGAATTTCAGCTACAGCACCTTGCGCAAACGCTGGAATACCCACTACACCCGCGCCATCGAAAACCAGCTTGATGTGGCGCATCTGCCCTTCGTACATGCCACCACCATCGGACGGGGCGGGCGCAAACTCGTCAACGGTCCTTACACCGTATTGGAAGGCGAAACGCTTTACGTGTGGGTAAATAATGTATTGGATAAAGGGCAACCCGGTCTTAAACCGGGCGAAATGTCGCGTCCTGCCGGGGATTGGCTGATTAGCTTCAAATATCCTAACCTTTGGCTCAATCGTCTTTCTAGCAAATTTATGCTGGTGGCAGCTTTCGTGCCTATTGACGATGAGCAAACCATGATGTACATCCGTTTCTACCAGAACTTTGTAAGCGCGAAGCCCTTGCGCAAGCTGTTCAGTTTCATTGCCGCTCAGAGCAGCCGCAAGATTCTAACTCAGGACGAGGGCGTGGTAATCTCGCAGCGTCCCAAACAGGGTGGGCTGTCCTCCGGCGATAAATACATCCCGGCAGACCGTCCGATTCTGCTCTACTATATGCACCGCAACGAATTGGAACGTAACGCCCCAATGCCCGAACCGCCCGCCAACCCCGATGCTGAACTAGAAGTGGCGGGTTTGAGCGAACACTAATCAAAAAAAGGGCGGCTCGTAACGAACCGCTCTTTTGCTTTTATCTGCTTTAGCGTATTAATCGTTATCGCCCCTGATACGATAGAGCGCATTTGCCTTGTCGGCAGTCAGATAAATTGTGCCTGAATGTCCCACCGCTACACCATTGAAGAAAGTTGTGGGCGGCAGTAGCGGCAACCATGCCCCTATCTGAAGTTTATCCACCACCGTAGTTATAGTTCCGGTTTTAAGGTCAACCCGCGAAAGCCGACCCGCGCCGACCTCTACCACCAGCAAATGACCGTCCCGTTCTAGCGCCAAGCCTTCCGGCTGTGAGAACTGATGCCCATTGAGAATGGGGTTCGGCTTGGCTATGATAGTGCCTCCCTCCGCCAGCTTGTAAATCAAGCCACTGTACCAATCGGCGGCGTATAGTTCCTTATCATTGCTTGCCAGCCCGAACGGAATGCCCTGTATTGTTGTAAGAACTGTCCGCACTTCCGCAGGATTTTGCATCACTACTTTTCCCGTGCCAATCTCAGCAACCACAAGATTGCCTCGGAACTCGATAGCGTTCGTTGGACCTGCGAAATCACGATAATCTTGCACCACCTGTTTGGTTACCGGATCCCAGATTTGCACCGCATTTCCGTTTATGGAAGTCCATACCAGTTTGTCCCCAAATGGCGCTACCGTCATGGGCTGTACCGCGCTGGTGAACTTACCCAACGGCTTGGGCGTTCCGGATTTGCCGTCATACTGGCGCAACGTCCAGAAATCCGCCACGAATACGCGATCATGCCCATCCTTGCCGGGCAATACTGCTACGCCCCCGGCTGCCATCATTCCGGCAGGGCTTACCTCGCGCAACTGCTTGTTTTTAAGTATTTCACTGATGCTTCCGCCTGAAGCATCGGAAATAAAGAGCCGCCCATGTGAGTCAAAAGCAAGGTTATCAATCCCGCTAACCGGATTCGCCAGCACTTCTTGCTGCATATTATGAAGATTTAACCGAATAACTTGGTTCGGGTTGCTGGTGACTATATTAAGTCGTTCTTGTGAATCAAACTTAACTGCGGCGGGATTGATACCCGGTTGCGGTAATTCCAGCACAGTAGTGATTTCCTTAGTAGCCACGTTTACCTTAACCACTCGCCCTTTGTTGTACATCGGTCCGTAGAGATAACCATCCGCGCCAAACGCCATCGCATTCATCTCTCCTGCGACATTGGGTACACCGTATTCGGGGAATTTTAGTATGTCGATTGGGGTTGTATTTGCCCCGGTAGGGTCAATCTCGTACAAGCCGTTACCGAAGAAATCGGCGGATACAAAGAGCCGTTTGAAATCTCTGGTAAAAGCTATCGCGTTTGCGCCCGGTAAGTTGGTAGCCACGATGCTGTGCGTTACGCCGTCCGGGGCGAGTTTACCCACCTCTCCGGTAAATAGCGAAGTCCAGTATAGCGAACCGTCCGGTCCGAAAACTAGGTCGTCCGGTGTTTGGACACCGTATTCCTGCCCCAAGCGTTTAACAATTTGCCCGCTGTAGGGATTCATCACCACAATTTCGCTACCGAATACACTGGCGATATACAGTAGCCCATTGTGAAAGGCAATGCCGTTTGCGCCGTGAATAGGCGAGCCTTTAACCAGCGTTTGCAAGTTCCCATGCCCGTCTTTGCCCCAATCCTCTTCCTGTTCTTTGGCAAAGCTCATTCCCAACGTAAGCTGAAAAACAAGCAGCATAGAGACCATCGCAAGGCTAAACTTCTTAACATTTCTCATAAATTATCCCTCCGTTTTCGTACTACCACCTCTTTGTGACTGCAAAACAGACTGTTAGAGTAACTTCGGTTGTCCAAGAAAAGCGTCATCCTGCCAAGGTAAGCCTATAGGGGTAATTGCTTGTCAGGAAGTTGAACCCTGTTCTAACAATTAGAATCGAAGCAGCGGTGTAGGGATTAATGCTATCGGTAAAATCGGTTTCAAGCCCCCGCGAGGGCGTATGTTCCTAAGAGAATCGGGTTCGGTATCCCCCCCGTTCGGTACAATGCCCCGATGGGTGACATAATCGGGTGGATGGGGCATAGGCGCAAATACGTGAGATTCGGGTTCGTAGGGACGTATTTGAATACGCCCTTCGCCCGTTGCTCTATCCCATAAGATTTGCGCCACCCATCGCCGGGCGCATCACGATGCGCCCCTACGGGAATCGGGTTCGGTAGTTCAATTCGGTAGGAGCGTATTTGAATGCGCCCGGTATTAGTTCTATTTGCGTGAAAGTTGAATTGGTGGAGGATTTGAACTGCGTCAAAGGCTAAAAGGCGAAAGCATTGTTGCTACAATTTAAGTTAAGGATAGCAAAACAGGGTAAAAATTCAGGTGAAATTCTTAACAAATTAAATTAATTTTTCATTAGAATTAAGTTGAGTAAACTATTACACCGACAGCTAGAGTCGTTCGGGGCGGTCGGTTGGCAAAGGTGCACCCTTACGGTTATAATTAGAGCGTAGTTGCGTTACAGCTAAACCCCTACACCGGAGCGCAAACATGCCCGAACCCGCCAAACTGAAAGTCTTTCTGTGCCACTCCTCCGGGGATAAGCCCATAGTGCGCGAACTGTATCGCCGCTTGCAAGCTGAAAGCCACTGGCTTGAGCCGTGGTTGGACGAAGAAGAACTGCTACCCGGACAGATATGGCGCGATGAAATCGAGAAGGCTTTGGAAGAGACTCACCTCATTTTGGTGTGCCTTACGCCCGAATCGGCGGCAAAAATCGGCTATGTACAGGCTGAGATAGAAACCGCGCTACAATTTGCCAAATATATGCCGGAAGGGTTGAGCAACATCATCCCCTTGAAACTGGCGGAGTGCGAGCTACCCCGAAAGTTGAGCCGTTGGCAAGCGGTGAATTTCTATGACGAGCGCGGGCGCGACCTGTTGATAAGAGGGCTGCGTCACCATGCCAAGAATTTCGGCGTGGTTATACCCGACTCGCCCGTTTCACCATCGCAAAACCCTGCGCTAACACCCGTAATAAAGGTGGCAGAGCCAAAACCCGCCACGCCCGAAAGCGAGCGCGAAATGATGCTGCGCGAAATTGCCGACCTCAATACCAGCCACACCCGCCGTTTGCAAATCGGCGACAGGCTGAGCGAAATCGGCGACCCCCGGCGCGGCGTGGGCGTGCGCGAGGATGGGCTGCCCGACATTGCGTGGCTACCCGTATATCCGGGCGGAAGGCTGGAGATTGAGGAACAGACCTTTGAAATTCAACTCTTTTATTATATTGCTAAATATCAAGTGACTTACGCTCAATATAAAGCCTTTGTGAAAGCAACGGATGGCTACCAAAACCGGGAGTGGTGGCAAGGTTTCCCGGAAAAATACCAGCCGCAAAGGCTGGACGAGCAAAAGCAAAAAGGTTTGAGCAACCCTAGCGACAGGGTGTCGTGGTATCAGGCAGTGGCGTTTGGGCGGTGGCTGAACAAACACATGCAGGGTTGGCAATTGACCAGTTCGGAAGATATAGGCAACCCTTTAATCATCGGCAATAACGCGGAGGTGCGTTTGCCAACCGAATGGGAATGGCAGTGGGCAGCGCAAGGGGGTAGCCAACAGCGTGAATATCCGTGGGGCGCATGGCAAGAGGGCTACGCCAATACGGTGGAAGCGGGTTTGAAGCGAACAACGGCGGTGGGCATGTATCCGCAAGGGGCAGCGACTTGTGGGGCAATGGATATAAGCGGCAATCTGTTGGAGTGGTGTCAGAACAAATACCAGAAGCCTTCGGAAGTGGTGGTGGACGGGAGCGGAGAGATGCGGGTGATACGGGGCGGAGCTTTCCCCGGCAGTCGGACTCTTGCGTCCTGTATGTCCCGCAACCACGTCATTCCGCACCGCGGTAGCCTCGCTTTTGGTTTTCGGGTGGTGTTGTGTTCCGCTATTGCGCCCCTCTGAACTCTGAAAGAGAAACCGGGCGGTTCGCGAACCGCCCCTACAAATCGGTTCTCATGAGATTCGGTTCGGGTAGGGGCGTGGCTCGACACGCCCGGCGAGGGGTGGGCAATCGGGGGATTGGCATAGGCGCGAACGGGTGAGATTCGAGTATTTGAATACGCCCTCCGTTTGGGTTAAAACCGGGCGCATCGGAATGCGCCCCTACCCGAACGGGGACTATTCCGGGTAACGCTCTTGCAGCGTTTCTTCAATCAGGCGTTGCTTGAGTTGCCACAGGTTCTCGGTTAGGGAAACGTGGTAAACATGCGGCTTGATGAGGCGGCGCACCCCTTCATCCAACCGGGCTAAATCGGTATCGCGCACCGCTCGCATCTCCTCCAGCGAAGGGCTATCGTAAACGAATTTGCCCTCGCGCACCACTTCCACCAACAACGGCTCGATTTTCTCAATTTCGCTGACGTTCAAAATACGATACTTTGTCGGGTCGGCGGGATGGTACAAGCGCAGATGCTCATGCTGATTCAGTTCTTCCCCTTCGAGGCTCAACACATCGGCGGTGGCTTTGCCGCGCTTGTCGTACAATCGCCAAACCTGCTTGTTGCCGGGATTGGGAATTTTGGAAGGCGATTCGGATAGCTTCAAAGCGGGCAACCACTCGCCCTTTTGCTCTACCGCTACCAGCTTGAAAACTCCCCCCAACGCGGGATGTCCGCCCGAAGTGATGAGATGCGTTCCTACGCCATAAACCAAACGCGCCAACAATTTGTCCGGTTCAACCCCATAGCGGGGCGCTTCCGTCACAATTTGGCTCTGGATTTGCCAGATTAACAATTCATCCAGTTCATTGGAAAGCACGATAGAAGTATCGGGGAAACCGGCAGCATCCAACATACGCGCCCCTTGAATGCTCAGGTAAGCAAGGTCGCCCGAATCGAGGCGAATACCGGCGGGCTTGTGACCCTTGCGGCGCAATTCCTCGAACACCTTGATGGCGTTCGGTATCCCGCTTTCGAGGGTATTGACCGTATCTACCAGCAAAATACAATCGTCAGGATAAACCTCGGCAAAGGCGCGAAAGGATTCCAGTTCGCCCTCGCCTAGCGCATTGAACAATTGCACCATGCTATGGGCGTGTGTGCCGCGTGGCGGATAGCCTAGCACATGCGAAATCCCCACGTTCGAGGTAAAATCCGCGCCACCGATGAGAGCCGCTCGCGCCCCGGCATTTGCGCCCGTTCCCTGCCCGCGCCGCATCCCAAATTCTAGCACCGTTCTGCCACCCGCTGCCTGCCGCAACCGCGCCGCTTTGGTAGCAATCAAAACCTGATAATTCAGGATATTGAGCAACGCCGACTCGATAACTTGCGCCATCCCGATAGGGCCAGTAACCACCGTCAGCGGCACATCGGGATGCACCACCCGCCCTTCCGGGATAGCGTGCAGGGTCAACCCTTCAAAATTACCGTTGGCGCGAAGCCATTCCAGAAAATCATCGGCGAACAAGCGCGTCCCGTTGCGGTTGGTGTGGCTGCGCAGGTATTCTATATCTTCATCCCGGAAATAGCTCTCTTTCATCCAGTCAACCAGCCATTCCAACCCGGCGTTGATGCAAAAGCCCGCCGAATGTCCGCCGTAATCGGGATAATTGCGGAAATAATGGTCAAACTGCGCCTTCTTTTCGTGCAAGCCCTGCCGAAAATAAAGCTGTGCCATTGTAAGCTGATATTGATCGGTGAAAAGAATTCCTTCAGCGGTGCGTTGCTGCGCCCTGTTCATTACTGAATCTCCTTGATAGTACAAGTTTTGTAACTATTCAACTCCCTACCCCCTCAAGAGGGGAAGTAGGAGAGAGGAGTTCAAGGGGACACCCCTTGCCACCCCGCACAGGGGTTGCGCCCCTGAGAACCCCGCTCGGATTCCGTTAACCCTCTCAAGAGGGGAAATAGGAGAGAGGAGTTTAAGGGGACACCCACCTGTGCCCCGTATGGGGTATGCCACCCCGCACAGGGGTTGCGCCCCTGAGAACCCCGCTCAGATTAAAGGTCTATTTTCTATCCGGCTGAATAGGTACAAAATTTTGTATATGATACCATATCGTGACAAGTACACTATCTATTTACAGTCAAACTGCTATTGAAAAATGTTATTATTATGAGCGCAAATTTGATAGGTAGTCGTGCGGAAACTCTTAAAAATAGAAAAATTAGGGCTGGTTATTTGCTATAATAGGTTCTTCAAAAAAAGATGCCGCTTAAGGCTTAATTCTAGGTGATAAGGATTTATTATGCCTACGTTTAGGAATATTGCAAAGACTTTACCGGGTTTCAAAAATCTATACAAGTATATTCAAGACCTTGAAACCGCCAGAAATTATTTGCAGCAAGAGTCCCGGCATCAAAATAAGCATATTCAAGACCTTGAAACTGCCAGAGATTATTTGCAGCAAGAGTTCCGGCAATTGAACTCAACGGTAGAAACTTTAGCAGAACAAGTTGCTGGCATACTGCAACCAAAAAGCCAAAAATTATTTGTGCCGGTTGGGCATTTCTATTCACCCTTCCCCGCCGTAGAGGAAATAAAACAGCAAGAAGCCGAAATATTCGATAAAGCGAATAAACATTTACCCGCGATAGAATTAAACGAACCAGCGCAAGTTGCGCTATTGCTGGAACTATCCCGCTATTTTTCAGATTGGCCCTTTTCACCTGATAAATCCGAAAACCTCCGGTACTACCAGAATAATGACTTTTTTGGACACTGGGATGCCCTATCCCTCTACTCTATCCTGCGCCACTTGAAGCCCCCCAAGCTTTTTGAGATAGGCTCAGGCTTTTCTTCCGCGCTGATGCTGGATACAAATGAACTGTTTTTGGATAATTCGATAGAGCTAACTTTTATCGAGCCTTATCCTGAGCGTTTATTATTGTTACTTGGAGAAGAAGAAAAGAAGCGAATCAGGCTGTTCCAACAGAAGCTTCAAGACGTGCCGTTGGATAAGTTCAGGGAGTTGGAAGCGGGCGACATATTATTTATTGATTCAACCCATGTGGCAAAAACGGGTAGCGATGTAAACTATATTTTGTTCCACATTTTGCCCGCCTTGAATAAAGGGGTATATATCCATTTTCACGATGTGTTCTATCCTTTTGAATACGTCTCGAATTGGGTTTATGAGGGTAGAGGCTGGAATGAAGCTTACATGCTTAGAGCATTTCTGGAGTACAACAAGCAGTTTGAAATTTATTACTTTGTAGATTTCGTTCAGACTCACTTTTCCCAGTTAGTTAAAGATAAATTGCCTCCCACCTTACAGCAACCTTTAGGGGCTAGTCTGTGGTTGAAAAAGCTCGAAGATTAACATTTATATACAGTTCAAATCGAAAACACCACTTGAGGGGTGAGGGAATCCGAACGGGGTTCTCAGGGGTGAAATCCCTGTGCGGGGTCGCATACCCCATACGGGGCACAGGTGGGTGTCCCCTTGAACTCACCTGCCCTCCTCCTCTCCGGCGAGAGCAACAGTTAAAAGAAGATATAGCATTAAGCCTGATTTGTTGTTATAGTACAATCGGGCTATGACCTTTTTTTAATATTCCTGATGGAGTAAAATTTATCAAAGAGCCAAGGGCATCTTGTCTCAAATTCCGTGTAATATTCTCCCAAGAATGGCAAAAAAGACCTTTGCTTCAGCGTAGCCCGAATTTCCCGAATTTAGCTAGCTGCTTTAACAAAAGGGAGATATATTAATATGATTACACTACGGGATTTGCTTAAAAATAAGGTAACGGTTGAGAAAAAATCCGGTTTGCTGCCCCGATTGCAAGGGCAAGGTTTGGTAGAATACGCTTTGGTCTTGATGTTCGTGGCAATCGTGGTAATCGCTATACTGGTATTTCTAGGACCTCAGATTGGAACTATGTTCAGTTCTGTAACCAAGAGCCTTTCATAAAAGCAAAGCTTTGAAGCAGGGCGGGTATTGCAAGTTCGGAATTTCCATTTTCAACGTTCACCCCAAATGTTAAGAAAATCGTTTTTGTAGGGGCGGTTCGCGAACCGCCCCATGGTCGTCAATTTAAGAGCTGCGGAACCAAAATAGGAGGACTATTAAGCAGCTGAAAACTGGAGGGTTTGGATTTTTTCCTATCCAAACGACAGCCTTTTTGCATACTAGCACAAATATAAATCAATTCTTGCAATAAGTGGGGCGGATTATCAATACGAAACAGTAAGCTGCGGGCGTGTGCTCGCACAATACGACTAGCCTTGATGAGACTGCGTTCCGCTTCTTGCCACACCCCTGCCAGCACTAACCAGTGCTGAATAATTTGCCCAATCAGTTTGGCATATATTTCGCATAATATCGCCCAAGGCTTGTGGCTATGCCAGCGTTCCAATCCACCCCCACTTTTCCACAATTTGAAAAGAAGTTCAATCTGCCAGCGTAACCGATACAATACTGCCACTTCTGCGGGACTAGCCTGCTCCTGCGACAGATTGGTTAGATACACACTCCAGTAGCTTAAGGCTTGACGTTCGGCGCTGACCGGACGCTGCTGCTTGCGTGCCAACTCCTTGAAAGCCTGCTGACGAGTTTGTACTACTCCAGAAGGTACTTGCCATGCCACTAACCGACAGCGCAAACGTTCTTTTACCCCCACCTCTACTACCCTATCTATCAGCTTTTGTGACTGTTGTCCCAACCATTTACTCAAAGCTAAGGGTTGTTGGTGCGCCCCGTACACTTGTAGTCCGGTTTGAGCTTTGGTTAGGTACAATACCGCTTGCGCTTCTAATTCTTTCAATCGTCCCAATTTGAAATAGCCTAAATCGGTTATCCGTAGCGCCCCCGCTGGTAAACTTAGCTTTTGATGCGGTCCTTGCCGATCGTGCAGACGGGCTGGACTTAATTCCGGTCCCAGTAGCGCCCCGCTTAGCAGTTCCAAACCCACGTGCAGTTTCAGACCAGCCTCACTTTGACTACCCTCTTTCCCACACCCTTGCCAATGGGCGCTCAAGGTTGGCGGTAAACTGATAGTCGAACTATCCAGTACATACACCCCTTTGAAGCGTTGCAGTAGGCTCAAACTCGCTGGTTCCTGCCCTAGCATTTTTTCTACACACCAACCTAACAAAGCCTGTAAATAACTTGCCGCTTGGCTTGTAAAACTCTGGTCAAGCGCTTGTTTGCTAACCTTGGCTATTTGTGCCAGTTCACTCCGACTTGCCTCAGGATTGGACAGCCAGCCTCCGATTAGCGCTTTGGCGAATGTGGCGCCATCCAGTTTTGATCGTCGTTGTCGAAAACCCGTCTCCACTGCCAGATGTTGCGCTGTTTCATTAAATAGGGCTTGCAAATTCCCCGCTATTTGTTTAAGCTTTTCCATGAAAGTACCTGTGTTTGGCTTAAGGTTTTTTTTTGCAATTAAATCTTTGCCACAGGTACTTTCTTTTGTCTACTTCCCATTCTTTTTAAATTGACGACCATGGGGCGGTTCGCGAACCGCCCCTACAAAAACGATTTTCTTAACGTTTGGGGCGAAAGTTAAAAATGGAAATACCGACCTTGCAACTGCCCTGCTTGAGTTTATATAACCAGAGTAACCGCGCGGTAGCTTATTCAGCAAGGGCTAACTCAATTGAAATATCCTGCGCCCCTTGCCATAGAATTATTTGCCCCATCTCCTTTAGCTTTTGGCGACCTTCCAAGATAGTGGCAAAGTGGTTTCCGGCAAGCTGACCGAGTTTACTGGAAAACAGGCACGCGCCATAGGGAAATAAAATCTCGGTTTCACTCAGGTTGCCGGTATAAATTAAGAGTTCGCCGGGCGCGGGGTGGCTGGTATGGTTCTCGTAACCCACCCCCACCGGAAACGCGCCCATTGGAACCCAAGCCGATTCACCACTCCAACGCGCCTGAATCAGTTTATTGCTGAAAGGTAACATCTTGCGCAAAGCAGCACAGGTCTGAGGGGCGTTTTCTTCTTCGAGGGTAGCCGTAAAGTTGAAAGAGCCGACCCTGATGTTGAGCAAAGTGTTAGCCATAATATTCCTCTTTAGTTATTGCGACCATTCGGTGGGCTGACGCTCCCAACGATGCACGCGCAGTTTGGTCAATAGCGCGGTAGGAAGTGGGCCCGCATCGCTGGCGGCAAGGTTGGTACGCACATAAGAAGGGTGGCGCATCCCCGGTATGATGGTATGTACATCGGAGTTGGCGAGGATGAAGCGCAACGCCATATCCGTCATACTAGAACCGTCCGGCACAAGCCCTCTAAGAGCATCGGCACGCGCCACGCTCGGAATCAGGTTTTCAGGCACGAAATAGGTGTTGCGCCAATCGCCTTCGGGCCAGTGCGATTCGGCGGTAAGCGTTCCGGTTAGCGTACCTTCGTCAAAAGGAACACGCGCAATTACGCCGATGTTAAGCTCACTACACAGCGGGAAAAGCTCATCTTCCGGGTTCTGGTCGAAGATGTTGTAAATAACCTGTACCGCATCTACGAAGCCTGAACGCAGCGTGCGCAGGGCGTTCCACGGCTCCCAACGATTGATGCTAACCCCAAAGCTGGAAACCAACCCTTCGCGCTTGAGGTCATCTACGGCGCGTTGCCAGCGTTCATCTTCCGCCCAAGCGTCCTCCCAAACATGGAATTGCATCAGGTCGAGATGAGGCAAACCGAGATTGGTGAGGGTTTTCTCGGTGTACTCGCGGATGTGATCGGGCGGGAAGCAATCTTCCAGCAAAAAGCCGCGCCGCGAGGGCCATTTAAAGTTCTTGGGCGGGATTTTGGAGGCAGTATAGAGACGCTTGTCGGGATTGGCGCGTACCAAATCGCCGAGAATACGTTCGCTTGCGCCCGCGCCGTAGCCCCACGCGGTATCGAAGAAATTGCAGCCCAAATCAACGGAGAGTTGCAGAGCGGCGCCGGTTTCGTCTTTATTCGAGCCTGTCCAGCCCGCTAACCCCCACATACCATAGCCGATTTCGCTGACTTCCCAGCCCGTTCTGCCAAAAGTACGGTGTTGCATAAATATATTCCTTTTTTATATTTGTATGGCTTTCGCTTTTAGGCAAGGGGCTTATGTAAATTAACAATTAAATCCGTAAAACAAGGATCAGGGTAAATCCACCAGATTTCACCAGCAAACGCGGGCGCATCACGATGCGCCCCTACGAACCAATTCTCATGAGAACCGATTTGTATCCCCCATCCGGGGGACAGGTGGGCGGTTCGCCTGCGCCCCGTAGAGGGTGCGAACCGCCCTTCGGAAATCTAACATATTTACGGATTAATTTCTTAAAGCTTATAAGCCCCTTGTCTGGAATCTAGGCTCATTTTTACTGTTCCAAGCAAAAGTCCTAATTTGTATGGTCTGCCCGACCATTCTTTTTTGGTAGTATCTAACAGAATAATACAAACGGGGCTAATTTACCACTTCGATTCGTAGTAGGACAGGGCGATTCAGTGTTTAACAAGTTGAGCTTGCTGCCACTTCTGAAATTTTACAAGTTGCCAAGAGGTATTGTTATAATTATTATAACTACTCACCCCCTAATCCCCTCAAGGGGGAAATTTGATTAAGCATGAACCTCGCTATACCTTTCTTTTAGATTAGTCAGATAGTGGCAACAGGGACAAGAGGGCGATCCAAGAAGGGTGTCAGGAAAATGCGGTAAGTTCTAGGTCACAATAAATAAAACCACCGAGGGGTAGGGACAGTACAATAACTTGCGCTTGAGTTCAATTCATTATTTCTTTAATATCCCCTTGCCTGCTGTAATTCCTCCATCGTTCGCTTGTATACCCCCGGTAATCCCGCCGTCAGTCCCCTGAATTAGCTGGAAAAAGCCGTGCCCGCCTGAAACCTGCTCTAGATTTTCCTCGCTTAACTCTTGCTTTGATAAGTTTTCAGTTTGTGGTTTCTGCTCTTTTTCAACAGCTAACTTTTTTTTGGAGCTTTTATCTTTTGCCATGCCTTCTACTTTCTCCTTTTACCTTTTAAAAAATGGGTTAATCCTCTTATTATTTAAACCTGTATTTCGGGCACGGGATTAACGATTATAATAATCTCGACCCTCATATTATAAGCAAAAAAGTTTCGTAACAAAGTGGGCTTGGTCACACCTTTGTATATTTTAGGTTGCTGTCTTCACATAGCTGTATTATGAAACCAGAGCGGTTGCAAGGTCGGAAGGGGAGTGTAACCACCCTTTCAGGGCACAGGCTAGACAGCAAAACGCCTGCCGGGGGTGTCCTCTTCTCTCCTCCGGTTGGTGCAGCCTTAAAATGGGTTCTTGCAACAGCCCTGCGTAGTAGGACAAACGAGGGCGTATTCAACCATTAACTTTCATGGGATTTGGTAGAAGAAGATATTAAATACTGTAAATAAGATTGTAAGTTTTATTATTACAAAATTAATTAAAAAATAATAAAATTAAAAGATTAATCTTATAGTAAATTAACCGTTTTATGGGTAAAACCGTGATAAAATACGTTTATTACAAGGGATAAGAGGAAACCAGCCGGACTTTTGTAGTCCGTACTGAAAAATAGGCTCACATGTATCAATTTTTCATCGCAGTCCAAACCCATAATCGGTAATTCCATGTTTCGCCTTGAGCCAATATATTTTGAATAACTTGCTGTCATAAAACTATCAATCCGAACAGGAGTTAGCAACGATGACCGTATTGCAGGTCTATTTGTTTGGCAAACTTCGCGTGGAAAGCGATAACTGCGAGCTTGAGGGTTTTGACGCTCGCAAGTTGCAGGAGTTACTCAGCTATCTATTATTAAATCGAGATCGCCCCTTACAACGCGAGGTGCTGGCAACGGTGCTGTGGCCTGATTTACCGGGCGCACAGGCAAAAAAGAATTTGCGGCAAACGCTGTGGCAATTACAAAGCGCGCTTACGGCACTATCGCCGGAATGTGATACTACCGCGCTGTTAGTAGTAGAGCCGGAATGGGTCTTGCTAAATTCTAAAGCCGGTTTATGGCTGGATGTGGGAGTGTTTGAGGAAGTCTATGCTTTTGTGCAGGGCATGAAAGGGCATGAACTCGATCTTCCACGCGCCCGCTTTATGGAAGAAGCCTTGCGCCTATACCAAAGCGACCTGTTGGAAGGCTGGTATTGGGATTGGTGCTTGAACGAGCGCGAGCGTCTGCACAATATTTATCTGTCGATGATGGATAAGCTGATGGATTATTGCGAGGCGCACAGCATCTATGAAAAAGGTATCTCTTACGGGCTGCGGATTCTGTGCCACGACCGCACCCGCGAACGCACCCACCAACGCCTGATGAAACTGCACTACCTGACGGGCGATAGGGGCGCGGCAATGCGGCAGTATGAACGTTGCGCGCAAGTGCTGGAGGAAGAACTAGGCATCAAACCCTCGCGCCGCACCTATCAACTGTATCAACAAATCCGCGCCGATTTGCTAGTACCTAGCCCAGAGACAAACGATACCCATCCTCAAGTTGGGATAGTGCAATTGCCCGAAGTTATTAACCACCTCAAGCAACTACAAACAATTCTCTCCGGTATCGATGACCAACTTAAGCTTGGGATTGAAAAGATGGAGCAGAACCTCAAACAATTACCCGCCCGCGGACAGAGCGAAATTGCTTAGCTATACATAAATATTTATTAATCGTTCTTCTTTTAAAAAATAAACCGTGTTATACTTATGTATAATAGTAGGGGTTATGTATATCTGTTCTGCTATCGAATCTGTATTTTTGGCAATAAGCTGATTTATTGCTAAAAATTAGGGTGGAATTGCTTGGGGTTTTTTATCAATGGGATTAATACATTAGTTAGCTGGATTGAGCAGGTTTGACAAATTAATTTTGAAGAGCTTGCCACCTCCCCGAAATGCCTTACACCACCAGTACCAATGCACCCCTTGGGAAACAAAGACAAAAAAAGCTAATCCATTATAGGGAAAAGCGGGCTACAACAACCCATAGTGTGTTGTTGCGACTATAATTCATTATATATTTCGGGAGTTTAAGATGAACGGTTCTCAAAAACATCAAATGGTATTTGTGGGAAAGCACTTGTCAGGATCTGAAGAATGGCTTTGTCCCCTTTGTGGGAGGCGACTTTTAATGCATGCCCCACCCAATTACTCCAAAAAAGTGCTTGCCCCCGGTGATGAAATGGCAACTCATTCCGGCACAAAGTACGGTCTTCAACTGGATGTGTCCGAAAGTAGCACGGCTACAGGCGGGCAAATCGCGGAAGACCATGCCGTAGTCGAAGAAAATTTGGACGATTTACGCAAGATGCTCAAGGCTGCCGCCCTCGATCACCTACTCTGATTGAGTTGCGCTAGAGGGCAGTCTAATAAATCTGAAACAGGCTTCCCTCGAATTTGGTAGTCAGTCCATTAATGCTTTCCGGGGTTATTAACGTAACTACCGCTTCGGTACGATAAAGCCCCGGCTTAAGAGCGACACCGTTCATCTTCAGGCTGGCTTTGCTGCCCGGTTCGGCGGTTTCGGTTGCCTCGCATAAAGTGTAGCGATTACCGCCGCTCAAGCTCTTGGCTTTTACCACTGCCGATAGCTTTAGAGGAGCGGTAGGCTGCACTACCACCTTGCTCAAATCCAGATTCAAGCTGACAATATACGGCTCGCCGGAACGGAAAACGCTGTTGCTGTTATGCCGATGGGTGGGAACGGCTTCAAGCGTTTCCAAAAGAGCTTCTCCCTCCAGCACAGGTTTTACCTCGCGGATGCCTTTTGAAAGGCGGGGGGCGGGGGCAGTTTCGGGTAGGCTCAAATTTGCGCTACGAGAAATAAACTCGCGCAACCATGTTTCGTTCCAACCATCCCAAGTTTCTTCCAGCCCTTCCAGCACATTTACCACGCTCATGCGCTGTACGATATGCTGCTCGTCCAACAACATTTCAAGGGTAAAAATAGCGTAACTTTCCTTTTTCTTTTTGCTAACCGGATTCTCAAACCGTTCCACCGGACTATTACCGGGGGCGAGTGCGCGCGCTTGCCCAATCCAATCCTGTTTGGCGATGCGCTCGGCGGTCATTCCGGCTATATCCAGCAATAGGGCGGCAACATCGGCGGGCGAAAGCAGCGCGAATTGGGAATAGGTTAGGATGCCCGCTTTTTGTAGGCGCGTTTCCACCGAAGGACCAATGCCGTGTATTTGCTTAAAATCATCGCCTTTCTGCGGCTCATCGGGCAGATCGGATTTGGTACGTCTGTTACCCATTGCCTTGTCACTCCTGCTTCTCAAATATATATGGGGACAGGCTTGCAGCGCGTTATTTTCTCGCCCCACAAGCCTGTTAACTAACTGATAGGTTGCACTATTTATTATGGAAGGTAAATCTGGATAACAGGACCTTCTACAAACCCGGCAATCTCATCAGGATTGTTAACCAAATTTGTATAGGTCAGCACCAACGTTAAGCGGTACGGTCCGGGATCCAATTTTACGCCACCGGGTACGATCGGATAGGAAGCCGCGTTCGGAACGTTAAAGGTAAGGGAATAGTTACTAGCGCCGGTCAGGGCTTGGGTTTTTTCGGCAACGAGTTTGCCTTCCTGATCTGCGCCCAACGCTTCGATGTAGGGCTGAATATGGAAAGTGCCGCCCACTAGAGGAACGATAAGACCGCTTAAATTGATATCAACCTTTAACTGCCAAGCGTCGGTATTGCGAATAATGGTACTAGGGTTGCGACCATTAGGATCAAGTACCGTCATAGTGAAATCGGCTGCCCAAAGGGCGGAAGGGATAATGCTTTCAACAGTTGCCATTGTTAATTCTCCTTTTTCAGAATACCCATTAATGTTTCAATTGCCGTTTAGCTCTCAGGCGCGCCCAGAAGCCGAGCTTAACCCCCATCTCCGACAGATACCCGGCGAGGAAGGGTTTGATTTCATCCAGATTTTTCAAGTAACGACGCCTACCGCTGCCCACATGTGAAATGTAACCATGCCAGAGCGGCTTATGAGTTTCTACAGCCGTTTCTTCGAGCCAAACCTTGATAATAAATGAATGGGTGTTGGACTCGATCTGATCCATAAAATCTCCCGTTTGCTAATTTCCGGGATTTGTTTGGCTTCTTAGCGGCTCATTTCCCGGTGGCATTTATGTTATACAACGGAGGAATATTATGAAACGTCTATCGGTGGTATGTTGGCGCGTCTATTTTCGTGAATAGCAGTCTATATCACAAAATTGGTGTGACTATTTTACTAAAAATAACCTATTCCTTAGCGTTAATATAAACATATTATTTTGTAAGTAAAGTTAACAGGTATGAGGATAAATTTATGGTAGTAAGTGAGCGCGAAATATTGAACGCGGCTTTGAAAAAAGCGCGGCGCATACTGGCGGTTTTGGAAGAAAGGGCGGCGGGTTATACCTCGCTGGATATCCCTGCCAGCTTGAAGCTTGAATTAGAAGATCAGCGCATTGAAGTGGCGCGGCTGGAAAGGGAACTGGCAGAGGTTGGCAGAAATACCGGAACGATTTCCATCAAGTTGATGAAGCGTACTGCCAAAAATCAGAACAGGTTGGTATTGGCGATTTTACCGGCTGGTGTTGCGCTGGTTTGTGTAGCTTTTGTGGTACTGGTATTTAATTGGAACAAGCATACGGTGAATGCAGGCACAACGCCGAGTAGTGGCACTAGCCCTCTGGAAACTCTTTTTGCAGCTCGAACCGCTACGACAAAGGCAACCGCTACGGTAACGGTTGAGCCGACAGCCACGTCTGTACCAACCCAGTCTCCGGCTACGACTACCGCCAACCCAATTGTTACTACTACCGCTGCGCCTATACCGCCAACCACAAAAGCGGCTATCGTCCCAACGGCGACGGCTACACCAGCCCCAACCGTTACGCCTGTTCCCACCCCAACCGCTGTACCAGACTCAACGGCTACGCCTGTTCCGGTGTCGCTTGAAGAGCGGTTGAAGCAAGCGAATATTGTGCTGACCAATTCCAGCGACCCCAACCAAATAGAACAGGTGCGCGGCTATTTGCAAGAGGAAGACTGGATTATAGTCTCGAACAACTACTTGAATTTGATCGGAAACCGTAAGTTTAAAAAACCGCTCGATTTGGAAACCTTTTATTGGGAATATCGGGTTCTTCTGAACGGTACAGGCGCTATTCCGTCTATATCGCAACTAAACGATCAGGCAAAGCTCAAGCAATCGCTGGTGCAGCGCTGGAACGAAAACTATACAAAAGAACCTGTCACCTCGCTTGAGCAAATACTGGTGGCAAGATAACTATCACGAACCATTGTCCTATCTGTTAACTTAAACCCATCCCCTCTTCTAAACGGAGAGGGGATTTATCCATAACATATAATATTTGTAACAATTCAGCCAGATAGAAAATTGACCTATGTAACTAACGGAAACCGAGCGGGGTTCTCAGGGGTGCAACTCTTAGGGACTAGGAGGAGGTTTATGCGGGAAATTCAATTCGCTAAATTAGGTCCAGCATTGAGTGAAGCCGATATTATCCAAGCAGAAGGAGAATTGGGTATTGAGTTTCCTCAAGCTTACAAAGATTTTTTAATGAAGTATTATGGGGGACGCCCTAAATTAACCAGTTTTCCACTTTTTGGCGATTCTTTAACCTCGAGAGGAAGTATTCATTGGTTGTATTCAATCAATAAAGTCAATTATAACTATGACATTATTGAAAATATGCATACTTTTAAGGGAAGAATACCTACAAATTTCCTAACAATTGGAGAAGATCCAGGAGGAAATATAATTTGTATATCATTTAGAGGTCCTGATGCTGGTAAAGTTTATTATTGGGATCATGAAGGCGAACTAGATAAGAGCAGTATGGATAGTTATGAGAATGTCTATTTTATCGCTGATAGTTTTGAAGAATTTATCAATTCATTAACAGCCGAAGAGCGATAATCTGTATTTGTTAAGATGAAATCGGGTTCTACTAGAAGAATAGTTCTCGCTCACACCCCTGTGTCGGTGGGCGGACAGAACTACCGCTACGATGCCAACGGCAACCTCATGAGTGGTGTGACCCAATAGTTACCTCGCTAAAAAAGGTTTCACCACAAGCGAATGGGAATTGATCAAAGGATTATAAGGAGTTTTATGGATGCTCAAATGAAAATATATTTAGCTTTTTCTTTTGGGTTAGAAAAAATTAGAACCATAGCTCAAAATAATAGTTTTTCTTTTATTGTTGCATTATCTGACTTTTTTCTAAATTTGCCATACAATTTAGAGAAAGACAATTTAGGGGAAATTAGGATGGCTGACATTATTTTAAACTTAGGGTCATTAGCAAAAACAAAGGGGTTACATAACTGGTTTGAAGCAGTAAATCAAGATTATTTTGAACGAAAAAAGATTAATAAGGAGAATGATTTAAATCATATTATATATTTACATTTTTTACTATATTCTGCATTCATTGATATACGTTATGAGGCTTATAAATCAGGAAATAAGGAAATTTATAATATAGCTCATATACTACATAGTATTCCTTTACGACTAATAAAATATCGTAAAAACAAGAAACCAATTGAAGAAATTCTAAACAATTTAAAAGACAAAGCAAATTCCCTTCAAAATAGTGAATGGTTAATCAGGGCTTTAGAAAGTTAGAAACTGCGCTATTACACCTTTAACCACATGCAGTAAAACGGCGCTAACAATTACTGGGAGATAGCCGTACCCAACGGCACCTACACGGTGCGGGTAGTAGCGGGCGACCCCAGCTACTTGGTCAGGTTTACAATGCTGCAACCCAGAATGATAACTCAGGTGGTAATGCGGTTTTCTCTGATGCGGAAAAAACAATAACAAGCATATACGACCAAATAGTTGCTAAGACAAACACACAATCTCAAGATGACCCAAAGAAAGCAACAGAACCTGCAGATGTTTTACCAGATGAAGTTCCCGGGCCGGAATCTCAGCCAGCTAAGGTTTATAAATCATCACCCAAGCATGAAAAAGGGGGTTGGGGTACCGAAATCGACCTTGACCATGACACGGCAACTGAGGTGTTGAATGATGGAATAAAGGAATGACTCAATGATGGTACAATTAATAAGCCTACATACAAAAAGCTAAATAAACAATCAGAATTACCTGACTAAGTAAGCAAGCACAAGGTAATTTATTAAACACTTTGACTATTAAAAATTCTCTAGGATAGAGTAAATAAGACCTAATCTCCTATCCACCTTCCCCTGCGAAAGAAGGTGGAACGTATTAGTAACTGTGGGGTATAAGTTAAAATTACAGCCTATTAGGTTAATTTTTATTGCCGGAGTTCCGAGCAAATGTTTTGATTTGCACAATGCCTATACAATTTGCTGTAAAATAATCGAGTCTCTTAGCAAACTTTTAATTATAGTTATGTCTGGAAACCTGATGGAAAAATTACTACTCCAACTTAAACTCCTTCCACAAGCTGAGAAAGAACAATGGCAAAATGTCTACGAAAAATGGGGGTATTTCTCGCTCTCATTACAACAAAAAAATATAACGCTGCTAACGTGGCAATGGGATTTGCAAGAATTAGCTAACTGGTTCAGAGAAAATCTTTCATCAATTTGTAACGACATATTAGAGATAAGAGGGCAATTACCCAACCCTTCTGAAAGTCTTGCAAAAACATTGTTCAGATTTAGACAAATAGATATAGAGGTTGCAGGTGATTTAGGTTCTGACTCAGTACCAATAAGAGCCTATGAGTATGAAGGAGGAGATTATAAAATGAGAAATAGTAATATGATCATTGGAAGAAGATCAAGTGATGGAAGTATAGGTTGGCGTGATGATTTCAATGGACATGATTTCGGAGATGGTGACTCATTAGAACCCCACGTGAATGTATGGAATGATAAAGAGCAGTTTAAGACGCATTTATTTTATGAAAAGGACACATAAAATCAGGTGAAAATATATTGGATTTATAGATGTGATGATAATCATACTTGGGAATTTTTTAGGGATGAAAATTATCAGGTAAAGCCTGAAGACTCTCTATGTCCCTATGGTCATAAGGCTGTTACAGT
Source organism: Candidatus Chlorohelix allophototropha (assembly GCF_030389965.1). NCBI lineage: Bacteria > Bacillati > Chloroflexota > Chloroflexia > Candidatus Chloroheliales > Candidatus Chloroheliaceae > Candidatus Chlorohelix > Candidatus Chlorohelix allophototropha. Next base: position 1,995,970 of record NZ_CP128400.1, read on the forward strand.
AGAAAAACGTTTCCCTATAGATCAAGTAGAGATTGCTTTTCGGCCAGCTGGCTACCTTGCTGATCCAGTAACTGGTCGCTATGTATTTGAAAAAAAATATAAATTTGTTATTACAAATTTTCGAGAGACTAAGTTTCTTATATCTGAAAAAAGATATAGCTGGGAGGACATAAAAGTTCTCGCTGAAAAATTTAAAAATAAATCTGCAAGTGAGGCTTGGGAATTATGGTACAAACTCAATCCTTAAATTTTTCTAGATGTCGAGACTTATTGCATAGTCACCTTCTAAATTTGCGGCCAGGAATGGAATAATTGCCTAAAAAGCCTATTATCGCTTACAACTTATTCAATTAATTTTAATTAATCAACAAAGTGCTATCTGGAATAGCACTTCGGATGGATTTACTCTAATATTATATCTATAAAATACTCCTTACCTCAAGTCAATCAGCCCGTAGGTGGACCGCACCGTGATAGTGAATGTTCAGGACGGGAGGCTGAGTGTTACCAACGGGGCAGGGGCGGTAAATAACAAGCTGGATTTCATCGAGATCAACAGCGGGATGCGGGCGGGGTAGTGAGTACCAGCTACCTGCACGGGGATCATCTTGGCAGTGTGAGCCTTGCGACTGATAGCAGCGGGCAGGTAGCCAGCCAGCAGGAGTTTGACCCGTGGGGCAAGGTGCGGCTAGGCAGCATCAGCCAGACGACTATGAACTACACCGGGCAGAGGCTGGACGGGACGGGGCTACTTTTCTACAACACCAGATATTATGACCCGCAGGTCGGTAAGTTCGTCAGTAGCGACTCGATTGTACCCAACCCGGCCAATCCCCAGGCCTTCAACAAATATGGTTATGCTTACGATAATCCTCTAATTCATACTGACCCAACTGGCCATTGCGGTGACTTTCTTGATTGTTTGGCAACGGGCGCTGCAGGTTTTGTAGAAGGTTTTATGGCATCAGGTGGAAATCCCCTTGCAGGGGTGGGGGCAGCCGCCGTAGAACTGACCTTCAGTGCGGTAAATGACGGCTTTTTCAATGACTCCCCTGATATTCTTCATACTGTTGCCGGAGCCGCTTCTCCTATAATAAATGAAGCACTGAAGGCTGGTAGAGGTGCAAATTCAGGTGGAGGTGGTAGTGAAACTCAAAATGATGTCGCTAATGGCCCGACAACTTTATACCATTCAATGAGGATGGATTCAAACGGAAAACCTGCTTTAGGTGATACTGCACGTACTCTTGGCGCTAGACTTGGTAGTGATATAAATGAAGATAGTGATAATTTTGTTCAACCAAATACTGGAGGAGTATCAGTTAGTCCAGAAGATCCAAACAACTTACCTTCATTCCGACGTCCTCCTGAATTTGGCGGAACAGGTAAGGATCCCGTATGGAAAATAAGCTCTGATAAACTTGGAGATAATTTATTATACAGACAGGATCCAGATAATTCACAGCATGGATTTATTGAGCCATCTAAAAAAATGTCTTTCGAGCAGTATCAAGAGTCTATATGGAATACTCAAGATAGTTGGGAATTAGTAAATCCATAAATATTACATTGAGGTTATTATGAAATCTGAATTTGATCATATATTAACACACTCGTCTGACCCACAAAGTTCTATGCGCGAGAAGGTTCGCGAATTGTTATCAAAGGGTCATAAGAAAGAGGAGATTTTAGAAGAGCTAGAATTGTTAAGAGCAGATTTGCAATCACGTAATATGGAACAAGAAGAAGATATTGTTCTCGAAATTATGGATTATTTGGTTGGATGGTGCAGTCCACATATGAAGTTATGATTGACTAATTATAAAGAGAGGCATAATCGGTTCTATAATTTAATAGTCGAAATAGCAGCATTTATTTCAACATAAGTTTAGTAGAGGGAACAGAAGCTACACCTGGAACGTGGAGAACAAGCCCACCTCAATCACCACGCTACTGGATAATGTGACCGAGACCTACGGCTATGACGCCGATGGAGCGAGGGTTGCCAGAAGCAGGAACGGGGTAACCACTTACTATCCGGGCGGGGTGTGGGAAGAAGACAGTACCGGGGGCAGGAAGGAGTACATCCAGTTCGGGGGCAGGGCAGTGGCGGTCAAGCAGCGGGATGCGGGCTGGGTAGTGAGTACCACCTACCTGCACGGAGACCACCTGTCGCAAGGGGTGTCCCCTTGAACTCCTCTCTCCACTTCCCCCCTTGAGGGGCTAACGGAAACCGAGCAGGGTTCTCAGGGGTGCAACCCCTGTGCGGGGTCGCAAGGGGTGTCCCTTTGAACTCCTCTCTCCACTGGTTTGTTAGGAACTTCTACTCCCGGTACAGGTACGTCGCAAGGGGTGTCCCCTTGAACTCCTCTCTCCACTTCCCCCCTTGAGGGGGGTAGAAGGGTGAATAGTTACTAATATTTAGATCGATTTGGTTTCAAGACTTGGTAAATGAGTATAATCTGATAGAAAGCTGGTATAAACAACGAATTGGAGTCAATTACCAAAGCTGATTTTAATAAAGGTTCTTGGTCATTTTTTGAGAAGTTTTTATTGCAATGCATAATAACCCTAATGAAATAAATAAGAAAAGGTTTTATTATAGCCTGATTAGAACAGACGTTCATAACCTTTTACTTGGTCCAACAAGCTTCTATTGGCAACATGATCATGATTCTTTTTATGGTTGGTCAGTTCTATCTCTACACATGAGGCTTGGATGGGAGGATCGGAACGAAGTTCGTACGGTTTACGGTAACTTATTTGACAGCTCTCAAGATTACTCGGTTCTTAGAGCAGTCTTTTGGAATGGAATTGTTGAAAGGGCAAAGGTAAGAAAAGAAAAAGAAGCATATATTGGACAACTCCCTGCACGTTTTATTGAAATACCTGTCAGTCTTTTAAGAGAATGGTTAAATGAATTCGATGATTTATCTTTAAAGATAGACTTAAGTTCGCAATTAGATGAATCGGTTAAAGTTAGGAGGTTAAGAATTGAAAGAGATTACTATAGTGAAATTTTTGAATACATCTGGCAGAAGGAAAATGAATTGTTTTCAGAATTAAATAACAAATGGCAGAAGGTCTGGGATCAAATGACAGAACTATTAAGCTCCTCTAAAATTGTGACAGACTTCTCTGAAGAATATTCCGCATATGAGGGACGAGTTCATTATAATTTAGATGCCTACTCTGCTGACATATTTGATCACTGAGTTATAGATTGGAATCTTCTGGCAGGTAACCCTCGCCTTATTTTTCCAAAACCTTTTCTGAACAGCTATAGTATCGAATTAAGATTGACTCTTCACGGGGCTATTCTATAATTTAAGTATTCTCACCCGGATAATTTGCGTTTATTCCACGTTTATTCCAGCAACGTACTATTCTTCTATCATACCTTTCGTAACCCCGTGTCTTTAGTAGTAAGGGGGAAAAAGATGGAAAGAACAAATCTCGCGGCAAAGTCGCCAGAGCAGGCTATTCCTACCCACTCCGGCGACAATCTCGAATTTCAAGTCGAAACAGCCAATGAAACCGCCCAGTCAGAGGTGAGCGAAGCTTTCTCCGGCAAGCTGACACCCACAAAGGTATTGTCCTTGCAGCGCACCATCGGCAATCGCGCCGTCACCCGGATTATGCGGGAGAAAGCGGGCGTAATTCAGCGCGAACGCACCGTGCTGACAGGTTCGCAGGGCAATACGGTGCTGAAATTGCAGCAGAAGTTGAACAAACTGGGGATGGCAACTCCGGCGCTGGCGGAAGACGGTATTTTTGGTCCCAAAACTCTGGCAGCGGTGCTGGCTTTCCAGAAAGCGCGGAAGCTGGTAGAAGATGGGATTGTGGGCAAAAAAACGTGGGCGGAGTTGAAAGGTGATGAGGGTAGCAAGGATGCTTCCGGTTCGGCGCAAAACGCGGCAGCAGCAGCGGCAGCTTCTTCTCCTGCCGATGCGGTATCGGGGACAGCGGCGGCAAGCGGCGCAACTAACCTTCCGAAAGAGTCTGCCCCTACCGTCAAGAGTGCGCCGCCCGAAGTGGGCGAATCTGCCCCGAAGGAAACGAAGCCGGAAAGTCCTGCCAGTAAGCCCACTTTCAAGCAGCAGTTCGAGAAGGAACTGGATTCGATTAAGCTGGATATGGCGGCGATTACCAAGCTGGTAAATGAGGCAAGCCCGGCAGAACGGCAAACGGTTTGGTCGGATGCCACTCTGATGACCAAAGCCTTTGACGAAATGACCAACGACGATTATCTGACGATTGTAACGAAGCTGCGTATGTTCCAAGTCGGCACTACCGCCGAGGATAACAAAACCCATACTTCTGCCACCGATGCGGACAAGGATATTCGGGACAAACTGAGCGCGTATGTGGCGGGCGCAGTGAAGGCGGGTCGCCAAATCGAGGGAATGGTGGGCGTGGTCGGAGATTCCGATTGGGATAGAGCGGGCGAAGCGCACTATGGGCATGATGTGTGGTTTAACGGACCACCCCCCAAAGACCCCAAGAAAGACCTGATTAACGGGTTCGTGGATAGCAAAGACCGGGTGTGGATTCATAAAGATCGGGGCAACGCCGGGACTATGATTCACGAAGGTTTGCATAAATATGCTTCGGACAAGATACTGAACGACTGGAATTTCGATATGAACGAGGGTATTACCGAGTATTTCACTCGCAAAATCGGCAAGTCCCTGCCCACTCCCATCGCTCGTGGTAATTATCAAGAGCAGCTTGATGTAATCGAGCCTTTATCCAATGTGGTAGGCGAAGCAGTGATGGCGGGTGCCTATTTCGATGGTAAACTGGATGAGATGAAAAAGAAATATCTCGAATTCCGCAAGGGCAAGGGCGACGATGAGGCAGCGCAGGAACAGAGTTGGAAAGATTTCCTGAAGGATATGGACAAAGAACGTTATGCCGCTGCTTTGCGGCGCATTTCCTGAGTGAGAGGTGAGCTATGTCAGACCAATTTCCGGTGAAGCAAAAAGAACGTCTGCAAAGTTTGTTGAGCGAGAATAGAATCAAGACTACTTTGCAGGAATCCGCGCCCGAAAGTGACCCCGCCAGCCTTGACGCAGTGGCGGGAGTGGGCTATCGTGCCTTCAAGCCGGACGCACAATTCAGCGTCTATTTCTTCGAGGATTACAGCAAGATTGACGGAGCAGTGGCAAAGTTGCTGGAGATTATGCCGGAAGAGCAACCGGGCATGCGGGTGCTGTACGGTAGAAACGGTCCGTTGCTGTTTTTCGGGCATGCCCGCACCGATGGCGAGGATGGAATCGAGGCGCGTTTCCGCTTGGCAAAATTCATCTCCGCCTTTTCCGGCGATGAGTAGGAAGGGCGTATTTGAATACGCCGCAATTGGAGTTAAACCCGGGCGTGTCAAACCACGCCCCGACTGCCTATACCCCGAAAGGGTATGCCCCGAATGGGGTATGCCCGAACCCACCACCCCGTAAATCCCATGAGAACCACCGCATTTCGCAAGCGCAATCCTCTTATTTTGTAGCCTATAGGCATTTGCACTCCAGCAAGTAGGGATAATTCTGACTTGAAGCATACTAATTATTAGTATATACTAATATTAGTTATAAATATTGACTAATATGCTTATTACTCCCTGCTGTGAGGATTATGGACTCGGAACGACGAAAACTTCTGCTACAACAACTTGAGCAACCGCGCGTCATTGAACAAGCTTTGCCGAGTAACCCGCCGCTTAGCCTGCCGCAGTTTCGATTGTGGGGCTGGCTGCTTAGCTTTGGACCGGGCTTGATGGTGATGCTGGCAGATACCGACGCGGGTAGTATGATTACGGCGGCGCAATCCGGCGCACAGTGGGGCTATGCTTTGGTTTTCCCACAACTGGCGCTTATTCCGGTGCTGTACGTGGTGCAGGAAATGACCATTCGGCTTGGGATTGTAACCGGAAAAGGGCATGGCGCGTTGATTAGCCAGCATTTTGGCAGAGGCTGGGCGCTTTTTTCGGTAATGACGCTTTTTGTGGCTTGCTTCGGCGCAATTGTCACCGAGTATGTGGGCTTGGCGGGGGTGGGGCAGCTTTTCGGTCTGCCGCCGTGGTTAACCGTCTCTTTCGCCGCTTTCCTGCTGATCGGGATAGTGCTGACGGGCAGTTACAAGCGGGTCGAGCGCATCGGGCTGGCGGTGGGGCTGTTTGAACTTTTGCTGATTCCGGCGGCGTTGCTTTCTCATCCAGATTGGGGGCAGGTAGCGGAAGGGGCGAGTAATATACCGCTGCTGCATGGCGATTTCCTGTTTTTGCTGGCGGCAAACGTGGGGGCGGTTATCATGCCCTGGATGATTTTCTACCAACAAGGGGCAGTGCTGGACAAGTGTTTGTGCAAAACTCAGCTTAAAGCCGCTAAGATTGATACTGCGCTCGGTGCGGTCATTACCCAACTGGTGATGGTAGCGGTGGTAGTGGCGGTGGCGGTAGGGGCGGGGCAGCTAAATAAAGCGGGGCAGAGCCTGAACAGTATGCAGGATATTGCTCACACGGTTGAGCCGGTGCTAGGGCATAGCGGGATGCTGCTGTTATTTGGAATGGGCATGGCGGGCGCGGCTTTTCTGGCGGCGTTGGTAGTTTCGCTGGCGGCAAGTTGGGGAATGGGCGAGGCGTTGCGCATCAAGCATAGCCTGAACCTTCCGGTGCGAAAAGCCAAGACCTTTTACGGTTTGTACATCCTATCGCATGTGGTGGGCGCGGCGCTGGTGCTGAGCGGCATCGGTCTGGTGAATCTGGCGGTGGACATCGAGGTGATGAACGCGATTTTGCTGCCGCTGGTGTTGGGCTTTCTGCTGATTTTGGAACGGGTGGCGTTGCCTGAGCGTTATCGCATGAAGGGCACGTACAAATATTTCGCGTGGGTTTTGTGTGCGGTAGTAATTCTTTTCGGGGTTTACACCGGAGTAAACGCGCTAATCAGTTTGTTTTAAGCGCAAGTAAAAATAGTTTGGTAGAAGCGGTTGGCGAGGGTAGGCGAGCCGCTTTTTAGAATCCACAAAGGGACGCTGGAGTGAGGGGAAAGGCTATTTGCTGCTGCTCATTGCGCCCCCCACAGTTTGATGGTGTTATCATTGCTGCCGGAGGCAATGGTCTTGCCATCCGGGCTGAATGCCACTGCTATGACATAACCAGAGTGCCCAGTGAGAGTGTTGAGCAATTTGCCGGAAACTGCATCCCACAGCTTGATGGTTTTATCCTCACTGGCGGAGGCAAGGGTTTTCCCATCAGGGCTGAATGCTACTCTCCAGACAACGCCGGAATGCTCGGTAAGGGTGTTGAGCAGTTTGCCGGAATTGGCATCCCATAGCTTGATGGTTTTATCCCTGCTGCCGGAGGCAAGGGTTTTGCCGTCTGGACTGAAGGCTACCGAATTGACAGAGGAAGAATGCCCGGAAAAAGTGTTGAGCAGTTTGCCGGAAACTGCATCCCACAGCTTGATGGAATTATCCTCACTGGCGGAGGCGAGGGTTTTCCCATCAGGGTTGAATGCAACAGAACGGACCCAGGAAGAATGCCCGGAGAGGGTGTTGAGTAGCTTGCCGGAGTTGGCATCCCACAGCTTGATGGTGTTATCATCATCAGTTGAAGCGAGGGTTTTCCCGTCTGGGCTGAAGACTACCGAAAAGACAGCTTCAGAATGCCCGGAGAGGGTGTTGAGTAGCTTGCCGGAGTTGGCATCCCACAGTTTGATGGAATTATCACCGCTGCCATAACCATTACCGCTGGCAGAGGCTAGTATCTTTCCATCGGGACTGAAGGCTACCGAATTGACAGAGGAAGAATGCCCGGAGAGGGTGTTGAGCAACTTGCCAGAATTGGCATCCCACAGTTTGATGGTTTTATCAGCACTAGCGGAAGCGAGGGTCTTTCCATCTGGGCTGAAAGCTACCGAAAAGACAGCGTTAGAATGCCCAGAGAGAGTGTTGAGCAGTTTATCGGAAGCAGCCGGAATAACGGTTGGCAAAGGGGTCTCAGGGCAAATCACAAGCGCCTCATACGAGAAGCAGCTATATGGTGCAGCCGCTGAGGTGGTTACTTTGCCAGTGCCAGTGACAACCGCTGAGGGAGATGCCGTAGTGGTGGCAGGTGCAACCGTAGTGGGCGGTGTTGTAACGATGGTAGGCGCAATTGTCGTAGCGGTGGTAGCGGCAACCGCTGTGGGAGATGTCGCAACGGTGCTAGGCGCGGCAGTGGTGGCACTTACTCTGGCAGTGGTGGTGGCGGCAACCACTGTTGGTTGCGTCTTATCGGTTGGTCCGGCAGTTGCAGGCATTACCACAAACACCACTACCAACCCTAGCACAAGCGTTATCACAAGCCCTATTACCAAGGTGCCCCGGTTGCTCGAAGGGTTGCTATTGCCCATAACCTGTCGGGTGGGGGGTGTAGGTTGAACCGCTTGCAACTGCGCTTCCAACCGCGCAATTTCCTGTTCCTTATCCTGACGCTCAATAATCATATGAGGCGGCGCATAGAGTTCTCCAAACTTAGCAATCCGCTCGTTGATGATGTCGAGGTGACGACGCTGATTATCAAGCTGCCTTTGGAGAGATTCGCGACTCATGATGTTATCCTGACCCAACTGAAACAAGCAATAAACCGCCGCTAAACTTCGGGGATATTATAACGGGATGGGGTGTGAGGGGCAAGCAATCGAGGGCAATAACCCTCTCCCACCCTCTATTGCACCCCCCACAGTTTGATGGCGCTATCTCCACTGGCTGAAAGCTACCGATGTGACAGAGGAATATTACTTGGTAAGGGTGTTGAGTAGCTTGCCAGAAGCTACCTCCCACAGCTTGATGGAGTTATCCATATTGCTACCGGCGGCAAGTATCTTACCGTCGGGACTGAAAGCTATCGAATTGACAGCGTAAGAATACCCCGTGAGGGTGTTGCGCAGATTACCAGAATTGGTATCCCACAACTTGATGGACTTATCTATACTGCTACCGGCGGCGAGTATCTTACCATCGGGACTGAAGGCTATCGAATTGACAGCGTAAGAATACCCCGTGAGGGTGTTGCGCAGATTACCAGAATTGGTATCCCACAACTTGATGGACTTATCATTACTGGCAGAGGCAAGGGTTTTTCCATCCGGGCTGAAAGCTACCGAATTGACCGCATTAGAATGTCCAGTGATGGTGTTGAGTAATTTGCCGGAGTTAGCATCCCACAACTTGATAGTGTAATCCGCGCTGGCAGAAGCAAGGGTTTTTCCATCCGAACTGATAGCTACCGAATTGACAGCCTTATCATGCCCCGGAATGGTGATGAGCAGATTGCCGGAAGCTGCCTCCCGCAGCTTGAGAATTCCATCACTGCTGCCGGAGGCAAGGATTTTCCCGTCCGAACTGAAAGTAACCGAATTGACAGAGTTAGCCTGCCCCGTAAGGGTAATGAGCAGATTGCCGGAATTGGTATCCCACAGCTTGACGGTCTTATCCCAACTACTAGAGGCAAGAGTTTTCCCGTCCGGGCTGAAGGCTACCGAATTGACCGCATTAGAATGTCCAGTGATGGTGTTGAGTAATTTGCCGGAAGCGGTATCCCACAACTTGATGACCGTATCACTGCCGCCAGAGGCAATGGTCTTACCGTCCGGGCTGAAGGCTACCGAATTAGCCGCGTAATAAACTACACCGACGGTCGAATTATTCACACCATCGAGAAATACCCAGAATGATAACGCTAGTATCAGCACAATCACCGCTAGTACCCCACACCCGCAGCCCCACCACTTACTGCGCGGCTTGTGCTTGCTCATAACTTGGGGCGTAGGCGGCGCAGGTTGCGTCAACCCCAATTGCTTCTCCAACTGTGCAATCGCTTGCTCTGTATCCTGACGCTCCATAATTTTTTTAAGGGGCGCGAAAGGTTCGCCAAACTTAGCAATCTCCTCATTGAGGCTGGAGAGGCGTTGGCGTAGAATATCAAGCTGACTTTGGAGAGATTCGTGGTCGTTATTCATGCTGTTATTCTGCCCCATCTAAAACAAAACGATAAATCGACGCTAAACTTCGGGGATATTATAGCGGGATGGGGTGTGAGGGGCAAGCAGTGGAGAGAGCGGCTGCCGGGAGCAGCCATGTATAGGGGAGAAGCTTCTAAATAGGGCAGGCGGGTTCAGAAGCCCGAAGCGATATTGACCAACCTGTCATCCTTTAGGCAGGTATAGCCGCGTTCCTCAAAGGCTTTTACCACTTGCTGCTCACGCGCAGGACTAATTTCAAGAAAATCCCCATTGATGCTGGAAACCTGTATTACGCCGTAAGTCTTTTGAATATCTTTGGGAATCCAGTAGAGCATTAGCTGAGCGGGCCATTCGGGCCAATCGCCATCGGTGTAATCGAGAATATCATCGGAGTCAAAGGGTTCTTTCGCCGGGGGTTCTTCCTCTGCATTCTCTTCTAAAATTTCCACCACTTCTTGATAAGCTTCGGCAGGTGCGTTCTTTTTAAATTCGCCCCAAGTTCTGGAATTTTGGATAGCGCGCAGAGTGGCTACCAAATAATCGGCGGTGGATTTCGGCAATAGCACCAACATATCAGCTACCACACCGTACACCAGCGGCTCTTTTTGCGTATTAAATTCGATCATCATTCGCTCCTCTATTTAGGTTGAAGTGTAGATTTAAGATAGCGACAGATATTTTCATTTTAAAGCGTAATGTTGCTGCCGGATTTTTGTAAGTTTTGATTGGGGGTAATAGCCTTCTTTCAATGTATTTTTTGAATATCAATTTTGGGTCGAAATTCCTAACCTGAAATCTAAGTATCTGCTATAAGATTAAAACAGATTCTGGGTAATTTTAAACCAGTGCCTTAGTTTACCCTAGAAATATGGCTATTAATCATTAATGATAAGTGAAAACAACTTTGTTTGTCAAGGCAGTTTAAAATATTTTAAGGTAGTTTGATTGTTGTTAGCCCGATAGAGTTAAAATAATTTAATAATCCTGTCTCTTTTAGAGGGTGTGGGCGCACGTTATCGCGATTTATCGGCTGATAGAGCAGCCTCCCACAGAACCACCAACCGCACGCCGGGCGTGTCGAGCCGCGCCCTTACGAACCAACTCCCCACAACTTGATGGTTCTATCCACGCCCCCAGAGGCGAGGGTGTTTCCGTCCGGGCTGAAAGCTAGCGTATGGACAAGGGAAATATGCCCCGCGAGGGTGTTGCGCAGATTACCGGAAGAGACCTCCCACAGCTTGATGGTGTTATCCCAACTACCGGAAGCGAGGGTCTTTCCGTCCGGACTGTACGCTATCGAAGTGACAAAATTAGAATGCCCTATGAGGGTGTTGAGCAACTTGCCGGAGTTGGCATCCCACAGCTTGATGGTGTTATCCCAACTACCGGAGGCAAGGGTTTTCCCATCCGAGCTGTACGCTACCGAAAAGACCCAGTAAGAATGCCCTATGAGGGTGTTGAGCAACTTGCCAGAGTTGACCTCCCACAATTTGATGGTTCTATCATAACTACCAGAGGCGAGGGTTTTTCCGTCGAGGCTAAATGCTATCGATTGGACAGCACTGCAATGCCCGAAGAGGGTGTTGAGCAGTTTGCCGGAATCGGCATTCCACAGCTTGATAGTACAATCCCCACTGGCGGAGGCAAGGGTTTTCCCGTCCGGGCTAAATGCTATCGAATAAAGATTGTTTGAATGTCCTATGAGGGTGTTGAGCAACTTGCCAGAGTTGGCATCCCACAGCTTGATGGTGTTATCCCAACTACCGGAAGCGAGAGTCTTTCCGTCCGGGCTGTACGCTATCGAAGTGACAAAATTAGAATGCCCTATGAGGGTGTTGAGCAACTTGCCAGAGTTGGCATCCCACAGCTTGATGGTGTTATCTCCACTGGCGGATGCAAGGGTTTTCCCATCGGGGCTGAAGGCTACCGAAAAGACAGTGTGAGAATGCCCGGAGAGGGGTTTAAAAGAAGTAGTAGGTGGCGCAACTTGAGCTACCAGCCACTGCTCTTCTAGACGTTCAATCGCTTGCTCTGTATCCTGACGCTCAATAATCATATGAGGCGGCGCATAGAGTTCTCCAAACTTGGCAATCCGCTCGTTGATGGTGGCGAGGCGTTGGCGCTGAATATCAAGCTGACTTTGGAGAGATTCTTGATCATTACTCATACTATCCTCCTGCCATGTCCGAAACAAAGCCTAAACCGCCTCTAAACTTCGGGAATATTATAACGGGATGGGGTGTGAGGGGCAAGCAAGCGAGGGAAATCGCCCCTCTACCATGTTGCTACTGCACTCCCCACAGCTTGATGGTGCTATCCGCACTGGCGGAGGCGAGGGTCTTCCCATCGGGGCTGAATGCTACCGACCAGACCCAGTTAGAATGCCCGGAAAGAGTGTTGAGCAGATTGCCGGAGTTAGCATCCCACAGTTTGATGGAATTATCCTTGCTGGCGGAGGCAAGGGTCTTCCCGTCGGGGCTAAAGGCTACCGAATATACAGAGTCAGAGCGCACGGAGAGGGTGATGAGCAGTTTGCCAGAGCTGACTTCCCACAATTTGATGGCACTATCCGAACTGCCGGAGGCGAGGGTTTTCCCATCCGGGCTGAAAGCTATTGTCCAGATAGCGGTTGAATGTTCCGTGAGAACTCTCAACAATTTGCCTGAAACACTGTCCCAAATTTTAACAGATTCATCAACACTTCCAGAGGCAATAGTCTTTCCATCCGGGCTGAAAGCTACTGAATCGACAATGTTTAAATGCCCGGCGAGGGTGTTGAGCAGTTTGCCAGAGCTGATTTCCCACAATTTGATAGTATTATCTCTACTGCCAGAGGCGAGGGTTTTCCCATCCGGGCTGAAAGCTACCGAATAAAGATTGTTAGAATGCCCGGCGAGGGTGTTGAGCAACTTGCCGGAGTTAGCATCCCACAGCTTGACGGTATTATCTCCACTGCCGGAGGCAAGTATTTTCCCGTCGGGACTGAAGGCTACCGATCCGACAAACCCAGAATGCCCTGAGAGGGTATTGAGCAACTTGCCGGAATTGACATCCCACAGCTTGATAGTGTTATCCTCACTCCCTGAAGCGATGGTCTTTCCGTCCGGGCTAAAAGCTACCGAAAATACAGCACCTAAATGCCCTGAGAGGGTGTTGAGTAGCTTAAAAGAAGTAACGGATTTTCCGGCAGTTGCTTGCATTACTGCAAACACAATCACAAGTGCTAGTACAATTACTCCCACCAGCCATTTTAGCCATTTGCCCCAATCTTCCCCCTTTCTGAACGGGTCGTCTTTGTGTTTAACCTGCTCGGTGGGGGGTGTGGGGGGTGCAGCCTTGTTTATCGTCACACCCACCTGCTCGGCTCGTACTTGCAAAGTCTTCAGCAACTTTTCATGTGCGCTCGCTTCGTAGTAATTCAGCAAATGCCATTCTTTCAGGCGACGCGGCATCTCGCAATCGCGCAACTTGAGTGGGATGATAAATATCCGGTCTTCCGGCATATAATCCGCCTTATCCAGCGCAATCTTGATTTCGCGCTGCACATAGCCCTCTTTGCTAACTGATTCGGACGAGAGACACACCAATATTGCGTGGCTTTCTTCCACCGCCTTCTCGATTTCATCGTGCCATCGCTGTCCGGCCAGTAGCTTTTCTTCGTCCAGCCACGGGTCAATCCAGCTGACGGTTTGCAAGCGGTGATATAGCGACCGCACCGCCTTTTTATCCCCGGAGGAGTGGCATAGAAAGACTCTTAGCTTGGTGGGGGCGGGCATATTAGGCATACCATCAACTTTACATAAAAATAGTGTAATCCTAGCTTATCTGAAACAAGCGATAAACTGCCGCTAAACATGAAAATATTATAACGAGGTAAATGGTGATGGGCAAGCCAACCCAACGCGGGCGTGTCGAGCCACGCCCCTACAAATCAATTAAAACCTCAAAATTCTATTAATCTAATTTTAATATTCGGCTGAAATGGGGCATTTTCTTAACCGGAATTAACCAATTATTAGTACATTTGTACTATTTTATGCACGGATGGGCTAAAAGCTACAAAAATGTAGCACGAAAATTTGATGCCATGCGAGAAGTGGGTATGATACTGACAGTACAAATGTTCGTATTTCTATTCGAAAGGAGGGAGGCAGATGGCGAGACGGTGCGCCCGTGAGGGTTGCAAGGCGTGGGCAAAGCGCGGCGGAGAGCTATGTGCCTCTCACCAGATTGCACCAGTGCCAAAGCAGCATGAGAGTTCCGGTTTGTATGAGCAGATTTTGACGGAGGAAGAACTTGAGCAATTGGGTCAGGTTACGCAGGGCGAGCTTTACGGGCTGGATCGGGAGATTCGGGTCACGATGGTGGCATTTGCGCGGCTCTTTCGGGAGGGGCGTTTTAAGGACGCAACGATGGTGGCGATTTATAAAGCCCGTTTGCTGGAAGCTCGGCAGCATTTGCTGGAAAGCGGTAAGGGCGAGTTGGCAAGTGAGCTTGAAACGTGGTTGGCAGATTTTGAAGACCAGCCGGAAAAGGAAGGTGAAGATGGAAACGAGGGTGACAGATGAGAAGCGAGAGGAACAGGCGGTGCGCCCGGTAGAGGTTGCGCCTGAGCCACCGCGAGTGACTCCGGTGGGCGCGGGCGGTGGGCAGCGGGTGACGCTGGTGGATGTGACGCGGATGAGTCCGTATCAGAAGATTCGCTACGGTTTGGAGAAACGTTAGAAAGGAGCAGGAACGATGGGATTAACTTTGACACAGGCAGCGAGCCTGACAAACGATGTGTTGGTGCAGGGGGTGGCGGAGGCAATTGTGACGGAATGTCCGTTGCTGAGTCGCTTGCCGTTTTACGATTTGAACGGCACGCAATTGGTGTGGAACGAGGAAAGCGCGTTGGGTAGCCCTAGCACTTATTGGTATGCGGTGGGCGATAGTTGGGAGGAGGCGAGTTTTACGCCGATACAGCGTACCAAAGCTCTGACGGTGTTGGGCGGCGATGCGGACGTGGATAATTTTCTGGCGCAGACTTACCGCAACCCGAACGATTTGGTGGCTGTTACCATCGAGGAAAAGGCAAAGGCGGTGGGTTATCAGTTTAATCAGGCGATTATTATGGGCGATTCGGCGACTACTACGAATCAGTTTGACGGGGTGAAGAAGTATATCGGGACGGGAACGCAACGGCTGGTGGCAGGGGCAACCGGTGCGGCTTTGACGCTGGATATGCTCGACCAACTGATTGATGCGGTGAAGCCGGGCAAGCCCGATGTGTTGGTGCTGAGTCGGCGCACTCGGCGCAAGTTGAAAGCGTTGTGGAGGGCTTCGGGCATCGGCTACGAAACGATGGAAGCGTTCGGGCAACAGGCGTTGGCGTATGACGGTATTCCGGTGCTGGTGGACGATAATTTGCCGGATACGGAGGGCAACGAGACAGGCATCACCGGAACAAATCTATCAAGCGTGTACGCGCTGCAATTCGGGATGAAGCGGGGCGTAATCGGTCTGACCAACGGCGGTTTGCAGGTAGAGGAAGTGGGCGCGTTGGAGAGCAAGAACGCGCACCGCTATCGGATTCGCTGGTATTGCGCCTTGGCGGTGACTCGTGCGCCGGGGGTGGCAAGGCTGGCGGGTGTGAACGCGAGTTAGGAGGGCGCGATGACCAGTAAAGCAGAGTTGCGCGAGCGGGTGCGCGTGGAGTTGGGCGATACGGTGGCGACTTATCTGTGGTCAGATGCGGCTTTGAACGAGTGGATCGGCGCGGCTATCGAGGAGTGGTCGCGCCTCGCTCCACCGCAACGCAGCCAGACGTTGACTACGGTGGCGGGGACGCTGGTTTATACGCTGGCGGTGGCGCATCAGGGGCTTTTGAGCGTGAGGGCAGCGGGGCGTGATGTGGCGTTGGATGAGCGATTGTGGCGCGAACAAAGCGATGGGACGGTGCAACGGCTGGCGTTCGAGTTCGATCCCGGTTCGGTGAGCTATACGCTGGAATATTTGGGCTGGTACGCACTACCCACCGCCGATGCAAGTGTGTTGGAAGTGGCGGGAAGCGCGGAACGGGCGTTGGTTTTTCGGGTGTGCCAGCGGGCGTTGAGTTGGCTAGAATCGCAGCGCGGAAAGACGCGGGGGCAGCCTTCTCCTACCGGGTCGGCGCATTACGAGAAGCTGTTCCGAGAGCAGCGGGGTTTGTTTGCGGCGAAGGGTCGCGGGTTGCGCTTGAGGTTGTAGGAAGATTTCAAGCAGATGTATGAACGTTCGTTTATTACAATTATGCTTGTGCAAGAATGAATGAACGTTCGGATATAGATAAAGAGGGCGAATTAGAAACGACCATAGGGGTTAAGTCAATCCGAAATTATGAAGGGAGGTTGGTATGGTTACGGCGGGAGTGACGCATGATGTGGCGCTGGATGGAGTGGGCTATATGCTGGCGGGAGGGAAGGATGCCTATGTTTGCGGAGGGACGAGTGGGCGTGCGCCGGGATTGTCGAGCGGAGCGGCAACGGGCGCAAGCTGCTCGAATGTGCTGGCGGATGTGCGGCGGATGGTGTTTGAGGATTGGCAAGCAGATGCAGATTGGTATGCCAGCGAACCCGGAAAACCGGCACAATTGCAAGGGGTGCGCCCTTTACTAGGCGGAACGGCGGTGACGCTGCCACCCGCGCCGCGCAGCTTTGCGTTGGCGGGAACACCTTCGGAGAGTCGCTATAGCGTTTGCGTGTATAACAGCACGAATTATTTCAGTATCGGCAGCAAGCTGTACAAGCTGACCGCCGATGCCAGCAAGAGTTTTACGGGCTTTGTGGATACAGGCTTGAGCTTTGCCGGAAGCATTTCGGATATGTGCGTGCATAATGGGTTGCTGTTTATCGCTTGCCTTAGCTCAAAAACCTACACCTACGACGGGGCAACGTTAATAGACGTAACCGCCACTTACGGCGGTTCTTTTTATGTGGCGAGCTACGCGGGGATGCTGTTCTGGACTTCGGGCGGTTCTTCGGAGGTGTTGAACTGGCGCATTCCGGCGACCAGCGTCAATTATAGCCAAAATATAGGGGCGATTGTGGCAGCGTTAGTTCCGGCGGGTGGTTCGCTATGGGTCGGGGGCGAAACGGGGCTGTTCCGCTTGACCGGACATTTGAGGGCGGGAAATCCTTCTAGCGCACCGGGCGTGCTGAATTTGTTCGAGCCAGAGCTTGTGCTGGTCGCGCCTGTTTCGCCTTTTCGTCCGCTTGCCAGCCAACTCTCGGAGTATAACTTTTATCGGATGGTGGCAGCACACGGCTATTTGTGGTTTCCGGTGAACGGGCGGTTGTATCGCCTGCGCTTTTCGGACAGTTTGGGGGTAGCGCAGGGCATTATCGAGCCACAACCGCTGTACGGGAAGTCGCGCGGTCTGAGTTTTTGCGATGGGCTGGTGGTGTGGGTGTGCGAGTCGGGCGGTTGGCGTTATATCTGGTGTTGGGAGCCGGGGCTGGAATGGTGGTTGCTGGACGCGGGCGGGCTGAGTACCCAAAATTACGGGCAGCCTTTTTGCGGCTTTCCGACCTGTCGGGATGCGGCAATTTGCTGTACGGTGCAGGGCGAAAACCGGGTGACGCGCTGGTGTTTGGATAATTCCTATCCTTCTGGGCGCAACCCTTCTAGCTTCGGCTTGAGCGATGTGACGGCAACGGGCTATATCCGCTTGCCGGGTCTGAGCTTGGAAGATTTGGCGCGGGTGGGCGGAGAGAACGGGCGGGTGGCGGTGGCGCGAATTACCGCAATCGGGGTGGAGTGGGGTTTGCCCGGGGGCTTGAATAACTGGTTCGACCCTTCGCCCTATGTAACGGGCGGGGCAAGCGCAGGCACAATCAAGTTTGAGCCGCAGTTTTCCACTAACGCGGGGGCAAGCTGGACTTCGGCGGGAGCGTATGCGCCAACCGCAGGCGCGAATTTTCAGAACGGGAAGCGGCGTTGGGAGATAAATTCCACGTTGGGCGAGGCGGTGACGGTAGCCGGGACGCAGCCGGGTTGTTACGAGATTTTGCTGAAGCTGGAAGGGGCGCATTTTCCGGCGGTGCGGCGGGTGTGGCTGGAATATCGCTTGGAACGGGTGCAGCATGCCAGCAAGCGCGAGTGGAAATTGCGGCTGTCGCTATCCGAGCCAGTCACCACGCCGGGATTGAGCGGGCAACCGGGCAGCGCGAACGGGGGTTGGAGTTCGGTTTCGTCCGCTTTGTCCGCGATAAGGACGTTGTGGAGTAGCGGTAATACGGTGGATTTTTATGATTTGGACGGTAGCGGCGCATATCGGGTGAAGGTGGCGAGTTTCAAGGCGTTGCGCCTTTCCGCCTCTGCCCCTTACGAATGGGAGATGGCGTTGACGTTGGCGGAGGTGCAGGAGTGAGGCGGGGTTGGTAGGGGCGCATTCCGATGCGTCCTCGATGGGTGGCGTTTATCGTGGGGGTTGGTGGCGATAAAAGAAGGGCGTATTCAAATACGCCCCTACGGGTTAATTCTCTTGGTATAGGTGAGAGGTTGGTAGGGGCGCATTCCGATGCGTCCTCGATGAATGGCGGGTAAATTGAGAAGAAGGAGAAAATTAAATGATTGGACAGGATGCGGCGATGATGTACCCGTTGCGGTTGCGGGGCAAGGAATTGAACGAGGATGACGAGGGGCGACGCGCCCGTTATATGCGTTATCTCGATTTTTACAAGGGCAATCAGTGGGCGAATACTGTTCCCGAACGGGCGGGGCAACGCCGCTTGACTGCCAATTATGCGCGAGCTTTTATCAAGAAGGGGGCGAGCTTTTTGTTAGGGGCGGGGGTGCGCTACGAGTGCGCCGACCCACTGGCGCAAGCGGCGTTAGAGCGTTTGAGCGGCGAAAACAGTTTTGATTTGCTGGATTACGAGGCGGCAATTGATAGCGCGGTGTTGGGCGATGGCGCGTTCAAGGTGACGCTGCAACAGGATGGGACGGTGCGAATACGTGGTGCGGATGTGCTGAACCTTGCTTGCGAATGGGCAGGGGATGATACGCGCCGCCTCTTGCGCGTGACCGAACGCTATATGCTCAGCGCGGACGAGGCGTTTGAGTTGGCGGGGATGTTGCCGCTGCAAGGCGAGGTGGAAGTGGAAGAATGCTGGACTGAGCAGGAGTTCCGGGTGCGCCTTGCGAACGACCCGCGCCTTGACAAGGTGCAGCCCAACCCCTACGGCTTTATCCCCTATGTGGTGTTTCCGAACGAGCGGCGACCGCGCATGTTTTGGGGCGATTCGGATTTGGTGGATATACTCGAACTATGCTCGGAGTTTAATGTGCGAATGAGCGTGATGTCGCAGCTTTTGCAGTTTTCGGGCAATCCGGTGCTGGTGCTGGAAGGGGTGGATGGCAGCGATGGACGTTTGCGGGTGGGACCCGGCGCGGTGTGGGAATTGCCGCCGGATAGTCGCGCCTACCTATTAGAATTGTTAGGACAGGGCGGTTTGCAGGCGCACATGGATTATATTTCGGCGTTGCATCGCGCCCTGTTCGATTTGGCAGAGATGCCGCACTCGGCGTTTGCGCGGGATGTGCCGGGAGGAGTGTCGGGCGTGGCGTTGGAAATGCTGCTGTATCCGTTGGTGCAGAAGGTACGGCGCAAGCGTCAAATCTGGACGGAGGCGTTAGAGCGACGCGCTCGCATGGGGTTGCGCTTGCTCGGCTTTTCGCCTGATACGGCGGTGCGGGTAATTTGGGCGGATATTCTGCCGCGAGATCGCGCCACGCTGGTGGCAAACGAAATTGCGCTGGTGGGGCAAGGGATTCACAGTCGCGCCACCGCGAACCGTCTGTTGGGAACGGAGAATCCAGAGGCAGAAGCGGAAGCAGCGTTGGCGGAGATGCAAGCCGGCGCAAACATGCGGAAGCCCTTGCAGGTGAGCGGGGCGTTGGTGCAGGGTTTGGCGCAAGCGGCGGGGTAGGAACGTTTTAAAAGGAAGGTTGATTTTATGGATGGGGCAGCGGTGAACTTGGTAATATCGGCTGACGAAGTAGCCGCTCACAAGCTAACTTCTCAAGGGGTAGCGGTTGGCACAGCAATTTCCTATGCCGAGAGGTCGGCGCGAGTGATGGAAACCTTGCACCGCTTTGGTCATGAACCGGAGATTTATTCGTTGGATGAGGCTTTTATGACTTTGCCGGAGATGTCGGCAGTGGCGCGGCTGGAATATTGCCGAAAGGTGCGGACTCAGGTGAAAGACTGTACCGGGCTTTCGGTGAGCGTGGGGGCGGCGCGTACCAAAACGTTGGCGAAAATTGCCAATCAACGCGCCCAGAAAGACCTTTGGTATGAGGGTGCGCTGGATATTTCGGAGTGGGGCGAGCAGGAGGTGGACAAACTGCTGGCAGCAACGGACGTGGCGGAGGTGTGGAGCATCGGCAGTCAGTGGGCAACCTTGTTGCGGCATTATGGCTATAGCAGCGCGTTCGACCTGAAGTATGCGCCGGAACGTTGGGTGGCGCAACGGCTTTCGGTGGTAGCCCAACTCACGGCGTTGGAGTTGCGGGGTGTGCCGTGTATTTCACCGGAACTGGCTACACCCTCTCCAAACGCGCTGGTGTTGTCGCACACTTTCGGGCAAGCGGTGGCGAGATTGGGCGATTTGAAGGAGGCGGTTTCGAGTTACACGGCGCGTTTGGGCGAGAAGTTGCGACGGCAGTGGTCGGCAGCGAGTGTGTTACAAGTGTTCTTGTATGCCGATTCTCACGCCGCCCATGTCACGCTGCCGTTACCGCAACCCACCAACGATACGCCCGCGCTGACCGAGTGCGCCTGTGCTGGGTTGGAAAAGATTTATCGGGTAGGGCGGCGCTATCACAAGGTGGTGGCGCTGGTAACGGGCTTGTCGCAACGAGCGATAACCAAGGCAGGGGTTGAAAAACCAACCCTACGGGTTAGAATGGGTGGGAATTATGCGGGTGATTGAGGCGATTGTGCGGGACATTGGGGAATTTTCGCGGCGATTGTTGCCGGAACATGCCCTGCGCGATTATCAACTGGAGGTGGCAAGGGCGATTTTATCGCTGGTGGCGGGGAAACGGGGCGGCAAAGTAGCGGCGGTGTTCTCAAGGCAGAGCGGGAAAGATGAAATGCTGGCGCAAACGCTGGCATTTTTGTTGTTCACGCGGCAACGGCGGGACGGGCGCATGGTGGTGGTATTGCCGAGCCACCAACAAGCCAGCATTTCGTTGAACAGATTGGTAAATCGTTTGGAGAATATCGCGCTGTTGCAGGGGCGATTTAGGGTGACAGGGCGCGAGGTGAAACTGGGTAACGCCTCTGTTCGTTTCATGAGTGGGGCAGCATCCGCACAGGTGCGGGGCGATACCGCCGACCTGTTGCTGGTAGCGAACGAGGCGCAGGATATTGCCCCTGAGATTTGGGATGCGCGTTTCGACCCGATGGGCGCGTCCACCAATTCGCCCACTTTGTTTATGGGTACGCCATGGACTTCGCGGACGCTGTTGGCGCGGGAGATGAAGGAAGCGCAACGCCAACAACGTTTGTATGTGGTGGATTGGCGGAGGGTGGCGCAGGACGTGCCGCCTTATGGCGAACGGGTGCGGCAGCGCATCGCCCAATTCGGAGAGCGGCATCCTTTCGTGCAAACCGAATACGAGTGCCACGAATTGGAAGGAGAGGGCGGGCTTTTTCCCGCTTCTCGTTGCGCCCTGATGCGCGGTTCGCATGCGCGGCGGGAAAGCGCGTTGCCCGGTTGCGAATACGCTTTGCTGGTAGATGTGGCGGGTAGCGATGAGACACGGGCAGGGGGCGAGAAAAACGCCAACCGTCACCGCGATAGTACCGCTATAACGGTGGTAGAGGTGGAAAGCGGAGAGGGGTTGCCGCTATACCGGGTGGTAAATCGCTACCTGTGGCAGAATGTGCCGTTGCAAGCGCAAGCCGATAGGCTGGTGGGCTTGGCGCGAGAGAC
This sequence comes from Candidatus Chlorohelix allophototropha, assembly GCF_030389965.1. Taxonomy (NCBI): domain Bacteria; kingdom Bacillati; phylum Chloroflexota; class Chloroflexia; order Candidatus Chloroheliales; family Candidatus Chloroheliaceae; genus Candidatus Chlorohelix; species Candidatus Chlorohelix allophototropha. The sequence continues at coordinate 2,017,937 of NZ_CP128400.1, forward strand.
ATGGCAGGCGCGTTTTGTGGTACTGGACGCAACGGGCATCGGGGCGGGTTTGGCTTCGAGCTTGCGGGCGCGTTTGGGTAGAAAGGTATTGCCCTTCGTGTTCAGCCTCAAGAGCAAATCCGATTTGGGCTGGCAATGGCTTGGACTGATAGAGAGCGGACGTTACTTCGAGTACGCAGAGGATGGCGCAGAGGAGACTCGCTTATTCTGGGAGCAACTGGCAGCGGTGGAGTTCGAGGTGTTGGACGGGCCCGGGCGCATGTTGCGTTGGAGTGTACCAGACCCAACCTTGCACGATGATTTGGTGATGAGCGCGGCGCTGGTGGCAACCCTAGAAGAGCAAGATTGGCGGCGTAAACTCGCCCGCAGCCTAACGGAGTGATTATGTAATACTCCTGTTACCAAAATCAAAAATAATTAATGTTTGTCTTAATGTTGGCAAGCGATAATTAGCGTAAGTTACACGGGTATTCGAAAGTGTTGTTTACAAAAGCAATGCTATCGAGTAAGTGACAGATTAAAATAAATTAAGAGCCTTCGATTCAGGCAAGTATTTACACTATTTGCCTGAAAACTTACTTCAAATAATGTAATATAATGTTAAAATAGTTTAGACTATGTAAACCAAGTTGCAGCTACGTTGTGGAATCCGATTAAAATGCAAACTAATAATGACCTACCGGGGAAACCCAAACTCCGCGAGAAAATAAAAACCACTCTAAGAAAACCTACCGCTCAAAACGCCATTTTTATAGTACAGGTTGTAATTCTTATATTGTCCCTCGGCTATCTTGTTTTAGTCCATCTAACCTCAAATACCGGGGATTTCAGCTCATTATTTCAAGCGCTGGTGCTTGTTATCATTATTGTGGTGCTGTTGCCCTATGTGATACAACACGGCAACCCTTTGTCCAAAGAAGCGCGCCGTGCCAGAAAATTAAAAGCCTTACTGGAAGCACGTAGCAAATTTATGTTGGAACACGCGCCGGTTGGGTTGGCAATAAGCGATCAATACGGAAATTTGGTACAGGTTAATACCTACCTGTGCGAATTAATGGGCTACTCCCAAGCGGACGTACTTAAACGCAATTATAAAGAATTTCTTTGCCCCGGTGAATCTGCTCTCCCGAATGACCTGTTGCAAAAGCTCTATTCCAAAGAAATCAATCATTACCAGACCGAACGCCAAGTGGTTACCAGCGACGGTAAATGTATTTATATCCTGCTTGAAATAAATGCTATAACAAGCGACAAGATAGAAAATGACTGCTTCTTCTTTGCCCAAGTAATTGACATAAATGAAAGAAAGCTGGCAGAACAACTGGCAGTTGAGCGCAATGATGTGCTGGAAATGGTAGTGCGGGGTGAGCCGATATCAACCGTCATTACCAAATTGGTAGAGATGGTGGAACATCGCCGTTCGAACGTGTATTGCGCCATTATGCTGGTGCGAGAGGGGCGACCCTATTTTACAATTGCGCCTAGCCTTTTTACCTACCACCCGAAAGTGTTGGAAAATTTTCTCGATGAGTGGTCGGGTAGCGCTAAGTCTAATGAAATAGAAGTGGCAGGTACGCAGTGGAGCGCGCCCGTTTTATCCAGCGCGGGTCAATTGTTGGGCGTACTGGCAGTTTATTTTGAGGGTAAGGATACCCTATCTGTTGATGATTTTGAACTGTTCGAGATGATTACCCGCATTACCGCCATTGCGCTAGAACAACGCCAGTTGAGCGATATGTTAAACTATCAGGCACACCACGATGCTTTGACCGGGTTGCCCAACCGTCTTTTGTTCAACGATCGCCTTGAGCAAAGTATTTACTTTGCACGGCGCAATAATACCAGAGTAGGTCTTTTTTACATTGATCTTGACCGCTTTAAGGTGGTTAACGATACATTGGGGCATCATGTCGGCGACCAATTGCTGGTTGAGGTGGCGCATCGCTTGCACGGCTGTATCCGCCGCAGTGATTCGCTTGCTCGGATGGGGGGCGATGAGTTTACGGTGGTGCTAGGCGACATAAAAGGCCCGCAGGAAGCCGCTCATATTGCCGAACGCATTATAGAATCGCTAGAGCAATCGGTGAAAGTGGGGGCGCATGATTTGCATATCACCGCCAGTATTGGCATTTGTCTGTTCCCGGATGATGGCAATGACGAGGAAGAGATGATGCGCAAAGCTGATACGGCGATGTATCGCGCCAAATCCACCGGCATGAATAATTATGTGTTTTACTCCGATGAGATGAATACCTATTCTCACGAACGGCTCGATTTGGAAAACCAGATGCGCGGGGCGATGAGCAGAAACGAGTTTCTGTTGCATTTCCAACCTATGTTCGCGCTGAAAGACCAGCATTTGCAAGGATTTGAGGCATTGATACGCTGGCAACATCCTCAATTGGGAATGATTCCGCCTAGCAAATTTATACCGATTGCCGAGGAAAGCGGCATAATCATGTTGCTTGGTAAATGGGTGCTGGAAGAAGCAGTGCGCCAATGTCGCAGGTGGTTGGATACGGGCTTGGGCGAATTGGGGGTAGCAGTCAATGTTTCGGCGCTTCAGTTTGAACGCTTCGATTTTGTTAGTACGGTGGAAACTACGGTGGAACGCTACCAGTTGCCCACACACCTGCTGAGGCTAGAAATTACCGAGAGTTTGCTGACGCGACAACCACTTGAGGCAAATAAAAAGCTGGCACAACTGCGCGAACTGGGCGTAACGGTGGCGATTGATGATTTCGGCACAGGCTATTCCTCGCTGAGTTATTTGCAAAATCTGCCGGTGGATATTCTCAAGATTGACAGTTCTTTCGTAACGCGGCTCGGCGCAGATAGTGGGCAGCACTCGCAGGATGCTTTGGTGAAGGCGGTGGTTTCTCTGGCGCACAGTTTCGGCATGGAAGTAGCAGCAGAGGGAGTCGAGACAATCGTACAGTTACATACGCTGGAGACTATGAATTGCGATATAGTGCAAGGCTATTTGTTCGGGAAGCCCATGCGCGCCGCTGATATTTCCCCATTTGTTTTGCTGCATAGAGCCGAATACCATATTTTTTAACAAGGGGCTTATGAGGATTAACAATTAAAACCGTAAAACGTGGTTTGGGGTAAATCCACCAGATTTCACCATCAAACGCGGGCGCATCGCGATGCGCCCTTCGGAAATCTCACCTATATACGGATTTATTTCTTAACGTTCATAACCCCCTTGTGTGTATCCGAACCAAAACCCCCACGCCTCCTGCCTAGCCAGAAACTATCACTGCTTTCTTTCAGCCAACAATTTAACTTGCTCCAAAGCTTTGGGATAGTTGACGGTAAACTCTTCTTCCAATTCTGGCGGAACATCAAACGCAACGGTTAAAGTCGTTATGCCATCTTTCTGTGCTAGGGAGTAACTTTCCTCACCGCCAGTCCACTGCTTTTCACGCTCTTGTTGTCCGACTTCCTGCGTATCTACAAGGTGTCTGAGCAGCAAAAATTCGCCTAAGACGAGCTTTTCAACCAAACTTGTTACGCCATACCCGTTTGCAGCAGAGATAAACTGTATTTCATTGCCTTCTTTCAGATCACCAACCATGTATGTTTCCGGGTCAATAATGCTTGCCCATTCACGAAATGTTTCGTCTTGCCACAGAGTATTCCAAACCCTATCCTTAGTGGCATTTATCTCAAGGGTGAATTGTATTTCTTTCATAGCTTTATTTTAGCACAAGGCTTATATTTGGACTATCTGCTAAGCGGTTTTACCCTACGCAGGCGTAAGGTCGGTATTTCCATTTTCAACATCCGCCCCAAACGTTAAGAAAATCGTTTGTTTTTGTAGGGGCGGTTCGCACCCTCTACGGGGCGCAGGCGAACCGCCCTGCCTGAATCCCTCAAATTGAACCTATCCAACGAGGGCGCATCCCGATGCGCCCCTACGAAATCACCTCACGCCCTTACCCAACCCCCTTTGAGAACCGTTTTATAGAGGGCAATTTCTTTCTTGCTCCTACTCGATAGGGATAAAGTCTAATTGACAGGGCGGTTTATTATACCTACAATGAAATCAGGCGAGTGAATATTCGCCTCTCAGAAGTTGGATTAAAAGGGGAGGCACGACATGGTTAAATTCTGGTATGAGTGGGGTTCGATGTTAGCCGCGTTTATACTTGGGTTGCTATGCCTGAATCTCGCGCAGAGTAATATCGAGCTTGGCTGGTTCAGCCCCGCGCTGATAAATTTCATCGGCTACATTTCTTTTACTTTTGCCATGGCAATGTTAGTGGTAAAACCCTTCGAATATTTGGATGCGCTGCTACAAGGCACGAAGAAATAATAGGGAAAAAGAAAACCCCTTCTCATATGATTGAGAAGGGGCTAGAGACTTAGAAACTACTCCTCGTCTTCTTCATCCGGTTCTACATCGAGGTCAACTTCTTCATCGAGATCGTCATCATCCGGTAAGGTTAGACGTTCCGCTACGCGGCTCATCAATGCCTCAAGTTCGATCTCTTGCTCGGCGCTGCGCTCACCGTTAACAACTACCGCTACAGACGGCAATTGCATCAGGATTTCGGGCTTATGCTCCGGCATCTCCTCGATTTCTTCCTCGAGTTCTTCCAGCCTTCGCAAATGCTCTTCGTTATCCGGGTCAATATCCAGCAACTCAGAAAGAGAGACTTTCGTCTTCTTCTTGGGCTTGTGTCGGATACCCGAACCAGCCGGAATGAGCTTACCGATAATGACGTTTTCCTTCAAACCACGCAAGCGGTCGATACTACCCTGAATAGCCGCTTCGGTCAGAACACGGGTAGTTTCTTGGAAGCTGGCGGCTGAGAGGAAGCTATCGGTTTTTAGAGCAGATTTGGTAACGCCCAGCAACACCGTTTGCGCGGTTGCCGGTTCGCCGCCTTCTGCCAAAACCCGACTGTTAAACTCCTCGTAGGCAAAGCGATCGAACAACTCACCGGGAAGCATATCGGTATCGCCGGGTGTTTCAACCTGCACCTTGCGGAGCATCTGGCGAACCATAATCTCCATGTGCTTTTCGTTGGTATTAACACCTTGTGAGCGATAAACGCGCTGTACTTCATCAATGAGGTAACGCTGCACCGCTTCGGTTCCAAGAATATGCAAAATTTCTTGCGGATTGCTGCTACCGCTGGTCAAAGGGTCACCGGCTTTCACCCGTTCGCCCGGTTGCACCCGCATTTCGGAAGCTGCCGGTACGTCATAATCGCGTTCTTCACGCTCCTCATGGCGTATGACCACCTTATTGACGGCAGGAACGGATACCCTACCAGCGAGGCGCGAGGTAATTACGCCCTCATCCTCAACCAGATTGCTGCGCGCAAGTACCGCACCTTCTTGCACTTCGTCACCCTCGCGCACTACCAACTCATAATTGAGCGGTATATCGTGCGGGTCGGGATAAACTTCAACCGAAACTACTTTGATTTTACGCATTTCCCCTTCGTTGAATATCTCAACTGCGCCATCAATTTCGCTGAGAATTGCTTGGCTCTTGGGAACACGCGCTTCGAACAATTCTTCCACGCGAGGCAAACCGCTGGTAATATCACTACCTGCGACACCGCCGGTATGGAAGGTACGCATGGTCAATTGGGTACCGGGTTCACCGATACTTTGGGCGGCAATGATACCCACTGCCTCGCCGATATCTACCAACTTGCCGTTCGCAAGGTTGCGCCCGTAGCACAATTGGCAAACGCCAAACTGAACCATACAAGCCAAAGGTGAACGGACATAAATCTGTTTGATACCGGCTGCGCCGACCTTACGCGCTACAACTTCGTCAATCTCACCGTTGCGTTCCACCAGCACTTCGCCGGTTTCAGGATGGGTGACAGCAATTGCCGCCATACGCCCGATGATACGCTTGTCGAATTTCTCGGTGATGCGCCCGCTCTCGATAGCATCCGCCTCGCTCAAAACAATGCCTTGCTCTGTGCCACAGTCGTAAATACCGATAATTACATCCTGAGCCACGTCCACCAAACGGCGGGTTAGATAACCGGAGTCGGCGGTACGTAGCGCGGTATCGGCAAGACCTTTGCGCGCGCCGTGCGTAGTGATGAAGTATTCCATCACGGAAAGACCTTCGCGGAAGTTTGAGCGCACCGGAATTTCGATGGTCTTACCAGTCGGGTCAGCCATCAAACCGCGCATACCGCTCATCTGGCTGATCTGGCGAATGTTACCTTTCGCGCCGGAAGTAGTCATCATATAGAGCGAACCAAAGGGGTTAAGGTGTTTGCGCACCGCTTCGGTAACCTTATCTTTGGTATCATCCCACACTCTGATGACCTGCTTGTAACGCTCGGTTTCAGTCAAAAGACCGCGTTTGAACTGACGCTCAATCGCATCTACCTTTTTATCGGCTTCTCTCAGCAACTCATCCTTAATCGGCGGAATTTCTACGTCTTCCACCCCGATGCTGATACCACCCTTAGTAGAATACTTGAAGCCCAATTTCTTGAGACGGTCTGCCACCACTGCGGTTGGAACTGGCCCATACACCCGGTAACACTCTGCCATAATCTCATCGAGCCGAGCCGCCCCTACCCAGTCGTTAATCTCACGCACAAAGAAGGTTTGTAATTTGCGCGGTAGATTTTCAATGAACAGAATACGCCCGATGGTAGTATCATAAAGCTTACCGTTTAAAACCGGATACGGCACAGGCTCGCCTTTTTTAATGGCAACTTCATTGTCACGGCGTTGTCGTTCTGCAACCGACTCCACCAAATGTTCGGGAGTACCTACCCGAATCGGCGCTTCTATATATAAAGGACGTTCTTCGCTGGTAGGCGAATGGATAATACCCGTTTCGTATGCCAGCAAAGCCTCTTCAAAAGTTGAAAATACTTTGCCTTCACCGGAAGTACCCGGTCGCGCAATCGTCAGGTAGTAGCACCCTAGAATAATATCCTGATGCGGGGTAATAACCGGCTGACCGTTGGAAGGGCGCAGCACGTTATATACCGATAGCAGGCGTTCGCGGGCTTCTTCCTGCGCTTTTCGCGAAAGCGGCACGTGAACTGCCATTTGGTCACCGTCGAAGTCGGCGTTATATGCCTTACAAACGAGCGGGTGCAATTGGATTGCGCTACCCTCAATCAGCACTGCCTCAAACGCTTGGATACCCAAACGGTGCAGCGTAGGAGCGCGGTTCAACAGTACCAAGTAATCCTTGATTACCTCTTCCAACACGTCCCAAACTTCCGGCTTGACGCGCTCAACAATGCGCTTCGCACTCTTGATGTTGTGGGCGTAACCGCGTTCTACCAGACGGCGCATTACGAAAGGCTTGAAAAGTTCCAAAGCCATTTTCTTGGGCAAACCGCACTGATGCAACTTGAGGTCAGGCCCTACCACAATTACGGAACGTCCAGAGTAGTCCACACGTTTACCGAGCAAGTTTTGGCGGAAACGACCTTGCTTGCCTTTCAGCATATCGCTGAGGCTCTTTAGCTTGTGCTTACCGCTACCGCTTACCACTCGTCCGCGCCGCCCGTTATCAATCAGCGCGTCCACCGCTTCTTGCAACATGCGCTTTTCGTTGCGAATGATGATTTCAGGTGCGCCCAATTCTTTAAGGCGTTGCAAACGATTGTTGCGGTTGATAACCCGGCGATACAGGTCATTCAAATCGCTGGTGGCGAAACGACCACCGTCAAGTTGTACCATCGGGCGCAAGTCTGGGGGGATAACCGGAAGAATGGTGAAAATCATCCATTCAGGGCGGTTGCCGCTCTTGCGGAAGGCTTCCACCACCCGCAACCGTTTGGTAGCTTTTTTCTTGCGCTGTCCGTTCAGGATTTGGATTTCTTGGCGAAGTTCACTCGCCATTTTATCCATGTCCATTTCTTTGACGACTTGATAGACCGCTTCCGCGCCCATACCCGCCTTGAAAGGCGCAGGCACATTCAGCTTATCGAAGAAGATTGAGCGCAAATCGCGGTATTTGTTCTCGCTGAGCAACTGAAGGCGATGAATACTTTCAAGCTCATCAATAGTATTCTCAACTTCAGCGCGAACCGCCGCGATGTCAGAGTTTAGCTTGCCGAGAACCTGTTCGATCTCCTGCTGCTTCACATACTGAATCTGGTCGCGCTCACCTTCTGCCAAAGTTTGGGTATTGGATTGCTGGATGCGAATATCGTGTTCGATTTTCTCGCGCTCTCTACCGATAATCTCATCCATCTCGGCAAGGCGATCATCATTCAGCATCTGATCCTTGCGTGCAATGATACTGGTGCGGAAAGCAATTTCAGTCGGCGCAGCCTTGTTGCGCAGCCCCTTAACTTTTTCCCGTACTTCTTCCACTTCGGCTTCAAACCCGCTGACTGCCAGTTGCAATTCTTCTTCAAGCTGAGTTTTGCGAGTAGCCGCGCTGGTATTGAGATTGCTGACATCCCCTTCCAGACCTTTGCGCTTTTCGCTAATCTTAGCCTGTGATTCTGCCTCAAGTTGCTTGACCCGCTCATCGCCTTCTTGCTTGGCGCGTTCAATCAGCTTGTTAATCTCTTCCTGATCTACCTCAGTTACCACATAGGTGGCGAAATACAGCACGCGCTCTAGGTTGCGGGGTGATATATCCAGCAACAAACCCAAACGGCTAGGCGTACCTTTTACAAACCAGATATGGCTAACCGGGGCAGCAAGCTGGATATGACCCATACGCTCGCGGCGCACTTTGCTGCGGGCAACTTCCACGCCGCACTTGTCGCAGATAACCCCTTTATACCGTACCCGTTTGTATTTTCCGCAATAGCATTCCCAGTCTTTGGTAGGACCAAAGATGCGTTCGCAAAACAAACCATCGCGCTCCGGTTTAAGGGTGCGGTAGTTGATGGTTTCAGGCTTGGTTACTTCTCCATGCGACCAAGCGCGGATTTGCTCCGGCGAAGCTAGGCTGATGCGAATTGCGTTAAAATTGTTTACTTCGAGCATTTATTATTCCCCCGTTCCTTGCAGAATTGCGGAGTGTGTCATTTTAATCGTAGCTATTCACCCCCCTAGCCCCCCTCAAGGGGGGAAAGGGAGAAAGGAGTTCAAGGGGACACCCCTTGCGACCCCGCACAGGGGTTGCACCCCTGAGAACCCCGCTCGGATTCCGTTAGCCCCCTCAAGGGCGAAGTAGGAGAGAGGAGTTCAAGGGGACACCCCTGAGAACCCCGTTCGGACTCCGTGCTATTATTCTCCGCCGCTATTCTCAAAACCAGAAAGGTTGATGCCTTCCAGTTCGCTGAGATAGTCGCCGCCGGTATCCTCGGCAAATTCGATGGGCGCTTCTTCTTCGTTCAGCACCTCGATATTCAAGCCGAGCGACTGGAGTTCCTTGACCAGCACTTTGAAGCTTTCCGGTACGCCTGCTTCGAGAATTTCCTCGCCCTTGACGATTGCCTCATAGGTCTTTACGCGACCGATAACATCGTCAGATTTGACGGTGATCATCTCTTGCAGAATGTGCGCTGCTCCGTAAGCTTCCAGCGCCCACACTTCCATTTCACCGAAACGCTGCCCGCCGAACTGCGCTTTACCACCCAACGGCTGTTGAGTTACCAGCGAGTAAGGCCCGGTTGAGCGTGCGTGAATTTTGTCTTCCACAAGGTGAGCAAGTTTCAGGTAGTACATTATGCCTACCATTACGGGTTGATCAAACGGCTCACCGGTACGTCCATCGAATAACTGGATTTTGCCATCGGCGGGTAAGCCTGCCATCTCCAGCATTTTATGGATTTCTTCTTCATGCACCCCGTCAAATACGGGTGTAGCAATTTTGACCCCTAAGCGTTTTGCTGCCCACCCAAGATGGGTTTCCAGCAATTGTCCTAAGTTCATACGCGAAGGTACGCCGATAGGGTTCAAGATAATCTGGATAGGGCGACCATCCGGCAGGAAGGGCATATCTTCAATCGGCAATACGCGGCTGATTACGCCCTTGTTGCCGTGTCGTCCTGCCATTTTGTCACCCGCGCTGATTTTGCGTTTCTGCGCTAGGCTGACTCGCACCATCTGGTTTACGCCCGCCGGTAACTCATCGTTATTCTCGCGGCTGAAAATCTTTACGTCGATTACCTTACCGCGCACACCATTCGGCACGCGCAAGCTGGTATCTTTCACCTCGCGAGCTTTTTCACCGAAGATTGCCCGTAACAAGCGTTCTTCAGCGGTGAGTTCGGTTTCACCTTTAGGGGTAATCTTGCCTACCAAAATATCGTTAGGCTGTACATCTGCGCCCACATAGATAATGCCGCGCTCGTCCAAATCTCGTAGGCTTTCCTCGCCCACATTCGGGATGTCGCGGGTTATTTCTTCAGGTCCGAGCTTGGTATCCCGCGCTTCGGTTTCATACTTTTCTATATGAATACTGGTGAAAGTATCTTCATGTACCAGTTCTTCGCTGACCAAGATGGCATCTTCAAAGTTGCCGCCTTCCCAAGGCATAAATGCCACCAGTACGTTCTGACCTAAAGCCAGTTCGCCTTTTTCGGTGCTACTGTTATCGGCAACCACCTGCCCTTTAGCAACCCGTTCGCCCTTATTAATGCTAGGGCGTTGGTTGATGCAGGTATCTTGGTTTGAGCGTACAAACTTGGTGAGTTTGTGAACGTATTCTTCGCCGTTATCATCGGTGACGGTAATGCTTTCGCCGGTAGAGCTAGAAACAACCCCATCCGCTTGTGATAGCATTACACGCCCACTATCGCGGGCAGCTTGCCATTCCACGCCTGTTCCCACCACCGGGGATTGCGGGCGCAATAGCGGCACAGCCTGACGTTGCATGTTCGCACCCATCAACGCGCGGTTCGCGTCATCATGTTCAAGGAAGGGGATCAGCGCGGTTGCCACACTAACCACCTGCTTAGGCGAAACATCCATGTAGTCAATCAGGTCGGGCGTTTCCATCACGAACTCGTCACCATAACGCGCCGCTACTCTGGGCTGTACGAAGTGACCATCGTCATCCAATTCCACGTTCGCCTGTGCAATGCGATACTCTTCTTCGCGGTCTGCGCTAAGGTAATCTATCTGCGCGATTACAACGGGCTGAATACGCACGGTGCGTAAGCCCAAGCTACCGATTTTCTCGGAAAGTTCGAGGCTTATTTGCACCCCTTCTTCGGCAATAACCTCGCCGGTGTTGGGGTCGGCAATCGTCTCGCGTAGAATTTTGCCTTCTAATTGTTCGGCTACCGCATCAACGCGATGCACCACCTTGCGATAAGGGGTCTCGATGAAGCCGTATTCATTTACGCGGGCGTAGGTTGCCAAGTTACCGATTAGACCGATGTTCGGTCCTTCCGGCGTTTCAATCGGGCAGATACGACCGTAATGGCTATGGTGAACGTCCCGGACTTCAAATCCGGCGCGATCGCGGTTCAAACCGCCGGGACCTAAGGCAGACAGACGGCGTTTGTGGGTCAACTCTGCCAACGGGTTGTTCTGATCCATAAACTGCGATAACTGGCTACCGCCGAAGAACTCGCGCATTGCCGCTACTACCGGGCGAATGTTTACGAGGCTATTAGGGGTGGCAGTCGTTGGGTCGGTAATGCTCATGCGCTCTTTAATGACGCGTTCCATTCGCAGCAAACCAACGCGCAATTGGGACTGGATTAATTCACCTACCGCTCGAATACGGCGATTGCCCAAGTGGTCAATATCATCGGCATGCCCTTCGCCGTTGTTGAGGCGAATGATCATAGCCACAATTTTGAAAATATCGTCTTTGGTGAGATGTCGCAAATCGGGGCGGACATCCAGTTTGAGACGCTTATTCAACTTGTAGCGACCTACTCTGGCAAGATCGTAGCGGCGCGGATTAAACAGCAACGAGAACAGCAAGTTGCGCGCATTTTCAATATTGGGCGGGTCGCCCGGACGCAAGCGTTTGTAAAGCTCTATCAGAGCCTCTTCCCCGTTCTTGGTGGGGTCTTTCTCGATGGTCTGTTGGATAAGCAACTGGTTATTAAAGCGGGGTGCGCCTTCTCCACCGCTTGAATTAGCGGTGTAAGCGGTAGCATTAGCCTCCGCGAACATCTCAATTAGATGCTCATCGTGACCAACTTCGCTAGGCTTTACCCCATCATCTGCCAGCACCGCCAGAATTGAGCGCAGCAACACCGTAACCGGGATTTTGCGCTTGCGGTCAACCTTTACCGAGATGACGTTCTTATTGCTGGTTTCAAATTCGAGCCATGCGCCTCGATTCGGTATCAGCTTTGCGCCGAACAGCGAGTGACCGGTTACAGGGTCATCAGTACGAATAAACAGGATGCCCGGACTGCGCACCAATTGGGAGACTACTACCCGTTCTGCACCGTTAACCACATAAGTACCGGTATCGGTCATCATATGGAAATCGCCCATAAAGATTTCGGAATCTTTTACTTCGCCGGTTTCTTTGATAACCAAACGCACATTTACTTTGAGGGGTGCAGCAAAAGTAGCGTCACGATCGCGGCACTCATCGGGGGAATAGCGTGGCTTGTCAAAGTGATAATCCAGAAAGTGCAGTTCCATGCTCTTGCCCGTAAAATCGGTTATGGGCGAGATTTCATCGAGTAACTCTCTTAACCCCTCACGCTGGAACCACTTGAAGCTGTCCACCTGAGTAGAAATAAGATAAGGCATTTCCATAACGGTACTGGTGCGGTTGAACCAGAGCCGTGGAGGACGCTGCAACTTTTTATCATCGAGTACGGATATGCGGGGGGCGCTTTGGGGCAGAGCTTCCAGACTTAGAGCAGTCATTGTCATGCGCGATTACTCCTTAAATGATAATAAGCACACACACAAAAACCTGCATGGCAGAAACATTACGGATACTACTCTCTTTGCATATTCCCTTGTGTGAGAATCTCGACTTTGAGACCTTATCCTTATGTTTCGCGTGCCACCACAGGCGTATGTGAGGTGCTGTGCTCCTCAGCTATTGCTTTTGGTAGGGCGTATATAATACTAAATATTATTTATATTGTCAAGATATTCTTTGCATTGTATAGGATTTATGTAGAATTATGACAAATTATACACAATCTACACTGATTTTTAACTAAATATTGATTATTGATTTTTTCACATTCCGGTTGTAAAATATTCGACAGCAGATACCAACTGTGTAATGGGTGGACATACAATGTAGTGTGTTCCCCCTTCCCTCGAAAGGATATCTCCCTTGAGTAAACTTGTGGTTATCACGGTTCACGGCATTTCTGATTCTGTTCTTCATGACGACTATACCTATAATTTTAAGAACCTGCTCTACGATAAGCTCAAGCATCTTAAAGTTATTCCTGAAAAAGCCTCGCAAGAAGAATATGACCAATATATTGTTTTCGATTATGTCAACTACTCTGATATTGGACATACTGCGGAGTTGCTTGTTCTTGACGCTTATACCAAAGAACGCAACAAGCTTTACAATTTCCTCGATCAGCTAATCGAGCGCGCCGCTTTCGACCAAATACGCCGCCAAATTATCACTTCACTCAGTGATGTGATGGTCTATCAGAGTACAAAATGGCGCGACCAGATTCGGCAACGACTCTTGGATAAGATAAATCCCTTTGTAACTAGCGGGGACGCGGTTTCGGTGGTGGGGCATAGCCTCGGCTCGGTGGTGTCTTTCGACACGGTTTATTACAATAGCCGCAAAAACCCCTCTTGGCTAGCCGCCGGGTTTAAACCCAGCAACCTTTTTACGATCGGCTCACCTATCGGGCTTTTCAGTCTTGAACTGGAAGACGATACCGGGGTGCAAAAGCCGCGCTATTTCACCAGCGCCGCAACCCCCGACTATCTCGACCCTAAAAATACCAATCCGGATTTAGACCCCGTTCGCAGCGATGGGGTATGGTATAATTTTCTGGATGCGCAGGATTTAATTGGCTATCCTTTGGAAGTGCTTTTCGAGGGTAAGTTCAAGGTTAAGGATTTTCTGGTTCAAACTGGCACAAATCCTTTAACCGCGCATACCGAATATTGGAACAATAACGAAGTGACGCAACACATTGCGGAGCGTCTTGCTCTGGACTACAAGCGGATAAGCGGCGGCAAGTAATTGCAGCCAACCGTGAGTATGCACTAAAGCGCGAAACCAAACAGCGCGCTATTCTATAAATTTCAAACACTCGTTTCTTCTTATCGCAATGTTCGCCCGGAACATAAATATGAACCGGGAATACAGCAGGAAGTTTATGAAGATTAATTTTTGAATCGGTGTATTAAGAGAGACCGGGCGGTTCTCGAACCGCCCCTACAAATCGGTTCTCATGGGATTGGGTTCGTAGGGGCGCATCGTGATGCGCCCGCGTGGGATGGTAAAATCTACAGGGTTTGCATCACACCTCCACACAGGTTCATTTCTTAAAGTTCATCGACCCTTGTCTTTAAGCGAAAGTCCAAAAAGTTGAAACGCCGATAGCAATAACTGAAACACCCTTGCCGGGGGTTAGTTTCTATATGTATTTGTCGGTAATATTTAGTGCAGATAGGTTCAGAGCAATGAGCAAAATGTTTTTATTTCTTGGCAAACTGTTAGGCTTGTATGGCGATAGCCTGAAAACTCGCCCCGATATGTATCTGGCTGACGAGTTTATCAACAAGTCGCAAGACAACACCCCTGCGAACGAGCATGTGATTCTTAGCTTTCCGGTGGAAAGAACAAAGAGGAATCGGGCAGTCAATTTTTGAAAAAGAGCCTAGACATAAAAACAAGGGGATTAAGCCCCTTGTCTGAAAACTTTTACAAACCCGCTTTCAGCTTCTCCGCGTTGGCGTTCAGCACATCGGGAGAAGACGCGCTTGCTTTCCAGATTGCCAGCAAATCATCGTCTTTGTAGCGTGGGATTACATGTACATGATAATGGAAGACACTTTGCATAGCGGCAGGTTCATTATTCTGTAGCAAGTTTACGCCGAGCGGTTCAAACTGGCGCTTGAGCGCACGTGCCACTCGCGCCCCCACCTGAGCAACATAACTTACATAATCATCAGGTATTTCATATATATTTGGGTAATGTACTTTGGGAATGACTAAAGTATGTCCCGGATTCTTTTGTTGTAAATTCATGAAGACCAATACTTTATCGTCTTCGTAGGCTTTTGCAGAGGGCAACTTGCCCGCCACAATTTTGCAGAATATGCAATTCTCGTCCATTCGTCCGGTTTACCTTCTCCTAATAAATTCTTTTTGCTAATTCATCGGGCTTAATCAGCGTAATACGTTGCCGATCAATTGCAATATAATTGCGTTCTTGAAACGCGACTAATTGACGATTAACGCTTTCTCTGGTAGTGCCTAACATATTGGCAATGTCTTGCTGAGTCAGGCGCAAATCTATTTCTATACTACCATCAGGCTTTTGCTTGCCGTAGCTATTGGATAGCTCTAGTAACTTCTTAGCCAAACGCGCCGGTATATCGAGAAAAACCACATCTTCTACCAGCGCATCGGTCAAACGAATACGTTGGCTGAGAGTAGCAATCACGTTGACCGCTACCATTGGATGCTTCTTGAGAAAATCTATAAAATCATCCCGGTAAATAATCAACACATCTGCCGGTCCAACGCTGGTAACCGTAGCAGAACGGGGCTTGCCATCGAACAGGGATAACTCTCCAAAAAAATCGCCTTTGCACAAAATCGCCAGAATCATCTCGGTGCCGCTTTCGCTAGGCACGCTAACTTTCACCGTTCCATCCACAATAAGATACATGGTAGAACCAGCATCATCTTTATGATAAATCGTTTCACCATGTTTATAAACTCGCCGCTTAACTCGGACGGCTAGCTCTTTTAGTTCATCTGGATCGGTTGAGGCAAAAAATGGGATGCTTGCCAGAAAATTCTCTTCATGGGGCATAGAAATTGTCCTAAAAATAAGAGATAAAGATTATATTTGCAGGCGATGCATGTTTTTCGATGTTAACACGCTCGAATAGGCTTGTCAATCATTTTAGCCTTAATGTTATTCTAATACAATTATCGAACCGAAGTAATTAGTACTAGTTAAAGCCCAAATATCGGCATTGTAATGCACCATTGCCCTATCCCCTCGAATTGCAGGTAGGCTCAGGGCTACACAGGGCTGTTGCAAGAAAGAAATTGCTTCCCTATAAAACGGTTCTCAAAGGGTTTGGGTAAGGGCGTAAGGTGATTTCGTAGGGGCGCATCGGGATGCGCCCTCGTTGGATAGGTTCAATTTGAGGGATTCAGGCAGGGCGGTTCACGAACCGCCCCTACAAAAACGATTTTCTTAACGTTTGGGGCGGACGTTGAAAATGGAAATACCGACCTTGCAACTGCCTTGCTCAGGGCTATTTTTCGGTTGACACTCTGCCGGGTGGTAAAGTATAATCATGTGTACTTACAGCCTAGGGTTGTGAGAGAGAGTGGCTCCCAGAAGCCTCATACTAGCATGGAGAGGTGGCCGAGTGGTTTATGGCGGCTGTCTTGAAAACAGTTGAGGCGAAAGTCTCCGGGGGTTCGAATCCCTCCCTCTCCGCCTTGCGCCTAATACAACTGAATATGGGGAGGTGCCAGAGTGGTCGAATGGGACCGCCTGCTAAGCGGTTAAGGACTTATCCTCCTTCGAGGGTTCGAATCCCTCCCTCTCCGCCTCATATAAACGTTGTTGCGAAACGAACAGCCTCTACCTCCCCGGTAGAGGTTTTTCCTTTTTATACCAATAGCGATACCGCCAATTTTACAAAACTGGAAACCGAGGGCTTGCCACGTTTTGCAAATTTAATTATAATACATTAATAATATTCTAATGCGTGTTTGTATAATTATTTATAGGAAGTTACTAGATTTTCGAGCGGGAACTAGACTAGTTTAATAACCCTAGCGTTACACCACCCACAATAACAAACCTTGCCTTGTAACTACTTGCTCTGTCTCATTTAGAGGGTTAGCGGTTTACTCATCTGCCAACTTTAACCAGTATTGTTGGAGAAAAGCGCCGAGTCAAGTCAAAGGAAGGGAATCAGCAATGTTTAATCAAATAACAGCAGGAAAGAAAAAAAACGCCTCGCTATGGTTTCTGGTAGTATTGGCGGGTATCGCGCTTTTATTGGTGATTTCTCTCGTAAGCCCGCGCCCCGCACAAGCGGTGGATAACTGCAACTTGGCTGCGCTGAAAGCTATTGTTAGCAGCGGTGGTACGCTCGACTTTAACTGTGCCGCCGATACCACCATCACCCTAGATGTGACGTGGAATCCGAACATTACCAGCGACCTGACCCTGACCAATACGGGGGCGGGCAAGCTGATTATTGATGGAGTGGGCGCGTATCAGATTTTCAACGTTAATTCCGGCAAAAGTTTGTCCATTACCAATCTCAACCTGACCGGGGGTAAGGCTGATAAAGGCGGGGCTATTTATAGTGGGGCTGATTATAGCAACGGTAATTATAATAGTAATAACACTGTCACGGTCACCAATTCCAGCCTATATAACAATTCCGCTATTAGTGATGGCGGGGCTATTTATAATGTCGGTGGCACCGTCACGGTCACCAATTCCAGCCTATACAACAATTCCGCTACTTCGGGCGGGGCTATCTGTAATTCACTCTTAATGGGTCTCGATTTAGTGAATAAAACCACTTACTATAAAATCAGCACATTCACGTTGAGTAATTCCAGCCTATACAACAATTCCGCTACTTACGGTGGGGCTATTTGTAACTTTGCTAGCACCGTCACGGTCACCAATTCCAGCCTATACAACAATTCCGCTACTTACGGTGGGGCTATTTATAACATCGGTAGAAGGGGTTCTAATTTCACCTTCGGCAGATTCATATATGGCATAATCGACGTTACCAATTCCAGCCTATACAATAATTCCGCTACTTACGGTGGGGCTATTTATAACGACGAATTCAGCACAGTCACAGTGACCAGCGCTACCTTCCTCGACAACACCGCCGCCGGCACAGTCAACGGCGGAAGCATCTATACTAATGGTGTTAACGATGGTACGGTGACGTTAAGGAACAGTCTGTTGCAGGGCAGTAATATCTGCTACAACAACACCGGAGGCATCCTTACCGACGGGGGTTATAACCTAGAATCATCAACCGGCAGCTACACCTGCGGGTTCAGCGGTACTAGCAAGACCACCATCGATGCGAAACTGGGTACTCCCGGCGATAACGGCGGGGCAACCCCCACCATCGCGCTACTGTCCGGCAGCCCAGCAATAGACGCGATTCCGGCGGCTTCTTGCGTAGTTACCGCTGACCAGCGCGGGATTAGCCGACCACAAGGCACGGGTTGCGACATCGGCGCATTTGAGTTTATTTCTGAACCCCCTTCAGCCTCCGACCTGATACCCCAACTCCGGGTTAGCCCTAACCGGGTGATAGCGATTAGCCCTGAGAACCTCGTTTCCTTCAGCTTCAAGCTGAAGAATATCGGGGTAGGCAGCGCAAGCTACGTTCGATTGGAAATACCCATACCGCAAGGGTTGGATTTAGGCTATCTGGAGAACGCAAGCTCAGGCGTGTGGGTTACCCAAGTGACCACTGCCACCGTGACTATTGCCCTGCCAAGCCTTGCTCAAAAGCAGGAGGCAAGCGGCACGCTGGTATTCCGCCCCAACGCCAACGCGGTAATCGGTACTGAAATCGAGGCGCGTTACAAAGTGGTGTTTGACGATGAAGCCGGAAGCGGCAAGAGCTTGAACAGCAACTCCCAACGCCTAGTGTTTGGGGAAACCAACAGCGGCGAGGATGGCGCAATTCAGCGCGGCGCAGCGATAAGCGCAACTGTCGGCGAGAAGGTGAGCTTTGTGCAGAAGGGCTATCTAGCCGACGAGATTGTGTCGCTGTGGTACACAAAACCGGACGGCACGAGCGTGAGCTTGGGCGAGCAACGCGCCACGGCAAGCGGTGAAATTACCATCGTGGTAAATACCGCTGGATTTGCGCCGGGCGAGTACGCCATCGTGGGCTACGGCAACCGCTCGGAAGTTACCCATGTAAACATTCTGACCATAGCAGCGGCGAGTTAGTTTTAATATAAATAACATATAACAGGCAAGGGGCTAATGCCCCTTGTTTTGATTCAGTTTGCTGATGCGAAGTTACACCCCCATTCACCGATTTCCTGTTCACTATTTATTAACCAATATATACATGATGTTTAATCTTTCATCTTACAGCTTCATAGTTAATGATATATTTTTAAATATTTATCTTAGGGTATTAAATCATTTTAATAAACTTATTGTGCCAATTCTAAATAGCGCTTATATGATTTATAATAAATATGTCCCTACCTCCTTTAACAAGCTACCTAGTAATTCGCTAAAGGATAGCGCATTCTCAAACTTAAACCAGTAAGTGAACTACCAGTGTCATTTGAAACAAAGAAAGAGACAAAGAAAATTACTATGAGTAACCTAGGGAAGAAGTGGCACATTTTGGGGCGGTTAGCGGTTGTGTTAGCGGGTATCGCCCTGTTGCTGGTAGTGTTTGGGGCAAGCGCGCGCCCGGCACAAGCGGTGGTACAAACCTGCGACCTAGCGGGACTGCAAGCGGCGGTTAACAATGGTGGTACGCAAGACCTTGCCTGCGCTACCGATACCACCATCATCCTAGATGGGACGTGGAATGGGACTATTGCCAAAGACCTAACCCTCACCAATACGGGGGCAGGAAAGGTAACTATCAACGGGGCAAACACCTACCGAATTTTCTACGTCAACTCCGGCATAAGCTTATCCCTGACCAATTTCAACCTGACCGGAGGCAATGCTACCTTGGGCGGCGCTATTGATAACAACAGCGGCACGGTGACGGTAACCAATTCCACCCTCTACGGCAATTCCGCTCAACAACAGGGCGGCGCTATCGAGAACTTTGGCACGGTAACGATAAACAATTCCACCCTCTACGGCAATTCCGCTGTGGGGGGGGGGGCTATTTTTAACTGGGGCGGTGTGACGATATCCAATTCCACCCTCTATGGCAATTCCGCTACCAACAGCGGTGGCGCTATTGATAACAACAGCGGCACGGTGACGATATCCAATTCCACCCTCTACGACAATTCCACTACCAACAGCGGTGGCGCTATTTATAACTGGAGCACGGTCACTTTGCAGAACAGCCTGTTGCAAGGCAACAAAATCTGTTTCAACAGCAGCGGCAGTATCACCGATAATGGTTATAACCTTGAGGCAGAGGCATTGGGTAGTTATACCTGCGGGTTCAGCGGTACTAGCATTAACACCACCGACGCGAAATTGGGTACTCCCGGAAATAACGGCGGGGTAACCAATACCGTTGCCCTACTGTCCGGCAGTCCGGCAATAGACGCGATTCCGCCAGCTTCTTGCGTAGTTACCGCTGACCAGCGCGGGGTTAAACGCCCGCAAGGCACTGGGTGCGACATTGGCGCATTTGAGACTCAAGTAGCCACCCAGTTGGCGATAACCACCCAACCGAGTGGCGCAGTAGCGGGTACAGCTTTCACTACCACAGTGACAGCCCAAGATGCCTATGGCAACACCGCTACGAACTTTAGCGGCGCAGTAACCGTTGCCATCAAGGGCAGTACTGGCACAACAGGCGCAACCCTTAGCGGCACACTCACAGTCAACGCGGTTAACGGTGTGGCAACCTTCTCCGGCTTGAGCCTTGACAAGAGCGGCACGGGCTATGTGCTGACTGCAACTAGCGGCACTTTGACTCCAGCCGATACCAGCGGTTTTGATGTAGCAAGTACGTGCAGCTTGGCTGCGCTAAAAATTATCGTTAGCACAGGCGGCACGCTCGACTTCAATTGTGCTACCGATACCACCATCACCCTAGATGCGGCGTGGAATGGGACTATTGCCACAAACCTGACCCTCACCAACACCGGGGCAGGCAAGCTGACTATCAGCGGGAATAACCTATATCAGATTTTCTCCGTCAACTCCGGCAAAAGCTTATCCCTGACCAATCTCAACCTGATCGGAGGTAGGGCTGTGAGCGGCGGGGCTATTTATAACAGCGGCACGGTGACGATAACCAATTCCACCCTCTACAGCAATTCCACTACCTTCGGCGATGGCGGGGCTATTTATAACAGCGGCACGGTGACGATAACCAATTCCACCCTCTACAGCAATTCCGCTACCTTCGGCGGCACGGGCGGGGCTATTTATAACAGCGGCAACTTGACGATAACCAATTCCACCCTCTACAGCAATTCCGCTACCATAGGCGGCGCTATTGAGAACTGGGGCGGCACGCTCACCATTAGCAATTCCACCCTCTACAGCAATTCCGCTACCATAAGCGGCGCTATTTTTAACAACAGCGGCACGGTCACTTTGCAGAACAGCTTGTTGCAGGGCAGCAATATCTGTTCTGGCAGCATCACCGATAATGGCTATAACCTTGAGGCAGAGGCGGCGGGTAGCTATAGCTGCGGGTTCAGCGGCGCTAAGGGCAGCATTAACACCACCGATGCGAAACTGGACGTTCCCGGAAATAACGGTGGGGCAACCAATACCGTTGCGCTACTGTCCGGCAGTCCGGCACTAGACGCGATTCCGGCGGCTTCTTGCGTAGTTACCGCTGACCAGCGCGGAGTTAACCGACCGCAGGGTACGAAGTGCGACATTGGCGCATTTGAGACTCAAGTAGCCACCCAGTTGGCGGTAACTACTCCGAGCGGCGCAGTGGCAGGTTCAACCTTCACTACCCAACCCGTAGTGACAGCCCAAGATGCCTATGGTAACACC
Source organism: Candidatus Chlorohelix allophototropha (assembly GCF_030389965.1). Classification (NCBI taxonomy): domain Bacteria; kingdom Bacillati; phylum Chloroflexota; class Chloroflexia; order Candidatus Chloroheliales; family Candidatus Chloroheliaceae; genus Candidatus Chlorohelix; species Candidatus Chlorohelix allophototropha. The sequence goes on from NZ_CP128400.1 coordinate 2,039,704, forward strand.
GCCACGAACTTTAGCGGCGCAGTGACTATTGCTATCAAGGGCGGTACTGGCACAACAGGCGCAACCCTTAGCGGTACGCTCACCGTCAATGCGGTTAACGGCGTGGCAACCTTCTTCGGCTTGAGCATTGACAAGAGCGGCACGGGCTACATGCTGACCGCGAGCGCAACAGGCTTAACTTCAGCCGATACTAGCGGCTTCACTGTAACCGCCGGAACAGGCGCAAAGTTGGTGGTAACTACTCCAAGTGGGGCAGCGGCGGGCGCAGCTTTCACTACTCAACCGGAGGTAACAGCCCAAGATACGAACGGCAACACTGATACGAGCTTTAGCGGTTCGGTGACTATTGTCATCAAGAGTGGAACAGGCACGACAGGCGCAACCCTTAGCGGTACGGCTACGGTCAACGCAACGGCAGGTGTGGCGACCTTCTCCGATTTGAGCCTTGACAAGAGCGGCACGGGCTATGTGCTGACCGCCAGCGCCACAGGCTTAACCTCAGCCGATACTAGCGGCTTTGATGTAACAGCCGGAACAGCCGCCACGTTGGTGATAATTACTCAACCGAGTGGGGCAGTAGCGGGAGCAGCCTTCAATACTCATCCGGTAGTGGTGGTGCAAGACGCGAACGGCAACCCTAATACCAGCTTTAACGGAGCAGTAACCGTTACCATCAAGACAGGCACTGGCACAGCAGGCGCAACCCTTAGCGGCACACTCACAGTCAATGCCGTTAACGGCGTGGCAACCTTCTCCAACCTGAGGATTAACAAGAGCGGGAGGGGTTATGTGCTGGTTTTCAACGCAACAAACCTCACTTCAGCCGAAAGTAACCCCTTCAATGTTGTTATCATCGGACAGCCCTCCGATTTGATACCCCAACTCCGGGTTAGCCCCTCTCCGGTGGTAGCGATTAGCCCTGACAACCTCGTTTCTTTCAGCTTCAAGCTGAAGAATATCGGGATTGGCAGCGCAAGCTACGTTCGATTAGAAATACCCATACCGCAAGGGTTGGATTTAGGCTATCTGGAGAACGCAAGTGCGGGTGTGTGGGTTACCCAAGTGACCGCTACCACCGTGACCATTGCCTTGCCGAGCCTTGCACAGGATCAGGAAGCGCACGGCTCGTTAGTGTTCCGCCCCAACGCCAACGCCGTAATCGGTACTGAAGTCGAGGCGCGTTACAAAGTGGTGTTTGACGATGAAGTCGGATGCGGCAAGAGCCTGAACAGCAACAGCCACCGCCTAGTGTTTGGCGAAACCAACAGCGGCGAGGATGGCGCAATTCAGCGCGGCGCAGCGATAAGCGCGACTATCGGCGAGAAGGTCAGCCTTGTGCAGAAGGGCTACCTTGCCAACGAGATAGTGTCGCTGTGGTACACAAAACCGGACGGCACAAGCGTGAGCTTGGGAGAGCAACGCGCCAACGCCAACGGTGAAATAACCATCTTGCTGAACACCTCCGGATTTGCGCCGGGTGAGTACGCCATCGTGGGCTACGGCAACCGCTCAGGAATGACGGACGTGAACAGCCTGACCGTAGTCGCGGCAAGCTAAACGGTAACAATATGAGGTACAGTCTTAGGAGAACAAGCATGCACAAACCGAATAAGGTAACAGCGGAAAAAAAGCGAAGCTTAACAGGGCAGTTAGCGGTGGCGTTAGCGGGTATCGCCCTGTTGTTGGCAATTTTCATCAGCCCGCCCCCAGCGCAAGCGGCGGTACAAACCTGCGACCTAACGGGACTGAAAGCTGCCGTTCTCGCAGGCGGTTCGCAAGACCTTGCCTGCTCCGCCGATACCACCATCACCCTTGATGTGACGTGGGATGGGACTATCGCCGCAGACCTAACCCTTACCAACACGGGGGCAGGCAAGGTAACTATCAACGGGAATAACCTATATCAGATTTTCTCCGTCAACCTCGGCAAAAGCCTATCCCTCACCAATCTCAACCTGACCAATGGCACGGCTACCACAGGCGGGGCTATTTATAACTATGGCACGGTGACGATATCCAATTCCACCTTGTCCGGCAATTCCGCTGGCACCTTCGGCGCGGCTATTTATAACAACGGCGGCACGGTGACGATATCCAATTCCACCTTGTCCGGTAATACCGCTCTCCAATACGGCGGGGTTATTTTTAACGACTATGGCACGGTGATAATAGCCAATTCCACCCTGTCCGGCAATTCCGCTAACTTCGGCGGGGCTATTTTTAGCTGGGGCACGCTTACAATAAGCAATTCCACCCTTTACGGCAATTCCGCTACCAACTACGGCGGGGCTATTTATAACAACGGCGGCGAGATGACGATAAGCAATGCCACCCTTTACGGCAATTCCGCCACGACTGACGGTGGGACTATTTATAATGACAGCACGCTTACTTTGCAGAACAACCTGTTGCAGGGCAGCACTATCTGTGGCGGCAACATCGGTAAAATCACCGATAATGGCTATAACCTTGAGGTTGGCGGCGCTTCTTGCGGGTTCAGCAACAACAACGTTGTTACCGCCGACGCGAAACTTGGTACTCCCGGAAATAACGGTGGGGTAACCAATACCGTTGCTCTGCTGTCCGGCAGCCCGGCAATAGACGCGATTCCGGCTGCCTCTTGCCTAGTTACCGCTGACCAGCGCGGGGTTAGCCGCCCGCAGGATGCGAATTGCGACATTGGCGCATTTGAGTATGTACCTACTTCGATACTGGCATTTACTATCCAACCGAGTGGCGCAGTGTCAGGTACAGCTTTCACTGCTCAGGTGGTGTGCGATGGGTGTAATACGCCTACGCCTTACACTGGAGCAGTGACTATTGCTATCAAGAGCGGTACTGGCATAGCAGGCGCAACCCTTAGCGGCACGCTCACCGTCAATGCCGTTAACGGCGTGGCAACCTTCTCCAATCTGAGCCTTGACAAGAGCGGCACGGGCTACGTGCTGACCGCCAGCGCCACAGGCTTAACCTCAGCCAATACTAACAGCTTCGATATAACAACCGGAACAGCCGCCAAGTTGGTGATAACCACCCAACCGAGTGGCGCAGTAGCGGGTACAGCCTTCACTACTCATCCGGTAGTGGTGGTGCAAGACGCGAACGGCAACCCTAATACCAGCTTTAACGGCGCAGTAACCGTTGCCATCAAGAGCGGCACAGGCTCAACAGGCGCACTGCTTAGCGGCACACTCACAGTCAATGCCGTTAACGGCGTGGCAACCTTCTCCAATCTGAGGATTAACAAGAGCGGGAGGGGTTATGTGCTGGTTTTCAACGCCACAGGCTTAACTTCAGCCCAAAGTAACCCCTTCAATGTTGCTATGAGCGGGCAGCCCTCCGACCTGATACCCCAACTCCGGGTTAGCCCCTCTCCGGTGGTAGCGATTAACCCTGACAACCTCGTTTCTTTCAGCTTCAAGGTGAAAAACATCGGGATTGGCAGCGCGAGCTACGTTCGATTAGAAATACCCATACCGCAAGGGTTGGAGGTAGGCTATCTGGATAACGCAAGCTCAGGCGTGTGGGTTACCCAAGTGACCACCGCCACCGTGACCATTGCCTTGCCGAGCCTTGCTCAAAATCAGGAAGCGCACGGCACGCTGGTATTCCGCCCCAACGCCAGCGCGGTAATCGGTACTGAAGTCGAGGCGCGTTACAAAGTCGTGTTTGACGATGAAGTGGGATGCGGCAAGAGCTTGAACAGCAACAGCCAACGCTTTGTATTCGGCGAAACGAACAGCAGCGAGGATGGTGCAATTCAGCGCGGCACAGCAATAAGCGCAACTGTCGGCGAGAAGATCAGCCTTGTGCAGAAGGGCTACCTTGCCAACGAGATAGTGTCGCTGTGGTACACAAAACCGGACGGCACGAGCGTGAGCTTGGGAGAGCAACGCGCCAACGCCAACGGTGAAGTGACGCTAATCGTGGATACCGCCGGATTTGCGCCGGGCGATTACGCCATTGTGGGCTACGGCAACCGCTCAGAAGTTACCTATGTGAACATTCTGACCGTAGTCGCGGCAAGCTAAACGGTAACAATATGAGGTACAGTCTTAGGAGAACAAGCATGCACAAACCGAATAAAGTAACAGCGGGAAAAAAGCGAAGCTTAACAGGGCGGTTAGCGGTCGTGTTAGCGGGTATCGCCCTGTTGTTGGCGACGTTTGGAGCAAGCGCGCGCTCGGCGCAAGCAGCAGTACAAACCTGCGACCTAGCAGGACTGCAAGCGGCGGTTAACAATGGTGGTACGCAAGACCTTGCCTGCTCCGCCGATACCACCATCACCCTTGATGTGACGTGGAATGGGGTTATTGCCACAAACCTGACCCTCACCAACACGGGGGCAGGCAAGGTAACTATCAACGGGAATAACCTATATCAGATTTTCTCCGTCAACCTCGGCAAAAGCCTATCCCTGACCAATCTCAACCTGACCAATGGCACGGCTACCTTGGGCGGCGCTATTGAGAGCTACGGCAGTGTGACGGTAACCAATTCCACCTTCTACGGCAATTCTGCTCCCAGCGGCTACGGCGGGGCTATTTATAACGACAGCGGCAGTGTGACGGTAACCAATTCCACCTTCTACGGCAATTCCGCTATCTACAGCGGGGCTATTTATAACAACGTCAACAGCAGTGTGACGGTAACCAATTCCACCTTCTACGGCAATTCCGCTACCAATACCGGGGGAGCTATTTTGAACTTTGGTACGCTTACAATAAGCAATTCCACTATGTCCGGCAATTCCGCTACCTCTTACGGCGGGGCTATTGTTAACTATGGCGGCACGGTGACGCTAACCAATTCCACTATGTCCGGCAATTCCGCTACCGACGGCGGGGCTATTTATATCAGCAGTAGCACTGGCAGTTTGACAATAAGCAATTCCACCCTGTCCGGCAATTCCGCTACCGACGGCGGGGCTATTTGGAGCTTTACCAGCGTGGTCACTTTGCAGAACAGCCTGTTGCAGGGCAACAATATCTGCTACAACTACATCGGCGGCATAAGCATTACAGATGGGGGCTATAACCTTGAGGCAGAGGCGGCAGGTAGCTATAGCTGCGGGTTCAGCGGCACCAGCATTAACACCACCGATGCGAAACTAGGTACTCTCGGCGATAACGGCGGGGCAACCGCCACCATCGCGCTGCTGTCCGGCAGCCCGGCAATAGATGCGATTCCGATGAATAAGTGCCTAGTTATCACTGACCAGCGCGGGATTAGCCGACCACAAGGCACGGGTTGCGACATCGGCGCGTTTGAGGTTGGTCAGGCTAATCCCTCTTCAGCCTCCGATTTGATACCCCAACTCCGGGTTAGCCCCTCTCCGGTGGTAGCGATTAGCCCGGAGAACTTCGTTTCTTTCAGCTTCAAGCTGAAGAATATCGGGATTGGCAGCGCAAGCTACGTTCGATTAGAAATACCGATACCGCAAGGGCTAGAGGTAGGTTATCTCGATGGCGCAAGCGCGGGTGTGTGGGTTACCCAAGTGACCACCGCCACCGTGACCATTGCCCTGCCGAGCCTTGCTCAAAATCAGGAAGCGCACGGCTCGTTAGTGTTCCGCCCCAACGCCAGCGCGGTAGTCGGTACTGAAGTCGAGGCGCGTTACAAAGTCGTGTTTGACGATGAAGTGGGATGCGGCAAGAGCTTGAACAGCAACTCCCAACGCTTTGTATTCGGCGAAACGAACGGCAGCGAGGATGGTGCAATTCAGCGCGGCGCAGCGATAAGCGCAACTGTCGGCGAGAAGGTCAGCCTTGTGCAGAAGGGCTACCTTGCCAACGAGATAGTGTCGCTGTGGTACACAAAACCGGACGGCACGAGCGTGAGCTTGGGAGAGCAACGCGCCAACGCCAACGGTGAAATAACCATCGTGGTAAATACCTCCGGATTTGCGCCGGGCGATTACAACATCGTGGGCTACGGCAACCGCTCAGAAGTTACCCATGTAAACATTCTGACCGTAGTCGCAGCAAGCTAAACCGCATCAGGGCGGGGCTAGAAATCCCGCCCTCATGTTTTGGGAAATGATTTTTTATTATGGCAGGGTAGGCAGAGCGCGTACCGGCATAGGTCCCACGTAACCGGGCGCAAGATCGAGCAACAAGCCGGTCTCATCGCAAGCGGTAAACTTGGGACAGCGGAAACATTCGCTCCATGTCTTTTGAGGCAATTGTTCTTTCGTACCTTCGCGGAAACCGAACCTCTCGAAGAAAACGGGGATAGTAGTTAGGGTAAAGAGGCGCAAAATCTGGAGCTGGCGGGCATCTTCGATAATCGCTTTCATCAGGTGTTCGCCCAAACGCTGCCCCTGATAGTCCACATCTACCGCCAGCGAGCGCACTTCCGCTAAATCTTCCCAGAAAATATGCAGCGAGCAAGTGCCGATCACTTTGTCGCCGTCCGCCGCCACGATAAAGTCGCGCACGTACTCGTAAAGCTCGCTCATGCTGCGGGGTAACAGATTATTCTTGAGACGCGCCATCTGATTTACCAAATTAAAAATCTGCGGCACATCCTTCATGCGAGCGCGTCTGATTACAATTGCCCCATTTTTGCCCAACGCTTCCGAGGTGTGGTTCATTTCATCTTCGACTTCGGTAATCACTTCCCTATCCTTTCATGCGATAAACTTAAAAAGCAGCCCTTGCGGCTGCTCTGACAATATACTGCTAACTAAATAAATAGTGTTCAGTTTCTCAGGCAGCCGCTCCACTGTTCCCCCGCACTGGTTGTGCGGGGCGCACGGGGAGTCGAAGCCGCCGAGCTTCATATTCTTCCTGAGAAATAATGCCGTCCGCTGCCAAAACATGCTCTAACGCCACGATGGCAATTTCAAGCATCGGCAACTCAGGCTGGCGAGTGGTCATCTTTTGTAGGGCAAGACCGGGCGCAGCCAACCAACGCACCACCCGGAAGCGATAATTTGCGGCAGTAAAGCGCAGAAATTCGTAAGCCCCTGTCGCGACCAACGGAATAATGAAAATTCGGGAAACCAACTTCCAGATAAAGGATAAATCGCCCATAAACACGAAAATGACGCTGGCTACCACCAGCACCACCAGCAAAAAGCTTGTGCCGCAACGGGTGTGAACGGTGGTAAAGGTTTGCACTGTTTCCGGTTCGAGTTTCGCGTCCGCTTCGTAGGCGTTGATAGTCTTGTGTTCTGCCCCGTGATACATAAAGACCCGGCGCACATCCGGCATTTTGCCCATCAACCACAGATAACCCATGAATATGGCAAGGCGGATAACCCCTTCAGCGATGTTCACCGCTATATGTTGGTCAGTCCAGCTAAAGGCGAGAGTGGCGATGAAAGGCGGCGCGGCGAAAAACAAGCCAATCGCGAATAGCAATGAGAATGCCATCGTACTCCACAAAGCCCAACCGCTGATTTGCTCGGTATCAACATTTTGTTCAGAGCCTTGCGGCGCATCGGGGTCGAGCATGGCAACGTTGGCGGAGAAAAAGAGGGTTTGCGTTCCAAGTACCAGCGCGTCCCACAGCGAAACCAGCCCCCGCATAAAGGGCAGTCGCCAGAGTTTCGAGGTATATATTTTCGATTGCAGCGGCTCGGTTTTGAGGATGATTTCGCCGTTCGGCGCGCGCACCGCCACCGCCATATGGCGCTGACCCCGCATCATTACTCCCTCTAAAACTGCCTGTCCACCGTAATTAAACTTCAATTTTCGCTCCCGGACTAAATAAATTACTGTGCTATTCTACAAACAATTATACTCTATTGCAATACATGAGCTTGCTTTTTGCCCCGAACGCTTCTCGAAGGGTAACATACCCGCCCTCCCCTAAAAATAAACCCCTATAAAAGCAAAAAAAACACAGCGCGGGCTGTGCCTTTTTTATTACTACTTCACTGCAAACCCCTTCCGAGGATTAGGTGTCTTCCGACAGTACCCCTTTTTTAGGGCTTCCCAATGCTATGAAAAATGGCACTTTTCCCGATTTACTGAGAATTTATCATTCCTTAATCAAGTGTATTATTCATTTTACATAGACTTTACATTGGAACACTGTCAAAAAGATTATAACTTAGCCCTCTTTACTTTGCAACAGTTGGCGCGAGGCAAATTTTCCTGCGCTTTGTTTACCCTAAAAAGGTTTCTTGCAACTGCCCTGCTTGCTCACAAAGTCTCAGGATCTATGCCCAATTCCCGCAAACGCGCCCATGCTTTCTCCTTCGCCGCTTGCTCGGCTTCTTTTGCCGCTCGTTCGGCTTCTTTCGCTGCCTGCTCGACTTCTTTCGCTGCTTGCTCGGAATCCGCTCTCCGGCGTTCGGCTTCTTTTGCCGCTCGTTCAGATTCGGCGCGCCAACGTTCCATTTCCTTTGCGGCGCGTTCGGCTTCAACTCCGGTTAGGCGCAAATTGCCCGCAGCATCGTACAGCCGCAAATAACGCCCATCTGCCGCCAACCAGCTTTCCAATTCCTCACTCCACAAACGCCCCTGCGCGTCCGACTCAATCCGTTGCGCTTCCCGCTCGGCGTTGTAGCGCCAACCGTACAAACGCGCGGCGTACTTCTTGCGCAAAACTGGCTCGTGCGGATCATAGGCGAAATACTCCTTCACCCCCAACCGCGCATACTTCTCCGGCTTCTCCTCTATATCATCGGTAATGGTCTCTTCTGAGCAAACCTCGAAAACCATGCTCGGCGCAGGACGTTCGGGCAGCAGCATTTTCCAACTTCTAACCCCGCTATGGGGCGGTTGTACTCCCTTGAAAACCGCTACATCGGGCGCAAGCGGGTATTCTAGGTGGTCTTTGGTGTTGTAGATATTAAGATTGGAGACAACAAACCAATTTTCGGCACGATATAGCCAGAGCAATACATCCACCAAATAGCGGATAAGCTCCGATTGAGAAGTGCTTTCGCCCATCAAATCCTCGCGAGTGGGGTGAGTATCATAATAATAGTCAAGCGTAAGATTGAAAGCCTGATCCTGCTTGCGAAGCGCCATTACTCTTGCACCTCCTTAGCTGTTAAACTGAACACTACGTCAAAACCATGTTAGCATATTCGGTCAAGGCGTAACTACTCAGCGCCATTAAACCTGCCTATTAATCTGTGCTATACTAGGCGCGGTTAGCTCAAAGCATTCTAGCTAGGAAACAGAAAGTAGCAATGTGGTACAGGCTCGATAAAAATATAACCGCTGTTATACTAATCGCTTTTGTCTTTGCGCTGGCAACCGCGCTGGTAGCGAAATTGTGGGTTGAGCCTGCTTATAGCGGCACAGGCAGCATCCCTTTCTGGCTCTATAGCAACGGCAAATCGCTCACCCTGCTGGCGGGCATCATCAATTTCCTACTCATTTTCCCCGCTCTCATCGCCATAGTCTTCTATCCTGCCCCCAAACCCGATTTAATCTTTGTGCGTCCGGCGTTGTGCTTTATAGGCATCGTTTGTTTTTTCATCGGCACAGGCGCATACACCGGACAGGGTACGTTGGCATACGATTTCAGCACGACCGACCACGCCTACCGAATCGAATCGCTCATCAATTATAACGGGGTGATGGGAGCATATTCGCTGAACAACAAGCTAGAGGTAAAGCTGTGGGAGTGCGATAGCGGCGGCGAGTGGTGCAGCATCAAAGAAAGTTACAAGTGGGACAACTTGCCGCCCCCCGATAAAGGCAAACCGCTCTACGAATTCGACAAATACCAGAAGCAAGTGCTGATAACGGTGGGGAGTGAGCAGTTCGGAAAGTTCAACCTACCCTAAGTAAGGGTGCATCGGTTCTCTGAGAAAAGAGGCAACGATGGAACAGGTAAGCGCGGTAGTGCTGGCAGCAGGCGCGGCGCGGCGCTACGGTAAACCCAAACAACTGGAACGCTACCCGGCGGACGGCGCAACCTTGCTGGAACGAGCAGTTTCGCTGGCGTTGCTATCTGGCGCGGGCGAAGTGATTGTGGTGCTAGGCAACGCGGGGCTAGAAGCGTTGGAAATTCTCAACAACTATATCAGACCACCCGACACAAAGAATGTGCTATTGCAAATAGCCTACAACCCGCGTTGGGCGGAAGGGCAGGGCTTTTCGGTGGCGACAGGCGTGGAGGCGCTTGACCCCCAAAGTCGAGGCGCGCTCTTTCTCCTTGCCGATCAACCCCGTGTAAAGCCCGAAACGGCGCGTAACCTAATTGCCCATTTCCTAAACCTGCCCGACTCGGCTAATAAAATCATCTTCCCCACCTTTAACCGCAAGCGCGGCAACCCGGCATTATTCGGACGCGGCTTCTTCCCCGAACTGGCAGCCCTGCAGGGCGATAGCGGCGGACGCGAAGTAGTGAAGGCGCATCCGCAAGCGGTTATTGAGCTTGCGGTGGATGATCCCGGCATACATGAGGACATTGATACACCCGAAGATTTGGCGCGGTTGTAGTAGGGGCGCATTCCGATGCGCCCGCGTGTGGTTGGTTTTAATTGGTAGGGGCGCGGCTCGATGCGCCCGCGTTGAATAGGTTCAATTCGAGGGGGTTTCGCAAAGGACGCTTCCGCTACGCCCCTAGACAAGGACTAACTATGATGAATCTTTCCACGATTCTGTTTGATTTCGATGGTACGCTGGTACAGTCGCTACCGAAATGGCTGGAAACGTATCGTTACACCTTCAGTTTCTACGATAAAGAGTTAGCAGACGAACGCGCATTTATAAAATACTGGTATCAGCCCTTGCCCGAAACGATAGCGCAAGTGGGCGCACCTTCCTTTGGAGAGTTTGCCGGACATATGGAGAAGGGCTTTCTAAAAGCGTTCGCCACGCTAGAACTTTACCCCGGCGCAAGAGAAATGCTGGAAGCATGCCATCAAAAGAAGCTGACAATGGGGTTGGTCACTTCCTCGCCGCGAGAGGCGCTGGCTTATACGCTAGGTCGGCTGAAGATTGAGCATTATTTCGACACGATTATTACCAGCACCGATATCAAAAAGCCCAAACCGCACCCGGAGTCGGTGCTGATAGCGCTGTCAAAGCTAGGGAAAGCGGCAGGCGAAACCCTATTCGTGGGCGATTATATCTACGATGTGGCGGCGGGACAGGAAGCAGGCACATACACCGGGCTTTTCCTACCCCCGGCAAATAGCCCTTACTACGATTTCGAGGAATTACGCGCCAGCCGCCCCGATTTTACCTTCGCGGGCTACGAAGAGTTGGTGGCTTATCTCGGTTTAAGTTGAGAAAGCGAGCTACGCCTTGACCGTTAAAGCCGATTCAGCCCCATTACACAGCCACGCACAAGACTACCGAACGGGCTTGCTGTGGGCTTTCGGAGGGACGGCGGTTTGGTCTAGCACCGCCCTTTTTATAGAAGTGCTGAACCGCGATTTCGGCATGACGACGGTGGAACTGGCTTTCTGGCGCACCTCTATCATTACGCTAGTATTGGGCGTGGTGGTGCGGAAACGCTATCCCGGCAGCGCGTTGCTGATCTCTCGGCGCGAGATGGGCGTGTTTTTTCTGGCGGGTCTGGTGGGCATCGCCATTTTCGCGCTGCTCTTTAACGGCTCGGTGCAAGAAAACGGCGGAGCGGTTGCCACCACCCTGATATTCTGCTCACCCGTTTTCGTGGCGTTGGGCGGGGCGTTGTGGCTGAACGAAAAGGTGACGCTGGCGCAAGTCATCGCGATTGTGGTAATCCTGCTCGGCTGTGGGTTGGTGGCTGGCATCACCGACCCAACCGCGCTGATAAAAAGTCCGCTCGGCGCGATAATGGGATTGGGCAGTGGGCTGGTTTTCGCAATCTACATTCTAATAGGAAAGGTGGTGGCACGTACCGAGCGCAGAGGCGGTTTGATAAACCTATTCTACTACTTTTTGTCCGCCACGCTGGTACTAACTCCCCTCGGTTTAATTCAAGAAGGCTTCCGGCTGTTCACTCCCGCCCTGAACTGGAACGGTTGGTTTCTGCTCATCACCCTTTCGCTCATTTCGCTGTGCGGTTACGCCTTTTTCAATGCCAGCCTGAAGTATTTGCCCGCCGCCATCAGTAGCCTGATTCAAACCCTCGAACCCTCTATGACGGGCGTACTCTCGCTGATATTTCTAGGACGCACCATGAGCGGGTTGCAATGGGGCGGCACGCTGCTGATAATTTCGGGCGTGGTGGGTCTGCAACTGCGCGACTTACGCTCCCGCAAGTTGGGCTGATGCCACTATCCTCTTACCCCTCTTCTCATCCTCTTTTCATCGTGGGGATATGTCCCTATCGCCGGGTTACACCCATCCACCAGCCCGAATCAAAACAAGGGGCGGTGAAACCCCTTGTCTGTGTTAATAAATTCCTATTAAACTAACTTGCCGCTACTACCGACAGGATGTTCACTTGCGTCACTTCCGAGCGGTTGCCGTAGCCCACCACTGCGTAATCGCCCGCTAATCCCGCCGTGTCCACCGCGATGGTCACTTCCCCGTTCGCGTTCGCCAGTTGCATCCCGAGGCTCACGCTCTTTCCGTCCGGCGCGGTGTACCACTCCGAGACCCATTCGTTGGCTAGGTAGCCCTTCTGCACGATGCTCACCTTCTCGCCCGCTTTCGCGCTTACCGCTGCCCCGGGTTGCACCGCCCCTTTGCTCTCGTCAAGGTTGCTCTCCGCTTCCCCGTACACAAAGCCTTGGCTGTTGCTGTTCACTCGCATTCCGCTTCCCGTGTCATCATCATATATCAACGTGTAGTGCGTCTCGATTTCAGTTCCCACTACCGCGTTTGAGTTCGGGCGGAACACCACTGTACCGCTCGCTTCCTGATTCTGCTCCAGTTTTGGCAGCGCAATTGTCACGCTGGTGGCGGTCACTTGCGTTACCCACACCCCCGCGCTTGCCCCATCGAGGTAGCCCACATCTAGCCCTTGCGGGATCGGCATTTCCACCAAGATTTTATTGGCGTTGCCCGCCCCGATATTCTTCACCTTGAAGCTGAACGAGACGAGGTTCTCTGGGTTGGTAGCCACCACCCGATCAGGGCTAACCCGAAATTGCGGCACTATTTCGGAAGGTCTTGCCACATCGAAAGGAGTGCTATCAACTGAAGGCAAGCCGGTGGCGGAAGCGGTCAGCACATAGCCCGACCCACTCTTATCAATCTGCAAATCGGTGAAGGTAGCCACACCATTCACGGCATTGACCGTGAGCGTACCGCCGAGAATTGCGCCCGGAGTGCCTGTGCCGCTCTTGATAGCGATAGTCACTGCGCCGTTGTAGCTCGAAACGAAGTTGCCGTTCACATCTTTCGCCGTCACTACCGATTTAGTGGAGAAGGTACTATTAGGCGCTGCGCCACTCGGTTGGGTAGTGAATTCCAAGTAGAGAGCAGGAAAGGCGAATTTCACTACCCGGTTGTTGTTGTCATCAGCCACATAGAGACCACCTTGCCCATCCACCGCTACCCCAGAGGGAAAATATAGGCTGTCGGCGGTGGGGTAGCGAAGAGGAATAAGAAGATTGGTAGCGACGCCGCCTTTGTTCTCAGTAGCGGTGGTAAAATCCCCACCTTGCCCGTACACCTGCGTGGCAGTGGTGGAACCCGCCGGGTAGTACAACACCCGATGGTTGCCGCTATCAGCCACATAGAGACCGCCCTGCCTATCTATCGCAAGTCCGTAGGGACCACCCAGGTTGTCGGCGGTGGGTAAAGACCCACCCTGTCCGTCATTGGCACCGCCTTTATTCAAAGTATTAGTGGTAAAATCCCCGCCTTGCCCGTACACCCGTGTGGCGGTGGTAGAACCCGCCGGGTAGTACACCACCCGGTTGTTGCCGCCATCAGCCACATAGAGACCGCCCTGCCTATCCACCAATACCTCAGCGGGCCTATATAGGCTATCGGCGGTGGGGTAGTAAGGAGGAATTAAAAGATTGGTAGCGACGCCGCCTTTGTTCTCAATATTAGTGGTAAAATCCCCGCCCTGCCCGTACACCCGCGTGGCAGTGGTAGAACCCGCCGGGTAGTACACCACCCGGCTGTTGAAAGGATCAGCCACATAGAGACCGCCCTGCCCATCCACCGCTACCCCAAAGGGCATATCTAGGCTGTCAGCGGTTGGGAAAACTTCGTCCTGTCGTACACCATGGGCACCGCCTTTGTTCCAAGTAGCGGTGGTAAAGTCCCCGCCTTGCCCGTACACCCGCGTGGCGGTGGTGGAACCCGCCGGATAGTACACCACCCGGCTGTTGCCGCCATCAGCCACATAGAGACCGCCCTGCCCATCCAGCGCAATTCCGTAGGGACTATACAGGCTGTCGGCGGTGGGGTAGCGAGGAAGAAAAGGAAGATTGGCAGGGACCCCGCCTTTGTTCGCAATATTGGTGGTAAAATCCCCGCCCTGCCCCCAAACCTTGGTGGGGGTGGTGGAACCCGCCGGGTAGTACAACACCCGGCTGTTGCCTCTATCAGCCACATAGAAACCGCCCTGCCTATCAACCAATACCCCGTTGGGCAATGCTAGGCTATCGGCGGTTGGTAAATTCCCGCTCAGTCCGTCAAAGGTGCCGCCTTTGTTCAAAGTATTAGTGGTAAAATCCCCGCCCTGCCCCCAAACCTTGTCGGCGGTGGAATCGGGTGGGGTATAGGCGGCGAAGGACGAGGTGATCAGCCCTAGCAGCAACGCAATACCAGCCAAAGCTGCCAGCCCCCGCGCCGTTATGTGCCTTTTCTTTCTTTCTCTAACTTGATTAAGCATTAATAGTTCCTTTCCTTCTAATTTCCGCTAGTTGGAAGCTACTATATCAATTATTCGGGTTCTACACCCATCAAGTTTATTAATGTATTTATTAAATATTACGAAACAACACTATTATTATATAGATAAATAGTTAAACAATAAAGTATTATTAATAATAAGACAGTGAATAGAATAACCATCAAATAGGGGCGTAACTTTACTCTGAACAACCCGAATCAAAACAAGGGGCGGTGAAACCCCTTGCTCTTCTCTCCTTATCGTGGGGATATGTAGTGCCGATTAGGCAGGGACAACCAAGTGCTGACGCAGTAGCCAGAGCAAATCCCGATGTTCCGGCTTTTCCAGCGTAGGGTCAAGCTGCCGCAACGCTTCTTCAGCCTGATCAATGTAGTGATTGATTAGCTCTAGCGTTTGCCGATAAGCCGCTTCCCACGGCAATATCGCTTTAAAAGCCGGCAAATATTCCGCCGATTCTAAGCTTTGCGCCCACAATTGCAGAAATGCCTGTTTCTCAGCCGCACCCGGTTGATTCTCATACAGGTAGATTAATGGAAGGTTGAAAACGCCCGTGCGGTAATCCCGGCATTGCTCGATACCGTCCGCCCCGCCGCCCGCATAATCGTATAAGTCGCTCATCAGGTTCAAGGCGATGCCCGCCCGGTAGCCAAACTGTCGATACCATTGCAACTCGGCGGCGTTTGCGCCCCCCAAAATTGCCCCTAACCCCGCTAAAAAGGAAAAGCGTGAACCGGATTTGAGCGCAATTTTCGCGATATACTGCTCAATGTCCACTTCCCTAAGCGGGAGCGGCTGTTTAGTTTCCTGCGTATCCAGCAATTGTCCGCGCAACGCGCCCCCGATAGCCCGGTTTAGCTCAACCACAACGCCCAAATAATCGGTCTGAGTGTGCCGTTGCTCTGCCAGTTGAGCAAGGTTACAGACAAGAATCTCCTGACCGCGATTGAGCATAAGCAGCGCCAGATTTAGTGCGGTGGAGACATCCAGCACTTTATCCAGCGAGGTCTCCCGGTCGCCATCCTGAATATCATCCAATATCGAACTGGCTTGCTGG
This sequence comes from Candidatus Chlorohelix allophototropha, assembly GCF_030389965.1. Lineage (NCBI taxonomy): Bacteria > Bacillati > Chloroflexota > Chloroflexia > Candidatus Chloroheliales > Candidatus Chloroheliaceae > Candidatus Chlorohelix > Candidatus Chlorohelix allophototropha. The sequence goes on from NZ_CP128400.1 coordinate 2,055,482, forward strand.
ATTAAAAATACTCCTGCCAGCGCGGGAATAATCTCGCGGAAGCCTCTACCGCTTGCGCCACAGGTCAAACCCACCAGTTCCGAGCTAAGAAATGCCATTTTCGACTTGGTGCAAGCGTAGGAAGATTGGTCACAATCCTGCGAAGCCTCCAACCCTAACGCAAGCTGAATTTGCTCCTGCAAGGGATAACGCTGAAAACTGTTTAGCACGCGCCCATTCAAGGCGGGGATATTGCCCCGAAACTCAAACAAATTCCCTTCAAAATTAGCCAGCAGTTCATGTTCAATCAGCGCATGTAGTGCATCCATAAATCAAATACCCTTTACAAATTTAATACTATTACCGACAAGGTTGTCTTGTATATTATAAGGGTTTTTTGGAAAGCATGGGAGAGGGTTATTATCCTCAATATGCGCCTTGCCGCTGTGCTGCGCCTATCGCGTTTTTCCCGCCATAATGTAACGGTAGTTTAGCAATGGTTTAACCTGCGTTTTAGCCATCCGCACCCATCCTAACATCAAGGGCGCATCGGAACGAGGCGGTTTTAATTCGTAGCCCGCGATGGGTGGCACGGGATAAAGGGCGATTCGCACCCTCTACGGGGTGCAGGCGAATCGCCCCTACAAAAACAAATTCCAAAAAAAACGCGGATTAAGCTTTGAGAAGCCCGGTATTGTAATTGCCGCTGACGAAAGCGGGATCGTCCAGCAAGCGCAAATGTAGCGGCAGGTTGGTTTTGAGACCCTCGATTTGGAACTGCGAAAGAGCCACCCGACTGCGCTCCAACGCCTCGGCGCGATTCTCACCCCACACCACCAGCTTGGCAATCAGCGGATCGTAATGTGGCGTAATCGCATCGCCCTTGCCGTAGCCGCTATCGAGGCGCACAAACTCGCTCAATTCGGGCGGTTGGTACAGACTGATAGTGCCGGGCTGCGGCAGAAAACTCACCGGGTCTTCCGCGTAGATGCGAAACTCGATGGCGTGACCCTTCGGCGCAAACTCGGCTTGCTTGAGCGGCAACGGCTCACCCGCCGCCACGCGCAACTGCAACTCCACCAAATCCAGCCCTAGCGTCATCTCGGTAACGGGATGCTCTACCTGCAAGCGCGTATTCATTTCGAGGAAATAGAACTCGCCGTTCTCTCCCAAAATAAACTCCACCGTTCCGGCGTTGCGATAGCCCACCGCTGCCGCCGCCTGTAACGCCGCTTGCGTCATGCGCTGCCGCAACTCCGGGTTATTCACCAGCGCGGGCGAGGGCGTTTCCTCAATCACCTTCTGGTAACGGCGTTGCACGCTGCACTCGCGTTCGTACAGATGCACCCCCTGACCGTGCGCGTCAAACAGCACTTGCACTTCCACATGGCGCGCCCCCGGCACATAGCGTTCGATGAAAACCGAATCGTCGCCAAAAGCGCGTTGGGCGCGACTTTGCGCGGTTTTGATACCCTGCCGCAATTTGTCGGCGTTATTGGCAATGGTCATGCCGATACCGCCGCCACCCGCGCTCGGCTTCACCAGCACCGGATAGCCGATTTCTTCTGCCAACGCCACCGCCAGTTCAATATCGCTGATCGGCTCGGACGTGCCGGGGGCGACAGGCACTCCCGCCTTACGCATCAGTTCGCGCGCCGCCACCTTCTCGCCCATCGCCGCCATCGCTTCGGGCGAGGGTCCTATAAACACCATCCCCAACTCTTGACAACGATCGGCGAACATCGGGTTTTCTGCCAAAAAGCCGTAGCCGGGATGAATCGCCTCGCACTCGGCTTGTTGCGCCACCTCCAGAATGATTTCCATATTCAAATAGCTGGCGTGAGCAGGGGCAAGCCCGATTAGGATAGCGTAAGTGGCTTCGTTCACAAAGGGCAGCATCATATCGGCATCGCTGTGTACTGCCACGGTTTCAATGCCCATCCGCTTGCAAGTGCGGATGATACGGCGGGCAATTTCGCCTCGATTTGCAATCAATATTCTATTAAACATGGCGATTATTCCAGCACCACCAGAACGTCACCCTGATTCACAAACCTGCCCGGCTCGACTAGAATTTCGCTAACCGTGCCGGAGATAGGCGCACTTACCGGGATTTCCATTTTCATGGACTCAAGGATTATCAAATCTTCTTCTTCTTCCACCGCTTGTCCTACTACCGCCGGTACTTGCCAAACTGTACCCGATATCGGGGCTTTCACCTCGGTCATTCGTATTCCTCCTTGTTATATAGGATGAGTCCATAATGCATTTAGAGAGCATGTTATCAAGTTCAAAGCCGCTTGACAAATTTGTTAGATTTAGCCACTTTATCCTATAATAACGCCACAATAAGGAGGGAATACAGATGGGTTTTGAGTTTGGTAAGTTCTGGCGCAAAGATAACATCCCCAACAACGAACGCATCACCGTCAGGCAAGGACGCAACACGCCGGAAGACCGCGAGGCAGCGCGGGCGTTGATGCAGGAAACCTTCGATTACCACGAAAAGCTAGGCATGGGTGAACCGGGACTAACCTTCAAGCCTGCGTCGCAAGCCAGCTACATGGAAGAATGTATTAGCGCGTTGCTCTACGGTGATAACGAATCGGTACGCGCCTTGCTGGCGTTCAGGGGCAAACAAGCGGTGGGCTTTGCGCTGGTGCGCATCATGAGTGATTACTATTATACCCTCGACCACTACGGCTACATCGAGCAACTAATCGTAACCGAACAAGCGCGGCAGCAGGGCGCGGGCGCAATGTTGCTGGAAGCCTGCTACGATTGGCTGAAATCGCGCCGCATCCACAGCGCCACCCTCAAGGTGTACGGCACGAACCGCGCTGCACTGCGCTTCTACGAACGCGAGGGCTTTTCGCACCTGCGCTACGAGCTAATCAAACATTTCTAGACCTGTGTAACTAAGTGGGGTTCTCAGGGGTGCAACCCCTGTGCGGGGTGGCATACCCCATACGGGGCACAGGTGGGTGTCCCCTTGAACTCACCCGCCCTCTTTCCCCCCTTGAGGGAACTAACGGAATCGGAGCGGGGTGCTCAGGGGTGCAACCCCTGTGCGGGGTCGCAAGGGGTGTCCCCTTGAACTCACCCGCCCTCTTTCCCCCCTTGAGGGGGTTAGGGGGTGTGAATAGTTACTAATAATCAATCCTATTCAATATTGAATTTATGCTTGACTTCTTATTAATTCTATTCTAATATTTAGCTATTGCTTCAGTTTTTATGGGTTGTTAAAGAGCCTTTCCTTATCTAGCTGTAAAAGCTGAATGTGCCCGGAACAGTGTTATTACTTCCCAACAATTTACTAAATTAGCAGACACTTAGTTATATTTCAGTTGGGTTTTTAAAACCGTAGTTCGCCAACGGAAACAGTCTTAATGAATTAGTGACGAGCTACAGAATTCCAAAAATCTCAAGCCAACGACTAATCTAGTTGCTAAGAGCGTTTTAACCTACTTAAACTAAGTCAACCTAAAAGCAAATGGCTTTAGGCGGTTTATTAAGCTTGTGCAAATTTACCGCAACTTTTGTTAAGGCTGTTAAACGCTTTCCTAATTAGATAGGGAACAGTTTGTTGCTTCAGAGGCTGAACCAATTTTAACTTTAAGTATGCCACATTATAAGGTAGAGTCTACTTATGCCGCAGGAGAATAAATTGAATGTTCAATTATTTACATAATCACAAGAGGGCTGCTCGCTTTCAGCTACTTGTTGTGCTCACCACCCTATTAGCCTTAGTTTTAGGCGTATTCGATTTATCTACCACCCTTGTTGCAAGTGCCGCCGGAGATGGCTATGCACGCCTGATTGCAAGCGGTGGTACGGCGAATTTTCGTGTAACCGCAGATGGTAGTGATAATTACCAATTCCCCGAACTTGCCACCGATCCTCGTGGCGCTGCCGAAGGTGGTGGCAGTGGGGTTACGCCTACTCCGCGCCTTGCCAGCCAGTTGACCAACAGAAGCCTGACCCAAAGCAAGGGGAATTACAAGGCTGAAGGAAATGACGATGATAAGGGCGCACCGAAAGCCAAGTTGAATACCAGTTTCAATGGCTTGAATCTGCGTAACCAACGTCTCGCCAACGGTGGCAATCAGTTTACAGTAGAACCGCCCGACCAAGGAATGTGTTCTAATGGTACTTACGTAATGGAATCGGTCAATGATGTTCTGCGGGTTTATGATAGTGCTGGTAATGCGCTGAATGCTGTAACCGACTTGAACAGCTTTTACGGTTACACCGCTGCAATCAATCGTACTACCGGCGCGCGCGGTCCGTTTGTTACCGACCCAAGTTGCTTTTACGATGCGCCGACTCAACGGTGGTTCCAGGCTGTATTGACCCTAGACGTGAACCCGGTAACCGGGACTTTCACCGGAGCAAACCATCTTGATGTAGCAGTTAGCACGACTTCTAATCCTCTTGGTAGCTGGAATATCTATCGAATTCCTGTACAGGACGATGGTACGGACGGTACGCCGAATCACGGTTGTAGCTATGGCCCGTGCATCGGTGACTATCCTCATATCGGCGCCGATAAGAACGGTTTCTATATCACCACCAACGAATATTCACTCTTCGGACCTGAATTCATCGGCGCGCAAGTTTACGCTTTTTCCAAGAAAGCGCTGGCTGCCGGGGCTTCGAGTATAACCGTTGTCCAGTTCAATACAGCGGGTGCGGTAGCCGGAAATCCGGGCTTTACTGTCATCCCGGCAATTTCGCCCGATTCACAATACGAAAATGATGGTGGCGGTACTGAATATTTCTTGAGTTCGATGGCTGCTCCCGAAGCTAATGGCACAGGCGTAGATAATCGGCTGGCTGTTTGGGCTTTAACCAATACCAGTTCATTGAACAGTAGCGCACCGAATTTGAAACTGGGCAATAACGTTATAAAGGTTAAGTCTTATAGTATTCCGCCCGCCGCCGATCAAAAAGCCGGGGACTTCCCGTTGGGGCAATGTATAAACGATACTACAACGCCCACACCTTTTGGACCGGGTTGCTGGCAATACTTTTTCGTGGGCGAACCTGCTCACACTGAAGTCGAGTCTACGCTCGATAGCAGTGATTCCCGAATGCAGCAGGTTTACTTCTCACAACATAAGTTGTGGGGTGCGTTAGGTACAGGTTTAAATGTGGGCGGCGCGACTAAAGCCGGAATCGCTTACTACATTATTGAACCAGCCCTTTCCAAAGGTGGCGTGAAGGCAGAATTAGCACGGCAAGGACAGTTCGGGCTGGCTAACAACAACCTAACTTATCCGGCTATGGCAGTTACCGCTCAAGGTAAAGCTGTTATAAGCTTCACCCTAACCGGACAGGATTACTTCCCCTCTGCTGCCTTTGCGACATTGAATCAAGAAGATGGCGCAGGTAAAATTCAAATCGCCGCCGCGGGACTAGGACCACAGGATGGTTTTAGCGGTTACAACGCCTTCGGCAATCCACCCCGCCCACGCTGGGGTGATTACGGAGCGGCGGTAGCAGTTGGCAACAAAATCTGGATTGCCAGTGAATATATCGGGCAAACCTGTACTCTGGCTCAATATACCACAGGGGCGATCGGTAGCTGCGGTGGAACTAGGGTTTCGCTAGGCAACTGGTACACTCGTATTAGCCAAGTGACACCATAACTTATTAAGGAAGGTGATAACGGCGGAGGCTAATACCGCGCTCACTGTATAAAAATCAAGCCGGAGGGTTAAGCGCCCCCGGCTTTTTCTTTGCCTATATTGTGGCTACCAGCGCAAGGGCTTCTCCCTCCTGCTCCCCACTTGAGGGAATCCGAGTGGGGGTTCTCAGGGGTGCAACTCCTGTGCGGGGTGGCATACCCCATACGGGGCACAGGTGGGTGTCCCCTCGAACTCCTCTCTCCTACTCCCCACTTGAGGGGGTAATAGTTACCATATATAAAACCTCCCATTTTATACCAGACCGGAAAAATGGGAGGTTTTATTTTCAATTATCGTTAGCAAAAAACCTTACGCGAACAGAAATACCAGCTATTGGCTATTTCTGCCGTTGTATTTCTTGCTCTCCAGAATTGCCCCAAGCGCATTTACCAACCCTGCGCCGTAAGCTTCACGGTCAGAGATGGCTTTGCCGCCAAGGTGGCAATATCCGGTGGGACACAGCAAGCCAGTTCGGTCACCAGCAGACGTGTCGGTAGCGCTCAATGGTTGAGTGGCGTTACCAGAAATATTGGTCGCGCCCGCTTTAACTGCGGCTACCAATTTGGCAGGATTGTGCCGGATAGCCGGGTTGTAGCTTGCCACCAGCGCAATAACGGCTGAGACATGCGGTGTAGCCATTGAAGTACCCTGAATGGTGGAGTAACACTCATTCTGATAGAAATTGGGGTCACCAATTAAAAAGCAAGGAATTTGCGTTGCCCAGTTTGAAGTGATACTGAATTCTTCCCACGCGGTTGTTCCATCCACCGCAGTATAGGGGAAACCGCCTGTACCGCCTCTATCCGCATTTGGCAAGTTGAACTCACGCGCGCCTCCGGGAGCGGCAATATCAATGCGAGGCCCGTAGTTGCTATAGTAAGTGAGTTGATTCTTCTTCCCAGCTCCGGCTGGCTGGTGCGCGTCACTGCTAGGCTTACAGGTAGCATCACTACTTTCAAAAGTTCCAGTAGGGCAAGAAGCGGAGGATTTATTAACTACATTGCCGGTTGCTGAAACATTAACCACGTGCTTAATACCACCGGGTGTCTCATACTGACCATAGTAGTCAACAAATGGGTCGCCGGGTATTGTCAGAGGACCATGGCTGAGGACTTTGCCGCCATCGCCAATCCGAAGATGTTCATTACCGGCGGCTGCAACAATCACAGTACCCTTATTCCAAGCATAATTGACTACATCTTCGTAGGCTTTATAAATAGCATCCTGCTGTGGGTCGCTGCGATCTAGATAGCCACCGAAGGAGATGCTCACCACGTCAATACCATGATCGGCAGCATAAATGAAGGCGTTAAGAATGGATGAGTCATAAGCGGAACCACACCACTCAGAAATTTTCAGAGCAACAAGTTTTGTATTTGGGGCAATGCCGTTAATACCCACTTTGTCCAAAGCTCCGGCAATATTGCCGCCAATCCAAGAACCGTGACCGTTCCAATCACCATTTACAGGGGCAATATCGGGAGAGACACCGAAATAAGCAGGCAACTCCGAGTCGGAAAGACCATAGTAGTCTTTGCAAAGTGTAGGATCGGTTAAATCCACTACGTCTAACACCTGATTCTTCAACTCACTGTGGGTATAATCCAGACCAGTATCGGCTACGCCTACTATAACCGAGGATTTACCGGTCGTATATTTCCAAGCTTCTTGGGTATGGATGCGGTCAAGGTTCCACATCAAACCGGGATTGGAGGAAGCCGGGTCAGCCTTAACCCGAGTTCTTTCAGGCAATTTACCCTGCTTAAGCGCGGTAACAGTTTGCATACCTTCAGGCTGAATTAGAGTCCGCACTTGGTCTTTGGCAAGGCTTTCCAAATGCAAGCTGCCGGATAACTGGACTTGCGAATCGGCAGAAGCTTGCACCACTAAAGTGTTTAGCTCTGGCAAATCCGATACAATTTTTGCTCCAGATTTTGTAGCCTCATCACGAAGTGCCGTATAATCTGCTGCACTCTTCGCCTTGGCTATGTAACGCCCTGCTTGCCCCTTAGCACTTACAGTAGTTGCAAAGCTTGCTGTCAATACAAGTGAAAGCATTATCCATATAGATAATGATAAACCCAACTTTTTCGATCTCACACGAAACCTCCCGCGTAGCTAAATCGAACACAAACGCAAATGATGCTATAGGTGATTGTTTTGTTGTAAAAGTTTTAGCCATTCTTAATTTGGGTAAAACAATACAAGAAGCAGTAGAAGTAAAGCTGCTCCTAGTTGAATTCTGTCTTACCCTATTAACAAAGGTATAATTTTTAGTTGCGTAAAATTATCTTGCTACCAAAAGTAGCCAAGAGTTAAAGAAAATTTCCTTTAAACCCTATCAAGATAAAACGAAACAAAAAATTTTACTTGTAGCTAATTTGGCAAACAACAAAACCTAAATTAATTTACTGGCTTGTAGAGATATAGAAGTAAGACAAACTTTGTACAATCCTCTGTTCATATTAACTTAATTTAATCATAGCGACTAAAAGTTGTCAAGGTAGCTAAGCTAGAGTTTTAAAATGGTTTATCCAAGCTCAAAACAGGGTACAACTTTGTCGAAGTAGCGCCAGCGCATCCGGCTGATATTGCGCCCTGAACCAAGCCTTAAAACAAGCGGTTTTAGCAACGAGGCGTGTCGAGCCACGCCCCTGTGCAAGGTTGTCTAAGCTTTTCCCTCCAATTTTCGGTAAAACTCCTCGACCAGAGGGAAGGTGTAACGGGCGACTTGGTCGGGATGTGCCGGATGACCATTGATAGCCGTGTCTATAACCTCCGCTTGCGCCGGGTAGCCGCCCACGGTGGCAAACACCCAATCTTCCACCTGCGGTAGCGTCTCCACACCGGACGCTAGAGTTGCCTCCACCGCCCTGCCGCGCCCGTCTTCCAACACCACCTTGCCGTCAAGCACTTGCCGCACCGCTAGATAGTGCCAGCGATAGACAACTTCGGGGATAGCCGGGTTCAAATCCAGCGCCACCAGTTGACCGGGAAAGATTTTGATGTTTTTCTGTACCGGCGCGGAGTAGCGTACTGTGAGCTTCTCTCCGCTTTCGACCAGTTCTATTTGGCACTCTTCCGGCGAACATTCCAACGCTATTGCCAGAGTTAAATTCATCGACATAGGTTAACTCCTTTTAAAATAAAAAAGCCCGAACGTTTGCTCACGTTCGCGGCTGTACAAATTAAAAAAGCCGCTCCCACTCGAACGGCTCTACCTTACCTATCCGGGTTTTGAACCGGATGCTCTAGCGAATAAACCTTCGAGGTCGTGATATGGTGTTATTTATCTCTAAGTTGCGCCAAGCAACTGGGAACATATTGCACCCCTCCCTAAGTTGAGATTTGGTAAAAAGGTTTATCCATTCAGAATATATCACAGCGGGGTCAGCCACACAAGGCTTATCGCACCGAACCGCGCCACCCATCGCCCCCGTTCGGGTATCCCCCGTTCGGGGGACAGGTGGGCGCATTCCGATGCGCCCGGTTTTAACCCATCCGAAGGGCGTATTCAAATACGCCCCTACCCGAATCTCGCCTGTTCGCGCCTTTGCCAATTTCCCCGATTGTGCCAACCCAACGTATCATTGCACCGTCCGGGTATCCCCCATCCGGGGGACAGGGGGGCGCATTCCGATGCGCTCGGTTTTAACCCATCCGAAGGGCGTATTCAAATACGCCCCTACGGGAATCTTACGTGTTCGCGCATATGCCCCAATTCCCCCGATTGCGCCACCCATTGTATATTTGCACCGTTCGGGTTGGGTAGGGGCGCATTCCGATGCGCCCGGTTTTAACCCAACGCCCCCTACGAACCCGAACCACGCACAACCTCCAAGGCATCCGCCACGACCTTGATGTTGGGATGGGTGGGGGGCAAGGCGCGTTTGAATATGTCCAACGCGCGTTCCAGCAACCGCTCTGCCTCTGCCCGTTGCCCCATTTGGTACAACAACACCCCCATGTTGTTGCAACCAAGCGCAACCTGTGGATGGTCTGCGCCAAGTTGCTTTTCCCAAATGGCAAGGGCGCGTTGGTATAGGGGCAGGGCGGCGGGTAAATCTCCCATCGCCTTTAGCAAGCCCCCCATGTTGTTGAGGTCAATCGCCACGTCAGGATGCTCCGAGCCTAACGCCTTTTCATCAATGGCAAGGGCGCGTTGGAAGAGGGGCAGGGCGGCGGGTAAATCTCCCATCGCCTTTAGCAAGCTCCCCATGTTGTTGCAGCCAGTCGCTACTTGGGGATGGTCTGCGCCAAGTTGCTTTTCCCAAATGGCAAGGGCGCGTTGGAAGAGGGGCAGGGCGGCGGGTAAATCTCCCATCGCCTTTAGCAATAACCCCATGTTGTTGAGGCGGGTAGCAACCGTAGGATGGTCAGACCCTAGCGTCTTCTCGCTAATGGCAAGGGCGCGTTGGAAACAACCTAACGCCTGCCCATAGTCCGCCCGCGCATATTGCAGATACCCTGCAATCTGGTTGTACAGGTAGCTTGTCGCTTCCAATGCCGCGCCCCGCTCCTCGGCGTAGCCCGCCACCGCCAGCCCCGCTTCCCGCAATCGCCCGCACTCCTCCCACACCTCTATTTTCCCGCTTATATCCCCAGAAGGGTAAGCCGCCCGCAACAGCCCTGCCGCTTGCTCTAGCCGTGCGGTGTCCGTGCCTTGCGCCGTGCGCAGCGCCAGCCCCACCAAGCGGTGCAGCGTCAGCCCTTCCCCGCTCAACTCCGCCAGCGAGTAGCGTTTTATCGCCCCGATTGCCTCGTCCCACTCCAGTTCATCCCCCGCCGTTGCCGCCAACCGCTCCGGCAATTCCTCGGCATGCTCAAGGAACAGGCTGAAGGGGATAGGCTCGGTACCAAGCCACGCGCACAACTCCAGCAACTCCGCGCCTGCCGGGTTCGCCTCCCCCAACGCCTTGAAGGAAATATCCCAAGTGGTGGCAACCTTATCGTTGTGGTAGCCCTCCGGCGCATTGCCCTTCTTGAACAATTCCATTCTCCGCTCCTTGAACAAGCGCAAGTAATCCGCCCCGCTCTTGGATTTCGCAATAATGTAGGCGGCAGCTTGCTCCAACGCAAGCGGCAAGCCCCCCAACTCTCGCGCCAACTCCCCGAAAGCGGGGTCAGCCCTTCCCACGCGCTTTTCGAGGAACTGCACGCTCTGGCTTTGCTCCCATATTCCAGCGGTCAGGGGCTTGATGCTTTTGCCCCAATCGCCGTTGTAGCGCGAGGTAATCAGGGTTTGCCCGTTGCCCCCTCCCGGCAGGTAGGGCAGCACATCGGCGGGATGCTCTACGTTGTCCAGCACCAACAGCCAGCGTTCGGGGCAGGTGCGCAGGTAATGGAGGGCGTTGGCAATCGCCTCTTGTTGTTCGGTTGCGCCTTGCTTTGCCAAGCCTAGCTTGAAAGCGAGGTCGGCAAGGTCGGAGCGCAAGGAGTTCTTGAACTCAGCGTTCACCCACCACACCAACTCGAAAGTATGGGCAAAGCGGAAAGCATATTCCACCGCGGTTTGGGTTTTGCCCACCCCGCCCAAACCCGCTACCGCTTGGGTGATGGCAGAGGTTTGCGCCTTTTCGAGGTCGGTCAGCAAATCCTCGCGCCCGGTGAAATAGGCGTTGCGCAGATGGGTAATATTCCAGATGGGGGGGAACGTGCCGGGATAGCGCGGGGCATCGCCGGATTTGGGGAAGGGCGGGGCGGTAGTGGGCTTGCCCGTTTCCGCCAACACTTTACGAATTTCTTCGAGCAATTCTTCCCGCGCAGACGCTTCCTCTTTGCCCACCAAATTGATGCGGGCAATTGCCTTGAGCAAGCCGAGCTTATTCGGGTCGCACTCTGCCACCTTCACGGGGATAATCAGCCGCTGCCGTCCGGTGGGGTCATCGGCGAAAAAAGCCGCCCACTCCGGCAGGGTGTAAAGCGAGTTCAGATAATTATCGGAGAGGATGGCGATAATGCGCTGCGAGGAAATAATCGCGTTGTGCATATACCCTACGAAATTTGTTCCCGCCAGCGATTCCCACGCTTGAATGGTGAGAGAATAGCCCGCCGCTTCCAGATACCAAGCGACCCATTCCGCCCAACTCTTGTCGGCTTTGTTGTAGCTGATAAAGAAATCTTTTTTAGGTTCGTTCTGACTCATAGCAATATCCCTGGCAAGGCTAAAACGCAGGTTAAACCGTTGCTAAACTACCGTTACATTATAGCGGGAAAAGCGCGATTGGCACAAGCACAAATTTCAGGGGATACGTGCTACCCCCTACCAAAAAGGGTTTGACAATAAAAAATCGTTATGGTATTTTGAGGTTGATTGATAGTTAAGAATCTCCCCCTGAAAACGAAAGTTATTGTCTTGCTTAAAAAACCTCTCTTTCTAGCGCTTGCTTTCGTTTTGGTTGTTGTAGCCATCGCCCTCCTATTTGAGTTTACTTATTCGCAAAACCCCAAGCTAACCATAGATTTAAATAAAGAGCAGCAACCCGCCTTAGGGCTTTTGAACTTGGAGAAAACGGGCTTTTTCACCAAAGAGCAAAACACAAGTTTTGGCTTTTACCGCTGGACAAAGCCCCAATTCTCCCTGAACCTGCCCTATCTCGCCAAAGCCGATTATAAATTGCGCCTGTGGTTGTATCCGCCCGACTCGGCTGCGCCTGCTCCCTTAGCCATCCGCGCTAATGGTAAAAAGGTTACTAGCATTGGCACGCTTACCAAAGGCTTGCATCAATACGAAGTGGTTGTGCCTGCCCCCTTAATTGAGGATGGAAAACTCAATTTCCAATTCGAGGTTGCCCCCTTTGAGGTGAAAAGTGACAGGCGCGGTCAGTTGGGGGTTATTGTTACCAAAATTGAGCTAGAAAGAATAGCGGGCGGGTTGCCGATACCCCCTCGCGCTTTGTTTATTTCGGTGGGTCTGCTGCTACTGCTGTGGGCGTTGCTAATCGTGGGGGTATATCCGCATCCGCGCCGCTGGCAATTCTGGGCAGCTTTTCTCACGATCGCCCTTGCGCAATCGCTGTGGCTGGCGCTTCAGTATGCGTCCGACCCACTAAGCCTCAGCCCTGCCCTAGATAACTTTTTCTATAACTTTAACCGCTTGGCGTTAATCGAGTACGCGCTGGTGATTAGCGTACTCATTGCCCGCTTACTTATGAGAGGGGCAGTTAAAAAGCAAAACCCTTCTGAAAATGAAATCGTGGCGGGTGGCAAAAACGAGATTCGCCCCCTCTCTAGCCTACGCTTTATTGCCGCTTTCATGGTGCTAATTTTTCACATTTCGCTTTTTCTTGAGCTTGACCCAGATTTGCCGCCCGCCTTAAACAATCTAACGCTCAACGGTTTTATTGGGGTAAGCCTCTTTTTTGTGCTGAGCGGTTTTATCCTTTGCTATACTTACTATCCAAATTTTGAAAAGGGCTTGAAGGGGAAGCTGTGGAACTTTTGGGTAGCCCGCTTTGCCCGTATCTACCCCATGTATCTGCTAACTTTCCTGCTTAGCCTGTTCTTTGTAAACGACTTTGAGAAAGCAGGCGCATTTTATAGCCTTGTACATCTGGTAGGTCTCCAATCTTACATATTCGACCCCAATTACTTTTGGTTTTTCAACATCCCTTCGTGGAGTGTAAGCACGGAAGTATTCTTTTATATGCTCTTCCCCTTCCTGCTATACCTAGTTATACGCTATCTCAAAACTGTGCCTCAATTGCTATTCGCGGGCGTAGGCTTATTGGCAATCCAATTCGGTTTGATGACCTTAGCCAGCGGGTGGAGTTACAGCGACCAATATCTTGTTTTTTACAGGTTAGGACCCGGTAGGCTGTGCGAGTTTCTGATGGGCATTCTGGCGGGGAAATTATTCTTGCTGTGGCGACAGCGTCCGGTGAGCAAAATAGAGCGGCGTTGGGTTTCGGTGCTGGCGTTAATTTCACTGCTTGGCGTGATGGGAATAATGACGGTAGATAAAACTGTGCTGCAAATCTACCGTTTTGGCGCAATTTACGCCCTCCCCTTTGCCATAATAATTTTCTGGCTGGCGCGTTACGACACCCGTACCAGTAAGTTGCTGTCCGCCCCCGTTTTTGTGCTGATGGGAGAAGCGAGTTATAGCTTCTATCTCTTGCAAAATGCGGTCATTCTGTTTATGGGCAATAATTTTGTCTCTTCCGTTTCAGGGGTAACGGATTACGCCCTGTACGGCTCAATAATCATTATCACCTCTACTCTTTCCATTATTCTTTTCCAATGGTACGAAACTCCGGCGCGTGTCTTTTTAAGAAAGCGTCTCTTGCGGAAATAACATGTCTTGCCACTGCCTATCTATCACCGTGTTGGGCTGGAAAAAGGGGATGAAATAAAGTAAACTGAGCAGGAAAGCTATTACTGATGTTGGTATTTCTTTAGCGCTTACCAAGGCAAAGACACTTTAGAATTTCGGTGATTTGAAAGGAACCTGCCAATGGTGCAGCCTGCCAGACAAAATTATACCCCCGAAGAATATTTGCGTCTTGAGGAAAGCTCGCTTGAAAAGCACGAGTTTTATAAGGGTGATATTTTCTTGATGGCAGGAGCTACCGAATCTCACAACCTGATTGCCGCTAACGCCATTATTGAACTGGGCAGCGGATTACGTGGAAAACCCTGTAAAGTTTACAGCAGCGATATGCGGATACAGGTGCAATCTAACGGTCTTTACACTTATGCAGATGTGAGTGTGGTGTGCGGGCAAGTTGAGTTTGCCACAAGCCGTACCGACACTATTACCAATCCCATTCTGATAATAGAGGTTTTATCTCCTTCCACCGAAAAATATGACCGAAGTCAAAAATTTGAGTTATACCGAGCTTTAACTAGTCTGGAAAACTATCTAGTAATAGATCAAGCCCGGATATATGTGGAATATCATCGGCGGGTGGAAGGAACAAAATGGCTTATGGAAACTTACAGCCGTCTGGATGAGGTTATCAAGTTACCTTGGTTTAACCTGCAAATACCGCTGGTTAATTTGTACGACAAAACAGATCTGGTTATCTAACCCAAAGCCCAACAAGTAGGTGGAATAATTCTCATGGAATTGGCGCAAACGGGCGAAGGGCGTATTCATGTACTTTAAGAAATAAATCCGTATAGGTGAGATTTCCGAAGGGCGGTTCGCCTGCGCCCCGTAGAGGGTGCGAACCGCCCCTACGAACCAAATCTCATGAGAACCGATTTGTAGGGGCGCATCGCGATGCGCCCTCGTTTGATGGTAAAATCTGGTGGATTTACCCCTATCCTCGTTTTACGGATTTAATTGTTAATCTTCATAAATGCGCCCCGCGATTTGGCTAGAGCGCCATCCAACCGCCATCGGCAGTTATCAACGCGCCGTTTATGTAACGCGACTCGTCCGAAGCAAGGAAAAGAGCTAAGGTGGCGATATCAATCGGGTCGAGGAACGCCGGAATCAGCGCGGCGAACGCGCCTGCCCGTTGTGCGCCTGTGGGGTCGAGCCGATCCTGCGGCATTGTTTCGGCGATGTTGGTTTTAGTGCCGCCCGGCAGAATGGCATTACAGCGGATACCTCTGGTGGCGTACATCCAAGCGGTGCTACGAGTCAAGCCCACCAGCGCATGCTTGGAAGATGTATATGCCGCACCCGCCGCGCCGCCACTAAGTCCGGCAGTAGAGGAAACGTTGATGATTGAGCCGCTACCCTGTTTGAGCATTTGCGGAACAGCACGGCGACAGGTAAACATGGGCCCGTCCAGATTAATGCCCAGAACACGCCGCCAAATGTCATCCGAAAGCTCGCCCACGCCCTGCATATAATCCATCACGCCCGCATTGTTTACCAATACGTCAATGCGCCCGTAGTTGCTGATTGCCAAATCAACCAGCCCTTCTGCGGAAGCCTTATCGGCGATATTGCCGTTTACACCCGTAATCGTGCCGCCGCTACTTTGGATGGCGCTAACTGCCTCAGTAAGCCGCTGCTCATTCCAGTCGCCCGCTACAACCGATGCGCCTTCACTCGCAAATAGAGTTGCAATAGCCAACCCCATACCAGAAGCTGCTCCAGTTACTACTGCCACTTTTCCCTCAAGTCTCATGATTGCCTCCTTTGGCTGAATTATCATTGCTAAATCTTGTGAGTTTCGTGTACTGCATTAATAAATTTAGGGGGGGAGAAGTAAAACTAACCGATACTAAAACAATATGACAAACCTCCGCAAGCGACTGTGCTTACGGAACGAGTATGAGTTTCACTTTAGGAATGGGTAGCGGCTTTTAATGAGCCAAAAGCTTCGCCACTTTTACTATATTTGTGTGGCAGCTTGCTTACTTTACTATTACTTGAACAGCTTGGTCAAGTCTGAACGCTCAGGCAAATAGGGCTGAATTAAAACAAGGGGTTTGTAAACTTCGAGAAATAAATCGCCGATATTATCGAGAGCAATAGACAAACGAAAGGCGCATTCCGATGCGCTCGCGATGGGGTGGCGTTGTTCGTGGGATGGGCGCAACGCACGAACAGGTGAGATTCGGGTAGGGGCGCATTCCGATGCGCTCGGTTTTAACCCATCCGAAGGGCGTATTTGAATACGCCCCTACGAATTAAAACCGCCTCGTTCGGATGTGGTTCGGGTTGGTTCGGGTAGGGGCGCATTCCGATGCGCTCGGTTTTGATTATCCCCAACTCTTATTTAAATCTGCTTCCGAATTTGCCGGATTGTTTGTAATGTATTCCCTGATACGCGCTAAATCTGCCTCATCTCGAACGACATGCTCGTAATAATTACGTTGCCAAACGGACGCGCCCGGAGTTTCCCTTAATATATTGATTTTTTTCCCAGATACAGACTTCATCGCTTTAACAATATGTCCCAAAGTTTTGATTTCAGGTTTGCTGTTATTATCGAATGCGCCTTCCAGAAAAAGCAAGCCATGAAAATGGTCGGGCATTACCACGCAAATATCAAGTTCCAGCGAGGGGTATTGTAGGGGTAACCATTCCCACGTTTCCTGTACAATTTCACCGAATCGGTTCAGCTTTGTCGTAGTATCCACGACCTCACCAAATAACTGCTCACGTTGGTAAGTACAAATCGTCAGGAAAAAAAGACCCTGCCTATAATCGTATCCTTGCAAGCGAATTGAACGTCGGTGGTGTTTTTCGGGGTCGTATCGCAAGAGATTTGCCTCCTCTCGTAACCTTGCGCGGTTGTTTTAATTCGTAGCATTCCGATGCGCCCGGCGTTGGTTTGGTAAATACGGGGGGGTTGTGGCAACAAACGAAACCAAATCCGGGCGTATTCAAATACGCCCCTACGGGAATCTTACGTGTTCGCGCATATGCCCCAATTCCCCGTGTTTGCGCCACCCATCGTATATTTGCACCGTTCGGATTGGTAGGGGCGCATTCCGATGCGCCCGGTTTTAACCCATCCGAAGGGCGTATTCAAATACGCCCCTACGGGAATCTTACGTGTTCGCGCATATGCCCCAATTCCCCGTGTTTGTGCCACCCAACGTATATTTGCATCGTCCGGGTATCCCCCATCCGGGGGACAGGGGGGCACATTCCGATGCGCCCGGTTTTAACCCAACGCCCCTACGAACCCGAACCCCTCACAACCTCCAACGCATCTGCTGTACCTTTTATATAGGGATGGGCGGGGGGCAACGTCCGTTTGAATATGTCCAACGCGCGAGAAAGCAACCGCTCTGCCTCCGCCCGTTGCCCCATCTGATACAACAACACTCCCATGTTGTTGAGGCGAAGGGCAACTGTAGGATGGTCAGACCCTAGCGTTTTCTCTCCAATTTCTATGGCGCGTTGGAGGAGGGGCAGGGCGGCGGGTAAATCTCCCATATCCTGTAGCAAGCTCCCCATGTTGTTGAGGCGGGTAGCAACCGTAGGATGGTCAGACCCTAGCGTCTTCTCGCTAATGGCAAGGGCGCGTTGGTATAGGGGCAGGGCGGCGGGTAAATCTCCCATATCCTGTAGCAAGCTCCCCATGTTGTTGAGGTCTGTTGCAACTCCCGGATGCTCTGAGCCTAGCGTTTTCTCGCTAATGGCAAGGGCGCGTTGGTAGAGGGGCAGGGCGGCGGGTAAATCTCCCATATCCTGTAGCAAGCTCCCCATGTTGTTGAGGCGGGTAGCCACAGTGGGATGGTCAGAACCTAGCGTTTTCTCGCTAATAGCAAGGGCGCGTTGGTAGAGGGGCAGGGCGGAGGCGTATTCTCCCATCGCCTTTAGCAACCCACCCATGTTGTTGAGGCTTTGCGCCACATCGGGATGGTTCTCACCCAACTGCTGCTCTCGGATGGCAAGGGCGCGTTGGTAGAGGGGCAGGGCGGAGGCGTATTCTCCCATATCCTGTAGCAATAACCCCATGTTGTTGAGTCCGGTGGCTAGGGTGGCGTGTTCCGCCCCATATATCTGCTCTTTGAGTTTCAGCCCACGCTCGTAACAGCCCTTCGCCTGCCGATAGTCCGCCCTTGCATTTTTCAGGTACAAGCCAATCTGATTGTACAGTCCATCTGCCGCTGCCAGCGCCGCGCCCCGTTCCTCGGCGTAGCCCGCCACCGCCAGCCCACTTTCCAGCAGCCGCCCGCACTCCTCCCACGTACTAATGTCATCACTATCGTAAGGGTAAGCCGCCCGCAGCAGCCCTGCCGCTTGCTCTAGCCGTTCGGTGTCTGTGCCTTGCGCCGTTCGCAGCGCCAGCCCCACCAAGCGGTGCAGTGTCAGCCCTTCCTCGCTCACTTCTGCCAGCGAGTAGCGTTTTATCGCCGCTATCGCCTCGTCCCACTCCAGTTCATCCCCTGCCGTTGCCGCCAATCGCTCCGGCAACTCCTCGGCATTCTCAAGGAACAGGCTGAAGGGGATAGGCTCGGTACCAAGCCACGCGCACAACTCCAGCAACTCCGCGCCTGCCGGGTTCGCCTCCTCCAACGCCCGAAACGAAATCTCCCAAGTGGTGGCAACCTTATCGTTGTGGTAGCCCTCCGGCGCATCGCCCTTCTTGAACAATTCCATTCTCCGCTCTTTGAACAGGCGCAAGTAGTCCGCCCCGCTTCTGGATTTCGCGTTCATGTAGGCGGCAGCCTGTTCCAGCGCAAGGGGCAAGCCCCCCAATTCTCGCGCCAACTCCTCGAAAGCGGGGTCAGCCTTTCCCACGCGCTTTTCGAGGAACTCCACGCTGAAAGCCTGCTCCCATATTTGAGCAGGTAGGGGTTTGATGCTCTTGCCCCAATCGCCGTTGTAGCGCGAGGTAATCAGGGTTTGCCCGTTGCCGCCGTTCGGCATGTAATGCAGGATGTCGGCGGGTTCTTCCACGTTGTCCAGCACCAACAGCCAAGGTTTGGGGCAAGTGTGCAGATAGCGCAGGGCGAGGTCAATCGCTTCTGCTTGTTCGGTTGCGCCGGGAGTCGCCAGCGTCAGTTCAAAAGCGAGGTCGGCAAGGTCAGAGCGCAGGGAAGTGGCGAACTCAGCGTTCACCCACCACACCAACTCGAACCGCTCTTTATTGCGGTAGGCATATTCCACCGCCGTTTGGGTTTTGCCCACCCCGCCCAAACCCGCCACCGCTTGCGTAATCGCGCTCGTCTGCGCCTTTTCGAGGGCATCCAGCAAATCCTCGCGCCCGGTGAAATACTCGTTGCGCCGATGCGGGATATTCCAGATGGGCGGGAACGTGCCGGGGTAGCGCGGGGCAGGGCTAGAACCGTTGGCGGTTTGCGCCGCTACGCCCTGACCGGGAAAGCGCGGGGCAATGGTGGGCTTGGTACGCACCCGCTTGATTCCATCCAGTAGCGCCTGTGCTGCCGTATCTTCCTGCTCTTTGGTCAGGTCAATGTACACCAACGCTCGCAACAAGCCGTCCGGTTTGCAATCGCGCACCTTGACCGGAACGAGTAGCCCCTTTTCCCCGGTGGGGTCGTTGGCGAAGAAAGCCGCCCATTCGGGCGCGGTGAACATCGAGGTGAGGTAATCGGAGGAGAAGATGGCAATCAGGCGTTCGCATCCGCCGGCGGCGCGTTGCATATCCAGCACGAAATTGCCGCCCTTTTTGAAATCCCACGCCTGAATAACGGTGGTGTACTTGGCTGCTTCTAATTGCCAAGCGACCCATTCCGCCCAACCCTTGTCGGCTTTGTTGTAGCTGATAAAGAAATCTTTTTGCGGCTCGTTCTGGCTCAAGGCATTATCCCCGACAAGGCTAAAACGCTGGTTAAACCGTTCCTAAACTACCGTTACATTATAGCGAAAAAATCGCGACAGGCGCAAGCACAAATCTCATGGGATGGGGCGCACCCATAGCAAGCAAGGGGGACGCATTTCTTATACACGTTTCTTCTTGATATTGAGGAAGGCATGGCATTATAATAATAAGGATAATTGCAGGGTAACTGTCTTTGACGATAAAAGACAAAATAGTTTTGATTTTTGAGCAGTAATTAATACGATATTAAATTTGCCGCCGGGTAAACGTCTTTTGTTCATTCCATTAGGCCCTTGAAGGAATGAATATTAGGCGTTTTATTTTTTTACGAAATAGAGGTCTATATGTTTAGAGAAATGCGTCGCAAAAAACAGATTTTGTCCTTAGAGGAGAGTATTGCAGTTCTTAATAATGGAACATCCGGCGTGCTGGCGGTATCCGGGGATAATGATTATCCCTATGCTGTGCCACTCAGCTATGTATATCACGATTCTAAAATCTTTTTTCATAGCTCCAAAACCGGCTATAAATTAGATGCTATTGCAAGAAATAATAAAGTCTCCTTTTGTGTTATTGATCAAGACAACGTAGTGCCAGAAGAATATACTACTTATTTCCGAAGTGTCATTGTCTTTGGAAAAGCGCGTATTTTAGAGGATGAAGTAGAAAAGAGAAGCGCTCTTGAAATATTAGCGGCGAGATATTCGCCTGACCATGAGCAAGGACGTTTGCAGGAAATTGACGACCTGTTCAAACCGGTATGCGTTGTAGAGTTAGCCATTGAGTATATGAGCGGTAAAGAAGCCATTGAGTTGGTTAGAAAAAAGCAAGGGCAAAATAATTAGGCAATCACTCTAACAACCAAAAGGTGCGCCAGTAGGTATTTTAACAACAGAAAATGGGTTCGAGGCATATACTCGAACCCTCTCTAGGCTTTTTTCTCTGTCACTTGCCACCTTTTATAGCTTGCACTAATGGTATTATTCAAACACAAACTGTTGGGCATTATCGTAGCTGGAAGCCCAACGCGCTTCGCACTGGTAATTCCAGTCGTCACCCCAGTGGTATTGGCTTTCGTTCACCTTTGCCACCTTTCGAGCTTCTTCAATCTTCTCAAAGGGACCATCAATTATGCCTACCGGATTTACCTCACCGCTTAGTGTATCCTGCCGAAAAGATACCGCATACCACATAATTTTCACCCTACCCGGATATTGCCGCCGAGTCCGGCACTACATTGACTCCTTGCGTCCTCTGTATAGGAGGAGGGGTGGTGGTGAGTTCAAGGGGACACCCCTTGCCACCCCGTCAGGCGTTCCCCCTGTACCCCCCAAATTGAGGAGGTGGGGTGTGAATTCAAGGGGACACCCCTTGTGACCCCGTCAGGCGTTCCCCCTGCACCCCCCAAGTTGAGGGGGAGGGGTGGTGAGTTCAAGGGGACACCCCTTGTGACCCCGTCAGGCGTTCCCTCTGTACCCCCGTTTATTGAACAAATTCGGGGTGGTTTAGTAGCCGCCCCTCTAGAAACTCAGTAATCGCGCGGTCAATATTCGCCACTTCGGTTAAGATGACTCTGTACTTGGCTTGCTGCAAAAACCACAGCATCCCCCCACCCATGCCGCGTGAAATTACCACCTTGCAATCGGCTAGATGGTCGGTATTGTGTTTGGGGGTATTCGCCTCGTCCTCAGCAAAGCCGAGCGCAGCAGCGGCAGAAGGCACGCTGCGATCGCGCAATTCTCGCGCTACCTCCTTGCCCTCATCCACCGTCACCACCATAAAATATTGCGATTTTCCGAAATGCACGCTGATGGTTTTACCGTCATTAGTAGCTACTGCGATTTTCAAATGCCCGCCTCCTGAACTATTAACACAGGCAATCCAGCGTTCCCCTCAGGTTTGTTTGTCAGGCAAAGCTTTTCATGCCCTATCCCCGGATTCGTGGTGAACAACTCGATCAACACGTTTCGCTGTTGTAGCAATTCTGCTAAGGCTTGTTGTCGCGCCGCGAAGGTTAGGGCTGAATTGGGGCTTAATACAAACACTTTGGTTTTGGGATTATAAAGCAGCCGATTGGCTTGATTGTGCCAAGGGGCAGGGATTTCAATGCTATGGTAGCCGTTTATCCCATCAAAACCGGGTATATGTTTGCAATCAGGGTTTTCACATGCCATACAGGAACTCCAGAATTTATATCTCGGTACAATTCAAAAGAACGGCAGTCATATAAGAACCGACTTTGACCGCGTGAGGGTCGGGCGATAAGCGCAAAAGGGCGTTTGCTTCCAACATAGACATCAAGCGGCTGCTGTTTTGCGCCCCGGTAGTACGAGCGGTGAAAGTGTAGCTTCTAGTTTCAGGGTCGAATTGCTGGCTCACGATTGCCCGCACGTATTCATTCCTATCCGCAGCATGGGCAATGTCATGCTCGGCTTGAACCTGAATGGTGGGACGATGCCGCTTTGCGCGACCACCCATTTTCAGAACAGCCGGACGCACAAACAATTCAAAAGAGACGAGGCTGGAAACGGGCGAACCGGGCAAGCCAAAGATGGGTTTGCGCTTCCCATTGATTTCTGCGGTCACAAAGGTAAAGGGTTTGCCCGGTTTAAGGTTGACCCTACCAAAATGGATAGTCCCAAGCTCTTCTAACAGGTCTTTTACTATATCCGTTTTGCCAACCGAAAGGCTGCCGCTTGTCACCACGCCATCATAAATTTCGAGCGCATCCATTATCATGGTACGCAAGCCCTCTTTACTGGCGGGCGCAATTCCCAAAGGAATGGCTTCGGCATAGGCATCAGTGAGGGCAGCGGCAAGGCTGAAACGGTTAGAATCGTAAACTGCTTCTGGTTTTGACAAATCCCCCGGCTCGGCAATTTCGTCACCTACCGAAATAACGCCCAAGCGAGGACGGCGATAGGCTCTGAAGCTCGCCCGGTTTACCATTGCCACCAAGCCTAATTCGGGCGCACCCATCACCGTGCCAGCCTTTAGCACCAGTTGCCCCTTTTTTATATCCTGCCCGATGTGCCGAATATTATCGCCCGCTTTAACCGGAATGGATAAGCTCAACACGTTATCCGTTTCGTTGGTAAATTCCACCATTACCACCGAATTTGCGCCCTCCGGCAAGGGTGCGCCGTTCATAATGCGTATTGCCGTACCCGCTTCTACCCGCAGATAGCCCATTTCCCCGGCGAGATGCTCACCGATTACCTGCCATTCTTGCCTGCCCTCTTCGGCGAAAAGGGCATAGCCATCAATGGGAGTAGTATCAAAAGTGGGTATGTTAACGGTTGAGTAAATATCCTCTGCCAGTACCCGCCCTTTTCCGACAATAAGCGCGACCGTTTCGGTATCGCTAAGCGCGGGTGAAGCTACGTTTTCCGCAATCAGGCGGGTGGCTTCTTCCGGCTCTATCATTGGGAAGGGAGAGGCTTTCATTTTTCTGCCGCGCTCTACTACGGCGTTTTGTACTGGAGGCATAACTTACTCCTCAATCTTTTAATGCTTATTCTTTACCGATCATAACCTCGGTGGATTTGATGACGGCGGCAACCGTATCGCCAACCTTTAAATCCAAGCTTACCGCCGAATTGCGGGTAATAACCGACACCAGTTCTTCGCCTGTCGCCAGTTCGACCAATATTTCAGCCATAATCGCCCCTAGCTTAACCTCTTTAACCGTACCTTTTAATTGATTGCGTGCGCTGATTTTCATTATTTTCTACCGTTTAATTGATATTGTTCTGAAAATAAGAGGATTTCCGAGCGCGTTCTTGCCCGGAAATCCTTACCTGTGCCCCGTATGGGGTATTTGCAAGAAGGTTGGTTCTATTTAAATTCAAGCAGGGTGTTGCTTACCAGTGCGCCTTTCTTGGCGAGTAGGGCGTTGGTAATTTTGTCCACCAGATAAACGCCACCCTTGTAGCCCACCACCGAACGGCGATGATAGCCATAGCGATCTTCCACCGGGAAACCGGCGCGGATGAGCGGGACTTTTTCCTCGTCAGCAATGTACTTGCCTTTGGAGTGACCGATTAACAAGTCCACCGGATGCGCCTTCATCTTTTTATGGATAGCGTAGAGGTCGGTTTTAGGCATGATTTCCATATCCAGATTGAATTCTTCCGACAGAGCCATCAAATCAGTGGGCCAAGTTTTGGAGTCGGTGGCGGTTGCCACATACTTCGGCTCCATACCCATTTCCACTACCAGCCTTACCAAACCTTCTACCAAATCAGGGTCACCGTAGATTGCGACCTTTGCGCCAGTAGTAATCATATGGGTATCCACGATTGCATCCAGCATACGGGCGCGTGCCGACTGGAGTTCAGCCGATACGGGCTTTCCGGTTATTTCAGACAGGGTTTTGATGAAGCGATCGGTATTTGCCATACCAATCGGCATCGGCAGAACGTGAGCCGGAACGCCATAACGCCGTTTGTAAACCCGCGCCGCTTCTCCACCCACATGCTTTTGCAAAGCGATTGTGCCGAGCGCATTAGCCGAGTCCTTGATTTCGTCAAGGCTAATGCCACCCTTCGGGAAATGGGGACGAGGCGAATACAAACCGCCGTCCAGCGTATCCGAATAATCGGTTAGCACCAGCCCATCAATCTGCATCTCGCTCAAGATTTCTTTAATCTCGCGAATGTCGCCGGGATTAACCCAACCGGGGATAATGTTAACCCGTTTGTTGGGGCGAGTCTTGCGAGGTAACGCCAACGCCAACTCTTTCAAGAAATTATCAAAGCCGGTGATATGCGTACCTACATAGGATGGAGATTTTACCGCCAATATCGGAATATCTATTTCTGGATTCAGCCCTTTGAACTCGTCAATGAACGCGGGGATGTCATCGCCGATGGTTTCGGATAAGCAGGTGCTGCAAACCGTAATCATCGTAGGGTTGAAGCGTTCATAGACGTTCTTTATGGCTGCCAGCAAGTTCTCACGTCCACCGTAGATGGTGGTACTCTCGGTCAGCGAACTGGTCGCCACTTCCACCGGTTCGCGGAAATGACGCGCCATTTGGTGACGGGGATAAGTAGCACAACCTTGAGAGCCGTGATTGATGGTAAGCGCGCCATGTATGCCGAAGGTAGCCAGCATAGCGCCGATTGGTGCGCAAGCGCGTAGCGGATTAATCGAAACCGCTCTTTCTTGTTTAACAACTGTGCTCACTATGCCACTTCCTCTTCTAGCCCACCCGGTACGGGCTGCGCCATATCTTTTACCAGTTTCCAGACCGGAGCGGACAATGCTTTGTCCATATCACGGGCGAAGTTGACCATACCGGAGAAGCCTGCGTAGGGCCCTGTTTCGTAGGTGTGACCGTTTACAAATGGTACGCCCAACTTGTATGCCACATACTTCTCTTTGTTGCCGGAAATAAACAGGTCAGGTTTCAGGGTAAGCAGGATTTCTTCCAGTTCAGGCACGTTCGGGTTATCAATGATGAACGCGCCATCATTGACCTTTTCGTAAATCTTCTGATAATCGTCAGCGTGACCGAAGGTGGTAGCCGCGCCGATGGTTTCCATGCCAAGTTCCGCCAGCAACTCGGGCCAGTGCCAAGCGCGAGGGCCGCCCTGATAGATGAACACTTTCTTCCCGGCAAGGCGTTTGCGGTAATACTCAATCTTCGGCATAACCTTAGCCACTTCGCGCTTGATGACCTTTTCTGCCTCATGTTCTAGCCCAAAGAAGGCAGCGGTATCGCGCAAAGCTTTGGACATATTCTCAATGCCCCACAAGGTTACGTTAATGGAAGGAGTGCCGTATTTAGTTTCCATCATATCGGCAACATAGGTGGCAGAACGGGCGCAGTGGATTACATTGAGCTTGGCGCGGTGCATCACCTTCAGCTCGTCCACTTTGACGTTGCCGGTGAAGCGAGCGACTATATTCAAGCCGATTGCTTCGAAAAGCGGTTCAAAAGTGCGTAAGTCGCCTTTGATGTTGTAATCGCCCAAAATGTTGATGGAGTAAGCCGAGTCTTCTTCCGGCTCTGCTGTTCCTACCAGATTCTTGAAGATGGTTTCGTTGCCTACGTGGTGTCCGGCGGATTGGCTAACGCCCCGGAAACCTTCGCAAGGGAAGAAAACTACGGGCTTGCCGATTTTCTCGGTGGCAATTTTAGCTACGTCCTTGCCATCGTCACCGATTAGGGCGGTGGTGCAGGTGTTGTAGATGAAAACGCCTTTGGCTTCGGGGAAGGCTTCGTTTGCTTCGATAATGGATTGCAAAAGCTTTTTCTCACCGCCGAATACTACGTTTGATTCGTCCATATCGGAAACGAAGGTGTATTTCATGTGGAAATCGCTATCGGCGATGTGCGGGCGATAACCCCATGAGAAGAAAGCACAACCGATAGGCCCGTGGGTAAGCTGGATGGCATCTTGCACGGGCCCGCCCACCACACCGCGACATCCGGCGTAGGTACAACCGCGCTCGGTCATATCACCGGGGGTTGTAGCGGAGTTACAGGCTATCGAACATTTACCGTCCTGTCCCTCCCCTTTGATAAGTATATGTTTATCCCTTTCGGGGATAGTTGCATCGCATTTCAAAACTGCCATCAGTTACACCTTCTTTCTGGGTTGCAGGTTCATCGGAGCTTGGTCGTTCAAAAACTTGGGAGTACAGGAATTGTCAGTTGAGCAATCCTCTTCACCCGGTACGCCTACAGCATCGGCGCGACATTGCCTGCAATTCATAAACTGCTTAATATGTTTCTCGCACTCGGTACGGATAGCCGCCAATTCCGCCGGAGTGGGAGGGATTACATCTTTGAACTTTGCCTGTGGGATTAAGGGCATGATGTTCATTACATAAGCCCCTAACGCGCTGACGACTCGCGCAATTTCCACCATATGTTGGTCGTTTACGCCGGGAATAAGCACCGAATTGACTTTTACCACCATACCCAACCGCACCGCTTCTTTAAGCCCTGCCAATTGGTTCGCGCTTAAAATCTCGAAAGCTTCACGGTCACGGTAGGTTTTGCCCTGATAACGTACATGCGTGTAAATGTGCTGACCTACTTCTGGGTCAACGGCGTTGATGGTGATGGTGAGCGCGGTTACGCCCGCCTTGTGCAGTTCTTCCACTCGTTCGGGCAAAGCCAGCCCATTGGTGGATACACACTTGACCAACCCCGGAAACTCTTCTTTTGCCAGCAGAAAGGTTTCGAGAGAAGCCGAATTAGCCAGCGGGTCGCCGGGACCTGCGATGCCGAGAACGGTCATTCGCGAGTCGGCTTTCATCGCCTGACGAATCGTGGTTAACGCCTGTTCCGGGCTAACCACCTTAGTGGTAACACCGGGGCGATTTTCGTTCGGGCAATCATACTTCCGCACGCAGTAACCACACTGGATATTGCATTTTGGCGCTACCGGCACATGGATACGTCCAAACCGGAAGTGGGCAGCTTTGCCATAGCAGGGATGAGCCGCAACTTTTGCGGACAAATCTGGTTGTAGCTGGGAATCCAGCGCAGTGGTAAAAGTCATAAATCTAACTCCTTACAGAATAGCCCTGTCGCCAGTTTCTTTTGTTCTAACCCGTATTGCGTCCTCCACCGGGCAGATAAAGATTTTTCCATCACCGATATTGCCGGTCTGGTTGGCTTTTATAATAGTCTCCACTACTTCCTGAACATGATCATCCGTCACCAGCAACATTAGCAATCGCTTGGGAATGTAATGGATGCGGGGACTTTCGGTAAACTGGGGCCCACTATCCCCCTCTAATTCGTACTGAAGCCCTTTTTGTTTACCGCGACCTAGCACATTTTTCACGGTCATTGCGTAATGACCTTTTTCAGCCAGCGCATCACGGGTGTGCTGGACTTTGTTCATTCTCAGAACCGCGACTATTTCCTTCATGGTTATAGCCCCTCTTCTCCGGTACGGATTGTATAGGCAGTATCGACCGGGGTTACTAAAATCTTGCCATCGCCGTAGTAGCCGGTCAAAGCGGAAACTTGGATAATGCTGGTTACTTTGCTGACGTTTTCGTCCTCAACCACAATCATCAGCAGGCTTTTCGGCAATTCCTCATATTTGATAGAATCAAACGAGATGCCTTTTTGCTTGCCCCGTCCATATACATCCATGCGGGTTAGAGCCGGGAAACCGGCTGCCGCCAAGGAGGAGGCTACCACTTCGGCTCTTTCAGGTCTTACAATAGCGCGGATCATTTTCATCGTTTTTGTCTCCTACCTTCTCAGGCAATGTAGTAGGCGCAGTCAGTTGCGCCCGGCGCGACTAATCAATAATTCCGTACTGGCTCATCAGCTCTTCTAGTTCGTCTTGGCTGATGGGGGTAGGAATGGTAAATTTATCGTTTTCGCTGATTTTTCTGGCAAGTTCCAGATATTCTTGAGCCTGTGGCAGAGAGTTATCGTAGTCAATCACGGTCTTCTTGTTGATTTCAGCGCGTTGTACATCCTTGCTTCTGGGTACAAAATGAATAAGCTGGGTGTTAATACGGCGAGCAAATTCCTCGACCAGTTCACGCTCATTTTCTACCAAGCGGGAGTTGCAAACAATTCCACCTAAGCGAGCATAGCCACGGCTGGCAAACTTCTGGATACCTTTGGAAATGTTGTTAGCGGCGAAAAGCGCCATATACTCGCCGGAAGCCACAATGTAAATTTCTTCGGCATAACCTTCGCGGATGGGCATTGCGAAACCGCCACATACCACGTCACCAAGTACGTCATAGAAAACATAGTCGATGCTATCTTCGTATGCGCCCAGTTCTTGCAAAGTCTGGATGGCGGTGATAACGCCGCGTCCACCGCAACCTACGCCCGGTTCAGGACCGCCCGCTTCCACGCACTTCACTTCTTTATAGCCATCGGCGATAACTTGATCGAGGGTGATTTTGTCAGGGCCGGTTTCCCGCAGGGTGTCGAGCATAGTAGCTTGTCGCTTGCCGCCCAACAGTAGGCGGGTGCAGTCGGCTTTGGGGTCGCAACCCACCACCATAATTTTGTTACCCATCGAAGCCAGAGCAGCAGCAGTATTTTGCTGTGTGGTGGACTTCCCAATACCACCTTTACCATAAAATGCAACTTGTCTCACGGTTACCTCCCATAAAATCAAAGATGTTGTGTCGCCGCTATAATTTCGGCAACAACAATTCAAACCTGATAAGTTTAATTGCTATCAGGCATATAAATAATGGCGCTCGTGGCTGGATTAGCCAAATGTTTATTAATATTGGAAAACTGCAACTTTGCAGGGAAGTAGTGTTTGTTTAAACCTTAGCTAGTCGGTGGATATTTGAGCTTGAAAACCCTTTACAGAGGCATAATCGGTTGCTCGTTCACAGTATCCTAGTAGCGAAAGGTAAAAATTTGGTAAACTTCGTAAATGTTTCTTCACCCTTCTGTTATTTATAATAATAACTTATTGTAAACAATAAATCTATATGTGAAATGCTCAAATTTAGTTATGAGTATAATGGTTAAATTGTACAAAAGGTGACTAGAAGTTAGGAGAGGGCTAAACGATTGTCTTTTGCGGGGGTTAGTTTATCTTTGGACTCTCATTTGTTTTTCATATTAGAAGGGGTTCGGGTGTGAAAACCGGGCGCACGCCCCTACCAGAACGGGTTCGGGTTCGTATACCCCATTCGTGGTGCAGGCGAGTCGCCTTCATGCGTTGCTCAGAGTCCAGAGGATTCAGAGTTCAGAGGGGCGCGTTAGCGACACACACCACCAACCGAAAACCGAAAAAGTTGAGATCGTTGCGAGGAAGGTTGAAGTAGCGGTACACGCAGGACGCATTAGCTTGACTGACGAGGAAAGACCCGCCCCGCAGCACACGATACTTACCGCTCGCGTCCACCGCCACTTCCTTAGGCTTCTCGTACTTGTTCTGGCACCACTCCCACACGTTCCCGCCCATGTCCATTGCCCCGCATGCTGCGGCCCCTTGCGGGTACATCCCCACTGCCGTTGTTCGACCCAAACCGGCTTCATCCGTATTGGCGTAACCCTTTTGCCACGCGCCCCACGGATATTTGCGCTGTTGGCTGCCCCCTTGCGCCGCCCATTGCCATTCCCATTCGGTTGGCAAGCGCACCTCCGCGTTCTCCCCGATTATCAATGGACTGCCGCTACCGCCCGGATTCGGCAATTGCCAGCCCTGCATGCACTGAGTGAGCCAACGCCCAAACGCTACCGTCTGATACCACGACATGTTATCTCGCGGCATGTTCAAGCCTTTCTGCCTTTGCTCACTCAGTGTTTGCGGCTGGTATTCTCTCGGGAAGCCCTGCCACCACTCCCGGTTGTTATATCCGTCCGCCGCTTTCACAAAGGCTTCGTACTGGGCAAAGGTTATTTGGTATTGCGCAATGTAAAAGGGTTGTACCTCAAAGTTTTGTTTCTCAATTTCCAGCTTACCACCCGGCGCTACCGCTAGCCACTCTATGTCCGGGATACCGTCCGGGCGCAAGCCCACCCCTCGCCGCGTGTCACCGATTTCGCTCAAGCGGTCGCCGATTTCCATACGGCGTTGGTGCGTGGTAGTAAGGTCGCCGATTTCATCTAGCAACCGCTCAGCATCATTTTCAGAAGGCGCGGGTTTCGGCTCTGCCGCCTTTGCTACGGGCGGGGCTGGTTGTGGAACTGCAACGGGCGGGACGGGCGGCTTTTCGACAGGGGGAGTAGCAACAGGCGGTTCGGGTATTACAATGCCGAAATTCTTGGCATGGAGGCGCAACCCTTTCAACAGCATTTCGCGCCCACGCTCATCATAGAACCGCGCCGCTTGCCATTTGCTCAACCTTCGTGGAATTTCGCACTCCGCCAGTTTCAAGGGGATGATATTGCTCAACCCTTCCGGCATATACTTGGCATAGTAAAGCGCGGTTTCTATCTCTGCCTGTACATAGCCAATTTTTGCCACCGATTCGGGCGTAAGACACACCAAGATGATGTGACTTTCTTCCAATGCCTTCTCAATGGCGTACTGCCAAGGCTGTCCCGGATATAGTTCTTCCTCGTCCAGCCATGGCTCAAGCCAGTGGCTTTCAGCTTTCAAACGCTGGTACAATTCGCGCACTATGGGCTTATCCCCGGAGGAGTGGCACAGAAACACTTTCAGTTTGGGGGGTACGTTGGGCATTGTTTGCGCTCCGGCGTAGGGTTTATCGGTAGGCGATTGCAGTTTAATTATACCCAAACGGGCAAAGTTCCGCTACCGTTGCTTACCGAGAGGCGTTAGGATGTGGATGAATGCGCTCGGCGGTTTCAAAGACCCGCGATAGGAGACGACACCACCAACCGAAAACCGATAAGGTTGCCAACGTGGCTCGGAAGACTGAGGCTACGGTACGCACAGGAAAAAGTTTGATTGTTATAGAAAGACCCACCCCGCACCGCCCGCTGCATACCGTCCACCGCCACATTCTCCGGTAGCTCATACTTGTTTTGACACCACTCCTCCACGTTACCACTCATATCCATTGCGCCGCATGCTGCTGCCCCTTGCGGGTACATGCCCACCGCCGTTGTTCGTGCCAAACCTGCTTCATACGTGTTGGCGTAGCCTTCTTTCCATTCTCCCCAAGGATATGCCCGCTTTTGGTTACCCGCTTGCGCTGCCCATTGCCATTCCCATTCAGTTGGCAAGCGCACCTGCGCGTTCTGCCCCACCACCAACGGGTTATTCCCACCGCCCGGACTCGGCAATTGCCAGCCCTGCATGCGCCTGTTCAGCCAACGCCCAAACGCCACGCTCTGATACCATGAGATGTTATCGCGCGGGTTGTTCAAGCGCATTTGCTTCTGCCCTTTAAGTGTTTGCGGCTGGTATTCTTTGGGGAAGCCCTGCCACCACTCGCGGTTGTTATAGCCGTCTTTTGCTTGCACAAAAGCTTGGTATTGCGCAAAGGTTATTTGGTATTGGGCGATATAGAAAGGCTGTACCTTAAAGGTCTGTTTCCTACGAGGATAATTTTCAATATCTAGATTGCCGCCCGGCGCAACCGCCCGCCACTCTATGTCGGGGATACCATCCTTGCGCACGCCCACGCCTTGCCGTGTGTCGCCGATTTCGCTCAATCTGTTGCCGATTTCCATGCGGCGCTGGTGCGTAGTGTTGGGGGCGGCAATTTCATCAAGCAATCGTTCCGCTTCGGTTTTGGTAGGCGCAGGTTTTGGTGCTGCTGCCTTTGCTACGGGAGTAGGCGCAGATTGGGGCGCGTTAGCGGAACACACCACCACCCGAAAACCATAATAGTCGAGATCGCGGTACGGATCGTTGTACGTGCCGTATGAGCAGAACGCAAGATCATGATAGTGGTAGTAAGACCCGCCCCGCAACACTTGACTATCAAGACTTGCTCCCAGACTCAACCCCCTGTACTGACACCACTCCCACAGGTTTCCGTTCATGTCCAACGCCCCGCATACTGCCGCCCCCTGCGGGTACATCCCCACCGCCGTTGTTCGACCCAAGCCCGCTTCATCCGTATTGGCGTAACCCTTTTGCCACGCGCCCCACGGATATTTGCGCTGTTGGCTGCCCCCTTGCGCTGCCCACTGCCATTCCCATTCATGCGGCAAGCGCACCTGCGCGTTCTCCCCGATTATCAATGGACTGCCGCTACCGCTCGGACTCGGCAATTGCCAACCTTGCATGCGCTTATTCAACCACC
This sequence comes from Candidatus Chlorohelix allophototropha, assembly GCF_030389965.1. Lineage (NCBI taxonomy): Bacteria > Bacillati > Chloroflexota > Chloroflexia > Candidatus Chloroheliales > Candidatus Chloroheliaceae > Candidatus Chlorohelix > Candidatus Chlorohelix allophototropha. The sequence goes on from NZ_CP128400.1 coordinate 2,088,042, forward strand.
GCCCGAACGCCATCGCTTGATACCACGATATACTATCACGCGGGTTACTTGCGCATTTCTGTCTTTGTTCATGCAGCTTTTGCAGTTGGTACTCCTTTGGAAAGTCCTGCCACCATTCCGGGTTCTGGTAGCCGTCTTTTGCCTGTACAAACGCCTCGTATTGGGCAAAGGTTATTTGGTATTGCGCAATGTAAAAGGGTTGCACTTCAAAGGTTTGTATGTCAATTTTCAGCTTGCCGCCCGGCGCAACCGCCAGCCACGCTATATCGGGTAGACCGTCCGGGCGCACGCCTACACCCTTACGCGGGTCGCCCATCTCGCTCAACCTGTCGCCGATTTCCATACGGCGTTGGTGCGTGGTTTTAAACTCGCCGATTTCGCGCAACAAGCGGGTTTGCTCGCTTTCGGGTACAGACGAAACGGGCGTGGGTTGTGGCGCTGCCGCTTTTACTATGGGCGGGGCTACTGGCGCGGGTTTTGGCGTAGCAACGGGCGGTTTTTCGGCAGGGGGAGTGGCAACGGGCGAAATAGGAGAGGCAACCTGAGCAGCCAACACGCGCTTTTCCAGAATAGTTATTTCCTTACGCGCATCTTCAAGCTGGATTATCAAGTGAGGGGGCGCGTTAAGACTACCGAATTGCGCGTACTGCAACTCCAGCACCGTCAGTCGGCGTTTAGTTTCAACTAACAGTTTTTGCAAAATCTCCAAGTCGGTTATCGCATTGGATGACGTTTCGTTGAATGGAGCTGAGACGGGCGGCGCGGGCGGCTTTTCGATAGGGAGAGCAGCAATCGGCGTTTCGGGTATGACGATGCCGAGCTTTTCGGCACGCATCCGCAACGCCCGCAGCAAATGCTCGAATCCATCCTCCTCGAAATGATCTACCCAATGCCATTGGCTCAACTGCTCTGGCACTTCGCACTCTTCCAAGCGCAAAGGTATCATGTAGATAGTACCTTCCGGTTTCTCCTGAGCTACATCCAGCGCATCACCAATCTCTTTTTGAACATAGCCTTCCCGATTGATGGAGTTCCGCGAGAGACACGCCACCACAATTTCGCTTTGCCGAATTGCTTTGGGAATTTCCACCCGCCAGTTCTGTCCCGGAATCAAATCCTTTTTATCCAGCCACGGCTTTACCCACGATAATATAGAAAGTCGCTCATATAGCCGGATTACCGCAGGCTTATCCGGTGAGGCGTGGCACAGAAAGACTTTCAGTTTGGCGGGGTCGGGCATGTTTGCGCTCCGGTGTAGGGTTTAGCTCTAACGCAACTACAGTTTAATTATACCCAAACGGGCAAAGTTTCGCTACTGCTGCTTCACCGAGAGGCGTTAGGATGTGGATGAATGCGCTCGGCGGTTTCAAAGACCCGCAATAGGGGACGATACCACCAACCGAAACCCGCAATCGAAATATCCGTCTAGTGGAAGACCATAGCCATAACGAAACATGCACGCTGCCCCAACCTGATCGCCATAGCAAGAGCCACCCCGCAGCACTCGACTGTTCCTGCTCTCGTCCACCGCTACCTCGTCCGGCTTTTCCCACTTGTTCTGACACCACTCCCACAGATTGCCGCTCATATCCATTGCCCCGCATTTCGCCGCCCCTTGCGGGTACATGCCCACTGCCGTTGTTCGCTTCAAACCCGCTTCGCTGGTATTAGCACAACTCTCTTGCCACACGCCCCACGGATATTTGCGCTGCTCTGCCCCACCCTGCGCCGCCCATTGCCACTCCCGTTCCAAAGGCAACCGCACCTGCGCGTTATTGCCCACTATTAACTGATTACCTCCACCGCCCGGATTGGGTAACTGCAAACCCCGCATATACCGATTCAACCAACGCCCAAACGCCACGCTCTGATACCACGACACATTGTCCCTCGGATTGTTCAATCTCATTTGCTTCTGCCCTTTAAGTGCTTGTGGCTGGTATTCTTTCGGGAAGCCTTGCCACCACTCCCGATTCTGGTAGCCGTCTTTTGCCTGCACAAAGGCTTCATATTGGGCAAAGGTTACTTGGTATTGGGCGATGTAGAAGGGCTGTACTTCAAAAGTCTGTTTCGCTACTTCCAACCTACCGCCCGGCGAAACCGCCAACCACGCTATGTCGGGTAGCCCATCCTTGCGCAAGCCCACGCCACGCCGCGGGTCGCCGATTTCGCTCAACCTGTCGCCGATTGCCATGCGGCGTTGGTGCGTGGTGTTGGGGGCGGCAATTTCATCGAGCAATCGTTCCGCTTCGGTTTTTGTAGGCGCGGGCGTGGGTTTCGGTTCTGCCTCTTTTCTAACGGGCGGGGCTACTGGCGCGGGTTTTGGCGTAGCAACGGACGGTTTTTCGACATGGGAAGCGGCAACAGAGGAAATTGACACACCCACTTGCCCGGCGCGTTTCTTGAACGACTTCAACAACCGCGCATAACTACCCGCCTCGAAATAATCAACCCAATGTAAATGCCCCAACCGCTCTGGAACTCGACACTCTTCCAATTTGAGCGGAACGAGAAATATAGCTCCTTCCGGTTGCTGGTCTGCCACATCCAGCGCAAGTTTAATTTCTTTGTGGACATACCCGGCAGCATCGGTAGCATTAGGCGACAAGCACACAATTACTATGTGGCTCTGACGCACCTCTTTGGGTATTTCTAGCTCCCAATTGTCACCCGGTGTCAGGTCTTCCTTGTCCAGCCAAGGTTGAATCCAGCCCTCATTCTGTAGCTGCTGATAGAGTTCATACACTCTGTGCTTATCTTTATGCGAGTGGCACAGAAACACTTTCAGTTTGGCGGGGTCGGGCATTGTTTGCGCTCCGGTGTAGGGTTTAGCTCTAACGCAACTACAGTTTAATTATACCCAAACGGGCAAAGTTTCGCTACTGCGGGTTCAACGCCACGCCGCCAACGGAGCGTTATTTTGTTGGAGTGGCGGTTGCTAGCCGACTCACAATCCAGTTGCAGTCTTTTTGCCCATCCCCGTAGGGGTCACGGCAGTAAAACAGAAAATCTTTGTAGCCCTGCCACGGCACTAAGAATCTCAAAGCGCCCTTTCCGTACATTGCCTCGTAACCTTCTACCGAGGGATAGATAAAATACACATCATCTATCAAAAGAGCAGGGTCATTAAGCACTGGTAGGGTATTGATATTATTTGAAACAACAATCAGACCTGTGCCCAGATAAATAAAGGCAAGCCAATACTTGTTCCTTTGCGTGTTTGTAACATCCAGCACCGCACCGGCTTCTACATAGTCAGGTGTCCCAAAATTGGCGACTACCTCGCTCAACTTGAAGCGGGCGGTAAAGTTAGGGCGCACGCTGTACAGGCTCTGGCTTCCTTTCTTAAACTGCATAATACTTCTGCCACTCTTAGTAAACCAATCCCAACCGATCTCCTCTATTTCAGTTCCTTCATAGTAGGTAACATCCGTAAAAAGGGGATTATTTTTCATTTGTCACAGCGTTTCCTGAACATCAAGCTGAGGCAGGTTCAGTCCTTCCCAGCAAGGCAGACGGCATGGAATATTCTTGAGCCAGTGCGCTTGCCAATCTTGCGCCGGATTAGGGCTTGGGGAGGTGGTAGACGCAATTGCAGAGGTCGGGGGAATGGTAGCGGGAATGGTTGGGGTAGAGCTACTGTCCCCACAACCCGCTAAAACCAGCACACAGATTGAGATAATAACGCCCATACCAATCCGGAAACCTTTAGCATACATCAGGCGCACGCCCTCCTGACTTATTTGCGTTTCCCGTTGGGGTAAGCATCCAGAACACTATCGCATTTCACTATTTGACCTTTATCGGTCATACGACAATAGTAGCGAAAATCCTTGAAGCCCTCCCACGGTACGATAAAGCTTGGGTCGGCAGGAAAGCCATAGAGCTTTTGTTGGCTACTAATATAATCAGGGTTTACAATGCTTAGCTTTCCAAAGCTAATATCTTCATTTATGGGCGGCTCTTTGGTATAGTACTTATTATAAAGTATCAAACCTTGTGGCTGGTAAATCAGGTACAGGTAGTAGTAGAGTGAACGTCCGGCGTCTTCCCAGCTAAAAGGTGCGATAACGTGCGTGGGATAGCCGTATCTCTTGATGACTTCTTTCAATGGTACTTGAGGAAGAGCGGGACTAATAGAATAAATTGTTCTGGTAGGTTTTGTGGCATCGTATTGTATATAACCGCCCGTTCCAATGCTACCGTCTGCTCTCTTTTTCGCATCTACCCAATCCCACGCAATAAAGCCATAAGCATCTCCTTCAAAATAGCCTATTGACACCGCTGAAACCAGAGGATTTTGCTGGAGTAGCGTCATTGCTTCTTCGGCGGAAGTTTTACCGGGTGTAATACCCTCATAACAGGGGAGGGTGCAACTTGTATCCTGAAGCCAACGAAACTCCCAGCCGGGTGCAGGTTTAGGTTTGGGTGGTACAGGCACTTGGATGGTGAAGGTGGGAGTCGTAGCTGGAATGGTGGGGGTAGGTGGATACAGCGTGGCAGCCTCTCCGCACGCGCCCAGCAACAATGACAGACCGAATAATAGAATTAGCGCCAAGCTTACCCGCATAAATCCTCCTTTTTTCCGGCTACTATATTATATAACCCATTATAACGGCAAAAAATTACAGGCACACGCCGTTTACTGCCGGACACACCAGCGCGGAAGCGTTTACCGCAGGGCTGTCGCCGAATTTACCGCTTCAGCCTCACGTGTGGTATGCGATAAACGCGCTAGACTCAAAAAAGGGCGACTATAGGCAATTTTCGTGTGGTATGCGGTAAAGAATTGAGGCGAACACGCATGCTATGGTGTGGTATGCGGTAAAGATCATGCCGTAAAGTTTTGCACATGCTGAACGTGCGTGTGGTATGCGGTAAAGAGTAGTGTGAATAATTTACCGCTACGTGTGGTATGCAGTAAAGATTTGAGCGGGATATGTGGCACATCCCCAAATAATTGCGCCATTTCCGTTCCCGTAGAGGGTATTTGAATACGCCCTTCGTGCGTTAAAACCGGGCGCGTCGAGCCACGCCCATACTGCCTGTACCCTGAAAGGGTATCCCCGAATGGGGTATACCAATCCGAACCCCCCTCCCCTGCCACATCCCTAAGAAATACGCCATCTCATCACGGGGATATGTCCCTATCGTGCGGTTGCACAAATCCCCCCCAATTGCCCCTTCTATAAAAAGGATTGACAAACTTTCCAAAGCGGGTTATAACATTTAGTAATAGAACATTTGTGCTTTACTTTTTTGGTGTGACATGCAGTAAACATCTGTGTGGTATGCAGTAAGTACATGCGCACCATGCAGTAAACGATTCAGGTTCAGAATCGCGTGCTATAAAGTATTAATACATGAGTATAGTTATGTAATCTAGTAAAGGCGCTTGCCCACCCACCCGGCGCACTTTATTATTACATTCAGAATATTGTGTATCACTCTTTGTATTAGCCTGAACCCGACAAGATGGCACGAGTGAGTAAAAACGGACTACAACAACCTGATTCTCTTAGGGAGGGCGGCGCATCGGCGCGGCAACCTGCTTTTGTGTTTGGCGGCTTCGGCAGTCAAAACCGCTATGCCGTGTTGGATGAAGTGACCGACCACCTGATGGCGCACCTGAGCGAAGCCGAGTTCAAGGTGCTTCATTATATTATTCGGCGCACCCTCGGTTTCCACAAGCCCGCCGATGCCATCTCACTCCAGCAATTCTGCAACGGGATTCGCCGCCGCGATGGTACTATCCTCGATTGCGGCACAGGCTTGGCGAAAACCACCGTCCTGCGCGGAATTGATGGGCTACTGAGCAAGGGCATCATCTGGGAACAGACGCAAGATAACCCCTATCAACCCGGCAACCAACCCAAAATCTACGGCTTGAGCTTTGCCACCGCCGATACGCTATCGCCAACCTCCTACTCTGATAAAAACTATTCAGAGAATGAATACTCTCCTGAGAGTAAAGGTAGTAGCAATTTGATACCACCTGTTCCGCTAGATAGTAGCGCCACGCTACCGGGTAGTAGCAATTTGATACCACCCCCAAGCGAGCCGCCAAACATTTCGCCTACCATCGCCGCGACTATTTCTAAGAGTAGCTTGCCGATTCCCGCTTTTGCCCCCTTAGATAGTAGCGTGGCGATACCGGGTAGTAGCAATTTGATACAGGGGGTAGTAGCAAATAAGCACCGAGAGGGGTTTCAAAATGATACTGGGGTAGTAGCACAAAGCTACCCACAACATGACAGTAAACAACTAATTAGACAAATAAAAGATAACAACAACATGTTGTTGCCGCCTACGTCTGATAATTTAGCACGTAAGCTTGAGCCGGAACTGGAGGCAGAACTTGAGCGTTTGGGCTACGAGCGCAAGACCCTTGAACGTTTGCTAGGCGCATACCCTCACGCTTATTTGCGCGAAAAGCTGGCTTTGCTATACGAGCGCGTGCGCCGCGAACAGGTAGCTAACCCGGCGGGTTTTTTGCTCAAGGCGTTGGAGGCGGATTATCGCGCCCCCGCTCTGTCGGTTGTGCCGCCCGCTAAGCCGACTTTTCCCTACGTTAGCGCGTTGCTAGAGGAGCGCCGCCGCTTGTCGCAGGAAACGCCTTTGCCGCTTGAAGAAAGTAGTCCACCCCAAGACGATTTGCCCGAAGCTGTTACCGGAGGACACACCAACGGTAAAGTTTTGCTGCCGGAGTCGCTTATCGACTCGACCGAGCTTTTCAAAGGTGCGCTGGAAGAACTGGACGGGCCGCTAAACCGCCCCGATCTTGCCGCGCACTTGCGGTCAGGCACTTTGGAATTGCTAGAGGCGCGCGCGGACATGCTTGAGTTTGCGCTGCACCTGCAAGAACGTTGGCGCATCGCACAGCTTAGCCAATCGGACATCGCGCTGCTGCGGATGGCGCTACGGCGTTGCGCGGATCGCCCCTGTTCGCTCACACTGGCATAAGGGTTGGCTTGTTCTTATAGTTTTATGTAAGCGGGTAGTCACTAAGAAATCGGTTGCCGAGGATGGCATAGCAGTTTGGCACAAGAGCGGGTTACTATACAGGTCTTATGATTTTTGCTCTGCAAAGCTTGCGCCTGTATAGTAACCCCTACTAATGTAGCTCACTAACATACGTTTGCCTGCTTTCCCTTCAGGCTGTTATCCACGATCAGCATCAGTGGGGGGCGTTGCACCCCTTCCGAGGGGGGGGCAGGCTGGTCTTCAAGGTGTCCTATTGTCTGCCTAGCCTCTTTCAAGTGTTGTACCGCTTGGAGAAGCGCCTGCTGCACCACCTGAAAATCAGTTTCCTTCAAATTTTTAGCCGATCCGCACATTTCCATTGTTAAGGAAGCTACCAACAACTGGTTAGCCAGCGCATGCCATTGCTCATGAAGTTCTTCTAGCATTACTTGCGTTTTCATATACGTTTCCCCCTATCAAGCCCGCACCCTGTTCTAATAATTTTGGCAGATACCCCTCAAGTCAGACCTCTGTGAAAAGGTTCGCTTGGTTTGAGCGTTCGGTAGAAGTTTTTTGCTTCTACCTTCTTACAAGATTAATTTTAGAAGGTTAAGCGGGAAATTGGGGGGAAAAAGTTCCCATGTTTTGGGTGAGGGGAAAGGGAATTATTAGGCGGGGGACTTTGCCAGTGCCGCTGCTAGACGATGGTCGTTGGCATACTTCACCGCTTCGGCGCGTCGGTTTCTATTGGTATTGTCGCTCTCTACCCCGATTTTGCTGTAAATCTCGGTCAATTTGTTGCTGATATACTTGTTGCTGAAATTCAATCGCTCGGCTATATCAACCGTCTTTAGCCCTTGCGCCAGCAGGCACAAAATATTCACTTCCAGTTCGGTTAGCCCGTTCGGGTATTTGGTAGGCTTGCGCTTCTTCTCCATCAGTTCGCGCTTAACAAAATCCTCAAGCTCGTCCAGCCGAAGATTGCGCCCCTGTTCCAGCCGCTTGGCAAAGCTCTCCTCGCCTAAAAGCTCTTTCAGACGCTGGTAGTAGTCGTTGTAACGACTTTCGGCAGTGCCTTGTAAAGGAATGTTAAACTCTTGCCTGATGGCTTGTTCCAACCCAAAGAGTTGGCTAGCAATTTCAGCATATCCCATATCTACGGCGATTACCGCAAACTCTCCAACGCAATCAGCCATACTGTTGTTATCTTTTAGCAATAGGGAAGTAGCAAAACTTTGCCGGATATATTCAAGCGCGCCTTCATATTTTTTCAGCTTTCCATCTAATCGCCCCAGATTTAAGCGGCAAATAGCCACATTGCTAATATCGCCAAGCTGTTCGAAAAGCTGCCCACTTCTTTCAAAATATTTCTGAGCTGCTTCAAGTTGTTGAAGTTGTAGTGAGGCTAATCCCAGATTGTTGCAGTCCATTGCAATACTACTTATATCTCCAATGGTTTCGCTTAATTTCAAACTTTGTTCGAAGTATTCTTTGGAGGAAAGGTGATTGCCCGAAAAAGCTTCAGTAACGCCTAAATTGCCTAAGACATTGGAAATACCTTTGTCGCATTTTTGAAGTTGTGCCCGTTCCTCAGCCGTTTGAAGGTTTAAGGTCTCTTTTGCCCTCAGCCAGAATTGTTGGCTTTTTAGGAAATAAGTTCTGGCAGCAGCATAATCCCTCCGTGTCAATGCCATTGCGCCTGCCCCGTTTAAAACCATCGCGCCCACTTCAAACTGTTGGGAAGAGTTTTCCGATGGCTGTTCTAATAAATTTACCGCCTGTCTGAACCATAAATTGCCTTCTTCTAGTAAACTTCTGAAATGCCAGAAACGCCATAATACCGCGCAGAGGTTTATAAATAGCGCGGCGTTATTATGCTGTGACCAATTTAAGGCGGCTCTAAGATTGCCCTGTTCCCCCGCTAAGGTTTCCAACCATTCGCCTTGCCTTGCTCCCGAAAGCCCCTCTTTGGCTTTGGTAGCTAAATTAAGGTAGTAGGTAGCATGTTTAAGCCGGAAAACGTTCTCTTCGCCTGCCTCGTTCAGTATCTCTATCGCGAATTCACGGATGGTTTCAAACATTCTAAAACGTATGCCCGAGGGGGTTTCTTTAAGCTGTAGCATGCTGCAATCTGCCAGCGCTTGTAACTCGTCCAGAATATTCAGCGTCTCATTCGCCGCTTTACCTACTTCTTCCGCCGCCGCCGCCGTGAAGCCATCCACAAATACCCCCAACCGCCGAAAAAGTTTTCGCTGTTGCGCGTTTAATAAATGATAGCTCCATTCAATGGTGCGCCGCATATTTTGTTGGTGTTCGGGCAAATCCCGATTGCCGTAGCCTAAAATGTAAAGGCTGCGGTTCAGGTTTTGTTCCAGATATTCCAGCCCGAAAGCTCGTACCCGTACCGCCGCCAACTCCAGCGCGAGGGGCAAGCCATCCAATTTCTTGCATATTTGGGCGATGGTCAGGGCGTTTTGGGGAGTCAAATCTACTTGGGGGGAGGAAGCTCGCACCCTTTCCAAAAAAAGTCGGATAGAGGGAAAGCGTGCCAGTTGGTCAAGGGGCGGCAGTTTATCCGGTTCGGGATAAGGCAACGGTTGTAAATCTAGGTGAGTTTCTTCTTTTATCCGCAAAAGCTCACGACTGGTGATAATCACTTTAAGGAGGGGGCAAGCCTGTATTAAAGCCTTTACATCCTTAACCGCTTCCAGCACTTGCTCAAAGTTGTCCAGTATTAGCAAATATGCTTTATCTTCAAGTTTTTTTCTTAGCTGGCTGCTTAACGACTTTTCCCCGTTTTCATTTTCCTCCGCAATGCCTAAAGCCTGCGCGATGGCAGAAAGTACCAGTTCGGGTTGACTGACAGGGGTGAGGGAAACGAAATAAACATTATTAGAAAACTCAGCTAAATAATCCCCCGCCAGTTGAACTGCAAGTCGCGTCTTACCCACTCCTGCCGGACCTTTCAGGGTCAATAGCCTAGTTCTGGTGAGCAGCGTTTTAGCCAGAGCCAGTTCGGTTTCGCGCCCGATAATGAAAGTGGATTGGAGCGGTATGGTCATTCCTTAACTTTCTAAACCTTTATTACCCTTTTATTATGTATCCGCCATCTCCACTTGCGTCCGTAGTAAGGACAAGGGCAAAACATGTTGGGTCACCTTCGACACGAAGCAGATTAAATAGCTCTAGAGCTTTATTTCTGCTCATTTTTTTTACTGCGAATATCTTGATACCGTCCGGATTTGCGGCATCGCCCTCCTTGCGAAACTCTGCTATAAACTTACGATTAGGAATGCCACCCTCTCTTACAGGTTTTTTTGCATCCTCGATGTTTACTAGTTCTAATGCCATTCTGCGCCTCCTAGCTTGGCTGACTAAACTAATACAAATGTGATTCTATATAGTTACACCTTGTGGTGTCTCTATCGGCATTAACGGGAGCATTTATTTTGGTATTTGTTTAAATCTGAAAGTGTGAGTGACTTCTCTATACTTAGTAATAATTTTACACCAATTGCAAAGCATATCAAGCACTAAAGATTGAGTATTTTATAAACCATGCTAAAATTAAAATAGAACCTTTGAGTATTTATTGTTATATAAGCGGAGGATATATGACAGTTTATAGCTCTTTTGAAATTCCAGTGGATTATCACCGCCAAAGCGATGCAATTTATTGCGGGTCTGCCTGTGTTCAAATGATTTTATCCACAGTAGTAGGCGATTTAGAAGCGGGTGATATAGAAAAGTGGTGGGTACAAGAAACTATTGATAATGGTCTACTTTACCAAGAAAAGAAAATCTATGGAGAGGATACTACTTTAGAAGCCCCCCCCAAAGCAGTTGCTAAATATCTCAATCAAAAGATTCGCCAAAAACGGCATCCGCAAATCAACAATTCAATCGCGGATTTAAAAGAATATACTGTAAGCGATGCTTTGGACTCAACCAGAGAGGCTTTGGTGCGTAAGATAGCTTGGACACTTAGCCAGTGCAAATACCCTGTACCGATCTTGCGCTACCTTGTAGAGATAAAAGATGATACACAGGAAACAAAAAAAAAGACCACGCATTGGGTTGTGATAAAAGGTTATCTGGCAAATAAGGAAATAGAAAGTATTGAAGATACCGCTTTTCAAGTCAAAGCATTTTTTGTATATGACCCAAACCCCAAATTAGCCATTACTGAAGAAGAGCGCCAGAAAGGCATCACGCCATATGTAGGCGATCCCCATGTTGCGGAGGATTGTGCGCAATTTCTGGATATAAAAGCTCAAAATGGGCTTTTTGTCCCTGAATATTCTGCCTCGCCTCAAGACTTGCTAGGTTACTACACATGGTCAGCCGGGAACTGGGATTTCAATATTTGTGTAATTTTGCCTGATTTTGAAGCTACCCTGATTACTTCAAATAAGTAAGCCTGCAAAGTAAAGGAGACTGTCGGATGACACCTCACGAGCCGGAAAGCCAAGCTCTAATTACTTCTAATGAGGCGCAAAAGCTTTCAGCGCAACTGCTAATGGAGGTTGAGTTAACCCGAAGACCGGGCTGGAACAAAGCAGACCCTGAATTATTGGGAAACCCGGTATCGGTGCATCAACTTGCTCCTACTGATTTAGTTTATTACATTACCTGTTTTAAGGTAATTATTAATGGTGAACCGCTTGAAGCTGTCGTAAGAATAAATGCGTTACAGCAGGCAGAAGGCGACCGTTATTTGCAAAGCGTGCTCCTTCCTAGCGGCGCTACTTCGATTTACTTGGCAGAGTCTAGAAAGAGAGTTCTTTCAAAATTTAAAAAACCAGAAAATGCACAACTTGTATGGGAATTTAATAGTGATTCGCTTTCCCCGCTTCTTCCCTACTACCAATTGGAAGAAGATGGGCAAGTTGAGCGTTTAAGAATTGATGGTTTCCGTTTCCTTGCCCGTAGGGATTTCGGAGATCAATTAAAAGGTAAGGATATTATAAGCGACCCTAAAAGAGATAGTATTGACTCTATTGTAAAGAAGAACCATTAACCAACTTGAGCCACATTTGAGCGAAAATTAACCGGGACAAATAAAGAGTAGGGAGTTAAAGGGAAAGCATTTTGCATTCATATATATGGGCTTTCCCTTTTCTATGCCCATAAACCTTGAGTAACCCGATTTTGCGCTATTCGCCCGCCTCAAAGCTTCATTGACCACTGTCATATCAGGTTAGGAAACTTTAATGCCGCTGTTGCGTAAATATAGCCGTAACATACAATAATTTGGTGCTATACTGGCTATATACTGGTTAATTCTCAGACATTGGAAGGAGTATCCGGCACAATGAAAAGGATCGGGCGAAAAGGAATATTTTCTCTCTTGGGCGTGTTTGCGCTGGTATTTATGCTGTTCGCGAGTCTGGGCGTTGCCAGCGCGGATGATTCTACCATTATGCTCAACGGCTTGAGTAAGGACGGCTATTATATCTCGGACGCCGCTTCCAAGCAGTTGAAGGATGTAAACGGGGCGCGTGTTACGCTGGCGAATGCGGCAAAAGCTTTGAAAGATCGCAAACGAACGGTTTATTTGGCATTGGTGGATGATGCCACCATGCCTACCGAGTGCAAAGCCTCTACCTCAATGTTCAACTGTGCCGGGTTTGTGCGCAGTAAGCTAAGCGGCGCGGAAGCGGTTGTCCTTGTGAATTTGCCCGCCACCAGCAGCGGTTTGAGTATAGACCCTAGCTTGGTGTCGGCGAGTGATGCAAACGCGCTGCTGCCCACTTCCAAAGCCAGCTTCTATAATGATAGTATCGCGCAGAACCTTGCCGATTTGGGCAAGAATACCGCCGATAAGATTGACGCTACGGTAAAGACGGCTACTGCCACCGCGCAGGCTCAGGTCAAGAAGGATGAGCAAGCCTCGATGGTGGTGCCGTTGATTATTATAGCGGTGGTGATTTTGGTAGTGTTGGGCGCGTTCTTCTATTTAATGAATACCACCAAAACCGTGTGGCGCAAGAAGGTGGAAACGCTGGAGAAAAGCGCCAGCGAGGTGAGCGATTTGGTGTATCGCCTGAGTATGGAAGTGGAGTTTTTGCCCGATAATATCCGGGAAGAGGCGAAACAAACCTTTGCGCAGGGTACAATGCAGGTGACGAAAGCCAACGAGGCTGCCCGCGAAATCAAAAGCGCCAGCACCTTTACCCTGTTGTTCAAGTGGGGGCAATTCAACGTGAAGCAGCAGGAAGCCGTAGCTCAGATGAATTCGATTAGCAGCACTTTGCAAAGAGTTGACCGAACGGTTAAGCAAAACCTGTAATTTGCCCGGAGTAAAAAGGAGTATTTCAAATTATGACTAATATTTTGGTGAAAACTAAAAAGGGTTGGCTGGCGGGTGCGCTGGCGTTGTTGGTGGGTTGGCTGTTGCTTCTCCCTATGAGCAACATATATGCCGCTGGCGTTCTTACCTTTGAAGACCCGCTGAATCTGTTCAGCGCAGCAGACCGTAGCGCATTGACGGCGCAGGTGAAAAGCCTGCCCTTTGATGTGTACATTGTTACCAGCAATCAGTACAGCAATAAAACCAGCTTTAAAACTTACATAGTGAACAAAACCGGCGCGACCACCACGCTGACCATCGGTATTTCCAACCGCACCGATGCTACCTCGCGCCTGCAAACGGTGGTGGTGGATCCGGGTTCGGCGATGGGTATCACTGCCACCGAATCAACCAATATCGAAGAGGCGGCAGCGGTGGTGTTGCGTACCAACTCAAGTCAGTGGAGTGGCGCGGTAACAGCGGCTATCAATGCGGCAAAGAATGCCAGCAGTATAAGCAGCGGCGCGGGTAGCTTTGTCGGCTTTGTAATCTTCGGCGGTATCCTGCTGGTGATTGTTTTCTTAGTGATTGCGGCGCGGCGGCGAATGGGTCCTCGCGGGGTGCAGCCTCAGTATGTGCAGCCGCAATATCCGCAGCCCCAATATCCCCAATACCCGCAACAACCCGGCTACGGTCCGGGTCCCGGTTACTATCCCCCGCAACAGCAGCAGGGCGGTGGTATCGGTAACGCGCTGTTGGGTGGCGTAATCGGTTACGAAATCGGCAGGGCGTTGGGCGGCGGCAATCAAGGTGGTTGGGGCGGCGGCGGCAACCAAGGCGGTTGGGGCGGCGGCGGCTCTAGCGATGGTAATGATGCCGGCTCTGGCGCAGACTTTGGCGGTGGTGGCGGTGGTGATTTCGGCGGCGGCGGCGGCGACTTCGGTGGCGGCGGCTCAGGCGGCGATTTCTAAACGCTAGAATTAATAGATTAGTTCAAACAAGGGGTTTTCTCGCCCCTTGTTTTGATTCGAGGCGAGGGGCTAGTGTTCCCTTCTGAGCGTTTGCCGTAACCTACGCTCTTGCTGTTCGGCGGGGATACCAACTGAAGAACAGAACGAGCGGTAGTGTGACAACTATAGCTGCTAACCAGCCCAACGCCACCAATTGGGTTAAACTATCCTTGCGCTTTTCCACTTCTCGCAGCGAGCGACCCGCCAACACGAAGCCCGAATCCTTGCCGCTGAAGTGCACCAACACTGCCGCGCTTCGCACGCCCGATTGCGGCTGCCAAGTGAACCGTAACTCGCCTTTGCTTTTGCCATCGGGGAAGACGCCCGAAGGTGGCAGCGGAGTTTGCCCGTCCAGTGTGGCGGAGGAGGAAAGAACCTTGCCGCTATCGTCAAAAACGATCAGGTAGGGGGCGAGGCTTTTCGCCATGTCAATTTTGTCGAGCAATTGGGGGGCTGTGCCGTTGGCAAGGTTGGCGGCGACATCTTCCGCCATCTGAATTTGCGGGTCGTTGGCGTTGCTTCTCAGGTTGTTTTGCGCCACCACGTACACCAGCGCACAAAAAACTGTGGTGAGCGCCACCAGCGGTAGCCAATATTTCGTTACTTCCCAAAACAGGTTAAACTTCTTTCCCATGCGCTAATTATAGCATTCCTTTCAAGCTTTGCTCTTACTTCTAAACTGCTACGCCTACCGGAGAGAAGGAGAGAGAGGGAGTGAGTTCAAGGGGACACCCCTTGTCACCCCGGCAGGCTTTCCACCTGCACCCCCCATCGCTTTTGCCCTTACTTCTAAACTGCTACGCCTACCGGAGAGAAGGAGAGTGAGTGAGTTCAAGGGGACACCCCTTGTCACCCCGGCAGGCTTTCCACCTGCACCCCCCATCGCTTTTGCTCTTACTTCTAAACTGCTACGCCAACCGGAGAGAAGGAGAGTGAGTGAGTTCAAGGGGACACCACCTGCACCCCCCTCACCGCTTTTGCGCTTACTTCAAGCTGGCGGGAATCAGACGGATTTGGTATTGCGCCGCGCGGGTGTCGCTGATTTTCTCCAACGAAATAACCCAATTCCCAGTGGGCGAGGCGTAATAGCCAAACAGTAGCGGCTTATCCTTACTGACTTTAGGCGCAGTGGTGGGCGTGGGTATCGGCTTGAGGGTGGGCAAGGGCGTAAGGTCGGGCGCAAGCGGTGTAAGCGCAGAACCGGAGGAAGTGGTCACTACCACCGTCACGATATTGGAAGAAGGCGCGGGTGTGACGCTGCCAGTGGTGGTCGGTGCAGGGCTTGCCGCGTTAGTGGGTGCAGGAGTCGCGGCAGGGCTTGCGGTGGTGCTGGCGCTTGCACTGGTGCTGGTTTGAACCTGAAAGCCGTACACCGAACCTTCCAGCAAGCTAGAATTGAGTGTGGGGGTAGCGGTGGGCTTGGGCTGAATCGCGCTCACCGTCAACGGCTTGCCGTCCAGAAACAAACGCGCCCCGCCTCCTTCCGGCACAAAACTATAGAAATAATGCCCGCCCGGTAGCCACATCAGGCTGACGACTTTGCCGCCCGCCGCGTTTTCCACCAATTGGGTGAGCTTGCCATCGCTGACAGTTCCGCTCAGGATGCGCTCGGCGGTTTGCAAACCCACGTTGGGACGCGGCACGTAGCGCAACGCGGTTGTCAGAAAGTGGTTGCCATCGGGCGCAAAAAAGATGTTGCTGGTTTGGGCGGTACTGGCTTGCACTCCCTGACAGCCTAACTTGCCAAGCACCGGGTCGCAATTGGGATTCGATTTGGTGAGGTTGCGGGCAATCTTAAGTTTAGCGGGGTCTGCCAAGTAAAAATCGTAGGTGTAGGAAACCGTCCAATCGGAAGTTAAATTGCGTAGAATCAGGTACTTGCTATCGGGTGTCCAATCCACGGGCGCAACCGGGCGATCATTGCGATCTAGCACATCGAATTTGCGCGTTTCTAGGTTGAGGAAACCGATTTCGCCGATGGGCGTTTTCGCGCTTAGGCTGGTCTGCAAGCCGAACATGGCAACGCTTTTACCGTCAGGTGAGGGAAGGGCGCGCGCCACCAACGAAAGGGCAATGGGTGAACCGGGGAAACGCCCTTGCTCGTCCAGCTTGAAAATGCTTTCGGGCGCGTTCTTGCCAGAAGTATCGAGCAGATAGACTGCGTTGCCACACGCTGCCACCACTTTGCCCGAACCAACCCATTGCGCCCCGGTGCATGGGCCCTTGAACAACTCAAGGGCTTGATAGGCAATCCCCTCGGTGTCAATCAGCTTCACCGCGCCTGCGCCACCGTCCGCATCTTGCTGAATATAGCTCAGGTAGCGGTTGTCGGGCGACCACTGGAAAGTGGAAAATGCCGAGCGACTGAGCTTGTAGCTGGCAACTACGCTGGCGGGAGGGCGCACCAGAAAGTAAAAGGCGAGGGGGTTGTTGGGGCTACCCGCTTGCAGCAGGAACATTGTGCCGTTGGGCGACCAACTGATTTGGGTGTCACTCCACTCGGCGATGCCCAAATCATCCCCGCTCAAGGTTGCTTCACGCGGGGCGGTGGGCGTAGGCGGAACGATGGGCGTGGGCGGTACGGTAGTGGGCGTGGCAGTGGGGGGCGCTACGCTTGCGCCGTTGTTGGCTTGCAAATCGGGTGTGGGCGTAAGGTTCGAGGCGGCGGCGAAGGGCGGCAACACGGTGGGCGTGGGGGTCTGGAAGCTAAAGCCGGGCGAGCCAGAACTTTCGCTACCGCACGCCGCCAGCAAAATCAGCAAAACCAGCGTTAGCCCTTTCAGCCGTTTGAGAAGATTTTTCACTGTGCCAAGTCGTCCTCAGCGATATATCTCGCCTGTATGCCCATGCGTGGACAATAACAAAACTTGCGGCGCATGTCAACATTATTGGGGGAATGCGCCCTCGTGTGGGTTGGCGCAAACACGGGGATTTGGTATAGGTGCGAACGGGTGAGGTTCGCGTTGGTAGAGGCGTGGCTCGACACGCCCGCGATGGGTGGCACATTCCATGAGATTTCCCGCTTGTGCCAATCGCGCTTTTCCCGCTATAATGTTTGCGTAGTTTAGCAACGGTTTAACCTGCGTTTTAGCCTTGTCGGGGATAATGCCTTGAGCGATAACTTTTCCGAGCGCGATTCTTATAAAAGACAGCTTGAAAACCACCGAAAGAACCTTGCCACCCTTCAGGTACAGTTAGCCGGATTCGGGCAATTTAATGTCCCTGCTCATATTCCCCTCCAAATTGGCGACATCGAAAAAGAGATTGAGCGACTGGAAAGCTTGTTGGCGTTGCCCTCGTCTGAAAATCGTATTTTTCAGGTGCCGCATCAGCGCAACGCCTTTTTCACCGGACGCGAGGATTTGTTGGCTGACCTCGAAAAGGCGCAGACTTCCGCCATCACTCAGCAAGCGGTGGCTGGCTTGGGCGGTGTTGGCAAAACCCAAACGGCGGTGGAATACGCCTACCGCAATAAAACATGTTTCGAGTTGGTGTGGTGGGTCAACGCCGAGTTCGCGACTTCTCTGCGCTCTGACCTTGCCAACCTCGCCTATGCCCTCAAGCTGGCGACCCCCGGCGCAACCGAACAAGAAGAAGTGATTGCCCTCGCCCTCCAACACCTACGAACCTGCCCCACCCATTGGCTGTTGGTGCTGGACAACGTGGAAGAACCCGCCCATATTCTGCCCTATCTACCCGGTAGCGGCAACGGGCAAACCCTGATTACTTCGCGCTACAATGGCGATTGGGGCAAGAGCATCAAGCCTTTGCCAGCCCAAATATGGGGGCAGAGTCAAAGCGTGCAGTTTCTGGAAAAGCGCGTGGGAAGAGCTGACCCCGCTTTCGAGGAGTTGGCGCAGGAGTTGGGGGGCTTGCCGCTTGCGCTCGAACAGGCAGCCGCCTACATGAACGCGAAATCCAAGAGCGGGGAATCGTACCTAGAGCTGTTCAAGAAGCGGAGGCTGGAATTGCTGAAGCGGGGCAATGCGCCGGAGGGCTACCACAACGACACGGTTGCCACCACATGGGAGATTTCGTTCAAGGCGTTGGGGGAGGCAAACCCGGCAGGCGCGGAATTGCTAGAGTTGTGCGCGTGGCTAGGAGTGGCGGAAATCCCCTTTAGCCTGTTCCTTGAGCATGCGGACAAGTTGCCGGAGCGATTGGCGGCAGCAGCAGGGGATGAACTGGATTGGGACGAGGCAATTGGGGCGATAAAACGCTATTCGCTGGCGGAGGTGAGCGAGAAAGGGCTGACGCTGCACCGCTTGGTGGGGCTGGCGCTGCGGACGGCGCAAGGCACGGACACCACCCGACTGGAACAAGCGGCGGGGCTGCTGCATGCCGCTTACCCCTCTGGGGATTTGAGTAAGAAAATAGAGCTGTGGGAGGAATACGGACAGTTGCTGGAAGCGGGGCTGGCGGCGGCGGGCTACGCGGAGGAACGGGGCGTGGCTTTGGCAGATGCCAGTTATCTGTACAACCAGATTGGGACTTATATATACGGTGCGAGAGCGGATTACCGACAGGCGCGGAACTATTTCCAATGCGCCCTTGCTATTCGGGAAAAGTCGCTCGGTTCAGAACATCCGGATGTGGCTGAAAGCCTGAACGACTTGGGAATGGCGCTACAGGCGATGGGTGACCTGCCCGCTGCCCTGCCTTTGTACCAACGCGCCCTTGCTATTCGGGAAAAGTCATTCGGTTCGGAACACCCTGATGTGGCGCAAAGCCTCAACAACCTTGGGATGTTGCTAAAGGCGATGGGCGACCTGCCCGCCGCCCTGCCGCTTCTCCAACGCGCCCTTGCCATTTTTGAGAAGCAGTTGGGCGAGTTCCATCTTTCTTTGGCGACAGGCTTCGCCAGCCTTGGGAGCTTGCTAAAGGCGATGGGCGACCTGCCCGCCGCCCTGCCCCTTCTCCAACGCGCCCTTGCCATTTTTGAGAAGCAGTTGGGCGAGTTCCATCCCGATGTGGCGACCAGCCTCAACAACCTTGGGAGCTTGCTACAGGCGATGGGAGATTTACCCGCCGCCCTGCCTCTCTTCCAACGCGCCCTTGCCATTTGGGAAAAGCAACTTGGCGCAGACCATCCTAACGTGGCAAGTTGCTGCAACAACATGGGGTTATTGCTACAGGCGATGGGAGAATACGCCTCCGCGCTGCCGCTTTTCCAACGCGCCCTTGCCATTTGGGAAAAGCAACTTGGCGCAGACCATCCACAGGTAGCGACTGGTTGCAACAACATGGGGTTATTGCTACAGGCGATGGGCGACCTGCCCGCCGCGCTGCCGCTTTTGCAACGCGCCCTTGCCATTCGGGAGAAGCAGTTGGGCGAGTTCCATCCCGATGTGGCAAACAGCCTCAACAACCTTGGGGCGTTGCGGTATGAGATGGGGGAACGGGCGGAGGCGGAGCGGTTGTTCTCCCGCGCTCTGGAGATTTTCACCAAGAAGCTCGGTTCACAACATCCTTCTACCCAAATCACGAAGAGATGGTTGGCGCAGGTGCGGGGTTCGGGTTCGTAGGGGCGTTGGTTAATACCGGGCGCATCGGAATGTGCCCTGCTGCCTGTACCCTGAAAGGGTATGCCCCGGATGGGGGATACCCCGAACGGCGCAATGATACGTTGGTTTGGCACAAACACGGGGATTGTGGCACACACACGAACCGATGAGATTCGGGTTCGTAGGGGCGTATTTGAATACGCCCTCTGGTCTATTTACGAATTAATTTCTTAAAGTTCCCTAGTCCCTTGTCTCCGAGGTAGGTTCGTGGTTAGGAGGCGCGAACCTCAGCCTCGACTATCACCTTACCGGCTTTCTCAAAGTTCAGTGTCACGGACACTTTCTGACCAACCGTTAGTGGTTGCTTGACTCCGATTAACATGATGTGCAGACCGCCGGGAGCAAGCGTCAGCGAACCGTTCGCCGGTACGGGCGCAGTTTCGGCAAGCACCATTTTTGAATTGACAAAGGTGTGAACTTCAACCGCATCGGCAATGCTGGTTTGTCCGCCCAATAGCTTGTCGGCTTCTGCGCCACTGTTATTGATGGTCAAAAACATCCCGGTCGAGACCATCGCGCTTGCGCCGGGAGTACCCATCGCCATTGTGGTGGCGGCAGCGGTGGTAGCCATTCCACCCGCCATTGTGGTAGTAGCCGGTTTGGGAGCGTTGATATACGCGCCGCTAACCTGAATCTTTCCGGCAGCAGCGGCAGTGGTTGCGCCAGCGGCAGTAGTGGCAGCCGCAGTAGTGGCGGCAGGCACCGGAGTAGCAGTATTATCACCGCAAGCCGCCAGCACTAAAAGTAATACCATGAAAAATGAACCTGTTTTGAAAAAGCGCATCAAAAACCTCCAACTAGTAATTGTAACTTTGCATCAACATATTTATATCGATGATGGACTTCATAAAGGCAGAAAAATCCATCGTAATGCCACGTGGGTAAGTACAAACAGGCGCATTATTGCTAATCCTACAGGCTAAGTTTAGCCCAAAGTTTCACAACCCCTTAAATTGTAAAATTGAATACATTTTAGAGCTATAGTACAAATTATAAAAAAGAACTATAAAAGAACTATTTGTGAATACTAATGGGCTAGATATTTACGTTTATGAAATCCGTCACAAATAATGGAATAATTCCATCATTAATGGCGGAATTGCCTTAGTACACGGTTGCGCTTATAATCTTACTCGATGAAACAACATGAACTTTACATGCGCGAGGCTCTTTGCCTAGCGGAAGAAAGCGTGCGAGAGGGCGGCGGTCCCTTTGGGGCAGTGATAGTGCGCGATGGCGAAATCATCGCGGCTAGCGCAAATTCGGTTACGCTCACCCACGACCCCACCGCTCACGCCGAGGTTAACGCCATCCGTCTCGCCTGTGCCAACCTACAAACCCATAACCTATCGGGCTGTGTCATTTATACTTCCTGCGAACCCTGCCCAATGTGCTTGGGCGCAATCTACTGGGCGCGTTTGGGCGCGATTTACTACGCTAACACCCGCACCGATGCTCAGGCTATCGGTTTTGACGACTCCTTTATCTATGATGAAATAGCGCGTCCGCTAGAGCAGCGCAAAATCCCCATGACCCAACTCTTGCGCCAAGAGGGGTTAGAGGCATTCGAAGAATGGCGCTTGAAAGCGGACAAAAGCGAGTATTAGCTCTGGTGCAACCTGCTACTGTTGGCGAACTCCTAAATATTTCTATTTTCTCCAATTTAGGTCAAAAACCGAGCATTTTTATTGCTTTTTGCCTTAAATCGCTCCAAAAAGTGCTATTTTCAAACCCTTTTCATAGGTAAAATTAGTTCGCCAACGGTATCAAAAGTGGGACAGAACCAATTTTTACCCTTACTTTGCTTACACTCCAGTGTGACCTGATTTGCAATATTTTGGTTTATGATGTATATACATCATAAGTTACAAGTATATATCAAAGGAAAGGATAAGTTCTACTATATGATCTCGTCACCTGATCCCAATTCTGTATTTTCTGAAGATATAATCGAGCAAACCCTCGATCCTGAAAACTGGGAAGATCTAAAAAGTCTGGGTCACCAGATGCTTGATGACATGTTCGATTTTCTCCAGAATGTCAGGGAACGCCCGGTCTGGCAGCCCGTTCCGGCAGAGGTCAAACAAAAACTAAAGGCTCCTTTACCCTTGGCGGCTGAAGCGGCTGGTGACGTTTATGAGGAGTTCAAAGAACTGATTTTACCTTACCCTACCGGCAACATCCATCCCAGATTCTGGGGATGGGTTATGGGAACCGGGTCTCCATATGCCATGTTGGCTGATATGCTTGCCTCCGGAATGAATTCGCACGTAGCCGGGTACGACCAGTCAGCCGCTTACGTGGAAGAACAGGTTATTCGCTGGTTGGCAGAGCTACTCGGGTTTCCGGCTACTTCGTCCGGAGTGCTGGCAAGTGGTGGCACGGTTGCTAACCTTCTTGGCTTGGCAGTTGCGAGGAATGTCAAAGCCGGATTTGATGTGCGAGCGGAGGGGCTGCAACAGCCTGCCGTTACAAGAGCAGAACTTGTGGTTTACTGCTCAACTGAAACCCATAGCTGGGCGCAGAAAGCAGTCGAGCTTATGGGGTTGGGGGATAAATCCTTAAAACGAATTTCGGTTGATGCCTTATACAAGATTAACCTGGCTGAGCTGGAAGAAACCATCCGCCGGGACAAAGCACAGGGGAAAAATCCCATATGTGTGATTGGCAACGCGGGGACTGTTAACACAGGCGCAATTGATGACCTAGAAGGGCTTGCCAGGATTTGTCGGCAGGAAGGTTTGTGGTTTCACGTTGATGGCGCCATCGGTGCTCTGGTAAAGCTTACGCCATCTCAGGCAGGGTTGGTTTCCGGATTGGAACTGGCAGATTCCCTGGCTTTTGACCTGCACAAGTGGCTATACATGCCCTACGAGGCAGGCTGTATACTAGTCAGGGATAGAACAGCCCATCAAAGTGCTTTTTCCATAACCCCAAGTTATTTAACCGCCTTAAACCGGGGTATTGCCGCCCAGCCCTTGGAATTTGCAGCCAGAGGAGTGGATCTTTCAAGGAGTTTTAAGGCTCTTAAGATTTGGTTTTCTCTGAAAGTTCATGGTATAGATTTATTCGGACAATTGATTGAACAGAATATCCGTCAGGCAGCCTATCTTAAACAATTGATTGAGCAGGAACATTTGCTGGAACTGCTGGCACCGGTAGAACTGAGTATTGTCTGCTTCCGTTTTAACCCCTCAAGCCAGGAAAGTCTTGATGCACAGCTATTGGATCGGCTCAACCAGGAGATATTATTGCGGCTGCAAGAAAGTGGTAAAGCGGTTCCTTCTGGCACTCGCATACAGGGCCGGTTTGCCATTCGAGTAGCCATTACCAACCACCGCAGCCGCAAAGAAGACTTTGAACTGCTTTGCCAGTTGGTAGTGAATTATGGACAGGAATTGCTGGCAGACAGTAAATTTCTCGAGGAAGGAAACGGGTAAAAATGAATAAAACAGAAACCCCGCCTGAGTTTGCCAGGATACAATGCGCCTGTACCAATCTAAAAATGGCTTCCAGAGTGGTCGGCAGGGCTTATGATGCTTTTTTGGCACCGTTTGACCTCAACGTTACTCAATATGCCATTTTGGTAAACGTATCGCGCTACCAACCCGTTTCGCAAATGAAGCTGGCAGCACATTTGAACCTGGAACGAACCACGCTTTACCGGGAAGTGGCGCCTTTGGCGAAAAAAAAATGGCTCAAAATTTCCGCCACATCCAAAGGTGTTACCAAAACTCTGGAGCTTACCCCGTCAGGGCAGGAAGTGGTGAAACAGGCCATAGTTGAATGGGAGAAAATTCAAAATGGTTTTACGGACAATTTTGGCAAGGAAAGGTGGAATGAATTTTTGACCACCCTTGAAGAAATACGGGAATATTTTTCCTTTAGAAACTTAGGAGTTCCGCTATGAGGATCGGGTTTATCGGGGTTGGGGTGATGGGTGAGCCTATGGTCCTTAATCTCTTAAAAGCGGATATCAAGCTAAATGTCTGGTATCTATGATGAAATGGCGCGTCCGCTAGAGCAGCGCAAAATCCCCATGACCCAACTCTTGCGCCAAGAAGGGCTAGAAGCGTTCGAGGAATGGCGCTTGAAAGCGGACAAAAGCGAGTATTAGCTCTGGTGCAACCTTCCTGAGAACCGCCGCAAAGTCGAGAGCGCTACCAACGCCGGGATGGGAAATATAATCACACCATCCGGCTTTTGTCTTACTTTTTTCTCCGCGCTAGAACTGTAACATTTTAGGGCGCAGTCGAGAGATAAGGAATCTTAAACAAGTTGTTTTTTACGATTTGTTCAAGTGTAGCTTTTGAGTCAAATAATGTTTTCGAATAGGGTCCGCCCCCTACTTCAGCGTAGGCATTGGTAATTGCTGCAAAGGTTGTTTCGGTGGGCCATCTAAGATTCATATCATTAAATACTCCTCCAAAACATTGTGTCCAGTTTAGATATATTTCTAACGCCGGTAATTCTTTTGACACTTCAGGGTCATTATTTGTATTCCAATTCTTTTCCATTTTTGCAATGCCTAGGGGGTCAAGAGATATTGTCATAATTACTTCGTAGCCTGTCTCAAGGGGATGCGCGAATACCCCATAAAGAGTACTCAAACCGGGTATAGCTGATACTGCCCCATCTTTTGGTTCGTTTGAGGTAATCATAACTGAAACTTGTTTGACTTCCGAAAGTTTCATTTTAGTTCGATTTGGTCTTTGTGAGCCGATTTCTAAAGAAGTTCCGCTATTTAAATTAAAGTTGTTAATATATTTCACTGCGCCGGGGTCTGTTTTTGGATCAAAGGTATCCATCCACGATGGGTTTAGTCTATTGCGAAGAGCCATACTATTTACCCCAAAATACAGAGCTAAAGTCTGTTGTAGCGCAGCATCAGTATACATGTCACTAAAGGCAATTTTGGTAGCAGCAATCTTCAGGGTAGTAAGACTTTTATTTTGCGCAAGAACAGTGCTTCCATTTGGGGCTAAGTCACCGATATAGCCAATATTAACCTTCATCTTTACGCCCGCTACCGTCACATCCCGACTGCCGGTTACTTTTTCACGAAAGGGCATTTGCTCGTAAATCTGTTTTTCGCTAATATTTGGACCTTCTGGTGTGGGTATTTCAGTTGCTGCAAGGGTGGTAGCGGTTGGGGTTGCCGCTATTGTAGGAGTCGCGGCAAGGGTTGTAGGTGTAGGAGTTATTGCGCTTGTGGTAGCGGTAGGAGTAAATGTACTCGGCTGAACCACAACAGGCGTTAGAGTTGCTTCCGTAGCCCCGCACGCTCCCAGAGCTAATACTATCAACAGCATAAACGCTTGAAATATATTTAATAACCGCATGCTATGTGTGCCTTTCTTGGCGCGTTCATATTAGATTAGACAAACTTGTGCAACGTAAAAAGCTTTAGCGCACCTCAATTAGCTACAAGCGAAAAAAAGGTACAGACGTAAGCCAAGTTGAGTATAAATTAAAACAAGTTGGTTAATATTTCGGTAAAAATAATGCTTAAAACTTTTAAATAAGAAAAAAAGCCGGGGGTAATTCACACAGCCCGGCTTTTAGAAAGGGGTCTCAACACGATCTGAGATAGCTGAGAACACACTCAGCATCCACTTTTATTTTAACTCAATTATTTAAACTATTTATAAATATTACCCTAAATTTATATATGAATATTCTAAAGTATTTGTAAAAATAATTTAATGACACCTGTGCTAGAGGGACGCATTCCGATGCGCCAGATTTTAGCTGTACACCAGCTTGAAAAGATAAGTAAGGGTGAGGACTATCAGCAGCGCGTCAATGCGGTCGAGCAAACCGCCATGACCGGGAATGAGCTTGCCCGAATCTTTCGTATCGAAGCGCCGCTTGAACCACGACTCGAACAAATCGCCGCAGATACCGCCCACCGCCAGCGTCAGCCCAAGCGGAATAGTATAGTAGAGCGGAATATGCAGAGCCAGCACACCCACCAGCGTAACCCCAACCATGCCCGCCACCGCACCCCCGATTGCGCCTTCTATGGTTTTGTTCGGGCTGATTTTGGGGGCAAGCTTGTGTTTTCCCAGTAAGCGACCAACAAAATATGCGCCCGTATCGGTACCCCATGTACCCACCAACGCCAGCACAATCCACCAGAGTGATTCGTTGCTATCGGCGCGTAAGGTAGCGGCAAGCCCTAGCGGCAAGGCGGGATAAAGCGATCCCAACAGGCTGATGCCCCAATTGGTGAGGTTACGGAGCGCGGGTTCGTTCGAATTGACAGGGCGTACCAGAATGATTGCGCCGGATATAAGGGCGTAGAGCGCAGTTGCCAGCAACATCAGGGGCAGCGAGTTGAGGTATCCGGCGAGGCATAAAAACGCTGCCAGCCCATAGCCTAACAACCGTACAGGATTAAATTTGTAAGGCGAGCGCACCGCCATATCGTAAAATTCAAATGCGCCGATTACCGCACCGATTGCGGCGAGCAAGGCAGTAGTCTCCACGCTAAAGAACAAAAATAATAGAACGAGCGGGACGAGCACCACCGTGCTCAATATCCGCGTGACTAGCATGCCAACCTCTTCTCAAAAATAATAGCCGCAGCCCACAAAGCTTCTGCCAAAATTATAGCATGTGCAAGCCGCTACTGCTTAAGCTCTACTCCTCTTGCGATTTATGTTAAAATTATTCGGTATGTTGGAAATTTATGATGGAGAACACTATAAATGGCAGAAAAGAAATCTTATAACGAATATCTGGCGATGCTTGCCGATGAAGAGCAAAGCCTGAGCAAACGCATTATTAAACAATTTTCCAACCTTGAATCGGAACAGCAAGCGCAATTCGAGCAAGCGTGGGGTACTTTCTCGGTAGAGCGGCGGCGCGAGATAGCCGAAGCGCTGGTAGAATATGCCGAAGAGCAGGTAGAGGAAGATTTTAACCCGCTCTTCTTATATATGTTACGTGACCCCGATGCTAAGGTGCGGGTTATCGCGCTCGAAGGGCTGTGGGAATACGAAGAACATAATATGCTGCGTATGCTCATTCCTTTGATGGAAAGCGACCCCTCCGAGGAAGTGCGCGAAAAAGCCACCATAAGCATGAGCCGTTTCGCGCTACTGGCAGAACTGGGCAAGCTACCCAGTCGCTGGAACAAGAATGTGCATGATAGTTTAATGACCCAATTCCAGAAGAAAACCAATTCGCTGGAAGTGCGGCGGCGTGCCTTAGAAGCGCTTGGCTACTTTTCGCAGGATGAGCAAGTGCGCCAGTTTATCGCAGAAGCGTACCAAAGCGACGACGAGTTGTTCAAATCCAGCGCATTGGCGGCAATGGGACGCACGGTGGACAAACGCTGGTTGCCTGAAATCGGGCAGGAACTGAGCAACGAATCGCCCGCCCTACGCTACGAAGCGGTACGCGCGGCAGGCGAACAAAGCAGCACCGAACTGCTTACCCCACTGCTCAGGCTCACCAGAGACCACGACCCGGAAGTGCGCTTGGCAGCAATTTGGGCGTTGGGACAGGTGGGCGGACAAGAAGCCACCCGCACCCTGAAAGTTCTTGCCGAGAGCGAAAGCACCACTATACGTGAAGCCGCAAAGGAAGCATTGGCAGAGATTGTCTTTAGCCAAAACCCCCTCAATGTAATTGATTATTAGCCGGAATAGCGGCGCGCACCCTAAGTATCCGACCCGGTACGCGCCGTTACCTCATTTCGATTGAGCAATACCCCGCCACAGTCGAGTAATAATCAAATCCCTAATCCCAAGAAACTCTTATTAAAATATTTTTATTAATCTTCTTTTTAACATTGACAACCGTAAATTATGATGTTACCATGAGTAATTAAATAGATTACAGTGCCTGCCTAAAGGTTTACTAAAATTTATCTAAATGCTTTATTAATAAGTCTGTATTAACAGCAAAGAGTAAGTTTGCATTTCAGCCTGAAATATCCTCCAAATTGTGAGATATACCTCTACTTTAATAGCAATTAAAATGAGAAAAGTGTAATTTAAAAAGCGCTTTTTCAATAAAAAGTTTATTTCTAGCTGAACATGCATAATTAAATATATATTAAGATAATCCGCACCTAGTTGGGTTTAAGGTGCTAGAGGCTAAGGGTAATTAGCCGTGGGGTCGTTTCATTGAGTGGAGTTGGAGGGACTATTTTGTATTGGTCTGAATTAATTGAGAAATTTGAACAGCAAACTGCGCTTATCGGCATTATTGGGTTAGGAAATACAAATTTGCCGCTGACGAGGCTTTTTGCACAAGCAAAGTTTAAGGTGTTCGGTTACGATGTAAGGCAAGCGCTTGTTGAGGAATTGCGCGGCGGTGTATCGTATAATGCAAGTATCACATCCCTCGATCTTATAAAATTGTTGGAATCGGGTTTGTTCCACCCTACCGCTAATTTTGAAGAATTGCGGGATGCCGATGTTTATATAATCTGCCTCCCTACCACCCTTAATAAAGAGCGCAAGCTCGACCTCAGCTATATTGAGAATGCTGTCGAAGCGTTGCTTGAAATCTGGGAACCGGGCAAACTGATAATTGTCGAATCAATTCCCTATCCCGGCGCTATCGATGAGCTATTCTTGCAACCCTTTAGTAAAAGGGGCTTAATTCCTGACAAGGATTTCTTGCTGGCGCTGAGTCCTGAACGGGTGGAAGAAATTGATAAAAAATACGAGTTGTCGCAAATTCCAAAGATATTAGGCGGCATAACCCCACTCAGTAGCAAAATTGCTACTACCCTTTACAACATGGTGTTTGACCAAATAATTCCGGTCTCAAGCGTGTTGGCAGTCGAATTGACCGAGTTGCTAGAAACCAGCTACCGACTCGTCAATACCGCCCTGATAAACGAGTTTGATGAGCTTTGCCAACGGCTGGGAGTAAGTACCACCGAGATAATTACCGCTGCTAAATCCAACCCGTCCGGCTTTAGAGCTTTTTCTCCGGGTTCTGGGAGGGTTAGAGATTACCCCCCGATGGAATTTCACAATAAAAACAACCTCTCCAATTATGAGCCGCGCTTGGTGGGGCTGGCAAATGAGATTAATCGTGACCGTTCCCGCCAGTTAGTTTACCGAATTATGGAAAAGTTGAACCAGTTAGGCAAGCCCTTAATTTGGGCGAAGGTTCTTGTACTAGGAATTGGTGAGCAGCTTGAAAAGTTCGGGATGTGGGACTCCCCTTCGGTTACGCTGATTGAAGAGCTTATGCTGAAAGGGGCGGTTGTTACCTACAGCGACCCCAATGTGCGGCAAATTACCCTGCAAGATGGACGCGAACTTCAGCACAATCACTTGAGCAGATTGCTATTGAAAGATACCGATTTGGTGGTTATTACCATCCCTTATTCGATGTTCAATTACCAATTGCTAACCGAATTTGAGGATAAAGTGCTGGATGTCAGCGGGGTTAATGATACAAAGCCGGAAGTTATCAAGCTGCTACGCGAAAAAGAAACTACCTTAGTATATCAACCCTTGTCGGTCAGCTCGACCGCTAACGCAAAGCGAAACGCTTCGTAAGAAGCCATAACAAAAGGGCGCATTCCGGTGCGCCCTTCTTTTATTGCCCCAATCCCCTGAGATTTGTGCTTGTGCCAATCGCGCTTTTCCCGCTATAATAATCGCGTAGTTTAGCGATGGTTTAACCTGCGTTTTAGCCTTGCCGGGGATAATGCCTTGAGTCAGCACGAACCGCAAAAACATTTCTTCATCAGCTACAACAAAGCCGACAAGGGTTGGGCGGAATGGGTCGCTTGGCTGCTTGAGCAGGATGGCTACTCCCTCACCATTCAAGCGTGGGATTCGCTGCCGGGTACTAACTTCGCGGTTTATATGCACAACGCGATTATTTCCTCGCAGCGCATTATCGCTATCCTCTCTGATAATTATCTGAACTCGCTTTACACTCTACCGGAGTGGGCAGCTTTTTTCACCGATGACCCCACCGGAGAGAAACGGCTGATTATCCCCGTGTTAGTGGCAGAGTGCGACTCTAAGAAGCTCGGCTTGCTCAAGTCGCTCTCTCGCATCAAGCTGCTCGGCAAGGAGGAGGCGCAAGCGCGCGAGGAATTGCTCGAAGAAATTCGTAAAACCCTCAAAGGTACGGGCAGACCGGATACCGCCCCGCGCTTCCCCGGAATGGTGCAAACCGCTAACGATTCTAGCCCTGCCCCGCGCTATCCCGGCACGTTCCCGCCCATCTGGAATCTTACCCATCAGCGCAACGCCTTTTTCACCGGGCGCGAGGATTTGCTGGATGCCCTCGAATCGGCGCAGACGAACGCGATTACTCAAGCGGTGGCGGGTTTGGGCGGAGTGGGCAAGACCCAAACGGCGGTGGAATACGCTTACCGCAACAAAGAGCGGTTCGATTTGGTGTGGTGGGTCAACGCCGAGTTCGCGACTTCCCTGCGCTCTGACCTTGCTGATCTCGCTTTCAAGTTAGGCTTGGCAACGCAAGGCGCAACCGAACAAGCCGAGGCGATTGCCCTCGCCCTTCACTACTTACGCACTTGCCCCACCCATTGGCTGTTGGTGCTGGATAACGTGGAAGAACCCGCCGACATTCGCCCTTATCTACCGAACGGCGGCAACGGGCAAACCCTGATTACCTCGCGCTACAACGGCGATTGGGGCAAGAGCATCAAGCCTTTGTTTGCTCAAATATGGGGGCAGAGCCAGAGCGTGCAGTTCCTTGAAAAGCGCACAGAACGCAGCGAAGCAGCTTTCGAAGAATTGGCGCAAGAGTTGGGGGGCTTGCCGTTGGCGTTGGAACAGGCAGCCGCCTACATGAATGCGAAATCCAAGAGCGGGGAATCGTACCTAGAGCTGTTCAAGAAGCGGAGAATGGAATTGCTGAAGCGGAGCAATGCGCCGGAGGATTACCACAACGACACGGTTGCCACCACTTGGGAGATTTCGTTCAAAGCGTTGGGGGAAGCGAACCCGGCGGGAGCGGAGTTGCTGGAGTTGTGCGCGTGGCTAGGAGTGGCGGAAATCCCCTTCAGCCTGTTCCTTGAGAATGCGGAGGAATTGCCGGAGCGGTTGGAAGCAACGGCGGGGGATGAACTGGACTGGGACGACGCAATCGGGGCGATAAAACGCTATTCGCTGGCGGAGGTAAGCGGGGAAGGGCTGACGCTGCACCGCTTGGTGGGGCTGGCATTGCGGACGGCGCAAGGCACGGACACCGCAAGGCTAGAGCAAGCGGCAAAGCTGCTGTGGGCGGCTTACCCTGATGTGGAATTTGAGACGTGGGAGGATTGCGGGCGACTGCTGGAAGTGGGGATGGCGGTGGCGGGCTACGCCGAGGAACGGGGCGCGGCATTGGCAGCGGCAAGCTACCTGTACAACCAGATTGCGCTTTACCTGCAAAATGCGCGAGCGGACTACCGGCAAGCGTTGCCCCTCTTCCAACGCGCCCTTGCCATTAGTGAGAAGATGCTAGGGTCTGAACATCCTACCGTTGCCATTCGCCTCATCAACATGGGGGGCTTGCTTCGGGAGATGGGAGAATACGCCTCCGCCCTGCCCCTCTTCCAACGCGCCCTTGCCATTGATGAAAAGGCGTTAGGCGCAGAGCATCCTGACATTGCCACAAACCTCAACCACCTTGGGAGTTTGCTACAGAATATGGGAGAATACGCCTCCGCCTTGCCCCTTTACCAACGCGCCATAGAAATTGGAGAGAAAACGCTAGGCTCTGAACATCCTGATGTGGCTGTGTGGTACAACAACATGGGGGTCTTGCTAAAGGCGATGGGAGAATACGCCTCCGCCCTGCCTCTTTACCAACGCGCCATAGAAATTGGAGAGAAAACGCTAGGCTCTGAACATCCTACCGTTGCTACCCGCCTAAACAACCTTGGGAGCTTGCTACAGGATATGGGCGACCTGCCCTCCGCCCTGCCTCTTTACCAACGCGCCCTTGCCATCCGGGAGAAACAGTTGGGCGAGTTCCATCCCGATGTGGCGCAAAGCCTCAACAACATGGGGGACTTGCAAAGGGATATGGGAGAATACGCCTCCGCTCTGCCCCTCTTCCAACGCGCCATAGAAATTGGAGAGAAAACGCTAGGGAAGGAACATCCTACCGTTGCCGCCCGCCTCATCAACCTTGGGTTATTGCTACAGGATATGGGAGAATACGCCTCCGCCCTGCCTCTTTACCAACGTGCCCTTGCCATTGATGAAAAGGTGTTAGGCGCAGAGCATCCCGATGTGTCTTCCAGTCTCAACAACCTTGGGAGCTTGCTACAGGCTATGGGCGACCTGTCCTCCGCCCTGCCTCTCTTCCAACGCGCCCTTGTCATTAGTGAGAAAACGCTCGGTTCTGACCATCCCACCGTTGCCATTCGCCTCGGCAATCTGGGAGGATTGTTAAGGGGCATGGGACAACTGCAAAACGCCCTGCCTCTTTACCAACGCTCTCTTGCTATCCACGAAAAACAGTTGGGTGAGTTCCATCCTTACGTTGCGATAGGTTGTTACAACCTTGGGAGCTTGCTACAGGATATGGGAGACTACGCCTCCGCCCTGCCTCTTTGCCAACGCGCCCTTGCTATCCGGGAGAAACAGTTGGGCGAGTTCCATCCCGATGTGGCGCAAAACCTCAACAACCTTGGGTTATTACTAAAGGATATGGGCGACCTGCCTGCCGCCCTGCCTCTCCTCCAACGCGTCCTTGCCATTGATGAAAAGGCGTTAGGCGCGGAGCATCCCGATGTGGTGAGAGATCTCAACAACCTTGGCGTGTTGCGGTATAAGATGGGGGAACGGGCGGAGGCGGAGCGGTTACTTTCCCGCGCTCTGGAAATTTGCCTCAAGAAGTTCGGTTCGCGGCATCCCGATACACAAAATACGGCGGAGTGGTTGGAAGAGGTGCGGGGTTCGGACGCAAAACAAGTAGGCAAGCAAAAGTTCAGGAAGATTAAGTGGCAGCGAGGGGAGTAGTTAAAACCGGGCGCATCGGAATGCGCCCCTACCCGGACTACCCGGACGGTGCAAATATACGTTGGTTTGGCGCAAACATGAGGGTTCGGCTCGGCACGGGCGGGGGAGATTCGGGTTCGTAGGGGCGTATTCAAATACGCCCTCCGGATGGGTTAATTACCGGGCGCATCACGATGCGCCCCTACGAATTAACTCTCATAAGATTTGGTTCGGGTTCGTAGGGGCGTGGCTCGACACGCCCGGTTTTGCTAAATCGGAATCCAGAAGCGGCAGGTAGTGCCTTTGTTTTCGGCGCTTTCGATTTCAATATCGCCGCCATGTGCTAGCAGACTCTTCTTAACAATTGCCAAACCTAGCCCTGTTCCCTGAATGTCTCCCACATTATCCGCCCGATAGAACACCTCGAACAACTGCTTCAGGTTTTCTGACGGTATGCCGATGCCCTCATCAATGACTGTGCCATGCGCTTGGGTAGCGGTATATTCCAGCTTGAACCGAATGGTGCGCTCTTTCGGGGAATACTTGACGGCATTGTACAGCAAGTTTGCCACAACCGGACGCAACAGCTTTACATCGGCAGCAATAAGCCGAGGCGGTGGCGCAATCTCAATTTGGAAGAAATGCTGCGTACCTGCCCCAAATCGAATTTCTTCCACCACCTCGTTACAGAACAGGCTTAAATCCAGCATAGTGGGCTTGCATTCCAACTTACCGGCTTCGGCTCTGTTCAGGAAAAGCATCTCATCCAATAAGTCCGTCATGTTTCTAACCGACACCACGATGCGTTTGTAAAGCTCGGCAACCCGCTCTGGGGTAAAACGCTCCATATATTTCTCCAGCAATTGTGCCGCAGAAAGAATAATAGTGAGCGGAGTGCGGAATTCGTGCGATGCCATCGAAACAAAACGGGATTTTAACTCTGTCAATTCGCGCTGCTTTTCGATGGCAGCCCGGAGTTCATACTCCAAATCCTTATGCCGGGTAATATCCCGAAAGGCAATTAATATATGGGTTTGCCCCTCCAGCATAAGCGCGTGCGCCCGCGCTTCAACCGCAAGCTGCTTACCGTTTCGCTTGGTTATTTCAAATTCAAAAAGGTAAGGTAACGCGCTATTTTCAGCCTTTATCATAACCGCAATAAACTGTTCGAAAATGTCGGGTGGAATTAGCTTGAAATCTACACCCTTTCTACCGATCAATTCTTGGGGGGAGTAGCCGAGTAGTTCTTCGACAGCGCGGTTCAGGCTGATAATAGTCCCCGCCCTATCCATCAATATAACGCTATCCGGAGAAAATTCAAACAGGGTTTTGAAGCGCGCCTGATTGATCAATTCCTCTTGCGCTCTTTTTAAGGCGGTTATATCGGTGGTCACCGAAAGCAAAGTTTCAATTTCACCGCTAGCGTTAAATTCGGGAATCAGGCGAGTTTGGAAATAAAACATTTGATCATGTACAGTTCCGTTTGTTTCGGTTACCTGCATAGTTTTGGTTTCTTCTACTTTTTGCGCCATCTCACAAACGCTATTCCAAGTACTCTGCGCCATGCCCATTTCGGTGCCGATTTTTCCATAAATTTGCTGCTGGCTACGGTGGCTGAATTTCAAAACAGCCGGATTACCATACACCATCCGCAATTGTCGATCCATCCGCATAATCAGGTCGGGCGAGTTTTCCACCAACGCTCTGAACTGTTCTTCTTTATCCCGTAGCGCTTCTTCGGCGCGCTTGCGTTCGGTAATATCAATGCTGAAACTTAAGGCACACATTTGCCCGTCTATCTCGATTAGGTCAAAGGAATTAAGCGCATCGATAGTTTCCCCATTTTTCTTGTACAATTTCGTTTCAAAATTATGGTAGTACCCTTTTGTAACCAATTCAGTTATTATATTTTTCCCGTTTTCAGGAATTTGCCAAAGGTGCAAATCCCGGAAATCATGCCCTATAAGCTCTTCCGGTTTGTATCCGGTCAATTCGACCCACTTATCGTTTACGTCAACGAAAAAACCATTATTCATGTTACCTAAAGTGATGGCGGCCGGGTTGGCGCGGAAAAGCTTGATAAATTTCTGCTCTGACTCTCGTAGCGCATCTTTCGCAAGTTTGCGTTCGGTAATATCCTTGAGGCTGCCGAACATCCGAATGACCCGCTCATGCCCAATATCCCACTCTGCTTGTCGAAGGAAGGTTATCCAGCGCACTTCCCCGCTTTTGGTAATTATCCGATACTCGCTTCTGAATTTTTCTGTGCCAGCAGCCGCTCTAAAGTTTTTACGCGCTTCTTCTCTATCATCCGGGTGAATAAGCATGAGAATATTATCTTGATCTATTTCACTAAGACGATAGCCGGTCAGGCGATAGAAAGATTCCTCGGTAAACCATTCGGGGGTATAAGTGCCATCCGGGTTTATCAGATAAGAATAGGCATAATCGGTAATAAGCTCGGTTACTTTGCGATAACGCTCCTCGCTCAAGCGCAATGCCTCTTTGGCGTGTTCGCGTTCGGTAATATCTATTGCCACCCCACCCACCAACCTTTGCTCGGAAAAATGAGGAAGGGGGAATTTATAGGAAAGCACGTAGCCAAGCGTACCATCGGGACGTGGGAAAGATTCTACTATTTCCACATTCTGTCCGGTTTCAGCTACCTGCCGAATCGTAGCAATAAAATCATCGGCGTAATCCTTTGGATAGATCTCATACGCGCTCTTGCCCGTAGCTTTTTCCACATCGATTCCGGTAACTCGTCCGTAGGTAGGGCTGAGGTAAACAATATTTCCATTGTCATCGGTAATCCAGCTTAAAGCCGGGCTATTATTC
The DNA here is from genome assembly GCF_030389965.1 of Candidatus Chlorohelix allophototropha. Lineage (NCBI taxonomy): Bacteria > Bacillati > Chloroflexota > Chloroflexia > Candidatus Chloroheliales > Candidatus Chloroheliaceae > Candidatus Chlorohelix > Candidatus Chlorohelix allophototropha. The sequence goes on from NZ_CP128400.1 coordinate 2,123,653, forward strand.
ATAAAAGTTTGGAAGCGAGCTTCGCTCATACGCAAAGCTTCTTCGGCGCGTTTACGCGCGGTGATATTAATTGCCTGAATCACAAAGCATGCTTCGCCGCCTAATTCCATGCTTTCGGTGGAAAGCAGCATAATAAGGATTTCACCGTTTTTATTATAAAATTCAAGCTCATAATCAGTGAGCTTACTATTATTGGTTAAAGCTTCTAGAAATTTATCAGCCTGTTGCAGGCTTGGATACAACTTCTCTCTAGGGGCAATTCCCTGAAATTGGGCAAGGTTTTCCCGGCTAAAGCCTGTCTGCTTGAAAAAACTATCGTTAGCCTCAAGCAATTTAAAGTCGGAGGCTCTGAAAATAGACATTGAGATAGGGCTGGCGTAGAAAATTTTGGAGAAGCGTTCATTGCTTTTTTCCAGTTCCCTGATGCCGGCGGCGCGTTTTTTCTCGAAAGTAAACTTTTCCAGCGCGAAGGAAATGTTTTGCGCCATCTCATCCAGCAACTGCACAATTTCGGGGTCGAAATATTGGCTTTCACCGGAGTATAGAATTAATAGCCCGATTATTTCGCCGGACTCGAATAACGGGAAGGCGGCAGCAGCAGCCAGCCCTTTGGCTTTGGCGGCGATGTGGCAAGGTCTATTTGATTCTTTTTCGGTAAAACCGTTGGCAATAAAATGCTGCTTTTCGAGAAAAGCTTTGCCGCCTATTCCTTTGCTTTCCAGTTTTTCGGGGTCAATCGAAATTAGCAAAGTATCCAGATATTCCAAATCTCGCCCGTAGCAGGAAGCTTTAACCAGCACTTTTCGTTCATAATCCGGCGTTGCCACCCACGCCATTTTCATACCGCCAAATTCAACCGCTATTCGGCAAATTTCGTGGAACAAGCTCTCGCGAGAGTCGGTTCTGATTATCGCCTGATTGGATTGGCTCATTGTGGCATATAGCTTGCTGAGTTTCTGAATACGTTCTTCAGCCTCTTGGCGTTGGCACTTTTGATTCTCACTGCGCGGAATGACGTTAAATAACATCGCCGGGTCGTAGTTAGCCCGCGATATGGTTCCGGCTAACTCGCCTTGCTTGCCCGTAACTACAAGCTGCCCCAAATGGTGAGTTTCTAGCAAATTGTAAGCTTCAGGTAGAGGCATATCCGGCAGGGCGGTAATGAGCACACCGGACATAACGTTTTCAGCGCGTAGGTTGGCAAGCGCTTGGTTTTCGATTGTAAGGCGCAAAATGTCGCGCGTGGTAATAATCCCAACCGGGGTTCTGTCTGCTTCACTGACAATAACCACCGAATCAGCCGAGTGGTAGAGCATCAATTTGATTACTTCCAACAAAGGCGTTTCGGGAAAAGCAGTAGTCACTCCGGTATTCATTACCTCTCCGGTCATAAGCAACGGGTTATGTTCTAAGATTTGCTCATGCAAAGGATTGGCGCTTTTATTGGGATTATTCATCCACATTACCTCATAAAACGAAGGATTAGAAATAGCTGCGTGGCACCAATATTAGAGACAGCACTAATTATATGATTAGAACTCTAATCATATATAAAGTATATAGATTCAATTATAACCAATAAATACTTATTTAGTATAAAAATTACTGAGGAATCGGCAGGAATTTCAAAAAAATAGTACCTAGTCTAGAGTAGGATTTTCCTTTAGTACTAGGTATTAATACTTCCCGACCGGAAGCGATAACCAAAGCCTCTTTCAGTAATTATATAGCGAGGTTTGGAAGGGTCGGGTTCTATTTTCTGGCGCAATTGGTTGATACAAACATGCAAATATTGGGTTTCATTCTCGTATTTAGAACCCCAGACGTTGAACAAAATGTTCTTATGCGTGACAATCTTTCCGGCATTGTCAATCAGATAGTGCAGTAATTGGAACTGATGGGGTGAGAGTTTTATTTCTCGACCCTCTACCATAGCGATTCTAAGCTCAAAATCAACGGTGAGCTTGTGGGAAACAAAAACCGAGGGGGCAGGATGCGGCGCAGCAACCGGAGTTGCCTCCTGTTCGGGAGCAACCTCGTTATAAACCGCGTTGTTCTCATCCTGAATCGTGGAAATAAGCTGTTTGATGGAATTGGCAGCAGTAAGCAGTTCGGACGAAACAGACATAAGAATCGAAGATTTCAGGGAAGCATGTCTTTCCAAACGCACTCTAACTGCTTCCAGCAACTCATCCTGACTAAAGGGCTTGCTGATATAGTCCTCTGCGCCAAGTTGCATACCATGCCGTATGTCATCGTGCGTGCTTTTTGCGCTCAAGAACACAAAGGGAATGGTAAGGGTCGCAGGGTCTTTGCGCAGCGATTCTAGCACCTGATAACCGCTAATGCCGGGCATCATGATGTCAGAAATTATCAAGGCGGGTTGGAATTGTTTGGCAAGATTAATACCGGTTGTGCCGTTCTGCGCAGAAAGAACCTCGTAACCTTCAGCTTCTAATAGGTACACAAGGTTAGTTAATATTTCTAACTCGTCATCAATCACTAAGATTTTCATTGCAATCCCTACTCAAGTTTAGGTCAGCTTTGCACATTACAAAACTATCTCCACATATGGCAGGCACTTTTTATAGTAGAATTATAGCAACTAAATCTAAAGAGAACATTAAAATTCAAGCGATTATACTAAAGTTTTGTTATTAATTTTTTAAAGGAATATTAGTATAACCACGCTGGTGGGTTAAGCATGGGTAAAATGGCATAGAAAATTAAAAATTAGGTGATAGGGGTTGGTTCGGCAAAGCGATAGCCAAAGCCTCTTTCAGTAAGGATATAACGTGGGTTAGAAGGGTTTGGTTCTATTTTCTGGCGCAACTGGCTAATAAATACGTGCAGGTATTGGGTTTCTTTTTCATACTCAGGTCCCCACACCTTGAGCAGCACATTTCTGTGGGAAACAATCTTTCCAGCGTTCTCAACCAAATAGTGCAGTAAGTTGAACTGATGCGGTGAGAGTTTAACTTCATGCCCATTCACCGAAATATTTCTAAGTTCAAAATCAATTATAAGCTCGCCGAAATCAAATCTGGAAGTTGGTGGAACGGGTACGACAGCTTCCGGTTCAGGTTCAGGCTCATCAGAATTGGCGGCAACAGGCGGCGTTTGCGCTTCATCCTGCGCTCTGGATAGCATGTTTTTGATAGAGTTTGCGGCGGCGTATAGCTCGTTTGAAACGGGCATCAGTAAGGAAGCTTTCAGGGAGTTTTGTCTTCGCAAACGCGCCTTAACCGCCTCCAGCAGTTCACTATGGGTAAAGGGTTTGCAGATATAATCATCCACGCCGAGTTGCATACCTTGTCGAATGTTTTCGTGGGAACTTTTGGCAGTTAGGAAAATGACCGGAATGGCAAGCGTGGCAGGGTCTTTGCGCAGCGATTCTAGCACCTGATAACCGTCAATATCGGGCATCATGATGTCAGAGAGAATCAGGTCGGGAAGGAATTGGCGGGCAAGCTCAATACCATGCTTGCCACCTTGTGCGGAAATAACCTCATAACCGGCGGCTTCCAACATATAGCACAGGTTAATGCCAATTTCCACTTCATCTTCAATCACCAAAATTTTCTTGGTCATAATACTACTTACCAGCCCATCTTTACTACAACTATCTCCACTGTTGCCCTCTACATATTAAAACATTTTAATTCCAAAATAGGCGCGTAATTTCTACTGTAAAAACCCGCTGAATACGGGCAAGGGTTTTATAACACCCTGATTTACAGCTACAAATTAAAAAATCCAATAATTAACAGGAAATTGCCTGAACGCGCTTTTGAAGAAGGCAAGCGGAAGAGATATTCAAAACTTAAAGTACACGATTTTAGCAATACCTAAACAGAATTTTAGGAAAATTTTAGGTTTCATTAATTATAGTGAATAATATTACAGGGTTAATTTATTGTCAACAGACACAGGTTAAAGGGCGACTCACCTGCACCCCGAATGGGGCGAGCGTCGCCCCTACAGGTTAATTCTCTTAGAATGGGTGAGATGGTTTTAATTCGTAGGGGCGTGGCTCGACACGCCCGGTATTGATTGCGTATGTTGCCCCCATCTCGCTCGATTGCGCCACCGAACCGAAGGGCGCATCCCGGAACGCATTCCGATGCGTCCGGTTTTAACCCTTGTGTTGCCTGAGCGTAATGGCTAAGCCCAGTAGCGCCCCCAAAGCGGCTACCAGATACATGCCCGTCAGCCCGTACCATTCCAACGCCAGCCCTAACAGCCAGCTTCCCATGCCGATGCCCGTATCGTAGCCCAGATAAAATGCCACCACCCCGCGCCAACGCTCGTTCGGCGAAACCATCTCTACGTGATTAGCCATTACGCCGGGATGCAGGATGCCCATCGCCGCCGCCATCAGCAGCATATTTGCCAGCAATAGCCCTTCCAAGTCCACAAACGCCAGCCCTAGCAACGCCGCTGCCAACAGCAAAAAGGCGAAGGCTAGCAAGCGGCTGCGATCGCCCCGATCCTGCAAACGCCCGGTGGCAAGGCGCGTTAGGATGATGCCCACGCCGTAAATTGCGTAAGCCAGCCCGGTAGGTTCTAGCCCGCGCCGTTCGGTCAGAATCGGCAGAAATTGCAGGAACGCCCCAAAGCCCAAGCCCACTAACCATGCCACCAACATTTGCCAATACAGCACGCGCGGAATTGCCAGCATGACCCGCCAACTACGCTTGGGGCGGGTCGGTTGCGGCTCGATATGCAATGCCAGCGACAACGCGCCGCCTCCCAACGCCAACGCCGCTACCAGCCAGAAAGTACCTTTAACGGTGAGAACATCGAGCAAGCTGTTGATAAGGGCAGGCGCGAACGCCATCGCCACGTTTGCTGCTGCGCCGAACAACGCTAACGCCGCGCCCTGTTGTCCCGGCAACGCCAACGCCGAGATTAGGGCGGTTCCGGCAGTGGTAAATGCCACGTAGCCGAATGCTTGTAGCAAGCGCAAGCCGAAAAGCAATACCGGGTCGGTGGTTAGGCTCACGAACGCTGCGCCCACCATCAGCGAACCCGCTCCCAAGAGTAGCACTTGGCGATAACCCCAGCTATCGGTAAGAATCCCCGCCAGCGGTCGCCCCACCACCGCCGCGACTCCGAACGCGCCCAATATCACGCCGATTTGCCAATCGGGCAAGCCAATTTGGGTGAGGTAGCGCGGCAAGGGAATGAGCAAGGCGTAATAGGCGGCAAAAAACGAGAGGTTTGCCACCCAAACCGTCCAATATCCTTGCTTGGTGGGAGGAAGTAACTTCATTTTAGTATTCTAACCGATTTTTCCCCAAAACTTTCACCGCATCGGCGTGGTCGTTGCCGGGCAGCAACGGGATAAAGGGCGTATTCATGAAAATTAACAATTAAATCCGTAAAACGAGAATTGGGGTAAATCCATCAGATTTCACCATCAAACGCGGGCGCATCGCGATGCGCCCCTACGAACCCGAATCTCACGTGTTCGCGCCTTTGCCCCAATCCCGCCGATTGTGCCACCACACGAAGGGTGTATTCCGACACGCCCTCGATGGGTGGCTCTCTTTTCCTTCCCCCAAAATTAATCGTATATACTATTGACACATCAACGAAATCTTATTATCATTGTCATATCAATGGTTGATTTGTCAATCATTGTTGGGTCAATTATTTGTAAGCAAGGAAGCTCAATGTCAAACCAGATTGCCGGAAACGAGTCCGTTCATAAAGCTAGAATTGCATGGGAACGTCTCACCGAAGGCGTAACATGGGCGGGCGGGGCGCGTTTGCCGCTGATGCTGCGGTTGGCGCGGGCGAATAAAGTGGTTATTCCACGCTACGAAGAGCATATGGGCTTGAGTATTCCCCAAATGCGCATTCTAATTGAAGCGCTCGACCCCGATGGCGTAATCCAGTCCGCCTTGCACAAATATTATGGGATTGACCCCGCTTCTATTAGCCGTACCTTGCAAGCGATGGAGCGTGATGATTTGGTGACGCGCCGCGTGGATGAACAAGACAGCCGCAATATGCGCGTGTTTCTCACCGAGAAGGGGCGCGCCATCGCCGAGTCTTTCCCCGAACGCATCGCCGAATTTGAGCAGCGCATGGTGGCGGGGCTTTCCGATGAAGAAATCTTGCAAATGCATCGTTTGTTCGAACATATAGAAAATAATTTAACCGGAAATGAGTAAACAAGAGGTTTGAGGTAAATCTACCAGATTTTACCATCAAACGCGGGCGCATCGCGATGCGCCCCTACTAAAAAGGATTATAGAAATTGGTTATTAAAGAAACAGCGGTAGAAAAGCCGCAACACTCAGAAAACAGACATTTGGTACTGGCGTTGTCCGGCATAATCATGAGCATTTTGCTGGTCGCGCTCGATCAAACCATCGTAAACCCGGCAATGCCCCGCATCGTGGAAGAATTGCAGGGCTTTTCGCTGTTCGCGTGGGTTAGCACCGCCTATCTGCTCACTTCTACTGCCACCATTCCTATCGCGGGAAAGCTCGGCGACATGTTCGGGCGCAAAACCTTGTTGCTGATTGCGGTGTTTGTGTTTGTGGGCTTTTCTGCCTTGAGCGGCGCGGCTCCCTCAATGGTTTGGCTGGTAATCTTCCGCGCATTTCAGGGTATCGGCGCGGGTATGCTGCAATCCAACGCCTTCGCGATGATTGCCGAACTCTTTCCTAATCCCGCCAAACGCGCCCGCTGGCAAGGTTTTATCGCCGCCGCTTTCGGCTTTTCCTCCTTACTTGGTCCGGCACTGGGCGGCTTTATCACCGATAATCTCGACTGGCGTTGGGTCTTTTATGTAAACGTTCCGGTGGGCGTGGTGGCAGTTTTGGCGCTCATCTTCAATTTGCCCAAATCTACTCCTAGCGGAGCGCGTAAGGTGGACTGGCTTGGCTCGTTCTTCATGACCGGGTCGGTGGTCAGCTTGTTACTCGCACTCACTTGGGGCGGTCACACCGAGCCAAACGGTTACGCATGGAACAGCCCGCAAATTTTGGGCTTGTTCGGCATCGCAGTGATAATGCTGCTCGTCTTCCTGTTCGTGGAGACTCGCGCCGCCGAGCCGATTATACCGCTGAAGCTGTTCACCAATAAAGCGGTGAGCGTCATTGCGGTGGTGAGCTTTACTACGGGCGCGACAATGCTAGGCGCAACTCTGTTCATCCCCCTCTTTATACAGGTGGTGAAAGGGCAATCCGCCTCCAGTTCCGGCGCACTCACTACCCCGCTGGCATTGGCAATGGTCAGCGCCAACATCTTGACCGGGCAGTTCATCGGGCGGGTGGGACATCTCAAATGGCCCTTCATCAGCGGTAGCATCATGGCAGTGGTGGGTATGTTGCTGATGCTCACCATTGATACCAATACCTCCCTGTTGGCGGTTACGGTCTATATGATGGTAATGGGCTTCGGGCTTGGTCAGGTAATGCCGAGCATGACCATCGTGGTGCAAGAATCAATCTCGCGGCGCGAATTGGGCGTGGGCATTTCCAGCGTGCAGTTCTTCCGCTCTATCGGTAGCACTATGGGCGTGGCGGTAATCGGCACAATCGTTACCAACAGCTATGCTTCGGCAATCACCGCCGCGCCTGCCGCTGCCGGGTTGCCTGCCAAATTGTTGGAGACTATCTCAGAGCCGCAAAACCTGTTGAACGCGAAGGTGGCTGCCAGCTTGCCCGAATCGCTGGTGGATACGGTGCGCACTTTGCTGACCGCCGCCATTCACAGCGGCTTGCTGGTTTCAACCGGAGTAGCGGTGGTAGTATTTCTGGCGGCGCTGTTCGTTCCTTCCATTCGCATCAAATCCGGCGGAAAGAAGCAAAAATCCAGCGAGCCTGCGGTTGCCGAGAAAGAATTGGTGGCGTAAGGTTTAACCCATCGCGGGCGTGTCGTGCCACGCCCCTACGGGTTAATTCTCTTGGAATGGGTGAGCGGTTCGATGCGCCCGGTTTTAGCTAAAAATATTTTCACTTGGCACATCTAATATGAAGCGTCAATCTATTTTCAAAAGCAAGCTCTTGCGTCTTGCGCTGGTCTCGCTAATTTTCTCTCTCGCCTTTGTTTATGTTGCCATGTCTGTTTATAGCGCGTTGTTTCTTACGGTTGTATCGGATCGCGCGTTAGGCTCGCTCACCCCCGCTTCCTACAGTTTGCCTTATGAGGAAGTAGCTTTTTCCAGCCCTGCCGAAGATAAAATAACTATTCGCGGTTGGCTTGTGCCTAAAGCTGATAGCCCGCACGTCCTAATTTTGCTGCATGGGCAAAACGCCAATCGTAGCGCGTCCCTACCGATTAGCAAGCCGCTATGGGAAAAGGGCTTTAACTTGCTGTTGCTCGACTTGCGCGGACACGGGCAATCGGACGGTGAGCGACATTATTACGGGCAGCGCGAACAATATGACCTCGTTGGGGCAGTTAGCTATCTGCAAAATCGGGGGTTTAAAGCGGGCAGCATCGGCATAATGGGCTGGAGTTTAGGTGCATCGGTGGCGATAATGGCGATGAGCCAGAGTGAGGGCATCCAAGCGGGGGTTAGCGATTCGGGCTTTGCCAGTCTGGGCAACATGCTCGGTATTTGGAGTCCGGGCGTATCGCTGATAGGTCGCCTAACCACCGGGCTAGATTTTGATAAGGTTAAGCCGGAAGCGGCGATAAAACAATTGGGGCAACGTCACGTATTTATAATTCAAGGGGATAGCGACCGGAACGTGCCGCCGGATAACGCCTACAAGTTGAAAGAGGCGGGGGGCGCAAACGTCACCCAGTTCTGGATGCTGGCGGGGGTGGGACATGTCGGGGCATACAGCAGCAACCCAGACGAGTATATCCGCCGCGTTACCGCTTTCTTCGCTACCGAGTTGAAATAACGGGTTTGTTGAAGAAATTACCTAGAGTTATGTAAAGTAAATCAGGTTTAGGTCGGGTAAAAAGAAACCAGAAAGAATTAATAATTATTAGCTTTGTGTTTAGCTCTGAGTACGCCCCTCCCGCAACATACCAACCGCTTTGACGATTCGTTGTTGCCGGGTTTCGGCTTTTTTGGTTCCCTCAATCCAGAGCAAATACTGGCGTTTGTGGCTATAAGATAGGCTATCAAAAAACTGTTTGGCAATTGTGTCCTGTTCAAGCAGCTCTGCAAAATCGGGCGGTAAGGTCACCTCACGCGGGGCGGTATCGAGTTCTACAGTAATATCTACCTCATCGCCTGCTGCTACGCCCGCCCCGAGGCGATTTTCTGCGCTGATACCCAGTAAAAAGACTCCACCCATAAAGGCAATGCTACTACGGTAAGTGTAGCCGTTAATCGTGACATTTACGGCGGGACGTTTACTCGAACCAAGCGCCTTTACGATTTCCTCTGGAACCTCTACACCAGTGGCAGTCTTACCGTGAAGCTGTACTTTCGCCCGAAATTGCATAAAAATCTCCTTTGCAGGCTAATTTTAGATAGTATTTGCTGCCTGTTTAAAAAGGCTTGCTAAAAAATCGTAATCCACAGCCTGCCCCTTGCGGATTTTGATGGTTTTTCTTTCGGGAGGTCCCGATTCAAAAAAGCCTTCGGGCGCTTCCAAAGCAGTGGCATTAAAAATGGTAAAGCTTACCCATTCCTTGGCGGTGCCGATGACAGCGGCGTATTTGCCATTCTTTAAAAAATGGGGTTTGCCATACTGTATTCGTTCTGCCACGTCTGGAATAGCTTGCTGGATGTCCTGCCTAAGCTGATTACAAATTGTTGCCTGCCAATCTTGGCTAATTTTTTCAATGAACTCGGTAACCGCTATATTCAAACTCATTTAAAAAACTCCTTCATTATCGGCGCAATAACCGCCGGGTTTACATTATGCTCCTGCTCAGGGAGGGTTTGATACTACGCAGCAGGGAAAAGCTTGGCGAGGGTTTGTGCCGTGTTTTGCATCCACTCCCAACTTGCGCCACTTACACCTTAAAGCCCGATAACGATGTCACCGTTAGCGGGCAAAAGCTTTAGTATCAAAAGCTACACTAATAGTATAACGCCTTCCCGCCTTTAACAAGGTTTCGCATAATTCCGCCATGCTTGCCTGTACCTCGTATGGGGTGACGGAATTAAATTCTTTTTCTGTTTCTTGTAAAAAAAGACCTCACGCTTATACGGGTCTTTTTTTTGCGTGATGTGACACTCGCTACCTTTGTAAATCCTATTCCACACTATACTAAACTCATTAAATATTGGACAAAACTATAGGGAGCTAAGCAATTGAAAAAACTGACTATTCTAATTCTATTTGTTTTAATGCTTGCCGGGTGTGGGGATGTGGCTACTTCAACCGCTATACCACCTACTCAAACGCCAGCAGCAACCGCTACACCTGCGCCACCGCCTACGGCAACACCCCTTCCTACCGCTACTCCAGATATTATTGCTACCGTATCCGCAATATCTACAGCCACAGCAGTGGCTCAAGCGACCGCAACAAGCAACGCCTTAGCTACTGCCACCGCTCAAACTCAGGCAACCGCTACTGCCGCCGCTCAAGCAACCATAAATTATCAAGCAACTATCGCCGCTCTACCAAAACCCAAGACTTTCACAGGAAACGGAAATAAAGTAATAACGGGTATTACGTTATCTAAAGGTATTGCTCGCATCACCGGAAACTATAAGGGTAGCAGCAATTTTATCGTTAAATTTATGACTAGCTCCGGCGATCTTATAGCATATCCACTTAATGCAATTGGTAATTATTCGGGTGTCCAATATGTGGCAGTTGAAGCAACAAGTGACTATGCTATGGAAATACAATCCAGCGGTGCTTGGACAATCGAAGTTGCGGATATTGCTAATGTAAAAGCTGAAGGGTATTTAACTGGACCTTATAAGGGTAGCGGGGATTTTGCTTTTATTATGGAAGTGCCTAAATCCGGGCTTTCAATATTTAAATCTTCGTATAACGGTAAAAGTAATTTTATCATTACAATAATGAGCGCGTCGGATGGTTCTATGATGGCTTTATTGGCTAATGCAATTGGTGTTTATCAAGGCGAAAAATCTCAGAAAATCGATAAGGGATATTACTTTGTAAATATCAAGGCTCAAGGTGACTGGACGCTTGAAATATCTTAGAGAGTGAGAGCTTACTCTTTATTTAAAAAAGAGCTTGTTGGATGAAAAAGAATCTCCCCTCTTGTTGAAGGGGACTGAAACTAGCATTTTAGAGCATAACGTTTTGACATTGTGCTCTAAACCTACATTCCAATTGCCCCCCTTCAGCCTCCCGCCTAATAATTCCGCCATGCTTTCTGCTATAATTCCATCATGTTTGACGGAATTAATGACGGAATTAATGGCGGTATTGCATGGATATTGCGGAATTTGAAGAATTGCTGGCGGGCGGCGAAAACGATACGGTTGAGTTCAAGCTGGACGCGCCACGCTATCCCGACATTGCCAATCGGCTGTGCGGTTTTGCCAACGGTGCGGGCGGATACCTCATTCTGGGCGTAGAGGATAAGAGTTGGCGCGTGGTGGGCGTGAAAAATCCGTCAGAGGCGAAGGATTTATTGCTGCAAGCGGGGCGTTATTGCAAACCAGCCTTGCCGATTGAGCCGGAAACGCTGGATTATCACGGCAAGAAAGTGCTAATCGTGAGTGTGCCGCCCAACGATGGCAGGCTCTATCAGTCGGGTGGGCAATTTCTGGTGCGGCGTGGCACGCACACCATCCCGATGGAAGCGGAAGAAATCGAACGCTTCTTTCATCGGCGCGGCAGCCTCTCGTGGGAATTGCGCCCCGTGCCGTTCGCCACACTGGACGACCTCGACCCGGAACAGGTGCGCGAGTACGCCGAATTGCGTCAGAGCGGACGGCGACAGAATGACGACCTCCCCCGCCTTTTGCTGAAAACGGGCGCAGCGGCAGAGGATGGCGCGGTAATACGTCCCACCAACGCCGGGCTGCTGCTGTTCGGGCGCGACCCCCACGAGTTCTTGATGCAAGCCGAAACGGTCTGTGTCCTTTTCGGGGACAGTTTGGGCGCGCGTCGTTTCCTCGACCGCCGTATCTTTCATGGCACAATCCGCGACCAAATCGAGCAAGCCGAAGCTTTCCTCCAACGCCACATGATAATGGCGGGTCGCATAGAGGGATTCAGTCGCATTGACGAGCCAGAATATCCCATCGGGGCGTTGCGCGAGGCGGTGGTGAACGCGCTGGTGCATCGCGATTACAGCTTGAGCGGGGAAGCGGTGCGGATTTTCTTCTATCTCGATCGGGTGGAAGTGCATAGTCCCGGCTTGCTGGTTCCCGGCATTCGGCTGGACGAGTTGCAGCATGGCGCGTCCGCCTCACGTCCCCGCAACCCCACGCTGGCGAACATCCTGCGCGAGTTGCCGGGCGGTTACATGGAACGACTCGGCACAGGCATCAGCTTTATGATTAATCAGATGCGCGCGGCAGGGCATCCCGAACCCGCTTTTGATGAGCGCGGCGAGTTTGTCGTCACTTTCCGCAAGGCAAACGCCTCCCGCCAAAGTGCGCCCCCGCCTCCAATCGCGCCCGAAGCGGTGAAGATGACCGCCCAAAACCTGACGGCACAATCGCTGCGACAGGCGTGCGCCCTTGAGTATATCCAGCAGCAGGGCGCAATCACCAACCGCGAGTATCGCGAACTCACGGGCGTATCCGAAAGCACCGCCATGCGCGACCTCGAAGCGTTGGTAGAGCAAGGCACGTTACGCGCATCGGGCTATCGCCGCAGTCGCAAGTATCTGCGCTAAAAAAGGGTTGAACGCTAGGCTCAACCCCTTTCTCATATCCTTCAGAGAAAATTGGCGGATTAGAATTTAAATCCAACATTATACCATTTGATTAACGCAGCCTGACCGCCAATAATTTTGTGGTCGGGTTGCTGGAAAAATTCGGAAGCGCCCCCCGCCACATGTTCCAAATCATCGGCAGAAAGCTCAGGGGTGAGCTTCGACTGTAGCGCATCTTTCCAATCGGCTTCGGAGAAGGCAAATCCGGCGGCGGATGCCATTTTCAACAAGCTTTTCACATCCCCGGTGGCAAGGCTGTCAAAGTGCTGTTTCAAGGCAGCATTTACCTCAAGTTGTTCGATAAAGGCTAGGGCGGTTGCTTTGGACATAGCGTACACCTCCTATGCGTGGAGTGCTAATTTTTTCAAATCCCCACACTATAAATCATAGCATGCTTTTAGCGGTTTGAAGCTAAGAAATTGGTCATGGGGCGTGGGAGAGTACAATAATGAAGAGCAATTCGCGCCCTACAACTTCATCAACTCCGCTTTAGCATCCTCATCTCCCAAGTCGGCGGCTTTTTGGAAATCGCGCCGGGCTGCCTCTTTATTATTTAGCTTCTTATAAGCCAAACCCCGCCCGTAGTAAGAAAGATCATCATTAGGATCGAGACGAATGGCTTGGTCAAAATCCTGAATGGCGCGTTGGTATTCTTTTAGTTCAAAGAAAACACTGCATCGGTTTTGGTAAGCAAGAACATAATTAGGGTCAAGACGTATAGCTTGGTCATAGTCCTGAATAGCACGTTGATACTCGTTTAGATTTTTGTAAGCTAAGCCCCGGTTGTTGTAGGCAACTGCTAAATTAGGGTCAAGGCGTATAGCTTGGTCATAGTCCTGAATGGCACGTTGGTACTCGTTTAGATTTTTGTAAGCTAAGCCCCGGTTGTTGTAGGCAACTGCTAAATTAGGGTCAAGGCGAATGGCTTGGTCATAGTCCTGAATAGCACGTTGGTACTCGTTTAGATTTTTGTAAGCCAAACCTCGGTTGTAGTAGGCGATGGCAAAATTAGGGTCAAGGCGAATGGCTTGGTCATAGTCCTGAATGGCACGTTGGTACTCGTTTAGACAATCGTAAGTGCTACCCCGGTTGTGGTAGGCACTGGCTAAATTTTGGTCGAGGCGAATAGCTTGGTCATAGTCTTGAATAGCACGCTGGTATTCTTTAAACTTATAATAAGCGTTACCTCGATTGTAGTAGGCGATGGCATCATTTGGGTCGAGTCGGATGGCTTGTTTATAATCCTCAAAAGCTTTCTGCTCTTCTTTGATTTCACCGTAAGCGAAAGCACGCCAAAAGTAGTAATCAGCTTGCCCTTTATTGAAATTAATGGCTTGGCTGAAATCGGCTATTGCTTGCTCATAGTCGCCTGTTTCCCTGTAGTTTGTACCCCGCTCATAATAAGCGTTGGCAATTTTCGTTCGTACTTGCCGATGTCCCGCATCCAGCGTTAGCAAGCGGTTACCTAGCCGAATTGCTTTATCCCACTCCTTCGCCTTTTCCGCTGCTTCCAATTGCGCAAACAGTTCATCAAATGGGTCAGAATCGTGGGTGGGCAGCGATGCAGGCGGTTTTGTTACTTTGAGCGTTCCCGCTACCGCAATGCTGAGACTTTCGGCGCGTAATTGCAGCGATTTTATCAACCGCTCATGTCCACGCTCATCGTAGTAGTTAACCCACTGCCATTCTTTGAGTCGGCGCGGTATCTCGCAATCGGTCAATTTGAGGGGGATGATAAATATCCGATTTTCCGGCATGTAATCCGCGTAGCTTAACGCCACCTTGATTTCGCGCTGCACGTAACCCTCTTTGTCAATGGAAGCGGGGGAGAGGCACACCAAGATTATATGGCTCTGCTCTACTGCTTTCTCGATTTCATCGCGCCAAGTCTGCCCCGGTAGCAATTCTTCTTCGTCCAGCCACGGGTGAATCCAGCTTTCGGCTTTGAGGCGTTGGTACAGTTCGCGCACCGCCTTTTTATCGCCAGAAGAGTGGCACAGGAATACTTTTAGTTTGGAGTTGTCGCTTGCCGCTGCCATAGATGAGTGCTTTCTAAACGCAATAAGGTTGCCTCGCTGTTTAACGCTGATTATACCGCATGCTTAAACTGACTGCTAGAAGGCTCAAAAGCGATTTAGGAAGAACAATTTGCTCCCTACAACTTCATCAATTCCGCTTTAGCAGGCTCATATCCCAAGTCGGCGGCTTTCTGATAATCGCGCCGGGCTGCCTCTTTATTATTCAGGCTCATGTAAGCGTTGCCCCGGTTGTGGTAGGCGAAGGCATAATCAGGCTCACGGCGAACGACTTGGTCGTAGTCCTCTATCGCGCGCTGGTACTCTTTTAGATCAAAGTAAGCGATGCCTCGGTTGTAGTAGACATTAATATACTCAGGGTTGAGGCGAATGGCTTGGTCGTAGTCCTGAATAGCGCGCTGATATTCTTTCATTTCAAAATAAACGTTACCTCGGTTGTAGTAGGCATCGGTATAATTAGTATCGAGGCGAATGGTTTGGTCGTAGTCTTGGATTGCACGCTGGTATTCTTTAAGATTCTGGTAAGCGATGCCCCGGTTGTAGTAGGCAGTGGCATCATCTGGGTCGAGGCGGATAGCATGATCGAAGTTCTCAATCGCGTGCTGGTACTCTTTTAGATCAAAGTAAGCGATGCCCCGACTGTTGTAAGCAAATGCATTTGGGTTGAGGCTGATTGTCTGAGTTAAGTTTTGGATTGCGCGTTGGTACTCCTTGAGTATAACGCAACTGGAATCAGGTTCATTCTGAATAAGAGCAAAATTAGGGTTGAGGCGAATGGCTTGTTTATAATCCTCAATAGCTTTTTGCTCTTCTTTGATTTCACCGTAAGCGAAAGCACGCCAAAAGTAGTAATCAGCCTGCCCTTTATTGAAATTAATGGCTTGGCTGAACTCGGCTATTGCCTGATCATAGTCGCCTGTTTCCCTGTAGCTTGTACCCCGCGCATAATAAGCGGCAGCAATTTTAGCCCGTACTTGGCGGTGTCCCGCATCCAGCTTTAGTAAGCGGTTGCCCAGCCGAATTGCTCTATCCCATTCTTCTGCCTTTTCTGCTGCTTCCAGTTGCGCGAATAATTCGTCAAACTGATCCGGTGGGTTTGTAACAAGCGCAGATTGAGCAGTTTGCAAACGCCATTCTAGAACAGCAATTTCCCTTTTGGTATCTTCAATTTGGGTTATCAGGTATGGTGGAGCATGGAGGCTACCGAATTGAGCATATTGCTGCTCTAATACTAACAGACGGCGTTCGGTTTCATCCAGTATATTTTGCAAATGGTCTTTTTCGTTCATTGTACGGTACTCCCTTTTACTGGAATGCACAAAGAGTGGCACAGGAATACTTTTAGTTTGGAGTTGTCGCTTGCCGCTGCCATAGATGAGTGCTTTCTAAACGCAATAATGTTGCCTCGCTGTTTAACGCTGATTATACCGCATGCTTAAACTGACCGCTACAACGAGGTAAGATACGTTATGTAAAGTTACTTCTCTGCCTCTCCTTACAATAATTAATTTTCTGTGAATATTGATGGCTAAATCCGGTTTAGAAAAGTAACTTAAACTACTTGCTATTTAGCTTAAGGAGAGTTAATCTATAAGGGAGTTAAAAATCGCGCCGGGCGATCTTCTTCTATCCCCGGTAAGGGAGAAACACTATGACTACATTAGTTGACAACATTTACACTTCAGCAGCAAAATGGGCTACTATGCGAGCCGACCTAATCGTGCGCAAAACAGGCGTGAATTTCGACCAGATTCTGGAAGATTGCGTACTGGAATTGGACAGTGGGCCCGAAGGCTTCACCGCCCCTACCAGCGTAGCCGGCAGCATTTGGGATGAAATTATAACCAGCAACGTGCATTTTTCCCTTGCTGAAAAATCTGAAATCCTCAAAATTGCCAGACGCTAACCGCGTTTAACGACAACCGCTTCGCTCGGATGGTTCCAGAGCAGTAACCACCCCCTAATTGTGAACATTGAATACGGGATATAAGCCGGGGTCTGAAAACCTCTCTCCGGTAGGTATATTTTGCCAAATGCAACCTTAAAGCCGAGGTTTGCTTAAGGTGCGCCTGTTTTGTTACACTCCTCGCAGGCGCATCGACTCTGCCAACGTCCCCGCATAGTAACGAGAGTAAAACTCCCTCACCCTGCCTTGCGCCCTAAAAACGCTAGCCCAAAAGCCACACAGATATGATAGAATAAATCTGCATACTAATAGGTAAAAGAAAGGTGTGATAAAAATGGCTGACCGGAAGCCGGTTATAATTGCCATCTCACAGAATAAGGGCGGTACTGCCAAAACCACCACCACCATCAATTTGGGCGCGGCGTTGACTAAGCTAGGCAAGCGCGTGCTGTTGATCGACCTCGACCCGCAAGCGAACCTGAGCAGCGGTGTGGGTATCGACCCGCACGAATTGGAACACTCGATGTACCATGTGTTTACCGATCGCAATATCGCCTTGGGAGATGTGACCTACGAAGTGGATGGGCTGTTGGTTGCGCCCGCGCATATCTCGATGGTAACGCTGGAAATGGAACTGGTCAGTCGGCATGGGCGCGAATGGCTGCTAAAGCGCAAGCTCGAAGTTTTGCAAGAACAGTTCGATTATGTGCTGATAGATTGCCCTCCTAGCCTCGGCTTGGTGGTCACCAACGCCCTAGCCGCTTGCGATTACGTGCTGGTTCCGGTGCAAACGCAAGCTTACGCCCTCTACGGTGTGCCGCAATTGATGGAAATGATCAACGTCATTCGCGAAGATTTGAACCCCCATCTGGAAGTGTTGGGCGTGTTGCTCACCTTCACCAACCGCACTCGCTTGAGCCGCGAAATAGAGGAAGAAGTAAAGAATTACTTCAAAGAGCAGGTGTTTAATACCCCCATCCGACAGAACATCAAAATCGCCGAAGCGCCCCTCTCAGGACGTAGCGTTATATATTATGCACCCGAAGCCGCCGAAGACTACATCAATCTGGCGCAGGAGGTAGAAGAACGTGTCAACCGAAAAGCCCGATAAAGCCCCCTTAAAACGACGCTTGGTAAAGGAAAGCCCCTTTGCGCGACTGACCCAACGCACTCAGGACGTGGGCGAAGAAGCGATGAAAGAGGCGCGTCTGCTTGACCTAACGCGGGTGCGCCCGAACCCCAACAACCCGCGCCGCAATCGCAGCGAACAGGGCATGCGCGAGCTTATTGAGGATGTTAAAGCGCGTGGCATCTTGCAACCGCCGATTGTGCGCCCCATCGGCGATGAGTACGAAATCGTGGTGGGTGAGCGGCGTTATCTGGCGGCACAAGCAGCAGGGCTGACTCAGATTCCGGCGATTGTGCGCGAGCTAAACGATGCCGAGGCGCGTATCATTTCGCTGGTCGAGAATATCCAGCGCGAAGATTTGAGCTTTGAAGACGAGGCGCGTTATTTCGAAGTGTTGAGCAAGGAATACGGCTATAGCATCCGTCAGACCGCCGAACTGGTCAACAAGAGCAAAAGCTATGTTGAGGCGCGTTTGCTGCTACTGAAAAATCCGCACATTCTGGCGCAAGTGCAAAGCGAGCGTTTGGGTTTGCACGAGGCGACTTTGCTGGCGCGTATGGGTATGGGCGCAAACGAGATGGGCGAGGGCGTTGCTCAGACCGTCCGCGAAAAGGACAGAGCGGTGGAAAGTGTCCGCGAAAAGGACAATTACCGCAACTTCCCGTTGGTACAACCCATCCGCCGCCTGACCGATTTTATCAGGAATACGCGCAGCAAAATTGAGAACGCTCCTTCGGACGAGCGTCACGCGCTGATAAAGGCGATTAACGAACTGGAAGAAGAAATTCAGGTCATTAAGTACCGTCTTGACGAAATGTAAAACGTGAAACATGCGCCCTACGGGAACGGGAACACGTCCTCGTATCGTTAAAACCGGGCGCATCGGAATGCGCCCCTACATAGGTATTTTTCAAATGAAATCTGGCAAGGGTTTTTCAAAAAGGCTTTTTTACAATAATCTGATACGGGTGGTGGTGCTGCTGCTTACTCTAACGCTGTTTCTATCGGCGTGCAGCGAGAACACGAACCAAAATATGACCACTGTTCAAATTGGACTGGAAAATGTCGGCACACCCGCGCCGGGCGCAACCGATGCGGCGAGCGGGGCTAATCGCGGGATAGCCGACAAGCCACTCGGTCGCATTATCGTTAGCGTGTGGACGGGGGGTTGGAAGGGCAATTTCGATAATGAAAAAGCCCTCGCCAGTGTTATTGACGAGTACCGCAAGCTGTACCCGTTGGTGACATTTGAGTGGCGCGATTGGGGCAACGATTTGTCCGCCAAGCTGGAGCAGGCGTGGAAAGGTACGCTCGATAAGGGTATCACAACGCCCGATTTGGTTCTGGTTAGTCCCACCGACCTTTACCAGTACGCCGCTTCCGGCTATCTGGAGGCGTTCAACGACTACTCCGAGTTCACCTCACGCCGCGCCGATTTTGTGCCTGCCGCGCTCGATACTTGCAAGGTGGCTACCGTTTATTACTGTATGCCGTGGCTTGCCGAGACGCGTTTGACCCTTATCAACAAGCGTTTGTGGTCGCTGGCGGGGCTGGATGCGGCAAAACTCCCCCGCACTTTTGACGATTGGGATGCGATTATGCCCACGATAGTCAAGAAAACGCCCGATGAGGTTCGCGCCGTTTGGCTCAAGCCCGACCCCCTCACCGATTTTTTGCTGGAAGATTTGCCGCTATTTCAGGGTGAAGGCTCAAGTCGCACGCCCGCTTTCAATAACCCGGTAACGCAGGCGCGTTGGCTTAACTATCAGAGCAATCTCAAGAGTGGGGCTTTGATGCGCGAGGCGTTGGACGGCAATTCGCAGGACGCGCTCAATCGCTTTATTGGCGGTACGCTGGCGGTGTGGATGGATGGAGGCGATTCGCTGGCGGCTCTCAAGGGTATTAGCGCGTCGAATTACAGCCAGAATACATTGGTAACGCTCAATCCCGTTTCCAAGCCGGGCATCGTGCCGTATCAGAGCAAGGGGGTTTGGGTCGTGCCAAAGAGCGCGAAGAATAAGAGTCGGGCGGTGGATTTCGCGGGCTTTCTCTCCAACGACCAGAATCAGCTAAATTTCGCCCGCATTATGTCGCCTTTTACGGCTGTGCCTACCGTTCAAAAGGCGCTCTCCGACCCGTTCATCACCGATACCGCCGATTTGCTGGCTCAGGCGCGTTCTCTTACCGCTTCGGCTCTTTCCAATGCCAAGCCCCCCGAAAAGCTGCTACCCTACCCGCTTTCCGCCGATAATCGCGCCAAACTGCTCACCGCTCTAACCGATGCACAGCGCAAAATCTGGAGCGGCACAACCCCCCCCGCGCAAGCTCTTTTCGAAGCCGATAAAATCTGGGCGGAGGTTCTGAAGCAATAGCCCGGTAAGATGCAAGCATAGAGGCGCATTCCGATGCGCCCGCGTTTTATTCAAAGTAGCGAATTACCGCCCGTTTGGGTATAATTAAACCACAGTTGCGATACAGATAAACTTTATGCCGGAGAATATTGATGCCAGAGCAGATTACCAATATGCGGGTGTTTCTCTCCTCGCCGGGCGATGTCAATGAAGAACGCAAAATGGCGCTGGAAGTGCTAGAACGGCTGATACACCGCCCCTCTTTGCGAGAAAAAGTGAGTTTTCGTCCGGTGGCGTGGGATAAGCCGGGCGCAGGTACGCCGATGCTTGCCAGCATATCTCCGCAGGAAGCGATTAACGCAGGCTTGCCCATGCCCTCCCAATGCGATATTGTGGTGGTAATTCTGTGGTCGCGCATGGGTACGCCTTTCCAATATGAAGGCGTGGATTACCACTCCGGTACTCATTACGAACTGATGGACGCGCTGAGCAACCCTCAAACCACAACTATCATCTACCGCCGTACTGAGAAAAAGCTATTCGATGCGGACGATGATGAAGGCATCACCCAGTACAAGAAGGTGCAAAACTTTTTCAAGAGCGATTTGTTCTATGACCCTGCCAACGGGCGCATCCGGCGCGGCGTGAACAACTACGCGCACCCTGCTGAGTTCAAAGAGAAGTTCGAGACCGATCTGGAAGCAATAGTAATACGCCTGTTAGTGAGTCACACTCCCTCGCTCGTACCTGCTGTAGCCTCACCTAGTGGAGCGGAACCTACCGAGAAGGAGAGATTGCAAAAACAGCTAGTTGTAACTAAACGCAGACTGGCGGTGCTGGAGGAACAGTACGTTGGCTTCGGAAGCCTCCATGCCCCAGTTCATCTGATAATTCAGCTTGAAGATACGCGCGAGGAAATTGCCGATCTGGAAAAGCGGTTGCAGACTGCTCAGTCTGTATCTGCTATTCCAACTCCGCCCGTTTCATCACCCACCCCTGCGCCTGTTGTAACTCCATCCCAACCCGTTATAAAAATAGCCGAACCAAAACCCATCACGCCCGATAGCGAGCGCGAAATGATACTGCGGGAAATAGCTGACCCGTTTACGAGCCACACCCACCGCATGCAAATCGGCGACAGGTTGAGCGAAATCGGCGACACCCGGCGCGGGGTGGGCGTGCGTGATGACGGACTGCCCGACATCGCATGGCTGGCAGTGCATCCGGGCGGTAAACTGGAGATTGAGAAACAGACCTTTGAGATACAACCCTTCTATATCGCCCAATACCAAGTAACCTTTGCTCAGTATGAGGCCTTTGTGCAAGCAAAGGACGGCTACTACAGCGCGGAGTGGTGGCAGGGCTTCCCAAAAGAATACCAACCGCAAGAGCTGAACGAGCAATGTCAAAAAGGTTCAAGCAACCCACGCGATAACATATCATGGTATCGGGCGGTAGCGTTTGGGCGGTGGCTGAATCGACGCATGCGGGGCTGGCAATTGCCCAATCCGCGCGGGACTGGCAACCCTTTAATTTTCGGGAATAACGCGCAGGTGCGCTTGCCTACGGAATGGGAATGGCAGTGGGCGGCGCAAGGGGGCGACGAGAAGCGACAATACCCGTGGGGCGCGTGGCAGGAGGGTTACGCCAATACTTCTGAGGCGTGTTTGAAGCGGGCGGTGGCGGTGGGCATGTACCGGCAGAGGGCGGCGGCATGCGGGGCAATGGACATGAGCGGGAACGTATGGGAGTGGTGCCAAAACAAATGGGAAAAGCTAGGGGAAGTATTGGCGGATGGGAGCGGGAACAGTCGAGTGGTGCGGGGCGGGTCTTTCGGCGGCGGTCGAGCCGGTGCGTTCTGTGCGTACCGCGCCAACAGCAGCCCGGGCGGCGGGGGTAGCAGTTTTGGCTTTCGGTTGGTGGTGTCGTCCCCTATCGCGGGTCTTTGAAATCTGGACCAAACGCCGGGCGTATTCAAATACGCCCCTACTACATATCCGAACCAACAATCAGGCAAGTAGCATTACCCCGCCCGATTGGGTATAATTAAACCACAGTTGCGATACAGATAAACTTTATGCCGGAGCGCAAACATGCCCAACGTACCCCCCAAACTGAAAGTGTTTTTGTGTCACTCGTCTGGGGATAAAGAGGCGGTACGCGCCCTATACCAACGCCTCAAAGCCGAAAGCTGGCTTCATCCTTGGCTGGACGAGGAGGAATTGCTGCCCGGACAGACTTGGCGCGATGAAATCGAGAAGGCAGTAGAACAGAGCCATATAATTTTGGTGTGCCTTTCGCCCGCTTCGATTGACAAAGAGGGCTACGTGCAGCGCGAAATCAAGGTGGCGTTGACCTACGCGGATTATATGTCGGAAAGCCGGATATTTATCATCCCGCTCAAATTGACCGAATGTGAGATACCGCGCCGATTGCGAGAATGGCAGTGGGTGAATTACTACGATGAGCGCGGACATGAGCGTTTGATAAAATCGCTGCAAGCACGCGCCGAGCAGGTGGGCGTACTAAATAATAACGGCAAGCCTGTTGCCACTTCGCCCGTTATAAAAATAGCAGAGCCAAAACCCACCACGCCCGAAAGCGAACGGGAAATGATGCTGCGGGAAATCGCCGATATAAATACGAGCCACACCCGCCGTCAGCAAATCGGCGACACCCGGCGCGGGGTGGGCGTGCGCGAAGACGGACTTCCCGACATAGCGTGGCTACCCGTTGCGCCGGGCGGTACTCTGATAATTAAGATTCAACAAGGACTCTTTGATATAAAGGACTGTAATTTTGAGGTGCAACCCTTCTATATAGCCCAATACCAAGTAACCTATGCGCAGTATCAAGCGTTTGTGAAAGCTAAAGATGGCTACAAGAACCGAGAGTGGTGGCAAGGTTTCCCAAAGCGCTATGAGCGGCAACCGCTACAAGAGCAGCGCACCAAAATATTAAGTAACCCACGCGATACTATTTCGTGGTTTCAGGCGGTGGCGTTTGGGCGGTGGCTGAACAAGCGCATGCAGGGCTGGAAATTTCCAAATCCGGGCGGGGCTGGTAACCCATTAATCATCGGGAATAACATGCAAATGCGTTTGCCAACAGAATGGGAATGGCAGTGGGCAGCGCAAGCGGGCGAGGAAAAGCGACAATACCCGTGGGGTACGTGGGCTAATACAAGGGAAGCGAATTTACGGCGAACCACAGCGGTGGGCATGTACCCGCAGGGGGCGGCAGTATGTGGGGCAATGGATATGAGCGGGAACGTGTTGGAGTGGTGTCAGAACAAGTACGGTAAGCTGGAGGTATTGGGTGTGGACGTGAGCGGGGAAGATCGGACACTGCGGGGCGGTTCTTGCGACAACGATCGAGGTCGTGCGTCCTGCATGTACCGCAGCCGTGGCTATCCGAGCGGCGGCGGTGCCTATATCGGGTTTCGGTTGGTGGTGTCGTTCCCTATCGCGGGTCTTTGAACTCTGAACCAAACGCCGGGCGTATTCAAATTCGCTCCTACGGGAAACGGGTTCTGTGGGAGAGGGCTATTGCCCTAGATAAGTTGTGGCTACATCACGCTAAAGAAAGGAACGTTTTATGAAGAGACTTAGCCTATACCTACTTACCGTATTAGCCTTATTGGTTCCTACATTGCTGACAGCTTGTGGCGAGACTACCACCAGTGCGGGCGCGGCAACGGTAATAAACCCTAGTAATGCAGCCTCAGTTAGTTTGCTGAGCACTCTCACTGGTCATTCTGACGGTGTCTATTCGGTAGCATTCAGCCCGGATGGGAAGACTCTCGTCAGTGGGAGTGGGAGTTCGGATAAAAGCATCAAACTGTGGGACATGGCAACGGGCAAGGAAGTGCGCACCCTTACTGGTGGTTCCTCACCGGTAGCATTCAGTCCGGACGGCAAAACCCTTGCCAGTGGGAGTTGGGATTACAGCATCAAGTTGTGGGACATAGCAACGGGCAAGCTACTTAACACCATCACCGGGCATTCTCAGCCTGTTACATCGGTAGCATTCAGCCCGGACGGCAAGACCCTTGCCAGCGGGAGTGATGATAACAGCATCAAACTGTGGGACAGCGCAACGGGCAAGCTACTCAACACCCTCAGCGGGCATTCGTACTGGGTCGACTCGGTAGCATTCAGTCCGGACGGCAAGACCCTTGCCAGCGGGAGTGAGGATGGCTTCATCAAGCTGTGGGACATGGCAACGGGCAAGCTACTTAACACCCTCGGCGATAAATCTGGTGGTGTCAGATCGGTAGCATTCAGTCCGGACGGGAAGAACCTCGCCAGCGGTAAGGGGTGGGATATCAAACTG
Organism: Candidatus Chlorohelix allophototropha; assembly: GCF_030389965.1. Taxonomy (NCBI): domain Bacteria; kingdom Bacillati; phylum Chloroflexota; class Chloroflexia; order Candidatus Chloroheliales; family Candidatus Chloroheliaceae; genus Candidatus Chlorohelix; species Candidatus Chlorohelix allophototropha. The sequence goes on from NZ_CP128400.1 coordinate 2,148,211, forward strand.
TGGGACATGGCAACGGGCAAGGAAGTGCGCACTCTCCCCAATGGTTACATTGTCACATCGGTAGCATTCAGCCCGGACGGGAAGAGCCTCGCCAACGGGAGTGATGATAAAAGCATCAAGCTGTGGGACAGCGCAACGGGCAAACTACTCAACACCATCAGCGGGCATTCTAGGCCTGTCGAATCGGTAACATTCAGTCCGGATGGGAAGAGCTTCGCCAGCGGGGGTGAGGATGGCTTCATCAAGCTGTGGGGAATGGGCTAGACTTCTACCATATTAAACCCCTTCTATGACGTTCGGCGCATTCCGATGCGCTCGGTTTTACTCCAATCTAAGTTGACACCTGTGCGCTTCTGCATCACAATTAGAAGGCTGAAAATCAATCTTACCTGAACAAGGACGTGAGGAAAAGTGAGCCACGATACCAACATACCCACCGATAATGTGCTGGAAGAAGCCCTGCGTGAACGTACCGCCCGCGCTCGTTCCGGCGGACTCAAGAAGTATCGCGAGAAGTTGCCCGAACAGAAGAAAATCTTTGTGCGCGAACGGCTCAAGCTGTTGCTGGATGCCGATTCTTTCGTGGAAGACCGCTTGCTGGCAAATTGGGACAAGCACGATTTGGCGGCAGATGGCGTAATAATCGGCTTCGGCAAAATCGAAGGACGCAAGGTAGCGTTGATGGCGAACGACCCCACCGTGAAAGCCGGAAGTTGGGGCTGGAAAACCGTTGCCAAGATTCTGCACATTCAGGAGAAGGCGCAAGAATACGAGATACCGATGCTTTATCTGGTGGATAGCGCAGGGGCGCGTATCACCGACCAAGTGCTGATGTTCCCCGGTGAGCGTCACGCCGGAAAGATTTTCTATAACGAGGTGAAGATGAGCGGAGTTGTGCCGCAAATCTGCCTATTGTTCGGACCGAGCGCGGCGGGTGGCGCATATATCCCCGCTTTCTGCGACATCGTGATCATGGTGGACGGCAACGCCAGCATGTATCTCGGCTCACCGCGCATGGCGGAAATGGTCATCGGTGAGAAGGTGACATTGGAGGAGATGGGCGGGGCGCGAATGCACTGCACCGAAAGCGGTTGCGGCGATATGTTGGTGAAAAATGAGGAAGAAGCGATAGCCGCCGCTCGCCGTTACCTGAGCTATTTCCCCCCCAATTGGCAGCAAAAACCCCCTCTAATAGAAGCTAAAGAAGCCACGCCCGGCAAGCCCATCAGCGCGATTGTACCCTCGAACCAGAACAAAGCCTTTAACATGATGGATGTTATCAATCGCCTGATAGACGAGGGCAGTTTCTTTGAGATGAAGCGACTGTTCGCCCGCGAGTTGATAACCGGATTTGCCCGTATCGGTGGACGCGCCGTTGGGATACTGGCGAACCAGAGTCGCGAGAAGGGCGGCGTGCTGTTCGTGGATTCCGCCGACAAAGCCGCACGTTTTATCTGGCTGTGCAACGCTTTCAACATTCCGCTGCTGTTCCTCTCGGACGTGCCGGGCTTTATGATCGGCAGCAAGGTCGAGCGGCAGGGCATCATCCGGCATGGCGCGAAAATGATTGCCGCCGTTTCGGAAGCGACTGTGCCGAAAATCTGCGTGGTAATTCGCAAATCCTACGGCGCGGGCTTGTACGCTATGTGCGGTCCCGCCTTTGAACCGGATTGCACCATTGCGCTGCCCACCGCCCAAATTGCGGTGATGGGTCCCGAAGCAGCCGTGAACGCGGTTTATTTAAACCAGATTATGGAATTGCCGGAAGAGCAGCGGGACGATTTTGTGCAAAGTAAGCGCGAGGCGTACCGCAAGGACATTGATATATTCCACCTTGCCAGCGAAATGCTTGTGGATACGATAATTTCGGGCGACGATTTGCGCGCGGAATTATTGCGCCGCTACGACCTTTACGCCGATAAAAACGTGGAGTTTACGCGCCGCCGCAACCCCGTCTATCCGGTGTAAGTGGCGAATAATTGTAACAATTCAGCCAGATAGAAAATAGATCTATGTAACTAAAGGAATCCGAGCGGGGTTCTCAGGGGTGCAACCCCTTGTGCGGGGTGGCATACCCCATACGGGGCACAGGTGGGTGTCCCCTTGAACTCACCCTCTCTCTTGAGGGGTTAGGGGGTGAATGGTTACGAATAATTTTAGCAGATAAACTTGAGTGCGCCGGAGAATTTGTATGTCTGATTATAGAAATGCAGAAAACACTTTTCAATTGCCGCCCAATATGGTTCTCAGTTTCGAGGTGAACGCTGCTCAGGCTAATTTGATGGACTGGAATAGCAACCAGTTCGTCTTTTTTACCGCCGGGCATGGCATAATTCGCCCTGAGCAAGTTTATGCCGTGGCGGGGCTAATCGTGGAGGTAGCCGGGCTGGATAATTACATAAAATCTCTCACGGGTGGCTCAGAACACCGCCAGTATTTGCACTTGCTGGCGGTTTGTTTTGAAAACGCGCAGGGGCAAGTTACTATCTATGTGCGGCTGCTGCACGACAAAAAGGTTAAGCCGGTGATGAGCAAACAACAGCTTCAGGCGGCGCTTCAGCCAAATGTCGCAAGGTACGGCAATCCGGTTACGGTGGATGTTACGCTAGATTCGGAAAATATGAGTTCTGATAAATTTGCCCCCATGAACAACCTTACCCATTACGGCGTAAAAACCTTGATAGGCTGGCTCGATCGCTAACTTTGCCGAGAGAGAAGGCGGATAGGGACATATCCCCCAAGATAGAGGGGTTGGGGTGCAACGGAATGCGCCTCTAAGAAAATCGGTAAAGCGGCTCGCGCGTGCCTTAAAAAGCTGCGAACCGCTATTATGATTCAGAGGTAGCATGCTCAAGCGGGCGTTTTTTGCGCCACGCAATTGCTGATGATTTGAGCTGCCGCTTCTGCGCCGTTCTCGCCCTGTATCTTCATGCCCAATTCCTTTGCGGCATCTTTTATCTCTTTAGTTAGCGCGAAACTGATTGCCTCGGCTAATTTCTCGGCGGTGAGCTTTTTCCTCGGTATGGGCTTTGCGCCTACACCCAGTTCAAAAACACGCCGCCCCCACGCAAATTGGTCGTTGCCGGAAGGAATTAATACGCTCGGCACGCCTGCCCACAAACCGGCGGCGGTAGTGCCCGCCCCCCCATGATGCACCACTGCTGCCATGCGCGGGAATAACCACGAGTGCGGGACGCTTTCGAGTATAAATATCTCCGGTGGTATATCCGCAAGGTTGGACAAGCCGCTCCAACCGGTTGCCAGAATCCCGCGCTGCCCGCTAAGTTTCAACGCTTTGATGACCAACGCGGTGGTTTGCGCTGCTAAAGCCGGGTCGCCGATGCTGCCAAAGCCCACATATACCGGCGGTGCGCCTTTCTCCAAAAAATTCAGCAAGGCGGGGGAAGGCTTCCAAGCTGCCTCCTCCTCTAAAAACCAGTAGCCCGTGTTATAAACATGCTCTGACCAGTCGTTTGGGCGTGGGAAAACAAAGTTGCTGCAAGAAACTATTGTCGGTAAACTCTGCGTGTTTTGCTTGTCGAAGGGCGAGGTAAAATTCTCAGGCGCGTGACCAAATTCCTGCTTCCAGTATTGTTTGACAGGCGAACTGGAAGCGAACCACATAATCTTCCCAAATATCTTGTGCGTGGCAAGGTTAAAAGTTTTGCCCAAACGCGGGGTGTTGTAGAAAATCAGGGCGGGATAATCTCTGGTGGGAGTCATGGGAAAAGGCGTAGCAAGAATCGCGGGGATTTTAAGCCGCTGCGCGATAAAATACCCGATTGCTGCGCCCGGATGGTAAACAACCGCGTCTGCGCCGACACAAGCGTTGAAAAAATCCTTTTGCAAATCAAATACAAGCGCTTTAAGTTTGTTAAAGCTGAATAAAACCTTGAGCGGATTGTCCGCTTTCATCGCCGCAATCGAGCTATCGGTGGTGGTCACTTTGGAAACATCGCCCTTGATGGGATAAAATTCCAGCCCATGCTCTTTAACAAAAGATTCGTAGTTCTCAAAGGCGGCAACCCGCACCTGATGTCCTGCCTTTTGCAACGCCAGCCCAAGCGCAATATAGGGTTGCGTATCGCCGCGCGTGCCGGTGGTCAAAATCGAAATTAACATTCAACACCTACCAAATAATTAATAAATATAGCTCATTCGGGGCATAAGGCGGCGCACTCTAATACACTGGCGTTTCTGGTACTCATCCCCGCATAATATAACTTACTTACGTGTAAGTTAATATCATTTAAATTATGCGCTGTCAAGAGGTTTCTATGAAAAAAACCATTTCGGTTCGGTTTGAGGCGTTCTGATTGGCTTTGTGCGAGGCGAATAAGGACATATCCCCGCCATTGGGATTAAGGTTCGGATTGGGGTTGTATGGGAGAGGGCTATTGCCCTTGCTACGCCCGTGTTTTTGTTGTAGCAAAACCCCGCCCGTTTGGGTATAATTAAACTGTAGTTGCGTTAGAGCTAAACCCTACACCGGAGCGCAAACAATGCCCGACCCCGCCAAACTAAAAGTCTTTCTGTGCCACTCCTCCGGGGATAAGCCCATAGTGCGCGAATTGTACCAGCGCCTTAAAGCCGAAAACTGGATTGAACCATGGTTGGACGAAGAAGAATTATATCCGGGACAGCCGTGGCAGTACGCCATTGAGAAGGCATTGGAAGAAAGCCACATCATTTTGGTGTGTCTTACGCCCGAATCGGTGGCAAAAATCGGCTATGTACAGGCAGAGATAGAAACCGCGCTATTCTATGCCAAATATATGCCGGAAGGGTTGAGCAACATCATCCCCTTGAAACTGGCGGAGTGCGAAATCCCGCGAAGGTTGAGTCGGTGGCAAGCGGCGAGGTTCTACGATGAGCGTGGGCGCGAAATGCTGTTGAAAGGGTTGCGCCTCCATGCTAAGAATTTCGGCATTGTACTACCCGAACCGCCCGTTGCCTCACCTCCTATTCAAAAGCCGCCCGTCCCGCCCGTAATAAAAGCGGTAGAGCCAAAACTTGCGCCTGCGCCCGCCCCGTCCAAAACCGAAGCGGAACGGTTGCTCGATGAAATCGCCGCGCCCAACACGACTCACAAACGCCGCATGGAAATCGGGGATAGGTTGAGTGAAATCGGCGACCCTCGTAAGGGTGTAAGTGTGCGCGAGGATGGAATCCCGGACATAGCGTGGCTGGCGGTTGCGCCGGGTGGCAAGCTGAAGATTGAGAAACAGACCTTTGAAGTGCAACCCTTCTACATAGCGCAATACCAAGTAACCTTTGCCCAATATGAAGCCTTTGTGAAAGCAACGGACGGCTACCAGAACCGCGAGTGGTGGCAGGGCTTCCCGCAAGAGTACCAGCCGCAAGAGTTGAGGGAGCAAAGGCAGAAAGGCTTGAACATACCGCGAGATAATATGTCGTGGTATCAAGCGGTGGCGTTTGGGCGGTGGCTGAACAAGCGCATGCAGGGTTGGCAATTGCCCAATCCGGGCGGAGGGAATAGCCCCTTGGTGGTGGGGCAGAACGCGCAAGTGCGTTTGCCGCTGGAATGGGAATGGCAATGGGCGGCGCAAGGGGGCAACCAACAACGAGCATACCCGTGGGGCGCGTGGCAAGAGGGCTACGCTAATACTAATGAAGCGGACTTGGCACGCACAACGGCGGTGGGGATGTACCCGCAGGGGGCGGCGGCATGCGGGGCGCTAGACATGAGTGGGAATGTATGGGAGTGGTGTCAGAACGAGTACCAGAAGCCTTCGGAAGTGGCGGTGGACGAGAGCAATGCCTATAGAGTTCTGCGGGGCGGGTCTTTCTACTACGATCGAGATGATGCGTCCTGTGCGTACCGCCTCTTCAACTTTCCTTACAAAGGTAACTTTTATCGCGGTCTTCGGGTGGTGTTGTGTGCCCCTATGCGTCCCTCTGAACTCTGAATTAAAGGCAGGGCGTATTCAAATACGCCACTAAGGGAATCGGTATTTGTGTGGGAGAGGGTTTTACCCTCGATTATCGAGAGCAATAGCTCTCTCCCACAAGATGCCCGGTTTTAACCCCAACTCATGCGGGTTGCGTGGGTACGTAGATATTGCGGTGGGTGAAGGGGGCGCGTAGCACTCGCCATACCAACTTGCGATTGGGTAGCCAGTTAATGTATGCACCGTGCTTCTGATTTGCCAGCATTTTCTTGACCAGCCACGGCGTAACCGTTTCCACTCGATCGCCCATTATATTGAAAAACTTCCGCGCTCTCTCCGAGCCTTCGCCCTCCAAACCCGGCTGCATCAAATCGGTGACCACGATGCCGGGACTCAGGTAGCACACTTTCACGGGTGTTTTGGCAGCCTCGATGATTAGCCCTTTGGTAAAATAGGATACGCCCGCTTTGCTGGAGGCGTAGATAATCGTTTTCGGCACAACCGGTCCGCTATCGCCCATGCCCATCATGTTGTAAATCTGACCTGAGCCTTGTGCCAACATCCCCTTAAACGCCACTTTCGAGCCGAACATCTCGCCTAGCAAGTTGGTGCGAATTACCGCATTAATGGTATCGGTTGGCACATCCCAGAAAAATTCGCGGGGATAGCCCATCCCGGCGTTATTAATCCAGATGTCCACCTTGCCATAGTTGTTGATAGCGGCATCCCACAGTCCTTGAAGCTGTACCGGGTCGCTCACATTGCAAACATGGCTCTTAACCCGCGCCGCTCCGAATCGCGCTGCCAGACTTTTCTCGGCTGCGGCTACTTCTGCCGGAATATGCGCGCTGATGGTAACGCGCTGCCCTTGTTTGAGAAATTCTTGCGCCAAACCGTAGCCAATGCCTGTGCTGCTGCCGGTAATCACAATGCTTTTCATGCCAAGCCTTTCCTATGTCAATTTGCGGGTATATGATTCTTTAACCAGCTTTATTATGCCTCAGAAAAGCGCAAATGCCTGTAGCTTGCGTTTCTTTTGAGGATTTGTAATGCGCCGTTCCGCGCGGGGTTTTCAGGGGTGTCCACTTGAACTCCTCTTTCCAATTTCCCCCTTGAGGGGGCAGGGGGTAAATAGTTACGGAAATTCTATTAAACTTTCAAGCGGCTAGAGGTCGTTAGAGAAAAAGGCTTTTCTGGATGCCAATCTACATATCCCCCGTAAATAGTACGGGCAGGGGCGAAAAACTAGAAAGATTTAGGCCTGAACAGGCTTTAAAGCAACAAAGCGGCTTTAGTGATAAACATCATATCTGCTCTAACCGTATTAGCTTACTATATAACTGAAATTATGTTGTCGCCGAGAGTTATTTGCATCAAAAGAGTAGGAGCAAAATCGAATGGAAAATAATAAGCCTGTCTCTGAAAAAGAGCCGATTCAGCCTGATGGTGAAGCCGAAAAAGAATTATCCGAGAACGACCTTGATAATGTGGCGGGCGGTGGCGGTGGCTTTTGGAGTGGGAAATCGCCCATAGCCAGAGTCGGTTTGCCAAATGAATTGCTGCCTGCGGTGCAAAAAATCATGCCGGGTGGGGCTATCTAATAGCTTGCTACCTTGTGCGGGGCGGTTTGCCAATACTCGGTGAACCGCCCTTTGCGTACCTCTATTTTACCGCTACCCCTGCCAGCGAGACGTTATTTAACACGTAGCTCTCGCCCTGCCGATATGCCTGTAAATCCTGCCGAGTTTGCGCCACCAGTTGTTCCATCACTTCGGGCGGTTGCTTGGCAAGGGAGACGGTGGTTATTCCCGCTGCGTCCAAAAATCCCTGCCAATATTCCTCTGCCCCCGCTACGGTCAGGCTGGCGTTGAGCCGTTCCACCCGCGCCTCGCCGAAGCCACACGCATGCAACAACCCTTCCACCACGCCCGGCGCACCAAAGCGAAACATAGAAGGACGTTCTACGCGAGGCGGCGGAAATTGGCGCGTTATTGCCAGCAACGCCAGACGGAGGAAATCCACCTCATGTTCTTCGCCCCACACTGTAACCGCTACGCGCCCGCCCGGCTTCAGCACGCGCCAAGCCTCCAGCAACGCCTTTTCTGGGTGCGGAAAGTGCATCAGCCCTAGCCCAATCAGGACGGCATCGAAACTCTCGTCTGCTGCTGCCAAATGCTCGGCATCCATCACCGTAAAGCTGATGTTTTCCAGCCCTTCGCCTTGCGCCCGCTTGCGCCCGATTTCCAACGCCTGTTCCGCAATGTCAATGCCGATAATCGCCCCTTGCGCCCCTACTTTTCGGGCAGCGTAGCGCGACACCAAACCGGGACCGCACGCCACATCCAGCACGCGCCCGCCCGTTTCCAATCGCGCCAATTCTACCATCCGTTCCAACGCGCCTCGGTTCACCTCAACCCCGCGCTCGTAACGTTCTGCCACCAGATTAAAGCCCGCCCGCTCTTGCTGCTTGAAACGTTTGGGGTCGAAACTTGCTTTTTCCGCGCTCACTTTAGCCTGCTTTCTCACCGGATGTCGGTTTTTGGTTGATATTTATCACCCCCTGCCCCCCTCAAGGGGGAAAGGAGAGAGGGAATTTTAGGGGACACCCCTTTGACCCCGCACAGGGGTTGCCACCCCTGAGAACCCCGCTCAGAATCCCCTGCCCCCTCAAGGGGGAAAGGAGAGAGGGAATTTTAGGGGTTGCCACCCCTGAGAACCCCGCTCGGAACTTAGAGGTTCGGTTTTTGCTTGATTTCGGTTACGGCGACGGTGCAACGCGAGACGCACACCAACCGCCGTTTTTCATCGTAGATTTTTATGTCCCACACTTGCGAACTGCGTCCTCGATGCAGCGGTATCGCCTCGCCTGTCACCATCCCGTCTCCGATGGGGCGCAGGTGGTTGGCGTTGATTTCTTGCCCCACCGCTACATGGGTGGTGCGATCGGGCAGGTTCAGCCACGCGCCCAGTGAAGCCAGCGATTCGGCAAGCGCCACATTCGCGCCCCCGTGTAGCAAGCCAAAAGGCTGATGGTTTTTGGAGTTGACCTGCATCGTGCCGACCATTTTCTCCGGGCTGGCTTCGACAATCTCAATATCAAGCGAGCCGTGCAGGGTATTATCCTTATATTGCTGATTGATTAATTTCGCTGCTTCGTACTTATCTTCTGGAAGTTGCACCACATATCCCCCTTGTCATATAACAAGCGTTACAAATTCGCATGCCTCATAAATATAACAATCGTTATATTATGGAATCCGGCTAACAGGTTCAATTGTGAACCCATGTTAAACCAACATATCCCCAATCGGTAGAATCGGGAAAACCGCTCTTTTGCTTTGGCAAGGAGTTTCAACCCCTTGTATTAATTCGCTGCCCATCGCATTTGGGCAACGAGAATTATAAGCCTTTCCGCCCTTAAGGAAAAGCGGAATCGGCAAACCATATTCGTGGCGATAGAGACATATCCCCCGTTTGTGGTATGGTGAGGAGAGGGCAAGGGTTTGGGGGTTCGGGTTGGTAGGGGCGTATTTGAATACGCCCGCGATAGGTGAAAAAGGGCGTAGAATGCGTCCTTACCCGAACGGGGGCAACGCACGATAAGGACATATCCCCGCTTGTGGTGAAATGAGGAGAAGGGAAAGGGACTTGAGCAAATTGTTACCGAATGGTGGTTCTAATTGTCTTGATGCGCTCGGCGTTTGGTGGCGTTTATCGATAGGGTTGTGGCAATGGGCGATGGGGACATATCCCCCCCCCCGATGGGTTTATACGTGTGGGGGTAACGGAATATCTGAGAGGATTGTTGTAAGCGTAAATGCTTGTCTGGTATCCGTGTAGGTGGTCACCACTACACCCGCGCCCGTGACAACTATAGCATTATTTGACTTACTTCAAGTTTTTTAATCTTTTCCCAAGCTACTCTTCTTATTGATTCCTGCGAGTGATTTCGATATAGCCAACTAAGGGTCGGTAAGATAGTAATATCTTCGAACTTGGCTAGAGCTTCGACTATTTCTACATTAATTGGCCTATTTTGGCAAATTAAAATGAGCGGTTCAACCGCTTTTTTCTCATTCAAATCGCTTAAAGCCTTTGCTGCACTAGCCCGTACAACTAAACTTTCATCTTTTAAGGCTTCTATCAAATAACCTACTACTTGCGGACTAGCAATTGTTCCTAGCGCACTTACACTTCTCATTCTAAGCCAAGCATCTTCACTTTTTAGGCTATTGAGAAGAAATCCAATTGCCCCATCATCCTTAGTCTCACCTAATGCCCATACAATTACCTGCTGCCATTTGCTTTCATTATGTATGTGTATATAGGTAAGTAGTGGCTTTACCGCTCTACCTCTACCTATTTTTCCTAAAGCAAGAATACTGGCGCTTTTAATTTCATCATCCTCAGCAGAATCATCCATGATATTGAGAAGAGCCTCAAAAGCATTGCTATCTCCAATCATGTCTAAAGCCATCAGTTACAAGTTAAGGGATTAGGAGATAAGTCAAATCAATACGAGGTGAAAAAAAGCCCTATTCCAATTACAATAGGGCGATGGAAAAAGAAGAAAAACCACCAAAAAAAGCGAGTAGTGTGCGGCATACCAGAGCCATCGCCCTTGATCGCTCAAAAAGACCCACGATCGCTCCCCCGCCCGAAGAAATCGAGCAACTGCTGGCGGAAGTGGTGCAACCCAACACTTTTAGTCTGATCCGGCTCTATCAGGAAATGGGCTTACGGGCGCGTACTCTGACCCTGCCAGTAATGCTGGCTTTCGTCCTCAGTCTGATCTGGCGTCAGATCGGGGCCGTCTCTGAAGCGGTCAGAGTAATCAAGCAAGAAGGAATGTTATGGCAGCCGCCGATCAGGGTCACTCAGCAAGCGATCAGTCAACGCCTGCGGGAAATGCCAGCGGCTCTGTTTGAAGCGGTCCTAAACGAAGTGCTGCCCCTGATGCACCAGCGTTGGCGCCAGCGTCAGCGTCCTCTGCCACCTGAGCTGCAAAGGGTTTTAGCCCACTTCAGCCGGGTGGCCGCGGTGGATGGTTCCACCCTGGATGCTTTGATCAAGAAAACCGGTTTACTGCGAGAAATAGAAGGCAGCGTCTTAGCGGGGAAAATGATGGGTTTGCTGGATGTAGCCAGCCAGTTACCCCTCAAAATCTGGTATGGTGAAAATAGCGCAGCCCACGATCAGAGCTGGTGGGAAGCCATTATCGAGACTTTGGAAACAGAGAGTTTGACGCTGTTTGATCTGGGCTTTGTAAATTATGGCCGTTACCGGCAGTTGACGGTGGAGCACAAGTACTTTGTGACACGGGTAAAAAGTAGGATGGACTACCGGGTGGTGCAAGCGCTAACCAATGAGGAGGGAGTGCGGGAGTGGTTGATCGCGGTGGGTTCCAAAGAAGAGAAAAGTGAGCAGGTACTGCGTCTGGTGGCAGTGGAATGGGAGGGGAAAAGTTATTGTTATTTGAGCAATGTGTTGGAGAGGTCCCGTTTAACTGGAGCTACGATAGCCTATCTTTATCGCCAGCGGTGGCGGATCGAGGAGGCTTTTAAGGTAGTAAAACGGCAGTTGGGTCTGGCTTATTTTCACGCCGGCAGCATAAATGCGATCTGCCTGCAGGTCTGGGCTACCTGGTTATTGTATTGTGTTTTGATAGACTTGACCGACAGCGTAGCGGAAGAACTAAAACAACCTTTTAAGGCAATCTCAGTAGAAATGGTCTATCGGGGGTTATACCATTACAGCCAGGCCTTAAAGCGGGGAGAAACCTTGAGTGTTTCTCAGTATCTGGCTCAAAATGCCAAGTTATTAGGGATTGTCAAACGCCCTTCCAAAAGACCTCTTCTTATTTGACATTTACTTTGCTACCTTAACTTGTAACCTATGGTCTAAAGCGTAAATCACTTCCAGACGGATTTCTTTATCCGGATGCTTCAGCCTTGTAAGAAGTGCAGGTAATGCTCTTGTATCCTTGAGTTTTCCAAGATGCTCCAATAAAACTAATAGAACCCTGACTTCATTTTCTTTCAGCAATAAATTCGCTAATGGAACTGCTGCATTTGGCGGATCAATCCGGTATAACGCTTCAATCGCTGCACCCCGCACTTTATTTTCGCGGTCTTGTAAACAGTTCATAATAGCGATTTCTACCAGTTTATTTCCGCCGCCTATTTTTTCCAGCACCGCTAAAACTTGCTCTCTTACTTCTGGATAAGAATCATTTAAGGCTGTGAGCAAAGGCTCTATTGCAGCTTTATTGCTCAATTTCTTCAAGCCAATTGCCGCTAGTTCTCTTACTTTTGGATTCAAGTGCTTCAAGAACAAAACCAATTCTTCTAAAGCTTCAGGATATTCACCGACTGTTTCAACAAGAGCTATTTTGAAGATGAAGTCTTCTTCCTCATCCAGGATTATTTCAAGTAGAGCTTGTAATATTCTATTATCACGAAAACTTCTCAGGGCTTTGGAAGCCTCTGAGCGAATGTTAAAGGATTTGCCGTTAGTTGTCTCATCTTTATTTTTCACGACTTGGAGTAGAATTTCGATTGCTTTTTGATCTCCAATAAAACCCAACACCCTTACAATATTCAGTCGTTCCTGATAATCACTCACTTCTTGGAGTCTAGAAATAAGATTCGGTACTAACGTTGAATCAAATGCAGCCCACATTGGCAACATTTCTTTGAATTGTTTAAGCCTCACCCTATCAAGAAATTCTGGTTCTAATAATTGTGAAGTGCAAAACTTAGCACAAAAGTAATTTTGTAACCGTACGCCTTTGAAACATACCAACTGCTCTGTCTGAAATATTAACCCGGCAGTTGTAGCCCAACCCAACAATTCTTCTGCTTCTTGCTTTTCTTCTATCCTCAAAGGTGCTTCTTTTTGAGGCGAATCTTTTCGTGTTTTAATCCGAAAAAGCCATTTCAGAGCGATATTTAAATCAATTGCGTCAGCCCAAACTGGCGTATAGGTTGCATCGTTTGATTTGTTACCAGAGGTATATTTTGAGTCAGTTAGGTTGAAGGCTAAAATGGAAAGCGCTTTGTGCAATTGCTCAATCCGGTCAGAAGGTATCTTATTCATCTCAGCGAGATGCGCTATTCTTTTATTTACGTATATTTCTAAATGATTAATAGCATTCATTGCATTACAATTTTTCTGGCACTGTAAAATTTGAAAACATCGTCAACCCACATGTTACTATAACTTAAATGTACAACCTTCGGTAAGGTGCAAAGTTGGAGAGAAGGGCGTATTCAAATACGTATCCACCCGAAAGGTGGCAAGCATACGAATGGGACATATCCCCCGATTGAATTGTGATTGTAGTGTGGGGAGAAGGGGAGGGTTTGGGTTGATAGAGGTGCATCTGATGCGCCCTTTTTCGCTGGGGCAACGCGCGATAGGGACATATCCCCCGTTTGTAATGATGTAATGAAATGAGGAAGAGAGGGAGAAGGTAAGGGGCGAGAGGCGATTCGAGAATCGCCCCTGCATTAAACTCTCATGGGATGGGTTGAAGGGCGCAGCGGAATACGCCCGCGTTGGATTACTGCCACCCCTTCTGGCGCAAAAGGGCGTTGCCGAGCAAGCCGAGCAACACCTCGAAGCGCGTCCCGGTGTTTTCGGGATGCCACTCGAAGCGGTTGCGCTCGAAATATTGCACCACATAGGTTTTGCCGTCATCCGGGTTCACCTCGTTGAATTCCTCACTGATGGGGTAGCCATACATCGAAAGTCCCCCGTTCTTATCCCAATACGCCTTAAAGCTGTTGCGTAGGTTGTGCCCGGTTTGGGGGAAATAGGTTGCGCCCGGATAGCGCATATCCTCGAAGCGGTTGAACGCGCCGTTCCCGCTTGCCCGTTGCTGCTCGGTAAACTGCACCCCCAACAAGCCGAGCAATATCTCGTAGGGTGTGCCTTTATTCTCAGGGTGATACTCGAAGCGGTTGCGCTCGAAGTATTGCACCACGTAGATTTTGCCATCGCTAGGGTTCACCTCGCGGAAAGGCTCGGTTTTGGCGTAACCGAATTGCGCTGTACCACCGTTCGCCTCCCAATATTGGCGGAACAAGGGCGAGAGGTTGTGGCGCGTTTCTACGAAATAATAGCCCTTGTCTGCGGGGGCGGGGTTGGTCATGTTGCGGCTCGATTGCGCGGGTAACTCCAGCGTGTACAGCCGACCATCGCGTTGCGCCAACAGCTTGAAAGGGGCGTAGGGCGTAACATCCAGAATCGACATGTTCGCGCCGAGTTTTTGCCAGCTTGTGCCGCTGTCGCCGCTGTACCAAAGATTCCCGCTCAGGTTGGTGAAGCCTATCAGGAAGCTGGAAGGTGCATCCGATATTGCCTGAACCGTTAGGCTAGGCGGCACGCCCTTGCCATCGCCCAATAATTCGGCGGGTATCGGCAAACTCTGCCATGTAGCGCCGCCATCCTTGCTGCGCTCAAGTTGGTAACTGCCCATATAAGCCGCTTTCAGTCGTAGGATGCCGTCCGCACTGTAGAAAGTTGAGACGCTGCCGGACATTCCGCTGCTGCCCATCGTTTGGAAAGTGCGCCCGCCATCGGTTGAGAGGTAGTTGGTAGAGCCGCCGCTCGAACCTGCGCCGCCGTTGCTTATCATCATAGCCAGATAATCCACCGGGGGACGGAAACCGGGCAAGGGCGGAAACCACACTTGCGGCTCAAAATAAATCCCGGTGGATTCATGTTCCGAGCGTTTCTCCCATGTTGCGCCCGCGTCTGCCGAAAAATAGATGGCGTATTTCATCTTGTTGGGCGCAACGGCATCTTTCACCTGCGAAAAGCCGTAGAGGGCGCGTCCGTCCGCTTTTGCAACGGTGATGCCACGCAAAATCCCGCCAAGCTGTTGCGCCCCTTCCGTCCAATTCAAACCGCCGTCGCTGCTGGCAAAGAAAGTGCTGGTGTAAACGACTTTCCCGTTCACCGTCTGCGAATTTACTTGCAAACTATAGACGTAAAGCGAGCCATCGGTGGCATAATGCGTTACCTGATGGGCAATAGTGCGCCCGTTCGGGAAAGCGGGGGAGTACACCACGCCGCTACCCTCGTCCGCAAGTCTGTAAGAATAGCCGGTATAGGGATTACAAAGGATAAAATAGTTGGGGCTGTGGTCATACGCGCCCGTAGCGAGGTTCACGCTTACTGTGCCGAAGTCCGGGTAATCCGAGTATAACCCGCTAAAGTGGTAAACATTGGGGCTTGTGCCGTCAAAGCAACGCGCCGGAGAATAGAAGGCGTTGGAATATTTGAGGCTAACGCTGGTATCGTGCCACCCGGCGGGAGGGTCTGCCGCTTGTGCTGTTCCCGCAGTGGTAGCGACCACCGTTAACAGCATAATAATTGCCAGTAGCGTGTTAATGCTCAAGTTTCTTTTCATGTCCCATCCTTTCATAATTCCCACCACTCGCCCTATTTATATGAAACGTAGAACCGGGCATTAGGTTCTTTGAACCTGACTTAATTTGGCAAAATTCAGCCAAACTTGCTGCGACAAAGCTTGAGCCATCAACTACTGCTATATTAACGCTATTTGGGCTTAATTTGGGGGGAAGTAAAGGGAGGTTTCTTCTATTATATAGGTGAATAGGCAAGAGGTGTTAACCCCTTGCCTCTAATCTTTTTTAGGCTGCCAATTCTTCTTTTTTCACGACAACGGGTGTTTCGGTAGGTTGCCGCTTCTTCAAGCCGGATTTGACGCGAATGGCAGGCACCATCAATGCGCCTAGCAATACTACCACCGCCAGTCCGGTAGTGATGAACAAGCCGTTGTGAATGGCGGCGGTTAGGGTAGTGCGTACCGTATCCACCAGCGATTCGGGCAGATTTCCCGCGACTCCCTTGTTTAACAGGTTTTGCGGTTCTGAGATAGTTTCCAGCAGTTTGGCTGGTAACCCGGCAGCGGCAGGCGCGGCGGTGATTGCCGAAGCGTAGCTGTTGGTGACGATTGTGCCGATTACCGCTACGCCCATGGTGCTGCCGATTGAGCGGAAGAACTGTACGGTGGCAATGCCCACCCCTATTTCGCGCCGCGACACCGATTCTTGCACTACAATGGTCATACTCGGCATCACCTGTCCTAGCCCAAAGCCGATTATCATCATAAAGATTGTAACCGACCACAGCGGCGAGTCGGTATTGATGGTGAGCAAGAGCGACATTCCTACCAGTACGGTCAGGCTACCGCTGATGAAAGGCAATTTGAGATAGCCCACGCGCCCGATGAACTGCCCGGTCAGGATGTTGGCGGTGACCATTGCCAATGCCAACGGGGTAGTGATTGCGCCCGAACTGGCAGCGGATTGTCCCTTCACCACCTGAATAAAGAGCGGGATGAATAGAGTTGTGCCAAGCAGGGTTGCGCTGGAAGTAAAGCTGACCAATGCCATTGTGCGTACCCCTTTGTTGGCGAACAACTTGAGGGGCAAAATCGGTTCGGTAACGCGCGTTTCTACGAAGATAAAGACCACCAACAGCGTCAACGCTGCCCCTAGCAAGCCCAGAATTTGCGGGCTGTTCCAAGCGTAACCGCGTGGTTCGGCATGTCCGCCCCAAGTGAGCGCAAGCAGCAAGCTGACTACTGAGCCGGTCATGAAGAATGAGCCTAGCCAATCGACTTTGCGCGCCCCTTTAGGCGTGGATTTTGGCAGATTGAAGATGAGCGCCAGCACTGCCACCGCTCCTACCGGTACGTTCACATAGAACACCCAACGCCAATCGAGATTATCGGTGATGAAGCCGCCCAACGCGGGACCGACTACCGAGGATAGCCCGAAAACGGCGGCAATCAAGCCTTGCCAGCGCGCGCGTTTGGCGGAGTCGGGGAAGAGTTCGGCGACCATCGCGAAGGCGTTGGATTGCAACATGCCCGCGCCGATGCCCTGAAAGCCTCGGAATATTACCAGCCAAAGCATCGAAGGAGCTGCGCCGCTCAGAGCAGAACCAGCCACGAAAACAAATACCGCGGGCAACAATAAGGTTCTGCGTCCGAACATGTCGCCGAGCCTTCCGGCAATCGGGATAGTAGCGGTGGAGGTGAGCAGGTAGGCGGTGCTGACCCACGCGAACAGCGAAAAGCCTTGCAGTTCTTCCACGATGCGCGGCAACGCCGGGTTCACGATGGTCTGATCGAGCGCAGCCAGCAAGATGCTCATGATTATGCCCGATAGAGCCAGTATTAAACGTTTATTTTCTGATGGTTGCGGCTTTTCCGCGGACAGTTCTTTTACAGCCACTTTCAATAATCCTTTAGCTAGTCAGGCAAGGGCTTTGAACCCCTGTTTGGGTTGTACGATTAAATTTCTCTATATGTTTGGGTACTAGGATGGCTCGTTTCCTCACCACACATGCTTGATGCGACAATGATTGATACAGCAATCATTGATGTGACAATGATAATAAAGAATCGTTGATATGTCAATGGTATTTAGAATTAAATTTGAGGGAAGGAAAAAGGGGGTTGCTTCTATATTATAAGAGCGTGTTTGCTTATGTAAAAAGGGCAGTTCGCCTCTAAACGAACCGCCCTAACTTCTTCTTTTACAGTTGTATCAGTACCTACTTATTGCGGTGTCCAACTAACCGTAGTGGTAGCGGTTTCAGACCCATAAGTTACCTTAACTGTTACTTTTACTTCAAAACCTTTAGTCGGTCCGCCCACGTCCCAAACTGTGCTAGATTTTCCATCTGCGCCTGTGTCGTTGCCTGTAAAATCACTTCGTTTAGACTTGTAAGCAACGGAATAGGTTACTTTAGCGCCTGCAACGGGCTGCCCATTTTTGTTTGCGGCTACACATAGAGTTTGGTTTCCACCAGAAATACTTGGCTGAGCAAGGCTGGCGTTGATACTCAGGTTAGGGCTAACTGGCGGTTTATCGCCTGTACAACTGGCGCTATTGTTTGCTACCCCCTGAATATAGCGCCATTGGAAATAATGCTGCCCGATGTTGCCCATTTCAACTCTAAATTCTAACGGGTTGTCTGGCGTATAGGTCAGCACGCGCCGCTCAAATAGTTGGATTAAAACATCTCTTTCCTGTCCGGCTACAACCGCTTTTGCCCAATAAGCCTCAGAAATTGGGTAGCCGAACACATTGGCAATTGGGTTATCGGTATAAACTCGCCCTATTACAAATTTTGAGTTGAGCCAAATTCGCCCGGTGAGATTTTGGAAATCCACAAATACCTGCGGGATGTTATGACCAAGCGTAGATTCATAAGAACCGATTGTTATTTGAGCAGGTACGCTATCAAGGGTTTTTACTACCCCTTCTCGATTAATCCCAAGATTGGCTATTTTCCCTGTCTTATCTGTTGCGGTATTTTCTCCGGGATTAAAAGTCACCACGTTTTTGAAACTGGCGTAGGTGGGCGCAATTGCATTACCACCGCCGCTGTTATCATCCCCTGCTACTTGGCTTGTACTTGGTTGTAATGTGGAGAACTTAGCATTTCCGTCCTGACGTTGTCCAGTCACAAGTTCTTTGGTAAGTAACCCGTTAGTGACAAACTGCCCGTCAGTAGAGATTTCCATACGGCTCTTGTCAAAATATTGTACCTGTCGCTTACCCGATGGCGCTTCCTGATAATCTTCTTCAAGTATTCCAAAACTGTTAGGTCCCCAAGTGAAACCCCTACCTGCGCCCGGCACTTCATCCACCAGTTTGTCGCTATATTGCCATAGCTGTTTGAACTTATCATTGCCATAGGCTGGCGCGGCTACAGAAACCGAGATAGGAATGAACATCAATGATGCAATAGTAAACACAAAGATTAGCGCGGAAAGTCGTTTCCTCATAAAGTGAAATCTCCCTTGTTGTTTTTTAGTCTAAAAATACGCTCAGCCACCCGATTATTTAGTTCGGGGGACGATACCGATATTCTGTAGCATGCTTATCACCAAACTGAGCGCGAAAAAAGCTCCCATTATATAAGTCCATATAGGCGGATCGGCATTCAGGTCTTTGCCGGCAACCGACTCCAGAAATAAAACCTGCCTAGTGCGGTTGAGTACTCGCGTACCTAACTGTTTTGAGGGGGGGATGAGATATAACACCAGACCGCCAAAAGCCCAAACGAACGCAAACCAGAAACCAATAAAAAGCGTATAAAGCACTATACCGCCTGAGTTCGAGGGTTTTCTGCGCTGGTAGTAAACCGGGGCAGGATAATAAACTGGCTGTGGAGGTGGGGCTTGCACTACTATAACTTGTGGTACTACAGGAGGCGGTGGTGATGCAGGAGCTTGTTGGGCGGGCTTGGGTGGTTGCTGTTTTTCCAAACAGCGTTCAATCAAGCCTCGAATTTCCTCATTCTCTGGATGATAGGATGCAAGGCTGTACAATTGCATCAGGGCTTCCTGAAAACGACCACCACGCATTAAATCCTTTGCCTCACCTAATTTGAAATCATCTTCGAGCGAAAACTTTGACTGTGACATGATTTCCTCTTCTTGCTACTAAATATAAAATAGCGCCGCTTTAATACCCAAAAGCAATAGAAGTAACAATGAGTTTATAATAAACAACCATTATTCCTCGCAAGAATTCAGTATACAACTTTGCAATATGAAAACTAGGTGTAGTTCAGTCACTACTAGGAAAAAACCCATCTAATAGTTTAAATGCTAATCTTATATTAATTTAAAGTTCGAGATTCTAGGAAATCCATAAGAAATAGGATTTAAAATCCCTTGCTTAGAGCGTTTCTTAAAACTGAGTAAAGAAGAAAGTTGAAATAAAAAAGAATAATGGGTAAGCTCGTATTATGAGTACAAGAAAAGCTTACCCTACCGACCCGAGCGATGCCGAGTGGGAAATCATTATGCCATATTTCCCCCCTAACAGTCGAGAAGGTCGTCCCAGAGTACATCCCTATCGTGAAATAGTCTGCGCCATCTTCTACTTACTCAAAACTGGTTGCCAATGGGAAATGCTTCCACAAGAGTTTCCTCATTGGAAAACAGTCTATCACTACTACCGTCTGTGGCGCTGGAACGGTCTTTGGCAACGTATTTACGAGGCACTACACCAAAAAGTGCGAGTTAAGGCAGGACGAAATCCCCAACCCAGCGCTGGTATCATCGATAGCCAGTCAGTAAAAACCACCGAAGTTGGAGGAATACGGGGTTACGATGCAGGAAAAAAGGTGAATGGGCGCAAGCGGCACCTGCTGGTGGACACCTTGGGCTTTCCGATCGTGGTCAAAGTACAAGCTGCGAATATACAAGATCGAGATGGGGCAATAGAAGTGCTGGCCACTGCTGAGAATAAATGCCGTACCCTGAAGTTGGTATGGGCGGATGGAGGTTACAGCGGAAAGTTGGTAGAGTGGGTGGCTGGAATGTTCGATTTTGAACTGGAAATAGTCAAACGCACCGACGATATTAAAGGTTTTAAGGTACAACCGCGTCGTTGGGTAGTAGAACGGACGCATGCCTGGATCGGGCGGAACCGACGAATGGCGAAAGAGTATGAGCGTTTACCACAGCATTCGGAAGCCAATATTTACATTTCTATGATCCGTTTGGCTCTCAAAAGGCTTTCTAAACTTTCGCCTTGATCTAGTTTTAAGAATGGCTCTTAGCTTCAAACCTACGAACTATCTTTCTTGAGTTGTTTTCCCACCGTGCTATAATTGAGCGGATATGGCAGCAAAGAAGGGGGTTAGCTCATTCCAAATCGGCAGGATTATACGCTAGAGGAATATCTTCGGGAAGAACCACGCGCCGAGAGCAAGCGCGATTTCTACAACGGACAGATTTATGCGATGGCGGGGACAGTCCCAACCATAGCCGCATTGCTACCAATCTTCTGACCGAATTGAGCGTGGCGTTGCGTGGTAGGGACTGCGAAGCCTTTAACAGCGATTTGAAAATCGGTATTGCCACCGGAGGTATTTCTAAAAGTCGGACGAAAAAGCAAACCACTGAAGATTTCATCACCTATCCCGATTGCAGCATAGTGTGCGGTAAACTGGAATATTACAAAGGTGATCGCTTTACCGTGGCTAATCCCACCGTTTTGTTCGAAGTATTAAGCCCCTCTACCCGCAATTATGACCGCAGTTTCAAGCTTGAGCAGTACCAGAAAATCCCCAGTTTGAAAGCCTATGTGATGCTCGATTCTGAACAAGTGCGCCTCGAATATTACTCAAAGGTGGGCGAGGGCGAATGGGTGCAGCGCATCTTGTTGGAATCGGAAGATGCGCTGACGTTGCAGGAATTGAGCCTATCGCTGCCCTTGCACGCGCTTTACGCCAGAGTCGAGTTTGAGGGCGAATAACACTCCCCATGCGTTCCGGTGGATTTCAGCCGCAATAGGCGCACACCCCCATGCGAGGCGAGTTTACCACTGGCAGCAGCATATCTTCTTCGCACTCATGGTCTTCTTCATGCTCTTCGCACACAAAACCGCTGCCATCGTCTTCCCAAATACATTGGCTGCAAATCGAGGTAGCGGGTTCACCGCAAACTTCGCAGGCAAATTCGGGCGCATTGTTGCGTGCCAACAACTGAATGGGGCTACTAAGCGGCAAAATGCCTTCGCGCTCGCCCACCACCTTTAATTTTAGCTCGGTGGTAGAGCCGAAATCATACTCGTAATCGAAGGATTGCCCCACCGCCACTACATTTTCAAGCTTAACGTCCCACATGTCTTCGTCGCCCGTGTCATAATCGGGATCAACTGAACTGATATAAGATTCATCGCCAATGGTGAATGCGCTGAGATGCCCGCAACACTCCACCCAAATAGCCCGCAAATATTCATCGAGGGTAACCAGCGAAGTATCCGCCCTGATTTCAAGGTGCAGCCAATACAAAGGCGAGTCTTTGGATGTCACCACCAGATGCAGCAGCTTGCTAGGTTTGTCGGTGGGCGTAACGCCAGCCTTAAAGCGGGACGGGCAACTGGTAAGATGCTTGGTCATTCCGGCTTTACTGAATTCAGTCTGGCAAAACTCGCACTTCCCTTTTGAACTTACTCTTGCCATAGCTTTGTTTAACCTCCTCCATCTAGGTATTAAATAAATGCAGCTGTATTATACAAAATATTGCTTAAGGCTTAGGGGGTAGGCGGCAGCACTAAGAAACTGATGGGCGTGTCGTAACCCTTGAAATCGGTCAGGCGGCGTTTGGAAGGGTCGGCGCGATCGCCATCCGCCCAGAGGGTAAAATCAAAGAGGCGCACGCTGCCGAGCAACTTGTTTCCGGCATAGAGCGTCAGGTTGGCGCGAAAATCGCCGATGCGCCCGTAGCTGTTAATATCCAAATCTTTAGGATTGGGCGGGTAATTCGTCACCGTTTGCCCGTTTAGGCTAGTTGACATAACTTTGGTAGGTAAGTCCAGCTTGTATTCCAGCGTTCCGCCCACGCCCTGCACCGCCACCGACCAATAGCCATAGTGACCGGAAGGGTGCGACCCCCACGGATAGTTATACACATCCAGCGTAGCAGTGTAGCTACCGCCAGCCGAAACCAACCGCACCTGCGCCACCCCGCTATTGTCCTGCCGCTGTGCGCTTGCGGTCACCAATGCCACGTCCGGGCGCAATTCCACTTTACCGCTATCGGGCGAATCGCCTTGCCACAATTCCGCCCAAGCCACCATCACCTTATCGCCCGTGAAGCTGAGTTCGCGGGCTGTGCCGCTGTTCATTGTCACCACCGACAAGCCCGCCGCCAGCGTAAAACTCTGCGAAAGGCTACCCGCTTTCAAAACCACCTGTGCCGGAGCGGTTGCAGCAAACGCCACCCGCACATGCGCCGCTGCGCTCGGAGTCTGCCCGAAAGCGATATTGCCCGTGGCGTTACTGCGGGTAAAATCCAAACGCGCCAGCAGTTGCGGACTACTACGGTACAGTTCTAACAGGCTGTTGCGGTAGAGCAAATCCTCGCGCTGGAAGCCGTAAAGGGTGGGGTCTTCGCCCGCTTGAAGCAACAAGAAGGCGGCTTTCTGCCCGGAGGGAAGTGGCGACAAGGACTTAAAGCCCACGTTGATTGTGCCGTACAGCTTTTCGGCTTTGGTAACGCCGCTATGGGTCAGGTAGTAAGCGGGCAATTCCAGCAATTGCGGGTCGCTGCGGTTGTAGCCCACGAAATAGAGCGGGTCGTCCGGTTTTACCCATTGCGAAAGGTTGCGCACCCATTTATCGGTTTTAAGCTCATAGATATAGGTACTGTCGAAACGGGCTGCCAGCGACACTTGACCGGAAAACTCACTCGCCAACCCTTGCTCAATGCGACTCCACAACGGCTTGAGGGTAGAGTCCGCACTGTTTATCACCAGATAGCGCACCTCCAACCCCTGCAACAGTTCCAATAGGCGGCGGCTAGGAAATTCTTGCTGGAAGGATTTTTTCAGGGCATCATAAGCGGGGGGCATGAAGCCGCTAAAGCCGTTCATGAGCGGTTGCCAGTCGGTACGCGCCCAATATTGGTAGAACAGGTTGCTGCTATCGCTACTGGAAAGCGGCACATTTAGCACCGCGCCCGCTTCGTGTTCTGCCAACCAACGATTCACCGAGGGCGGGTCTTGTCGCAGGGCGTTGCTGTTGAGATAATTAACATCGCTGACATATTCCAGACAGAGCAAGGCAAGCAGGGGAACGGCAAGATAAGCGGTTTTGAATTTCCAACGCCGTTGCAGGGTAGCCACCGCAAACCCGGCAAGCACCGCCACCGCCAGCGCCACCACATAGATAAAGCGCACCGGCACACGCAAGCCCTGAAAGCCCGGCACGAAATAGTAGAGCAGGGCGTAGGGCAGGGGAATTGCGCCGAATCGCCCGCTGTTCCAAATCGGACCAAAGGTGAAAATGATCGCCAGAATTGCCAGCAGAATGTAAAATAGCCCATCTTTTTCTAGCTTGCGCCGTTGCCATGCCCTCACCATCCCCGCCAACGCCAGAAGGCTTGCCACCAAACCAAGATACAAACCGCGCTCACCGCCACGCGCGCTATTCCACCAGTTGAAGGAGAAAGCGGGGGCGTAGAGCCATTGGTTGAGCTTGTTCTCTTTCGCCACATCCAGATAATAGTAGGGTTGCGCCGAATAGTTTACTACTTCGGCAGGGCTACGCTCGAAACCAAGCTCAGCCTGAACGCTGAGATAGGGCAAATAGAAGGGCAGAATTAGCAGGAAGGCTAAAAGCAGCGCAAGGGCAAGCGGGAACAGCTTTTTAAGCGATTCACCCGGCTTTTTCAGAAATGCCCTTGCGCCAAATCCGGCATGATAGAGCAGATACAGCCCCACCACCACCACCATAAAAAGCCCTAGATAGGTGCTGGAAAGAGCTTGCATGGCAAAGAAAAGCGCGAACAGGAAGGCATCGAGCGGACGCTTGCGCAGGACGAAACGGCGCAGGAATAGTAAGCCAAAGGGCATCCATTCGGTTGCTAACAGGTGCAAGTGGGAGAGTTGCCCAAAGCGATGCGGAAAGAAGGCAAAGATTAAACCCGCCGCTACCGAAGCCGTCCATTTCCCGGTCATTTCGTAAACCAGCAAATACATCGCCCAACCGCTCAGCACAAAAGAGAGCAGCAACAGCAAGTTGTAGCCCAACACCGGGTTTCCGGTCAGCCAGATAAGGGGGGTTACCAGCAGAGCTTGCCCGATGAGGCTTTCGCTGAACGCCAGCGAATTGGCGTAGGGGTAGAAAATATTGGCGTTGAACAGGTTGAAGGGGTTGGTTGCCAGCGCGTGTGCATCCCAATCGAGCGTCCAGACCTGCAAAAGCGCGTCGCCCCACCCTTCAAGGCTGCGTCCGGCGTTCGCTACGACATTCCACAGCATCCACACGGTTATGGCGGTAAAAAAAGCCAGCGTCAACAAATGTCGTTGCCAGTTTTTCAACGCATGGGGACGCGAGAGAATTTCAACTTTGAGTATTGCCGATTCGGTTTTCACGAGATTCTTCTGCAACAAATGTTAGAGACGCGACAAAGCGCGTTCCTACATAACCCTTAACGTTAACCCTGATACTAGCGCATTTTGGCAAGTTCGAGCAAGCGCGTCACGCTTGCCACTATCTCCGCATCGCTCCATTCCAGCGTTGCCTCGCCCACTGTAAATTCTGTCACTGTATAGCCGGGAATGGCGCTTTCCAGAAAGAAGCCGAACAGCCATGTGCGCTCGGTTTCGGCAAGCTGTAGCACGGCAGTTTCCAGCGCAGACAACGGCGCGGGCAAAAATAGCTGAAAAGCATTGGTGTGGGGCGGTTCCGGCGCAATTCGCAACCCCGCTATTTGCGACAACAACGCCGCAATTTCACGGGCGCGTCCGCAATATTCAGCCATGCGCGGCAAGTGGTGGTGTAAACCTTCCAACGCGGACAAAACGAACGGAAAGACCGTCCAGATATTGCCGCCCAAACGGGTGCGCCACACCTTCGCCTCGGCAATGAAATCGGGCGCGCCTGCCAGCACACAACCCGCCATTCCGCCCAAGCCCTTGTAAAAAGAAACGTACACCGAGTCTGCCAACGCGCTTATTTCGGCGCAGGTGCGCCCGTAGTAATAAGCCGATTCCCACAAGCGCGCCCCGTCAAAATGGAGCGGGATTTGCCGTTCGTGCGCCCAACCCGAAATTGCCGTCAGTTCGTCCCAAGTGGGCAACTTGTACCCGGCGTTACGCAGCGGTAGCTCAACCACAATTGCCCCAATCGGTTCGTTCAACTTCTCAAGATCGGGCAGGGTGTAGGGCTGATAATCCGTGCCTACTCGCAATAAACTTATGCCCATATAGCGTTCAATCGCGTTTAGTTCGTTCGAATCAATGTGACTTTTGGGATGCACTGCTACCGTGTTGATGCGCGAACGTTGCGTCCACACCTTCAAGGCAGCCAATTGCGCGGTGACACCCTTCGGCAAGAAAATAGCGGCGGGCTTGCCCAATAGTTCCGCCACCTCTTTTTCCAATATTTCCATGGCAGGTCCGTCATTATACATGTCGGGGCGCAGCGTTGCGTAAGGCGATTCTGCCAGCCTGAGTAACCATTCGCGCTGGTTGAGCGGTTTATGTCCGGTGAGATAGCGCGTACATTGGGCGCGTAACTCACGAGCTTTAGGAGTATTCATGCAATTCCTCGGTCTAGTACAGATACACGTAACAATTCAGTTAAATAGTAAATGACCTATGTAACTGACGGAATCC
Source organism: Candidatus Chlorohelix allophototropha (assembly GCF_030389965.1). Classification (NCBI taxonomy): domain Bacteria; kingdom Bacillati; phylum Chloroflexota; class Chloroflexia; order Candidatus Chloroheliales; family Candidatus Chloroheliaceae; genus Candidatus Chlorohelix; species Candidatus Chlorohelix allophototropha. The sequence goes on from NZ_CP128400.1 coordinate 2,174,312, forward strand.
GCGCGGGGGTGCAACCACTGTGCGGGGTGACAATACCCCATACGGGGCACAGGGGGTGTCCCCTTGAACATCTCTCTCCTCATATGCCCCATAAGGATTATATACCAATCAGGCAAAATTTATGTAATTTCAGGGTTAGGACGAGGGGCAGTAGCACGCCACCTACTATTATAAATACGCCATTTAGCGGGGACTGTACGCGCAAGATACGGATAGAATTAAACCCTTGGGCTTGCTATGCTAGATAACAACACCACCCGGTATAGGCTTACCGGCACGTAACACACAATCTTGGAGGATTAACGCAGTGAAAGCTAAAGACCTTGGAATGTTATTAGTATTGGCAACCCTGTGGGGCGGCTCTTTTCTGTTTATGCGAGTAGCCGCGCCTGAACTGGGTCCGGTGCTGCTTATAGAACTGCGGGTATTGATTGCGGGGCTGTTGCTTTTGGCATACGCTCGCCTCACCCGCTTTGATTTGGAAATCCGAAAGTATTGGAAACCCTATCTGGTTATCGGGCTGCTGAATTCCGCCCTACCTTTCACCTTGATAGCCACCGCCGAATTGCATTTGACCGCCGGATTCGCCGCGATTCTCAACGCTTCCACTCCTCTTTTCGGCGCACTTGTCGCCGCCGCTTGGCTGAAAGAGCCGATTTCGGGCAAAAAAGGGGTGGGGCTGGCGCTTGGGTTAGCGGGCGTTATGATTGTCATGGGCTGGAGTCCCTTCACCCTTGATACAATCTTGGTGCTATCCATTCTTTCCTCGCTATTCGCTGCCACTTCATACGGACTGGCAAGCGTTTACACCAAAATAGCCACCAAAGGCGTGCGCCCGCTGGCATTATCCACTTGCAGTCAGCTATCCGCCGCTCTTTTCCTGTTGCCGATTGCGCCCTTTACGATGCCCAATCACTTTCCTTCGCTAACGGTAGTGCTAGCAGTAACCGCGCTGGCGGTATTTTCAACCGCCTTTGCTTTTCTGCTCTACTTCCGCCTCATTGCGAATATCGGTCCTACGCGCACCCTTACCGTAACCTTCCTCGCTCCGGTTTTTGGCGTAATTTGGGGGGTATTGCTGCTAAACGAACCGCTTAGCCTAAGCACTTTGCTAGGTTTTGCGGTGGTGCTGTCAGGGGTTGGCTTGGTGGTAGGGCTTAAAATCCCCTTGTTGGGTGGCAATGCCGGACGCAAATCTGATGCAGCGATGTTGCCAAAATAAGTTAAACACGGGCGTATTCAAATACGCCCCTATCTTTTTCCACCGCTTTGTGATGACAACTCTACGTTCAAATCTTAACTCTGCTATACTGTATTTTAATAACTATGTACCGTATTCTCCTGAAATAGGAATTTCATACACCAATATTAATACTTATGACAGAAAATACTAAAATAACCTATTACTTTGCACTTCCTCGTAACACTGCTCAGGTTAGGCTTATTGGTATAGGCTTTAAGGTATTGTGCTCTTAAAAGCACAAATTACAGAAGGAGAGTTATTATGATGAAATTTCGCAACTTAAGTATTCTTGTAGTAGTTCTTCTGTTAATGGTAGTGCTGGCAGCCTGTGGGGATAGCCCAACTGCTACTACTGTTCCAACCACCACGGCGGCTGTTACCACCACTGCTGCTGCTACTGCTCCCAAAGCGGCTGCAACCACCACGACTGTTGCAACCATCACTGCCGCTAGTGCTACCAAAGTGGCTGCTACCACCACTGTTGCCACGACTGCCGCCACTGGTGGGGATGCCGATTTACCCACCTTCGCTGGTGCTACTGTCGTGACCTTGCCGGACAATATGCAAAGCCAGTCTATGAAGTTATTTGGTTCAGTAATAAAAAATATCAAGGTTAGTGGTTACAAAGTATCTACCAATATGGCTACTTTGAAAAATAGCTTACCCAAGGCATTTTCAGATGCAGGTTGGGCTGATGCTGTTTCCTTACTTCCGGCAGGAACTTTCTCTGGTCTGGAAACAACCGGTCAATTTGTACAAGCTTACCAGAAAAATAAAAAGGTAGTAATTGTAGTTGCGTACCCTAGTTCTTTGATGTCTCCCCTTGTTCCTGAGTTAACAGCTACTGATAATCTCTTTGTCTTGTATGTCGGAGAGCCTGCTGGTTAAGCCTAATTTGATTGTGGATTAACTATATGCAGCAAACAAAAGCGGCACTAACTTTTGCCGCTGATGAAAAAAACTAGAATTGGAACAGATGATTTGAATACGCCCTAGGTTTGGTTTACCGTTATCCGCTGGCGGAGGCTTGGGTCGGGTGGCGCGCCTGGGTTGGGCAATTCCGAATCCATGTGCGCCAGAAAAGCTTCGATGAAGTCGCGAAGGGTGGCGTTTTCGCAGAAACCGCTCGACAGGGTGAGCTTTTCCTTGAAACTGCTGACCGCTATAAACATGCCCGGTGGGTAAACAATCGGACCTAAAGCGTAGGAATCCACCACCGCCACCTCTCCAAAGTTAAGGCGCGCCGCCTCGGTTATCCCAAAATTGGATAAAACCCCTACCGATTTGCCCGTTTTCACCGTATTCTCGCGTATCTTCCGCGCCGCTTTCTCAATCAGGGGAAAGCCCGTCTTTGCTGACATCGAGAACAGCGCGATTGTGCCAACGCCGGGATATTCCACTTTGAACTGATTCATGGCATTGCGCGTTCGTAGCAGCGTACCCTCGAAAGATTCGCCCGGTTCGTACGCCAGCGAGGGGAAAACCGCCCCGGTCATATTGCAGATGGCAGCGGTGCGCCCCTCTGGAATGAAACGCCGCAAATTAACTGGAACCATCACATTGAAAGCTTGCCCCGCGTGTGGTGCGCTCGATGCCGCCATCGCTCGGTAAAATGCCGCCAACAGCACATCGTTAACCGTTGCCCCACGCGCCTTGCCATAGTCGCGAATTGCCGCAAACCGTTCCGGCGCAAAGTGCTTGAGCACAAAGCGGCGTTCAGCCTCAGTATCACCCTCTACATAGGGGCAACCCCACGTAATAGCGGACGGTCTTGCCGATACCAGCGCCTTTACCAACGCCTCCGCCCCCAAATGCTTTAACAACTGCTGCTGGCTGCGACTGCCCTTGTTTGGCTTCGGGAAAAATTCCGGCTGTTGTTCCAAACGACGGTACAACGCCGCCAACAGGTAACAAACATCACGCGCCCCGGTTGCGTCCGTCACCACATGGTTAATCCGCACATGCAACGTATCGGTGACAGCGCGGAAGATACATGCCGACACCAACGGGTCAACCTTCGGGTCGATGGGTTCCGCCGCAAACGCCAGCATATCCGCTTCGGGCTGGTTGGTTTTCACCACTCGGCACAGCGTCAGCGCATCCAAATCTTTGCGCCTTTGCCAGAAAGGAAAACCCCCGGTGGTGACAAAGCGGCAACCGAGAGTCGGCTCAAGCTCCATCAACAAGCGCACCGCCCGCGCCATGCGCCGCTCATCCAGCCGTCCCGAAAAGTGGAAAACATAGTGAATCTGCTGGTCGCCTACTTCTCGAATTAGATAATTCAGCAAATCCTGAGTGGCTGCCGGAAATCGCTGCGACAGCTTCGGAAACCTAGCAAGCTCAAAAGGTTTCATTGAATCCTCAATTTCAATCCTTGTGTACATCTAGCTTTATTATTTCGCTGAATTATACCGAATTTAGCCCGCGCATGTCAGTAGCTTATACATCGTGTCGGTGGCGCAAGGTCGGTATCATTGCATCGTTTTGGTAGGGGCGCATTCCGATGCGCCCGGTTTTTATCCCATCGCGGGCGTATTCAAATACTGCGCGGGGACGCGTTACGACCAACCCTTCTCACGCAAAAGGGCGTTGCCAAGCAAGCCGAGCAACACCTCGTAGCGAGTTCCGGCGTTTTCGGGATGCCATTCGAAGCGATTGCGCTCGAAATATTGCACCACGTAGGTTTTGCCGTCATCCGGGTTCACTTCATAGAACTCCTCGCTGATGGGGTAGCCGTACCACGAGAGTCCTCCGTAAGTTTCCCAGTACGCCTTGAAGCTGTTGCGAAGGTTGTGCCCGGTTTGGGGAAAATAGGTCGCGCCCGGATAGTGCATATCGGCAAAATAGTTGAACGCGCCATGCCCGTTCGCCCGTTGCGGTTCGGTGAGTTGCACTCCAAGCAAGCCGAGCAACACCTCGTAGGGCGTGCCTTTATTCTCAGGATGATACTCTAAACGCGCCCGTTCGAAATATTGGACGGTGTAAATCTTGCCATCGCTAGGGTTCACCTCGCGGAAAGGCTCAGTTTTGGCGAAACCGAGTTGTGGAACATCCCCGTGCATGCGCCAGTAATCTAGAAAAACACCGGAGAGATTGTGACGAGTTTCGGTAAAAAAGTAAGCGTTGCCAGCCGCCGCGTTGGTGGTCAAGTCTTTTCCGGCAAAGCTCAGGTCGAAGGTATAGAGTCGCTTGTCTTTAAGCCCTACCATAAAATAGGGCGCATAGGGGCTGATTGCCAAGCTTGTCATGTTCGCGCCTAGCTTGCGCCAGCTTTTGCCGGCATCGGGAGAATACCACAGGTCGCCGCTGCCGTCAGAGTTTGACATGAACAAATTATCCTGGGCAGAAGACATGCTTAAAATCTGCGGATAAATGCCGTTCAAGGCATAGGGCAGGGGCAAAGGTTGCCAGCTTTGGGCGTTATCGCGAGAGCTTTCCAATTGGAGAGATTTAGTAAACCGCACCAGCCCGTTATTGGTATAGAAAACTAAGCCGTAGTTTGGCTGATTGTTGGTCATAAGTTGCGAGAAAGTTTTCGCGCCATCGAACGAAATATAGGTGGTGATGAGGCTGTTGCGTACCCCTGTGCCAATATCGAATTGCAAGAGATTGGCGGGGGTAGAGTTTCCGCTAGGCTGATAAAAAGTGATCCATTGCGAGAAAGTTAATAGCGGGCTGTGGTAACGGGTTTCCCAAGTGACCCCCGCATCCGCCGAGAAATAGATGGTAAAGCCGTATTGCGAAGATGCTTCCGCTATTCTATCAACCACCAGCGCATAGATAGAGCGTCCATCTGCTCCGGTGGTCACCAGTTTCATTACGTGTTCGTCAAACTGCTGTCCGCGCTCGACCCAACTAATGCCGCCGTCATCGCTGGCAAAAATCGAGCCAAAGCGAAGGTTATTGCTATTACTAAAGGTTGGTTTAATTGTCAGAGAATAAACCTGTTGGCTGCCATCGGTGGCAAGCGCGGTGGGAATATGCTCAATCGGTACGCCCTGCGGTTCAGCTTTGCTATAGCGCACCGCTTTATTCTGGTTGTAATCAAACTTATAGGTAAAACCGTTGTATTCATTGCAATAGTCGAAGGCTGCCTCGGAATGCGAAACCTGCCCGGTGGCAAGATTGTAAGAGTTTGTGCCTACCGTTTCCCAGTTGGGGTCGGCGTTGGTTGACATAATAACGTTGGGTTGCGCTCCGTCAAAGCAGTATCCGCCAGATTTATTGAGGTAATTGGTGCCGGTATCGTGCCAACCTTGTGGCGCGTCAGCCGCTTGTGCCGTTCCTAGCGTGGCGGCGCACACCGTAACCAACATAGTAATTGCCAATAATGCGCTAAGTCTCCAGTTCGTTTTCATATCGCATCCTTTCATAGATAATTATCCTAAATATGAAACGTAGCATAAACAACGAGGTTGCTTTAAACCAAGTAACGCCTTGTTAACCGGAGCTATTATAACCCCCATTTTTAATTAAAGAATCAACATTTTTAACTACCTAATTTATTTCCGCTCTAGTACCATGTCGCTAAAAGTTCTATTGAAACCTAAACCGATTCAAGTTACTATGAGATAGGTTTATGGTTTTGGCAAATAATATTATGCAGCTTATTACTCAAGGAGGCACAACTACAGAACAGTTACAGTAACTTTGAACTGAAGGTTTTAACTATCGTCACAGTAGAGTCTTTATATGGAGTTAATTAATGAAACGCATTTTTATACTTCTAGGGATTGCCCTGTTTCTAAGTATAATTCCAGCAACCTCAGTAGCGGCTGCCTCCTCCCCATGGATTAGCTCAGTCGGTTGCCCGAGTTCAGCAGATCAATGGCAGTCATTCAACTGCAATCCCTCAATCAGTGGTACGGTCACTTCGCGCTCATGGTCAGCGCCGGGTGGTTCTCCTTCCAGCGGATCAGGCTCAAGCTTCTCCACTAGCTTTAACTCAACAGGCACTAAAACAATTACGCTACGGGCTTGTAACGGCTCTCTTTGTATGAGCAAGGCTCTGAATGTTACTATCTATTCACTAAACTGGTCTGTGAGCCTATCAGCCAGCAAAACCAATCCGCAAGCTAACGAGTCGGTTACCCTCACTGCCAATGTCAATTATGATGTTGGTCCAACAGCCTATGGTACTCAAATCTATAATGCAAGCAATGGCGCAGTAGTGGTGAACTGTTCTTCAGGACGTAGTTGCTCTGCTCAAGTTTCAGCCTCTGGCGTTGGCTACGCTTACCGTGCCCGTATTGGTATGTTCAATGGTTCTGCCACTCAAACTACCTCTAATACGGTTACTATAAATTGGTCTGCCCCACCACCGACGCTTAATGCTCTTGGTTGTCCTACTTCAGCCAGTCAGGGACAATCTTTCAGTTGTAATCCTTCCACCAGCGGTAATATCACTTCTCGCGCATGGTCAGCGTCAGGGGGGAATCCTTCCAGTGGTTCAGGCTCAAGCTTCACTACCAACTTTAACTCCTCTGGTACAAAGACGATTTCTCTAACAGTTTGCAACGGCTCTGTGTGTATCAACAGATCTCAGTCGGTGACAATAAATTATTCAAGTCAAACCAAAACCCTAACAACTGTTCCTTATGTCAACCAAATAACTGCACAAGGGAAGCTTGTTAATGGCTTATGGTATCTTTGCGGACCTTCCAGCACCGCTATGATACTCGGTTACTATGGTAAGAGTAGCAATCCGACCTACGATGCCGGTAATTCCCTGAAAAGTATCTATGACACCACTAATGGAACTAGATGGGATCTAATGTCTAAAGCTCTTAGGGATCGGGGGGTACAGAACAGCGGTGCACTTGGAACGCTAACCTTCGATCAAATCGTGGCTGAAATTGATGCCAACCACCCTGTCATCTATGGGGTTTGGTATAGTGGTGGTGGTCATGTTTCAGTAATTGTCGGCTACGACAAAACTGATAAAACCATCATTGTTAACGACCCATTTGGCGCTTGGGGTTGGTGGAGTAATAGCAGCTTAATCAATACCCTCACGGTGAATAAAGGCAAAAACCAGAAGTATTACTATGACAGGCTTTTGAATGGTTCAGCCGGAGCCCGCTTTGGCAATATGATGAAAACTTGGATGTAAGGGTTTTCATTAACTCAGGAAGTGCGGCACAGACGATTTTTACGCAAAATTCTGTGCCGCTGTCGCCTTTTTCCATACGACCAACGGCGCAAAAGCAAGCCCAACAACACCTCGAAGCGCGTCCCCGCGTTTTTGTGCCACTCCCACACGCGGGCGCACCTTCTCTGATTTTACCGCAATACTACACAAAGCGAGGCAAGGTTGGCATTGTTTTATCTGTTATAATTGACAATGAATCGGGCAAATATCGGTGTCCTTTCTTTATTGTCATATTGGAGAGGTTGGGAAAAAGGATATTATGACCAAGCGAATTGCGCTATTAGGCTGTACAGGGTCGATCGGTCAACAGACTCTCGATGTAATAAGTTGCCATCCTGAGAAATTCCAGATAACCAGTATTGCTGCAAGCCGAATAAGTGATACCCTGAAACAGCAAGTAGCCACTTATAAGCCCAAACGGGTCGGTATCGGTGGGCAGACCGAAGAACCTTTTGAGGTGAGCGGCTATGAACCGCGCCCCGATGTAGTGTATGGCAATGAAGGGCTGGTGCAACTGGCGCTTGATCCCGAAGTTGATATTGTGGTGGTCGCTACCAGCGGGCAGCATGGTTTTGCCCCTACCCTTGCCGCGTTAAAAGCGGGTAAGCAAGTCGCGCTGGCGAATAAAGAAGTGCTGGTAATGGCGGGAGAATTGGTGACGGAACAGGCGCACAAGAGCGGTATTCAGCTTCGCCCCATTGATAGCGAGCATAGCGCCATCTGGCAATCGCTGTCGGGCGAAGGGCTTGCCAACGAACATGGCGAGGAAAATTGGTCACAGGCGAACGATAAAGTGCGCCGCCTCATCCTGACCGCTTCGGGCGGACCTTTCCGCTCTTTCACAAAAGAACAAATGGCGAATGTCACGGTTGAGCAAGCTATGAAGCACCCCAACTGGAATATGGGTCCTAAAATTACGATAGATTCGGCGACACTTTTTAACAAAGGTTTGGAAGTAATCGAGGCGCATTGGCTCTTTGGCTTGCCCTATGACAAAGTAGATGTGGTGGTTCACTCACAGAGCATCATCCACAGCATGGTCGAGTTCGTGGATGGCTCGGTGAAGGCGCAATTAGGCACGCCCGATATGCGTTTGCCGATTCAATATGCCTTGGGCTATCCCGAACGCCTTGCCAACGATTACCCCCGCCTTGATTTTACAAAGTTGCGCGAGTTGAATTTTGAATTGCCCGACACCGAGCGTTTCCCCGCGTTGCGTCTTGCTTACGAAGCCGGACGGCGCGGCGGCACTTATCCTACCGTGTTGGCGGCAGCAGATGAGGAAGCGGTGCGCTTGTTCCATGAGCGCAAAATCACTTATCTGGGCATTGCCGATTTGGTAGAGCGCACCCTTGACGCGCATAACCCTGTAGCGCATCCCACCCTTGAAGATATTGCCGAAGCCGATCGGTGGGCGCGCCATTTTGCAAGTAATTTCAGTAGTCGTGGTTCCGCCGCCTCAATCGGGTAGGCGGAAGCGGCTAGAGGTAGTTATATATGAACTGGCTCTGGTTTATTCCTGTTCTTCTGGTAATGGTTATTATTCACGAATTCGGGCATTTCATCACCGCCCGGATGTTCGGGATGAAAGTACATGAATTTGGGATTGGCTTTCCGCCCAAAATTTGGTCTAAAAAGACTAAAGACGGGATGGAATGGTCGATAAACGCGCTCCCTATCGGCGGTTTTGTCCGAATCGAGGGCGAAAACGGCGATAGTGACGACCCCAACAGCTTTGGCAAAAAGCCCACATGGCAACGCGCGATAGTGCTTTGCGCCGGGCCTTTTATGAATCTGGTGCTGGCGTTCGCTATATATCTGATACTGGCGGGTGGCGGCAAGGATGTTCCCGCCGGACCGGTTGCCATTTCCAAAGTTGAACCCGGCTCTCCGGCGGCAACCGCCGGGCTGTTGGCGGGGGATATTATCCTGAAGGTAAATTCTACCGAAGTTAATAATACCCGTGATGTGTCTATCGAGACGCGCTTAAATCGCAGCCAGCCGATTGTTTTCACGCTCAAACGTGGCAATCAAATCGTTAGCACTACTATTAAAGGACGCACCAACCCTCCCGATGGTGAAGGTACAATCGGGGTGCAGATGGGCTATGTGTTCGACTCGCTAAGGCTTGCGATAGACGCGCCAGCCTATGATTTGAAGGCGGGCGATGTGCTGACCATGATTGACGGTAAGCCCCTTGCCACTAATCTGGATTTGCTGAATTACACCCGCGATGTGGATAAAAGTACGGTTGAAGCTACCGTGCAGCGGGTTACCAACGGCAAAACCGAGACTCTAACCCGCACTTTGGCAGTCAAGTTATACGTGAACTACGTATATACTGAATCGGATGCCTCGCGCCAGAAATTGCCCGTTGATGCTCAAATCATTGCGCTGAACGATCAGAAGGTCAATACTGCGACCGAATACATAAAAATAATGACCGCCAATCAAGGGCAAGATGTAAAAATCAGCTACATTGACCCCAAGAGCAAGGCGGAAAAAGCGATTACCATCATCGCGAATTATACCGATACCAGCGGCGTAAATAATCGTTCGCCGCGTCCTTCTACCATTATAGATGGCTTGCCGATTAGCCAGATGCGGCATGTTCCGCTCAATCCTCTGGAGTGGGTGGGCGAAGCGTGGGGACAAACCACCTACGCCATTGGCTTGATTCCGCGTAGCTTCGAAGGGGTTTTCAACGGCTCTATCGGTTTGGAGAGCTTTGCCGGACCGGTGGGCATGGCGCAAATAACCGACCAGATTGTTGATACGGGCGGTTTCATGGCAATGATTTCGCTGATGGCGTTGCTATCGGTGAACTTGGGCATTGTGAACATCCTGCCTTTACCCGCGCTGGATGGCGGACGGCTCATTTTCGTGCTGATAGAGATGGTTTCGCGCCGCCGGGTGCCGCCCGATAAAGAAGGCATGGTGCATCTGGTAGGGATGGTGGCGTTGCTATCACTCATGCTGGTCTTTACTTGGAACGATATTGCTCGTCTGATTACCGGGGCTGGTTTCAGCTAGGACTTAATCCGGCAAGAAAACCGCTATAAAAATCGGTTCTCATGGGAATTGGTTCGTAGGGGCGCATTCCGATGCGCCCTTTTAAATTAGAGACAATTTGCTCAAGCCCTTTAAGAAATTAATCCGTAACTATGTGAGATTTCCGAAGGGCGGTTCGCGAACCGCCCCTACAAAACGACCCCCATGGGAATTGGTTCGTAGGGGCGCATCGCGATGCGCCCGCGTTTGATGGTAAAATCTGATGGGTTTACCCCAAACCCCCTTTTACGGATTTAATTGTTAATCTTCTTGAGCAAGTTGCCTGATAAAATACTTAGATAAGGTTCTTGAAGTTGGATATATCGAATCATCACTCTGGCAAAAAAAGCCAAAGAGATAAAATAATCGCGGTTGCTGCCGACTCGGTGGCGGAACGCGCCGGAATAAGAGCGGGTGACCGCTTGTTGGCGATAAACGGCAAGCCCGTACGCGATATGATTGACTATCAGTTTGGAGCGGTGGATGCACGCGCTCGCCTGACTCTTGTGCGGGATGGCGAGAACGGCAAATCTATCCGGCTTGAGGTGCGCTTGAAAAACCGCGAAGGTGAACCGCTTGGTCTGGAATTTGCCGAACCAACCTTTGACGGTATTCGCGTCTGCAATAACGATTGCCCCTTCTGCTTTGTGTACCGCACTCCTAAAGGGTTTCGCCCCGGTCTTTATATAAAAGATGATGACTACCGTTATTCCTTTATGTATGGCGGTTTCGTGACCTTAACCAATCTCAAAGAGGAAGACTGGCAGCGGATTTTTGAGCAGCGTTTAACGCCCTTGTATGTTTCGGTGCATAGCACTGAGCTTGCGATGCGCCGCCGTTTGTTGGGCAATTCCACTGCGCCGGATATTCTGGAACAAATCAGACGCTTGGGCGAGGGTGGTATTCAGGTTCATACGCAAGTGGTGATTGTGCCAACCGTGAATGATGGGGCGCATCTGGAAAAGACCATTGCCGATTTGGCGAAGCTCTACCCTACGGTTCAGACGATTGCGGTTGTCCCGGTGGGTTTGGCGGGTGGCGATGGCTATGAAGGTGATCGGCGGCGCAGCTTTCGGGCGCATGGGCGCGGCTTTGAAAATACCGCCAGCCTGCCGATGCGGACTTATCGCCCGGATGAAGCCGAAAAAGTAATTGCGCTGGCGCACGCTTACCAGAAGCGATTCAAGAAAGAAAAAGGCGTTGCGCTGCTCTATCTTTCCGATGAGTTTTACCTGTTGTGTGGGCAAGAAGTGCCGGGACGCGCCCACTACGAGGATTTCGAGCAAATCGAGAACGGGGTCGGCTTGGTGCGCCGCTTCCTAGAGGATTGGAAGAAAACCGAAAAGAAATTACCCGCCGCTCTTTCGCAGCCGCTTAACGCTACGCTGGTGACGGCGCGCCTAATTACCCCCACTTTTCAAGCAATCATCGAGCGGTTAAATCGGGTTGAGGGCTTGCGGCTTAATCTGCTGACGGTGCAAAACCCTGAGCTTGGCGCAACCATTACGGTGGCGGGTTTGCTGAGCGGGCGCGATGTGCGCGAGGCTTTGCTGGAGTTTGCGCGTAGTGGGCATGAGGTCGGCGAATTGGTGTTCTTGCCACAGGTTATGTTGGATAAAAAAGGCTTTGGCGCGCGCTTTCTCGATGACCTTACTCCCTCCGACATCGCGCAGGCAACCGGGCGTGAAGTGGTTACGGCGAGTTACATGAGCGAGGTTTGGGAATCCATCCGCGCTCACGTTTCAAAGGTTGTACCGATTTAGAACGCCGGGCGTATTTAACGAGGGTTGAGTTAAATCCCGCGGAATTTACCATCAAACGCTAGAACCATATCCGAACGAGGCGATTTTAATTCGTAGGGGCGTATTTGAATACGCCCTTCGTTGGACGCATATGCCCGCGGTTTCTCTCAAAATAGCGCGGTGACGCTTTGATGAATTTGGGGAACATAACCCGCCGCTATGATTCGCACCAGTGAGGGCGGGGTTAGCACGCTAACTTCCCGGTCGGCTGGTCGCGCCACCCGCTTTATGTAACCGCCTGCCGTCCATTCCGCTAAACAATCCCCTTGAATTAGGTAAGGTTTGCGCTCTAGGGCGATAAAGCAGCCATCGGGTAGGGTGTCCAAGCGGGCGCGGCGGGTTTCTAAGGGCGACACGCGCTCTCGGTGCAAAAGCGCATCCACTTCATCAATGCTGTGAATGGGCGCAATAGCGGTTTGCCAAAGCGTGGTAAATTCCCGGTAGGCTTCGCGACGACACAGGGCGCAGGGGCGATGTCCCGCTGCTAGGGCGGTGGCTTCATCCAGAAAGAAAAGCTGAGTGTAGCGTCCCGGCTTCATTATTTCCAGCCTTATGCCTTTATATTCCAGTAGGCAAATAATCCAACGCTTCACGGCGAATGGTCGCACCAACTCGCGCCGTTCATTGTGCAAGCAGCCGCGATTACCCATAAATGCGCCGCGTTCTGGGGTGGCAATGATTTCGCCAAAAGGGGTGACGCGATTCTGTAGCGGCATGGAATTTAAACGTGGTTGAGTGAGAGCGAGACGGTAAGCGACCAACTTAGCAGCTTGAACTCGCCGGAAACCAACGCATCGGCTATTTCTTCGCGGTTGAGATAAATCAATTCAAGCTCTTCGAGGTCATCGCTTTCGGCTTTACCCGAAAAACGGGCGTTGCGCGCCAAATAAAGATGCGCACTACCCGCGCCGCGATTGCCGTCCACGATATATTTACCCAACGAAACCCAATCGCGCGATTCGTAGCCCATCTCTTCCAGCAATTCGCGCTTGGCAGCCAGCAAAGGGTCTTCGCCCGGTTCGATGTAACCGCCCACCGTTGCCAGCGTAATCCCCTCAACCGCGTATTTGGTCTGACGGAAGCACAGAAATTGCCCATCTTCGGTCACCGCCAGCACGTTCACAAAATCGGGCGTGATTACCCACGGCCATTGGGGGATGGTGCGCCCATCGGGCAGTTCTACGGTATGATCTTCCACCGTCAGAAACTTACCGCGTTCCAGCACCTTTTCGCGTGCGATAGTTTTCCAGTTTTCCACGCTTAATCTTCCTTGAGGAATTGCAAATCTTCGGGGTCTTCTACCTCGAAAACGGTATCGGTATCGGCATCGTATCCGCCCACCAAGGTGGATTGCTCTTTTTCTTCGATGGTCAGTTCTCGATGGGGTAATTCGCTAAAAGCCCCATTATCAAAGGTTACGGTTACCGTTTGCTTGAGAATGTTGCGCCCTACTACCGCGCCGCTACCCTGCGCCCCGCACACCCGATCGCCCACTTTTGGCATATTCTCTTTCATTTTTTCGTACATGGGGTGTTCGTAGCTGAGGCAGCATAACAAACGACCGCATACCCCGGTTATTTTCGAGGGATTGAGCGGCAAATCTTGATCTTTGGCAGTTTTAATCGAAACCGGAGGAAATTCTGATGCCCAAGTAGAGCAGCACAGCGTTTCACCGCATTTACCCACGCCCCCCACCAGTTTGGCTTTATCGCGCACCCCGATTTGTCTTAACTCAATGCGAGTGCGGAAAATGCTGGCAAGGTCACGCACCAGTTGGCGAAAATCCACCCGCGTGTCGGCGGTAAAAAAGAAAGTTACCTTGCTGCCATCGTAGTTCCACTCACACTCTACCAAGCGCATCGGAATGAGGAAAACCTTAACCCGCTCGGCGCATTTCACCAGCGATTCTTTGTTGCGGGCGCGATAGCTGAGTTGTCGATTTACATCGTCCTCGTTGGCAATGCGCAGAATGGGCTTGAGCGGTTCGGCGAGTTGGCTGGCAGTGATACTGCGCGGCGGCAAAACTACTCGCGCCATTTCAGTATTGCGCCCAACCTCAATTACCACCCAATCATCGGGTTTTAATTCAAGCTCTCCGGGGTCGAAGTATTGGAGTTTACCGTTAGGCTTGAAGCGCACCGCTACCGTGCGGAAAGTATCTTTATTTTGATTTTGTATATCTTGAATTGTCATTTATTTTTCCCCGTTTCACTACATCTCATTGAACGCGGGTTATTGAGAAGCCCCCCGAACGCCGGGCGCATTGGAAATGAATTAACTCTCATGAGATTTGGTTCGTAGGGGCGATTCGAGAATCGCCCTTCTTTATTTGCCACAATCCTAACGATATTACCAACCACACGCGGGCGTGTCGAGCCACGCCCCTACGAACCGGGAACGTTATGCCTTTGGCAATTTATTGATGAACAAATCGCCTAACGCAAGGCGCGGCATCACATTCGCTTCGAGTTCTGCCTGCGCGTGGGTGATACCTAAAAGCATATCTTTTATTTGAATGGGCGAAAAACGCCCGGCTTGCTCTTTTAAGGTATCCAGCTTATCTACATTAGAAATATGCGCAGGTAGATTCTGGCGCACCAACGCCAAATCTCGCCACCAACCCAACCAAATATTTAACATGACCAGCACCGAGGTGCGCTTATTGCCGCCGCTTTGCCAACGCGCGGTAAGCGTATCGGCAAAGGACAGCCGTTTAACCCGGTCGGCAGGTAGCAATTCTTCAAGGTGCATCAAGGCTTCATCGCGGTCATTGATGCGCTGTTTGGTAGTGTCGCGATACTCCTCCAACGCCCAACCGGGTCTTCCGGCAGACAACGCCGCGAGCATATGCGCCTCATTTTTGCTTGCCCCTTCGCTAAGTAATGACCGGGCAATTTCCTCGCGTGGCACAGGTCGCAACTCGATTATTTGGCAACGGCTTACGATAGTTGGGAGCATTGGGCGATCACTATCCGCCAGCAAAATCAAAACGGCGCGGTCGGGCGGTTCTTCTAGCGTTTTGAGGAAAGCGTTGGCGGCAGCGGTTTGCATTGTTTCGGCATCGCGGATGATGATGACGCGCCAGCCTATTTCATGGGGGGGGCGACTAACTTCATGGCTGATATAGCGCACCGAGTCTATTTTTAGGTTTTGCCCGGCGTTACCCTCTTTGACTCCCTCGCTGCGGGTTTGCCATTCCAGCCCTAATACTGTAACGTCAGAGTGTTTGTTTTCTTCGATGAGGCGACAGGGGCGACACTCGCCGCAATAGCGCAAGCCATATTTTTTTGCAGGAGGGTTTTCGCAACCGAGCGCGAGGGCAAAATCCAACGCCAACCTAAACTTGCCGACTCCCGCCGGACCTCGTAACAGGTAAGCGTGGGTAACTTTTTCGGTGTCTATGCAATTTTGCAGAAAACTAACTGCCCAGCCGTGTCCAATCATATCACTGCCTGTTTTTTGCCAGCCACTCTTCCCATTCGGCGAAATCTCCGCCCACCGATTTGATAATTTCGTGGCGGGTTGCATCGGGTAAACGCACGAATAAGCCGCTTGCTTCGGCGGTAACTTCGCCTGTTTCAACGACTTGGATTCGTCCGCGCATTTCCATTGCCCGTCCGGCATCGCGCACTAATTCGCCGCTGATACGCAATTTTTGACCTAAAGGAGTCGGCTTACGGAATTTTACTTCGAGCTTTCCGGTTGAAACCCACTTATCATAGAGAAAAGCCACGCGGGATATGGTTTCATCTAAAACGGTGGTGATGATGCCACCATGTAAGATACCGGGCCAACTCTGGTAGTATTCCGAGGGCGTAAATTCAGTCCAGACCTGCGTTTTGTTATTGTAGAAATCCAGCCGCAACCCGGCAGGGTTATTTCTACCACACACAAAGCAGAAATCCGAAGCGGGTTGACGCGAAACTTCGCCGGAATCTAGGTCATTCATCGCTTAAACTATTTCCTACGCTTAGCAGGGTCTCCGAATGCGCCCGGATTTGGCTTTTTCAAGGGTTCTACCGCTGCCTTGCGGGGTTTTTCTTCGGACACTTTAGCCGGGAGCGGTTTGCCGTTCAAGCCAACCCGCTGACCGGGCTGTGGCGCTGCGCCCGCGCTCGGTTTGCGCTCGCTCGGTTTCTTCTTCTCATCTTTTACTTTGGTTTTGGCAACTCGCGCGGCTTCTACCGCTAATTCCTGCTCTCGTTCCATTTGGAGGCGCTTATGGGCGGGCATGCTCAATAATTCCAGCGCTTCTGCCTGTTCTTCTTGCGGTAATTGCCCGATCAGCAGTTTTTCTATTTCAAACTGCTCCTCTGCGGTCATGCTCAATTCGGTTTGCCATTGGCGCACTGCTTCTCGCAAATCACTGTTCATGCAGACCGGGAAGCTCATTTCTGAAACGTTTTCAATGGTAGCGCGAGGGTTATTAAGCACTACGATGCCATCGGTGGGTATATCAAAACCTTTTTGCTCAAACCAAGTGCGCAGCCGTTTGCATTGGCGGCTCAGTTCTTGGCTTGGATTACCGATACCGGGTTCGCCAATAGTGCCGATAGAATTTACAAAACCGCGTTTCATGCGATAAAGGTCGCGTCCGGCTTTTAACTTGCCCAGTTGCCCCTTCATATTAATAAGGATGATACCCTGCGGAGTGACCAGCATATGCTCAATCGAGATTCCGGCGATATTCAGATAGTTGTAAAGGTGGAAGCGGGAAGGCGAGCCTTTAAGCTGTCTATCAATATCCTGTTCTTCGGATAAGAGCCTGTAACCGCCGACAGCGTGGCGGCGATTGTTATAAGCGCCACGTTTACTTAGAAAAATCCCTAGAAAGAGTAGGGGATAGCCAAAAATGATGATAAAAAAAGCGCCCTGTGGGCTACCACCGGCTATTAGTAGGGTTAGCATAGAGCCAAGTAGCCCTGCTACACCCCCCCAGAACATGATGCGATTATTGCGGATTCGTTTGTTTAATTCGGCTTTATTGGTTACAACAAACACAGCCAGACTCCCGATTTCATTTGATATAGAAAGCAACTACCCGCCGATTGCTTCAATTTTCTGGGATAAAGTTGATCTTAGGCGTGCCGGGCGGGAATTCGGCATCAATCAATAAAGTCATGTTATGGCGGCGGGCAGGAGTGGCAGTATCCACCCATTTTTCTACAACTGCCTTGTTTTGCTGCTGCCAAGTAAGTAACGCTTGCCCGCCTTTAGCCCACCAATTATTGTAGGCTTCACGACTTTCATAGATCGTCATCGCCATGTATTTGTTGACATCTTCGCCTTCCTGAATACGGAAAAGCTTTACTGATAACACTCCCGGCACTTCCCTGTACTGGGGCAAAATCCCGTTTCTGGTTAGTTCTTCTAGGTCGCTAGCGCGTGCGCCCGCCCGCACTTCCCAGATAACAATAGTGTAAAAATGACCTTCTGCCATTGGGAATCACCTCTTAGCCTCAGGACTCTCAGGTGTATATTTCTTGAAAATTAGACAAGCGTTTTGACCACCAAACCCAAAGGAATTACTCATTCCAATGTTGATTTTAAACGGTCTGGCGCGATTTGGTACATAATCAAGGTCGCAGTCCGGGTCGGGATTGTCTAGATTTATAGTAGGATGTATCAACTCTTCCTGCATCATGGTAATCGTGGCGATAGCTTCTACGCCTCCCGCTCCGCCCAATAGATGCCCAATCATAGATTTGGTGCTGCTGATTGGAATCTGGTAGGCGTAATCTCCAAAAACCTTTTTTATCGCTACGGTTTCCATTTTATCATTTTTTTCGGTGCTAGTGCCGTGTGCATTGATGTAATCTATGTCGCGGGGGGCTAATCCGGCACGATGAATGGCGCGGCGCATTGCTCTGACTGCGCCGAAGGAGTCGGGGTCGGGGTCGGTCAGATGATAAGCATCGTTGGTGGCGGCGAAACCGATCACTTCCGCATAGATTCGCGCCCCTCTTGCCAGCGCATGTTCCAGATTTTCCAGAACTACAATTCCTGCGCCTTCACTGGGTACGAATCCATCGCGGTCTCGATCAAAGGGGCGGCTGGCTTGAGTAGGTCGCTCGTTGTATTTGCTGCTCATCGCCCGCATAACGCTAAAACTGGCAAGCCCTAATTCGCTGATAGGGGCTTCACAACCGCCCGTAATCATTACTTCGGCATCCCCACGCCGGATTACTTCCGCCGCTTCTCCGATTGATTGGGTGCTGCTGGCGCAGGCGGTGACTATCGTGCCGTTATAACCTTTTATGCCTGCTTGCAAAGCCACTTGGCTGCTGGACATGTTCGGCAAGATTATGGGGATGAAGAAAGGGCTAAGGCGCATCCCGCCTTTTTCCATTAGAGTACGTGCGCCCTGTTCAACTTCAGGGAAAGCGCAGTTACCTACTCCCAGTAAAACCCCATAATCTTCGGCTACATCATCTTCGATTTTTAAGTTGGCATCTTTGATAGCTTGGAAACTGGCAGCGACCGCAAATTGGCTGGCTCTGGACATGCGGCGGGCATCTTTAGTATCTATAAATTTCTTTGGATCCCACTCTTTTACTTCTCCGGCTATTTTGGTAGGATACCCCTCGGTTTTGCTCAGCGTCATGGGGGCGATACCGCTTTGCCCTTTGCGAAGCCCTGCCCAAAACTCTTCTACGCTATAGCCTAGTGGGTTGATAGTGCCAAGCCCGGTAACTACTACGCGCCGTTTTTCTTTTTCGCCAGAATCGGCTAACACCGCTTGCGGTTCGGTAGTAATTATAGTGGCGGTTCCACTCATCTTTCCGATGATGTCGTTCAGTAAACTATCAATTTTACTTTCTATATCATTATCTTCGGGATACTCGCGTTTATTTTCAAGCCGCGCCAAGTCAAGTCCTACTTGTGCCAAGCGGGTTTTAAGCTCATTTACTTCAGCCTTGTTAAGGTTTCGCCATTTGCTGCGTTCGTTGTCCATAAGGCTTTCGCCTCGGTCTCCTTTGCTAGACATTTTTTCCCCTTACCCTGAATTCATTCGGAATTGCCGAAATACCGGGTTTTTGAGGTTATTCTCTGCACTCTTCCAACATATCATTTTGGAGCTTTCAGAAAGAATATGGTATCAATTATGGCTGTTACTTTAGCATAATCAAGTCACCTTAGCAAACAATATTAGTAGTACACAGTCCGGACACAGAATTAATGAAAAGAGGTGCAGGGGAAATTCCCCGCCGGGGTAATAGGGATGTCCCCTATAAATCCTCTCTCTCTTTTCCCCCTTGAGGGGGTTAGGGGGTGAATAATTACCAATATTAATAGGTACGACCCAACAAACGAAGGGCGCATTCTGATACGCCTGCGTGCGATTGGCAAATTCTGATGGATTTACCGCAACTAGATTTAATGGCGTTAACCCACATGCGGGGGCGTTTGTAATGTGCGCTCGAGCAATTTTACCGCCGCATACATCGCCTCTAGGTGTGGAGTTGGTACGCCCACCAACCTGCCCAACTCTACCACTGCCCCCACGATAGCCTCTATTTCGGTGGGTCGTCCGCTCTCAATGTCTTGCAACATCGAAGTTTTGTGCGCCCCTATTTTCTCAGCGCCCGCAATGCGCTGCTCAAGCGAAATCCCGAAATCTATACCCAATTTCTCGGCGATAAGCTGCGCTTCATACATCATGTCGTGTGCCAATTGGCGGGTCAGGGGATAGCGGCAAATATCCTCCAGCGTAGCGCGGGTTAACGCACTGATAGGGTTAAAGGCGAGATTGCCCCACAGCTTAACCCACAACTCAGCGCGAATACGCGGACGAATCGGCGCTTTCAAACCCGCGCTATTAATCGCTTGCGCCAGCCTAGCAATCCGTTCGGTTTTTGCGCCGTCAAGTTCGCCTAGCGAAAACCTATCCCCTTCCAGATGGCGCACCACGCCCGGTTCTGCCAGTTCTGCTGCCGGGTACACCACACAGCCAATCACACGCTCAAGCTCGATATTGGCTTCTATCACGCCGCCGGGGTCAACCGCCTCGATGCGGTACTGCTCATAGGGGCTATCCAACTTGCGGAAATACCACCAAGGCACGCCGTTTTGCGCCAAAACCACCATTGTAGTGGGGCTATACATTGCGCGCATTGCCGGAGCAATGGCAGAAAGGCTATGCGCTTTGAGCGTCACAATAACCGCCTCTTGCTCTCCGGCTTCGCGCATATCGGCGGTGGCATGCACATTCTTTGCCAAATATTCTGTACCGTCTGCCTCTAGCAATTTCAAGCCGTTGCGCCGGATTGCCTCAAGGTGCGCCCCTCGCGCAATTAGCGTCACTTCCTCGCCGGAAAGAGCCAATTTCGCGCCAAGATAGCCGCCTATCGCGCCCGCGCCCACAATCGCGATTCTCATTAATCCCCCGTGATGTTGAGCAGTTTCGCCATGTTTATGCGCTGCAATTTTCCGGTTGCACCGCGAGGTATTTCGCTCACAAAATAAATCTTGCGCGGCACTTTGAATTCCGCCAACAAGGTTTGGCAATAGGCGCGCAACTCGCTTTCGCTTGCTTCGCCCTTCAGAACCACCGCTGCATGCACTTCTTCGCCCAAAGTTTTGTGTGGAACGGCAAAGGCAAGCGCTTCGGCTACGGCGGGGTGGCGCAGCAAAATATCGTCAATTTCGAGCGGTGAAATCTTCTCCCCACCCCGATTGATAAGCTCTTTGATGCGCCCGGTCAGCGATAGATAGCCGTCCGCATCAATAAGCCCTTGGTCGCCCGTGCGAAACCAACCCTTCACAAAGGCGGCGGCGTTGGCATCAGGATTATTTTCGTAGCCGTCCACCACATTTGCCCCCTTTACCACGATTTCGCCGATTGTACCGTTTGGCAGCAGATTGCCCGCCTCATCCATAATCCCGATTTCTACCCCAAAGCCGTAGCCCACCGAACCGCCTTTGTGAGGAGCGGGCGGGAGCGGGTTGGATGCCATTTGGTGGGTTGCCTCCGTCATGCCGTAGGATTCCAGCACAGGTGCGCCGAATAATGCCTCGATACGTTCCATTATAATGGGCGGTAAAGGCGCAGAGCTAGAGCGGATAAAGCGGAAAGGGTTCGCCTTGATTACCTCCAGATTGCGCTCAGCACGCGCCAATAACATTTGGTGCATGGTGGGGACAGCCGAATACCAGGTGGGCTTGAATTTATCCACGATGCCCCAAAATTCCATTGCATTGAAACCGTTCGGGCAAACCAGCGTACCGCCTGAAGCAAGGGTGGAGAGCATCGAGGCAATGATGCCGTGAATGTGGAAAAGCGGCATCACACACAGGGCGGTATCGGCTTCACTCAGGTTGTATGTGCCGATAATGTTGCGGGCAGAAGCCGCCATATTGCGATGGCGAATCGGCACGCGCTTGGGGCGGCTGGTAGTGCCGCTGGTGTGCAGAATCATCGCCACATCTTCGGATTGCGCCAGTTCCACCGGACGCGCCTCTGCGCCCCCGCTTTCCAGCCGAAACGAAACGCTTCCCGCCTCATCGGAAACCGCGCTAATCACCGCCATGCCGGGCAACAACGCCGCATGTGCCGCTTCTAACGTACCGGGAAAAGTGATTAATGCCTTTGCTTGGGTATCCTCATAGTAAAAAGCAAACTCATCCTGTTTGTACTTCGGGTTTAGAGGCGCAGCCGTCCCGCACATCGCCGCCGCAAAGAAAGCAATAATTAGTTCGGGGCTATTTGGCATGGCAATCGCAATGCGGTCGCCTCGTCCCAAGCCATAACCATTGAGGGTTGCCGCCAAAGCGGTGATATTCCCTTTCAATTGCGCGTAGGTCAGGGAGGGTTTATCGGGCGCAACCAACGCGGGCTGTTCATCCGCGCCTGCCAGTAAATCGAGCAATGTTTTTTCTTGGAGAGTCATTTTACCTTCTCTTACATTCGGTTTGATTATTATGGCAAGGGGGAAAATTATATTTTCCGAGCGACTGGCATGCAACCCACAAAGAGTTAGGCGATACCGACAAAATGCCCTGAAACAATGCCTGAAAAGTAGGGTCTAAATAGTGTGACATTTAATTGTGCGCCCACCGACAATAGGAAAAGAGAATCAGCATGTTAGAAACAAAACAAAACCAGCGCAACGTGACCGGAATTGTTGAGACGCGCTGGCAAGAGCTTTACCGCATCGGCTTTATAGCGAGTGTTGCTTTTCCGCTAATGATTCTAATCGCGGTTATCGCCTATTTCATCTATCCTTATACACCGGGAACGACCGATGTGGCAAACATCTTTACCGACCTTCAAAACAACAGGTTAGCAGGCTTGGTAAAACTGGATCTTACCGTGCCAATCATCCTACCAATTTTGATTCTGCAATTTCTTGCCTTGTACATTGCGCTCAAACGGGTTAATGAATCGTATGCCTTAATTGCTTTAGTTTTGGGGTTAATGAGTGTCGTATTATGGTTTACCGCAAGACCGCTAGTTGAAATGACCAACCTCAGCGATAAATATGCCGCCGCGACCAGCGATACGGCGAAAAGTCAGTATCTGGCAGCCGGAGAAGCTTTCAACGCGCTCTTCAACGGTACAAACTGGATGTTATCTCAATTCCTTATCGGCATTTCCTATCTTATTAGTATTCTGCTCATGTTTCGGGGCAAAATCTTTAGTAAAGTCACCGCTTACGTGGGTCTTGCCAACACTCTTGCCGGATTTTGTTTTCTTATTCCTGTGATAGGTAGCATAGCCTTGATGCTGAGTACAATCGGTGGCGCAGTTTGGAACATCCTATTGGCGCGAGACTTTTACCGATTGGGTTGGGGCAAATCCAAAGCTTCTCAAGTGGTCTAACAAGAAAAATGTAGTAGGAACTTCAAAGGAGTATGAAATGTATTCAAACGAAGAAACCGCTAAGAGCGCTCCCAGAATTTTAGGCGCGATGTTTTTGATTGTTATTGTTATCAGCTTGGTTAGTGGTGTTGTGCTCAGTCTATCCGGTAGTATATCCGATATTCTTGTTAAGATTTCAGATAACCTTACCTTGATGCGAATCAGCATTTTGTTTGGGCTGCTTAACAGCCTCGGAATTGTTGCTCTGGCAAGTCTGCTTTATACCGTCTTAAACCAACAGAACAGAATCATTGCGCTTGTAGCTTTGGGATTGTGGCTGTCAGAAGCAATATTTTATGCCATCAGCCAGATAGGAGCATTTGCCCTGATACCCCTAAGCCAAGATTTCGTTAAAGCCGGAACTCCAGAGCATTCCTTCTATCAAACTTTGGGTGATTTCTTGTATTTTGGGGTTGACAAGCAAGCAGTTACGATACACATGTGGTTCTATTGCTTAGGTGGCATACTGTGGTATTTCTTGTTTTATAAATCAAAGTTTATCCCAAGTGCTATATCTCTCTTTGGTCTTATAGCAGCCTCTTTGGGATTGGTTGGAGTTGTGTGTGAATTTTTAGGCGCTGAAGTTCCGATATTTGTTTACCTTCCACTCCTCCCGTTTGAATTAACCATCGGGCTATGGCTTATGCTCAGGGGCATAAAGGATAGTTCAAAAATATAGGTAACTACACCGAATTAACGAAAAGGGAGTTAAATTCGTAGGTCGCGATTTCTCCCCCAATTGTGCCACAAATAGCGGTAATATCCTACTTGGACTATCTAGCATTAGTTGTTACAATAGAGTAAGTGAACTAGCAAGTGTTCTAATAAGCGTTGGGAATGTAAAAAGCTGAACTCTAATTCTAAAAGCAAATATTTCATATATCTACTGCTGGCGGCTCTTTTGCTATTGGCGGGAGGGGCGCTTGTAGTTGCTGGTTCTGCTGCTTTCGCGGGAGTGAACCAAACGCAAGCCGGGCAAGCCAGCCTAACCGGAACTTTGAACGTCCAATGGGGCGACCCCGATCCCAGTTCTGGCAACAGCACGCAGCGCACCAACTACACCCTCACCGATGCTAGCGGTACAACAACCCCTCTGGCTATTAGCGAATCGGTGTTACAGGCTTCCGGCGGCATCACCGCGCTCAACAAGCAGCGCATAACCGTCACGGGGGCGCAGGGCAACACACAACCGGGCAGCAATCAAACACCCGCCTTTAACGTTACCTCCATCGCGCTGGTTAATCCACCCGCACCAGCGCAAGGAGCGTTGCCTGCGCCCGAAGCGTTGGTTAGCGGCTCAAAAGCGTATGTAAATATCGCTTGTAATTTCCCTGATATTGCCACCACTAACGCTACCGCTTCTTATCTGAACGGGTTGGTGGGCGATACCTATCCCGGATTAAGCCACTTTTGGCGCGAATTATCCTACAACAACGTCAATTTGCTCGGTAGCGCGAGTTATACAGGCGCTAGTGGCTTAGGCTTCACCCTACCCCATCCACGTTCATATTATTTATATTCCGATAATTCAACTAAGCTAGACATACTGGCAGGCGACTGTACCGGAGTAGCAGACTCAACGATAGATTTCTCAAACGGTGTCTTTGGCATCAATATGATCTTTAACTCCTTGTTGAGTTCCGATCCTAACCAAAACTATGCTTGGGGCGGTAGTACACCGCTGACGTTGGATGGAGTCAGCAAAAACTGGCCCATCACATGGGAACCGCCGTGGGGCTGGGGAAACCAGAATGTGCTGGCGCATGAAATAGGACATTCCTTTGGATTACCCCATTCCCAAGACCCGGCGATAGTCGCTAACAAACCTTACACAAATCCTTGGGATGTGATGAGCAACTCTTGGTATCCCTGTAGTGCGCCCATACAAATGTATAATGCTACTTATAAATGTCTAGGGCAACACACCATCAGCTACCATATGGATATGTTGGGCTGGATACCCCCGGCGCAGAAAAAAATTGCCACTTCTGGAGTCAGCCAATATGTAACGTTAGAGCGGTTGACACAGCCCACCACCGGCGATTACCTGATGGCGCAAATTCCGGTCACTTCAACGACTTACTTCTACACTATCGAAGCGCGCAAGGTCAGCGGTTATAGCGGGACATCCTACGATGTGGGCTTGCCTAGTAGCGCGGTGGTGATTCATAGTGTGAATACAACCCGTAGTGAGGATGCTTGGTTTGTGAAGGCGTTGGTAAACCCCGGCGATACTTATACCATCCCGGAGACGGGGGACATTATCAAGCTCGACTCCGCTACTGCTACGGGCTTTCGGGTCGCCATAAATAATCCGCTGCCTCCAGCCCCTCCATCAAACTTGATTGCCACTCCGGCTTCAGACCCCAAAGTGACGCTGAATTGGACGGATAATTCCTCTAACGAGGATACCTTTGTCATCCAACGCAGCTATGATAATGTCAACTGGTCAACTATCGGTTGGACTAAGACAAATATTGCCACCTACACCGACACCACCGTAACGCTGTGCGGTTCGTATTACTATCGGGTGTACGCTCAAAACGCATTCGGCAATTCTAGCAACAGCAATACTGCACCTGTTAGTTCAATTTTGCCCCTTAGCGAAGCCCCCACCAACCTGAGCGGTTTTGCCTATTCCACCACACAGGTGCGCCTCTCTTGGAAAAATAACGCTTGCAACCTGCCCGGACAGCCCGTTACCTTCACGATAGTACGCAATTCTTCACCGCTAACTACTACCACCGCCAATGCCGTTTTTGATGATACCACTGCTTTAGCCGGAAATACCTATTCCTATAAGGTTATGGCAACACGTACTTCGCCGACATTATCCGGTTCAAGCAATACCATTAGTATCATCATGCCGACCCAAGTTTCTATGGCTAGTAGCGCAGAGTCGTTTGTTACCGCTTTGAATACCGCCGGAGCAGATCAGGTAATAAAGATTACGGGGAGTTTTGCCCTTACCAGCACTTTGGGTATCCAGCCCAAGCAAGGCGTATTGTTGGTGGGTGGCTGTGGCGCGAGCGGTCCGACTATCACTATTACCAGCCCTAATTATGCACCGCTCGACCTCAGTTGGTCGGGTGTCACCATCTACGGTATAGCCTTTGTAGGGCGTGGTGATAGTACTGCTACGCCCCAAATCCCCCTAGTGAAGCTGCGCACACCGGGCACAGGGAACGCCCCGAATCGCACCGTTTGTACCGCCGTGCGTTATAGCCCGTAAATCTAACGCAACTCTAGCGCAATCTCCTTTCAAACCGCTGTTTTTAAGCCGCTTTCTTAGTAAAATCTAAGCAAATCATCTATACTGCTTCATATAAAAATAGGGTGAAGGGTGTATTCAAACGCACCTACGGGTTCGGATTCTAGGCGTTCGTTGGGGAGAGGGTTTTAATTGGTAGGGGCGCATTCCGATGCGCCCTCGTTGGGTTGGTAATATCTTTAGGGTGGGGGCAATCGGACGAAGGGCGTATTCAAAAAATAAAAAAAATCATCGTATATTAATGAGGGAGAATATAAATGCAAGGTCACATGATTAATATGGGGTCGCCTATGCGGGGAGGCGGCAAAAATAATAAAAGCGATAAGTTTGAACTTAACCAAGTCTTTTCTGCTTTCACCAGCCTACCGCGCGTTTTGAAATTGGTATGGGCTACCCACCCCACCTTGACCGTCGCAATGGGAATACTCAGCATTGCGCGGGGCTTCATGCCAGCCATCAGCATCTGGATTACCAAATTGCTGATTGACGGCGTGGTAAATTCCATAAAAACTCAGGATTTCTTCCCGGTTTTTCAATTGGTGCTACTCCAACTTATTATTGAGGTCTTTTCCCGCTTGCTCAACACTTTGGGTAACATAGTGCAGCAACTCTTGCAGGAACGAGTCTCGGTTCGAGTACAGGTGCTAATTCTGGAAAAATCCAATACCTTAGACTTATCTTTCTTTGAGAACCCCGAATTTTACGACAAGCTACGGCAAGCTTCGGAGCAATCGGTTTTTCGCCCAGTGCAGATGATTTCGCAAACCTTCGACTTGGGGCGAACGCTGATTACTTTTGTCAGCATGATTTTCTTGCTCTTGCGTTTGGAATGGTGGCTGGCAGCGGTGGCGTTAATTGTGCCAATCCCCGCGTTTATCGCCGACTCGCGCTACGGCTGGATGGGCTACCAACGCATGCGCTGGCAATCGCCCGAACGCCGCCAGATGCAGTATTTCAACATGGTTATGACCACCGATACCTACAACAAAGAAATCAAGTTGTTCAATCTGGGCAACTTCTTCATAGATCAATATCGCAAGTTAGGCTATAAGCTTTACGATGAGAATAAGGCATTGCTCATTCGCCGCTATATGACCAGCTTCCTGTGGTTGTCCCTCTCGGTGATTGCCAACGCGGCGATTTATCTTTACGTAGCGTGGCAAGCAGTGTTGAGCCGCATAACCTTGGGCGACCTGACGCTCTTTACCCAAACGGCGGTACAGGTCAGCCAGAGTTTCCAATCCATCTTGAGCGGCATTTCCAGCACCTACGAAAATAACCTGTTTGTGGGAACGCTATTCGAGTTTCTGGAATACAAGCCGAACATTTCCTCACCAGAAAAGCCTTCTGATTTAACGGTAGCAGATACGCAAAAGGGGTTGGATGTGGAGTTCCGCAACGTCAGTTTCACCTATCCCGGCAAGCGCGAGGCGGTGCTGAAAAACGTCAGCTTCAAAATTGCGCCGGGGGAAGCGGTGGCGCTGGTAGGGCGCAACGGCGCAGGCAAAACCACGCTCGTTAAACTGCTGACGCGCCTATACGACCCGGACGAGGGCGAAATCCTGATGGGCGGGCGCAATATCAAGGAATACGACCTGAAAGAACTGCGCGAGCAAGTGGGCGTGATATTCCAAGATTACGCCACCTATTTTATGAGCGCGAGGGAAAATATCGGGGTGGGGCGACTGGCTGAAATCGAAAACCTCGAATTGGTAACAGCTTCCGCCCACAAGAGCGGCGCGGATGCGGTCATTGATAAATTGCCGAAAGGCTACGAGTCTATGCTAGGGCGTTGGTTTACCGAAGGCACGCAACTGAGCGGGGGCGAATGGCAGAAAATCGCGCTTGCTCGCGCCTTCATCCGCGATGCTCGGATTCTGGTATTGGATGAGCCGACCAGTTCGCTGGATGCACAGGCGGAGTATGAGGTATTCGCCAGTTTCCGCGAGCTAACCGAAGGCAAGACCGCCATTTTCATCAGCCATCGTTTTAGTACGGTGCGGTTAGCAGACCGTATCTTTGTGCTGGAAAACGGCGAAATCATCGAGAACGGTTCGCATCATGAGTTGATCGCGCTGGATGGGCGTTACGCTGAACTATTCAACTTGCAAGCCGAAGCCTACCGCTAGGCGGTTTTAATTCGTAGGGGCGTGGCTCGACACGCCCTCGTTGGGTGGGTAAATTCGTTGGGCTTGTGGCAATACAGGAGAAAAAAGCAAATGAAAATAAAAAAATTGGGACGCACCGGCTTAAAAGTAACGGAAATTTGCCTCGGCACAATGACTTTTGCCAATCAAGCGGACGAGCCGACCAGCTTTAAGATTATGGATATTGCCGCCGAAGCGGGCGTTAATTTCTTCGATACCGCCGATATGTATCCGCTCGGCGCAACCCCTGAGATGCATGGCAATACCGAAGTGGTGGTGGGCAATTGGCTCAAAGAACGCAAGATGCGCGACAAGATTGTACTTGCCACCAAGTGCGCCGGAGAGATGGGCAGCGGCGCAAACGATAAAGGGCTTTCCCGCAAGCACATTTTTGAGGCGATTGATGCCAGTCTGCGCCGCTTGCAAACCGATTATATTGACCTATATCAGATGCATTTCCCCGACCCGGAAACCCCGATTGAAGAAACGCTTTCCGCCTTGAACGATTTGGTTAGAGCGGGGAAGGTGCGTTACATCGGGTGCAGCAATTTCCCGGCATGGCGACTTGCTACCGCGCTTTGGACGAGCGATAAACTGGGTTTAGCCCGTTTCGATAGCGACCAACCGCGCTATAACATTCTGTACCGTGAAATCGAGAATGAGATTTTGCCGCTATGCCGCGAACAAGGGGTGGGCGTAATCGTCTATAACCCGTTGGCGGGGGGCTTTCTAACCGGACGCTATAATCCCGGTCAGGCTTTGGAACAAGGCACGCGCTTTACCCTGAATGTTTCGGGCAAACTGTATCAGGCGCGTTACTGGAATGATTACATGTTTGAAGCGGTGGAAAATCTCAAGAAATTTTTCACCGGACGCGGAAAGTCGCTAACCCATGTGGCGTTGGCGTGGGTTCTGGCGCAGCAAGGCATTACCTCCGCTATACTTGGCGCGAGCAAACCGGAGCAATTGACCGATAGCCTCAAAGGTCTAGAAATGTCGCTGGATGAGGAAGAAATGAAGATGTGCAATAGCATCTGGTATCGCATCCCGCGCAATGAAGACCCCGGCATTGCATTGAGGTAACAACCTGTAACTATCCCAGAGGGGTTATCAAGGGTGTAACCCCTCTTAGAAGTATCCCTTTTTATTACTCATTTCTCTATTTCCTATTATTGAATAGACAAGAGGAAACTTGCCGAGTCTCACGCTTTTGCAATTGCCAAAGTGGTTCGTTCTGTCATTACCGATAATTATTGCCAGATTCTGCTTTTTTCTTATTTAAATCTTCTGTTACCTGCTCAACAGAGCGATGGCTATACATTAATTGGAACTTGAGTTCCTCTGCCCATTCAATAAAGGGCACCAGCTTTTCACGCTCCATTAATATGGCGCTTTCCTGATACCCAACTGGATGTGCCAAGTTGTTGCGAAGCTTTTCAGCCTCTTTACAAAAGTGACTTTGCAAATAGGGGAGTTTTCCTTTTAACTCCGTAGTTTTTCGCAAGATGATAATTTTGTCCCCAAATGTAATGCAATCCAGCATTCTCTCATTCTTTGCTTTCTCTTCATTTTCCCTTTGTTTGTAGCCGCGTGACTTGTAAACAATTTCTGCTTTATCCCGTCTTCCCTTTGGTAGCTTTTCTAAGAGCCATTCTTAAAACTAGATCAAGGCGAAAGTTTAGAAAGCCTTTTGAGAGCCAAACGGATCATAGAAATGTAAATATTGGCTTCCGAATGCTGTGGTAAACGCTCATACTCTTTCGCCATTCGTCGGTTCCGCCCGATCCAGGCATGCGTCCGTTCTACTACCCAACGACGCGGTTGTACCTTAAAACCTTTAATATCGTCGGTGCGTTTGACTATTTCCAGTTCAAAATCGAACATTCCAGCCACCCACTCTACCAACTTTCCGCTGTAACCTCCATCCGCCCATACCAACTTCAGGGTACGGCATTTATTCTCAGCAGTGGCCAGCACTTCTATTGCCCCATCTCGATCTTGTATATTCGCAGCTTGTACTTTGACCACGATCGGAAAGCCCAAGGTGTCCACCAGCAGGTGCCGCTTGCGCCCATTCACCTTTTTTCCTGCATCGTAACCCCGTATTCCTCCAACTTCGGTGGTTTTTACTGACTGGCTATCGATGATACCAGCGCTGGGTTGGGGATTTCGTCCTGCCTTAACTCGCACTTTTTGGTGTAGTGCCTCGTAAATACGTTGCCAAAGACCGTTCCAGCGCCACAGACGGTAGTAGTGATAGACTGTTTTCCAATGAGGAAACTCTTGTGGAAGCATTTCCCATTGGCAACCAGTTTTGAGTAAGTAGAAGATGGCGCAGACTATTTCACGATAGGGATGTACTCTGGGACGACCTTCTCGACTGTTAGGGGGGAAATATGGCATAATGATTTCCCACTCGGCATCGCTCGGGTCGGTAGGGTAAGCTTTTCTTGTACTCATAATACGAGCTTACCCATTATTCTTTTTTATTTCAACTTTCTTCTTTACTCAGTTTTAAGAAACGCTCTAATGAATTTTCTCCAAAAGCCTTACAAGCCAGTTGTAGCCACTGCTCTAGGTCAATTAACAATGCGAAAAGGCATATTTTAAACTGCATTGAGTATAAAGCAGAAAAAGGAAGCCATCCAATATACTCAGCCCCTTTTATTACCAGATAAAAAGTCGGTTTCGGCTTCGCAAAAAGCTTAACCGCTTCCAATAATGGGGTATCAGCAGATATTACGGTATAAGGCAAAATTTGCTTTGTGTATTTCTTAACAAAGCCCACCTCATTATTTCCCCATGCAGTTTCAGTCCACTCAAAATAACCTATAATTCTTCCGTCATCATCTTCTACTAGCGCTATTTCTTCTAAAATATCAATCCCATTTGGGAAACAGTAACATTCATCCCAGTCAAATTGTACTTCGTCTCCCGACCATCGCGCCTTCACAGTGTCAAACGGTTTACAAACATCCTCTACCTTGACCAAACGAGCCATTTCCTGAAAAATGGTTTGCTACCGTACAGATATAAAGGAGAGGAAAAGGAGGAGAAGGTTGAGGCAGAGTGGTAAACTGTAGTTTTCTTACCGACCAAAGTAGAAAGCAAAAGGATACCAAAATGAGTGACAACCTTCGCCGACATCGTGCCATAAAACAGCAATTGTTGCAACTCCACCCACAAGCGCAGGGGCGCGAATTACAATATTTAACGATTCTAGCGATGGTGATCAGTGGGATTGTAGGTAGTCGGCATAGTGCGTTGCCTAATATCGCCGCCAAAGTGCCAGATAAAACTAAACGGGAAAGCCGCATCATCCGAATGCGCCGATTGCTCAAAAATGATAACTTTAACCAAAAAGTGGTGTATGCTCCTTTCGCCAAACAATTGCTGAGTAGCCTGTGTCATTGTCCACTGGTACTGGTGATAGATGGCAGTCAGGTTGGTGCTGGTGGAATGGGCTTAGTAATCAGTGTAGTATATCAGGGGCGGGCTTTACCTTTGGGTTGGTTGGTGGTTAAGGCTAAAAAGGGACATTTAGCTCAAGCTTTGCACATCAGATTGTTAAAGCAAGTTCACTCGTTGGTTCCGTCTGGTAGCCAAGTAGTCTTTTTGGGTGATGGTGAATTCGATGGCTGTCGTTTGTTAAGACGGTTAGATTATTACGGTTGGCAGTATGTCTGTCGTACTGCTAAAAATAGCCAGGTCTGGTTGGATGAACAAGCTCATTATGCCATCAGTAAGTTAGGGGTTCAGCCTGGTCAGGTAGTGAGTCAGAGCGGCGTAGCATTCAGCAAACACGAGTACGGACCAGTACTGGTCATAGCGGTCTGGCAAAAGCCTTACCGTGAGCCACTTTATCTGGTGAGTAATTTGGCTCTAGCCCAGGAAGCAATCCGGTACTACAAAAAGAGGTTTAGGATTGAAACCTTCTTTTCCGATAGCAAGAGCCGAGGGTTTCGGCTGGACAAGAGCCATTTGGATGACCCTAAACGGCTAGAAAGGTTATTGTTAGCGGCTTGTCTGGCTTATCTTTGGATTGTACATCTGGGTACGATAGCTTTAGCTGAAGGCTGGAACCGGGTCATTCATCGCACCGAACGACTGGATTTGAGCCTGTTCAATTTAGGTTTGAACCTGCTTGAGCATTTTTTGAATGAACATTTACCCTTACCAGTCGCCTTTATCCCTTTTCTTTTAGAGGATTTCTAATTGTGTACGGTAGCAAAAAAAATGGAAGAGGTTTCAAACATGTTCATTTCCTAAAGTCCTTTCAACCAAGCTTGTACCCCATTCCCATAACTTTATAGACCGCTTCCGAATAGACCGAAGCGAGCTTGTTCAGGAATACTTTCTTTTACTATAAGATACCGATGGTATTGTGATAATATTAATAGAAGGCGAAGTTATTATAAAGCAGCGTTTATAAATCTGCAAAGTGAGTTTAATTGGAAGATGTTTAGAGTTAGGTAAGATAATTCTAAAGGAGAGTAGCTGAGAATTTTGCCCAATCCTAAGCTATTACCTCAAAAGCAAAAATCCAGTCAGCATACTGACTATGCTAAAATAAGGTAACAACTCATTCGGGTAGAAAATTAAGTATTCGAGCGGGGTTCTCAGGGTTGCAATTACTCCTAAATTCCTCTCTCTCCTTCCCCATTGAGGGGGCAAGGGGTGATCAGTTACGCTTTAGGCACAATAACGGAAACAGGCAGATTACTTTTTTATGGCTGGCACACTCGTAATCGTTGAATCGCCCGCGAAGGCGAAAACCATCGGCAAATATCTAGGGCGCGACTACACGGTACGCGCCACCATGGGGCATGTGCGGGATTTGCCGCCAGAACGACTCGGCGTAAATGTTGAGGACGGCAGCTTTTTGCCCGAATACGAATCGGTAAAAGGGCGCGGTAAAATAATCGGCGAAATTCGCACGCTGGCAAAAGAGGCAAGCGCGGTATTGCTCGCCACCGACCCCGACCGGGAAGGGGAAGCAATCGCGTGGCACATTGCCAGCGCGGCGGGACTAAACAGGCGCGGTCTTAAAGTGAGCCGGGTAGAATTTCACGAAATCACCGAACGCGCCATCAAACAGGCGGTGGCTAACCCGCGCCAATTGGATATGAACCTCGTCAATGCACAACAGGCGCGGCGTGTGCTAGACCGTTTGGTGGGCTATCGCCTTAGCCCCTTATTATGGAAGAAGGTGCAGCGTGGCTTGAGCGCAGGGCGCGTACAAAGCGTGGCGTTGCGGGTGGTGGTAGATAGGGAACAGGAAATCGAGGCTTTCGTACCGCGCGAATTTTGGACGGTGGAAGCCGATCTTGCCCGTAGCCCATGGAGCAAGCAAAAAAACGACCTGTTTCGCGCCGTATTATTCACCCGCGAGAAGTCGCCCCGCAAGTGGGAATTTGAGAAAGGCGAGGAAGCGCAACAAGTCGTAAAAGAGCTAGAGGCGGCGAGTTGGAAGGTGGCTGCAATCACCCGCAAAGAGAAACGCCAGCATCCCTCCGCCCCCTTTACCACCAGCACTTTGCAGCAAGAAGCCGCCCGCAAACTCGGCTTTGCTGCCAAGCACACCATGAAGGTGGCGCAAGAGCTTTACGAAGGGGTTTCGCTTGGCTCGGAAGGTAACTCCGGGCTTATCACCTACATGCGCACCGATAGCGTGAACGTATCGCGGGAAGCGCAGGAAGCGGCGCGAGCGGTGATAGTGCAGCAGTTCAGCCCGGAATATTTGCCTAGCAAGCCGCCCTTTTATAAGAGCAAAGCCCTTAACGCGCAGGAAGCGCACGAAGCCATCCGCCCTACCAACCCGGCGCGTCTGCCCGATGGAATCCGGCAATTTCTCGGCGCGGATCAGCATCGCCTGTATCGCCTGATTTGGCAACGCTTTATCGCCAGCCAAATGGCGGAGGCGCGTTTGGAAGTTACCACCTACGACATTGACGCACAACCCCGCGAGCGTACAAAGCAACCTTACTTGTTCAGGGCAAGCGGCGAAAGAACGATTTTCCCCGGCTTTATGGCGATTTATCGCGAGTCGGTAGGCGATAGCGAAGATTCGGAAGAAATTAAAGGCTTGCCGCGCTTGCAAGAAAACGATGCGCTTGACCCGGTAAAGCTTCTGCCGGAACAGCATTTCACCCAACCGCCCCCACGCTTTGGAGAAGCCACGCTGGTAAAAACGCTGGAAGAATTGGGAGTGGGACGACCTAGCACCTACGCCACCATTCTCTCCACCATCCAAGATAGAGGCTATGTGGTGGTGCAGGGCGTGGGGCGTGAGAAAAAGTTCGTGCCGACCCCGCTTGGCAGCGCCGTTACCACGCTATTGGTGGCGCGTTTCCCCGATTTGCTGGACGTGAAATTTACCGCAAAGCTAGAGGACGAATTAGACCAAGTGGCGGAGGGCAAGCGCGAATGGGTTCCGCTGGTGGCGGAAGTGTATCACCCTATGATGCAGCATTTGGCTTTGGCGGAACGAGAAGTGGCTAAAATCGAGGTGGCGCAATCGCCCGATTTTCCCGTTGCAGAGAAGCGCAAAACTACCGGGCGGAGTTCCTATACCCGCAAAAGCGGCAGTAGCTCTTACGCTGCTAAAACTCCCCGCACCCGGAAAACCGCCGAAAAAAAAGCCGATTATGCCACGCCGAACGGTGAACCGTCTGGCGAAAAAGTAGCGGTAAAACGCGCCCCTCGCCAGAAAGCGGTTGTTGCCGAAGAAGCGCAAGTGACGTGCGATAAATGCGGCAAACCAATGGTCAAGCGCAAGGGACCCTATAGCGAGTTTTACGGATGCAGTGGTTATCCCACTTGTCGCAACATCCGCAAGCTTTAATTCTCTTAAAGTTGTAGCAACATGGCTTGTGCGCTAACTGGACAAGCATGGCTGAACTCGTCCGACTGTTGCAGCGCGGGGTCAACCTCAGCGCGAGAGACGGGCGCAAAGCCCAACCGCGTAAAGAAACTTGCGGCAGTTTCGGTCAGCAAGTAAAGGTTAGCAACGTTGTTCTGGCGCGCTAACTCCAGCGTTGCCTTCACCAGCGTTTGCCCGATGCCCCTGCCCCGCGCTTCTTCGGCAGTAACCACCGAACGCAAGAGCGCAGAACGCCCGTATATTTCCAACGCCGCGCTTCCAACAATTTTATCACCTTGCTTTGTCACCAGCGTTAGGGGCAAGCGTGCGATTACGCCTTCCTCCGGCAGATTGTTCTCCGCCAATAAGCGGGTAATCTCCGCAGCATCCGACAAATTCGCCATTTCGAGTTTATAAAGTGAGGCGGTATCCATAGCCACTCCTTTCAAACAGTTTTGAGCCAATCGGCAATACGCGCCTGAATTGCGTTACGCACTTCGCGATAGGTTGCCAGTTGCGCTTCTTCGCTTCCGGTAGCGCGGGAGGGGTCTGGAAAACTCCAATGCAAACGATGGCGGGCGTTTGGGAAAACGGGACAGCTTTCGTTTGCCGCATCACAAACCGTAATCACATAATCAATCGGTTGGTTCAGGTATTCGGTCAAAACTTTAGAGCGATGCCCGGAAATATCAATTCCCAACTCTTCCATTGATTTAATCGCCAACGGACGCACAAAAGTAACCTCAGTACCCGCGCTCAAAGCCTCAAACCTATCGCCGCCCATCGCCCGCAACAGCCCTTCCGCTATCTGAGAACGCGCCGAATTATGGGTGCAGAGAAATAAAACTTTTTCCATCCTAGTATTTTGCTCCTGAATTATGTTTATTTAAAACGATGTAGTTGCATTAGCATCCGAATGCGAGTTCCCAATTCTACCGCCAAGTCATTAAATACTGCCTGCTTTTCTTCCTCGCTGCCTTCAACACTAGCCGGGTCGGACAGACTCCAATGGATACGTTCAGGGTCGCCGGGAAAAGC
This sequence comes from Candidatus Chlorohelix allophototropha, assembly GCF_030389965.1. Classification (NCBI taxonomy): domain Bacteria; kingdom Bacillati; phylum Chloroflexota; class Chloroflexia; order Candidatus Chloroheliales; family Candidatus Chloroheliaceae; genus Candidatus Chlorohelix; species Candidatus Chlorohelix allophototropha. The sequence goes on from NZ_CP128400.1 coordinate 2,210,738, forward strand.
CGGACAAGACTCTTTGATACGATCGCAAGTGGTAATAATATAATCAAATTCTTGGTCTAAAAACTGGTTCAAATGTTTAGGATAGTGATTACTTATATCAATTCCCATGTTTGCTAAGGTTTTTATAGCTAAGGGATGTACATCAGAAGCTAACTCGTTTCCCGCGCTGTACACCTCATATCTAGCCTTGCCCAAGTGGCGAAGAATTCCCTCCGCCATTTGGGAACGAGCCTGATTGTGAGTACATAGAAACAGGACTCTAATTTTATTTTCATTGGTCATAATTTATCCCGCCCTTATTTTCTAAAGTTGCTTAGCTGCCACCGGACTAATTTCTCCCGCATTGCCGCCAAAGTACCGCCGCCGGAAAAATAACGCCACGCTCACTAAGCTGATAAGCGCAGGCACTTCCACCAAGGGTCCGATTACCGCTGCAAACGCCGCCCCGGAGTTGATACCAAAGACCGCCACCGCCACCGCTATTGCCAGTTCAAAGTTGTTGCTGGCAGCGGTGAAAGAGAGGGTAGCGGTTTTGGAATAATCCGCCCCGATGCGCTTCCCCATCCAAAAACTGACCAAGAACATCACCACAAAGTAAATCACCAACGGCAGGGCGATACGCAACACATCCAACGGAATCTGTACTATCAAATTGCCCTTCAAGCTGAACATCACCAAAATGGTAAAGAGCAACGCCACCAGCGTCATAGGGCTAATTTTAGGGATGAATTTCTTCTCGTACCACTCCCGCCCCTTAGCCTTTAGCAGCACAAAGCGGGTAAGCATTCCCGCCAAGAAAGGAATACCCAAATAGATAAAAACACTTTGGGCTATATCCCCAATCCCAACCTGTACCACGCTGCCCTTGAGTCCGAAAATTGGGGGAAGCACCGTGATAAAAACCCACGCATACACGCTATAGAATAGCACCTGAAAGATGCTGTTAAAAGCCACCAGCCCGGCAGCGTACTCGCTATCACCCTTCGCCAGTTCGTTCCACACTATAACCATCGCTATACAACGCGCCAGCCCAATCATAATTAGCCCGGTCATATATTCGGGCTTATCCGCCAGCAGCAGAATTGCCAGAAAAAACATCAGAACGGGTCCGATTATCCAGTTCTGCACCAGCGAAAGTAACAGGATTTTCCAATTGCGGAACACATCGCCCAGTTCTTCATATTTCACCTTCGCCAGCGGAGGATACATCATTAGAATCAGCCCGATTGCAATCGGAATGTTGGTTGTGCCAGCCTGAAAGGTATTAATAAAGTTTTCCACGCCGGGTATGAAATAGCCAATCCCAACGCCCACCGCCATTGCGAGAAAAATCCAGAGGGTTAGAAAACGGTCAAGGAAGGAAAGACGGCTGGTTTTTACAGTTTCCAATCAAAGATTCCTTTCGGTTGGTAAAGATACATTGATAAACGTCAATACGTGCGGACAAAAAAACTAGCCGATAGTGTTATAAACGCGCTCTAATATTGCCTGTACTTCGCGGTACTTTTCCTTTATCAGCGAATAATGTACCCACTTCCCGCGCTTTACCCCCATTACTAAGCCCGCCTCCCTCAATATTTTGAGATGGTGCGAAATAGTAGGCTGCCCTAGCTTGAAACTGTCGGTGATGTCGCAGACGCACACTTCTTCTGGATTCTGCGCCAGCAAATTAAGGATACCCAAGCGGGTAGAATCTGCCAGCGCAGCGAACAGTTGGGCGGCTGCCTCAATCTGACCGGAATCTACATTGGAACGGTTGGCGGGGGTGCAACACCCTTCATTTTGAATTGTGGCAATAAGTTTCTTGATCATTTCAAAATCCCATGTGGGCGTTTCCAGCCCCTACCCATTCCAAGAGAATTAACCCGTAAGGGCGTATTTATGTAGATTAACAGTAACAGTTCAGACCAAAAGCTTGGGAAGGGGAGGATGCCCACAAAAAGTGTCAAGGAGTGCTACCAACAAATTTTCACCTTGCTTTTTCATGGTGGAAAGGTAGCCTCTTATCCGACAAAAGAAGCTGGCACCCTCCTGACTGCGAAAACAACCTGAAACTTTTTGTTGCACTTTAACCATCCGAATATCACGCTCGGCTAAATTGTTATCAAAAGGCACATCAAAACGGTAGGCAAACAGCAGCACTTGATGACGCTGTTTATCCAGCCGATCCAGTAAGTTCTTAGGCTTGCTCTGCCGGGGCTTGCCCCGTTTTCCACAAGGCCAACCACCCTCCGGAGGAGGATTAGCTGCCAGACCCTGTGTGATCAATTGCTGGTAGCGCTCTTCGAAATGCGCTAACCGTGCACTGCTTAAACTGGTTTCAGACCTGGCCTTGGCGACTTCCACTTCTTCTTTCAAGTCCACAAGAAGGGTGGTGAACTCAGCCGCCCACGCCTGCTTGAGTTGTTCGTGGACAAAAGCAAGTTCCCTGAGATGATGGGCGTTACACAGACCGTGGGTACAGGCATAGCGCAGATAGTTAGACCAACCGTCGTGGATCGCTACTCCCTGGAAAGTCGGTAAAATCCCAATCTCGTCTGTGGCTTTACTACCTCGCCGTAAATGGTGAGCATAGTGGGTTAAATGTGGAGTGCTGGCTACGTGCAGCCAGTGGCGCTTGCCTTCTACATACAACCCGGTTTCATCGCAATGTAACACTTTGACCTGGGTAAGCGCTGTCTTGATGGTTTTTTCTGGCTCAGCCAATTGCTCGTAGCACTCCGCTATCATATTGACCAAACTGCCGGGTGAAAGACTTTCGCTGTAGATTTCATTAAGTAGCTCGCACACCCGGGCATAAGGCAGCAGTTGATAAGTGATCAGGTAAACTGCCAGAGCCCGAAACCCAGGTCCGTATTGCACCCAATTCTTGACGGACTGCGGGAATTTGGCTTTGGTAACAGTCTGACAAGTAGGACACTTTTTGCTGTAAGTGCGGTGTTCGATGACGTGCAGTTTGAGTTGAGTAGGCAGCTCAAAAACCTGACGAGGCTCGAAGTGAGGTAGCGCTGCTTCTTTGGTTAAGTCAGTCTGGCACTTTTCACAGGTGGTGGGCAGATGCGCAATCACTGCATCTGGGTTTTCGCTTTGTTTAAGAGCCTGACCCTCGTGACCAGGTTGACCCCCCGGTTTCTTACCGGTGGATTTGCGCAAGCTGCGTTTTTTGGGCGAGCGCTTAAACCCGTCGGAAGAGGGTGGTTTTGATGAATTATGGCTATCTTGAGAGAGCCGGGCTTCAAGGGTTTGAATTCGTTCTATCAGTTGGGTAACCAAGGCATCCCGTGAAGTCAGTTGTTCTCGCAATTGGGCATTTTCTATTCTAAGTTGTTCTAGTTCTTGCGCAGGTGTCATTATTTTAGTCTACCAGCCTCGTCAACTGACCCTGGCTGAATTGTTACGATTAACAATTAAAACCGTAAAACGAGGATTGGGGTAAATCCACCAGATTTTACCACCCAACGCGGGCGCATCACGATGCGCCCCTACGAATTAACTCTCATAAGATTTGGTTCGTAGTAGGGGCGGCGCTAGAGCCGCCCTTCTGAAATTTATTTACGGATTAATTTGTTATTGTTCATGAATACGCCCGTTGCCACCCAACGAGGGCGTGGCTCGACACGCCCTTACAAAATACAACCAACCGAACATTGGCGCGTACCCAGTCCTTTATAAAGGCTTGGTGGCACGTACAAAGGTACTGGCGAAGCGATTTACCAAATCATTGCTCAACTCATCGCCTAAAGATGCCACCCACTCAGGGAGGGGCGTACCCAAATCGGCAAGGCTGTAGCGGCGGGTGACTTCCAGATTCGCTTCGACAAAGCCGGCTGTCGCCAAATACTTCAGGTACTCGGTATCGGTGAGCGCACCCGCGATGCAACCAGCCCATGAAGAAAGGTCACGCCGGAAAGCGGTATCGTCCACCAACCATTCGGGCAAGCCCTTGTGAATAACGATGTCGGAAATGGCAAAGCGTCCGCCCGGTTTAAGCACGCGGAATGCCTCACGCAACACCGGCTGTTTATCCGCTGCCAAATTGACCACGCAATTGGAAATTATAACGTCCACCGTATTATCCGGCAAGGGGATAGCGGCAATATCGCCCTTAAGGAACTTAACGTTTTGTGCGCCCGCTTCGGCAGCGTTTTGGTGCGCCAGTTCGAGCATTGCATCGGTCATATCCAGCCCGTAAACAAAGCCAGTAGCGCCGACCCGCCGCGCCGATAGCAACACATCAATGCCGCCGCCGCTGCCCAAATCCAGCACAGTTTCACCCGCTTTTAGTTCAGCCAAAGCCGTAGGATTACCACAGCCCAACGAAGCGAGCTTTGATTTGAGCGGCAAGCCATCGAGTTGGTCAATTTCATAGATTCGATCTGAGATAGTATTTACACTTCCGGTATCGCTGCAACACGAACTATCGCAGCAACTACTACTCGATTGAGTGTCCAGAACGGTGAGCGCGATAGAGCTATAGCGAGAACGTACCGCTTCGGTAATAGCCTTATTGTCTTGAGTGGTCATAATTTGTCTCCTCATGCCTTGAATTTGAGAAAAGTTTGCATCATCTGTTTGTAAATGAAAAGTAGTTTTATATCATATTGATAATGTTCGATATAAGGAGATTATAGCCATCATATTGATAATTGTCAATATGTATTTGTGCAACCAACGAGGGCGCATCAAAGCAAGGGGATAAAACCCCTTGTCCTAACCCCTGCCACATTCCCAATGAAATTACTAAACAAAACAAACCAATTTTTACCAAAGTTTGTTAAAATTTTACCAAAGTCTACTGGACATGAAAATCCTTTAAAGGTATAATTTTAATCCTAATCTATAAAAATATATAAAAGATTAATATATTTTAATTAATACTTTAATATCTCGCGCTATGCCACACGCCATAACAACATTTTAGTCCTACTGGAAGGCTACCAATAGCCCGACCAGCGTCATTGATAAAATTGATAAAGTTAAAGTGTAAGATTAGGAGGATACTTTGCACAAAGTATTAACAACCCGAAAGATGAAAGGCATAGCTGGAAGTTTAGTGGCTATCGCACTGCTGCTGTCTGTAAACCTATTCTCGGTGCATGCGGTGAATAACTGCACCTTGGCTGCGCTGACAACGATCGTTGGCACAGGCGGTACGCTCGACTTCGCTTGCGCCACCGATACCACCATCACCCTAACTGCTGAGCTGACGATTACCAACGACCTGACCCTGACCAACACGGGGGCAGGCAAGGTGACTATCAGCGGGGATACCAAGTACCGGATTTTCTACGTCAACAGCAACAAAACGCTGTCCCTCACCAATCTCAACCTGACCAACGGCAATGGCGCTGGTACCGGGCCTGGCGGGGCTATTTATAACAATGGCACGCTCACGCTAACCAATTCCAGCCTCTACAGCAATAACTCTACTTTTGGCGGCGGGGCTATTTATAATAACAACGGCACGCTCTCGATAACTAATTCCAGCCTGTATAGCAATACCTCTAGTGGGATCGGCGGGGCTATTTATAGCGGTGGGAGCAGCAGCACGCTCACGATAACCGATTCCACCTTGTCCAACAATTCCGCCAACAATAGCGGCGGGGCTATTGTTAACGATGGCGGCGGCGAGTTCTGGCTAACCAATTCCAGCCTCTACAACAATTCCGTCGGCACTAGCGGTGGAGCTATTTTTAACAACACCAGCAGCACAATCACGATAACCAATTCCAGCCTGTATGGCAATTCCGCCAACAATAGCGGTGGAGCTATTATTAACTACGGCAATGTAAGTTTAATCAACGCTACTTTCGTTGATAACACTGGAACCGGCAATGGCAGAACCATCTACAACAGTGGTGGGACGTTTGATATAAAGAACAGCCTGTTACAGGGCAGCAACATTTGTAATAGCAGCATCATCGATGGGGGCTATAACCTAGAGGTTGCTGGCACTTCTTGCGGGTTCAGCAATAACAACGTTGTCACCACCAACGCGAAACTGGGTGCTCCCGGCAATAACGGCGGACCAACCCCTACCATCGCGTTGCTGGAAGGCAGTCCGGCGATAGATGCAATTCCGTTGAGTGCCTGCAATGCGGCGTTTGGTATGAGACCTCCCGTTAACGGGCTGTTGTCAGCCTTGCCGAATGGTAATAGCGTGTACACCGACCAACGCCGGGTAAGCCGACCACAAGGCGCGGCTTGCGACATCGGCGCGTTTGAGTTTGCGGGAGCGCATCCCGCCGACCTGATACCGCAGTTGCGAGTTAGCCCGGATAGGGTAGTAGCTAACAACCTTGAGAATCTTATTTCCTTCAGCTTCAAAGTGAAGAACATCGGCATAGGCAGCGCGGGCAATATTGTAATCACTATTCCGGTACTGCAAGGGCTGGACGTGGGCTACCTTGAGGGCGCAAGCGCGGGCGTGTGGGTTACGCAAGTGACCGCTTCATCCGTGACGATTGCGCTGCCGACCATTGAGAAGGACAGCGAGGCGCACGGCACGCTGGTATTTCGCCCGAACGCCAACGCAGTTGTCGGAACTCAAATCGAGGTTCGTTACGCGCTAACCTACAACGATGAAGTCAATGGCGGCAAAGCCCTCAACAGCAACAGCCAACGCTTTGTGTTCGGGGAAGTCGAGAGCAACCGCGATGAGAGCAAAGGGGCAGTGCAGCCCGGTGCAGCGGTAAGCGCGAATGTGGGCGAGAAGGTGAGCATCGTGCAGACGGGTTACCTAGCGGACGAACTAGTCTCGCAATGGTACACCGCACCTGATGGCAACAGCGTTAGCCTCGGCGTACAACGCGCCAACGCCAAGGGTGAAGTGACCATCGTGGTGGATACCGCCGGATTGTCAGGCGATTACGCTATCGTAGGTTACGGCAACCGCTCGGAAGTTACAGAGGTGAACATTCTGACGGTAGTTTAAGTCGGCACCCTATGGGAGAGGGGCTATCGCCTTAGATAGAAACCCTCTCCCACAGAACCCGAATCTCCGAACCCGAATTGTAACAATTTGCTCAAGCCCCTTGTCTGAATCCTACCCCCAATTCCCCGAATTTACACAACCGAACAAGGGCGCATCTTGTGGGAAAGAGCTATTGCGCTTGATAGTTCCCCAGAACTCCCCCAACCTCTGCCCTTTGTTGCAATTTAATATTGTTTTAATAACAAAATAATTGTATTTTTGTATAATATATTTAGGATGTTAATGATAATCCACAAATAATTAAATTATTTTAATAACTTGGTGCTATACAGTTCTTAAAACTGCTTTCACTTTGTAACTGTATGCGCCTGCTTGAGTTGAGGGCGACAGGGTAGCGCATTCTCAAACTTGTTCCAGTACGACCAAACGTGGTTGTTTGAAAGGGAAAATTAAGGAGTCATGGGAAGGAATCAGTAATGTTTAATCAAACCAATGTAGTAACGAAATGGAAAAAAGCAGGTGTTACAGGACGATTAGCGGCAGCGTTGGCGGCTATTGCCCTGCTACTTTCTGTAAACTTAATCTCGGTGCGGGCGGTGGATAATTGCACCTTGACGGCGCTGACAACGATCGTTGGCACAGGCGGTACGCTCGACTTCGCTTGCGCCACCGATACCACCATCACCCTAACTGGAACTCAAACCGTTGATGCAGGTCTGATTGTGACTCTGACCAACACCGGCGCAGGCAAGCTGACCATCAGCGGGGATAACAAGTACCTGATTTTCAATGTCATCGGTACTGCCGAGTTGTCCCTCACCAATCTCACCCTGAGCAATGGCAGCGCTGGTAAAAACGGCGGGGCTATTATTAACAAAGGCACGGTCACGATAACCAATTCCACCTTGTCCAACAATACCACTATTTGGGCTGGCGGGGCTATTTTTAACTTCAACGGCACGCTCACGATAACCAATTCCAGCCTGTATGGCAATACCTCAAAAGATATAGGCGGGGCCATTGTTAGCATCGGCGGCACGGTCACGATAACCGATTCCAGTCTGTATAACAATACCTCCAGCGGCGGTGAAAGTGGCGGCGGAGCTATTTATAACAACAACGGCACGCTCACGATAACCAATTCCAGCCTCTACGACAATACCACTGATTGGAGCGGCGGGGCTATTGTTAATGGCAGCGGTACGCTCATAATGATCAATTCCAGCCTCTACAACAATAACGCGGATAACAGCGGTGGAGCAATTGCTAACGGTGGCAACACAAGTGTGAGCAACACCACCTTCCTTAATAACACAGGAAGCGGCAATGGCAGCACTCTCTACACTGATGGTGGGGCGTTCGATATAAAGAACAGCCTGTTACAGGGCAGCAATATCTGTGACGGCAACATCACCGATGGGGGCTATAACCTAGAAGTGGGCGCAGCGGGCAGCTACAGTTGCGATTTCATCAGCGCGCGCGGCAGCTTTACCACCACCGACGCGAAACTTGGTACTCCCGGCGATAACGGCGGACTAACCCCTACCATCGCCCTGCTGTCCGGCAGCCCGGCGATAGACGCAATTCCGTTGAGTTTCTGCAACGCCGCGTTTGGCATGAGACCTCCCGTTAACGGGCTGTTGTCAGCCTTGCCGAATGGTAATAATGTTTACACTGACCAGCGCGGGACACCCCGACCGCAAGGTGCGGCTTGCGACATCGGCGCGTATGAAGCTACACCTACTCCGATTGTGGGAGCGCATCCCGCCGACCTGATACCGCAGTTGCGGGTTAGCCCGGATAGGGTAGTAGCTAACAACCTAGAGAATCTTATTTCTTTCAGCTTCAAGGTGAAGAACATCGGCATAGGCAGCGCGGGCAATATTGTAATCACTATTCCGGTACTGCAAGGGCTGGACGTGGGCTACCTTGAGGGCGCAAGTTCGGGCGTGTGGGTCAAACAAGTGACCGCTACGGGCGTGACGATTTCCCTGCCTAGCCTTGCCCAAAATCAGGAAGTAAGCGGAACGCTGGTATTTCGCCCGAACGCCAACGCAGTTGTCGGAACTCAAATCGAGGTTCGTTACGCGCTGACTTACGACGATGAAGTCAATGGAGGCAAAGCCCTCAACAGCAACAGCCAACGCTTTGTGTTCGGGGAAGCCGAGAGCAATCGCGATGAGAGCAAAGGGGCTGTGCAGCCCGGTACAGGGGTAAGCGCGAATGTGGGCGAGAAAGTCAGCATCGTGCAGAAGGGCTACCTAGCGGACGAACTAGTTTCGCAGTGGTACACCGCACCGGACGGCAAGAGCGTGAGCCTCGGCGTACAACGCGCCAACGCAAACGGAGAAGTGACCATCGTGGTGGATACCGCCGGATTGTCAGGCGATTACGCTATCGTGGGTTACGGCAACCGCTCGGAAGTTACAGAGGTGAACATTCTGACGGTAGTTTCAGCAAGTTAGTTTAAGATTAAGTTTAAGATTAAGTAAGGGCGTATTCAAATACGCCCTTCTTTCTATTGCCACAGCCCTAAAGAAAATCCCAACCGCACGCGGGCGTGTTTGAATGCGTCCTCCTCTGCCTGTCTAGGTCATTGGGCGTAGAACACACCTATTCAATAGTACCGCCGCTAAATCGTTCCAGCGACGGTTATCGGTTTGCGTGATAGTTGCTATCATTAGCTTGTGAGGGAAAAGCCTCCGGTAAATAATAAAAAATAAAAGATTGCTTGAAAGGTAATGACAATGAATTACGAATACTCAATTGAAATGTTAAACAATTATCGTATCCAAGAATTGCAAAAAGAAGCCGAACAATATCGCAAAGCAAGCGAAGCCAAAAAGAAACCCGCTAAAGAAAATTCTGAATACAAAGCTACGCCGCAACGCAAGCCTTTAATGGGTTTTCTGAGACTGGCACGCTAGATAAAATGCAAATATATAAATGAACTGACCAGCTTGCAAGGGCTGGTTTTTTTATAATTTTGAGGTAAAATAAACCTATCGGACTAGACATAAACAATAATACGTGCTATTATCCAAGGCAAAATAGCTCCTGAATTTTATTCCCAGGTTGGAGAATTGTCCTTGAACCGAAGGATTCCGTGCCAGAACGCCTCCCGACGCAGGCGCGCCAAACCTGAATATTACGCCGCTATCGGGCTATTACTGGCGCTCCTCCTACAGTTGTGGCTTGCAAGTTTTACCGCACCCAAGGCATATGCTGCTACTGCTGAACCCAAAATAGACGCCCCTTCCGCGATTGCGATAGATGTTGCTGATGGGCGCATTTTATTTGGGCGTGACATTCACCAGCGTTCGGCGATGGCAAGCACTACCAAAATAATGACCGCGCTAACGGCAGTTAGTATTCCCGGTTTCAACCTAGACGATAAATATAAGACGATAAAGGATGACCTAGTAGGCGAAGCCAGCATGGGTTTGCGCGAAGGCGAAACCGTAACAGTGTTGGATTTGCTCTATGGGATGTTGCTAAACAGCGGGAATGACGCGGCTGTAGCGCTTGCCCGCTATTCCGGCGGTAAATTGCCCGGCAACGGCGACCCGATTGCTAAGTTTGTGGCACAAATGAACCTGAAAGCCACCGAATACGGATTGCACGATTCTCATTATGCTAACCCGCATGGCTTGGATCAAGATGGGCATTACAGCAGCGCCTTTGATTTGGCAGTAACCGGCTGGTATCTGCTCAAAGACCCGCTTCTTTCCAAAATTGTAGCGACTCCGGCAGCAACTCGCGCCGGTAAAGACCTACGCAGTTTGAACAAGTTTCTTTCAAGCTATCGGGGAGCAAACGGCATCAAGCCGGGTCAAACCGATGCCGCAGGGCTTTGCTTGGTTTCCAGCGCCACCCGCAACGGTAGCACCGTGATTGCGGTAGTCTTGAAGGAAGATAGCGCCGGGTACAACTCCGACCCTGCTATTCTTACCGATTATGGTTTCGCAAAAATACAAGAGGGAGTCGTAACTACCGGAGGCGCAAGCGACACGGTAGATTATCTGGGCAAAGTTAGCGGCAACAAGCTTTTACTGTCCACCCAAGCTACCAATGCAGCGAATCCTTTACAAGTAATTGGAGGCGACTTCAATCTTGCTGGTGCGCCGATAAATGCGCAGGTAATCAGCGGCACAGTCTCTCCCGATTCGCAACTAAGCACAGGGACACCCGGAGGAAGTGATAATAATAGTTCCCAAAAAAAGGATGGCGGTGTGAATTTCTTTTTGATTGTACTGCTATTGATTTTGGTACTCGTGGCAGTGTGGTTCGCTGCTCGAATGGGACTGATTGCGGGCGATAATGGCAGAGACTTTGCTTATATGGTTCAGGATGGCGTGGTAAGCGGTAGTCGTATTGTGGGAAAATATGCCGGAAAGCTGTGGCACAACCTAAAGCCGGGTGATAGCGACCAGCCTGAGAAAGCACCACCCGAAAAACCTGTGCGCAATCAGGAAAGTTTGCGTGACCGAGTCCAAAGTAACAGAACCGCGCCTACCGAACCGCCGCTTAAGCGTCCGATACAAAGCGCGCCAACCACGCAAACCAATACAGCGGACTATACTTTTAATGACAATACCAAAGTTAGAAGTAGAATGCCAAAACCTAACCCGCTGGAAAATATTTTTGACGAAGCGGAAGTGCCGAATTTTGGGAATCCTGTTTTGAACGAACAGCCTTCCCAAGCATACGAGGCAAGTTTGCAGCCGCCCCCGCCCTTATCGACTCGACCACCCACATCGGCACGTCCTGCTACTCCTCCGCCTGCCATACCAAGTTATAGTAAAGACCCTGAGCCGGTGCCAACTACAGCCGACAACCTAGCCGCAAGAGCGCGCCATGCCATTGACTATGCCATTGCCGGGCGTATGCTAGCCAGTACCGATGAGTTCCGGCGCGTGGTAGAACACAACCCGGCTTTCGATTTCGGCAACATTCCTGAATTTGAGCAAATGCCCGTACTGGGTTACAAAGCTTTGGCTAACGCTTACCAAGCGGTGGGGCGTACTAAATTTGGGGTTTTGTTGCTGGATATGGCAATTGAAAAATTCCCGAATGATCTAGAGTTGCGCAACATGTTTCGGGTGATGAGCCGCGAACTTGGGGGCAAATAAACATGGGGGGCAAGGGGCTTAAACCCCTTGTTATAATCGGGTTCGGAGCATTCATTGGTGAGAAGGTTTTAATTGGTAGGGGCGCATTCCGATGCGTCCTTTTTGGTTGGGTAAATTCGTGGGAAATTGTGGCAACGGGCGAAGGGCGTATTCAAATACGCCCCTACGGGTTAATTCTCTTGGAATGGGTGAGAGGTTCGATGCGCCCGGTTTTAACTATTTGCTCCAGCTTAAGCCGCCGTTACTATCGAGGTGAGCGGATTTTGTAATCTGCTTGATATTACTGGTTACTCCTCCGGCAAAATCTACGGTGTAGAGTTCAAACGCGCCATCTTTCAAGCCTAGAAACGCAATCTTGTCTCCTTTAGGAGACCATGCCGGATAGCGTGATGGAACAGAAGCCGCCAACAACGGGTTTGTGCCATCCGCATTCATTACCCACAACTCCGAGAGATTACCTTTGCGCACTACATAGGCGATGGATTGGGCGTTTGGTGACCACGCCGGGTCATATGCGCCACTATCGCTTTCAGTTATTTGCGCGTTTTGCCCGTTTTGAACATTGACGCGGAAAATCTGGGACTTGCCGTTCTGGTATGCCGCAATCGCAAGGCGAGTGCCATCGGGCGACCAGCTTGGCTTTCCCACCCCGCCCTGACCCGCGCCCAACATAGTAACCCGCGCGGCGTTGTTATTTTTCAAAGACCAGAGCCAAAGCGTTAAATCATCGGTACCGCGATCGGTTAGGTAAGCAATTATGTTGCCATCCGGTGACCAAGCCGGGTTAAAAGCCCACAAGCTATCATTTGAGAAACCTTGCGAACGGGGCAAACCGGGACCACGATTATTGGTCAGGCGACGAGGGTTTTTGCCGTCAGCGTTTATCAGCCACAAATCAGAATAGCTCTCATCTTGCCGGATATAAGCAATCGTCGCGCCATTGGGGGAAAGGGTCGCTTGCAAAAGAATAGGCTGATTTCCGGCTATAACCGATGCGCCCGGCTCAATCGCCATTCGCAAGCCTGTATCGCCTCGCCAAGCCCACAGAAAACCGCCTCTGCTGAACAACAATTGCCCATCAAGGCTTTCTCCGGTCAGTTTTTCGCCAACATTAATAGTAGGAAGAGCGGAAGAAGTGGGATTGTCTTTTGTTGGCGCAGTGGAAAAAATAAAAAAAGCGCCAATAAGCACTACGATAAAAATTACGGCAAAAGCAATTAGTCGGGTTTTCATTTGCAGCGTTCAAACGGCTACCAATCGGGGCAGGGTTCAAACGCCTAACTTCTAGAGGTTTTGCGTCTCTTACGCCATACCCGGATTAATCCGCCGATTTTTTCATCTAATGGTACAAAAGCGCGACGATTGAACACATCGTAATTATTTCGCTCAATCACATCAAGAATACGGCTGTAGAGATGTGCCGCGGTTGCAACTGCCAACCTGCTATCTTTATTAAGATAGTCAATTCCCAATTCGGCGGTAGCGTAGAATTTGCGGGCGCGCTCAATCTGAAATTTCATCAGATTAATAAAGCGTTCGTTAATTTCGCCTCGCAGTAACTCTTCCTCAGTATAGCCGAATTGCGCCATTTCGTCCAATGGAAGGTATATTCTGCCCCGCTTGGTATCTTCGCCAATATCCCGCAGAATGTTGGTAAGTTGCATAGCAATCCCAAGCTCAACCGCATAATCGAGCGCAATCGGCTCGCTATAGCCTATTACTTGCGAGGTCATTAGCCCTACCGTACTGGCAACCCGGTAACAATACAACCGTAGCTCTTCAAAAGAGTTATACCGATTCTGGGATAAATCCATGCGCACCCCTTTTATCATATCAAGGGGGGGATGCAAGGGTATTTTGTAGAAGTTGGTAGTATGTTGCCATGCCAGCATATGAGGCTGGGAGGGAGGGAGGGATTGCTGGAAAGAGGTTTTTAACTCATGCTCCCAAAGGTCAAGTTTAGAAATTAGCTCTTCCATGTCGGCGGTATCTGCCGTATCCACCATATCATCGGTAAAACGGCAGAAACAATAAATCGCCCACATAGCGCGACGCTTTTCTTTGGGTAAAAAAATAGTGCTGAAATAAAATGTTTTCGAGCCTTTGCGTGTTATGCGGCGGCTGAGTTCGTAGGCTTTCTCAAGCTCAGTCGGGTCAAAACGGTCATGCCCGTGTTGGTGTTGTTCATTTTGGGCGGAGGCAGCCAGTGGTGTCGCACCGGAATCTGCCTTAGCCTGAAAAGTTTCACTCACAATTGAAACCCCTTAGCCTATTTATCCCATTCTTGTCCTAGTGGATAATAACCAAAGGCAGGACAAAGTTCAACAATTTACTACCGGAATTTGCGGCAGCTATTGGGAATAAAAGGGGTTGATTTGGTTAAGCTAGCTCAATTCACATCAAAACTTGATCTATCCGGTTTCACATAGTACGCTTTTGGTGAACTGGAGTTTCCGTCATGATGATGAACCGCGACTTTAACCTTCTCTTCAGCTCTCTCAAAGAGATGTTGTACCCGCGTATGGTTTTTATCGACCCAATGCTTGAAATCTGACGGCACATTCTGACTCATACCCTCGCCTACTTTATTCAGCTTTAAGGACATCAAACCATCGCCCATTTTGCGTAACATTGGCATAGGCAGGAAAGACAAGAATTGTGGCACTTCAATCTCTATTTGAAGGTTTACCTTATATATAATTTCGCAGTGCTTATCGTCCGCTTTTAATATCGCTTCTCCACCGAAACTTCCGGGGAACATCACGCCCGCATTTGGTCCCATGCTCTTTTTTAATTCTTGCGGGTTTATGGGAACAGGCACCATTTTCACAATATGATTTTCTACTACTTCGTGCCGTACATCAAAAACCACGCCCATGTCATGACCACGCCCATCATCGGCGGAAAAAATCATGCGATAGCGCCCATCCTTAAAATGCAGTACCCTATTTACTTCTGGCAAACGTGGCAACACATAATTAAAGTCGGTAAAATAGTCATATACGACTTCAACGGGAGCCTCCAGCCGGATTAAACGACGGAAATCCCCACTTACCCCTACTAAATCTCCCATAAGGCGAAAGTCTCCTGTTTAACCAGAACAATTCCGGTACTATAGTTACTACAAATGGTGTTTTAGGCAGAACACAATAATGAATATAAAAAAAGTATCGCATAGTGGCTAAACACCGTCTGTAGCAAATACTACACTGAAAGCTAAAGGGCAGTTGCAAGTTCGGAAAGGAAGTGCAGGTGGAACGCCTGCCGGGGTCGCAAGGGGTGTCCCCTTGAACTCACCTTCTCTCCTCCTCTCCGGCGGAAGCAGCGTTTCTTGCAACAGCCTTGCTGAAAGCTAAGGGCTTGCTTTGTGCTATACTATTGAGCGTTTAGGAATAACCAAAATTGCATAGAAACCTGATTATCAGGAGGCTCATATAAATTGAAAGAAACAGCTATTCTCGCCGCCCGCGAAGCCGGAAAATTAATGCTGGATTGGCGACAGGCTCTCCCGCCCGGTCCCGCCGCAGTGGATTATAAAAGCGCCAAAGATGTGGTTACCGTAGTGGATAAGCAAGCGGAAGACCTTATAATCAGCCATATCCGCGCGAAATTTCCGGAACATGCCATTCTAGGTGAGGAAGGCGGCTTGCTGAAAGGTTCGGCAGAATCTCCTTACACTTGGGTGATTGACCCCCTTGATGGCACAGCTAACTACGCTGCCGACCTCGCCGCCAGTTGTGTTTCTATCGGGGTGTTGGACGGTAATACTCCTGTTCTCGGTGTGGTTTACAATCCTTTCCGGGATGAGCTTTTTGTAGGTATAAAAGGTGGGGGCGCATTTTTAAACGACCAGCCAATCCGGGTTAGTCGGGAAGCCATATTAGAGAAATCGCTGATGGCATTTGACCTCGGCTATAACGAAGAAAGAGCCATACAGCAATTAAGAGAGGCGGCTTTCTGGCGATCTCGCGTGCGAACTATGCGCATTCTGGGAAGCGCTGTGCTGGCGCTATGCTATGTAGCTTGCGGAAGGTTTGACCTTTTCTATCACGGGGCTTTACATGCCTGGGATTTGGCGGCGGCTGCCGTAATTTTGGAAGAGGCGGGGGCAATCACCAGCAACCATATGGGCGAACCACTCGATATTTACCAGCCTTCGGTAGTAACCGGAAATCCTGAGATGCACCGTCTATACTTCGAAGTTAGGAAACAATTCGCAGGATGAGCAGCAAAACTTTCATTTTGACAGGCGGAAACGAGTTTGAGAAGGGGCTGGAGTTTGCCGATCAAGAAGCTATTGCGCTTGCCGGGGCAGCTTCAGCTTCACCCGGTTTATGCTTGGTAGTGGCTATTACTAATAGTCAGCGCAAAGGCGAGGAATTGAGTCAGGCGGGCGCGTTTTGGTTCAGCAACATGGGCGCGCGCAACTGCGAAAGGCTAGTGCTGAGTAGCCTCGAAGCTTGTAATGACCCTCAAAATCTGGCAAAGCTGGAAAAAGCGAGTTTGCTTTATCTGGTAGGCGGCGACCCGGCTTTTATGTTGGAATGTATTCAAGACTCAGAATTAAAGGTTGTCTTAACCAAAAGCCTGACCCGCAACGGAGTGTTGGGCGGTAGCGGCAGCGGGGCAGCGGTATTGGCGCAATATGTGTACCTTGAAGATAGGGACGAATTAGTTGCCGGGTTGGGATTAATCCCGGCGGGTTGCCTCATCCCGTATCACAGCAGCAAGGGGCGCAAATGGGCAAAGCGGTTGGCGGAACTACTGCCCACTGCGTATGTTTTCGGCGTTGATGATAAAACTTCGGCTATCGGCTATGATAACAATTGGCGCGTTTACGGGCGCGGTTGGGTAACAGTTTATAAGGGTGGCAAGCCCCGAAAGTTTGTTAGCGGGCAACCTTTTATGCTCAACCCAAAACGGCGAGTCTAATCTACCCCTTCAAACCAACTTAGTTGGCAAATTATTCCCTAATTCAATAGCAAAACAAATAATAGTATTAAAATATCATTTAAATTTTAGATTCTTCTAAAATTCGATGACATTTTAATCTTTTTTGTTATGTTGGTTTTGTACAATTCTAATTAATGGAGATGGAATAAAAAAGAAACATTATGATAGTAATTTCGTAGTAAAACATGAAGGTATCTAATAATTACTATCCGTTAATAATGAAGTATGTTTTTAAATACGAATAAAATCTCCTTTGCCAGAGGAATCGTTCTTTATAGTAGAGAAGGGGTCTGAAATGAACTTTATAATTAGAGCCGCAAAAGAAAATCCAGTGTTGTGGGAAATCAATCGCCTTGAAGAAGAACGCGCCGAACTTTTAATGCGAGATTATCTTTCTCGTACTGACAGAGCAAGGCTTACAGAACTCCGCGATAGAATAGCTGATCTATGGGAAAAGCGTCGCCATGAAAAAGACCCGTATTATGAAAAGCGGGAATATAGTGTAAGTACGCCCCCTGAAGATGAAATGTTCTTTCGTGATAATCGGCGTGGCCCGCGTTTGCGCACACGCTTACCAAAAGGCGATCGGGACGCAGCATAATAATAAAATGCTTATATATGGCAAGCGGGGTTCATTGCCCCGCATTTTTTTTACAAAAAAACGAATCCGAGTGGGGCTCTCAGAGGTGCATCCCCTGTGCGGGGTCATAGAGGGTTGACTCCAATTGATACTGATGGTATTGCTTCTCGTGAATTTATTGCCTGTCGAGAGCAAGCATTAAGTTGCGAAAAACCCATAGCTATTTACATACCATATAGATTGAAACAAGATAGTCAGGTTCAGGACATTCAGTTATAATTAAAGAGATAATGGCAGCTTAAGCGCATTAGTGGGAATATAACTATGCCCGAAACCATTCCCTCGCTAAAATTACAGGTTTTTCTCTGCCACGCCTCTGAAGATAAACTTGCCGTACGCGCGCTTTATGAGCGTCTGAAAACCGAGAATTGGATTCATCCATGGCTGGACGAGGAAGAACTGATACCCGGACAACCTTGGCGCTACGAAGTTGAAAAGGCTTTGGAAGAGAGTCACCTCATTTTGGTGTGCCTCTCCCCCCAATCTGTGGCTAAACAAGGCTATGTTCAGTATGAAATAGAAACCGCGCTTGACTATGCCAAATATATGCCCGAAGGAATGAGTAATATCATACCTTTGAAATTGACGGAGTGTAAAATCCCACGAAGGCTAAGCAAATGGCAATACGTCAACTATTACGAGAACCAAGGTTACGAAAAACTCCTAAAAGGTTTGAGTTTACGAGCCAAAAAACTGGAGAAACCAGCGCATGTAGCCGTTTCAATCCCTACTGCACCTTCAATCCCTACTCTATCCCGTACACTGCCCATAGAAGCATCTCGTATATCGCTCATACCATTCATACCTTCTAAATCAATTCTTTTAATCTTATTACCCATCATATTAGTATTGTTAGTATCTTTTACCTTAATTAATCCCTTTGGTTCAAACTCTTCTGCTAATCCTACCAACACCATCTTTGCTCAACTTACAACCACAGTTACTCCAGTAAGGGTAACCTCGACATCAGTTCCAACCACAATTGTTATCCCTACGACCGCTACTAACGTATCAGCACCAGAAGGGAGCGCCACTACAAGTTTACTAACGGCTACTCCCACCTTCTCACCGAGTCGCACAATTACCCCTCAGCCCGGTACAACTACCAGCCCCACCGCAATAGCAGTAGCGTTTGATTTTGCTGCTCCCGGCAGCAACACTATGGGAATAGCTTGGGATGGCAAAAATCTGTGGCTATCCAACAACGATGCAACAATTTTTCAGGTTGATACTCAAGGTAACACATTGGGTTCTTTCCGCTCGCCTGATGCAACCCCAGAGGGTTTGACCTGGGAAGGGTCTAATCTATGGCTTATTACTAGGAATTACAGCTTCATTCACCGCCTTCAAGTTAACGGCGTAAACTTGAAGGAAGTAAGCAAATACCCCGCTTCTAGAGACGGAGTAATTGGTGGCGGAGTTATAACCGACCTTGAATGGGTAGACCAAAATTTATGGTACTCAAATCAATATGTTATACGAAAGTTGGATGCTTCGGGAAATATTCTTACTAATCTGGCTTTCCCAAAAAATATTTTGGGGCTTGCCTGGGATGGCAAAAAATTTTGGGTGGCGCACGAAAATAAAACCCCCTTCGATATGGTAATTAGTACGGTTTCTATTGAAGGTAAAATTTTGGCTACTTTTCCCTCTCCCGTACAGGAAATAGTAGGGCTTGCTTGGGACGGTGGATATTTGTGGGCAGCTACCGAGAAACAAATATATAAGTTAAAGGTGTAGCACACAACTACGGCTTCCTTGCTAGGAGACAACAAAATGAGAGATAACAGCCCCTTTTTGCCATGCGGTTAATCATCAAAGTGGGGTTAACTGGATCAATGCGCAGGCTCAATTCTTAGCAGAACAAGTCAGAGATGAAACCTCTGAGGTGGCGAATAATTACAAAAAAAAAGTGGGCTACCAGCCTGACAATTCTGGCAGCCACACCTGAGGGGGTAGGGGAAGAGATTTGAAGTAACTCACCAGGAGGAGTTGGTTTGTTACTTCGATGACTAATGGTAATAGTTGATCTTATCTATGCCGGTTAACTATCTTCCGGTAACTGTATTCTAGGGGATAAATATTAAGGGGGTAATAACGTCTCTTTAAAAAGATGTTATCATTGGGTTAAACCTTTATTCCTCTTTCCACAAGCCTATTCCCGCCATTCGATGCAAATGTCCGTTTATGTTGCGCTCTGTAATCTTCGCCAAATCCAAACCAAACTGAGCAGAAGTTTCCGCTTCATCTATAACCAACCCTACCAGCAGCATACTATACTCAGTATGGCGCGTGACAAGTTGCGCTTTGGTTTCTTCATCGAGCTTTTTGACGAGCTTTTTTAAATAGGTTGTACCAAAAGCAATATGGCGGCTTTCATCATGGGTAGTTTTGTTGAGCATTATCTTGAGCAGCGGGTCTGCAATGCGTTGGGCTGCCTCGTGAAAAACCTCTAAAGCCAATCCTTCCAGCAGCAAGTGCAAGCCGATGAATTTTTCTTCCGGATTCTGCACCGCCAATAGTCGCTCTACAAATTCCCGGATATGCTCATTAGGATTCTGCACCTTGCCGAGCATTACGATATAACGATTGAAAGCCTCTATGTGGCGGATTTCATCCATAACCTGAGTTGCCAAACAAGCGCGTATCTCCATATCTTGCACTTGCGAGACTAGTTGGCTGGCAATAAGCATCGCCGCCTGTTCGCCATAGAGAAAATTGCTCAGCACCTGCGCCCCGGCAGCGCGTTGAATGGGGTCGAGGGCAGTACCAAGCTCCCACGGCAGATCAGCGGCATCCCATTGCTCACGCTTAGCGCGGTGGTATAGCTTGGTTTCTTCTTTCAAAGAAAAATCGTACTTCTGTACCATTAAATCATTTGCCTGCGAACCCGCCATAATAAATACTCCCCGATTACTTATTGTAATTATTCACCCCCTACCCCCTCAAGTGGGAATAGGAGAGAGGAGTTCAAGGGGACACCCCTTGCCACCCCGCACAGGGGTTGCACCCCTGAGAACCCCGCTCGGATTCGTTATCCCCCTCAAGTGGGAATAGGAGAGAGGAGTTCAAGGGGACACCCCTTGCCACCCCGCACAGGGGTTGCACCCCTGAGAACCCCGCTCGGATTCGTTAACCCCCCTCAAGTGGGGAATAGGAGAGAGGAGTTCAAGGGGACACCCCTTGCCACCCCGCACAGGGGTTGCACCCCTGAGAACCCCGCTCGGATTCGTTATCCCCCTCAAGTGGGGAATAGGAGAGAGGAGTTCAAGGGGACACCCCTTGCCACCCCGCACAGGGGTTGCACCCCTGAGAACCCCGCTCTGGCTGAATTGTTACTAATTATTTTTGATTAGCGCGGTTTCAAAGTAAGCTTGTCACGCTCTTTTCCGGTCTCATCAATAATTTGTACGTTCATTGCTTGTTGCGTTACATCAAAACTGGCAAAATGATAGAAATCGCCACTCCACCCGGAATAGGGATAAGAACCGCTCGTTCCGATTATAAGCTGATAAATTCCGTTACGAACACTCTTATTATACAGATGTTCATGCCCCGTGATATAAGCGGTGACATTATTATCCATCAGCAATTTCCAAAAAGCATCGCGCTCTGCCGGGTAAGCATCGAGACTATTGCCCACATGCGGACCTGCCGGATAGGCAGGGTCATGGCTCATCACCAGAATATAGGGCTGGCGCGTGGCTTTCAAATCCTGTTCCAGCCAAGCTAACTGAACCTTGCCCAATTGGTGCGGCTGACTCGGTAGTTCGGAAGCCACCGATACAAAATGCACCGCACCAATATCCAGCGAATAAGCATAGCCCTTAAAATCTGCGGGTCCGTTCTTGGGCAAATCGGGGAAAGCTTCCAAATATAGGGGCGTGGCAGCTTTGCGATAGTTCGTCTCATGATTGCCGATAGTGGGCAGAATGGGGATGTTGCCGAGCGCGGCAAAAGGTTTTAGATGCCCTTCCCATTGCGTCTTTACCACCGAATTATTGTCCTCAGCGTTGATGATATCGCCAACCAACAGCGCGGCTTGCGGCTTATACTCTTTGGAAAGCGCGAGCAGTTTATCAAATATAGGCGGCGGCTTCAAGCCTGCGGTTCTAATATCGCCATACACAATAAAACCAAAGCGTTGGAAGGCGGGCGTAGGCGAGGCAATCGGCAGCGCCACGGTGGTGGTAGCGGCAACCGACTGCGAAGTTGCAACCGTAGTCGTGGGTACAACTGAAGTTGGAATAGCAGTGGGAAGTGGCGTTGGCGGTATCGGAGTGGCAACTTCCCCACAAGCCGACAACCAACCTAGCGAAAGCCCTCCAAAGGCAAGTCCGGCTGCCTTTTTCAGAAAGCGGCGGCGCGTATTCCGGTTCATGTTATTCTGGCTCATTTCTCCTCTTTCCTAGTTATAGGCTCAGCCACATTATAATGCGGGTTACGCCCTTCTGGAATAGCAAGCATTACCCGGAATGCTTAGAGTTTGATAAGCCTTTACCCTACCTCCGGCAGAACAGTTGCAAGGTCGGCATTTCCATTTTCAACGACCACCCCAAACGTTAAGAATATCGTTTTTGTATCCCCGGATGGGGAATACGAACCCGAACCTCCGAACCCGTAGGGGCGGTTCGCCTGCGCCCCGTAGAGGGTGTGAACCGCCCTTCTTTTATTGCCCCTACCCAAATGAATTTACCAACCCCTCGCGGGCGTGTCGAGCCCATTGAGTCCAACAAATACGTTTGTTCTAAGGTTTATGAGCATAACGGGGCTTTCTAATGAAACATAAATCAGGTGGTAAGGGCTTGTACAAGTCCCAATCAGGCGTAGGTGCAAGGATTTTAGTGCGAGTGGAGGGGCGAATAAACCGCACCTCCCGTCCATACTTTATGAAGCTTTCTAAGGGGTCATTGCCGTCATAGGCAAATTGAGGTAAATATTCGATCATTAAGGCTAACGAGACCTCAAATGGATCTACCCCAGCCCGTCCCGCTATTTCCATTTGAAAAGCTTGCAGAATTTGCGCTATGATCAAAGTCGCCCAGACCTGTTGCAAGATTACCTGGTTTTTAGCGCTCCATAACAGGTGCAGTTTCAAATGCACTTTGAGAGTTTTGAAGGCGAGTTCGATGTCCCAGCGTCTGGCATAGAGCCGGGCTATTTCGATTATCGGCAACTGCTGCGGTTCGGTTACATTGGTAATATAGCGGTGTAAGTGCTTTCCCACTCGGAATTGAACTAAGCGTACCGCGTGCGCCGCTTGATCGGCTCTGTAAGCCCCTAACCAGATTAGCTGATCTTTAGTATCGCCTTCTTCGAAGAAGGAATGCAGCAGGGTATAACTGGTTTTCTCACGCAAGCGACTTACCCACCAATAGGACTGTTCGGTCAGCCAATCGAACCATTCAAAGCCAAAATAGCCCAAGTCAGCCAGCACCAAACTGTATTTGGGCAAGTTTGAAACCATTTGACGGGCTGCCACCTTTTTGTTTTGGTGAGGCTTTTCTTGGTACTCAATAGTGCGCCATTGCTGCCGACGGAGGTCAAACAGGGCGCTGAGTTTGCCGGGCAGCAAGCGCTCATCTCCTTGGGGCACTTGACGCAGGGAGGGCAAATAGCGCGCTACTTGGTCGAGGGTGGTTTCATTCAAAGCCAGCACTTCGGCGGCGAAAGGTGCCAGCGCACAAGTTGACCAGACTTCAAGACGTTGCTGCAACAACTGGGAAATATGTTGAAACAAGGCTTGCAAGGGTTTAATATCGGCACGTTCTAGCCGTTTGTACACCGCTTCATCGCTGATAGGAAAGCGTGGATAATGCCAGAGTTTACCCAGATACAACATCCGCCACAGAGATAATTGTTGGGAAAAGCCCCGCAAGACACACACCAACAAACCAGACCATAAGCACAGATGGGGTATGATGGCGGGACGTCCTCTTCTTTCGCTACGCTGAGGTTCAGGGGCAAATGAGCAGAGTGCGGTTTGGAGGAAAGTCTCGATGTCAGTAAGGAGTGGTTCGAGCGCGGGGTCGGGCTTTGAACCTTGATATTGCAGGCTAGGCAAGGCACAATCCTTTCTTTCTAAAGCAAAACATAGAAATTGGAAAGATTATGCCAAAATTCCCCATCCCTTGCAACGACTTTATCCATTCCTTTTTAGAACATTCGTATTTGTTGGTCTAAATGATTCCGATGCGCCCCTACCAAATCCGAACCCCCAAACCCTTTTACCAACCCTCGCGGGCGCATTGGAAAACACCCTTCTTTTATCTGAATCGTTACAAAATAAAAACCAAAAGGAAAACACTATTGACAAGCTCGTAAAAGTAGCGTATAAAATAGTTAAGCGCTTTACTATTTTTCACACAACATTTTTGGCATCTAAATTTCTCGTACCCATAAGGCATTTGCACCAACTGCCAAGGTTTTATATTTGTCTATTGGTTAGCTATTTTGTCAAAACAGGGGAAATTGTTCGATGGCGAACATTTACGACGTTGCTCGTCTGGCTAAAGTATCTACTGCAACCGTCTCAAAAGTTCTATCCAACACCCCATATGTTAGTCAACACACCAAAAAACGTGTTCTAGAAGCAATTGAGAAGCTTCATTACAGCCCTAGCTTAGCAGCGCGAGGCTTAACCGGAAGTCGCACCTATGTAATCGGTCTGGTAGTACCCTACGACCCCGATTACCTTTTTAGCGACCCTTTTCTCTTGGAAGTCATACGGGGGGTGGAGAGTGTCGCCAACGATAATGACTATAACGTATTAATCTCAATGGCAAAAAGCGCAGACCAACGCAGCGCCTATACCAAGTTGGTGCGTACCGGCTATGTGGATGGCGCAGTTACACTTGAAACCTTTGAGGGCAACATTGCCAGTAAAGTGCTGGAAGAGCAAGGAATACCCTTTGTTTCAATCGGGTATAGCGATGCTCCAAATCGCCATAATTCGGTTAGCGCGTCAGATTACACCGGCGCGTATGAAGCAATTTCCTATCTGATAAAGCTAGGGCATAGCCGTATCGGAATTATATGCGGGCCTTCCCATTTTATGAGCGCGTTGGAAGAACGGATGCGCGGTATAAATGATGCGCTGCAAGCTCATGCGATTGAGTTGGATTCCAGTTTGCTCACCTACGGGGATTTTACTTTAGATAGCGGCTACAAAGCTTGTAATGAGCTACTTTCATCTGAGAATCGACCCACCGCTATTTTTGCAATGAATGACCGAATGGCTATGGGCGCTATGCGCTGTGCCAGAGAATATGAACTACATATACCGCATGATCTGTCTCTAGTAGGGTTCGACGATATACCGATGGCGGTGTTGGTTGAACCCCCCTTGACCACTGTCAGGCAACCTGCTGTGGAAATGGGGCGGTGTGCTACTCAGAAACTACTGGAAATGATCAATGCAGATGTCCGAGAGTTTGAGTCTATAGTGCTACCGGCTGAACTGATTATAAGAAGTTCAGCCGCCGCGCCCCATTGGGGTAGAGCAAATAGCTGAACTCTACCGACAGGTTTTGTCTCTCTTGTTACAAGACAGATTCTGGGCTAAATTGTTTGAATTTTAGGCAATCAATCCAGATACTCAACTCAAAGAGGAGGAAAATTTATGAGAACTATTAGTGCGGCTAAACGTTTGTCGCTACTGGTGGTACTTGCTTTGTTATCAATGGCGATACTGGCGGCTTGCGGTGATAACACTGCTACTCCGGTACCCGCTACAACCGCCGCTGCTGCTACGACTGCCGCTGGCGCTGCCACAACTGCTGCTGCTGCCGGTGGCGGAACAGTAAATACCACCGTGAAAGGTGATGTTACTGTTTGGGGTTGGAACGTTGCGGCTAAATCGCTGCAAGCGGACGTAGAAGGCTTCAACAAACTTTATCCTAACGTCAAAGTTACCGTTCAGGACATTGGTCGTCTGGATGTTTACGATAAACTGACTACCGGATTGGCAGCGGGTGGCGTAGGCTTGCCCGATGTTGTACAGGTAGAAAGCGATCACATGGATGTTTATACTTCCAAATTCCCCGATGGCTTCGCCGATTTGACCGAAAAAGCCACCAAGTACGAGAAGGATTTTGACCCTTCCAAGTGGGCACAATCCAAAATTAACGGCAAGATTCGCTCAATCCCGTGGGATTCGGGGCCGGTAGGCGTATTCTATCGCACCGATATGTTCCAGAAAGCGGGCGTTGACGCTACCAAAATCGAAACTTGGGATGATTATATCGAAGCTGGCAAGAAGGTTGTCGCGGCTAACCCCGGCGTGAAGATGAATACTATCGACTACACCAAAGATGACGGCTTGTTCCGCATGATTTTGGGACAGCAGGGCGGCTATTACTTCAATAAAGACGGCAAGATTACCTTGACCTCTCCTGAAGCTGTAAGCGCGATGACCGTTGTCAAGAAGTTGAACGATGCGGGCTTGTTGCTCAATAGCTCTGGTTGGGACGGTACGGTTGCCGCCAACAAGAACAACAAAGTTGCTACCCAAATCTTCGGCGTATGGTGGAGTGGTACCATTATGTCGGAAGCGCCTGAGCAAAAAGGTCTTTGGGATGTAATGCCTATTCCTGCGCTGACCAAAGGCGGCTCTCGCGCCAGCAATTTGGGTGGTTCTACTTTGGCTATTCCTGCCAAGACCAAGAACTTGGATGCGGCATGGGCTTTCGTAGAATATAGCATGGCTACCAAAGATGGTCAGAATAACATTATCAAGAATTTTGGTATCTGGCCCAGCTACATCCCGGCGTATAGTGACCCGTTCTATTCTGCCAATCAGCCTTACTTCAACAATAAGCCGATTTGGAAGATGTTCGCCGATCAAATCCCTCAGTTGAAAGCGGCGTATTACACCGGTGACAACGACAAAGGTTTGTCGGTGGGAGCGGATGCGCAAGCGGCGGTATTGAGCGGAACCGATCCGGCGGCGGCGTTGCAGAAAGGGGCGGACGCGCTCAAGCAACAAACCGGGCGTGATATTCTGAAGTAGTTACTCACATAGGGGAGAGCGTGCCATTGCGGTGCGCTCTTTCAAACTCATTAAATACGCCACTTCAAAGCAAAATTCCCAAATAGAGCAGCTTTCGTAAGAGGAATGTACCCGCTGCGAAGGAGATAACCCATGCAAAACGTTTCAACCCGACCGAAACAAGGTTCGGGAGGTTGGAAAGGCTTCCGGCTTAGCCCGAAAGTAGCGCCATATGTATTTGTCGCGCCTGCCTTAATTTTGTTCTCTATTTTTATGATTTACCCTATCATCTACTCTTTTTTGCTAAGTTTGCAAAAGAACGTAGCGGGAGAACAAAAATGGGTAGGGCTGGATAATTATAGCCGCTTGCTAGGGGATGAGCTTTTTCGCAAAGCCCTTTTCAATACCTTCATAATACTGATAATCCAAGTTCCGATACAGCTTTCTCTGGCAATGCTATTAGCTGTTGGACTTAATTCCAAGTTTTTGCGAATGAAATCCTTCTTCCGGGCAGTATATTTCTTACCCGCGATTACCTCGCTGGCGGCTGCCTCCGTAATTTTTAGGATTTTGTTCGCCGACCCGGACGGTTTCGTAAACTCATTCGTATCGGTGTTCGGCTTTGGGCCTATCCACTGGACGCTGGATGAAACCTGGAACCGGGTATTGCTAATTTTGGCAATTACTTGGCGTTGGACAGGTTATAACATGGTTATATATCTATCGGGTTTGCAGGGTATCCCCGAAGATTTATACGAAGCGGCGGCAGTGGATGGCGCAAGCCGTAGCACCCGCTTCTTCCGCATCACTATTCCGTTGATGCAGCCGATAATTCTATTCACCACGATTTTATCAACAATCGGCACACTCCAGATTTTCGATGAAAGCTACCTCTTAACCAATGGTGGTCCGCAAAATGCCACAATGACGGTTGGATTTTACCTTTACCGTACCGCTTTCAGGCAGGCAGATTTCTCCTATGCTTCGACTATCGCCTATGGCTTGCTGGTGATTATCGCGGTGCTATCATTCCTGCAATTCCGGTTTACCGGAGGTCGAGAGGAGGCAAGTTAAGATGGAAGCGGAAGTCAATATGCGAAGTAACGCCATGCCCAGAGAGGTTGGGCAGCGCGGCACTTTATGGGTAGTGCGCAAGGTTCTGATGTATGCCGTGTTAATAATCGGTGCAATTATATCGCTGTTCCCGTTCTATTATATGTTCATGGCTTCGACCCTGACTAAATCGGACGTGTTAGCGCAACCACCTAAGCTTTTACCGCAAGATAAGCTCTTTGAAAATATAGACCGCCTAATGTCGGATTCTTCCCTTAAATTGGCAGAAGGCATCTGGAATTCGGTGATAATCGCGGTGCTTTACATGGTGCTGAGCGTGTTTATCGCCTCGCTTTCCGGCTATGCTTTTGCCAAATATAAATGGCGTGGGCGTGATCTTATTTTCGGCTTGTTCTTGGCTACCTTGATGATTCCAAGCCAAGTTACCTATGTGCCTTTGTTTAAGATTATTGCGGGGGGAAATCCCTTTGATTTGGTTTGGTTGGGTACTATCCAAGCGGTAATTCTGCCCGGTTTGGCAAGCCCCTTTGGTATCTTCCTAATGCGCCAATCAATGGGGCAATTTCCCGATGAGTTGATGGATGCCGGGCGGATTGACGGCGCAGGGGAGTTCGGTATTTTCTGGCGATTGGTGCTTCCGGTAATGCGTCCTTCGCTGGCAGCGTTGGCAGTTTTCATGTTTATGAGCCAATGGAACAATTTCTTCTGGCCCCTAGTGGCGCAAGTGGATACCATTCCGACTCGGATCGGGGCGCTTTCCGGCGCAAGTCTGATTGATTATAGCGGTATCATGACGGTTACAAGCCTGTCGGTGCTGCCCATTATGGTAGTATTTTTGCTGATGCAACGCGAATTTATTAGCGGCGCATTGGCGGGTTCGGTCAAAGGCTAAGCCCCTTCGTTTGTTGCCCCTACCCAAAGGAATTTACCAAACCCTCGCGGGCGTGTCGAGCCACGCCCCTACCAACCCGAACCCGTTCTCGTAGGGGCGTATTCAATCAAATACGCCCTTCTTTTATTGCCACAACCCAAATGAATTTACCACCCCAACGCGGGCGTATCGAGCCACGCCCCTACCAAACCCGAACCCCCCATCCCATAAGATTTATTGCTACCCCCACGCCCTTACGAATCCCGACCAAACGCGAACCTGAAACAATCCATGCCAAATTTGCGTAGATTTAGGGATGAAATATACAAACACTGCTTATGTAAAGGTTGTATCAGGGGATTCAGGGGTTAGCTATGAATTATCGTAATAGTCGAGCGGTAGAGCTTGTGGTAAAGGGCTTGATTGCGCTAATAACGCTGGTGGTACTTGCTCAGCTATTTAAAGGTGTATTTGCGATTATTTCAGCGCTTCTGACGATTACCATTATCACGGTAGGCTTGATTGTTTTATTAAAGGCTCTAAACAATCGAAGATATTAAACAAAAACCCCTCGCCTATTACTGCGGCAAGGGGCATTTGAAAGCCAGTCATTTAGGTAGTAACTAACTAGCCTTATATCTGTAATATTGTTCTTTTTGCATCTTTAGACCTTGCTCAAGCTGCTCCCGTGTTAGGTAGCCCAACGCCACCAGAATTTGCCCTATCGGTCTGTCATCACCCACTAGAGAACATTCTTCGTGGTATTTCACAGCGTGCTGGAGTTGCTTGAAAGTAATAAAGCCCTGACGCATCAGAAATTCGCCCAGAAAAGGCACAACGCTTGAAGCGTTTGTGGTCGCTTTAGCTGCTTCTCCCTTATACGCCCGCTGCCAAAAAGTGCTTCCGCTTGTAAGCGAACCAGTTCCCAAAGAACGCGCTCTTGCCTGTGTCAGGTAAGCCCGTGCAACATCATGATTAGGGTTGTTGGCAAGCAATCTTTCTAGATAAGATACTGCCTCAACATTGCCGATATTGAGCCAACCCATCCACAATAGGGCTGTTTCGTTATTAGGTTCTATTTTTAAAACTTGTTTAAATATGCTTTGAGCATTTTGGTGATTTCCCGCGGAGGCTTCGGTTACGCCCTGATTTATCAGCGATGATAAATCTAGCTGTTTATTATTTCGGTTCATATTTCTCTTGACCCCTAATTTTATTCTTTAACCCAAACCCAACACCAGAAGTGAGAACTTTGCTTAACACGTATATATTTCAGTAGGCTTATTATATAGCATATATGTTATTTTTTTAGTTAAACGTTTATCTTTAGGTAATTACAGTTTTATAATCTAAACAGCAAGAAACGGATAGAATTTTAATAACTGCTAGTTATATGATGGTTCTCGGTACAAATTATAAGGAGAAAAAAAGTGGAACAAACTTTTGCTAAACAAACCGAGATGATTCGGGAAGCATGCCGATATATCGAAGAAAATGCCGATAGCCCCATTACGCTGGCGCAGTTGAGCAACCACTTAAACGTTAGCCCTTTCCATTTTCAGCGCGCTTTCAAGCGGGAAATGGGAATTACCCCACGCCAATATGTTGAAATCTATAGGCATGAAAAACTAAAGAGTAATCTAAAGCTCGGCGAGGCGGTGGCGGATGCTACTTATGAAGCGGGTTTCGGTTCAAGCAGTCGCGTGTACGAAAATGCGGGTATGCGGCTTGGTATGACCCCTGCCAGATACCGTAAAGGCGGCGAAGGGGTAAAAATCAGTTACACAATTGCAAATTCTCCTTTGGGGTTATTGCTGTTAGCAGCAACTGCGCAGGGCATTTGCGTAGCCAGCTTCGGGGAAGATGAACAGAGTTTGGAAGCAGCTTTGCGGAAAGAATATCCCAACGCGATTTTACAACGCGATGAGGCTAATTTGCACGAATGGATTAAATTGATCTTAGAGCATCTTAAAGGAAAAACCCCCAAACTCGACCTACCG
This sequence comes from Candidatus Chlorohelix allophototropha, assembly GCF_030389965.1. NCBI lineage: Bacteria > Bacillati > Chloroflexota > Chloroflexia > Candidatus Chloroheliales > Candidatus Chloroheliaceae > Candidatus Chlorohelix > Candidatus Chlorohelix allophototropha. The sequence continues at coordinate 2,241,331 of NZ_CP128400.1, forward strand.
CTTGCCGTTTCCTTTACGCCCTTTCAAGGAAAAGTTTGGGAGAAGTTGCGAGAAATTCCCTATGGAAGCTCTTGCTCATATCGCGAAGTGGCGCGGGCAGTGGGTAATTCTAAAGCAGCGCGGGCAGTGGCGCGGGCTTGCGCTTCAAATCCGGTTGCCTTGCTCATTCCCTGCCATCGGGTGGTACGCGGCAACGGTGAGTTGGGCGGCTATCGGTGGGGGTTAGAGCGGAAGCGCACCTTGCTTGAACGCGAACAAGAAAATATTAACGTGGCGGAAAAAGCCGTTTGAATTTGACCCTGAACCTTTCCCACCATATTCGCAATTTAAATACGCTAATCCGAACTGCAAACAGGACTATGAAAAATAAAATAACCAGAAATATAAAAGTAAAGGCGGGATTAAGCCCAATCTTGAAAGTTTCTCGAATTAGCAAAAACAAACCAAGCCAGATGATTAGTACAAGCCATAGGATTTTGGCGTTCATCTGTCGCTCTTCTTGCTGACAAAGCGATAGTCACCGGGTAATTGCTGGAAAGTTTGAGGGGGCAAAGATTCCAGCACATGTTCACGCTCTTCTGGAGTCATTTGCTCAAGGCGGTGGATAAGATTGGGGATTGCACGATAACTGTCGGCAAAACTGCGCATCATTAGCATTGTAAGTAATAAGACCATCGGAATACCTACGAGCGCAGTTAACCCTACTGCCATTGAATGTTGGTTCCAGAAAAAAGCCGAAACCAATATTACAAAACCAAGCTGTACGGCTAACACACACCCCATTGTTATACGCAGAAAATAGAGCCAGTCGTAATATTTTTCTTCAAACTTATGATGACCTACTCTTTTACAAATACCGAGCAGAAAAATAATAGCAGCCGCTTCATAGCCTATTGCCAGTAAAATCCGCTCTACCATACTAAGAAACTCCCCACTAAAGTGAAAATTAATTCTTTTCTTGGTGCATATTATATTATCGTTGCTACCAAAACGCTATAACCTACAGGGCGGTTGCAAGAAACGTTTTTAGGGCAATAATCTGCTGAGAGTAGGAAGGGGACACCTCTTGCGACCCCGACAGACGTTCCACCTACGACATGCTATAAATACAGGCAAAAACTAGAGGATTTAAATAAGTATTAAAGTGAAAACGCACTATTGCACTAATTCTGTACACAGAAAATCTTGTATAAAATCTTGTTATGTATTACAATTGTAAGGTTGAAATGAGTTTGTATTTTTAAAGACATTCATACTCATTCGACATGTAGCCACTTAGACTGGTGTTTGTGAACAGACCTCAATTATTCCTGTCAGTTCCTCTCCTTTTCAAGTGCCACTTGTTAATTGCACAGTTGCTGCAATTAAGACCAGATTTCAGGTTTATGTTCCATTCCGGTGCGCCGGATTAAGAAAGGAAAGTATTTTGGGCAAGAAACTTTATGTAGGAAGCCTTTCCTACAGTACCAGTGAAGCAACACTTGAGCGAGTATTCGCACAGGCTGGCAGGGTCGAATCCGTACGTCTGATTATGGATCGCGATACCGGTCGCCCCAAGGGTTTTGGTTTCGTCGAAATGAGCACCAATGAAGAAGCGCAGCAGGCTATAACCATGCTAAACGGTTTTTCACTTGATGGTCGCGCTATCATCGTAAACGAAGCCCGCCCGCAGGAATCTCGTGGCGGTGGCGGTGGTGGTGGTTTCTCGCAGGATCGTCGCGGCGGTGGTGGCGGCGGTGGTCGCGGTGGATATCGCTACTAATATTTTGTAGAAATATGCTGGCGGGGCGGCGTTTTGCCGTTCCGCTCGTTTATTTAAAACCGTAAAAAATATTCTTGAAAGGATATATTTCAATTTTGAACAAACCGAGAAATAACTATAATAATAATAACCGTAACAAAAAACCCAATCCCGCGCCAACTACCTCCTCAACCCCTCAATCTAATCCAGATGCAGTAGCGGTGGATGGTAAGGTGGTAAAAGCGCTTCCCAATGCAATGTTTGAGGTTGAATTGGATAACGGACATAGCGTTTTAGGGCATATCAGCGGTAAAATTCGCAAAAACTTCATCCGAATCTTACCGGGAGATCGTGTGACTTTGGAACTCTCCCCGTATGATCTTACCAGAGGTCGTATTACGTACCGTTTCAAATAAAATCCAAATGGTATAACACTTAATTGTGTGCGGGTATTTCGTACGAAGGTAATTTGCCGAGCAAACCTGCGAGATACCCTTTTATTTTGCTTACAAAACGAATCTTTTTGGTAGTTTTTAAACCAGTTTGCAAAATTTGGGAAATTGTTTTATTCTATCTCCTAACTTCCAGCAAAGAAAAGCCTCTCTAAATTATCCCTATTGCTAAATAGCATTAATCAAACAAGGTTTCTTTATGTCCCAGACATTTTCTCGTTATGAAATTGATTCATCGCGTTTCTATGATGAAGTGTTCGATGAAAATAACCAGCCTCGCCTACACTATAAGCAATTGGTGGAACGGTTTAGCCATCTGAACCATGCCGAGCTACGCGCTCGCCGTCAGACTACCAATGTATTCTTTCTAAATCAAGGTATAACCTTTACAGTATATGGCGCGGAAGAAGGCATTGAACGTATCTTTCCCTTTGACCTGTTGCCCCGAATCGTGCCTGACAGCGAGTGGCAGCAAATCGAAAAGGGTCTGGAACAGCGTATAACTGCCCTTAACCTATTCCTTCAAGATATCTATCACGACCAGAAGATTTTGAAAGATAAGGTTGTTCCGACTGAGCTAATATTGAGTAGCAAAAACTTCCGCCGTGAATTTGTCGGGGTGAACCCGCCGTTAGGGGTTTATATCCACGTAACCGGCACCGATATTATTCGCGACAGAGACGGCAAGTATATGGTGCTGGAGGATAACCTGCGCAGCCCTAGCGGGGTTTCCTATATGCTCCAAAATCGTCAGGCAATGAAACGCGCCTTCCCTACCATGTTCGACCATTACAAGGTACGCCCCATCGAAGAATACCCCCAAGAACTGTTAAAAGTTCTTCAGGAAATAAGCCCGGTGAAGCAGCGTGAGCCAAACGTGGCGGTACTTACCCCCGGCATTTATAACTCGGCTTATTTTGAACATAGCTTTCTGGCGCGGCAAATGGGTATCGAACTCACCGAAGGGCGCGATTTGGTAGTAAATGATAACAAGGTCTATACCCGCACTACCAAAGGCTTACAGCGGGTGGACGTTATTTATCGGCGCGTGGATGACGACTTTCTCGACCCGTTAGTGTTCCGTCCCGATTCAATGCTAGGCGTGGCGGGGGTGGTCAATGCCTACCGCATGGGTAACGTAGCGTTGGCAAATGCTATCGGTACGGGCGTAGCCGATGACAAGGTTATATACAGCTTTGTACCTAAAATTATCAAATACTATCTCGATCAAGAACCCATTATCGAGAATGTGCCAACTTACCTTGCCAGCGACCCGACTGATTGTAAATATATTCTAGAAAATCTCGATAAGTTAGTGGTAAAAGCTGCCAATGAATCGGGCGGCTATGGCATGCTAATCGGGCCGCACGCTACCGTAGAAGAGCGCGAAGAATTTGCCGCTAAGGTGCTGGCAAATCCTCGCAACTATATCGCGCAACCGACCATCTCTCTTTCAAGGCATCCTAGCTATATTAACGATACCGACCTGACCGGATGCCACATTGACCTTCGCCCTTATATTCTGTACGGCAAAAAAATTACTATTGTACCGGGTGGCTTAACCCGCGTTGCGCTGAAGAAGGGTTCGCTGGTGGTAAACTCTTCACAGGGCGGCGGCAGTAAAGATACTTGGGTTTTGTACGATAACTAAAGGAAGGAATAGACACCATGCTGAGCCGCGTGGCTGAATCAATGTTCTGGATGAGCCGCTATATTGAGCGGGCGGAAAATACCGCACGGTTTCTTGATGTCAATTTTCATCTGTTGCTCGATCTGAACCAGATTACGCAGGTAGATAATCGGCGCTACTGGGAAGCGCTTATAATGGCGACCAGCGATGAAGCGCGTTATAACAAGCTGTACGACCGCTATACCGCCGATACCGTAACCGATTTTCTGGTGTTCAATCGCAATAACCCCAACTCTATCCTGAGTTGCATTAATCTGGCGCGAGAGAATGCGCGCAGTATTATTGAGAGTATCTCCAGCGAAATGTGGGAACAGATTAACGACCTCCATCATTTTCTGTTACGCGCTACTCCACAGCAGGTTAAGGGCGACCCCTATAATTTCTATAAGGTAATTAAGACCGGTTCACAGACCTTTCAGGGCATAACCGATTGCACTATGTCGCGCAGCGAGGCTTGGAACTTTGTACAAGCGGGTAAGTATGTGGAACGTGCCGACAATACCTCCCGCATATTGGATGTGAAATACCATATGCTGCGTCCCCGTAGCGGCGAGCGTTACGAGTCGGTGGACATAATCCAATGGATGGCGGTTTTGAAAAGTTGCAGCGCGTTGGAAGCTTTCCGCAAAGTCCATTCCGCCAAAATCGAACCTGACATTATCTTGCACTTCCTGATGCTGGATAGAGAATTTCCGCGCAGCCTCTATTTCTCAATTGTCGCGCTTGAACAGGCGCTCTGGCGTATTTCGGGTAGTTCTCGCCGCAATTACACCAATAATGCCGACCGCTTAATCGGTAAAATGGAAGCAGAGATGGCATATACTACGCTAGGAGATATTCATGAGCGTGATTTGCATCGCTTCCTTGAGGATGTGCAATTCAACCTTGCGAGGGTTGGCGACCAAATTCACCAAATCTATTTCGCCTACCATGTGCCGATTTCCAGTGATGACGAGCTTGAACCCGCTTTACCGTTCACCGGGCTTTCCGGCGGTAGGGCGCAGTGGAGTCAGGCGCAGCAGCAGCAGCAGCAATAAGGGCGTGGCTCGACACGCCCGCGTGGGGTTGGTAAATTCTCTTGGAATGGGTGAGAGGTTCGACACACCCTCGTTGGTTGTCTATCGGAATTTATAAAACGCTCCGGTTCAATTGTGTTACAATCTAACCATTGGAGAATTGAACCAAGGAAATTATCTGAAAATAGAATATGAAACTTAAAGTCGAACATACGACGCTGTTCGAATATGACGCGCCGATTTACGAAACTCTTACCGAAGTGCGCCTACAGCCCGGCGAAAACCCTACTATCCCACAGCAAGTTCTCAGCTTTGAGCTTAAAGTTGACCCAACTGCTAATTTTTTCCAATATACCGATTTTTATGGCAATACTGTCCATTATTTTAACCTGCTCCAAAGCCATAAAAGAGTGGAAATAAAATCTATAGCGGTAGTGGATACAACCTCTGAGCATTGCTATCCGGGGGAAGAAAACGAAATAATGCTGTATGAATTTCTGAACGAGAGCAAGTATATCCATTTTGACCCTCAGATTCAGAAGTTTGCGGCGGAATTTCAATCGCTCATCAACGACCCCTACAAGCTTAGTGAAAAGGTGTGCCGCACCATCAATAGCACCTTTGTGTATGAACCGGGCGTTACCGATGTGCATAGCACCACAGCGGTGGTAATGACTCTGGGGCGAGGGGTTTGCCAAGATTTTGCCCATATTATGATTGCCACCTGTCGCTATCTGGGAATACCCGCGCGTTATGTTAGCGGCTATTATTACGGGGGCGCAACCCGCGAACAATTCGACATGGCAAGCCATGCTTGGTGCGAGATTTATTGTGGCGCGGAGATAGGTTGGGCGGCATTTGACCCTACCCATGACACGCTGTTCGTGGATGAACGCTATATCCGCATCGGCGCAGGCAGGGATTATTCGGATGTAACGCTGGTGCGCGGTACTTACAAGGGTAATGTTAAGGAACGTCTCAAGGTTATCGTAAGGGTATCGGCGGTAGCTTAAAATAGCGCGATTTTAGTCCTATCATCTTTTCGAATTCCTCTAGCCATTGTTTTTTGCAAGGTGTATTATTCAGGCAGGTTGAAAGACCTGCTGAAGTTTTTTTATATACAATAAACCCGCGATTCCTATATTTTGCGAGAAAACAATGCCTAACCACAAATATAAAACCTTGTTTAAAGGATTAATCATAGCGCTTGCCTTGGGTATAGTGCTGGCAATTTTACCCGGCACTGTTTTTGCCCATGCCCAATACTTGCATAGCAACCCGCCTACCAATTCTTCCTTCCCCTCCGGCAACCCCCCCACTCAGGTACAAGTTTGGTTCAGCGAAGGGATCGAGCCAAAATTCAGCAGTTTGGGAGTTTATGATAAAAGCGGCACGCGCGTGGATACCAACCAATTGCGCTTTTTCCAAGCCGATGACACTACAATGGCGGTTTCGCTTCCCCCCAACCTACCGGACGGCGCATATACCGTTAGCTATCAGAACGTTTCGCGAGAGGACGGGCATGCGGTTAAGGGGAGTTTTAGCTTTGTGGTAGGCGCGGGGGCTTTGCCTGCTACCGCCGAGAGTATTTTGGATGGGGTAAGCAGCAATGACATGGATGCTAACCCGTGGGGCGTTCCTTTGCGCTGGCTGAATTATATCGCCATGTCAGCCGTAGTCGGTAGCCTTGTTTTTCTATTGTTGGTGTGGCAACCCACCGTCCAAAAGTTGAGCAGCAAGGTTGGTGCTGAGCTAAAGGAAAGTTCTACAAAGCTATACAACCTAGCCTATAAGTTTCTAGGTTGGAGTCTTGGTCTATTGTTTATCGGCTGGATAGCCTTTCTGGTTTTTCAAGCGACTGTAGTAGGGAATGTCTATCCTTGGCAGATATTTGAAAATAATACGCTTGGCAATTTGCTGCTTTCAAGCCGCTTCGGCAATATCTGGTTAGTGCGCTTGGATTTGATACTGGTGGCTTTTTTGCTGTGGGCTTTTGCGAGAGGTTCGGGGCGCGTGAAAATACCGGGCATGAAACGCGCCAATCTAGTACCTGAAACCGAGTCTTCTGTAATCGTAGCGGATGAAGGCAACCGCCCGTTGCGAGGCTGGATACTTTGGGTAATACTGCTACTCGGCGCGGGCATTATGCTCACCACTTCGCTCAATTCCCATGCGGTTGCCACCCGCTACCCCTTATTGCTGGTGCCAAATGATATGCTGCACCTACTCAGCACCGGGTTCTGGATTGGCGGTTTATTTTTTATGGTTTTGGGGCTTCCGGTGGCATTACGCGCTTTAGTACCCGGTACGGGTGATCGCACCCGCTTGTTGGCAGCCTTAATCCCTCAATTTTCCTTTGTGGCGATACTGAGCGTGGCATTTCTACTCATCAGCGGCACGATTCAGGCAGCCGTTCAACTCGGTTCGCTGGATGGGTTCTTTAGTAGCGGCTACGGCATCGCGCTATTCATCAAATTATGTTTTTCCGCGCCTCTTTTACTCATAGGGGCGTACAACCTGTTAAATGTAAGCCCCCGAATGAAAAAATTCGCCCGCCGTAAAGGGGATGGCGAAGGGGCAGCGGGTTCGTTAGAGGCGGGCAGTTTACAGCGGTTCTTCCGCCGTTCGGTGATGATAGAAGCAGGGTTAGCGTTGGTGCTGCTGGTATGGGTGGCGCTCTTGACCAGTTTCGGACCGCCTTCTCAGGATATGAGTTCCTCTAAAGACCTTTTCACCCTACGCGGTCAGGCGGCTGATATTAAATATGTGCTGGCGATTAGCCCCAACCAAGTGGGGGATAATATCTTTGAAGTAGAGTTAAAGGATACTAGCGATAAGCCGATTCAAAATACCACCGCCGTATTGTTGCGCTTTAGCCATGTAGAAATGGATATGGGGATAGAGGAAGTCGAGTTAAAGCCTTTTTTAACCAAGCCGGGGCGTTACAGCCTTACCGGAAACGCCTTGAGCATGACGGGTAACTGGAACGTTACTTTGCTGGTGCGCCGTCCCAACGCCGATGATGTGACAGTGCCACTCAAACTCAAGCTGACTTCATAAACGCCCGAACATTGGGCGCATCGCCCGAACCAGAATTAATTCGAAGGGGCGTATTTGAATACGAATACGTCCTTCGTTCGTTAACACCGGACTGTATTTTTATCTGTTCAGTATATTTAGAGCTAGTTTCCTTACCGCTTCATTCTCGGAATGACTAGCTTCAATTAGCGCTTGCTTGCCCTTTTCACCGAGCTTACTTAAGGATTCTGCCGCATTTGTGCCTAGTTTCCAGCCGTTGTACATTTGCTGCTCGTGCAACACAGAAACTAATGTCTTTATCACTGCTTGTGAGTCATCTCCAAGGTATCCCAGAGTTTCAGCCGCTCTAATCCTCACGTTATAAGCCTCTTCTTGATCCGCTACAATTTCGGTTAGAGGAGTTACAGCTGATCTATCTTTTAGGTAACCCAACGCATCTGCGGCAGCCTCACGCACTATACTGTCTGAATCTTTCAACCGATAGAGAATTGGTTGTAACGCAGCATAATTACCGATTTTACCCAAGGCAAATAGAATTTCTGCTCGGACTTCTCCCATCTCTTCCTCAGCCGTATCCTCATTATATTCAAGTGCTTGTAACAAAGGTTGAACGGCATCGTTGGTCTTCAGGTTTCCAAGAGCGGAGGCTGCAAACATTCTAACATCACTATCTTTATCTCTTAGTAACAAATTGATCAAAGGATAAATGGCTCTTTTATCGGCTAGATTACCCAATGCAGCAGTAGCATTCCGACGTATTCTATCATCTGTATGAGAAAGGTAGGGTAATATATAATTTAAGGCTCTATTATCCCGAAGCCTTCCAAGAGCTGAAATTATAACGGCAATCAGTGAATATTCTTGAGTATGCCCCAAAAGGCTTATTAAAGGTTCTAGCGCTTCCTGGTTATGCTGATTTGCCAGAGCGTGAATGATAGAAGCTCGCACCTCTAAATCTTGCTCTTCATTTAAAGCCACTATTAAAGCATGTAAGACTCGGCTATCCCATTTGGAACCTAGTTTTATCGCAGCGCTTGCCCGTTCTTTACCGTATCCAGTGCTCAGCTTATTTAAAAGTTCATCCAACAAAACATCTTGCATAAAATATTACCATTAAAAATTAGTAGAACTTCATTTAGCAGCACCAAAAAATTATTATTTCGACCATACGACAAATAAGTTAAAGATTTGTTACATGCTGGTTCATAAATAAATACAGCAATGCGCCCATCACTATCAAGAGCGCAAACACCGCCCAATATTCTAGGGCTTTGCCGGCGCTGCGTTGCCGATAATCAGAGGGTAGGAAGTAGCCCAAGAAAAGCCCTGACAACAAGCCCCCTAGATGCGCCAGATTGTCCACCTGCGGGATGGAAAGCAAAATCACGAAGTTTATCACAGCGGTAAAAACTAGGCTGTTCAGTTGAGAACGCCCCATTTGCCCGAAAATAAAGCGGTGATTGAGGTAAAAGCCGATTAGTCCGCCCAAAAGCGCGAAGATTGCGCCGCTCGCGCCCACCGAAACTGCGCTTGGATTGCCCAACCCAAAACTCAAAAGGCTGCCTGATAGCCCACCGAGAAAATAAATCAGCAAAAAACGGGTGCGTCCCATTTGCTGTTCAAGGTGCATGCCCAAGCTCCACAACGCCAACCCATTGAACACGATATGCAAAAGGCTGGCATGTAAGAACATGGCAGTGAAAAGCCGCCAGATTTCGCCCTGTCGCACCATGTCTTTCTGAAGTGCGCCAAGATTTATCAGGGTATCGAGATTAAAGCTACCGAGCGCGCCAATGCTGCCTCTACCCGCTTGAAACGCAAATTCAACCAGAAATACAAAACCGATTGCGCCCAATATCGTGTAGGTCACAATAGGGCTACTCTGCACATTCCTAACGGGGACAGTGGGCGTGGGGGGTTGTTGCTGCTGCACCCCACCGCTGCGATAACCACCGTACATTGATTGGTCAGGTGGGTAACCGCCATTAGTGGGCGGGTTGTTATTCTGCCCGTAAGGGTTTTGGGGATTAGCCGGATTATAAAAGGTCACAGGCGGTTTATAGGGATTATAGGCTGGCGCGGTTTTCTCCGGTTCAGGCTCTATTCGATAGGGATTAAACTTTTTTGCCGGGCTTTCCGCGCTTGGGAGAGTATCCCAACTTTTCGGAGGGTAGGGGCTTTCGCGCCGATATTCATCTGGTACGGAAGGTGGCGTATTGTCGTTATCTTCAGGTTTATATTCGCTCATGGTATTCCTCATTTAATAGGCAAAAATTACTACAATCATTATACGCCAGCGCTACTCAATTGTTACACCTGACCGGAGTAGCGAGATTTCCGATGAGCTTTAAGAAATAAATCCGTAAATATGTGAGATTTCCGAAGGGCGGTTCGCGAACCGCCCCTACGAACCAAATCTCATGAGAATCGATTGGTAGGGGCGTGGCTCGACACGCCCGCGTTGGGTAGGTGCAATTCGAGGGGAGTTGAGAGGGGCGATTAATCAAAATGTGGATGAGAAGGACTCACCCACATTTTGTTACTTATTCTAGCGTAGTTGTTGTACTGGCTTTATTGCCAAGAATTCCTTGAATTAGGCACACAGGGGCTATAACTATACTGCGAGTTGGTAGGACCTACCAAGTCGAGGTCTCGTCTAGCCGAATTCATATGCCATAGGTTCGAGGTTGAGCAATTCGGGTTTACATCGTACTCAATGTTAAAAACCGCTTTACCGTTATCAATAAAACTGCTCTTAAGATAATTGCATTCGCTGTATTGCCAGCATTGCTCGTTCAAACTCCAATCGAAGTATTGCCATAGCTCAGGCGCTTCAGTGGTATTACCCTTAAGTCCCACTGAAAGTCCAAGCGAGTGCGCTAACGCCGCAATCTTCATATTGTAGTCATTGTTCTGAGCTTTGGTGATAGGGAAACCAGAGTTATTACTCCAAACTTCGGTTTCATCCGGCTCAACCGCATCAAAGCCTTTGTTTTTGCACCAATTTTGCATGCGGTCTTTCATAATGGGCAGAATTATATCGGTCTGCCTAATATCTAGCCAATAAGAACCATTCCAGCCCGTATCAGCCTTGCCGATAACCGAGGCGGGGAAACGGCTGGCATCCGAGCGGTAATTCTCGTAAACTCCGGCATCAATATAGCAAATTACCTTAACGTTTGGTCCAAGCGCGTGCAGTTTGGCAACCGTATCGGCGGTATTGGTTTCACCGTCAATGTCGTAAACTGTCACATTGGGCAAAACATCTCTGGGATATACGAAATTATCCGATAACTGCCAGTGCCAATGAATGGGCTGGTCGGTGGTGGGCTTCCAGATTGAACCAACCGGGGCTGGCACAGTAGCAGTAGGCAACGGTGTTGCGGTGGGTGGCACAGGCGTTGACGTAGGCGGAACGGGCGTGTTGGTAGGCGCTGCCGTTGGCGTGTTAGTAGGGGTTGCCTTTGGTGTGCTGGTAGGCGCTACCGTGGGCGTGTTGGTAGGTACATTGGTAGGTGTCACAGTTGCCGCATTGGTAGGCGTTGCGGTCGCGGCGTTGGTAGGCGTTGCCGTTGCCACCTTAGTAGGGGTCGCGGTAGGTGGCACAGGCGTGGCGGTTGGCGGTACACCCGGTACAATGGTAGAATCGGTTAGGGTAATCTCATCTAGATACACCACCGATTGGGCGGTATTGGTAAGCCCTATCATTTTAAACCCATAGATTGGGGTTGAAAACAGCGGATTCACCAACGCAGTAACCGGAATGTTATAGATAACCCATTTGTTGGGTACAAGGCTGCCGCCGTATTTTTCCAACGGTACATAAGCGGTGAGCGGTTTGTCGTTCTTATCCACAAAAGCAACCCCGTATTTTTGCCCTTGCTGACTGGCAAATGCCGCTAAATGCAGAAAAGAATTAGGGGTTATAGTTAACGGGCTTACTTTACGCAAATACAATTGCTGGTTGGAAGTGTGGGTAATCAAAGCAATCGAGTACTTGCTGGAATATTTTTGGGCTGTCTCATGAGGATCGACATCCGCATTTGACCATTCTAACCAACCGGAAGCCAACGCGCCATTATAAATGACCTGCGTTCCGGGCGAGGCGCTTACCGCTGCCGCGTTCGGGGGGTTAGCGGCGGTGGTGGCGAGGTTTTGCGGCTTAGGTTGGGCGGGTGTGGTGTAAGGCGCATGCGCTTCCACCGCTCCGGTTGAACCCAGACTAAGGACAATAACACTGATAAGAACAAAAGCAGTAAGTCCTAATGGCACAAGAATTCTTAACAGCTTACTACGTTTCAACATACAAACTCTCCTGATATTCTTCCCGTAACTGCTTTCCTAGTAATCAAGCAGTTTGGGCTTAGAAATCTCACTTGCCGATTCCATATTGGAATAGGGCTAATCACTGACCTACACTACAGATGTGTTTTTAATGAAGGGGGAACCTCGCAAAATACATGAGGTGGCACATGATGGAGATGCAGGTCTTAAAGCAGTTGATGAGACAGAACTGACCCAGCCATTATCATTGAATAGCTGGTGCAATTTATTTTATTTTTTGATACTATAATTCTTGATTTTTATTGAGAAATTAACAAGAGTTAAATAGTCCTACATGGGGGCACGATATAGTACTATACAAAGTGGGTATTAAAGTCCTATATACGTATATTTTTGAACTCAAATTAGTTAGAATAGTGTGATATTTCGTAACAATATCATTTGCATATAATGTAAATATTATAATGTTGCGTCTATTAAAATATTTACATATACTGGTTAAGGAGTTTATAAACCCATTTAATGGCTGTTTTAAAGGAGCGAATAATCATGCTAAAACTCCCGTGGGATACCGCAAACTATCGTCCCATTACCGCCCGGAATCTCTATACAATTTATTATGGCTGGCTTATCGCCGACCCTGAAGGTACGCCTAATCAGGAAGCCCGCGCTATTGCTGCCGCCCGCCCTGAGTTGCTGATTGCCTTTTTCTATACCTTTGAGCCAAAGTACACTAATCTGAGTGAGCAAGTGCGTAAGCTTATGGCTGATGCCGGAGTGCGCCTTTTCGCGTATGTGGATACCGATTATGGGCGGCGCGACCTTGAAGCGGTACGAGCAGAGGTAAATGAATATCTGGCGCAGGACGTAGCCGGAATCTTTTTCGATCAGGTTTATAATTTCTTGGATGATTCTAGGTTAAGCTACTATCAGGAAATAAGCTCGATGGTGCGAAGCCATACAAAAGCCTTTATTTTCAATACCGGAATTGCCCAACCGGGCGAAGAAATAATGAATGTAACCGATATCATGATGGTAGAACACGATTGGCGCAAGCTATATCAGGCTAATTCGTGGTTTGCCAAATATCCCCCTGAGCGGTTTATGGGAAATTCCAGCAACGAACACCCCGGCTTGTATTTCGACCAACCGATCAATGCCGAGATAGCGGTGCGAGATACTTTGGAGGCATGGGCTAACGGGGTGGGCTGGCACTTCAGCACCGACCGCTATGTATCTTTGCCGACTTGGTTCTCGGAATATGCCGCCAACTTGAGAGAGGGGCAACCCAAGTAGGCTTGCTCACCAGCTATTTTTTGTATCAGGCACACAGGGCGAGTAACGATATTTTGAACTGGTAGGATTTACCAAGTTCAAATCTCGGCGGGCTGAGTTCATGTGCCAGCTATTGGCGGTGGAACAAAGCGGGTTCACGTTATACTCGATATTAAAGACCGCCTTGCCGTGATCAATGAAGCTGCTTTTTAGGTTATCGCACTCGTCATATTCCCAACACTGCTCGTTCAAAGTCCAGTCGAAATATTGCCACAGTTCGCCCGTTTCACTGGTATTGCCCTTCAAGCCCACCGAAAGCCCCGCCGCATGTGCCATTTCGGCAATCTTCATATTATAGAAATTGTTCTGCTCTTTAGTTATGGCAAAGCCCGAGTCATTACTCCACACTTCGGTTTCATCCGGTTCGATGGCATCAAAGCCTTTATCCTTGCACCAATGCTGGATGCGGTCTTGCATAATCGGCAACAGAATATCGGTTTGTCTTATATCCAGCCAGTAAGAATTATCCCAGCCTACATCCGCGTTACCGATAACCGAGGCGGGAAAACGCCCCGCATCCGAGCGGTAAGATTCATAAACCCCCGCATCAAAGTAACAGATTACCTTAATATCAGGACTAAGCGCGTGAAGTTTGGCGACCGTTTCTGCGCTGGTTTTCTCGCCGTCAATGTCATACACGGTTACATTGGGTAGCACATCGCGCGGATACACAAATTCATCGGAGAGTTGCCAGTGCCAGTGAATTGGTTGGTCGGGCGTGGGCTTCCACACCGCAAGAGGCACTCCGCCCGAATAGCGCCACTGCAAGTAATGTTGTCCGATATTGCCCATTTCAACCCTAAAGGCTTCCGGGTTGGTGGGGGTATAGGTCATAACTCTGCGTTCAAAAAGCTGAACCAATACATCCTTCTCTGTCCCCGCCACGTTTGCCTTAATCCAGTAAGCCTCGGTAACGGGATAGCCAAACACATTAGCGGTGGGGTTATCGGTATAAACCGCCCCTTTCTGATAGGATGAGCCATTCCAAACCTGCCCCATCAGATTCTGATAATCCTGAAAAACTGTCGGTACATTGTGTCCTAGCGTGGGTTCATAATAGCCGATCAACACCTTGGCAGGGGGATTATTCAGGTTAAGGGTTTTGCCCGCTTTATCAATCGAAAGCGTAATCGGCTGATTTAGCTGAGCTTGGGCGGTGTTTTCGCCCGGATTAAAGCTTATAACATTTTGAAAACTGGCATAGGTGGGCGCAAGCGCGTTGCCGCCGTTGGCATTGGAGTCACCCGCTACCGGAATATCGCTAGGCGAAAGTGGCGTGAATATATTATCACCGTCTTGGCGTTGCCCCGTTACCAGTTCTTTGGTGAGTAAGCCATTGGTCACATACTTGCCGTCAGGGGATAACTCCATGCGGCTTTTGTCAAAATATTGCACCAGCCGTTTGCCGCCGGGCGCTTCCTGATAATCTTCCTGCAAAACCGCCAGCGAGTTTGGACCCCAAGTGAAGCCCCGTCCCGCGCCCGGCACGTCATTCACATACTTATCGCTGTATTCCCACATAGCATTGAACTTGGGATTGGCAACAGCGGGGGCGGATTCGGCGGGATGGGGCGCATAGGCGATAATGAATATAGAAATGACAAGGGCAATCAGTAAAAAAAGCACCAATAAAAAGCGCATATTTCGGGTGGTAACAACGTGCATAGTAACCTCACTTTTGCCCAAACTTAGGGCGTTGGCTATTTCCAGTGAGTATCCGGTATTACTTCCAAATAATAGAGATAGGGACGTAAGCGCGTTCCGCCATTATCAGCAAGCGCCAATTGCGTTTGGTTCAGCCATTGTATTGCCTCAATCGGGTAATTGGCTTGATAGAGCGCCGCCAATTCCCCCTTGTTGGAAGTGCCTAAATACCAGAAACGCAACTCGCCGCTACTATCCGCGCTAACGGCAAATTGCCGATCCGGTGAAAAGGCTACCAGCGTTATCCCGAATCTGTGACCTGTGAATTCTAGGCTTGGCTTGGCTTTTGCGCCGATGTGTTGGGATAACATGAATTGAGATAATTTGCCCGGCACATCCCACAGGCACACCTCTGCATCGCTTGAACCCGTTAGGATATAAGCCCCATCCGGCGAGAAGGCGACACAATTCACCTCCGTGTCATGTGTCTCAAAAGTCACCAGCAGTTTACCGGAAGCGGTATCCCAGAGTCGGGCGGTGTTATCGCTAGAGCCGGTGAGAACTCTGGTACTATCGGGTGAAAAAGCGACCGCGTTCACGCTTCCGCTATGTCCTTTGAAAACGGTCAGGAGTCTGCCGCTCTCCAATTCCCACAAACAGGCGGTATTATCGCTAGAGCCGGTGAGTCCAAGGCGACTATCCGGCGAAAAAGCTAGGCTGGTTATCTCGCCGCTATGCTCTCTTAAAGTAGCGAGATAACGGTGCGAACCTACCTCCCACAAACGCGCGGCGCTATCATTTGAGCCGGATAAGATGTATTTGCTATCGGCAGAAATAGCCACGCAGGTTACATTATCGCTGTGCCCCTCATAAGAAGCGAGGAATTTTCCGGAAGAAGCTTCCCACATCCGCGCTACCATATCGCTAGAACCTGTCAAAATATGCCTGCCATCGGTGGAGAAAGCCACGCCGTTAACCCATTTCCGTTGCCCCTTGAAAGTAAGCAGCAAGCGTCCTGTGCCGCTTTCCCGCTGTCGCGCAGTGTTATCATCGAATCCGGTAAGTATTCTCAGACCGTCCGCAGAAAAAGCCACGCAAGCTACCACCGAGTTATAGCCTTCAAAGAGGGCTAGAAGTCGCCCCGAACTGGTCTCCCACTGACGAACGCTTTTATCGGCAGAGCCGGTGAGAAAGCTAGCGCCATCCGGCGAAAATGCCACGCTTCTAATCCAACTGCTATGCTCGCTGAAGGTAAACAGAATATTTCCGGTGGCGGTTTCCCACAAACGCACCGTGTGGTCATACGACCCCGTTAGTATTTTCTGTCCGTCAGGGGAAAAGGCGACTGCGCTAACGCCGCTATTATGTCCGCTGTAGAAAGTTAGCAACGCCCCCGAAGCCACTTCCCAAAGACAAGCGGTGTTATCATACGACCCCGTTAGTATTTTCTGCCCATCTGGGGAAAAGGCGACCGCGCTTACCCAATTGCTGTGACCCTTAAAAGTGGCAAGCAGTTGTGAGGAAGCCACTTCCCAAAGGCAAGCGGTGTTATCATACGACCCCGTTAGTATTTTCTGTCCATCTGGGGAAAAGGCGACCGCGCTTACCCCACTGCTATGCCCTTTGAAGGTAGCCAGCAATTGACCGGAAGCGGTTTCCCACAAACGGGCAGTACCATCAAAAGAGCCAGTAAGTACGCGGCTGCTATCCGGGGAAAAAGCCAGTCCGGTTACTTTGCTGGTGTGCCCTTTATAAATCGCCAAAAGTTTACCGCTGCCGAAATCCCACAGACAGGCGGTATTGTCGAAAGAGCCGGAAAGGATTCTTGAGCCATCCGGGGAAAAAGCCAAGTTTCTGACCCAATTCTTATGGTCTGGTATTATTTCGGGGGGGGCTGTTTCTTCCGCGCCGATCATTCGCAATTGCTTGAGCCACAAGCGTTGCACCGGATGGGCGCTTGCCACCAACGCGAAGGGTGCGCCGCTCTCCACCCCACGATTATACAATTGCTGATAAAACAAAGCGGGCAAGCGTTCGGGCCATAAGCCGCTATCGGCTAAAAGCGTTTGTTCCTCCGCCAGCCAATGCCTTACCTGATTTAGCCTTTGCTTTACTTCCTTAGCCTCCAAGTAGCCCGCAAAATCAATCGCCCTAATTACCTGCGCCAAACAGGTCTGGTAGCCATAGCGCAAGGCGCGTTCCTCTAAATGCTTCAGGCTTTCAATTTCTGCCAAAAGCCGCTCGCCTGCCCGCTCTCTTATCAGCCGATTGCCCGTTGCCCCTTCAGGGGGGTTATGCGTTTCGACTCTCTCCAGCTTTTGCCCCACTTTCTTGATAAAGGGGTGGATTAGCAATTGGTTATCTGCCAGCAACTCTATCAAACCGAGTTTACTTAGCTCGTGGCAAGCTTTGGAGAGGGGGCTACCCTCCTCAAGACTCTCGCCTAACCCCCCGGCAAGCCCCAACAACCCCGCCGGAATAGGGTAGGATTCGGGGCAATAGGAGGCTAATACCAGCAATTCCTGTGCTTTTACACTGGTAAGCTGTTCCCAGTTCAACCAAATTGCGCTATTCATAAAGGCAAACAGTCGGGCATTTGCGCTTGGCTGAAAGAGGGGCAGCAATTTTATAAAGAGTTTTTGCACCTGTGCCGCTAAATCTAATAACTTCAGTTGCGGTTCGCACTCTAGCCGCGCGCGCAACTGCACCAGAATAAGCGGCAAATAGCGGGCAGCTTTGCACAAAATCCGGGCTATCTCGGCTTCCTTCTCTTTTGAACCCGCCAACGCCTGTTGCAGCAATGCGGCGCGGCTAGAGTTGAGCAATACGCGCAGAGCCAAGTCTTCGGATAGTTTCTCCACTTCGTGCCGGATGAACTCAGGCTGTTTTCGGCTATCGCGGGTGGTTACCAGAATAGTTGCTTTGAATTCTTCGCCCAAAAGTTGGGGTAGGAATTGCAATAATAAAGCCTGATTCTCCACGTTATCCAAAATAAGCAATGCGCCGGGGTGTGCCTGCAAATAGCGGCTGAGTTGGCAAAAGCGTGACGCTTGCGCTGGCTCTTGAGCAAGCTTTTGGGCTTGAAGATTTGCTTCGGCAAGTGGGAAAGCAGCAACCTCATCAAATTTTGCCAAAGCCGCTTGCCATTCGGCTAGGGAAGTTCCCAAACCGGTAACCCAGAAAATACCAGCGGGAAAATAGCTTTTTCCTCTCAGCCAATAAGCCAGTTCAACCGCTAACCCGGTTTTCCCGATACCGCCTGACCCTGAAATTACCACCAACTTTCCATTGCCTGAATTAATACTTTCGGGTTGGGTACTGAGATAGGCGGCGAGCTTTTCAATTTCGCCGGGGCGGGGTTGGTAGTGCGGATTGCGCCAATAAGGCACATAAAAATATTGGGAAACGCCAGCCTCATCGCCTGCAAAGTTATCTTTATTATTATTTGTTACGAGGTTATAAATTTGAACAAAACCCCTTTCTTATTTAGGACTTTGGCTTTTAGGCAAGGGGCTTATGAAGATTAACAATTAAATCCGTAAAACGAGGATTGGGGTAAATCCGCCAGATTTTACCATCAAACGCGGGCGCATCGGAATGCGCCCCTACTCCGAACCGCCGAACCCGTTCCTGTAGGGGCGTATTTGAATACGCCCTTCGGAAATCTAACATATTTACGGATTAATTTCTTAAAGTTCATAAGCCCCTTGTCTGTAATCTAGGCTCATTTTTACTATTACAACCCTGCCGGACTTCCTAGCGCGGGCTATCACTTATTAAAAGAAGAACACTCCAAGCGATTTCCACCCAACGGGAGGTTATTTCCTGACATCCCGTTTATCACCTGCTTGCCGCCAAACCCCTGAACGGTTATGTGCTTTAGATGAACATTGCCCATTAAAACCAGCCCGTTTTGGCTCACGCCACTACCATTTATGATGATACTACCACCGCTACAGTTTCCGCCATCCAAAAATACGCCCGTTGGAATAAACGGTAATTTGCCCGTTACTGTGACCGTATTATTCGAGCCTAACCCGCTGAAGGTAATCGCATCCCCCGCATGCACATGCTTTAAAGCATAGGAGAGTGTGCCAGAGGTATTACTACTCAACACTTCTCCGGCATCCGTAGGGTTAGTAACTATCGGCACCGTCACCACGAAAGTAACCGGGTCAGAAGTATTGCCGTTCGGATTGGTAACGGTCACTTGCCAGTTACCGGCGGTTAAAATATCGGCAGCGCCAATTTGAGCGGTTAGCTGGCTTGCATTAATATAAGCGGTAGGGCGGGGCGCACCCTGCCAATTCACCGTTGCCCCATTTACAAAATTGCTACCGTTGAGGCTAAGCGTAAAAGGGGCTTCCATTTGTACGCTGGTATTGGGCGATAACGCGCTTATGATGGGCAAGGGCGTAGCGGTAACGCTAATACGATCTAGCACATTTTTGGTGACTTGCTGAATACCGCCGTTAGTAAGGCTGCGATTAGGGCCGTATCCCGATATGTAATCTAGAGCGTAAGACCAGTATATCGAACCTGTGGAAAAAACCCAAGCCCCATTACTGAGTTGGTAAATAGTAGCATTGGAAGTGGAAGTTACTTTGTTAAAATTTATGGGCGATGAACTGGATAACTCTACCAAGCGGGCGGGTTCTAGCCCATTGCTATAACGTTTGTCCCACTCATAGCCTACGATACCGGGCACATGGCTGCCATTTTGCAAACCGGAGTTGGCATAGATCCAATGATTGCTATTCTCCACCACAAAATCTGCCCCAATATCGTTATTATTATAGCTATCATACATTACCCCGATCAACTGATTTTCCGGGCGACTGATTGCCGGATTGGCATTGCCCGGCGGAAGCTCACGCCACAGGTAGGTGGTGTCCGGGCTGTTGGGGTTGCTGATATAAACCGGGTCTTCTCTCCAATAATCTTTATAACACACAATCACCCGGTTGTTGTTCTCCAGCCGAATTTGCCAATATACGGCGTTAGCCCCAAAGAAAGCAAGTGCTTTCCGGCGTTGCGAGAAGCCAGCGCATTGTCGTACATCGCCCCGCTCCAATATTCGTCATGCCCGGTGGAAAGTAACGCCTTGTGAGAAGCCAGCAGCGTAGCATTGCTATGAAGATCAATATCGGTACAGTACGAAACGTTGTAGCCGTTTTTCTCAATAAAACGCAAGAGGGGCATTTCCCAACTTGTAAAGAAGGTGCTGGCATAATTATTGAGCGGGCGGTCGAAGGAGACTTTCCGCGCCCCTACTTTATTGACGCTATCATCAGGATAGAGGCTCTTGCCGCCGAAATAGTTGTAAGCTTGATAGGTATTGACGCTGCATTTGAACAGCAAATCGGCATTGCTGGAATCATCGCGCACCACAAAATAGATGTAATTCTGGAAGCCGTTCGCGTTGGTCAATTTAGCCAAATATGCGCCGGTAGTCCAACCGGTAGCGGGAACGTTCAGAGTGTAGGAAAGCGACCAGTTGCAAGCCACCGTACCAAGCGTGTCGGGCGTTGGAACGGTTTGATTTATGCCACTAAGCGACCCGATACTTTGCAGCAAGCGCCCCCCCGTACCGCCATACCAACCCATGCGATATATTTCAATAGTATAGGTTTGCGCAACATTGACCGAGACGTAAAAGTTTAGCGAACTCCCGATGTTGACACTGGTGGCAGCGGCATAACCCGTAATCTCAAGATTAGCATCGGTAGAATACTTGGTAATTTGCCAGTTAGTAGTCCCCGGTTGTAGATTCTCTATAGGAATGGGGTTTTGCGCCAGAACCCTCGTAATATTCGTTAGGCTGTTCAGTCCTGCAAGCCCCGCCATGCCAACTATGCCGTATTTTAAAAAGCGGCGGCGGCTGATAGCGCGGTGTTTTGCCACCTTTCTTACCCTCCTTATTACTTTATCGGTAGAGTAACCGATTGTCCCGCCTTTAGGGAGACATACACAATTTTTTGACCGCCATAACTTTCCACAGCGCTACAAGCCGGACAGGTGGTAGCTAAGGATAAGCCTGTTACCGGAATCCTCACGTCTTTATTAGCGGTCAAGGTGATAGAGCTATCCGGGAGGAGGGTTGCAGTAACATCGGCGGCGATGTAATCGGTTCTTTTGGACATGTTATAGCCCAACCGATCCATTGCCCCCTGCGTACAGTTTGGGTCATTGGCACAAAGTGGGTCGTTTTTGGGAATGGGCTGCCCGCCATCGCTTATTATAGGAAGGGTATAATAGCGGTTGTACTTGGCTAGAGTGGCATCCAACAAATCGCTCAACAGAGAGTGAGTTCCATCATAAGCCCGTAAATTGGGTTGGTGGAACATCAGCGGATCCATATCGCCTTTAAGCAGATAGGTTAGCAATATACTGCTTTCCCGCTCTATTATCTGCTGGTAATTATCAACATGCCAGAAATCCCCATTGGGGTAAAAACAATTATCTTCCGCCAGCCACTCATCGGGAGTGGTAACATTGAAATATTGGTCGGTAGGGTGGCGCGGGATTAGAAAAAGATTGAATTCGCTATCTTGATTCAGATATATGCCCACATTGGGAGAGGGATTGTTGTAATTGGGCAGGGAGGTATTGCTGACTAAATACCGAATGTTCATGTCATAAATCCCCTTTAGCGCGGCTGAATTTTTTAGACCTGAAACATTCGGGGTAATTAGGCTGTGGCTGCTATAGTTAGTAGGATTAACAAACCCCACTTTATAGGCAGCGCTATTGTTCTGTTCAATTTGATACTTCATGAAATTATAGGTAACGGCATCTAGGTCGGGGTGTTGGTAGGTATGCGTGACCCAGAAAAACTCATCCTTGAGCTGAAGCGCCATCGGGGTAAGCGTATCGGGATTGTACAACCCGGTAGTACCTATCCCCACAAAAGGAAGTTCTATTTTTAAGTCGGGAGTAGTGGGGCGGGCTTGCTGGGTTTTTTGCCAATTAGCAAAAGCCTTCAGGTCGTTGCCGCTCATACGGTAGAAATTAAAAGAGGGGTCGGCATAAGAAGAACTACACGCCGCCCCGACTTTCCAGATGTAATTGCCGATCAAAACATCATCCGGCTGTACTGTCAGGTAAGTGTGGAAATCCCCCAAATATAGCCCCTTAGTGACCCAATTAATCAAGCCATACGATAACACGATGGTGTGTATCAAATTGGGGTTACTATCAAAGGTCAGGGTTAGGGTTTGCACCCCATCAGAGTCATTATGCACTAATGCCAAAGCATTACCGTTATTATCGGTCAGTAGCGGGAAAGTATTCGCATCGTCTAGCGGTTTGGCAAGGTAGGCATACGCCTTTTCAATTATCAGAGGGCTGGCAACATTTAGGTAAGCTGAAAATAAAGATTTGCCTGATACCGTTTTATCGGTGGTAAATTGCACCGAAAGGGGATTCTTGCCCGTATCAAGGGTGGTGCCGACCTCTTGAAATCCGGTTGCAGGAGTGGGGCTTGAATACCAGTTGATTTGCCGGATATTAAAGCTGGCTTCAAATTTATGCAAAACTTGCCATTCTGTTTGAGTCAACGCGCTGGCATAGTTTGTACCATCGTTATAAATCAGATTACTGGTGGTAAGAATGACTCCTTGAAAATAGGCATGATTGCCCCCATCTGATAGTATCGCGGATAAGCGATCGGTTGCCGGGTCTTGGGGCAGAGGGGCAGTTTTAACCGCCAGATAGGGTACGCCGATATAATCCAACGCTTGCTGAATAGCGGGTAAATCCTCTTCTTTACCGTCTGCCGCCAGCACTAACACTTTCATATCGAGTTGGGTTTTATTAGAAGGTGAGCCTACCACCGGGGGGGTTACTTCAGAGATTAGCGGTACTGTTCTTATTTCTTGGCGAGGAATCCCCACCGGACCGGGCAACAAATCATTGTCCCCCAGTAGCTGTTGGGTAGCAGTTAACCCGCTGATGGGAGTCGATTTCGGGGTATTGGTTTGAACAGGCGTTGAGGTAAACGGATTGAAAATAACTAGCGCAATGACCAGACCAGTAACCAGCAGAGTGACAATTTCAAAAAGCCTGCGCCAGAGATTCTGGCTTAAAAACTTGGACATTTATTAAAAGACCTTTCCGGCTTTATTCCTGAAAGATTTAGCTAAAAATACCGTAACAATTCAGCCAGACGGAATCCGGGCGGGGTTCTCAGGGGTGCAACCCCTGTGCGGGGTGGCAATGGGTGTCCCCTTGAACTCCTCTCTCCCCTCCACTTACGCTGTTACACACAAAATCGGGCAAATCCATGCCCGATGTTGGTGTTCTCGCACAGTAGCGCTAGGCGGCTGCAAAATAATAATAATCCGCCGAAGCAAGTACCTTTTGGGTTAGCCGAGAAGAAGCAATTACAAAAGCCAACGAACCGGCAATAAAAGCTGCCAAGCAGTATTTGAAATCCACGTTCAAGGCTAGCGGGATTCCTAGCACCAGCATAACTATCATGCCTACTACCACTGCCCGTACCGCTACGGTAGGACGCGCCAAGGTTAGCCCGAACATGCAGTTAAACAGCCCTTGCCCTAACCAGTAATAAGCGACCAACCCGGCGATAAAGAAGATAACCACCGCATCGGTATTTACCCCAATCCACGCTGAAAATATATCGAAGTGGATTAATAGCCAGATGGGGATAGCAAAAACTACACTGACCAAGAAAAGGGCGATACTATAACGCCGCCGCTCATGTCGGTAGAAAACCAATAACCGCCGCCCGAACTGATCAACCGCTAACCCAGAGGTGTTTGCTTGGGCTACTTTTGCTTCTTCCCAAAACAGGCGTACGGCGCGTTCGGCAAAACCGCCCACCAATACCAGCGGGGGCAACGCCAAGGTTAAGCCTAGTTCCAGACTGGCAATAGCCCAAGAACGCGATTGATCCCCGCTTACTTTTCCTAACCAACCCAAAAAGTGGGGGGCGGTGATAAACGCCACATAGAACATACCATAGGTGAAATAAGGGGCGGCTTCGTATAGCATATAAGAATTGGAGGGTAGCGCGGCTCTTTCGCGTTTAACGTTTTTACGAATTTTGGCAAACCTTCCTCTAACCGTATAGAAAATTATCCCTAATGTGGCAACAAAACCGACTACCGTACTCACAATAAGGTGTTCTCTTAAAAAGAGTCCCGTTAAAAGGTTGCTTGCAATTGCCAACCCTAACCCGCTCGCCAACGCAATACCGAGCCACACTTGCGCTTTCAACAGACTCAAAGAGCCACCCGCCAGCCAGATAATAGAAAAGGCGGTATAGGCGAGACAGAACAACAAACGGTCTTCAAAGGTATAAATATTGAACCAGCTTGCAAGTAGCATAGCCGTAATTGCCAGCCCGATTACTGAGAAAGCTGCCAAGCGCAGGCTACGCGCCAGATATTTACCGGCAGAGCGGGAGTTGTTCAGGCTCAAACAGATAGAGGTTCGGCGCATTATTGCTTGTAGGAAGCCGTTTGTTAATAACAGCCCCGCGCTAATACCCAAACTTAACGCCATTATCTGGTCAGAGGCAAACTGCCCGGAAATTGCATAAAACTGAATAATGCCAATTATCAGCAAGCCCGGCAAGAGCGCAATCGGTCCGCTGCTGTACTGCATTATTTTTAAGCGCAAACTACTGAGCGGCGCGGGACGGTCTTTGCGCGTAACCCCGACCATTGGGGGATGCTCTTCTCGGATAATTGCCAGCACTGCTTTAGCTAAAGCAAAAGTATCAGGCGCACCGTATTGATGCCGCGCAATATCATCGGTTGTGCCGAACGATTCGATAATAGCCGTTACTTCAAGAAAATCCAGCGGCTGAGGGCAATGGCGCATCACTTCATCCGCCATAACTCGAACCATTTCAACGGTCACTTCCACTCGCTCAGGTTCTGCTACGATTTCTTGGGTAGTGTCGCTGATAATAGCCACATTCTCAAACAGTATTTCTTCGTCAGCCTGAGCGATAATATCCGCTTCCGAATAGCTATTGTTTGCTTGTGACAGGTAACTGCTTCCGGTAATTATTAATTGAGAGACACCGCTATGCCCGTTAAAAGCGGAGGGGGCAGCGAATTCTTCCTGCTCGTATTCGTGGAAGGCATAGGAGGGCTGCCTTGAACCATCGTTTAGGTTTACCAGCAAGCCCGACTCTCCACCGGAAGGCATAAACATGAAGGCATCTGTCAGCGCTACATCGATGGGCAAGGCTGAGTTTAATACTTTGGTTTCCACTCCGGCGGCAAATAAAGCTTCCGGCATGGTGCGGTTGGTAATTCGGTAGTAGCTGGTCATATAGGCTTCGCGCGATTGGCGAACGCTGAACTCTTGCAAAGCCTTTTCGCGAGCAGCCACGCCGAGTTGAGCGCAAAGCTCTTTGTCGTTCATCAATTTAAGGATTGCGTCTGCCATTTCCTTTGGATTGCGTGGCTCTACCACGAAACCGCAGCCCGCGATTTGCTCTGGAATACCCCCCACAGAGGTTGCTACAATCGGTTTTCCGCAAAGCATCGCTTCCAGAGTAGCAAAGGGAAAGCCCTCGGAAATGCTGGAAAGCACTACAACATCGCCTTCATTGTAAGCTTCGGCGGTATTGGAAGCGTAGCCCTTAAAAATAACAGCCTCTTCCAGTCCAAGGCTGGACTGTAAAGCTTTGCATTCTTCGTAATAAGGGATATCTTCCAGCGGTGGCGAACCATAAAGCTGGAATTTAATATCAGGGCGCGATTCATGTACTAGGGCTGCCGCCTTCAACAAGGTCATTACATCCTTGAGCGGATTAATGCGTCCAACCCACACTACTACGGGAGGTTCGCCAATTGGTTTGCCCGCCGCGTAAAATTTCTGGTCGTCCGCGCCATAATAAATAGTTCTTAAACGGTCTTTGACCGCGCCGCTCTGCAATTCCCAGCGTTGGTTGTAATCGCAGCAAGGGGATACCTGATCGCTGGCAGCGTAGCTGAGGTCGGTCATGCGCCGCGCAAAACGCAACTTGAAAAGTTTCAGAAATAAGCTGCCGGAAGATTGGGCTTCTTCCAGATAACGTTCACGCAGATAAATGCCATGCTCGGATAGTAGAAAAGCGGTGCCGTATTCCAGTTTGGCTACTATCCCAATCATTGTGCTGATACCCGCCATTGAGGTATGGGTAACATCTACCTTCGGAAGTGGGTTAGCCAGTGGGAAGAACCAATGGTAAAGCCACTGTAATGCGGTAGTAATATCCTCTAAAGCGAACTCCGCATTGGGATAACCGTAATTAGCTGCCGACTGTGGGAAACTCTGTTGGACGGTATCGACAAAACTATCCCAAACCGCTTTGGAGCGCATCACCGTATCAAAGTTATGCTCAAGATAAAAGCGATACATTTTATGAAGGTATTCACCGAGTCGCTCAGGCTCTGAATCGCTTAGAAATAAATCCCTGATAAAGCTGCTAAATATCGGCACGAATTTTTCGGCTATGATTTCCTCAGAGGTGTGCTGCTTTTTCTTGAGCAGTTCGAGCATGCCTAGGTTTTGGTTAAGCTCGGTAGCTTCGCGGATACCCCACAGCGGAATAGGGCGAAAATCGACAACATTGTCGAGCAGGGTTATTTGGGGTGTAAGATGCGGGTCAGCGGCAATGCTGAATACTGTAAAATTCACTTCAGGCAAATCCCGTATCAATAGATGACACCAAGTACTGACCCCACCCCAATGA
Organism: Candidatus Chlorohelix allophototropha; assembly: GCF_030389965.1. Taxonomy (NCBI): domain Bacteria; kingdom Bacillati; phylum Chloroflexota; class Chloroflexia; order Candidatus Chloroheliales; family Candidatus Chloroheliaceae; genus Candidatus Chlorohelix; species Candidatus Chlorohelix allophototropha. Next base: position 2,268,248 of record NZ_CP128400.1, read on the forward strand.
AATGGGTAGGTTCCCTCAGTTACCAGCATTACTTTTAGAGCTTCAGAAGTCTCACTAACTGCTGGTACAATTTCTTCTTCTGCTGGAATTAATTGATTCACTTTGATACCCTTATTAATACGCTGCTTTATTTAAATCTTTGATTATTTGTAATTATTCATCCCCTTCCCATCAAGGAGGGAAGGAGAGTTCAAGGGGACACCCCTTGCCACCCCGCACAGGGGTTGCCACCCCTGAGAACCCCGCTCGGATTCCCTTAGCTCCCCTCAAGGAGGAAGGAGAGAGGGAGGAGTTCAAGGGGACACCCCTTGCCACCCCGCACAGGGGTTGCCACCCCTGAGAACCCCGCTCGGATTCCGTTAGCTCCCCTCAAGGGGGGAAGGAGAGAGGGAGGAGTTCAAGGGGACACCCCTTGCCACCCCGCACAGGGGTTGCCACCCCTGAGAACCCCGCTCGGATTCCGTTAGCTCCCCTCAAGGGGGGAAGGAGAGAGGGAAGAATTCAAGGGGACACCCCTTGCCACCCCGCACAGGGGTTGCACCTGCCTGTGACCCGGGATAGGGGATACCCAAACCAACTCCACGAGAAGGGCTATTGCAAGTTCGGCATTGACATCTTCAGTTCGCCCCAAATGTTAAGAAAATCGGTTTTGTAGGGGCGGTTCGTGAACCGCCCTGCCTGAATCCCTCAAATTGAACCTATCCAACGCAGGCGCATCCCGATGCGCCCCTACCCAAACCAATTCCACGAGAGGGCGTGATTGGACACGCCCCACAAATCACCTTACGCCCTTACTAAGCCGCGTTTACATTGAGCTTATCGGGCAACATGCTGAGTACCACATCTCGCAAAATATCGTCCAAAGTGGCGCGAGGTTGCCAGCCGATGTATTGGTTTATTTTGGAGATATTGGGGACGCGCCGCCGCATATCCTCAAAACCTTCCGCATACGCCTGAGCATAGGGGATAAATTTGATGTCATCGGTGCTGCCTAGCCCATCGCCATCTAACTGGTTCACCGTTTTTAACACACGCTGCGCCAATTGCAGGATGGATACTTCTTCGGTTGAGCCGATGTTGAACACCTGACCAACCGCTTCCGGGCATTCCGACAACCCGATGATTGCTCTAACGGCATCTTCTACGTGGCAGAAGCAGCGGGATTGCTGACCATCGCCGTAAACGGTCAATTGCTCTCCGCTTATAGCTTGCTGTACTAAGCGCGGCACAACCATGCCGTAATGTCCGGTTTGGCGCGGACCGACCGTGTTAAACAGCCGGAAAATTACTACCGGAAGTCCCTTCTGGCGGTAATAAGCCAAGCCGAGGAATTCATCAACCATCTTTGAGGCGGCATAACCCCAACGACTGTTAGCAGTAGAACCTAGCACCACGTCATCATCTTCGCTGAAGGGGAAGCGGATACCCTTACCGTAAACTTCAGAGGTAGAGGCAATCATTACCTTAACCCGATAGCGCAGGGCAGCTTGCAAAATCGCGTCCGTACCCATAACGTTGGTTTCAATGGTACGCGCGGGGTCTTCCACTACCAATTTCACGCCCACTGCCGCCGCCAAGTGAATAATGGTGTCACATTCGCTGGCTAAACGGTCGAGTACCACCTCACTGGTCAGGTTATCCACTACGAAGCGAAGGTTGGGATGCCCCATCAAGTGCTGGACATTCTCAAAACTCCCGGTAGAAAGGTTATCGAGAATCGTTACATGGCAATCTTTGTTCAATAACGCTTCCGTTAGATGGCTGCCGATAAAGCCCATTCCGCCGGTAATTAGAATCCGTGAAGATTTGCGAGGTAAATGAAAATTAAGCATTTATAAATTCTCCTGCATCAGTTTTTGTAATAATCCACACTTAGAGCAACACAATTCGGTCTGAATGCCCCTCAACGTGACGGGTAGCGTTTCTGGTATCAACTACTAAATGACTGTTCTCCACAATCCAATTCCAGTCAAAACAGCGATGGGCGGTAGTGATAACCACACAATCTGCTTGGTTCAAAGCATTTTCATCTAGCTCTATCGAGTTTAAGGACAAGTCGGCAACAGCTAATGCCGGGACATAAGGGTCGTGATAAGCTACATTCGCGCCTTTTTCCTGAAGCAAGTGAATCAGGTCAAGCGCAGGAGACTCTCGAAGGTCGCCCACATCTTCTTTGTAAGAAACGCCTAGCACCACCACCCGCGAGCCTCGAATGGGCTTAGCGTTTAGGTTCAGGGCATCGGAGATTTTCGTCAGCACGTAATGGGGCATCCCGAAATTGATTTCTTCGGCAAGCTGGATAAAACGCGCATTGTAGTTCAAAGTTTTGAGCTTCCAAGCGAGATAATGCGGGTCAACCGGGATGCAATGTCCGCCCAAACCGGGACCGGGATAGAAGGTCATAAAGCCGAAGGGCTTGGTTTTCGCTGCGTCAATAACTTCCCAAACGCTCACGCCCAAATGCTCGCACATAATGGCGACTTCGTTAATCAAGCCGATATTCACCGCGCGGAAGGTGTTTTCCAGTAGCTTGACCATTTCCGCCGCACGGGGGGATGATACCGGTACTACCGTTTCAATCGCGCTGCCGTAAAGCTTCAAGGCGACCTGTAAACAGGTAGGGGTCACGCCGCCGATTACTTTAGGAGTAGTGCGAACAGTCCAGTCCTTACGACCCGGATCAATTCTTTCAGGGGAGAAAGCGAGGAAGAAATCCCGCCCAACCACCAGCGCCGAGCGACTATCCGAGTTAAAACCGTGCGTGTTGTTCTTATTCTGAGCCTGCTCCAGCAAAGGCAGGATTAATTCTTCGGTAGTGCCGGGATAAGTGGTACTTTCCAGCACAATCAGCATTCCGGTGTGGATGCGCAGCGCAATTTCATCTGCCGCTGAAATGATGTAGGACATGTCCGGGTCTTTGGTTTTGCTCAAGGGAGTCGGCACACAGATAATAACGGCATCCACATCCTGCAAAATGTTGTAATCGGTAGTTACGCTCAAGCTGCCGGTTGCTTTCTCGCCGTCCTGTTTCCCAACGCGGGGTTGGCGATTATTTAGCCCGGTCAGAGGCGTGATTATAGCTGCCACACGCTCGGAGGAAATATCCTCAATATGACTCTTTCCGGCGTTAAGGGTGGCGACCCTTCTTTTATCAATGTCCAAACCTACTACTCTGAAACCCGCTTCGGCATAAGCTACTGCCAGCGGCAATCCTACATAACCCAAACCGATAATTGCTACGATGGCTTGACGAGTCTCAAGCCGATTCAAAAGAGCTGCGCCTGCGCTAGAAACTGTAACGGTGCGTTTGTTATCTATAATTACTTGCTCATTTATTTCGGTAACGGTCATCATTAACTCCTTAAAGTCCATATATAAGAACTATATTTCTTCGAAACAGCAAGCTGAACTAAACCCAACAACTAGCCAGTATCAGCTTTTGCAAGACCAGCCCTAATGAACTGGTCTTGCGAGACAAACCCTAAGGTTAAGGGGCTGGGAACGAGATGGTCTGATTGGCAGTCATGTTTATATGTGAGATGGACTGACCGCCATAAGTTTCGGGCGTACCGTACTTGACACCTGTAACCGGAACAGTCGCGGCATTTGCAACTTTTACTGTGATGGTTTTTGAACCCGGATTCCAAGTGGCAGTCACACCGGAGGCGTTGTAAGCCATCCGATTGGTCATGGCAACCCCTATTTCGTGCTGTGTCATGTTCTTGATCGGCAGATTGGAAACCGCGCTGTACTTGGTCAAAGTAGCGTTAATCAAATCGCCTAACAAAGAGTTAGTAGTGTTGTATGCGCCAACGTTAGGCTGGTGGAACATTACGGGGTCAATGTCCCATTTGAGTAACCACTGCAACCACAGATTCGATTCGGTATCCAGAATCTGGTTATAGGTAAGATTTGTTGTCCAATAGCGCCAAGCTCCTCCGGCGCAAGTTCCGGTAGGCCCGTAGTAACAGTTGTACTCCGACACCCATTGAGCTTGAGTTCTGAGGTTATAGAAAAGATTGGTGGTATGTCGCGGAACAACCAGCAAACCTGAAGGAGTAGTAAAGCCTGTGTTTGGGCTTGGGTTATTCCAACCTGCGCGGGAAGTGTCGGATATTAGATAACGGATACCCCAATTGTAGGCGGCTTGCTGGAAGGTTGGATTATACAAACCTGATATATCGGGCTGCACCATCGCATCTTTGTAGAAATTGGTAAAGCCGCTCTGAGTAGCGTAATCAAGGTTTTGCTGCAATTCAGCGACCGTATCCGCCGCCGTAATAGCATCAAGGTTAGCGTGGGTGAAGGTATGGGTAATCCAGTTAAACTGTGCTTTATTGGCTACTACTGCGGATGAAAGAGTATCCGGACTATAGATTCCGGTTGAGCCTTCACCGTTGAAAGGAAATTCTATTTTCAAACTGGCAGCGAGTGGGAACTTTGTCCTGATATTATTCTGCCAAGTTATAAACCGGGTTAAGTCGGTGCCGGACATACGGAAGGTGATGCCCGTAGTGTCGGTCATGGCTTTGGTATCCCAAATGTCATCATCAATCAAGATGTCATCAGGCTGAATACCCATCGAGGCATGCCGCTCACCCAAGAAAACACCCTTGGTAAGCCAATTGATAGTGCCGTAGGAAAGTAGCAAAGTATGCACCAGATAGGGGTTACCATCGGCGGTTATTGCCAAATTCTGGCGACCATCGGCATAAGTTTTAACGGCAGCAATGGTGTAAACTCCATTGGTAGTGGTCAGCAAGGGAGTGACGTTCTCACCGGGCGCAACTGTCGCCAAGTAAGTCCACGCGCCACTGATAGTAATGGTGGCATTGGGCTTTAGGTCTGAGAAAACCGCATTCCCGGCAGTGGTTAACTTGGTTTGAAGCGGGGTAGTAAGTGTATCTTGATAAGCATAGGTTGGGTCGGCTAAGCCATAAGTATCGGGCCAACCGGGAAGCGTGTAAGCGGTCACTTGCCGAATACCAAACATCGCTTCGTAGTTCCAAAGAGTATTCCACTCAGCGGTGGTGAAGGCGCTAGGCCAACTATTGGTAGTCGCATCATAATACAATAGACTTCCGGTAGTTAAAATGATGCCCTGATAATAGCCGTGTGAAACGCCATCCCACAGGAGGCTATCGGTTAGCGTAGTTTGCGAAGCAAGCAGCACATTGTAAGGGAGACCGAGTTGATCCAATGTAGATTTAATCGCCGGGAAATTCGGCTCAGTGCCATCTGCGGCAACTACCAGAATTTTCATATCGCGTGGGTCAAGAGTATGATTAGCTACAGCGGCGGCAGCCAACAAAGTTGGTGCGGCGGGGGCAGTAGTCAGCGCATCCACGCCCACAGTTAAGCCATCAATTGCCGAGTTCCCTCTAGGTTTATTTTTTTTCTTGGAAGTGCTAACAGGTTGTTGGGGTTTGGAAGGTATTTTAGTTGGTTCTACTACACCGGGAACGACATCCAGATGCCCTGCTTTGAGTTTATTATTTGCAGCGTCAACATCGACTGTCGAGGTTAAAAACGTGGTGGCGATTGCTAATAAGGCAAACAATAAGCCAAAACGCATAACTACAGACAATCTGGGATTTTGAAAAGGTTTCTTTTTACGCACTATTACCTCCAAATTGGTATCAATAACGATGGCAAGGTGCATCAAAGAGCTTGCCTGTGCCAAACGACGTCCTAGCAAAGAGAAGTGATATACCTTGTCGATTTTGATAGCTGGCTTTTAACCAGTTCCAAGTGAGGTTTAGCGGGTACTGATGTCAGACACTTTCGGAGGCATTGCAAGAATTGCTTTGCATGGTGTAAAATAGAAGTGTCTTAGGCGCAACTAAACCTCGTAAGCCAAGAACTACGAGTGAACGAGTTTAAGACAAGGGGATAAGGCTTTGCAGAGCTTTATTCCCGCTTTATTTTATAAATGGTTACTGGGTGATTACGACCCCGATAGCATACCTTTTATTTAGCAACCCCAAATAAGGGAGTGCAAAATTGGTTCGAAGTAAAAATTAATAGCGATGTAAAGATGGTGCGTAGCATATATAGGTAGATGTACATCCAAGCTCTTAACTTATACTTTTTAGAGTTAACTTATTACAACGGTTCAAGCTGCTTAAATATAAGCATGTAATTAAGTTAACATATTTTTACCTGATGGGCAATTGTACCATATATTTATTTTAATGTTAAGTTAATAAATTGTAACTTTGATATTCATCTGTGATCGCTTTGAGGCAAAGCTGTTTCGGAATGAAATGACAGTTTTTAGAGCAAGGTAAATATTTCCTAAAGATACAGGCGATTTATAATAGACTCCTCCTTAGCTGCAAGGTAATTAAGCTGCCCAACTGAGTAATTCAAACCCATTACAAGCGTACAAGGGGAGTTTGGTTTGGAGGTGGACAGCATTTAGCGTCTAATCTTTACAGAGTTTTGCCCGATTCATCCCCGAAGAATAGTTTACCCAACTTCCTCTAATATTTAACCTATATAAAAGCAAAAAGCACAGCGCGTACTGTGCTTTTTTCATGCTAGTTTCAAACCCCTTCCGAGGATTAGGTGTCTTCCGACAGTAGCTCTTTCTTAGAGCTTCCCGATTCTATGAAAATGGCATTTTCCCGATGCATGGGGAATTTATCATTCCTTAATCAAACGAGAGCGCGTCCAGACAGCCACCTACCGATTAAAACCCCTGTAGGGTTGCGCTTTCTCGACACAAACCTAGGTCTAAAGGCTTAGAGCGTTTCTTAAAACTGAGTAAAGAAGAAAGTTGAAATAAAAAAGAATAATGGGTAAGCTCGTATTATGAGTACAAGAAAAGCTTACCCTACCGACCCGAGCGATGCCGAGTGGGAAATCATTATGCCATATTTCCCCCCTAACAGTCGAGAAGGTCGTCCCAGAGTACATCCCTATCGTGAAATAGTCTGCGCCATCTTCTACTTACTCAAAACTGGTTGCCAATGGGAAATGCTTCCACAAGAGTTTCCTCATTGGAAAACAGTCTATCACTACTACCGTCTGTGGCGCTGGAACGGTCTTTGGCAACGTATTTACGAGGCACTACACCAAAAAGTGCGAGTTAAGGCAGGACGAAATCCCCAACCCAGCGCTGGTATCATCGATAGCCAGTCAGTAAAAACCACCGAAGTTGGAGGAATACGGGGTTACGATGCAGGAAAAAAGGTGAATGGGCGCAAGCGGCACCTGCTGGTGGACACCTTGGGCTTTCCGATCGTGGTCAAAGTACAAGCTGCGAATATACAAGATCGAGATGGGGCAATAGAAGTGCTGGCCACTGCTGAGAATAAATGCCGTACCCTGAAGTTGGTATGGGCGGATGGAGGTTACAGCGGAAAGTTGGTAGAGTGGGTGGCTGGAATGTTCGATTTTGAACTGGAAATAGTCAAACGCACCGACGATATTAAAGGTTTTAAGGTACAACCGCGTCGTTGGGTAGTAGAACGGACGCATGCCTGGATCGGGCGGAACCGACGAATGGCGAAAGAGTATGAGCGTTTACCACAGCATTCGGAAGCCAATATTTACATTTCTATGATCCGTTTGGCTCTCAAAAGGCTTTCTAAACTTTCGCCTTGATCTAGTTTTAAGAATGGCTCTTAGGAGAGGTTAAGTACAAAAGCTAAAGTAACGCTATTGACAAATGTAAATAGCAATGTATAATACAGACAGGTAAGCAGAGCTTGCCATGAAATATAAAATAGATAAATAGTGATAATTATAGTCGTTAAAAGCGACTCCCAAACTCTGAAGGAAAGGAGAAGGCATATGAAAAACCCGAATATTGCAGTCATTATGACCAGTGCTTATTGCGGCAGCGCGTGTCTTCGCCCTGAATTTGGGTTTGGACGGTCAGAGCGGTTCTTGAGGGATAGGGTAAAACCTGATGGCTTAAACGATACCGATTTTAGCAAGGAGAACAAAGCTTGCTAGAACCGGGCAGTTAAAAAGCCAGAAATATAAACCTCTTGAAGCGCGATGACTAAACTAAAAATAGCCCATCGCGTTTTTTGTTAATTAAGCACTTTTAGAAGAAATTATAGATTGTTATTTTACTTAAATTTGATGCACATATTAGGAGAAATAAAGCGATGTATCCTTATCAGTACGAGAAGCAAGCACTCTATCGGCAACGAGAGCTTTTACGAGAAGTGGAACACAATAGGCTTGTCAGTGAAGCGCGTAAAAGCAAGCCACACTCCCTTCTTGCCAAACTAGCGGATAGAATGGTAAAACCCTTCCGCTCTAGCAAATACAGAAAGTTAGCCAAAGAGGCTTAACAATTCGGTAGAAAGAGTGAAAAGCATGTTTAATTACGAACAGCAAGTGCGGCATCGCACCGCAAACTTCCTGAATGAAGCGCAGCAACAGAAGCAAGCGAAGGAAGCGTTAAAGTCTCGTCAGAGCAAAACGCTGAAACAGAAATTTGGCGAAAAACTGATCAACATGGGTGAAGCATTGGCACAGGAGTCTTACTCAAACGAAGTTCGCCAAGCTCAGTAAATAGAGGAGCAAACCAAATGCCGGAACATATGACCCATCTTTATGCGCTAGGTTTCGCCAGAGAGCGAATCCAGAAGTACCGTGAAGAAGCTGAAAAAGCGGCGCGTTTGCCCGCAAACCAGAAGAAAAATAACAGACTCAAGTTTGATTTCTTGCGCAAATGGTCGAGAAAAATCATGCCTGAGACTGGCACATTCTAATGGACGGCTTGATAATTGAACTTATTACCTCAGAAATCCTCATTAAACCTCTAAAGTATCTACACTACCCACAGCCGGAGTAGGTGACCTCACCACTCCGGTTTTTTTATTCGGGCGAAAAAGAAGATAAAGCAAAAACGCCAGCGTCAGCAAGCCAAACTGCAAAAGCCCAATAATAACAAAGGGCATCCCCCGCGCCGTATTTTCGTAGAGAAACCCGCCGATGAGCGACCCGGCGAGAGTCCCGAATTGCTGCACCGCATTATAAAGCCCTTGAGCCTTACCGCGGGCGTGATGTGGGCTGTGGTCTGCCAAGTAGCCATCATTCGCGGCGCGCGCCACCGCATCAATCGAACCCTCCAACACGCCCACTACCATTATAATAAGGAAAGAGGTAATTATTCCGTAGCTCACCCATACGAATGAGAGTAGAATTGACGCGCTGAACATCAGCAGCAAACGCCCCACTCTATCCGAAAAACGCCCCGCCCAAGGCGCTACCAAAATAATCGGAACCGAATAGACCGAATAAGTCCAGCCGATAGCGGTAAGCGAGAAGCCCAAATCGGCAGTAAACAAACTCCAGATGGCAATCGCAACCCCGGGACCAAGCCCAATCGCGCCCTTTACCAGACAGCCGATAACTATCGGGAAGGTCAAGAGTTTTTCTGTGCCTGTCACCTCTGCCGGAATACTGACTACCGGAGTGTCCAGTTCACTTGTGCTTCTCTGGCGATAACCGCGATAGGAAAACAGCACCAGCAAAATTGAGGGAATAAATATAATGAAAGAAAGCAGATAAACCGCCTGAAATCCGGTTATCTCTGCCAGCAACGTCCCAATGGGAGGACCTGCAAACATACCAAAGGTAATAACCGCGCTGAACAGCCCGAAAGCCTCGCCGTTCCTGCCCGGAGGCGTAAGGTCTGCCAGCAAAGCGCGAGCAGGTGAGGAAACCGCCGCCGCCGTTATCCCTTCCACAAAACGCAGCAGAATGAACATTTCGGCGGAAGTGGTGAACATAAAGCCCAGCGTAATCAGCGAATGCCCGATCAATCCGGCGATAATCAGGTTAGGGCGATGTACCCTGTCACTCAACCAACCGAACGGGAAAAGAAACACAAAGCCTGAAAACAAGAAAGCAGCTGCCATAAAACCGACTGCCACGCCGCTTGCGCCTTCATCCCGCGCATAGAGAGTGCGTATCGGCGATACAAAGCCCTGCGCCAAAAACGAAACGGCTATCGCAATCAACAAACTGGCGATTTGCCAATTGCTCCAAAGGCTTGGGGGTCTTTTCCGCTTACTATTAGTGGGTTTAGATACCGAGAGATTCAACCTATCCTCCAACGAGCTTTTAAAACGCAACTTCGGCTATTTTATCAGATTCTTGGATGGCACATTGGAACGCCACCACCCGAACCCAAATTGTAACAATTTACTCTAAGCCCCTTGCCTGAACCCCTAACCAACATCCCCTCGTGGGTGTGGTTCGACCCGCCACTCTGAAATCTATTTCTCCCGGAAAAGCCTCCCAAAAGCCGCTTGAAAGCATTAAAAAATTATAACGCCAATAAGTTGCTTTGTAATTTTTGAGGCTATTTTGTTCATCTTTATTGATATATTTTGTGCTATATTTCATGCATATTATTGTTTGGGTTTAGGTTATGACATAGGGTATAGATAGCAAACAAGCCTCTTCACATGAAACATGCTCTTATTGACTAAGTTTGAATCCATGTGTGGAGATGGTATGAATATTCTAGTTGTAGAAGACGAGCCATTAACTTTAAAAGTCGTCGAATATGTATTAAGTGGAAGTGGTTATCAAGTAACAAAAGCAACTAACATAAAAGAAGCTGATGAAATCTTGAGTCTAAGCCAACCTTGGCTGGCAATTGTTGACAAGTTTCTACCCGATGGTAATGGTGCAGATTATTGTGAGCTACTTGCTGAAAAACACCCCGGTTTGCCTGTAATATTGCTCACCTGTGAAAGCCAGCAACGGCAACGCGATTATATGCGCTACCCCGGAGATACTATCCGTAAACCTTTTGTTTTGAAAGACCTAGTGGATAGCGTTAAACGAATGATAAGGGCTGATGTCGCTTGTCACGCTGCCCCACCTGCTCAATCGCGTCTGACCGTTGGAGAAATTGAATTAGCGCCTGTTGAGCGGCGTTTGTATATTTCCAATAAGCCTACCATTCAACTTTCTAAGTCTGAATCAAAGCTGTTGGAATGTGTGATGTCTAACGCGGGGGCGGTTGTAACTACCGAAGAACTGGATTTTGCCTTGCATGCCTACGATTTGACCGGTGAAGTCGATTCGGTTGACGAATATATATATCGTCTTCGACGTAAACTCGAAGATGATCCCAATAATCCTCGCTATTTATGTCCGGCGGAAAAACTCGGCATGAAAGGATATTTTTTTTCAAAAGAGTTGCCGGTAATGGTGGTTGAGTAAGCTCGTTTTTAGCCCCCTTAATTGGGGGCTTTTTTAAATTTCGCTTTTGCCTACTCTTACTGCCTCGCCTGTAATTAATACGCGGCTGATTTTTCCTTGCTCTATGCCTATATCTACTTCTGCCCGACCGGGACAGCCCAAGGCATGCCCTTGCTCGATTACCAAATGGGTGCGCTGCCGGATTAATCCGCTGCTTACCAGATACCCGCCCAAAGCTGCCATTGCTACGCCTGTAACCGGGTCTTCTACGAAGCCAACCCCGTAGGGAAACTGACGCGCTTCAAGGTCAACACCGGGATTGCGCGCTTGACAGGTGTAAGGGTAAAGCCCGGTCAGTCCGTTAGCTTTACATAATTCTTCAAGCGCCTTATCGTTGCGCTCGCATGAATCCAACGTTTTATAATCCGGTAGTGGGATTAGCAATTTCGGGCGACCTGCCGAAGCGGACACAATGCGCCCTACAATCTGTCGCGCTTCTAGCCCGATAGCGACTGCTACCGCATCCGGTGAGAAAAATGCATCTTCAAAGGTAGGGTTAGGTTGTTGCAGCGTAATGCGGGAGGGTTGGTCAGCTCGAATTTCGGCGCGGGCGTATAGCACCCCCGCTTGGGTTTCCACAAAGCATTCGCCTTTGAGCTTGCCTTCCTCTGCCAGAATCCACAACGCGCCGATGGTAGCATGTCCGCACAGGTTCATTTCCCCGCTCGGAGAGAAATAGCGGAGACGCAAGGTTGCATCGTTGCGGGTGGGAGGCAAAACAAAAGCGCATTCGGTGGCGGTTTCTACCGCGATTTGCCGCATGCGCTTTTCGCTCAAGGTTGCCGCTTCCAAAATAACACAGGCAGGGTTGCCGTTACCGGGAATGCGGGTGAATACATCTATCTCGTAGAGGGCAGCCATCCTATAACGGTAAATCCTCGTCGTCATCCTCGCCGTTGTGAGCTTGCGGTTCGGGCGGTTTGGCGCGTCTTTCCAGCCGCACTTCATTGACTCTGGCTTGCGCGTTCAATGCCGGAGAAACATCTTTATAGACTGTAGCATTTGAGACAAAACGGCTTTTATCGTTTGGCGCGTCAAAAGGTTCTGGCGTAAAGAGGCTGGCGGCAGCGGTTAGCGAGGTCGTGCCAAGCAAATCTTCTTCTTCGAGTAACACCGGGCGCGGTTTGCTGCCTTCGGCATGCCCGATTACCCCCGCTTGTTCAAGCTGTTCAATCAAACGAGCGGCGCGGTTATAGCCCACTCGTAAGCGGCGTTGCAAGAGTGAGATTGAAGCGCTTCGAGATTCGCGCACCAATTGCAAAGCTTGCTCAAACAACTCGTCCGTATCGTCGCTGCTGTCCTCGCGGTCTGCTTCGATGGTGTTTAGCTCACCGGGCCACAATTGTTCTTGTACAAAGTTTTTGGCTTCGCCTTCGAGGAAAGTGGCTTGCTGATCCCAGAATCTTACCAGCGTATCAATTTCTTCATCGCTGACAAACACCCCTTGCACTCGGATAGGCTTGGGCGCATCGCTTGGCAGATAGAGCATATCGCCGCGACCGAGCAATTTTTCTGCTCCGGCTACGTCCAGAATTACCCGGCTATCGGTTTGCGAGGTAACGGCAAAGGTGATGCGGGTGGGGAAGTTCGCCTTTATCAAGCCGGTTACCACATCCACCGAAGGACGCTGCGTAGCGAGAATGAGGTGAATGCCCACCGCGCGGGCTTTTTGGGCGAGGCGACAGATACTCGATTCGGCTTCTTCGGGCGCAACCATCATCAAATCTGCCAGTTCATCTATAATCAGCACGAGGTAAGGCAATTTCTCCCAATCGTTGCCCACTCCGGCAGCTTTATTATAGCTGTCGATGTTGCGATGTCCTGACAGCGAAAGGCGTTTGTAGCGTTTTTCCATTTCGCGGATAGTCCACTTCAAAACGCTCATTACGGTTGGGGTGCGCGGTTCGCCGTTGCGGGCGCGATCTCGCTCTTTCTCCGGGTCAGCCTCGATTTGAACCACCACCGGGAAAGCCAAATGCGGGATGCCGTTGTAGGTGCTGAGTTCCACCATTTTAGGGTCAACCATTATAAACTTGAGTTCATCCGGGCGATATTGGAACAGCATAGCGGCAATAATCGAGTTGATACACACCGATTTACCGCTTCCGGTTGCCCCTGCAATCAAAAGATGCGGCATTCTGGCAAGGTCGGCAATCATCGGTTGCCCTGCCACATCCCGCCCTAACGCTATTTTAAGCTTGCCGCTTCTCTTATTGAAGTCTTCCGACTCCATTATTTCTTTCATGCCTACGGTAGCAATCTTCAGGTTGGGTACTTCCACGCCCACGCGCTGCTGACCGGGTACGGGCGCTTCGATGCGAATGGCGGGCGCGGCTAAAGACAACGCAAGGTCGTTGGAAAGGGCAGTAATGCGAGCGACTTTAACCCCAAAACCGGGTTCAAGCGCAAACTGGGTGACGGTAGGTCCGGTGTTGACCTCGCGCACATACGCCTCAACTCCAAAACTAGCAAGCGTTTCCTCGATTTTCTTGGCTTTCTTAAGCAGGTCTTTCTCGTTTACTTCTACGCCGGAGAAATTTGCCAGCATCTCAAGCTGAGGCAAACGCCACTCGCGGCGGGGCAATTCGGCAGGCGCGGGCGAATCTTCGCGCTTCCAATTCTGTCCCTCTATCGGTTTTTTGTCGGCAGGAATGGGAGGTTGAGCATGGCTACTTGGTACAAGGTGCGCTCCGAATATCGAAGGGGTAATTTCAGTTGGCACATTATTGCGATTGCCGATTTTGGTGGCGCTAGGCGGTAGCAAAAGACTATCCAGCAAAGCCTCTTCTTCCAGTTTACCCTCTTCGCGGTTTACTACGTAGCTACGGCTTGCCAGATGGGGGTTAATTATGGTTGGATCCATCTCAATATCAAGGTCATCCGGTTCTTCGATTTGGCGAGGGGCTGGCGTACCTTTTAGAACCTGCCAAAGTTGGCGGATGGATACGTTAAAAGCAATAATCAAGCCCACTATGAATAGCGCTACCAACAATAAAAATGCGCCGATGTTCTGCAACATCCCGGCGAGAAAGCCGCTGGTATAGTAACCGATGTAACCGCCGCCGCCGCCCTTTTCTGCCAAATCTTTGGGGTTGGCATCTAATAGGTGGATTAGTAGTACAAAGGCGATAATCGAGAGGATTCCTCCCAACAAGCGCGTCTGGTTGATAAATTCTCGCCGCCTTAAGCCTTCCCAGAAGAAGGTTAAGCCTATAAATGCCAGCCATACCGGAATTAGGTAGGAGGCAAGCCCGAAAATGCGCCTGACCGCCATGCCCGCATCTGCAATCAAGCCTTTTTGCGCGAATAGCCCGAAGAAGAAGATTAGAGCAAAGACTATTAGTAGGATGCCGTAGATTTCCTGACGCGCTCCGGGCGCAATCGCGGGCAATTTGTCATCGCGATGAAAATTACTCGGTTGCGTTTTGGGGGTGCGCTTGCGCGGGGCAGGGGCAGAAGAATTGCCCTGTGCCTGCAATTGTTCAGGCGCATTGCGGGTTGGGGCAAGCGTAAGTTGGGCAGTAGAGGCATTTCCTGCCATGCGCTTGCTACGTTTATTCTCTTTAGGCGCATCAGCCGTGACCACAGGTGCAGAAGGGTCGATGGGCTGTACATTTATAACCGGATCGACGTTTTCAAGTTTACTCTTGCGTGGTGAACGCGAGGTAGCTGCTCCGGTTGTCCCGGCAGATTCTTTCTTAGCCATATGGCGTATCCTGACTTTGTCGGGTAAAGTCCGATAACTAGTTAGTTGTCATAATGATGTTAGCACTTTAGTTCGTTGCCGTCAAGATTAAGAATCGAGTTTACGGGCTGTTGGCAGTTCGGAAAGAGGTGTCATAATTGCTGAATCTAAATTTTGGCAACAATATATAAGAACCGGGTGGGTAGCCCGGCTCTTTGTTTTGTACTGCTTAGTGATAGGGGGAATTGTTAGGAGGTGTGAATTCTATTTCAAGGCTGGGAATAATTTCTTCAACTCAGGGATTAGGTTGGGCTTGGTAATAACTACTTTTAGATTGATGCCAGCGGCATCTACTGACTCATGTTCATAGTCAGTAAAAATCACAAACTCGGCGGTTTCCATGCCGGGAATTGACTGAAGAGTCTTACAATAATTGGGATAGTAGTTTGATTCCATAAAGTTATCTACTAACACAGCCTGCGGTTTGTATTCCATTGCTTGTGCGTAGCCCTCCCAAGAGGTTGCGGCTTCAAGCACTTCGTATCCATGCATTTCAAAGAATGCACCCACGAATTTTCGAAAAACATCAGTTTCATTTACAACAAGAACTACCATTTATAACAATTATTCTTTTCATACTAAAATTTGGCACAAAAAATGGTGGGGTGACGGGTTAGCGCCACCCCTGACTGAATGATGTGGCGGTAAACTCTCCTACCACGCCGTTGTGATAGGAAGCATAGCGCAACCTGCTGCAACGGTGCAGTAGGCTGAAAAGGCATATCCAATTAGAATTTAGGTATATAAACTAAAGTAGGATGTACTATAACTATAATGCATATCCTATGCCAGAAAACCCGGCTAAATGAACCTAGTATTGGGGTTTGCTGCACACAAGCATCGTGTTTCTACTCTAATGATTGCTAAACAATCTAAAGAACACCTAAAAAATATCTAAAGAGTTTAGCTCCTAAGCACAGATATAATCGCTATCTGTAAAGATATTTTAATACAATTGAAAAATAAATGCAAGTAAAGTAAAGTGAGAGTAAAGTTAGAAATATCTGCTTTTATTCAACATATCTAGTAGGATATTGATGATGCGCTGTTCCAGCAAAAAGGAAAGGCTCATCTACCACTGCTAAACATTTTCCGAAAAGGGTTAAGTTTCTTTCACTGCAACAATTCAAAAGATGCAAGAGCCGGGTGGGTGTGCCCGGCTCTTTGTTTGCGCTGCTTAAAGTAAGGGGAGTTAGGAGGGATATTTATTTCAAGGCTGGAAATGCTTTCTTCAACTTAGGAACTATATTGGGCTTGGTAATAGTTTCTTTTAGATTGATACCAGAAGCATCTTCTACCTCACCCTCAAAGTCAGTAAAAATTACAAACTTAGCGGTTTCCATACCGGGAATTGACTGTATATTCTTACAAATAGTAAGACAAGAGAGTGATTCCATAAGGTTATCTACTAATACAACTTGCGGTTTGTATTCCATTGCTTGCAAATAGCTCTCGCTGGAGGTAGCGGCTTCAAGCACAGCGTATCCACGCATTTCAAAGAACCTACGCACGATTTCTCTAAAGACGGCAGTTTCATTTATAACAAGGACTACCAAACTATTTATTCCTTTATGATAAAATGGGTATAAGAAAATAGCAGGTGACGGGTTAGCGCCACCCCTGACTGAATACTGTGGCGGTAAACTCACCTACCGCGCCGTTGCGATAGGGAGCATAACGCAACCTGCTGCAACGGTGCAGTAGGCTGAAAAGGTATATCCAATTAGAATTTAGGTGTATAAACTAAAGTAGGGCGTACTGTAACTATTATGCTTTTCTATGGCAGAAAATCTTCTTGATTGAACCTAGTCTTGGGTTTTACTGTCTCCTATTCCCTTACCTCTGTCCCCCGCATGGTTAAACTACCCAGAAGAAACCAAAAGATAAAACTTATTGGTAATCATTATTCTATAATAACGGTTTATATCTGTAAAGATTAAATTCAGGTCGAATAAGGTAAATAAATAGTTAAAAATAGTGTTAAAGCACTGCTATTACTACACTTAGCTATGAATCCCGCACTAAAAAGCCCGTCCGCGTATTTGCGAACAGGCTCATTCTAAAATAGGCTGAGTAGTTATATAGTTCTAACCTTTTTGGTGCGCATCAGAAAGAGTTGCCCAATTGCGGCAACGTTGCTTGCTTTGAGCAAACCCCGCCGGGCGGTTGCGCTTACGCCCGCTTTACCTTCCAGTTCGTCCAAACGCTCATTGTTGGCTGCCATTTTTTCCAGCAACCGCCCAAAGGCTGGATTTTCCGTGTCGATTCTAAAGCCCCAAACGGTACTGGCTTCTTCATCGCAGCGTTTAATCACATGCATATCATATTCGCGCGGTTCAAGCCCCATCGCTTTGTAGAAAGTCTGCGCTTGAGGCTTGATGTCGCGCAGATACATTGTGATATAGACCGAGAGGGTGAAGAATTTAATCATTGCGTGGTTAAGGAAACCCTTGAGCATGCTTTTAGACTGAGATTTCATGACCAAAGCGAAGAAATGCCCGTGTCGATGCTCATCATTGCACCAACGCCCAAAGGATTTGAAGATGGGATGGAAGCGCAACTCTGGATTAGCTTCCAGATGGTCAAATATAGTGATGTAGCGATAGTAGCCGATTATCTCGGAGAGATACACGGTGTAGCACATAATCTTGGGAGGAATTTTGGTGCGCTCTTTGGCTTGTGCCAGAAAGCCCAAATCGAACTCAATGTCGAGGTCTTGCATGGTGTGGGTCAGGAAACTGGCATGCCGTCCCTCATCACGGGTCATGTACTTGAAGGCATCCCGAAGGTTTGGCTCGGTGCAATGCTCGGCTATTTCGCGATAAAGTAGACAGCCGGAGAACTCACCCATGCTGCTGCGGCGGGCAAATTCTTCAAATTCTTGGCGGGGTAACTTTTCAAAAGGACCTTTGAACTCAGGGGTACGCACGAAATGACCCTTGTTAAGGTCGGCGCGAAACTCAGACAAAATCTTCTCAAGTTCAGCCTTATGGCTGCTCAAATCCCATTTGTTTATCTGCTCAAAATTGGTGGTGTAGAAACGGGGCGCTAAAATATCTTTCTTGAGACCTTCAGCAGTGGTTTTGTTTGGGGCATTTACTACGGCTTTCTCGTAACCATCCACCGACAGGCTACCGCTATCGGCGGCAGGGCTAACGGCTGGTTTAGTTACTTTAAAACTCATATATTACTCTCCTTGTAAGGCAAGAGCTTAAGATTATTAGGCAAAATGGATAAAAGGGTATAAAAGTTTGTGGCTACGACAGACTCTATACTACCACCTAGCCGGAGAGCGGGTATGTAGTGGAAACTACCCTAAAAAGCTGATTGTGCTAAAATTAGCTGCTTTATTTGAGATAAGAAAACTGTAAATAGGGGAGGATATTGTGAAACCTGCTGCCCAGAAAGTTCAGCAAATCATAGATGAGCTAGGTCTGAATAGTCAGATAGTAGAGTTCAGCGAGAGTACGCGCACCTCGGCAGAAGCCGCCGCTGCAATCGGTACAAGTGTGGCGCAAATCTGCAAGAGCATCCTGTTTGCGGCAGGCGACAAGGAGAACGCTATTCCGGTGATGGTCATTGCCAGTGGCGCAAACCGAATTGATACCCACAAGGTGCAGACGCATATCGGGCAGAAATTGCATAAGGCTACGCCCGAATTTGTGCGAGAGAAAACTGGGTATGCCATCGGGGGAGTGCCGCCCTTCGCTCATGCGCAACCGCTGACCATTTTCATAGATCAGGATTTACTCGCTTTCGAGGTGGTGTACGCGGCGGGTGGCACTCCTAACGCTATCTTTCCGCTCAACCCTGCCGACTTGGTGAAAGTAACGGGCGGTGCGGTAATAGATTGTAGAGTGGATAATTAGTGAAATTCCGACAAAATTTGTAGGAATATACTTGACAGGCTCATTGGTGGGGAGTAAAATAAATCCGACAACGGTACTAGGATTTACAACTCACTTAATATATAGATTACTGGCAAATATAGCCTAAAACAGAATAGTTAAAAAGCTATCTGACGAAGTGGTAGGTGGCATATGATTTTCTCCACACGAATAGAGTACGGTGTGATGATGCTGACCGATTTGGCGCGGCATTACGGAAAAGGCCCTCTTTCTCTTTCGGAAATCGGGGCGCATCTTGACCTTTCGGTGGCGTATCTAGAGCAAATTGTACCAAATTTGCGTAAAGTTCAACTGATTGAAAGCATAAGGGGGGCTAAAGGTGGTTACATCCTTAGCATGCCGCCTAACAAAATTCGGATGGGCGCGGTAGTGCGGGCATTGGAAGAGCGCGAAGGCGGCTTTCGAGTGATGCGGTGCGCTACTTTGAGCGGTGATGCGGAAGTGTGCAACCATGAAGAAATTTGCACCGCTCCAATTCTGTGGGTGCGGGTGCGTGATGCGATTTCGCAGGCGCTCGATTCTACTACGCTGGCAGACCTTGTGCCTGAAACCCGCCGTAGCTTGCCGGTAAGTTTGGGGATAAAAGCAATACCCGGCGACCAAGAAAATAAAGTAATACTTGCGGTTACCACTGAAAACTAACCGATTCTGAGGAGTGGGAAATTAAATGGCTGACGAGCTTATCATTAAAGATTTGCATGTAAATGTAGAGGACAAAGAGATTATCAAAGGGCTAAGCCTGACTATCCGGCGAGGCGAAACCCACGTAATAATGGGTCCCAACGGTAGCGGTAAAAGCACCTTGAGCAATACTATTATGGGGCATCCCCGTTATACCGTAACTGCCGGGGATATTATTTGGCAGGGAGAGAGCATTTTGGATTTGCCAGCCGATCGCCGGGCGCGTCGGGGCTTGTTCCTCGCTTTCCAGTATCCGATGGAAGTACCGGGCGTTTCAGCCAGTAATTTCTTGCGTACTGCTCTGACCAATATTCGCAAAGGCGACCAAGCTCCCACCATTACGCCCGATAATTTGGGCGAAATTGGAGATGGTAGCGGTGGTAACCAAGCCAAAGTAGGGGGCGATGGCGCAAATATTGACCGCTCTAAGCGTCAAACGCTTATTCCGCCCAAAGAATTCCGCACTATCTTGAAAAGCAAATTAAGTCTTTTGCAGATGGACGAAAAATTCACCAAACGCTACCTGAACGATGGTTTTAGCGGTGGTGAGAAGAAGCGCATGGAAGTTTTGCAGATGGCGGTGTTGTCGCCAAAAATCGCCTTCTTGGATGAGCCTGATAGCGGTCTGGATATTGACGCTATCCGCATCGTAGGCGAAGGCGTGAGCAAGCTAAAAGGTCCTGATATGGGCATCGTGGTTATCACCCATCAGCAGCGCATCTTGAACTACCTTGATGTAGATTTTGTACATGTGATGATGCAAGGCTATCTGGTCAAGAGCGGCGGCAAGGAATTGGTCAAGGAAATTGAAGAGCGCGGCTATGGCTGGATTCGCGAAGAAGCCGGGCTTGCTGCCGGGGCGGAGGAGGATGCTTAATGACCAGCCCTGTGGTAGAGAGCCTTTTAACGCTGGAAGCGGTAGAAAAACTATCCGCTTTAAAGCAAGAGCCGCATTGGATGCTGGAGAAACGGCGCGAAGCCTTGAAGCTCTACGAAGCCTTGCCGTTGCCGGATTGGACGCGCGGTATTCGTGGTTGGTGGACTAGCAGCTTGAAAGAGCTAAAGCTGGAGAGTTTGCAGCCCTTCACGCCTGCCGGGTCAAGCCTACCCCACCTTAATTTGGATGGCAAGGTGATTATCGAGGATGAGGAAGAGGGCGAAACCCGCGAAATTGTGGAGCAAACCGCCGGAACTCTCGTGCAGTATAACAGCGAAGTGGTGCAGGTAGAGCTTTCCGAAGAAGCCCTCGCGCAAGGGGTAATTTTCTGTAGCCTTGACGAGGCGGTGCAGAAACATCCCGCGTTGGTGCATGAATATTTTATGACTTCCAATGTAAAGCCAGACGATAATAAATTTGCGGCTTTGCATGCGGCTTTGTGGAGTGGTGGCGCATTTCTGTACGTTCCTAAAAATGTCGTTATAGAAGCGCCTTTCCGGGTGGTGTTCTACGCCGACACTGCCAATAGCGCAATTTTCAGCCATGTGCTGGTAGTGGCAGAACCTCACAGCCAAGTTAAAATTATTGAGGAACAATTAAGCGCATCGAACCTCAAAGAGCAAGCTTTAGATGCCAATATTGTAGAAACCTTTGTAGCTACGGGCGCAAAAGTGGAGTTTTATAATCCTCAAGATTGGGGCGAAAGCTTCTTTAACTATTCCACCAAACGCGCCTTGCTCAAGAAAGACAGCATCAACCGCTGGATATTGGCGGTTATGGGTAGCGAAGAAACGCGCCTTGATGTGGAAAGCGTGACTTTGGGCGAAGGGGCGCATGCCGAGGCGGTTGGCGCGATTTTCCCCAATCACGAGCAGCACCTTGACCTGAAAGTGGTAATGCGCCATTCCGTACCAAATACCACCGGAGATGCTTTGTTTAAAGCGGCGTTGCTGGATAAAGGGCAATACGGTTTTCAGGGGAAAATTCGAGTGGATAAGCTCGGAAGAAATACCGATAGCTTTCTAGCAGACCATGTTTTGTTCTTGAGCGAGGATAGCAAGGCGGATGCCCTGCCAAGCCTTGATGTGGATGCCAACGATGTGCGCTGCGCTCATGGGCAAACCATCGGCATGGTGGATGAGCAAGCGATTTTCTACCTGCAATCGCGCGGTTTGTCCCGTGAAGAAGCGGTCGGATTAATCGTACAGGGCTTTTTCGAGCAAGTGACCAATCGCATCCCGCTTGCCAGTGTGCGACAGCGCATGAAGGAAATAATCTCTAGGAAAATATATTAATTTGCAAAGGGCTTGCTCTTTTAGGCAAGGGGCTTATGAGGATTAACAATTAAATCCGTAAAACGAGGATTGGGGTAAGACCTTCGGTAACAAGGGATTTAATCTAATACCGGGCGCATCGGAATGCGCCCCTACCCCGAACCACATCCGAACGAGGCGGTTTTAATTCGTAGGGGCGTATTTGAATACGCCCTTCGTTGGTCTAAACTTTTAGAGAAGGTCGAATCTTATATGACAGAAATTGAATCTCTGGATCAAGAACGAGAGAAGCGAGCATTTGATATTCCCGAAATCAGGCGCGATTTTCCTATTTTGCAAGAATTAACCAACGGCAAGCCTTCGGTTTACTTGGATAGCACCGCCAGCAGTTTGCGCCCCGAACAGGTGGTGGGAGCTATGCTGGATTATTACCATAAATGTAATGCCAATATCCATCGTGGCGTATATCGTTGGAGTGAGGAAGCGACCTTCAAATATGAACGCGCCCATGGCAAAGTCAAATGGTTTCTCAACGCCCGTTCGCACAAGGAAATTATATTTACCCGCAACACCACCGAATCTATAAATCTGGTGGCGCACACATGGGGTCGCGCCAATATCAAAGAAGGCGATGAGATTGTCAGTACGGTTATGGAGCATCATTCCAATATCGTGCCGTGGCAAATGCTGGCGCAGGAAAAGGGCGCGAAAGTGCGCTATATCAAGGTGAACGAGGAAGGCAAGCTCGACCTTTCCAATATTGACGAAATTATCACCAAAAAAACCAAACTGGTGGCAGTTACCCATATGTCGAACGTATTGGGTACTATCAACCCGGTGGCGGAACTGGCAAAGAAAGCCCATGCGGTTGGCGCACTTATCCTCGTAGATGCCGCCCAAAGCGTGCCGCATCTTCCGGTGGATGTACAGGCGTTGGATATAGATTTTCTGGCGTTTAGCGGGCATAAAATGTGCGGACCAACCGGAATCGGCGTGCTTTGGGCGCGCCGTAATCTGTTGGAAGCAATGCCGCCTTTCTTGACCGGGGGTGACATGATTCGGAGCGTAACGCTGGAAGGCAGCACTTGGAATGACCTCCCGTGGAAATTTGAAGCCGGAACGCCCGCTATCGCCGAAGGAATCGGTTTGGGCGCAGCGGTTGATTATCTGGCATCTTTCGGGATGGACAAGATTCGCGCCCACGAAATCGAAATTACCCGCTACGCGCTTGGACAATTGCGCGAAGTACCCGATTTGCATATCTACGGACCGCGCAAAGCCGAAGAACGCGGCGGGGTAGTGGCGTTTAATCTGGGTGAGGTGCATCCGCACGACCTCGCCACAATGCTGGATCGGGATGGCATCGCGGTACGCGCCGGGCATCACTGCGCCCAACCGCTGCATGATTTCCTTGATCTTCCCGCGACCACTCGCGCCAGTTTCTACATCTATAATACGCTGGAAGAGGTTGATAAACTGGTGGATTCGCTCTATCGGGTGCGTAAAGTCTTCAAACTTGCATAGTATCTTAACTTGCAATTTGATTTAATTCCTAGTAATATGGTAGGGATTAAACTTGGTAATCAGAGAGGTATTTAAAGGTGACTGAAGCAAGAGACGACTTAGATATGGAGTATGTGCTGGAATTGGCGCATAACTTTGATGTCGAACTAAAAAACCATCGGGTGGAAGACCCCACTATAGAACTTGAAGATAGCAATCCCTTGTGTGGCGACCGCTTCAAACTCCAATTGAGGGTCAATAGTGAAGGGGTCGTGGAAGATGTGGGCTTCACCGGGCGAGGTTGCGCTATCAGTCGCGCTTCCGCCTATGTCCTTTCCGATTTAATCAAAGGGCATAAGGTGGACGAAGTAAAAGATATTACCCGCGACCAGATTATTGAAGAACTAGGTATCGAGATAAACAGTGCGGTGCGACTAAAATGCGCTTCACTGGCGTTGCGCACTACCCGCAAAGGGCTGGTACTGGCGGGGCGTATTGCCGAAGAAGATGAAGATGAGGATGAAGAATAAGATTACCGAAGGGCGGTTCACACCCTCTACGGGGCGCAGGCGAACCGCCCACCTGTCCCCCGGATGGGGGATACAAATCGGTTCTCATGAGAGTTGGTTCGTAGGGGCGCATCGCGATGCGCCCGCGTTTGCTGGTAAAATTTGATGGATTTACTACTCTAAGCGAAAGTCCTGTGATTGATTCTCAAGCGTAATAGCTTCATCCGCTTGGCGGGTGAGGCATAACCATAGATATACAAAGTCAACTCGTATTTTACGGCAGAATTGGCAAAAGGCAGTCTGACCGGAGGAGTATAGAAAAATGACTATAGAAATAAATAAAGCTACCGAAAAGAAAGTTGAATTCGGTACGCCGCTTTTGAAAGTGTGGAAGGCGAAGAAAGGGCTATCCCGCGAACTAATCGAAGATATTAGTTGGCAGAAGGATGAGCCACAATGGATGCGCGAATTCCGCCTCAAGAGCTACGATATATTCGAGTCGAAGCCGATGCCGACGTGGGGACCGGATTTGAGCGGTTTGAAGTTTGATGACCTTACTTTTTACACTCCCTCCGGTTCGAAAAAAACCCGTACATGGGATGAAGTGCCTGACGAAATCAAGAACACCTACGAAAAGTTGGGTATCCCCGAAGCTGAACGCAAATATCTGGCGGGTGTGGTCGCGGTATATGATAGCGAACCGATTTATGAGGGCTTGAAGGAAGAATATACAAAACTGGGTATTCTTTTCACTTCGATGGATACCGCCGTCAAGGATTATCCCGACATTGTAAAGAAGCACTTCATGACCAAGTGCGTGCCGCCTACCGATAATAAGTTTGCGGCATTGCATGGTGCGGTGTGGAGTGGCGGTTCTTTTATGTGGGTTCCACCCAACACCAAAGTTGATTTGCCCTTGCAAGCCTACTTCCGTATGGAAGGCAAGGAAGAAGGCACTTTCGAGCATACCATGTTGATTGTGGAAGAAGGTTCGGAAGCGCAATATATCGAGGGCTGTACCGCTCAGCAGTACAGCACCAACTCGTTGCATAGCGCGGTGGTGGAAATCTTTGTGCGACCAGGCGCGCGCGCCCGCTATACCACCGTTCAAAACTGGTCTAGCGATATTTACAATCTCAACACCAAGCGTTCGTTGGTTGAAGAAGAAGCCCACATGGAATGGGTGGGCGGTTCGATGGGTAGCAAAATCACCATGCTTTATCCTTGCTCGTATCTAATTGGCAAAGGGGCGCGGGCTGACCATTTGAATATCGCTTTCGCCAACAAGGGGCAACATAAGGACGGCGGCGCGAAAGTTATCCACGCTGCGCCCTACACCACCAGCAATGTTTTGTCCAAGTCAATCGCTAAAGATGGTGGGCATGCCGGATTCAGAGGGCTTTTGCGAATTGCGAAGGGCGCATACGGTTCACGCGCCAAGATTCGCTGTGACGGTCTGCTGATGGATGAGTTCAGCCGCAACGATACTTACCCAGATATGCAGGTACATCAGAATAATGTAACTATCGAGCATGAAGCAACGGTAGGGCGCATTTCCGAAGAGCAGGTATTCTACCTAATGACTCGCGGTTTGAGTGAGTCCGAAGCAATGGCAATGATTGTAAACGGTTTCATTGAGCCGGTTACAAAAGAACTACCGATGGAATACGCCCTTGAGTTGAACCGTTTGGTGCAACTGGAGATGGAAGGCTCTATCGGTTAAGATTCGGGAAGGGCGTATTCAAATACGCCCCTACAAACGCATTTGCAAATGGCGCATAAACTCGTGATAATAAGGGTGGGCTGGAGCATCAAACCGCCCATCCTTTTCAATTTAGTAATTAGAAAGGAAGCGAAGGCTGATGGCGGTCGCATCCGATGAAGAGATTATCAAAGCTCTAAAAACCGTGACCGACCCTGAATTGGGCGTAAACATAATTGATTTGGGTCTGGTTTATCGCTTGGATATAGATGATACCGGCGAGATTGAGATTTTTATGACGCTTACCACGCCTGCCTGCCCTGCCGGACCGGAAATCCGGAATGATGTAAAGAATGTATTAAGCGAACTACCGGGCGTGAACGGTGTTAAAATCAACTTTGTGTGGTCACCACCGTGGGGCGCGCATATGATAAGCGAGCAGGGTAAAGAAGAGTTAGGCTGGATGGATGGCGAGTTTTAGATGGATAACCCGTATCTGATAAAAAAATACGCAATGGTGGCGCTGCTGGCGGGAACTGGCATGAAAGATGATACCGAACTGGTTTCCGCTATTGTACAGCACACCGGCTATGACCCACAGAATCCTACCCCTGAAGTTGAGGTGTGGCAAGCGCGCCGGATATTGGAATTGATAGCAGCGCGGGTCTTGCCGGGTGAGGACTTGCAAGAATCCATGCGTAAGCTTGGCAGGCTTAGTTTTGAGGGTTATGGCAATAGTGCAGCGGGCAAAATACTGCTGGCTGTAATAAAAGCGTGGGGTACTGTGCGGTTGGTCAAGAACTCGCCGCTGGTATATCAGGGTATTTTCCGCTATGGCGAGCGCAGCGCGAAAGAGCTAGAGCCTAATCGCTGGGAGCTTTTGCATTTTGATGAACCCGGCTATATCGAGTTTATGGCTGGTATCACCGAAGCAGTAGTAGCCGCTAGCGGGGCGCAAAATATACGGTTGGATATAGAAAAAATTGAAGATGAAAGCAAGCGGGATAATTACCGCTTTGAGTTAAATTGGGAGTAAAACACATGAGCTTGCCGACTGAAGAAGAATTAAAAGAAGCCCTTAAAACGGTCTATGACCCTGAAATCGGGATAAACATTGTTGATTTAGGGCTGATTTATGGGGTGGATATAGATGATGAAGGTCTAGTTGACATAACTATGACGCTTACCTCGCCCGGTTGTCCGCTTGGTCATGTAATAGGGGCGCAAGTGCGCGAGGCGTTGGACGGTATGCCCGGTGTCAACGATGTAAAACTCAATCTGGTGTGGTCGCCCTCTTGGAATCCTACTATGATGACCGAAGATGCCAAAGAAGAATTGGGTATTGACGGGACATACTAAGCCTGTTTCGAGCGGCAAGAAGTGAGCTTGTGCTTTGAGCCGCCTTTCCTCATAAAATTGCGAATACCAATTTTCAAACAACCTCAAATGTAAGTTGACACTTACGTAAGCGTATGCTAAAATAACATCATGCTAGATTCAGTATTACACGCCATAGCCGAGCCAAATCGCCGCCAGATTTTACAACTGCTGCACTGGAAGGAGTTGTCGGCTGGAGAAATATCAGCGCAGTTTTCGGTAAGTCGTCCGGCTATCTCGCAGCACTTGAAGGTGCTGGAAGAGGCGGGGCTGGTTTTGGTTCGCGCGGAAGGCACTCGCCGTTTGTATCGCTTCCGCCCTGACGGTCTTTCCGAGCTAAAGAGCTTCCTAGAGCAATTCTGGGATGAGCAGCTTTTTATGCTGAAAGAGGTAGCAGAGGCAGAAGAAAAGCAAAAAGGAGTTATTAAGGTTGAATCTTGAAGCATTTACGGTGGAACGTGAAATCTGGATTGACGCTCGCCCTGAAACCATCTTTCCTTTTTTCACAGACCCGGTTAAATTGACCAAGTGGAAAGGTGTAAAAGCTACCCTCGACCCACAACCGGGTGGCATTTACCGTACCAATATCACAGGGCGCGACATTGTAAGTGGAAAATATGTGGAAGTATCGCCCTATAATCGGGTGGTGTTCACATGGGGTTGGGAAGGCGAAGGTAGCCCGCTCCCGCCCGGCACATCCACCGTTGAAATAAATCTTGTACCGGATGGGCAAGGCACTCGCTTGCACCTGAAACATTCCAATCTGCCCACGCCGGAGATGCTTAAATCACATACCGAGGGTTGGGAACATTTCCTGCCACGCTTGGTAGAAGCCTCTCTGGGCAACGACCCGGGACCGGATCCATGGGCATCCGGTAACAACCAATAATAATCATCCCATTTTACGTTCTAGCTAAATAACGCAACCGTTACTTGAAGCCACTGCTTGAGAGTCGCAGTTTTAATCTGCTCTTTCGGTAAGCTTGCCACAACAGGTTTTATTAGATGTGCCTTTTTTGATTTCAATTCATGAAGGAGATAAATTCATGTCCTCAACTCAATTATTCCTGTTAACTATAAATGGTACTCAAGGTCAAGCTAGCCTTGAGCAAACCCGCGCTATTCACAATGCTACTGCCGGAGCGCCTGCAAATATCGCTACAGCACAATCTCTGGGAGACCTCAGTCATTCGGTTTTTGTGCCGGTTCAGGACGAAAAGGGTGAGTTCTTTATTATGGATGTTTGGAATGATATGGAAGGACTCAACCAGTTTTTTTCCAATCCTCATGTTCAGGAACAAGCCGGGCAAATTTTCGCCACTCGCGACCCGGTGGTGTGGACTCCTGCCAACGATATTTTCCACTACAGCCTGCTTGCGCCAGCCGGAAAAAATGAGCGGTTTCTTGGGGTTGTGCGCGGGACTGTTTCTTCCAAAGAGCAAGCCCGCAAAACTATGGATGCTGCCACCAGCAACGGTCTCAGCAAGGCGCGTAAGCTCGGCGCAATCTCCCACCAGAACTTTTTCCGCATGGGTGGGGAATCGCTCGAATTTCTGGGGGTAGAGGTATGGTATAGCCTTGAGGGGGCGTTTGCCTATTACGGTGACCCGGCTTTTGGGGAACAATTTCATGGGATGTACACGGCAGAACCAGCCTCATGGATTTTGCAACGCCCAGAAGGAACATGGTCTGAATGGTAGAATAAGCGCGAAACAAAAAAGCCCGGTTCAACGCCGGGCTTTCTTCATGCCTATTGCAAAAATTCGTTAGACTCCGGTGATAGCTTTGCCTTGCGCTAGGATGGCTTCGACCTTTTCAGGAGAAGTGGTTTCGGTGTAGGCGCGCATAATCGGTTCGGTGCCGCTGAAGCGAATCAGCAACCAACTGCCGTCCTCGCTGTAATATTTGAAACCATCATCAAAACGGGTGTTGACGAGTTTTGAGCCAGCCAAATCCTTTGGCGTATTATCGCGGATGCGTTGCATAATCTCGCCCCGTTTTTCCTGCTCAAAGGTAAAGTCGATGCGGTTGTAATAGTGGGGCCCGACTTTCTCAAAGAGCCAATCAATCAAGCCGGAAACAGTTTTCCCGGTTTTGACCAACATATCCGCCAGAAATAGACCGCAGATGATACCGTCACGTTCGGGAATATGCCCTCGGAAGCCGAACCCGCCCGACTCTTCGCCACCCATCAAAGCATTTTCCGCCATCATTTTCGGTCCGATATGCTTGAAGCCCACCGGAGTTTCAAACACCGGGACATTGTAAAGCTTGCCAAGTTGGTCAAGCATTGAGGTGGTGGAAAGCGACCTTACAATCATGCCACGCTCGCCTCGCACTTCCAGCATGTAGAGTGCGAGTAGGGCGTACACCCGCAATTGATCTACAAACTCGCCCTTCTCATCCACTAAGCCCACCCGGTCAGCATCGCCATCGTTCGAGATACCGATGTCATACTTGCCGGTTTTCATCAGTTCCATATGCTCGGTCAGGTTGCGGGCAATCGGTTCGGGGTTGTGCATGCCGGGGAAAATCGGATTGCGCTCGTTGTGCATATTGGTGACGGTGGCAGTCCCACCGCTCAGGATGCGCGGGAAATAGCCTTGCCCTGCGCCATACATCGAATCCACCAAGATTTTAAGATTGCTCTTGCGGATACCCTCGATGTCCACCATTCGCCCCAATTGCTCGATATAGCCTTCGGTTGCATCGAAATATTCCACCAATCCGGCTTTCACCGCATCCTGAAACTTCATGCGCTGTATCGGAGTGTCGAGATAACCTTCAATGGCGGTCACAATTTCGGGTGAGGCGCTGCCGCCATAATGAGGCTTAACCTTGAAACCGTTGTCGGTGGCAGGGTTGTGGCTGGCAGTAATGACCACGCCGCCGCCCGCTTTCTTCTCGATAATGGAGTAGCTGAAAACCGGAGTCGGGGCAAAATTGTTACTCAGATAAACTTTTACACCGTTAGCGGCAAAGACTTCGGCGGTAGCAGCAGCGAAATGTTCCGAGTTGAAACGGGTGTCGTAGCCTATTACCAGACCGTCTTTAGCGTAACCTTCTTTTTTGAAATATTCGCAGGTGGCTTGCGCTACTTTACGTACATTGTCGAAGGTATAATCTTCGGCGATAACTGCTCGCCAGCCGTCGGTTCCAAATTTGATTTGTGCCATGTCATCCTCTGCTTTACATTATGTAACCTAACGTGGGCGTATCGGGGGCAATAGCCCTTTCCCACAGAACGATTGCCCCCAACCCCATGAGATTTGTGCCACCGAACGAGGGCGCATCAGAATGCGCCCCTACCAATTAAAACTTCTCACCAATATCAAGAGAATTAACCCGTAGGGGCGTATTTGAATACGCCCTTCGTCCGTTGTCCTACCGAACGAAGGCGGCACGCCTACGAAATCGCTTGCCGGATAGCCACTCGTATGTCCGTGATATTCTGTGCCACGCTTTGGCGTTTGTTGAATACGGCAGACCCGGCGACAATTACGTTTGCGCCTGCTTGCACTACCGTACCGACGTTTTGTGCGCCCACACCGCCATCTACTTCAAGCTCAATCGCCGGATTGACCCGCTCAATCATATCACGCATTCGGCGGATTTTATCCGTGGTGGTTTCGATGTAGGATTGCCCGCCAAAGCCGGGGTTCACGCTCATGAGCAAAACTAAATCCACATAGGGCAAGATTTCTTCCAGCACGTTAATCGGGGTGGCAGGGTTGATAACTACTCCCGCTTTCGCGCCCGTATTTTTGATTTGCTGGACGGTGCGGTGTATATGAGGGCAGGTTTCGTAATGCACCGTGACAATGCTTGCCCCCGCTTTTACAAAGTCCTCGATGTAGCGTTCGGGCTTTTCAATCATCAAGTGCGTATCGAAGGGAATGTCGGTTACGGCGCGCAACTTTTCCAATATTATAGGTCCGATGGTGATATTCGGCACGAAATGACCATCCATAACATCCACATGCAGGTAATCCGCCCCCGCTTTGACCGCTTCGGTGGCGTGTTCGCCCAACCGCGCAAAGTCGGCTGAAAGAATAGAGGGGGAAATTTTTATCTTATTTGTCATATTAATATCCTCGTAATTATAACTTTTTACACTGTAGCACGTTACCGCGAGTATCGGCGCGATAATCATAACGTACATTTTGAGATTTAATCAGCACCGTAATCTGATAACCGGGCGTAAGCACCTGTTGGTACGAGTAATCGGGTTGGGGGCAACCCATCGAGCTATCAGGGAAGGTGCGCGGCAATATCGTAACATATTCAAGGTCGTTTTGGGCAATATTCAGCGTAGCTTTCAAGTCTTTAGCTATAGCGTTTTGCGCCAATTCAATTGCCGGGTCGCTTGGGGCGGTAGTAGCGAGGGCGGCGGTAGTAACAGGCGCGGCAGTATTCGCCGCAGCGGTAGTAGCGAGGGCGGCGGTAGTAGCGGCTGGAATGGTAGTAACAGGCGCGGCAGTATTCGCGGGAGCGGTTGTCGTGTCACCGCAAGCGGACAAAACTATCAGAGCGAGGCATAAGAGTATGACATGCTTAAATTTCATTGCAAATATCCTATCCAAGCGGGCAAGTCCCCCAATTCTGTTCGTTGCAAAAGCTATGATGTAATTGGATTAATCCTTGCTGGCGCATTGCACCGCCTAACAAACGGTTTAGCTTAACCTTCTGGTTCTTATCGCGGTATTCTTCCGGCAATTCGCCGTTCCCCTCCAGCCAAAAGCGAAACACCTGTCGCGCTACGTTCTCCACCAGTTCATTGCTGCCCTTGCTAGGATAGCTATGGTACACGGCAAGGGCATTTTGCTCAAGCGGAGAGTTTCGAGTGTGGCGAGCATACGCCCAAAGAAAGGGCAAAGTGGCGTTTATAGTTATCTCTGTCGCTCTGTCCGCGCCGATTAGGGCGGGTGCGGTGCGGGCGTTATCGCTGCCGGGGAGCTTTTCAAGCGTTAGGTCGTAGCGTTGCGCCCAGAATTGGCGGCTGGCGCTTTCCGTTTTCGGTAGCTCTACCACAAAGAAGGTAGCCAGAACTTTGGCAGCTTGCGCGGGTTCAAGCCCGGTGATTTTCGCTTCGAGCCTTTCAAGAAGCTCGGTTTCTTCCACCAGTTTGAGCGAAACCGCCCAACGCGCCAAGCCTGCTATGCGCCGCGCCGGGTGATTTACCGGGCGCACTCGCGCAAAATTCCAGTCTTGCTCGTGCATAGGTTGGAATTGATAGGCGCTTTCCCGTAGGTAACGCTCTAGCCATGCCCAACGCCTGTCTAGTTCTTCGGCGTATTCGGCGGCAGCCCAATCTTCCGGGTCAATATCATCTTTAGAGGGGTCAAAAAGCGGTTTCGGACGCGGTTTGCGTTGGGAAGGCAATAGCCCGGCTGCGCCTAAAATCGCCGCTTCTAGGGTGATAATGCGTTCTTCTGCTTCGTCTGTGGCAGAATCATTCAGCAAATCGAGCAAGCTGCTCAAGGGCACAATTTGCGATAGGCGTTTGAATTGGGCTTTATTCTGCGCATAGCCCAACGCTTCCAGCAAACCGCTCCAGAAGGGTTGCACAAGGCTATCTTCCTGCGCACAGGCTGCTTCATATTTCTGCCCTTTTTCCTTAAATCTGCTCTCGCCCAGTTCATCAATTCGCGCCAGCACTTCCGCCAAATTGGGGTGATGTTGCGCCACCAGTTCACAACAGGGACCCTCGCTTTCGGAAAGAGAGCCAAGCCGAGTTCCACTTGCTTGCGCTAATCTGATAGCTTCCAGCAGTTCATTTTCATTGCCGAAGCTTTCCAGCAAAGCGAGGGTAGCAGGGTTTTTGCCGTTCAGGGTAGTTACTGCGCCGCCGAGAAGCGCCACATGCAAGATTACCTCGTTATAGCGGGAATCGGCAGCATGCCCATGCGCTTGCCAATCCTGTGTGGATAGGTGCAATTCCACATCGCCCCGCAATAGCTCGCCCCCAAGGTCAATTATTGCCCCTCGAAAATCGGGACCAAGCCCACCACTCCACCTACCCCGATATACGATTTTCAAAGTGCGCCCATCGCTTGCTGTTAATTTACGCCCCTTCTCCCAGCCTTGCGCGTTCCACAACTCTGCCAATTCGCGCTCGTTGAAAAGACGCGCCAGCCTTGCCATATCGGCGATGTTATCAGATTGCGCCGACGCTTTGTCCGGCTTGGCGAAAATGATAGAATCATCCTTCGCGCTTGGTTTTAATGAATCGTGGGGAAAGGACATATCCCCAAAGTGAGAGTTTGGGGGATTTGGAAGGGTAGGTTTTACAACTTCGGGTACAGCTTCAGGGCGTGGCAAAGTTGGAGACGCAGTAGGCTTTCCTGCGGGTTTTTTCTCAGGTCGGCTCTTTTTCTTGGGTAGCGGATAAAGAAAACGTCCTTCTTCATCGTATGGCATGGGCTATTGCTCTTTTAGGGCTGTAAACGGGCTTTCAGTTGACCAATTACCTCGTCTGGCACCAAACGTTCACCAAGATATACCTGACCGCCATCGTCTCGCCCGTGAAAGTCGCTGCCTCCGGTTGGCACGATATTATACTTTTGGGCGAGTTCCAGAAAACGTGCCACCGTCTCCTCATCATAGTGTCCGTAGTAGGTTTCGATACCCGCTAACCCGGTTTGGACGGTTTCTTCCAGAATTCGGTCAAGGTCATTAACCCAAGTGGGGTGCGCCAAAACTGCCAAACCGCCCACTTCGCGAATCAGTTGCACCGCTTCAACCGGAGTGATTTTCTCGCGATCTACAAATGCGGGACCACCGTTATAAAGATACTTTTCGAAAGCTTCGGCGATGGTTTGTACATAGCCCTTTTCCTTCATGGCTTCGGCGAAGTGAGGTCGCCCAATTGATGCGCCGTTTGCAATTTCCTGCACCCGCGCCCATTCAATCGGCATACCCAGTTCCGCCAATTTTTGGACAATTAGCTCGCCTCGATTAAAGCGGGTATCCCGAAAATGCTTGAGCTTTGCTTGAAACTCTTGGTTATCATAATTTAGAAAGTAGCCCAAGATATGCACTTCGCCGTTGTCTTCCGCGCTAAGCTCAATACTGGGGATTACTTCCAAGCCCAGTTTATTCCCAAACAAGATTGCAGCATCAAGCCCGGCGGTAGTATCGTGATCGGTTAGGGCGATGGTTTTCAAGCCCAAACTAGCCGCCAACCGGACTAATTCTTCCACGTTAAGAGTTCCATCTGAAGCGGTGCTGTGCATATGAAGATCTACAGTGCCGGGCATATTAAAGTCTAACCTCCTAGGAAATATTTACAAACAAAAAAGGCTCCATAATAAATGAAGCCTTTTTTATCTATTTTACCACATCAATATTCTAGATTATAGCCTAGAAAGAGCTATTGCATTACGGGTGAAGTACTAGAGCCGCTAAAACCGGGTCGTCTTTCAACTAGCAATTTAATTGCAGTTCGTTCTTCATCATCTATTAGAACGTCAATAAAAGCGGGGATACAGACAATATCAATCCCGCTACTTATTAGATAGCCACGAGCTATCGCTACAGCTTTAATAGCTTGATTGGTAGCGCCTGCGCCTATAGCTTGAATCTCGACACGTCCTGTTTGCCTGATAACTCCTGCAATCGCGCCAGCGACACTGCTCGGTCGAGATTTACCGGAAACTTTCAAAACTTCAACTTCGCTCACATGTGCCTCATGTTGTTGTTCGTTAACAGGTCGTATGGGTGTTACATAGCTTACTGGACGGTCTCCTTGTTCTGTTCCCGGTTCGGTCGTGCGGTTGAAGGTAAACTTGGATTCCATAATTGTTCTCCTTGTTGTGTTGTTTCAGCGCGTGTGAGTAGGTGGTGAAACCTTCTCCGGATATCAAAATGGCTCTCCTGTTTTATTTTAATCAACCGTTGACTTAAAATGCATAATATTCTGCATTCTTGAGCTCAAGTTTGCCTTTTAAGGTACTGTTCCGGCGATCACAAATGATTAACCAAATGAATCAGTAACAAATTAATTATGCAAAAAGCAATAATCTAGCTAATTTGGATAACCCAACAAACAAAATACCCAAATAAGCCGTTATTCGATTGATTAAACTAAAACGAGATTGTCCCCTAACCGGGTCAACCTATTAAGTATAGCCTTCGCGCTCTCTATAGAAACGGCAAAGCAAACAAAGAACTTTATACTGCTATCCGCTCTTTAAGAAAAGCTGTATTCAAGTTTTGCCGCCACTGCCTACTTAAAATCGGGTTAAGATTTCCAGAGAAATAAGTTCTCTTACCTATCCCTCTTTAGTAGTTCAACTAATTTAACAACTGTTTAAATCATTATAGCAGACATTGGGAAAAAGAGTCGAGTTTTGCTTACTACATTTAGGAGAATTATCGAAATTGTCTCAGCACAAAATAAGGCACTCCAAGTAAAATGAAGCGCCATAGAAATTACATATAGTAACACTTAGAAGCATTAAATATGATTATTTGGCGTAATCTACCGCACGGGTTTCACGAATAATAGTTACTTTTATTTGTCCCGGATATTGTATATTTTCTTCAATTCGGCGGCTAAGTTCATGCGCCATACGCATCGCTGAGACATCATCTATTACTTCAGGGCGCACTAGGATACGAAGCTCACGTCCGGCTTGGATTGCAAAACAACGTTCCACACCCTCCATAGAGTGTGCCAACTCTTCCAAAGCGGTTAGCCGCTTGACGTAGGTTTCGACTTGTTCGCGCCTTGCGCCCGGTCTGCCGCCGCTCAAGGCATCTGCTGCCATTACAATCCACGCTTCCACCGATTGCGGGTCTTCCTCGCTGTGGTGTGCCGCTACGGCGTGAATTACCTCTGGCGTGTTCATAAAGCGTTTTATGCGGTCTGCGCCGATAAGCGCGTGTGGACCTTCCATCGAATCCTGATCAATTACTTTGCCAATATCATGGAGTAAAGCAGCGGTTTTAGCCACTTGCACTTTTGCGCCCAATTCAGAGGCGATTACTCCGGCAAGTTTACTGGCTTCAATGACATGCTCTAGTTGATTTTGTCCATAGCTGGTGCGATAGCGCAACTTTCCTAGCAAGTAAAGAATTTCAGGATGGATGCCTTGCACGCCTACTTCATAGGCGGCTTTTTCGCCATCTTCGCGTAATTGTTGTTCTACTTCTTGTTTGGCTTTGTTGACTGCTTCTTCGATACGCGCCTGATGGATGCGCCCGTCTGTCACCAACTTGGTTAATGCGCGGCGCGCTATTTCGCGGCGAATTGGGTCAAAGCAACTGAGGGTTACTGCTTCGGGAGTGTCATCCACTATCAAATCTACTCCGGTAGCTTGCTCGAATGCCCGAATATTGCGCCCTTCTCGTCCAATGATGCGACCCTTCATTTCATCGCTAGGCAGGGGCACGGTGCTTACAACGGCATCACTTATATAATCGCTGGCAATTCGGCTAACCGCAACCGATAAAACTTTACGGGCTTTTTCTTCTGATCTTTCGCGTGCTTCTTCTTCAATTTTTCTGACTCGCACGCTGGCGTATTGGCGCGCATCATCCTCTATTTTTGCAATTACCAATTCTTTGGCTTGCTCGGTGGTAAGTCCTGCAACTCTTTCCAATTCAAGAGCTTGGCGTTGTTTTAGCTCGTCCGCCTGCTTGCGCACCTTCTCAATATCACGTTCGCGATCATTCAGATTACGCTCACGTCTTTCTTGATTTTCCAGCTTATGCTCAAGGTTTTCTTCTTTTTGCTGGAGGCGACTTTCGCGCTGTTGGAGTTCAACGCGCCTTTCTTTCAACTCATTTTCGGCTTCTTGTTTAAAACTCAAAGCCTCATCTTTTGCTTGTAAAACAATCTCGCGCTGTTTGGATTTTGCTTCTTCTATAAGACGGTTAATATTTTCTTTTTCAAGGGCTAACTGGATGTTTGCTTTACCTTGTTTGTAAAATACAAACCCTAGACCGCAGGCAAGCCCTGCTAGAATACCGAACAAAATGGTAAGAAGCGTCTCCATTGCTAAGCTCCAAATCTATATATGTTTCAGAATTTATATTAATCATAGTAACAAACCAAAATTAGAGTCTTACCCCTACGTTCCGCTACATTTATTTTGGACAATGCTTACTGTCACAATAGGTGAAATGCCGGTGACCGGAGATGGGAATTTTGCTAGGATAGCACAATAACTTATTGTTATGTATCCTATATCAGACGAGTATTTACTGTCAAGTTTAGCACCTATTAAATTAGGTTGGTCGAGGGCGCATCGGGATGCGCCCCTGCCTTGTCTATCAAATAATAAGACCCCCCCTCAAGTGGAAGGGGGAGCTTGTATTCATAATACTTTGATCTGAAGCTGGCTTACTTCAAATTTACATTGATAGAGAGAACGAAAGCAACCAGATTGTTGAGAGTAGGTTCGTCAATGGTATCTGTATCAAAGACAGGCATCAGATTTCTACCATTGCGAACGTTGCCGCGAATGTAAGCCGGGTCTAGCGCGTTTGTGCTGGTGGACAGGTTAGGGCATCCGGTTGGGCCTACTGTTGTTCCCATGTTGGTATGACAGCCTTGGCAAGTGATTTTGAACATTGAAGCGCCCTTAGTTGCATCTCCTTTTTCCGCTGCCCTTGCTGTTGCAAATTCCTTTACCCTTGCTGCTGCAACCGGGTCGCTAGGTCCTGCGCCTGCTGCTGCCGCGGTAGTTGCACCCGCTGCTGCTGCTGCCGCGGTAGTTGCACCCGCTGCTGCTGCTGCCGCGGTAGTTGCACCCGCTGCTGGTGCTGCTGCCGCCGCTGTAGTCGCGCCTGCTATGGTTGGTCCAGCAGGGAGGTTGGCTATAGTAACAGTGGGACGTGTAGCAGGTGTGCTGGTGGCGCCGGCTACAAGCGCTGCGCTCTTGGAAGGATCAATTGGGACACCGCCTTGGGGGTTATTATTTCCTTGCGCCGTTTGAACGACAGCAGCGGGTCGTAGAGTGCCGGATGCTATGGTCGAGTTCGCATCAATGTCGGTCTGACAAGCGGCTAATAACAGGGTCAGAATCAGCAGCGCCGTCAATCCGCCGGTTGCCGCTAAAAACTTCCCAGCTTTAGATGAGGTTAGCTGGCTCATTGTTTCTCTCTCCTTCTAAACTAGCGAGTAATTACCCCCTGAAGCAGCTATGCCGGGGTTTGGTGCGTACGATCGATTATCAGTGAGATGAGCAAGTGAAATTTTGAGTGGTTTTACTTCTGTACAGTATAACGCTATTGTATGGAAACTTCAATTATTCAGACTACCATTAATTGTAGATTTTGTAACGGTTGACAGTATTAATGCAAAGCGATATAATTCAGTTCGCTATTGATGGGGGTGTAGCTCAGTTGGGAGAGCGCTACAATCGCACTGTAGAGGTCAGGGGTTCGAGCCCCCTCACCTCCACCATCAACTAATCACGACTTTGTTGTCTTTTTCCACTAACCCTTCTTAATTTTCGCCGCCTTGCCTAATTTTTCGATGCGCAAATACAGCTACGGCATAGATTCTCAAATAGAGTTGTAACTCTCAAGGGGGAAAGAGGAAAGAGGAGTCCAAGGGGACACCCCTTGCGACCCCGCACATGGGTTGCACCCCTGAGAACCCCGCTCGGATTCCTTTAGTCCCCTCAAGGGGAAAATAGGAGAGAGGAATCCAAGGAGACACCCTTGCGACCCCGGCAGGCGTTCTGCTTCTCAAAAAGAGTTACTTGTTATTTCAGCAACTCAGGATATACTGCACTTGGTTGCAAGCGGGGTAACGCTGGTAAAGGAAGGGCGATTAGCGGCAGATAAATTGTAAAAGTGGTAAACCCTTCGCTGCCGGTCAGAGGAAATGGGTAATTGAAAACATAGGTCAGTGGCACACTTTGAACTTGGACGCTACCTCGGTGTGAATCTATTAATTCTTTGGCGATTGCCAAGCCTAACCCGGTACTATCGCCCTTCTTTTTGGAACGAGATTTATCCAGCTTATAAAAACGTTCGAATATACGGTTTAATTGATCGGCAGGAATAAGCGGGCCTGTATTGCTGATTCTGACTTGCGCCCAACAATATAAATTGCCTGTCAATGCCATTGTTGCCGGAACGGATACGGTTTCGTTTCCGGTAAGCCGCAATTCTACTTTTACTTCGCCACCTTGCGGGCTGTATTTGATGGCATTATCCGCAATGTTTGTAAAAACTTGCTCAAGTCGGTCTGAATCCCCCCAAACTATTGGACCCGGAATCGAATCTTGGGGCAAGAGATTTTGAGAAGAATCCTTATTAATTCTGCGTTCTTTTTGCGCCAACTGCGGATAGTAGTCGTTGATGGAAGAAACGAGATTTATACCTTTTTGAAGGATGAGCGGTTCGAGCTTTTCTAACACTCGTTCCAGCACTCTTTTGAGGTCAATGTCACGCCAATTATAGTCAATTTGCCCTGATTCAATGCGACTCAAATCGAGCAATTCATCCACAAGACGGCGCATTCTGGCAGATTCTTCGTTAATCACTTTTAGCGAGTGTTCTAGCATCGGGCGCGTATCTACCGTACCATCCAGAACAGCCTGTGAGAATCCTTGAATACTGGTTAGGGGGGTTTTTAGTTCATGGCTGACATTTGCCACAAAATCGCGCATACTTTGTTGCGAGCCGGCTACTTCCTCTGCCATCCGATTAAAGCTAATTGCCAAGCGGCTTATTTCGTCCTCGCCCTTCCCGGCTTGTTCTAGGCGATGATTGAAATCTCCCTGCGCGATTGCTTCGCTGGCGCGGGTCATTAGGATGAGAGGGCGGGCGATGTTGCGCGCAATAAAGTAGGCAGCCAGAATTGAAATTAGCACAACTACCAGCGTTGCCAACGCTAAGCCTCGCAAGAAGGCAAGCCAATCAAAGGCTAGTTGCGCTTCCGGTACGGCAAGGATCAAATCGGTTTTTAGTATAACCGGAACACTGGTACGGCTGTTAGTATTATCGGTAGTGCTTGGTGAGTCACTTATATTCGGACCGGGTAGGGCAAAATATACGTAATTTACCCCGTTCAGATTCAAATAGCCCCGATAAGCGTTTTGATCGCGGGGCGCGAGTTTGTAATCTGGAAGTTTTGAATGGGTTAGTCTATCGCTACCACTTGCCGTATCCAGTAACACATCTCTAGTTTCATCGATTAGCATAAAGCGGGCATCGAAAAGCGCCGCAAAAGTGCTAATATTTTGAAGATAAGCAGTGAGTTGATAGTTATAATTGGGAGGAGGTAATATTTGTAGTACAATTTCAGCGTTCCGCTGAAGGCGGAGTTCAGTTTTATTGCGTTCGTCCTGTTGGGTTTGTTGCACTACGAACGAAAACAAGGCGAGCGCGACCAACAGCGTTAGCAACATTATCAGGATATATGTGATTATTAGTTTGGTACGAAAACCCATCCTACCTTAAGACAACCTCGGTACGGATAATAGTTCAAAATTACGAGAATATGATAACACCAACAGAGAGTGAAGACAATCAAATTGTCAAAGCAGCGCTTATGGAAATTTTACAGCAAAAAAACCGCCTAACTTTTGCTGAATTTATGGAGTTGGCGTTGTATCATCCCAAGGGCGGTTATTATAACAACCGTTCTTCGCTGATCGGTGCGCGTGGGGATTTTTATACTGCCCCCCAATTGACTCCGGTTTTTGGTGAGCTTATTGCCTTACAGTTAAAAGAGATGTGGGAACGGTTGGGGCAACCTTCTAACTTTGCGATAGTGGAAATGGGAGCGGGACAGGGCACGTTGGCGGGAGATATTTTGCTCTATCTAAAGGCAAATGCGCCGCAGCTTTGGGAGAACCTTGTTTATCGCATTGTCGAAATCAGCCCCATTTTAGCGGAAGCTCAGGCGCATCGTATCGGCGTATTGCCGGATGGCGCAGATTTGCTGAAACACGTAGCTTGGGTTGGTTGGGATGAGATAGCGTCAGACAGCGTGATAGGTTGCTTCCTTTCCAACGAATTGGTAGATGCTTTTCCGGTGCATTTAGTTTCGGTCAGCAATGGAAAGCTACAGGAAATATATCTAACTCAGAACGAAGCGGGCGAGCTAGTGGAGGAAACGGGCGAGCTTTCCACGCCTGCTCTGGAAACCTACTTTAAAACGTTGGGTTTGGATATAGCGAGCTATGAGGAGGATTATCGCACTGAGGTTAATCTGCATGCCTCGCCTTGGTTGAGCCGCGTAGCCGAGAAGTTGCAGCGGGGCTATATTCTGACGATAGATTACGGCTACGAAGCGAAAAGCCGCTTTCACCCGCGCCGCATGTCCGGCACACTCCAATGCTATTATCGGCATCAGGTAAGCCATAACCCCTATTTAAATCTAGGAAATCAGGATATAACCGCTCATGTGGATTTCTCAACGCTGCTAAATACGGGCGTAGCTTTGGGCTTAACCACACCCGGACTGATTTCACAGGCGGAATTTTTGGGGGGGTTAGGGATTGGTGAGCATTTTGTCCAAATGAGCGCGAGTACCAATAGCCCCAATGAGGTGTTAGCGCAACGAGAAGCGTTGCTAAGGTTGATTAGCCCCAACGAGATGGGTAATTTCAAGGTTTTATTGCAGGTAAAAAACGCGCCTCTAGAACCCACCTTAAGCGGGTGGAGCGCCTGCGTATAAAAAATGCCCCCTTCGCCCATTGAGGAAGGGGGCATAGCTTTTAATTAGCGTAGAGATTCTGGATGGTTTCTCTAAACTCTTCTTTTTCAGCAACGGTCATCACACGTTTGACTTCGAATACATTCCTATCAACCATTGCCAACATTTGGATGTGTTGGAATAGCGGCAACACTTTGTCATAGGCAGGGCGAGGCATAATTTGGACATATACGCCGTATCTTTCCTCAAAAACCACAGTGGATGAGCCAAACACTCCGTATTTTTCCACCCCGCCTGTATGGGATTCCTTGAGGGCAGCGGCAAGATAAGGGTCGCTACCGTTAAAAGCATCATTAACATTAACTTCGGCAGTTTGCGCTGCCTTCAAAATGGTGGCTTTATCCAGCGGTTGTTTTTCCTGATGATGTAGCTTTCCAAGCTCTAGGTAAAAAGCATTCAAGGCTCTTTGCCCGCCGGATTTTAAGGCTGCTGCACCCGCCAAAAATGCCAGTAAACCACTTGCGTTAGGGTCTTCTGGGGTAGTATCCCAGATATTCCAAGATTCATCTTTGCGATTCGCCTGTGCTAGAGAGAAGAAATAGAAGCGCAGGTCAACTAAATCGTCGCCCATTAACTCTACCACATCCCGCAACCACAGGGAGGTTTGGTAAGCAAAAGGGCATTGGAAGTCAAAATACAGGTCAATTTCTAGTTTACCGCTTGCATTGAGATCGAGGAAAGCAGACATTTAAAACCGCTCCTTTCATGCTAAGAGTTACACCTGATAGCTGAACCCTAATATCATTATTGAGGATTGCTGTTTCTAATATTAGAAAATGCCGATTTCATTCTTTCAATTACAGCCGCAGATTGAGGACGTTTTAACTCGTAAACTCCCTCATCGACCATTGTGGTTAACAAGATACGCTGAAAGACTTCAAGCGCCCGATCTGAGGAAGGCTTTGGCAATATTTTTACATACATTGCGTATTTTTCCTCAAAAACTATGGTGGGCACTCCGAAAGCGCCATATTTGATTACTGCTTCGGTATGGTCTTCTCTCAATAAATCGTACCCTGAAGTATCTATTCCGTCAAATACAGGTTGTAAGATAGCGGCATCTACTCCCGCCTTCAGGGCGGCTTCTAGGATGGTTTCAGACTGGTTTATGGCTTTGCCTTGTTCGTGGTGCAAGGCAGCCGCGGCAAGGAAGAATTTCCCAAGCATTGCGTTGCCCAATTGGTTTTTAACCGCTGCGGCAGCAAGGAAAAACCAGAGGCTTAAAGCTTCATCCGGCTTTTGTTCCCAGATATTCCAGCTTTCGTCCTTGCGATTGATCTGTTCGAGGGAGAAGAAACGCCATCTTAAATCCATATCCGCGCCATATACGTCCGCAACTTCTTGCATCCATAGTGCGCCTTGGAAAGCAAAGGGACATCTAACATCGAAGAAAAAATCCACTTCTAGTTTTCCGGTTTGATTTATATCAAATGGCTGGCTCAAAGAATCCTCCAAATCTATTTATAGGAATTGCAGATAAAAGACAAACTATATACGTAAAATATTCAAAATAGTAGCGAGCAAGTTAAGGTAGATTCAAAGAAAGTGGGTTACTGACGACCCAGAGGACCAGTACCTTTGCGCGCTTCGGTAGCCAGATGCTCTAGTTTCGTAGTGACTTCTAGCGCTTTCTTCAACTCATCTACCAGCAATTGCAGGCGCGGTAAAGACAGGCTACCATCGCGCAACCCGTTTTGAGATAGGTTGATGGCGCTGGTTAAGGGCGCTTCTAGTTCGTGCCAAATGGCTGAGGAGATTCGAGCTGCTAATTCGCGTTGGCGGTGTTGCAGAGTAACCCGTTGCGCCAACACTGCATTCTCTTTTTTTAGGTCAAGATAGCGTTTGTCCGCCCCCTCGATAAGCGCTTTATTTTCTTCCAGCTTTCGATTGAGCGTATCAAGCGCTTTTTTAACTTTGAGTAGGCTCTTGACGCGGGCTTGTAGCTCAGCCCGATTAACCGGCTTGGTGAGAAAGTCGTCCGCGCCACATTGTAGGGCAGCGGCGCGATCAATCGTACCGTGATATGCGGTAATGAGGATTACCGGGATATAGGGTAGGTGACTTCCTTGCTTGATATAGGTTAT
The DNA here is from genome assembly GCF_030389965.1 of Candidatus Chlorohelix allophototropha. NCBI lineage: Bacteria > Bacillati > Chloroflexota > Chloroflexia > Candidatus Chloroheliales > Candidatus Chloroheliaceae > Candidatus Chlorohelix > Candidatus Chlorohelix allophototropha. The sequence goes on from NZ_CP128400.1 coordinate 2,311,895, forward strand.
CAACCCCAACCCACCTATTCCGGGCATAACCAAGTCAGTTAATACTAGATCAGGATGTGGCTGTTCTTCGAGCAGCTTTATGGCATCTTGAGGGGTGTAGGCTTCGTTAGTTTGGTGTCCTTCAAGGGTCAAGACCGCCGACAAATAACCGGCAATATCCTTATCGTCATCCACCACGAGGATATTAGCTCTGGTATCTTCATCATTGTAGCTTCTAGGATCAATTAAGTGATTTTCGTTTGAACTCATCAATCCGTCTTTTGCATGTAATGACTGGGGATTTAACAGTGACTTTTATTGTAACCTTGAACCCGCATAATTTTGGACGCTGCTGTAATGATAGCAGAGCTTAAAATCATTTGCAATAAAAAAGAGCCTCCCAATCAATGAGAGGCTCAAAACTTTTACCGTGAAGCTTATTTCACTCGTATAGACGCGACGTAAGCTACCAGATTTTCCAGTTCCGCGTCGCTAATGGTGCTTACATCAAATGCAGGCATTAGATTTTTACCATTGCGAATATTGTTACGCACGTAAGCTGGGTCTCCGGCATTCGCGCTATTGGTAAGGTTGGGCTGTCCGGCTGGACCGGGTGCTTTACCCATGCTACTATGGCAGGTTTGGCAAACGGTGCGGAACAGTGCCGCGCCTTTTGTTGCATCACCGGTTGTGGCTGCTGTACCACCTGCTGCAGTTGTAGCGGTAGCGCCACCTGCCGCAGTTGTAACCGCCGCGGCCGTTGTAGCGGTAGCGCCACCTGCCGCAGTGGTTGTAGCTGCTGGCGTGGTTGTGGTTGTAGCTGCCGCAACAGGTTTAACTGCCGCATTCAGGTCATTGATTGCCAACACGGTAAGAACCACACAGGCAACCAAGAAGACCAACATGGACAATGAAGCGATAGGACGATTTAGTGGGCTGCGTTTGGTACCGCGATCCAGCACCGGAGCCAACAACAACAGTAGCAACAATATTGTCGGCACGATTATACCGCCTATCGCCTCTCCGGTTATCGTAAACAATCCCAGATTTAATTCGGGCGGGAATATCTTCAAGAACTGGAATAGGAACAGGAAGTACCATTCCGGCTGAGGAGCCATTTGAACTTGCTTGAGGCTGGCAATATCACTGGCTGTCAGCGTTACGTTGTTGCCTTTGAGGTCAACATACAAAGGCTGATTGGTTTTTGCATCCAGATAAGGTGTGCCATCGGGCGCTAAGTCCTGCTCAACTCTCACACCGGCGCTAGTTTCATAAACGGTGCTGGATTTACCTTCAAGGGTGCTGGTAGAGTTGTTAGGGTCTACCGGGTTAGAGTTCTCAAGGGGCCAAAAGATAGTGGCAAGCACAATCAACCCTACGATGGCTACTGAAGCTACCGCATCCTTGAAGATGATGTAAGGGAAGAAGGCGCGTCCGGCTTTCTTTTTCTTTACACTGCTAGTATCAAACAAGCTATCACTTGTTTTTTCGTTCAGAATAGGAGGCTGACCGCTGATGCCGATTTTAATTACAAGGAACATGTGGACGGCGATCAACAAGCCTGTCAGAACCGGTAGGAGCAAGACGTGTAAGGCATAGAACCTTGTGAGGGTTGCTGCACCAAGAGATGGGCCACCTTTAAGGATAGTTTCCACCGCTGGGCCTAGAACCGGGGCAGCGCCACCGATTTTAACGCCCACTTGAGTAGCCCAATACGCGCGGTTATCCCAAGGTAGTAGGTATCCGGTGAAGGAAAAGCCTAGAACCATTAAGAGGATACCAACGCCGATGAACCAAGTTAGTTCGCGTGGGTATTTGTAGGAACCCATGAAGAAGACACGTACCATATGGATCATTACGACAATGACCATCATGTTCGCGCCCCAACGGTGGAAGCCGCGCATCCAATCCCCAAAAGGAATTGTGTTGGTAATGTGACGCACGCTTTCCAGCGCTTCGTTGCTGAGAACTCCGTCCGGGCGCAGCACCGACGCGGTGGAAGGAGTGTAGCCCATGCCGAGGAAAATACCCGAAACTACCTGAATTAGGAAAATCGTTAAGCTGGCGCTACCAAAGGTAAACCACCAATTTACACTCTTGGGGATGCGTCGGTAAAGCACGTAATCAACGGCGGGCTTTATACCGGTACGCTCGTCTACCCATTCATAGACTCGGTTTGCCATTGCCAATTTTTCCTTCTAGCCTATAGCTGTGTGTGATGCGAGTTGTTTTGAGCAGTTAACAGACAACCCACGTGATTATGCTTTACGCTCGACACTTTTGAAGACGTTGATTTTAATCTCTCCGGCTTCGATTTTTACCTCGTACTTATCCAGCGGGCGGGGAGCAGGTCCTGCGGTTCGGAAGCCGTCCTGGTCATATTGGCTACCGTGACAACTGCAAAACAGGTCTTTCTGGGCAGCCCGATAACTCACGGGACAACCTGCGTGCGTACACATTGAGCTTAGTACCAAAAAATCTTCTGCGTTGGCGGCATTGCTCTTTGTAGCGCGAATAAATACTTTTCGGGTGATGGTGGCGGGCTTGAATGAATCGGTGTACGCTATATCCCTTAGCAATTTCTCTTTGATTTCCAGTTGGTTGGCAAAATCTGTCACCTTACCCACCGACACGAACACATCTGCACTTTCTGAAGAAGTAGCCGGAGCAATGAAGTAACCCACTGCCGGAACTGCAATTACTGCAGTTACCCCCGCGCCTACCGCGTAGATACCCCATCGTAGGAAAGTGCGACGGGATGGTGTAGGGTCGCTCTCCGCGGTATCGAAATCCATTATTTTTTTGTCTTGCGTCAGAGCCATTTGTGGTCTCCCCGTAGTGAACTGTAAATTTTATGGGTTGAGCAGAACCGCATACATTGAACCTAATGCCAACACCCCAGAAACTGCTTGAAACAGGTCCGGCTTAGCTCATACCCGCACTCGGTAGCTAATCATTTACACACTTAAACAGGCTGAAATTGCAACAGTAGCAAAGTTGCGATTAAGCTAGCATAACCCTTGTAAGGGTTTTTTGTCAACATTGTATAAATTATAATCCTCATGATGAGATGCGGGCAAGTTGAACCTTTGCGCTGATAGAGTCTGTTGTGTTAACAATGTATAGTAAATTAATTCACATAATATCATTTTTCGAGAAAGGCTGCAACGCAGCTTAAAGCATGGCTTATTCCGGCAAGTTGCGTTTCAAAATTCATGCTTGGTTGGTGTGCCCCAGTTGTTCCGGTTACCATTTCCGGTAGCGCCGGGAGATGTATAAATCCAGCCCTTGTAATATGACGGTGCGTAGTGGCGTAGTGCAGGCTAGTGTATAGCATCTGGTTGCACAGGTATAAACCTGCGCTTTCGGACAGGTAACAAGGGATACCGACACTGTGCAATTCTTTCTCGATGGCGCGTAAAGGTAAGGTTGAAAAGTACGCTGCTTGCCCATTCTCAATAATAGGGCGGTCGTAGCAGCCGTTTCCGGCGTTATCTGCTTTAAAATCTAGCAGGTTTATTCCTATTCTCTCAAGGCTAATGGCTGTTCGACCAACCGCCAAGCCTAACCCGATTACGGCTTTCGGTTGTATCTTTTCGAGCAAACTATATAGCCGAACGGGCATTTGGGCGCAATCAACCGGTAATTCAGCCCCGGTTATGGTGAAGCCTGAAAACTCGCTGCCGTCCAAAGCTTGCGCTAACAAGCCGGAAGGGTTTTTATCCATTCCGCCGAAAGGCTCGAATCCGGTTAGTAGTATTCGCCCTGAAGCCTTAGCCATTATTTCTCTCGCTAGACTGTACCGAATTGCCGATCTCCGGCATCGCCAAGACCCGGTACTATGTAGCCAAGCTCATTAAGATGGTCGTCTAATGCGGCAAGGTAAATAGGTACATCGGGGTGGGCAGCGTGTAGCGCCTGCACGCCTTCGGGTGCGCCTATCAGCCCCATATATTTAATTTTTCGCGCTCCCCATTCTTTTAGAATAGAGATGGTTGCAACCGCTGAACCTCCGGTAGCCAACATGGGGTCGAGTACCAAACACAATTCGGTAGGACTGTTAGCGGGCAGCTTGTTGTAATATTGCACGGGCTGTAGCGTATCGTGGTCGCGATACAAGCCGATATGCCAAACCTGTGCGCTTGGTATCAACGCCAGCATTGCCCCAACCATTCCTAAGCCGCTTCTCAAGACCGGAACCAAGCCGATTACGGTTGCCAGTTCACGACTTGGGGTGTCTTCCAAGGGGGTGGTAACTATAACTTCCCGCGTGGGTAAATCAGCGGAAGCTTCGTAGGCTAGCAGCATGGTTATTTCGTAAATCACTTCCCGGAAGCGTTTAGGTTCGGTGTTAACGTCTCGAAGGATAGTCAATTTGTGTTGGACTAAGGGATGAGACGATACAAATAATCCATCCATTGCACAAAATCCTGTAAAAAAGGGCGAACTACTCGTTCGCCCTAGCCATTCATAGATTAGTCGATACCCGGCACAGGGAACCTTTTTACTACTGCTGCCACCCGATTGCGGGCTTCTTCGTAGGCGGTTTCGCTGTCGAGGTTCTTGAGGGTGAAGGCAATAATTCGCCCGATTTCCTCGGTTTCGCTCTCTCCAAACCCGCGAGTGGTGGTGGCGGGTGTACCGACACGGATACCGCTGGTTACAAAAGGCGATTTGGGGTCAAAAGGAATCGTGTTCTTGTTAACGGTGATGTTTACTTCGTCCAACGCCAATTGCGCCTTCTTGCCCGTTACATCAACCGGACGCAGATCGACCATCATCAAGTGGTTGTCGGTTCCGCCGCTAACAATGCGCAAGCCTTCATCTTGAAGTGTCGCCGCCATCTTTTGGGCGTTCTTGATAACATTTTCGCCGTAAACGCGGAATTCAGGCTGTAGCGCCTCTTTGAAGGCTACCGCTTTGGCGGCGATAACGTGCATCAAAGGGCCACCTTGCATACCCGGAAATACGGTTTTATCTATTTGCTCTCCTAACGCCGGGTCAGAGGAAAGTACCATGCCCCCGCGTGGTCCTCGCAGGGTTTTGTGGGTAGTGGTAGTGACCACATGCGAGTAAGGAATCGGGCTAGGATGCAAGCCAACCGCTACCAAACCGGCGATATGCGCCATATCTACGATTAGGTATGCGCCCACGCTATCGGCAATTTCGCGGAAACGCTTGAAGTCAATAGTACGGGCGTAGGCGCTTGCTCCGGCAATAATCGCGCGTGGTTTGTGTTCTTCCGCCAGTTTCGCCAATTCCTCGTAATCAATTGCTTCGGTTTCTTTATTAACACCGTAGGGGATAACATTGTAAAGCTTGCCACTAAAGTTGACCGGAGAACCGTGTGTGAGGTGTCCACCTTGTGAAAGGTTCATACCCATAATGGTATCGCCCGGTTTCAGGAGCGTGAAATATACCGCCATGTTTGCCTGTGCGCCGCTATGAGGCTGCACATTAACCCATGCGGCATCGAAAAGCTTTTTGGCGCGTTCGATTGCAAGGTTTTCGGCTAAGTCCACATACTCGCAACCGCCATAGTAACGCTTGGCAGGATAACCCTCGGCGTACTTGTTGGTCAGTACCGAGCCTTGCGCTTCTAGAACTGCACGGCTGGTGTAATTCTCGCTGGCAATTAGCTCGACTTTGTCCTTCTGACGAGCTTCTTCTTTCTTAATAGCATCAAAGATTTCAGGGTCAAATCTCTCAAGCGATTCCATTTCCTTCATGGCGGCTTTGACGATTTTCTCAGCAGCAGAATTTAACGTCACTCTGCTTCTCCTTTCTCAATTTTGACGCATCCCATGCGCCTTTTTCACGGAAGCGAGCAGTTCTGTAGTGGCATGGCAGTTTTTGTGTAAGATTGAGGTGTTTAACTATGGCGAACCGACCCTTCCCGGTCTTCCTCCCCAGGAGACAATTTTTAGTATATTCTTTTTTTAGGACACTCGCAACCGTTTATTTTTTCTTGCTCAGAGCGGGTTCTAAGAATGAGATTGCTGCCTACCGGATGGTTCTCAAAGCGGTTTGGGTAAGGGCGTGGGATAGTATATTTTGCGGTTCTTTTGTTGGATTTTAGAGGGATAACCAAAACCTTACCGGGGGTTAATAGCCCTATACACCCTGAAAATGAGGATAGCAGATTTTCTCTCCAAGTGTATTTATGCTATAATCAACACTTAGCGAACCAATATATACCTGTTGTCAGGTACAATATTCAGTAGTTTTGGGACGCTTTATCTTAGGAGATTGTTTGATGTGGAATTTACCGAACTTATTGTTCGGATTGTTTAGCCGGGATCTCGGTATAGATCTAGGTACTGCAAATACGTTAGTGCATGTGCGCGGCAAGGGTATCGTAATATCAGAACCCAGCTACGTAGCAATTGACAAAAAAACTAAAGAAGTAAAAGCGGTGGGCGCGGATGCTAAAGCAATGGCAGGTAAAACACCTGCCAGTATTATCGCAATTCGCCCTCTCCGCGATGGTGTTATCGCAGATTTCGATGTGGTCGAGCAAATGCTCCATGAATTTATTCGAAAGGTGCATACCCAAACAGTAGTAGGACCTCGCCCTCGTGTGGTAGTGGGTATTCCCAGTGGTGTAACTGAAGTAGAGAAACGCGCTGCGCGTGAAGCCTCCTTAAATGCAGGGGCGCGTGAAGCTTACGTGGTGGAAGAACCAATGGCAGCGGCTATCGGGGCAGGTTTGCCGGTAAATGAACCCATCGGTAGCATGATTGTGGACATCGGCGGTGGTACAACCGAAGTGGCGGTAATTTCGCTTGGCGGTATCGTCATCAACCACTCATTGCGTACTGCCGGAGACGAGATTGACGAAGCCATTATTCAGTATGCCCGCCGTGAGCATAACCTTGTAATCGGTGAGCGCACCGCAGAATCTGCCAAAATTGCCTGTGGTAGCGCCTATCCTTTGGATTTGGAGTTGCGTTTTACCTTACGCGGTCGCGATGTGCTTACCGGCTTACCAAAAGCAGTCGAGTTGAGCAGCGTGGAATTGCGTGAAGCAATTGCAGGACCTGTAAATAGCATCGTTGAAACCGTGAAGCTGGCGTTGGAAGAAACCCCTCCGGAACTTGTCGCGGATATTATGGAACGTGGCATTACGCTGGCAGGTGGTGGCGCTTTGTTGCTTGGTCTGGACAGGCGTTTACAAATGGAAACTAAAATGCCTGTTTACGTGGCAGATGACCCTTTAACCTGTGTAGTGCGCGGAACCGGTATTATGGTGGAAAGCCTTGAAGATGAAAAATACCGCCGTATTATCGCCGCCAGCCAGGAAGGTCGTCGCCTGAAGTACTCACGATAGTATGCTTCGTAAGCTACGGGCTGATGTTCAGGTTCGGTTTATTTTCTTCGGCGTATTGTTGGTTGCCTCCAGCCTATTGATGGTACTCGACCGAGTCGGCTTTTTGCGTCCGGTCGAGCAAGTTATTACCGCCCTAACCTCTCCAATTGAACAGGGCGCATATAACCTTGGGCACAACCTCTCAGACCTTTCGACTTTCTTAAAAGACCTCAATGCTCTGAAAGAAGAAAATAGTCAATTGCGTCAGCAGTTACAGACAGTCCAAGAGGATCGCGCTAAGGCTGCTGATTTGGCAAGCCAGCTTTTGGAACTAGAAAAAGAACTTGCCTTCAAGAGCAATCCCGAAAACAAACGCTTCCAGACTGTCAGTGCCGATGTAATTAACCGCGACCTCACCGGCAATAATCAGGCGATTCAAATCAATAAAGGCTCAAACGACAATATTACTAAAGGTATGCCGGTAGTAGATGTCTCCGGGTTTTTGGTTGGGCGGGTGGAAAAGGTCGAAACGAAACGCTCTACGGTATTGCTCATTACCGATACCGGTATGGCTGCCAATGTTTATAACAAACGTTTCGGACAGAATGGCAAACAGCTTACTATTAGTAAGAATGCCGATGGTACTGCGGTAGGACAATGGCAGCGCGGTGGGCGTATCACGATTTTCAGAATCAGTAAGGATGCTGATATTAAACCGGGCGACTACATTTTTACCGATGGTAAGGGCGCGACCTTCCCTGCCGATATTTTGGTCGGTTTCGTAACCGATGTGATAACTTCCGATAGCGCCCCGGATAAAGAAGCGGTGCTTGCGCCTTCCTCGGATATTGAGCGTATTCAACGTGTGCAGGTTATACTCGGCACAAATGAGACTAATTAAGGGGAATCAGCCGTTAACCCGTATATAGCCGCCATCTTGATATTCGTTTTTGTGCTAGTTCAGGCACATTTTTTGCCCGGTTTGTTGCCGGCTCAAAATGACCTACTCCCCGACCTCTCGTTGTTGTTGGCGATTAGCTGGGGGTTGTTGCTGGAATGGACATGGGCGTTACCGTTAGCATTCTTTACCGGGCTGGCGCTTGATATAAGCTCGGCTTCGTTGCTGCCCATCGGAATGCAGGCGTTGTTATTCAGCATCGTAATATTATTTGTAACTCTGGTCAGCCAAGATTTTATTCATTCTAGCGCGTTAAGGGCTGTAACAGTTAGCCTATTTGCGGCTTTGGGCTATCGGATAATGCTATTGCTGGCAGGTCAGTTACTAGGTTATAATACTTTTCAGGTACAAAACTTTACACAGGTGGTTCTTCCGGTTTCGTTTATTGATGCGGCTATTATGTTGGGCATCTTTGTGATTGTGCGTCGCTTGAGCAAATATGGCGCATCGCGAGAATGAAGTATGGTTTTACGGCTAGACGAAGACAACCTAACCAGAGATAACGAACGCGAAGAAGATAATTCATCCCGTAAAAAAGTTGGCAAAGCCTTACTGATGAGCCGAGTTAATTTTTTGCGGGTGGCGCTTATGGGTGGCTTTACCGTATTGGGCTGGAAGCTTTGGGATTTACAGGTTAACACCCCCCCAGAAGAACGCCAGCTTGCAACCCGTACTCAGGTTCGAGATATTACAATCAAACCACCTCGCGGTGTTATTTATGACCGCTTTGGCAACCCACTAGTTCGTAATAACCCAACTTATTCCGTAACAATTACCCGCGCCGGTCTTCCGCCCCGTCTAAGTGATAAAGAGATACAGGCGATGATTAAAGCCGGGAAAAAAGTGGTTGACCCGCGCCAAGAAGTTTATGATAACCTTGCCCGCTTCCTCGGTATGACTTATGTAATTGGTTGTATCCCCGATCAAATCCTTGATTCCTCCCGGCGCAATGAAACGCTGAATATTCTCGAACCATATCTTCGAATTTCAGCACAAGATATTGAAAAGAAATTATATCTGCGCAAAGCTCAGAAACTTGCCACCAGCTTTATGTCGTTGTTGGAGAAAATCCCGCTGGCTGATTACGACCGCTATTTGCCTTTGCGCGATATGCCCGGTGTATATTTTCTAAGTCAGGGTGAGCGGTTAGTGCTGGAAGCCGAATTCCGTACCGCCGATTTTGAACCGGTGGTAGTGTGGTCTAGTATCAGCCGTGAAGACGCGAATATTCTGGATGAGAAACGCTTGGACTTGCCGGGTGTAGGCATTTTGCAAGGTTACGTGCGCCAATATGAGCGTCCCGATTTGTTATCGCACTTGTTGGGTTATACGGGCGTGTTGCAGGATAATGATGAATTGGATCGCTATAATCGCAAAGCTTCCGGCAACCAACCCGCAGTTTATCCTGATGGTACAGTACCGCGCAAGGTTTATAGCATAGATGACCAAGTTGGCAGGCAGGGTATTGAGGCATCTATGGAAGAATTCCTGCGGGGCGAAAAGGGCGGGCGCGCCGTTCAAGTCGATAACGCGGGTAACATAGTTCAAACCCTAGCCGGAAGCGAACAGAAGGCTGTACCGGGGCATAGTGTCTATCTTGCAATAGATCCGAATATACAGGCGGCGGCTACCAAAGCAATTCTCGAAGAGATTGCGGCTGCTAGCGCGAAAAAACAAGCCAGTAGCCTTACCGGCGCATCTGTAGTGTTGGATGTGGAGACAGGCGAAGTGCTGGCACTCGTTTCTATACCCACCTACAATAACAACTTGTTCCGCCCTAATCTCACTACGGCTGAAGACAATGAACTGGCAACTCAGCTAACCGATAAACGCAACCCCTTAATCAATCGCTCTATTCAAGGGGTGTATTCACCGGGATCAACCTTTAAACTTATCACTTCGTTGGCAGGTTTGAACGAGAACTCTATTAATCTTAGCACGACCTTTGATTGTACCCAATATATCTGGATTCCCAGCAACGTTGGGGATGGGACAAGCCGCGACAAATTTAAGTGTTGGGGTAAGCACGGTAGTGTGAACATAGAAAGCGCAATTACTCAATCCTGCGATATTTTCTTTTATAACGTGGCTCAAAACGCCAGTAAAGACGCAGTTACCGGTAAGCAGTTGGCTTATTACACCGCCCCGGACTCCAAAGACCCGATAGCTTTCAAGGGAATGGGCATTACCAAACTGCAAAAATATATGGATATGTTCGGACTGGGAAAACAGACCGGCATCGAACTGCCAGATGAATATCCCGGCTTGCTCCAGACTCCCGAAACTTTCCCCAAAGACCATCAGGGCAACCAGTGGTCGTTGGGTGATACCATTACCACTGCTATCGGGCAAAACGATACTCAGATGACACCGCTTCAGGTTTGCCTAATGACCGCAACCATCGCAAACGGTGGTACTCTAATCAGACCGCGCCTTGTTAAGCGGGTGTTGGATAATGCCGGAAATGAGGTTGTAAAAGATGAGCGTTTCATCATGTCGGTGCTGGAAGTATCACAAACCCACCTGAACACGGTCAAGCGTGGTATGCGCAAAGTAGTGCTGCCGGGGGGTACTGCCGAAAGCCAGATGGCAAATCAAATGGGTAACCTCACTGTGGCAGGTAAAACCGGTACGGCGGAATATGGCGAATCTTACGGTCAAGATGCATCTGGCAACCTATTGTTCCCTACTTTGGCGTGGTTTACCTGCTTTGCACCCTATGAGAAACCTCGCTACGCTGTAACCACACTTATTACCACCGCTGAAAACCAGATTGAAGGTTCAACCTTTGCAGTGCCTGCTGCTAAAAAAATATTACAAGCTTTATTCCCCAAAGAAACCGGGGTAAAAGCTTGACGGGACTTGCCGGGACTCCAGTTCATGCGGTTTAGAAAATAGCCCACAGTATCTCGCTCGGCTTTGTACCGTTTTTGAAGTTGCCTTACTGTGGTTGATATTATGAGGTGAAATATGGCACCCGGCAGCGATAAAAAAAATACCGCCGTAACGATTAAAGGTAATGCTGGCGGCTTGCTGGTTAGATTTCTGGATGATGAAGAATATCACTTTTCCCAACTGCTGAATGAGTTTGAAGCTAGGTTAAAGCAATCGGGAAAATTCTTTTTACGCGCCAACACCTCTGTTGATTTGGGTAGGCGAGAGCTTGACCAATCGGATTTGGAACTATTGCAGGGCTTGATGGCACGTTACGAAATAAAGTTGGAGAAAATAATCAGCGGTTCTAATGCCACCCGCAGTGTGGCGCGTCACGTTGGGATAGAATATGTTCTGCCCAACCGCGAAAATACTCGCTTACCGCTCCAAACTAGCCGTGAAACCACCGGCGCGTCCTTTGATAATGCCGAAGCTTTGTTTGTACGGCGCACCTTGCGCAGCGGGCAACTTCTCAAGCATCACGGTGATATTTGCCTACTGGGGGATTTAAATCCGGGCGCACAGATTACGGCAGGCGGAAACGTTATTGTTTGGGGCACGGTGCACGGCGTGATTGAAGCCGGGCTTGACGCTTCTCCTGAGCAGGAAACAGTAGTTTGCGCATTGCAACTAACCCCAACTTTGTTGCGTATTGGTGAGGTGGTAGCGCGCGCACCTGAAACACGCTCTCGAAACTATCATCCAGAAATTGCCAGAGTCAGCAACGGTTCGATTGTAATTGAGCAATGGAAGCCGCCTCGAAAATGAAAGGTAACTACTCAGCCCTTGAGACGAATTAACGAAAAGGGGTGCAGTAACAAGGGGCTTATGAACTTTAAGAAATTAATCCCTAAATATGGGAGATTTCCGAAGGGCGGTTCTCGAACCGCTACAAATCGGTTCTCATGAGATTTGGTTCGTAGGGGCGCATCGGGATGCGCCCGCGTTGGATAGGTTTAATTTGAGGGATTCAGGCAGGGCGGTTCGCCTGCGCCCCGTAGAGGGTGCGAACCGCCCACCTGTCCCCCGGATGGGGGATACAAAAACGATTTTCTTAACGTTTGGGCGAAAGTTGAAAATGGAAATACCGACCTTGCAACAGCTTGGACTAGTTACACTGAAAATTGACAAAATCAGAACATGGGTACAAAATAGTTAGCTAACTTGAAAAATTGCATTAACGAATTTTAAATTGAAGGTGAAATGCAATCAAGGCGCATATCTTGTAACCAATATGTAGCCATACTCTACAGGGGAAAGATATAATTTATGCCGGGTAAGGTTATCACAATCACCAGCGGCAAAGGTGGCGTAGGGAAAACTACTACCACTGCCAATCTAGGGATGTCGCTGGCGCAATTTGGCAAGAAAGTAGCAGTGGTAGATGCCGATATCGGTTTGCGAAACTTAGATGTGGTTCTTGGTTTGGAAAACCGGATTGTTTATGACCTTGTAGATGTAGTGGAAGGTCGCGCTCGCTTACGACAGGCGTTGATAAAAGATAAACACACCAACAATCTGTGTTTGTTACCTGCCGCCCAGACTCGCGACAAAAACGCGGTTAGCCCCGCTCAGATGGCAGATTTATGTCGGCAACTTGCCCTAGAATTTGACTATGTGTTGGTAGATAGCCCGGCAGGGATTGAGCAAGGCTTCAGGAATGCAATTGCGGGCGCAGATGGTATTTTGATTGTCACTGTACCGGAAGTATCTGCCGTTCGCGATGCCGATCGCATTATCGGTTTAGTTGAAGCTGCCGAACTCCCCACGCCTGAGTTGATTGTCAATCGACTGAAACCGGCGATGGTGAAGCGCGGTGATATGATGAGCGTAGAAGATGTGAAGGAAATTTTGGCTGTGCCTGTAATCGGCATTGTGCCAGAAGATGAGTCAGTGGTGATTTCTACAAACCGCGGTGAAGCGGTAATCTTCGATAATACCTCCAGAGCGGGCAAAGCTTTTCAGAACATCGCGCGGCGTTTGATGGGTGAAAGCGTGCCGTTTTTAAGTATAGAAGAGCCAAAACAAGGCTTGCTATACCGAATCTTTGGTGGTGACAAAAGATAAAATTTTTTGTAGCTACTCAGCCTTTGAGACGAATTAACGCCTGTGCCGCGCCTGTGCCCCGTATGGGGTATATGGGGTGCAGGGGATTTCCCTGCCGGGGTCATAGGGGTGTCCCCTATAACTCCTCCCGCTCTCCTTTCCCCCTTGAGGGGGTGAGGGGGTGAATAGGTACAATTTTTATTTATTCAATGGGTACTTTTGGTTTATTATAAAGGGATATTGTTGTTTTAAATATAGTTTGGGTTTATACTAAGTAAAATCTGCTGCAAACGTTGAGAGAAAGATTCAACATTATCCCTGCTAAAAGTTTTCCTAGCGTTGCCCGAAAATATTGCCGGGAGGTATCCAATGGGGCTTTTTGATAAATTGCTTGGTAGGAACATTGGCGGTAAACCTGCCAAAAGCTCTACCGTTGCTAAAGACCGCCTCCAACTTGCCCTAATCTCGGATAGAATCAAAGTAACTCCAGAACAGATGGAACTCATCAAAGAAGAAATCGTATCTGTTATCAGCCGTCATTTTGATATTGATCGGGAAGCAATGGAAATTACATGGGGCGACAAACACGATAAACTAGTGGCTAACATTCCGGTGCGTCGTTCAAGAATGCTATGAGTAATGGGGTTCTGTTTATTATTTACTAGTGAGGCTAAAAATGAATAAATTGCAGCCTGATAAAAATCCTGCAACGTTTCCAACTTGGTCTAGGACCGGATTTAGAGTTTTAACCAAAAACATCCGAATCCAAACCCATGGGGATGGGGATATTCTGGATATAACCAAACAGGCTCAAGAGCGCATCAGTGAAACAGGGCTTCAAAATGGCACTGTGACTCTGTTTATTCAGGGTTCTACTGCAGCACTCACTACTATGGAATTTGAACCGGGTTTGATACAGGATTTGACAGCTTTGTTTGAAAAGCTAGCGCCTCGTGAAGCTTACTATAAACATCAAGATCGCTGGCAAGATGGCAACGGTTTTTCACATATCAGAGCGGCTATGCTAGGTCCCTCTCTCACAGTACCATTTAGCGATGGTTTTTTGACTTTGGGAACGTGGCAACAAATTATCATTGTTGATTTTGATAATCGCCCGCGACAACGGGAAATTGTATTACAAATTATGGGTGAATAAATAAATATAAAAAAAGAGGGACGTAACCGATACGTCCCTCTTTTTTTATGCGTCTCGACCTATCCAGAAATAATTTTGAGGCACATTCTTTGCCGTTTTAACCTCTATCTCAAGGCTACTGGCTAAAGTTGTAAAATCTCCCACTTGTACTTTTTCGCTCAACATGCAAAGGCTAGGTTTTTTTCCATACTTCTGCCGATAGCGTAGCACCGCTTCATCAATTTTTTTGCCTAACGGCTTTTTCGGGTTATCATCAAACCAGACGAAAAACATTTTTTACCTCCCTGCATCTCCTATTGTGCGATAGTCCGCCTCTACTACACCCGGTTCGTTGCGCCTGCCGCGCTTGCGATTGTTTCGAGGGGCGTAATCCATAACTTCTTCGCCATAATATGCTTCATAAGCGGTAGGGTCAGCTACCGGATAATCATATAAATAACCCGGTTCGTATTCGTAATATGCCTGTGGTTGTTGCGCTTTGCGGCGACTGGGCAGGTTGCGTTGCGCCGGGTTAGCGCGGCTTGTTCTACTATCGGGATAAGGTAAGGGATTTTGGTATTGTTGGTAATCAGGCAAATATTCCGGTTGTTGGTAGGGCGTACCATAGCCGGGAGTTTGCATAATAATAATCGGTTGCACCGGGTTCTGCCGTTCTAGCGGTTGCGCCGGATGAGTCCGGTTTAGAAAAACCAGCATCACCAATATAACCGGAATAACTGCCATTAGCCCTAGCAGCACTCCCACGATTACAGCCCAACTACCCGGCGGCATTGTTACTATCACTAGCACCGCCAGCGTAACCCCGAAACCCATCATCAGACTGACAAAGCTCTTTTTGACCATATTTTTACTCTCGCTACTATTTCTTAAGGTCACGCTTGGCGCATGCCCCACTTGAACATTCCGTATGCAATTTTGCTATCCAACGGATGCCATCCGTTTCCTGTTCCTTATTGCGAACTGGTACGCCGGGTAGTTTCGTAATTTCTAGGGTTAGTAGGCTGTGACGGCGCAACTCTTGGCAAGGGGCGGGGCGGTTGTGCCACCGTTTTAGGCTGTGGCTTCTCCTCGTCCCATAAATCCACTTGTCGGGCTGGTTGCGGCTGCGGCTTGGCTACCGTTCGGACTTCCTCGTCCTCATCTCGGTAATCATAATTGCTGTCCATCCGGGGATATTCAGCCTTTAGCTCTGCCACCCGCCGCCTTTTGCCTATGCCTTGCTGGTAGTTTTCAAAGCGTTCGGAAACGCCCATCGCCTGTTCATCGTAGCCATAATCTCGGTAAGAGGGCGCGGGTTGGGTTTCGGTTCTGATTTCCCGGCGACTTAGGTAATTCGGTGTTGGCACATAGGGCGTTTCGTATTCTTCCTGCACCACTGTTTCCCGCTTGGGGCGAGATGGGCGCGTTTGTTCCAACGTACCGCCCAAATGCACTACCGTTTGCTCCATCTCGGCGTTTGAAATGTACGCCCCCTGTAAACGAGTAGAGATATTGCCGGAGAAAAGCAGAAAATCGCCGCGCCCCATCAATTTCTCTGCGCCGCTACCCGCCACACCGCTGGCGACTCGCGCATCTTCCGGTGACACAACTTTACCCACAATCCGAGTGGGGAAATTGCTTTTAGCAATGCCCCCGATTACGCTGGCGGCAGGCTTTTGGGTACTGGCTATCAGGTGGATTCCCGCTTCGCGCCCGCGTTGGGTAATGCGCGTTACCAGTTGTTCCATCTCGCGCC
The DNA here is from genome assembly GCF_030389965.1 of Candidatus Chlorohelix allophototropha. Classification (NCBI taxonomy): domain Bacteria; kingdom Bacillati; phylum Chloroflexota; class Chloroflexia; order Candidatus Chloroheliales; family Candidatus Chloroheliaceae; genus Candidatus Chlorohelix; species Candidatus Chlorohelix allophototropha. The sequence continues at coordinate 2,328,012 of NZ_CP128400.1, forward strand.
CGTTTACCATCAGTAAGTCAGCCAGTTCATCAATGAAAATTGCCAGCACCGGGCTACTAACACCCGTTTCATCGCGCTTTTCCATGTGGCGAACCGCCCACTTCAGGCGATGCAAGCCATCGGTGGGGTCGGTGATTACCGGGCAAACCAGATTTGGCAAACCGTTGAAATGCTTGTAGCCTCGGCTCTTGGGGTCAATCAGCAACATCCGCAATTGCTCTGGAGGATTCTGCAAGGCAAGGCTGGCAATCATGCTACGCGCTAACGCGGTTTTGCCGCTTCCGGTAGTGCCACTAATAAGCACATGCGCAATATCCGGCGAAGTAAGACGCACCAGCAAAGGCACGCCGTTTTCATCCAACCCCAATATGGGCGAATGTGTCGGCAAATCGGCAGGCAAGGTACGCATCAACGGGAAAAGCTGCACCGCTACCGGGTCGGGTCGGGGTACTTCTACTTTGACGAAATAACCATCTCTGGTGATACGGCAACTATGCACCCCTAATGCCAGCGCAATTTCATCCGCAAGATTCGTCACACGGCTATATTTGACCCCGCTTGCCAATTTCACGTGGAATTGGATTAAGCGCGGCGAAATATTCCCCCCTACTACGCTCCCCTCGATATTGTGGGAGTGTAGGGTATATTCGATGCCATCAGCTTGGTGATCTAAAAGAGAACGCATTTGAGCAGTCCTGTAGTTCAAGGGATAGTTTGGATAGCCGTAATCCTGTTTGAAACACAAGTTCTACAGAACATAATATCAGAACAAATACTCTAAGTCAAGAACATGTTTCTACCGTTTCGCCGAAACCGCAAATTTAGGGTAATATCTATTTCGCTAACGAATAGGAAAAATAACGAATCGAGGAGGTCTATAGAGATGACAAAAACACAGGTTGGCTTCATTGGCTTAGGCATAATGGGGCGCGGTATGGCGCTGAATTTACTAAAAGCCGGCTTCCCGCTTACTATTTATGCCCGAAACCCCCAGAAGGTGCAGGATATAGTAGCGGCAGGGGCGTTACTGGTTAATTCATCCCGCGAAGTTGCAGAGAAGTCGGAAATTACAATCACGATTGTGCCAGATTCCCCGGAAGTGCTGGAAGTGATATTGGGACAAAACGGCGCATTGGAAGGGGCGCAACCCGGCTCAATTATTATAGATATGAGTACCATTAATCCTGCTACCAGCCGCAATGTAGCCGAGCATTGCAACGCCAAAGGGGTTCATTTTATGGATGCGCCTGTCAGCGGCGGTTCAATCGGGGCGCAAACCGGCACGCTGGCTATAATGGCGGGTGGCGATGCGTCAGTATTTCAACGGGCGTTGCCGATTTTTCAGGCAATGGGACGCGCCGAAGCCATTTACCATGTGGGCGTGGTTGGTTCGGGCGAAGTGGTGAAAATAGTCAACAATGTAATGGGCGCAATTATCACGGCGGCATGCGGCGAAGCGTTGGCAATGGGGGTGAAAGCGGGAGTTGAGGTTGAGAAAATCGCCGAGATAGTTACAAACAGCAGCGGCTCAAACTGGCAACTGGCTAACGCTTTCCCGCGCAACGTGTTTAGCGGCGCGTTCAAACCCGGCTTTTTTACCGAGCTAATGTACAAGGATGTGGGGTTGGCGTTGCAACTTGCCGAGCAGGTTGGCACTCCCGCCACAATGGCACAACTGGCGCGTGGCATGTTCGAGAGCGCAATCGCGGCGGGCTATGGTCGGGATGATTACACCTCGGTGGTGCGTCCGGTTGAAGCGGCGGCAGGGGTTGAGCTTCGCGCTAAAAGCTGAAGCAAGCGTGGGCAATTAGCCTTTACCCCGCCTTTAAGGTAAAATCAATCAGGCTGGAACAAGCGATCTTATGAATTCGGTGAAGGGAAAAGCATGTTTTTATATCTGGTTCGGCATGGGCAATCGGTTTGGAATGCGGAAAACCGCCATCAGGGCTGGCAAAATGTGCCGCTCTCCCCGTTAGGTGAATTGCAGGCGCAGCGCATTGCCCAACGCTTGAGCAACATGCAATTCGACTATCGCTATACCAGCCCGATTTTGCGCTGCTATGATACCGCCGCTACTATCGTTAAAGCGCAAGGTCTTGCGCCTGAAACCGCGCTGGAAGTGGACGAGAATATTAAAGAGGGGCGGATAAGTGCGCGGCGTGAGGGTAGGCTTAACAAAGAGCTTTTTAGCGATTGGACGGACGAAGAAAAACGGCTCTTTCGTGAGGACTATTCCTTCAAGTTTGAAGATGGGGAGTCGGTGAAGGGCGTTATCGAACGCACCCTTGCTTTCTTTGAACGGGTTGCCGCTCTCAGCGAAGAGCCTTTGCCCGATGAGAAAGAGGAGGAGCTTGAAACCAGACCTAAACCCACCCCGAAAACCGCGCTAGTAGTGGCGCATCTGCTCAATATCCAGATACTGACGCTTTATGCCTTAAATTCGTTGGATGCAATCCAACGTCGTCAGGACAATATTGACCGTCTAGCCATCGGTAACTGCTCTTTAACTGTAATCGAAACCAACCTGAAAGGTAAAGCGCCTTTCTTCCGGGTGCATACCGTCAGCGATGCTTCGCATCTGGCGGGGCTGAAAGCGCCCGAACCACCTATTGCACAGGGTTAAGCGCAACAAGTTGGACTTACACTTTGAAAATTCCAAAAAACCATTGAAATTTGAGAAGAGCAATCAAAATGGAAAAAATCAAATATGAATTGATACCAAGTGTAGGGATAGGTCCTGTTCGGTTTGGAATGACACATCAGGAAGTATATGAGGCAATGGGTACAAAGCCCTCGACAACGCTTCCGAGAGGAAAAGCTGTAGGGGAAGAGGAGCGCAGTTCTTTTCATCTTCACAATTGTTTTGCGGTTCATTATTCTACCGAAAATTCCACTGTCGAATTTATTGAGGTCTCTAGTGACTGTGATATCGATGTCTTTTATAAGGATATTGATTTCTTTAACACTGAAGTTGAAGAATTATTAGTTCTTCTGACGAAAGAAACTCCCTATGATGAAGATGACCCAGAATTAGGTTATAGCTTTATATTTCCCGAACTTGAGCTTTCCTTATACCGCCCTCACGGACCAGAAGATATAGAACCTCTTACTGAGGAGAGTTCCGAAGAAGATATAAAATATTATGAAGGGGAACTTAAAAGATTAAAATATATTGAGTCAGTGGGATTAGGTATTACCGGGTATTATGGTGCTGATTGGGAAAGGCTAAAGGAAAAGTCGAATCAAAGTAATAATTATGACCATACCCTCATTCAACGTATTATGAGAGTTGTAAGGCACAATTCATTAGATTAGAACCCTTTGCTAAGTTGAGAATGTTGAAAGTAATCATACAAACACTATAATGAGCAATTCACTGGATTTCAAAGCGCATCCGCGTAGTTGGCGCGATTTCAAACTGGTTTATCCTGTAATAGCGCGGCGCAGCAAGGGACTATCCATCGGTGTAAATCTCAATCCCGACCGGGTATGTAACTTCGATTGTATTTATTGCGAAGTAAATCGCACCGATTTTCACCCCGGCAAGGGCTTGATACCGCTGCCTCCCAAAAACCTGCCGCGTCCTAAAGTAGAGCTTGCCGAGATAAGCCGCGAACTACTCTCGCTGTTGGCAATAGTAAAGGACGGCACGCTTTGGAATGAGCCGGAATTTGCTACCACACCGGAAAACCTCAAGCGATTGAATGATATTGCTTTTAGCGGTGATGGCGAGCCAACCGCTTGTCCACAATTTAGTGGGGCGGTTCAGGCGGTTATAGAAGCGCGGGCATTAGCGGGCTTTTCTTCGCAGACGGTAAAACTGGTATTGATAACCAACGCTACCCGCTTCCATCGCCCCAATGTGCGGGAGGGTTTACGCGCAATTGTGGCAGCGCAAGGCGAGATTTGGGCGAAACTCGATGCCGGAACGCCCGAATATTTCCGCAAGATTGATAAGACTAATATTGATTACGGGCGAGTGTTGGAAAATATTCTCAGCGTTTCAGGCGAGTTGCCGCTTAACATCCAAACCTGTATGATGCGGGTAAACGGTGATGCGCCTTCGCTCGCTGAAATTGAGGCGTATATCCACAGGTTGGTTTATTTTCTGGAAAATGGGGCAAAACTTAACACTGTACAGCTATATACGGTAGCGCGTCCCCCCGCGCAAGCTTTTGTTACCAGCTTGAGTGTGGCTGAACTGGCGGAAATAGCCGAGCTTATCCGGCAACGTACCGGGTTGAGCGTGGAATTTTTTGGTGGTAGTGTGGGTTTGACACAGAAAGGTTAGATTGACAAGTGCTAGACCTGTTGCGACCCAGAACGGGTTGCTTAATGGTGGCGGGGCATCGTGGTGCGCGTGGTTATGCGCCCGAAAACACCATGCCCTCCTTTATCAAGGCGCATGAATGTGGCGCGGATACCATCGAATTTGATGTCCATCTCACTAAAGATAAACGTTGCGTCATAATCCATGACGAAGAATTGGAACGTACTACCGATGGGCATGGGCTGGTGCAGGATTATACTTGGGCGGAATTATCCAAACTGGATGCCGGAAGCTGGTTTGACCGCAAGAGTCAAGCCACTTTGGAAGCTCTAGCAAAAAAAGAAGGCAAGTTTGCCGACCCCAACTACATCCCTCCGCCTATTCCGACTCAAAGCTTCGCCGGAACTCGCTTGCCCTTGCTGGAAGAGACGCTAGAATGGGCTAAAGCGGTGGGGATTGGAGCTTCGATTGAAATTAAAGTACCGTTCCCCTTTTATAGCGGTACGTTTGCAGACAACGAGATTATTGATCGCACCCTTGAAATCGTAGCTCGTTACGGCGATGAAGAAAATACCCAAATACACAGCTTTGACCATCGCTTGATGCGTCGGGTCAAAGAGCTTAACCCCAATATCAGCACCACCATCAGCTTTTATGGCGCAATTATGGTAAACCCTCTGAGCTTGCTGGATGATGCGCTGGCAGATGGGGTGGCAATCGGCAGTATCTGGGTCACTCGCGAATTGGTGGATATATACCATGCACATGGGCGCACTGTTTTTGCGTGGGGCGGTCCCGGCGAAGACCCGTATAATGAAGAAGCAGAACTGGGCAAACTGGTACAAATGGGGGTAGATTACGTCAGCGGCGGCTTACCCGACCTGTTGCGGGAGGTAGCTGAAAAATACGTTTGAGCGACTAGCGCGTCTGCTCTATCGTCTCGATTTCATCGGGCGTTAGCTCATAAAGGGCATAGCTGATATCGGCGGCGGCGCTTATATCAAGCTTTGCCTCGAAAAGTTGCGGGAATTGCTTGAGCCTTTCCGGGAATGGGATAGCTAGGTTTTTAACGGGGTTGGCATAATAATCATACTGTCCCCCGCCTACCTGTTTGCTATAACTGCGAAATTGCCATGTGGAGAGAGGCGTGTTCAGAAAATGCGCTGCCGCTTGCTCAAAAAGCAATCCCTCCGGCGCGATTCCCTCTTTCGCCGCTTCGTTAAAGACTACCGAAACCACATCGGTGCTGAAATAAAATTGGCGGGTGTCCAGCGCAAAGCGGTTTCGAGGGGCTTTGTAGGGCGTTACCAGCTTGGCAGACGCTTCAAAGAGCGCACAAGTACGCGCCCATTGTAATTCGTACCACGGGAAGGGCTGGCGATAGCGCAACCGTTGCTCAAGTTGCTGCCGAAATTGCGCAAGGTAGGCGGCGGTGTTGGGATAATCTAGTAGGTTCGTCCCGGTTTCAAGATAAATCAAGTACAAATCTTCGTTCCATTGCAATACACCGGGCGGCACAATCTGCCCGTTTTTTATGGCAGGTTTAACCACTTCTGCTTCTAGCCCCCGCGCAATTTCAGCCGTAACCATAAAAGCTGCATCCAGCCCGGTTTGCACTCCGGTGCGACATTCCGCAACTTGTCCTAGCAATAAAGACCGCTCCTGAATCTTTGCCAGCAGCATTTCTTCATGCGGCATCCGGCGCAACCATGCCCAAGGTGCGCTGCCGAGCTTGCGCTGTTCCACCGACTTTTCTTTTTCACCCACGCAATAAGTGAGCGTGTGTTCAGGGGCGGGCGCTTTCTTTTCCAGAAATATCAGGCAATTATCCACTTCTGCCTCGCTGAAAAGACGCTGCCCCCGCATATCTTCCAGCTTTATGACTGTCACGCTTTGCGCCAGCCATTCACGCAAACGCGCCCCAAATGCTGCTTCCTGCCAGAATCGCGCCGTAATAAAACCCAAGCGTCCCTCTGCTTTGAGAATATCAATTCCCCGACATAAAAAGTAATAGAGCATGTCGGCTTTGAGGTTATACGCTTGCGGGTAAGCATAATTGAAATAGGCTTTTTCCACGCCGCTATAATCGTTAAAACCGATATAGGGCGGGTTTCCAAGCGCCACCGCGAAACCGCCTTGCTCGAATACTTCTTGCCATTCCTCGCGCCAGTTGAAGGGCATTAAGCTTGCCAGATATGCGCCATCGCCGGGATTATCAAAAAGGTCGAGGCTTTCCAATTTCTCCGGCGAGTCGGAAATTATCGCGTTTCCGCTCCTGATGTGGCGTGCTAACAGGCGCAGAGTTTCGAGGGATTGTTGCCCTTCCAGTTCGTACAGGCGCATAAATAAGGTGAGTCGCGCAAGGTCGGCGGCATCCGGGTTCAAATCCAGCCCATAGAGCTTTTCTGCCAAAGTATGGGGGGCTGTACTGGGTTCTAATTCTCGCAGCTTATCCAGCGCCGCCAGCAAAAACACCCCTCCCCCACAAGCCGGGTCTATAATCGCCCCTTCCGGCGCGTTTTGCATCGCTTGTTCAGTAATGTAGGTTGCCAGTTCAGGCGGGGTATAAAAAGACCCTGCCCGTTTGCGCTTCGACTCTCTTGGTTTCTCCAGTTGTAGAATTGCAAGACTTTTAGCATTTAAGAGTGGCGGTTTTAATTGCTCTAGCTCTAGCTCATTCGGGCAAACCTCCGCAATCTTGAGACATTCGAGCGGGTAAACTTCTTCGGGCTTGTAGCTTTCCAGTGCAATTTCCAGCACTCGCCGCGCCAATTGAGCCAGCACTATATGGGCAGAATCGTTTCCGATAGCCTCTTGCGGCAACCGTTTCTGTCTCTTTAAGGGTGATAGCTGCGCCAAGGGGTGAATTCTGCTGGATAGGTTTTTACCGGATAGCAAACTTAGCCAGCGGTTGGCATGCGCCTGTAAATCCGCATTGCTGCTTATAGGTATCATGGGTTAAGGGGTAGTGGCGGTTGGTGGTGGCGTGGTGGTCGGGGTAGCGGTAACCGAAGGCGTGGTAGCAGCCACAGTAGTTGGCGCAGCGGTAGTGCTAACCGCAGGTGTGGTAGTAGCTACAGTGGTAGTGCTAGGCGGAGGTGTGGTAATAACCACAGTGGTTGGCGCAGCGGTAGTGGTGGTCACAACCGCAGTCGTAGTAGTGCGTATCGGCGTTGCGGTCGCAGTAACGGTAGTAGGTTTGGCAACTATTTTGAAAGGAATCGGGCCTGTTATAATTTTATCGTTGAACTTGATCACCAAATCATAATTAGCAGGTAAGATATAACTCAAAGGCTTGGCAAAAGAGATAATCCCATCTGACTGTGTTAATTTGGTTTTATCGGTTAAGAAAGCTTGGCTAACTCCCCGCACTCTAAATTCCAACACCAAATCCTCGCCGGGCTTACCATCGCTGATTTGCATCATGAAGTAGAGGGTATCGCTTTGTTCGAAAGTATCGTTATTTGTACCGCTCAAGCTACTGCTATAATTTTTTGCCAGCAACGATTTTACCACTACGGGAATTTTAGGTTCGGCTGTGGCGGTTGGGGGTAGCGCCGTAGCGGTTGAAAATGGCGTAACTGTGGGTTGTGCGGTGGCGGTTAATGCCGCAAAAAACGTGACAGTCGCCGCTACATTTGGCGTAATGGTTGGGATCGGCGGTTGCGCTGTGTCGCTAACGTCAATTGTGTCGGTAGCAATCGCCGCAATTGTAGGGCTACTAGGTTTGGGATTGCTTTGTCCGTTCAAAATAACGAAACCGGAAATGACCAACACCGCGCCTAAAATAAAAACCGCAATGATGCCAACTAACGCCCATTGTATTTGCATTTTGGGCTTAAAGGGTGACAAGCTAGAAGAAACATCTTTTTCTACAGCGTGTTCCACTGCAAAAGATTCTGGTATTTCCGAAATCCTTTTGTCATAGCCATTTTTATCGGCTACGCTTGATGGTAGGCTATTATTTACAGCCCCATTATTTATCACATTCTCATAGCCCTGATCAAAATTGCCAGAAGAAGCCTGTGGGCTTGGAGTCGGTTTTAACTCGTGCTGCGGGTTCAGATATGACGCGCTGGCATAGCGTGGTGCACTACTAAGGCTCGCGGCAGCCCCATTTTGGGAGGACACTGCGCCAGCGGCTTTATCCACAGATGACGGTGAAGCGCCATTAATTGCCGCCGCTTTTGCCTTATCCGAAATTGCTCCGGCATTTGGTTTTGATTGCGCGGGGGGGGTGCTGGAATCCGGTTCTTTTGCCGGGTAAGCCAGTTCCTCATCTTCAGGGCTTAGCCACTTATGCGCGAATTCTCGATGTTCTATAGCTTCGAGATATTCATCCTCTATAGCTAATACTCGGTCATAGGCTTTTATGGCGATAAGCCATTTTCCGGTATTGAAAGCGGCTTCAGCTTCGGTGTAGGCTTTATCCCGCTCATTTTCAAGCAAGGTGCGCACTCGATTTAGCGCAACGCTCACATCATCGGCGCTAGCGTAACGCTCTTTAGGCTCTTTCTCAAGGCAGCGCAATACCACCGCATTCAGCATGGGCGGGCAGTAGGGATTATATTTGCTTGGTTTGTCGGGAGTACGTTCGCGCACCAGCTTGAAGTTGTAAGCCATTGTATCGTAGTCAAAATCGCTTTTAACGGCGCGGAAAGGCAAATAATAGCGTCCGGTTATAGCGGCGTAAAGGGTTGCCCCAACCGAATAAATATCGGCAGCCGGGGTAATGCGATTATCCCCCCGCGCTTGCTCTGGAGCCATATAGTTTATTGTGCCCAAATTTGAGCCGCTAACCGTTAGATCGGCTTCACGCCCTTCATGGGGTTGGTGGGCTATCCCGAAATCGCTTATCTTGGCATGCCCATCGTAAGTTAACAGGATATTGCTAGGCTTTACGTCCCGATGCACAATTCTGAGACGATGTGCGGCGGTAAGACCATTACATACTTCCGCCATTAGGATAACGGATTGCAATAGTGGAAGCTTACTTCTGCTCTTGATTAGCTCGGTCAGATTGCCGCCGCTAATAAATTGCATAACATAAGCGTTTTCGTCACGCAACAAATCGGTTAGGTGTACTATGTTGGGGTGTTCGCTGAGGCTGGCAAGCGCTTGCCATTCTGTCTCAAACAAGCGGCGCGCTTTGGGGTTAGATTCGTCAGCAGAGAATTGCTCATGTAGTTGTTTTACTACCACATCGCGATTTACCAATAAATCGCGGGCGCGATAAGCTATCCCGAAACCGCCCCGCCCGATTTCTTCGAGTATTTGGTATCTATTGCGAACAATTCCTTTGAGAGGCATAAACGTAATCCGAACCGAATTGCTAAAACGTATTATTAGAACTCAATTCACCCTTTTTCACCGCAATATCGGTTTGTGAGGGTGAAAAATAGTTATCAGCTTTGAACTATAAAAATATAACATTATGGTAATTAACGCAATAAAGTATATCACATCATAATATGAAGATTTTGTAATGGGTTGTCAGCGCGGTTGCAAGAAACGTTTTTAGGCAATAACCTGCTGCTTCCGCCGGAGAGGAGGAGAGCGGGTGAGTTCAAGGGGACACCACTTGCGACCTCGGCAGGCGTTCCCCCTGCATTCCCTTCGGCATGGAGGGCTGGAATTACTCTCCATACTTGGAGGTTATCCGCTAGGTTAAGGTTCTTAGCTTAAACTGCAATGGCATGCGATACGGGTATAGAGGGTAATTTGAACATTACGCGGGTTCCCTGCCCGACTTCACTTTCCAGACCGATTTCGCCGCCCATCGCCTGAATGGCATCGCGCGCGATTGCCAAACCTAATCCTGTTCCCCCTGTTCCTCGGTCGCGGCTCTTATCTACCCGGTAAAACCGCTCAAATACAAAGGGCTGATGCTCGTTTGGAATACCGCAACCGTTATCGCGCACTTCGAAATAAATCTGTCGTTCCTTTGGCAATTCTTTGACTTCGACTCGGATTTCTCCGCCTACCGGCGTGTAGCGTAATGAGTTATCAATCAGATTATTCAGGATATGGCTTAAAGCTTCGGGATTGGCAAACACATGGGCGGAAGGCTCGCTTACATCGAGGCTAAGTTTGATATTTTTCTCTTCTGCGGCATGCCGGAAGCGGTTAACGATCAGTTGTAGTTCTGGTCCTATTTCAATTTCTTCGGGTCTGACAGTTTCCAATGACTGTTCGTTATTAATCCACTCACGCATCGAGTTGACCATTGATGACATGTGCTTAACTTCCAGCAATATATGGTCATAAATATTGTTTCTTCGGACTGAATCGGTAACAAGACCATCCCGCAATACCTCGGTATAACCCTGCACACTGCTCAAAGGAGTACGCAATTCGTGCGATAGGTCTGCCACTAGGTCTTTACGCTTTTGTTGGGTCAGGCGCAAAGCCTTGCTCATCTTGTTAAAACTGGCTGCCAACCTACCTAAGTCATCCTTGCCTTCCGGGGTTATGAGTAGGTTATAATTGCCATCTGCTATTCGTTCGCTGGCTTGTTCAAGTTTGCGGAGTGGGCTAATTACAGTGCGCGAAAGCAGAAAGCCTAGCACAATTGCGAACAGAGCCGAAATTCCAGAGGCGATTATAATTGAATTGTACATTGGGCTAGTGACATATCCCGGTAGGGTATCATCCTTAATTTTATATACGCCTCCGGTGTTTGGATTCTGATTGTTTGCCACAACCACTCCTCCGGGCTGGATGGGCCAGCCGCTATCTGCCGCCGCTTGCCGGATTCGATCCTGATCAACCTGTGGGCTATGAATACTTTGCCGCACCTGCGCTAATTGCGCGTCTGCCGAAAGGTCAGGGTTACTAATAATAGTTTTGAGCTTATCAATCACATCGGCGGCGGGCGGAGGAGTAGCCGCTTGCGACATCACCTTTTCGAGGCGTGATTCGAACTCACGAGTTTGATTATTTATAATTATGAGGAAAACTACTGAGCAAGCCAAAGATGTAAGGAAAACCATTCCGGTCATACTCAGGATGATTTTTACATTCAGAGATACTCGCATGTACTACACCGCCTCACGCGAAAGTTTATAACCTACACCGTGTATTGTTTCTACTAAATGAGCGTTTGGCAATTTTGCCCGCAAATTCGAAATATGTACCCCTATTGCCCGCGAGGCAACCAGAGAATCACAATCATAGAGCGCTTCTTCCAATTCAGTTTTGGTGAAAACACGACCGGGTTGCTGTGCCAACGTAATTAGCAGTTCAAATTCTTTATTGGTTAGCGGCGGGATTAGCTTATTTTCAATAGACACCTCGCGGGTATCAAAATTGATGGAAAGCCTTCCCAGATTAAGCACTTTTTCAGTTTGAGGGCTGACAGACTCTTCTTTGGGGCTTTTTTCCAAGCGTCGGAATATTACCCGGATGCGTGCCATCAACTCGCGTGGGCTAAAGGGTTTGGTCAGGTAATCGTCTGCCCCCGTTTCAAGCCCCAATAATTTATCAACCTCATCTATACGCGCCGTGACCATAATTATTGGCACTTCGCTGGTAATGCGAATCTGGCGGCAAACTTCTAGCCCATCTACGCGAGGTAGCATCAAATCAAGCAGTACAAAATCCGGTTGTACCTGCTTAAATAATTCGATGGCTTCTACTCCATCTCGCGCATGCGTAACTTCATAGCCTTCAGATTGGCAATAGATTGAGACGTAATCCACAATTCTAGGGTCGTCTTCAACAATTAAAATCCGTTTTTGTTTATGCCCATTCTGACGCGGTGGTGTAGAATTATGATAAGTGGCAGACATGTTCCCCCCTGCCTTAACAACATTTTAAAATGAAAAATTACAAGGTTATTTTGCATAACCTAATAAGTAATTTTAGCACGAAATAATTGTTAAAATCCCAGGGTAGATGTAAAGAAAGTGCAAAATACTTAATAGCGAAATTTAATTTGCCAGACTCGCCAAGCAGCCTCTAAAGCTATTTTTGCGCTCATTTTAGATTTGCCTAACTCACGGTCGCTAAAATGTATCGGGACTTCCACTACTTTGAAGCCGTTTTTTTGGCAGAGATACGCCATTTCAACCTGAAAAGCGTAGCCGTTCGAGCGCACTTTTTCCAGAGGCAATTTTCGCAAGACCTCAGCGCGGAACATTTTGAACCCGGCGGTAGTATCCTGCACTTTCAAGCGCAGAACCGCCCGCGCATATATTGAGCCGCCCTTGCTTATTATGCGTCTGATAAGTTTCCAACGCTCATCAATTGAGCCGCCCGCTACATAGCGAGAACCGACCGTGACATCGGCTTTCTTTATAACCCGCGCAAATTCCTTAAGTACCTTTGGATCATGTGAGAAATCTGCATCCATCTCAACGATGAAACTAGCTCCCCGACTCAAGGCATGCTTGAAGCCAGTGATATAAGCTGACCCCAAGCCCATCTTGCCGGGTCGTTTAAGCACCTCTAGTTTGCCGGGGTAATCATCCACCGCTAATTGGTTTGCCAACTGCCCCGTTCCATCGGGCGAGTTATCATCTACAATTAGAACTCGTAGGTTTAAGCCCAAACCAAATAAAACTTTTAGCAGAGAGGGTAAATTCTCGGCTTCATTGTAAGTTGGAACCACTACCATTATGAACTTGTCTTCAGTTTCGGGAATGATTGGGCTAACATCCGCGCCAATAGTTGCACTACCAGAACCTGAGAAGGATAAACTGAACATTCGGTATTATCTCACCTTATAAATCCTGATTGTCGGGCCGGGGTGCTCTGTGCTATCCCCCGGAAATTCTTTTACCAATTGCGCTTCTTGGAAAATTGCGCTGTAGTTCAAGGCAGCCTGCGGGTCGGTTGCAATAAGTTCTTTATATTCATAGCTGCTGGCTACCAGATAATCGTAGCCCTGTTGCTGATACCAATCCAGACCTCTCCCGCCGATAGGACGTTGTTCGGTAGCGCCCTGAAAACGCTCAGGCGAGAGATATGGCGTAAAAGGCTCAAGCCGCAATTTTGATCCAACCGGGAGGTTTTGGGTAATCCATGCTCCCGCTTGTGTTCTTGTATCCGGCTGTAAATTATAGCGTGTTGTTAAAATACTATTGCGTATTCCAAAGAAGAAAAATCCCAGAGTTAATATTACCACAATAAAGGTTTTAATTACTAACCGGCTATTGCTATCGCGTATCTTACCCTGAAATAGCTTGAAACCTTGCGCTGTCAGCCACAGGATAAATTCGGCGGCAAGTAGCGCCATAGGCGGCAATAACGGAATCAGATTGCGGGGAAAGTGAACTAATGCCGTTGAGAAGAAAAAATAGCCAATTGCCGGGAGTGATAAAATCAGCCAATCGGCTCGTTTTTGGCGCAACAACGCCAGTAGGATTCCACCGCCCAAAGCCACTATGCCTTGATATACAAACCCCTCGTTGAATATATAGGATAGGTAGGCTTTCCAACTCTCTCCCGTAAAGTTTGCGCCGTGTCCCTCCAACGTGTAATGGCGCACTTGGAAAGCCATTTCATTTAAGAACCCGCTCAAATCTAACACTAGAAATGGCGTAGTCAGAATAAATACGCCCACCGCTAGCCCTACTGTTGCGCCAAGCCTGCCAAAGCCTATTCCCTTGCGTTTCTCGCTCAGGAAATGCGCCAGCGCTACTGTTACCAGCACAATTGCAACATTGTATTTTGTGCCGATAGTCAAACCAGCCGCAACCCCCGCCCACAAATACCACTTTAGTTGTCCTGTCTTGAAAATCAAAACAGCAAACAGCAAAGTTAGGGTAGCAAAAAAGCCCACCATAATATCTGGCGTAACATAGCGCGAGTTTTCGCTGTGCAGTGGGATAATTGCCAGAATAAAAGCTGCGCTCAAACCTGCTGCCGGGGAATAGACGATGCGCCCGATTAGATAGGTTAAGCCCACCGTAGCAATGCCGAGCGTAGCCGACAAAAGCCGCCCCGCCAGATAGAAATTATCCGGCACAATTTGGTTTAGCCCTGTAAAAGCCCCGCTACCGACCCCTGACAGGAATTGAGGTAAGGACAGAATAAATTGAGTGTAAAAAGGTAGGCTGGGCCACCGAAAGAAATGCGGATTCAAATCACCCGTTTGCAGCATCTTGATTGCGGCAGTTACGGTTGTAGGCTCATCGGGGTTATCGAGATAGGGCAAACTTTGGGAGATACCGGGCAACCTGACTCCCACCGCTACTATCAAAATCAAGCCAAGCAATAGGTTTTCAGGCTTTAAAAGGGTTTTAGCCCATTCTCTCGCTTTTGAAGGCTGTTTAGCATATAACGCCGCTCCCACTCCCGCCAACGCCAACCCAAAAAGTATAATAGCCGGTATTCGGGTGGGTAGCACCAGCCACAGAATATATCCTGCAAAGACCAGCAAACCCAATGTACCTTCAAACCATGGCTTGGTGAATAATATTATTTTGTCGGGTAGGGATTTTAGGTTTTTATCCAACCAGCGCTGCTTTCTGAAATTTGCTACAAGCCTCAAAACAGGAAGGATTTTAACAGTTTGAGCTTCAAGGCGCAATTAGGCTGTTATTAAAGAGTAGCAAAAGAGAGGAATCCTGCATTGCGAAGGGAAATTGAGCGACTACAGGATTAATTCGTTATGTTTGGGTTAAAAATACTGGCACAACTCTAAAATAAGCGAGCCATTTATTTTTATGCTAAAAATATCTGGTATAATCAAAATGTTATTTAAAGCTTTTTAGCGCATAAATAATTCAGCTTGTTATTTGCCGAGGATACATTTGAAATTTCTAGGTCAACATCAAAAGAAAGCTCGGTTAGGGCGTTACTACCAAATTGCCGAAGTGCTTGTACGGCATGGTTTGGGTTTCATGCTCAGTATTTTGGGCATGGATCGTATGGCTCCTTTCGGCAAAGAATTATTCAACCGGGGTAAAGCCACCAGCCGCCCCGAACATATTCGGCTCGCTTTTGAAGAATTAGGACCTACCTTCATAAAGTTGGGGCAACTTCTCTCCACCCGTTCCGATCTGTTACCGCCGGAGTATGTAGAGGAACTTGCCAAGCTACAAGATCAAGCCCCGCCTGTTCCTTTCAAGTTTATTGAAAAAGCCATAGAAACCGAATTAGGTCGCCCTCTTTCCGAGATTTTCGCCAGCTTCGATGCCACTCCGTTAGCGGCAGCTTCGATCGGTCAGGCGCATGCGGCTGTTCTGCACGATGGTACTGAGGTGGTAGTAAAGGTGCGCCGTCCGGGCGTAGTGCCACGGGTTTCAGAAGACCTTGAGATTTTACAAAATCTGGCGGTTCGGGCGCAGCACTACTGGAAACAGGCTGAGAACTATGATTTGGTAGGCTTAAGCCAAGAGTTTGCTCAAACTATTCGGGCGGAAATGGATTACTTGCGCGAAGGCAAGAATGCCGAACGGCTTGCCAAAAACTTTACCGATAGCGAGTCTATCCGTATCCCCCAAGTTTATTGGGATTATACAACTATTAGCGTGCTTACTTTGGAACGGATTCGAGGGGTTAAAATTAATGACATCGAAGCCATTGACAAAGCCGGGATTAATCGCCATAAGTTGGCAGTAAATGCCACCAACGCCATCATGAAAATGTTCTATGAAGATGGCTTTTTCCATGCCGACCTGCACCCCGGAAATTTCTTTATCCAAGAAAACGGGCAGATTGGGCTGATAGATTTTGGAATGGTCGGTACACTGGATGATCGCACCAGAGAATTGATGGTGCAGTTTGTTATATCCATTGCCAGCCATGATATTGATCGTTTGGTGGATGTGTTTATCTCTTTAGGGGTCACCAGAAGCCGGGTTGACCGCACAATGCTGCGGCGCGACCTTGACCACCTGATTGCGCCTTACTATAACCTCGCACTCGGTGAAATTGCCCTCGATCTAATGCTGGAAGAAGCGTTAGTTATAATTCGTCGCCATAACCTGCAATTGCCCTCCAACCTGATGCTGTTATTCAAGACCTTTATGATGGCAGAAGGCATGGGGCGTACCTTAAGCCCCAATTTCCACCTGATTAAGATTGTGATGCCCTATTCAAAACGGTTGATGGTGCAACAATATTCACCGAATACGTGGATCAAAAAATATAATAGAACCGTGCTTGATACTGCTCAATTGGGCGCAGAGCTACCCGGTCAAATGCGCCGAATATTGGCTGAGTTAGAGCGCGGGACAATTGAATTTAGCGTAAAACATGCCGAGCTTGAAAAGGGCTTGCAACGCCTCGAACGTCTTACCAACCGCGTGGTTATTAGCATAATTACGGCAGCTTTTATAATCGCTTTGGCGGTGCTGATTACCGTATATCGTCCGCAAGGTTTGGATCAGTTCGCCGGAATTTTCATTGTGGGTGGCTTCTTGTTTGCCAGCGCAATGGGTTTGTATTTGGCTTGGACTATCCTACGCACTAATCGTTCCTGAGTATAACCACCAGCTTTACATAACCCAAGCCCAACGAAGGGCGTATTCATGGATTTTAAGAAATTAATCCGTAAATATGGGAGATTTCCGAAGGGCGGTTGATGGTTCAAATCACCAGCCAACTAGTGACACGCTTGGAGGCTTGGAACGCTGCCCACGCGCATGCCGCAATCAGCGACTTATCTTCGCGCAAAGTAACCCGCGCTTGCTTAATCGTTTCCTCGTCCACCTGATAAGCTGCCAGCGCCACCAATAATAATAACCGCGCCAACGCCTTATGCTCTTCCTCCAAATCCGCTACAGCCTCTTCAACCCATTTACGGCTAATCCCCATCGCTTCCCCATGCCAGTTATCCAGCGAAGTTAGAACCCGGCTACGTATTGGCGCAGGTATGGCGGCTTGTCCGGCAGTTTCAATTACTGTGGCTAAACGGGCTAAAGCTTCGGCAATCGCTTTGTTGGGGGTTGCCCAAGCCAGTTCCTGCGGCAAAGGGGCACTCGGTAGCAAGGTGAGCGATGTGCCGGGCTTGACCTTCTGGTGAGCTACCAGCCACAGCACCGGCGCAAATACCCCACTTCTGACCAAACCTGTCAGTGCGCCCATTTCAGGGGTTAACCCGCCCTCTACGAAAATAGTGACCATGCGGTTGATATAGTGAAATATAAAAGCCGTACCGAGGTATTCGGGGGCAGTACTGCTCGAAAAAGGCGGGGTTTTTAGGGTTGCTTCTTCTGGCGTTCGTATAGCTTTTGCCCACTGTATCGCTTTTTTCTTCTCAGCGTCATTTTTCTCTGCCGAGTAAGCGCGCATTAACATGCCATGCACTTCCCGGCAATAGGGGCAAGCATTGGATTCTGATACGGTCGTTGCAATTGCTTCCTTGATTTCGCGCCGCACTTGCCCGTGCAGCATCGTTTCCCGCACCAGCATCCAAATTCCTGCCATTATTTCAGGTTGGGACGAATGTATTGTAAAAGGTGGGCTGATTACAAAATCACGTTGCATTTGCCGATAGGCTTCTGCTACCAAACCTTGCGCGTTTCGAGGCGACACCGCTTTTACATATTTGATACGCCCTGTTGCTACCCCTTCCATCACTCTCATGGCTTTTCCCTTCTGGATTTTCTATAGCCAACCGCGCCCAATTACTACTTGCCAGCCTAGCAAGCCCAACAGTGTTTCGAAGCGTGTCCCCTTTAATTCCGGGTGGTATTCAAAACGCGCCCGTTGGAAATATTGCACCGTATATATTTTGCCATCGGCAGGGTTTAATTCGCTAAATTCCTCGCTGATGGGGAATCCGAATTGCGCCAGCCCACCGTTACGTTCCCAGTAGAAGCGGAAGCCATAACTAAGGCTATGCCCAGTTTCCTTAAAATAAAGGCTGTTGGCGTTGGAGGTAAAGGCAGTAACACTGCGGAAGGCGGCTTCTTGACTGCGTCCGGCAGTTATATCGCTTCCTAGCAAGCCTAGCAATACCTCGTAGCGCGTCCCCTTATTTTCAGGGTGGTATTCAAAACGATTTCTTTGGAAATACTGTACGGTGAAGCCGTTTTCGGTTAATTCTTCGCTAAGCGGATAACCGTACATTGCCAAACCGCCGTTATTTTGCCAGTAAGTTAGGAAACTGCCTTTCAGGTTATGTCCGGTTTCGGGGAAATACCACGCGCCGTTACCAAGCGCGGCAACTTTCTTGAAAGCGGGCGGTTGCGCCGGGACGTGGATATAATACAGTCGGTTCGCTTCGGCATTGAAATTAAGGCTCGCCGCGCCACTTGTCATATTTGTATCAGGCAAACCCGGTGTAGTAATTTTTAGCTGCGCACTCTTGTCACGGAAGGGGAAAAGCGTGTCAAGGTCGAGCGTAATTGGGGTAGGCTGCGTTGCCAGCAACCATAAATCCGCCCCTTGCCAGAATGCCGAGAAAGGCGAAGCTTGGGGTTGAGTAAAGCGTATCACCCCACTTTGGCGGTTTGTGGCGTTGGTAAATAGGGCGTGCGCTCCCTCATAAAGGTAATAAATGTTGCTACCGTCCGGTTTTAAATCGGACAGATTAAGGGTAGGCAAGAAATTCTCGCCGCGCATAAAAGCGGCAAAAGTGCTTAGCGCGTAATAGGAGGGCTTGGGTTGGGTGTTGTTATCCAGCAAGCCGTAATTATTCTCAACCGCATTAAAGCCGGACGGAAAATTAACCAACATCCATTTCAGCCCACCCGCGAACCCGCGTGATGCTAGAAATAACCATAAGGCGGTTTCCTGCGAGGCGGTGACGTTCAACGGTACGGTTGCTCCATCGCTATGGGCGTTAGAATAACCAAACTCTTCCAATGTTACCGGGCGTTGGGGGAAAGTGCTTTGCAAATTGGTCAGCAGGTTCATGGTAGTTACTACCCCGCTGTAGCCTTCGGAGACAAAGCGATGCAGTGACACAAAATTCAGGCGTTCGTTTGCTTGCAACTTGGCGAAAACAATATTGCTCCAACCAACGGTAACGGGCGCGTCCGGTTCGGCTTCCCGTAAGGGTTGCAAGCGGGTGCTGAGCCATGCGTCCAATGTGCCGCTCAAGGCATCAAGATAAACACGCCATTTATTTGATTCGGCAGAATCTATGTAATCCAGCGTGGTTTTGCCGGACTGAGATAGTACCCATTTGGAAGAATCCGCCAAAAATTCGGTATAGAGCTTGTAGGCGTTAGCGTAATAATAGCCGCCTTTGGCATCCAGACGCGCCGGAACTACTCTTTTGCCCTCGGCGGTTTGTCGCCAAGCGTCCACTTGCGCCTGAGACATACGCTCACCATATGCCTTGATAAAATCGTCGCGTTGTAGCGGCACGTTTGTACCGGCTGGATAGGTGGCGGGTACTACATCGCCGAATTGCGGCTCATTTTTCAAGTCGTAGCCGAACAGGGCAGAGTTATTGCGGTAACGGGCGACGATGCGCTTGTTCAATTGCGCTTCTTTTGCCAAATCAGGCTCATCATAATCGTTAAAGGCGAGCAGAATCAGCAACTTACGAGCGGCGGCTATTTCAAAAACCTTATCCAGTTTGGAAAAGTTATTGGCATTTATATCATCACGTAGCGGTTTCATCACAAATATGCGAACCGTGTTCAAACCCGCATCGGCAACCATCTGGAAATTACGTGCTATCAAGTCGGCATCAAACTTGTCGTTATCCCACATGAGCCATGCACGATCGGTGTTGCCGACATAGTTTGCGCCCATCATAAAAATGGGTTGTCCTGAACCGTTTACAAAGTGTGTGCCGGAAACCCGCACCGGTGCATTGGTATCGGTTGCTTGCGCGGGGGTTGTGCCGGGGTTAAGCGTGGTTAGCAGCAGCGACAGGCTTAACAGTATAACTACAACAATACCACCCCGAATTGTACCTTTTGACATTTTGAACAGACTTTCCTCTTGCCTCTATAGTTAACTTGTAATCGCTATTTTAACTCTTTTGGCACTTTGATGAAATAGCCCTTTTGTAGCACTAGAATATCTTATAAACGTTCAGGAAGGAAGTAGGTAGCATTTATAGTCGAATTAGATAGATAATCACAAAAATGTGACAACATTATTGCATCCTTTTAGCCCTTGTCGCGTTCATATAATGGTAATAAAATAATGATATAAATATTACTGGAACGATTTAACACTAAATATTACCAGCCCAGCTTTCTACTAAAATCACGCTAAAGCCTTTCACTGCGGTGATTATGGAATATTCGTTAAAATTGTCTTCGGGTACACTCGAAGTTGAAGCCGGAAAACAACAAGCCTTACGCATTTTGCTAACCAACAGCGGTGAAAAGGCAGCTTTTCTTATGCTTGAGGCGCGTGGTATTGATCCTGCTTGGTTTGGCTTTATCCCTCCCGCTTTGAAGTTGGGCGCACGTTCTTCCGCAGTTGTAACCGCCACTTTGAACCCGCCTAGCGGAGTTAGCGCGGAACGGCTATTACCCTCGATTGTGCTTGTGTCGGTTGAAACCCGCGAAACGCTGGCATCCGAAAACTTTATTCTATCGGTAATAGACCCCACTGCGCCGAAAAAAAGAAAACGCCCCTTCCGCTTAATCCCCAGTGTCAGCCTGTTCAGCCTTTTAATGGCTCTTTCCTTAGCTTTATCGGGGGTAGTGCTGTTTAACGGTACTATGCCCGGTACAATCAAGCAGGCAGATGCCGCACCAAAGATTTGCGCGATTCAACCCGCTAAGTTGGTGAGCCTGTTCAGTGACGATAAAACTACCGCTATTAGGATAAGCAATCCCGACCTTACCGATATGCAGGTTTTGCGCACCGAACCGGGCGAATGGCTACCCGGTCTTTTCGATTCGTTGCTCTCCCTCTCCTCGGATAGCAGCCGTCTCGCCTATGTGACGGCGCGTAACCAGCTAATGGATGATGCCCATATCTACTTTATAGATGTGAATAAGCCTAGCGAACGGCAGGAATTAGTCTATATCCCCAAAGGATTCTGGACGGTAAAGCCGGTATGGTCGCCGGATAAAAAACGGCTGGCTTACCTTAAATTGAATGAGGTTTTGGCAGCGCGTGGCGTTTCGCAACTTGAATTATGGGTGGTAGAAGTGGGCGGGATGCCCCGCAAGATTGCAACCCCGCCGGAGCTAAAACCCGATTTATTCTTTGGAAATCCTAGCCTACCGCTTTGTTGGGGCGAGGATAATAGCACCATTATTTTTGAAAATGCGCCCAATACGGGCGGCGGCGGCGCGGTGCAGACCGAGATAAACGTCAATACCGGCGAAAGCACCAGTGCCCCACGCCCTGTACAGCCCCGCCCGGTTGTGCGGGAAGACCTGAATGCGCGTCAGGTAGCGGGTGGTTCTGCTTGTGGCGTACCGATATTCAGCCAGAATGACCCCGCATGGCGAAATGTGGTGATGCAGGGCGCGGGTGAACAAATCGGCGATTCGGGTTGTGCCTTAGCTTCCGCCACAATGCTGCTCAATTATTACGGAATGGGTATTACGCCCGTTCAGCTAAACGCTTGCCTCGGACCTTACGCCGACCCCCTCTATTGGTCACAAGTGCCGCGTTGCACCAATGGCGTAATTTCTGGTGGAAATCGTCCTGATTTTAGCTGGGATAAATTGGATGAGGTTTTGCGTGCGGGTGACCCGGCAATTGTGGGCATGGTGCGTGGGAAAACCGGCATGCACTTTGTGGTGGTAACTTCGGGCGGTGGGGCGAACGGCGCAAATTATGCCGTTACCGACCCGTGGGATGGCAGCACTAATAAAACCCTGCAATATTTTTTCAACGTGGGCTATAACCCCACTTGGATTGTGACTTACAGCGGTCCCGGACACAATTGCAATCGTCTTGTAGCTTCTGAAGGTGAACCGGTTTCGGTGACAGGCATTTCTGACGGCGCGGTTTATCGCAACCCGGTTACGCTAGGTGAAATAAAGGGCGCAAGCACCAGCCTTATAACGGCAGAGGTGGTGAATGTTGCGCCGGACTCCGGGGATAGCTACAATGCAAATCCTTCTTCTCCGGGACTGATACCGGGGGTAGCGCCCCAGCCATGCTCTACGCTTACCCCAAGCTCATCAGCAGCCAGCAAGAGCGCCGCTACCCAACCTTATATTCAGGGGATGCGGCTGGAAAAAGAAGGAATTTACTACATAAATATCAGCTTGCGACTTTGGGACGATACGAGAGGTCCCGCGCCTTCTAATACCAATTTGGTGGGGGTGACGCGCTTCAAGTTTACGATTGATCGCACCCCGCCGCGAGTGGTTGCCACTTTATTGAGCGATACCAACACCGGAAATCTGATTCCGGGCGTTGGTGCGTCCCAACCCTCGCCTTGCTTAGGCGCTACGCAAAGTGTTCAAGGGCAAAACCAGCCGCCTGAAATAAAAGGCACCGCCCGGATTCGGCTAACCGGAATTGATGTGCTGAGTGGCGTAACCAGCATTGAATATCAACTTGACGGGGGCAAATGGGATCTTTACAGTACCGATACTAACTTTAATCGCGTGTTGGAAGTAAGTCAGGAAGGCTATCATACCGTTACTTATCGCGCTACTGATGTGGCGGGAAACGTTTCGGCTACCGAGAGCTTTACTTTCAGGGTGTTGCCCGGCGATCAACCTACCGCTGCGCCGCGACAGGCTGCCCCCGCTTTTATCCCCACTCCTGTGGTTGCGCCCGCTGCCAACCCGACATCAACACCCTTGCCTACCGCTACTTACACGCCTGTAACGCTAACCGCTACTCTAACGCTGTCGGCTACCGTTACCCCGAAACCTTCGATTACACCTACTTTTTCACCGACAATAACCCCTACTTCGGTGATTACTTCTTCCACGCAAACGCCGTTCATTACGGCTACTGCCACCGTTACTGCTACCACTCCGACTCTCTCTCCAACGCTAACGACTACCGTTACGCCGGGTATAACTGCCACTGTCACAACCACCAGCGTGAGCGCTACTGTGGCTACGACTGTTACCCCTACTGCCACCTCAACCCCTACTCAGGTGTTGCAAACAAGCGCGTCTGTACTGAATTTTGCGCCCGATGCCAGCGACTTACCCTTAGTTATCAGCAATGGCGGAACTTCGGCTATAAATTGGAGTGGGGTATTTAGCGGTACTACCCTGTTGGGTAGCCTTTCTCCTGCCAGTGGCACTCTAAGCCCCGGACAGAGCATAACCCTTACGGTATCTGTAGTCAGACCGTTGGTGCTGGATGCGCCTACCAGCGCACGCTTGTTGCTCGATTCGAACGGCGGGAAGGTGGAAGTCGCTTTGAACGTGCAGCCTAGCCCCATCAGCGCGACTTTTATTACCCCCCCGAATGGGACAGTTTTGAGCGGTACAGTCCCGATAAGTTTTTCGGTCAAAGGGACAGTTGACCATATCAGCCTTTCTGCCAGTTATATTGCGCCGCTAACTGCCACGCCTACTCCGGTTACAGGCACAGTTACTCCTACTCCCACAATAGTAAAATTGGGAAAGGCAAATGCGGCTTCTCGGTGGCAATATCAGTTTGATACTACCGCTATTCCACCCGTTGATAACCTCACGCTGTTGGCTAATGCTTGCCGCAGCCCGGATGAATCGGTGTGTACGCTTGCGTTGGTTTCGCCTGTGAACCTATCTGTGGCGCGTCCGGTGGCAGAATTTGCTGCCTCCTTAAGTGGCGCGAGTTTCCCAATTGATAGCGGCTTGCCTGTAACTGCAACCGTTTCAGGTGGTTATGCCAATCACATAAATGTAACTTTGACTCCTGCCGATTCAACCGCGCCGATTCTAAGCGTGAAGCTGACCATTTTGAGCGGTTGGCATGCGCTGGTAACTACAAATTTAAAAGTAGGAAAGTACGCTCTAACGGGTGTGGTTTGTTGGAGTGCGGATGAGTCGTTGTGTTACCCAATGACCGAGCGGGATAACCTGAATGTAATTGCTGCGGCTGTACCAACACCAACTCCAACACCAACGCCTACTCCGTAGCCGTCCAACGAAGGGCGTATTCAAATACGCCCCATGGTCGTCAATTTAAGAGCTGCGGAAGCAAAATAGGAGGACTATTAAGCAGCTGAAAACTGGAGGGTTTGGATTTTTTCCTATCCAAACGACAGCCTTTTTGCATACTAGCACAAATATAAATCAATTCTTGCAGTAAGTGGGGCGGATTATCAATACGAAACAGTAAGCTGCGGGCGTGTGCTCGCACAATACGACTAGCCTTGATGAGACTGCGTTCCGCTTCTTGCCATACCCCTGCCAGCACTAACCAGTGCTGAATAATTTGCCCAATCAGTTTGGCATATATTTCGCATAATATCGCCCAAGGCTTGTGGCTATGCCAGCGTTCCAATCCACCCCCACTTTTCCACAATTTGAAAAGAAGTTCAATCTGCCAGCGTAACCGATACAATACTGCCACTTCTGCGGGACTAGCCTGCTCCTGCGATAGATTGGTTAGATACACACTCCAGTAGCTTAAGGCTTGACGTTCGGCGCTGACCGGACGCTGCTGCTTGCGTGCCAACTCCTTGAAAGCCTGCTGACGAGTTTGTACTACTCCAGAAGGTACTTGCCATGCCACTAACCGACAGCGCAAACGTTCTTTTACCCCCACCTCTACTACCCTATCTATCAGCTTTTGTGACTGCTGTCCCAACCATTTACTCAAAGCTAGGGGTTGTTGGTGCGCCCCGTACACTTGTAGTCCGGTTTGAGCTTTGGTTAGGTACAATACCGCTTGCGCTTCTAATTCTTTCAATCGTGCCAATTTGAAATAGCCTAAATCGGTTATCCGTAGCGCTCCCGCTGGTAAACTTAGCTTTTGATGCGGTCCTTGCCGATCGTGCAGACGGGCTGGACTTAATTCCGGTCCCAGTAGCGCCCCGCTTAGCAGTTCCAAACCCACGTGCAGTTTCAGACCAGCCTCACTTTGACTACCCTCTTTCCCACACCCTTGCCAATGGGCGCTCAAGGTTGGCGGTAAACTGATAGTCGAACTATCCAGTACATACACCCCTTTGAAGCGTTGCAGTAGGCTCAAACTCGCTGGTTCCTGCCCTAGCATTTTTTCTACACACCAACCTAACAAAGCCTGTAAATAACTTGCCGCTTGGCTTGTAAAACTCTGGTCAAGCGCTTGTTTGCTAACCTTGGCTATTTGTGCCAGTTCACTCCGACTTGCCTCAGGATTGGACAGCCAGCCTCCGATTAGCGCTTTGGCGAATGTGGCGCCATCCAGTTTTGAACGGCGTTGTCGAAAACCCGTCTCCACTGCCAGATGTTGCGCTGTTTCATTAAATAGGGCTTGCAAATTCCCCGCTATTTGTTTAAGCTTTTCCATGAAAGTACCTGTGTTTGGCTTAAGGTTTTTTTTTGCAATTAAATCTTTGCCACAGGTACTTTCTTTTGTCTACTTCCCATTCTTTTTAAATTGACGACCATGGGGCGTATTCAAATACGCCCCTACGAATTAAAACCGCCTCGTTCGGATGCGGTTCGGGGGACGGGTGGGAGCATCGCGATGCTCCCGGTTTCCTTATTTCGCCGGGTGCGACTCCAGATATTGATCT
Source organism: Candidatus Chlorohelix allophototropha (assembly GCF_030389965.1). Classification (NCBI taxonomy): domain Bacteria; kingdom Bacillati; phylum Chloroflexota; class Chloroflexia; order Candidatus Chloroheliales; family Candidatus Chloroheliaceae; genus Candidatus Chlorohelix; species Candidatus Chlorohelix allophototropha. The sequence continues at coordinate 2,353,787 of NZ_CP128400.1, forward strand.
ACTTCCTGACGGGTGGGCATTGCCGGAATACCGCCCGAACGCCCCACTACGATTGAGCCTACTGCTGCCGCCTGACGACAAGCTTTTTCTATCAGCTTGGCATCCTCAAAGTTAAAATTGCCGCGCCAGAGTTGATCCAGCATTCCCGCCAAAAAGCCGTCTCCCGTTCCCACCGTATCAACCACTTCGGCGACAAAAGCCGGGACGTAGCCTTGCGCGGTTTTGGTTTGGTAATAGCAGCCATCTTTATCCAGCGTAACTATTACCAGCTTGAATTGCTCTCGCCACAATTTCTTGCACCCCGCTTCTAAATCGGTTTCGCCCGTAATGAAAGTTAGCTCGGCGCGATTCAGCTTCACGATGTTGGCGTATGCAAGTGGCTGGACTACCGCTTTCCGGGCGGTAGCTTCATCTGCCCAGACCGATAAGCGTAGATTTATATCATAAGAGAGCAGCACCCCCGCTTTGCTGGCGAGTTCTAGGGCGTGATAAGTGGCGCTGGCGGAAGGTTCGGTTGCCAGCAAAAGCGAGCCGAATTGTAAAACCTTGGCGTTAGTCAAATATTCTGAGTCAATATCGCTCGGTTCTAATAGAGTGTCGGCGGAAGGGTTGCGATAAAAGAGATATTCGGCATCGTTTCGCTCGTTCCAAGTTACAAAAGCAAGGCAGGTATTAGCGCGTTTTTCGCTTAGCAAGAAGGTTACATCGACTCCGTTTTTAGCCAGTAAATTTTTCAGATGTTGCCCGAAGAAATCAGCCCCAACCTTGCCGATAAAGCCCACCGGGCTACCCAATCGTGCCAGCCCTACCGCTACGTTGGCAGGTGCGCCCCCCGCGGCTATCCGCAATTCACCCCGTTCTATAATGCTGGTTCCCAATTCAGGAGGAACCATATCAATCAAAGCCTCTCCCAAACATAAAATTTCGGGCTTACCCATTAATTATCTCCTCTTTCCAATTCAATCCCCCAAACTTACCAGTGGGGAGTAATCGCTATGCGTCTGCCACCATAAACCAGACATCCGGGCCGCCTTTTGGCACAATCCCTTTCCCGGCAAGCCGAAAGCCTAACTTTTGATATATTGCAACGTTGGTTTCTTTCATTGTTTCAAGATAACAGGCGTACCCTTCACTTGTGGCTTTATCGAGCATTGGCTGGAGAAGTGCGCGAGCATGCCCACGACCATGGAGGGTGGGGTCAATTCCGAGGATTTGCAAGTACCAGTGAGGCTCAGGTGCAAACCTTCGGCGCATTTCCTGTGTATAGATTTCCATTGTGACGAAACGCTGGATTTCACGCATCTTAAGGCGGAATACACTCTTTAAGCCTTGCGCGAGTAAGCCCGATTTTAACGAATCTGCGAGGGCTAATTTTTTCGGATGAGGGCTAAACCAGATTGCCACTCCCTGTACATCGGGAGTAGCTTGCACTGTTCCGCATACCATCCCGTAGAGCAAGCTCACTTTGAAAAAAGGAATTAAACGGCTAACTCGGCTTGCTTCATCTGAAACGGCGTATGCCATTGCCGGGTCGTTGGAAAAAGCTTTGGCAAGCAGCGTTGCCGCCTTATCAACCTGAGTTAATTGCAATGTTTCAGGTTTGTATGATTTTAGCACGTATATAAAGCTCCTGATGATATTCTGAAAGAGAAAACAGGCGTTTTCTATGTCTCACTGTAACAATTCACCCCCCAGCCCCCTCAAGGGGGGAAGAGGAGAGAGGGGTTCAAGGGGACACCCCTTGCCACCCCGCACAGGGGTTGCACCCCTGAGAACCCCGCTCGGATTCCTTCACTTACATAGGTCTATTTTCTATCTGGCTGAATTGTTATGCCTCACTATTGCTTTCACTACTCTTTTGTTCAAATTGCTTTGCCGCTCTTTGGCGGGCTGTTTCAGGCACATGCCCACGTTTGTAAATCAGCATTGCCCGCTTGAATTCAATTACAGTTGTACCATGCTGATTGAAGCCTATGGTTTTAATTCGAATCAGCCCCACATTCGGGCGTGATTGTGATTCGCGCTTTTCCAGCACTTCCGAGCGGGCATAGAGCGTGTCGCCTTCAAAGACGGGGTTTGGCAAGCGCACCTCGTCCCAACCCAGATTCGCCATCGCATTTTGGCTTACATCTGTCACGCTCATTCCGGTAATCAAGGCAATGGTGAAGCAGCTATTTACCAGCGGACGTTTAAATTCAGTGGCGGCGGCATATTCATGGTCAAAATGCAGCGGGTTAGTGTTTAGGGTAAGCAAGGTAAACCAGCTATTATCGGTAGAGGTAATGGTTCGCCCGCTAGGATGGATATAAACATCCCCCACTTCAAAATCTTCGTAACAGCGACTTTCCCAACCGGGTTTTAGAGACATGTTTCCACCTCGCTCAGTAGCTTTTTGGCATATTCAAGACGTGCTGCCCGATGTACGCCAGCACTAGATTATTATTTATCGGGGCTACCTGATATAGTCGGGTTTCCCTGAATTTGCGCTCTATGTCGTATTCACAGGCAAAGCCGTAGCCCCCATGGGCGTTGAGGCAGGCGTTAGCGGCATCCCACGAGGCTTCAGAGGCAAGCAACTTAGCCATATTTGCCTCCGCGCCGCATTTTTCGCCGCTATCAAAAAGGGCGGCGGCTTTGTAGCGCATCAAATCGGCGGCTTCAACCGCCGCATAGGCTCGGGCTAATGGGAATTGCACTCCCTGATTCGCCCCGATGGGCTTCCCAAAAACAATTCGGTCGCTGGTATATTTGGCGGCACGTTCAATAAACCAATGTCCATCGCCGATACATTCTGCTGCAATCAGAATACGCTCGGCATTCCAGCCATCTATGATGTAGCGAAAACCCATGCCTTCTTCGCCGATTAGGTTCTCTGCCGGGACTTCCAGATTATTAATAAAGACCTGATTGGTTTCATGATTTACCATGTTCAAAATCGGGCGCACTTCCAGCGCGTCTCCAGCTTTTCGCAAATCTACCAGAAATACCGAAAGCCCCTTAGTCTTATCCTTGAGTTGGTCGTAAGGGGTAGTACGTGCCAACAACAGCATCAGGTCGGAGTGCTGCACTCGCGAAGTCCAGATTTTCTGACCGTTTATGATATAGCGGTCACCTTTGCGGACGGCGGTGGTGCTGATACGGGTGGTTTCCGACCCGGCATCCGGTTCGGTTACGCCGAAAGCTTGCAAGCGCAAATCGCCGGAGGCAATGCCCGGTAAGTAACGCTGTTTTTGTTCGGGGTTGCCGTGTCGCAAAAGTGTTCCCATGATATACATTTGGGCATGACACGCGCCCGAATTACCGCCGCAATGATTAATTTCTTCGAGGATTATACTGGCTTCGGTAATGCCCAAACCTGCGCCACCGTATTCTTCAGGGATTAAAGCTGCCAGCCAACCCGCTTTGGTCAGTTCCGTTACAAAGGCTTCAGGATAACCACGCCTCTCATCCACCTCGCGCCAGTAGGTATCGGGATAACGGGCGCAACTATCTCTTACGCCTTCGCGGATAGCCTTTTGTTCATCGCTCAGTTTGAAAGAATAGTTCATCGCAACATCCTTTTTGAGGGCTATAATTATCGGGCGGGAAAACCGAATACGGTTAAATTTTCAGACATTTTTTGCCCGGTGTCAAACCGATTTGAAGGCATATTATTTCGTAATTACTCACCCCCTCACAAGGGGGAAAAGAGAGATGAGTTCAAGGAGACACCCTTTGCGACCCCGGCAGGGATTCCCCTGCACCCTTTTTCGTTCAAACGACCTGAGTAATTACATTATTTCAAGCGATAACGCTTGTAAATAGCTCACTGTCTGAATAAGGGGTAAAATAGGGCTACGAAATAACTATCAAACGTAAAATAAAGGAATAGGGGAATGCAAGAAAAGATTCTGGTAACGGGCGCAAATGGTTTTATAGGCTCGGAAATTTGCCGATTAGGGGTTCTAATGGGGCATAAGGTGGTAGGTGTGGCACGTAAGGGGCGCGGTTCACTAAAAGAGGGTTGGGCTGATAAGGTGGAATGGGTAAAAGCCGATGTACTCAAGCCCGAAGATTGGGTTGAGAATCTTCAAGGCTGTAAAGCGGTAATACATTGCGTTTCAATTATCATCGAAAACGGCAAAGATTCAACCTATCAGCGCGTTAATATCGGCACTGCCGAGGTAGTAGCGCGTGAAGCGGAAAAGGCGGGCGTTGCAAAAGTAATTTATCTGTCGGTAAATTCACAAGTCTCCCTTTTGCCAGCCTTTTATGATTCAAAGCGAAAAGCAGAAGCGGCATTAAAAGGGCATAGCTATCAGTTGGCTATCTTGCGCCCCGGTTTAGTGTATGGGGAACGTCGCGCTCCTACTATTTTGGCGGGAAATGCGCTCAAGGCTTTTGGCTCGTTGCCGCTAATCGGTAAAACCATGCGCCAGAATAACCCGTTGAGTGTTTGGCAAGTAGCGACTGCCGCGCTTGTTTCCGCTTTTGATGACGGTGTTGAAGGGACACTTAACGTTGAAACTATAGAAAAGCTGGCACAACGCAAGCTTAGAAACTTTGCCGCCAAGTAGCGCTTGATTTTAACTAGGGTTGCTCTTTTCGGCGATTTTTAGCCAGCTTTGCGCCACAAGATTCACGAATTATCAGTTCAGCCGCTAACGTAACATGCCGTTGCTCTATGGCGCGTCCGCTGATTCGATCCAGCAAAAGTTGTAGTGCAATTGTACCAAACGACTCAGCCGGTTGCGCCATAACGGTTAGGAAAGGGCAGATTATCGAAGCATATTCAATATCGTCAAAACAAACCAGCGCAAGGTTTTTGGGTATAGCCAGCCCTATTTCTTCGGCAGCCTGCACCACTCCCACCGCCACAAGATTATTAACGGCAAAAATGGCATCCGGTCGTTCTTTGAGTTTTAGGATTTTTTTGGCAGCTTGATAGCCCCCGTTTTGATCTACTTTAGTCTGGATAACCAACTCTGATTTATAGCTTAATTGGGCGGCTTCCAACGCTTGACGATAGCCTTTCAAGCGATCGCGAGAGGTGGAGATATTCAAAGGTCCGTTGATAAATGCAATATTGCGATGTCCCAGACTAATTAAATGTTCAACGAGGCGACGCGCTCCGGTTTGGTTATCGCCTTCCACCAAATCGTACTCCAGCCCTTCTACCGAGCGGTCAACCATTACTACCGGAATATTGTGTTGCTCAAGCGCTTTGAGATGTTGGCGGGTCTGGTCAGAAGTGGGGGCGATAATTAACCCTTCTACGCGCTGCGCCGTCATATCTTGAAGATAGGCTTTTTCCCGGTTTAAGTCATTTTCTGTATTGCACAAAATAGCCCGAAAGCCGTTATGCCAAGCGACATTTTCAGCGCCGCGCACCAACTTTGTAAAGAAGGGATTGGCAACATCCGGCACGATTAGCGCCACAACTCCGGTTTTTTGGCTGGATAATCCTCGCGCCAACCCATTGGGTACATAGCCAAGCTCAGCGATAGCCCGCTCTACTTTTTGCCTTGTTTCAGGCTGCACCCGGTTACTATCATTCAAGACTCGTGATACGGTCATTGTAGAAACACCGGCACGGTCCGCTACTTCGCGAATTGTTACTGCCATATTTATATAGTTTCCCACAGAATCAGATTTGATAACCGTAACATAATATAATTCTATCCTAAACAAGTGTAACAACCTTTTCAAAAAAATCAAGCACGAATCAGGTATTGACAGCGAGAAAATGTTGTGATATTGTAATGTTACCGATAACATTCTCAAACAAGCAAAATCTTTGTATTATTGACCTCTTTATGGGTGTGTTTTATACTCATACCACATACATATGGAGAGTTCTGTACCCTCGAAGAAAAACAAAATTTAAATTTCGCTTTGCCACGATTTTATAGCCTTGGGTTGAATTTCCGTTACAAAAGCTTGCCTTGTAGAGAATTAACCAAAGTTGGTGTTCTAACCGCACTGTGTTCACAGTCGGTTCTTCTTAGTTAACGCATACGCAAGTGAATTATGAGGAGGATAACAATGTTGTTAGGAAAGGTATCCGGTTCCAACCGACGCTCTAAGATTCGGCGGAGTTGGCCCGTTTTAGTTTTGGTTGTTTTGGTAGGACAAATCTTTCTGGCTGCTTGTGGCGATAATACTGCTACCCCTGTTCCGGCTGCCACTACCGCAGGGGCGGCTACTGCCGCAGGCGCTACAACCGCTGCCGGCGCTTCGGGTGGTCAGGTAATAGTTGGACTTATTACAAAGACTGAAACTAACCCCTTCTTTGTGAAAATGCGAGAAGGCGCGCAGAAGGAAGCCGATGCCAAAGGTGTCAAGCTCTTAACTGCGGCTGGCAAGTTTGACGGCGACAATGCCAGTCAGGTTACTGCTATAGAGAATATGATTACTGCGGGCGCTAAAGGTATTTTGTTAGTGCCGAGCGATACCAAAGCGATTGTTCCCACCGTTCAGAAAGCTCGCGCGGCGGGCGTGCTGGTTATTACGCTGGATACCCCGCTTGACCCGCAGGATGCCGCCGATGCTTTGTTCGCTACTGACAACTTGAAAGCCGGGGTGTTGATCGGGCAGTATGCCAAAGCAGCTTTTGGTACTAAGGCTGCCAAGATTGCAATGATGGACCTTAACCCCGGTATTACCGTAGGTGATTTGCGCCATAACGGCTTCCTTCAGGGCTTTGGAATCAAGGAAGGCGATGCTTCCATAGTGTGCGCTCAATACACCGCCGGTGATCAGGCAAAGGGTCAGACCGCGATGGAAACCTGTCTCCAGAAAGACCCCGGCATCAACCTTGTTTACACCATTAACGAACCTGCCGCTTTGGGCGCATATACCGCTTTGAAAGCTGCGGGCAAGGATAAAGATGTAACAATTGTATCGGTTGACGGTGGTTGCACCGGCGTACAGGGTGTGGTTGATGGGAAGATTGCCGCTACCTCGCAGCAATACCCGCTCAAGATGGCGGTTCAGGGTGTAGATGCAGTGGTGGACTATGCCAAGAACGGCAAGAAGGTGTCCGGTTACACTGACACCGGCGTAACTCTAATCGCCGGGAAGGCTGTAACAGGCATTGACTCCAAGGATGTTCAGTTCGGCAAAGATAATTGCTGGGGTTAATAGATAAGTTGTAAGTTTGTGGTACGAACCAGACCTTCGGCGAGGTTCGTACCACGTATTAGCAAAGGGGTTCAATGATGAGCAATTTGGCAACCCAAGAGCAAGAAAGGGCTGACCCAAGCTTTACTACTCGTATGCGTGAGATGTTCGCCGGTTCGTTAAATGTTTCCACCCTCGGTCCGCTGCTTGCCCTTATTATCGCCAGTATCTTTTTTGCCACACAATCACCCCGGTTTTTAACCGGAACAAACCTCTCTTTGGTGGTACAGCAAGTGATGGTTGTTGGTACGCTGGCAATCGGACAGACCATTGTAATTCTAACTGCCGGAATTGACCTGTCCAACGGGGCGGTAATGGCTTTTGGCACGATAGTTATGACCCGTTTTGCGGTAGATTTTGGTTTTCCGCCAATCGTGGCAATCGTGGCGGGTCTGGCGGTTTGCGCTCTGTTCGGTGTCTTGAACGGTACATTGGTAACTAGTCTCCAGTTGCCTCCGTTTATTGTAACGCTCGGTACACTGAACATAGCATTTGCCATGACCCATATCTTTTCTGGAGAAAAGACCGTTTCCAACCTCCCGGATATCCTAATATTTTTTGGTAATACCTTCAAAATTGGGGAAACCGCTATTACCTATGGTACGGTATTGATGGTTTTGCTGTTTCTAGTGACATGGTTCATTCTGAGGCAAACTGCTGTGGGACGACACGTGTATGCTTTGGGGAACAACGCGGAAGCAGCCCGCTTGACTGGTATCAATACCCGCCGTTTGCTGGTAATTGTTTATAGTGTGGCAGGTTTGGTTTATGGTATAGCAGGAATGTTGCTGGTAGCACGTACCGAAGTGGGTGACCCGCAAGCAGGACAAACCGATAACCTTGATAGCATTACGGCAGTGGTGTTGGGCGGTACAAGCCTATTCGGGGGTCGTGGTAGTGTGATAGGCACGTTGGTTGGTGCGCTAATTGTGGGTATTTTCCGAAACGGTCTCCAATTGATGGGTGTTCTGGCTATCTACCAAGTATTGATTACTGGTGTATTGGTTATTCTGGCGGTCGCAGTTGACCAACTTGCACGCAGGAGGCAAAAATGACCGACACTTCTAAAACCCCGGTGCTTCAGGCTAAGGGTCTGGTTAAACGCTATGGGCATGTTACTGCTTTGGATGGCTGTGATTTTGAACTGTATCCGGGTGAGATACTGGCAGTTATCGGTGATAACGGAGCGGGTAAATCTACTCTAATCAAGGCGCTTTCGGGTGCGCTCATTCCAGATGAGGGTGAAATGTACCTGGACGGTAAGCGGGTAACATTTCACAGCCCGTTAGATGCGCGGCGTGCCGGAATAGAAACGGTGTATCAAGATTTGGCGGTTGCGCCTGCGCTGGATATTGCCGATAACCTGTTTCTAGGTCGCGAACTCCGCCGCCCCGGTATTCTGGGTTCGGTTTTTCGGATGATTGATAAGAAGCGGATGGTGGATGAAGCTACCAACCATATGAAAGACCTCAAAATTGGAATACGCTCGATGCGACAGGCGGTAGAGACTCTCTCTGGCGGTCAGCGACAGGGTGTTGCGGTGGCACGTAGCGCGGCTTTTGCGCGCCACGTAGTTATCATGGATGAGCCTACCGCTGCGCTAGGGGTGAAGGAATCGGGCATGGTGCTGGACTTAATTCGGCGCGTCAAGGAAAAAGGCTTGCCGGTTATTTTAATCAGCCATAACATGCCGCACGTTTTTGAAGTTTCCGACCGGGTGCATATCCAACGCCTCGGCAAACGCGCCACGGTAATTGAACCGCACAAGTTTAGTATGTCCGATGCGGTGGCAATTATGACGGGCGCTATGGTAGCCTAACAGGATTTACACCTCGAATTTGCTCATCATTTTTCGACTTCTTGCACCAGTAGAATCGGTTAAAAGACTTCTCCAGTCACTTAGCCGATTCTACCTATAATGTAGCCTTTTTAGTAATAAATTCTCCTTTGTACATATTGCTAAGCTAAAAACCTTAACATATAATGCAATTAATGTTTACCTAATATTTACCATTCTGGTTGTAATAATTTTGTACTTGTATTACCCAAGGGAGAAAGCTGATGCAACAACATCCCCTGGCGGTCATTCTGAATATCAAGCCTGAGCAAAAAGCTCAGCTTAAAGATATTTTGCACACTATCCAAGCCGACATTAATAACAATCCTTATCTTCGTTTCCCTGAGATTACTACCACCCATTTTGCCCGTTTTGTACTTATCGGGGGTGGTATTAAAGCTACTCGTGATTTGGAAACGCGCCTCTATTTTTCTGCCAATCATGATGGCGAGTGGGAAGAATATATAGATTTGCTGCTGGATAAAGCCGGAAAAGCGCTTGAGGCTATTTTTAGCGCGTGCGAGGGCTACCCGAACGTTTCTTTGACCGACCCGGCTTTCAAGGCGCGGTTCAAAGATTATCTTCGGGCAAACTCTTGCCAGGTTAATACTTTCTATCAGGGCTATCCGGGAAAATCGGTGCAGGAAGTGCAGCATTCTATTGAACGACATGCAGTTCTTGAAAGGCTGGCTAATCAGAAAGGGCTTGACGGAATCAAAGCTGAGTTCAAGCCTTCGTCTGGACCTGCTTTTGGCAATATTATTTCGAAAATTTGGGATAATACCGGCGGCAAACTAATTTCTATTATAACTGCCCCTTTGCGCGATTTTCTGGGAAACGTGCTGAAAAAACTTCTCGATTTTGTTCTTGGAAAAATCGTAGGGATAAGGCTATTTCCCGAAACGCTTCCACCGCTTCAAGAACCAAGCCCTGAAGTTGATACCCGCATAGCGCAAACCGATTATCTAGAGTCGGTGCAAAACGAAATGACCACCATTTCGGCGATTGACCCGAAGCAATTACGCGCCTTAAAAATTATGCTGTGGATAGTAAACATGGCTGCGCGGTATTTATTTAATAAGGGTGAGCTTGGGGGAATCAGCACTATCCATTTCGCCCGCTGGATTATCATTGATAATGGTAAGACGCTACTGTTTGAAAGCAATTACGACGGTAACTGGGAACAATATATCGGCGACTTTGTAGATAAGGCTGCTTTCGGAATGAACTCGATTTGGGGCAATAGCGACCCTAGCGTGAATTACCCTAAATATGGCGCAAAAGATTTGCAGACTTTCAAGAAGGTAATTATAGATCATCAGGTTCCAGCCGCAGTATTTTATACTGCCTATCGTAATGACTCGGTTAGGAATATCTTGAATGACCTAGCGATAGACAATTTGTTTGGTGGCGCAAAAAGCAGCGATGCTTTTAACGAACTAACTAGCCGTTTATAAACGAGGAAACTATATGGTAGCCGCTTCTAATCTTGAATTTGAGTATATACAGGGCTTCGTGTTGAGTCCTTATAAGCATTTGCCTGTTTCCTGTTACGTTTTTTTGCAAATGGCTGAATCTACCTCGGCGCGTAGTTGGTTGCAGGAAATTGTGCCACAGGTACTATCGGCGGCGCGTTGGTCTAGTAGGGCGGATGGAACTCTAATCAAACCTGAGACGGTTTTGAATATCGCCTTCACTGCTCCCGCGCTTGATTTGCTAAATATTCAAGCGGAAGGGTTTTTGACCGAGTTTCGGGAGGGAATCGCGCCCCCGACTCCCGGTAATCCCGCTCAATTGCCTGCTCGTTCGCGTCGTCTGGGCGACACCGGCCCAAGCGACCCGGCTAACTGGGAATTTGGGGGTGTCAAGAACAAGCCCATCCACTTTATGTTGCTGCTATTCGCCGCCGATCAGCCTGCTTTGAAGGAGTTGGTGCAAAGGCAGCGCGCTAACTGGGAGCGTTTCGGGCTGACTCAGCTTGCGGAGGAATACAGCTATCGTCCGGCACATGGACGTGAGCCGTTCGGTTTTAAGGATGGGCTTTCACAACCGGGCTTGGCAGGGCTAAATACGAAAGATGAAGAAATGGGCGCGGGGGCTGAAACCATAGCCACCGGAGAGTTTATTCAAGGATATTACAATGAATACAATTACCTGCCGCCTGTTTCAAGTGAACCAAAATTATCACGCAACGGCACATATTTGGTTTATCGCAAGCTAGAGCAGGATATAACTACTTTCTGGAATTTTGTTTATGCTGCCGCCGCTAATGATTCTAAAATGGCAGATTATATTGCCGCAAAGTTTGTAGGACGTTGGCGAAGCGGTGCGCCGCTAACCTTAAGCCCTGAGCATGATAATCCTGCGCTTGCCGCCGACCCGAAACGGAATAACACTTTTAAATTTGTTGCCAATGACGATAAGGCGGGCTATGGTTGCCCGGTTGGTTCGCACATTCGGCGCACAAACCCACGCGACTCGTTGATGCCCGGTACAGATGAGTCAACTACGGCGGTGCGGCGACATCGAATCATCAGGCGGGGGAGAGTTTATGGTCCTGAATATCCTGAAGATGTGGTGGAATATCTCAACCGGATAAAGCGCCAAAATTCAGCCGATAAATTTGTAGCCGATACCGAGCAACCGCGTGGCATAGCATTTATCGCGATAAATACCGACATCAAACGTCAGTTTGAATTTATCCAGCAAACGTGGGTGAATGACCCCAAATTCGACGGGCTTTACGATAATAAAGACCCGCTTCTCGGTAGCAACGAAGAAGGGGTAAGTTCGACTATGACCATTCAGCGCAAGCCCTTACGTACACAGATTGAAAATCTGCCACGTTTTGTAACCGTCCGAGCGGGAGGGTATTTTTATATGCCGGGTATGTCCGGTTTACGTTTTATCGCCGGGTTAGGTAGCTAAATGGTTTTGAAAAGTTAGGGGTTTTAGGGGGACAGAACCGCTCGCTCCGGCAGAAAAAGCCGGTTAAAGCGGTTCTGCCTCATTACAGTTCGCTATTCAGTTTTGTGGCTGGCTTCCGGTCTGATCATTGAATCCGGTTTCCAGTATTACTAGGCGTTATTTGCTGCTACCCTTGAGGTAGTAGATGATAGTGGCTATTCTTTGCCAATCATTTTGTGCTGTTGCTTTGCGCAATTCTTCAAACAATAAGCGCCGAACTTCTCCAGCCAGGTTTTCCCTGTGAGTTATTGAATCAATTTCGTTTACCGTTAACATAGTTACTTCCTTTCCTTTGCAAGAGCCTGTTTGAGTCTTTACCGGAAAGGTAATAAATTTTAACTTCAACTTCATTGGAAGAAAATTTAGAGACAGCCTCCATATCAAACAAACTCTTACTATATATACTATGTTGAGTGCTTGCAAGGTTCATTTGTGTTAACCGTAACAATCACTTCACATGCATTATACCAGAAAAGGAGTAATTGTCAATAATACGTGAAGTATTTTAATATAAGCTTAGCGGTTAGTTGCACGTTTTATTCATAGTTTCGGCTTAAAGCTCTCCGAAAGAGGAGTTATAAGGAGTATCCTTCTCTGGCTTTTTCTCTGCGAGAATCCCGAAGTCCACTAATTTTTGCACTAGCCCCTCACTGAGCTTGAGATTTTTTTCTTGCCTGATTTGTTCTAGTGTTTTTTCCACCGCTTTGCCGTCAAAATAATCTAGCGTATCGTGTAGCGCAACGGGCATATTAATCGGGTCGAGGGGGCTATAGCCGCTAACCATAACAGAGGTTTCTACCTGCAGTACTACGTTGAATCTTCCTTTGTAAAGGGCGGGTGGTAAGGTTTTAGTGTTACGTTTTTGATTGGCAGCTTCCAACAAGCGGCGATAAGCTTCCAGCTTTACTCCACCGGCTTCTGCTATTTGTTGCCAACTCAGCTTTTCCACCAGTTGCGCACATTCAATATAAAATTCTTTTTCCCGCCCTAGCCATTTGCCCCATGCTTGTTGGTACACTTCCGGTTCGAGGGTGCTTTTGGGCGGAAAAAAACTGTCATAGGAAAGAGGGAAAAGGTAAGCCAGTGAATCCGTACCGGGGTCAAGCTGTAATACGCACCAGTGGGTAAGAGCTATTTCGAGTACGTTCAAGAACTCGTGCATAACTTTCCAGAACTCACGCGATACCTGCCCACGTTCATTTTTGCAAAACCAAGTCATACACACCGAGTTCCGGTTGCGCCATATCCCACATAACCCGCCCTCCTCGATATAATGAGGACAGCGCAGTTCAAGGTTCTGCCCAAACTCTTTGGGGTTATCCTTATATTGTTTTGTGAATTTATCGGTTTTGCCTACCCCAAACGGGGTTATGGCTTCTTTTGCTTCGATGCGGGCTTCTACCCCTTGCTTGCCAAAAGCGGCTGCCGGATCGGAGTCGAGCAAGATTCGCCCAACCAGAAAATTGGGTAATTCGGGTAAATAGGTGCAGCATTTGGTTAGAGGGTTGTAGAAGCCGATTGTTTTTTTAGCTTCGGCGTTACTGCCCGAACACATTGCACAATTATCACAGGTGGCATGTTTTTCACCCTTTATTTCATCGGGTATTATTTCGCTGAGCCATTTTGCATATAGCGGTGGTAATGCGCCCATTTAGAACCTGCTTTCAACTCATGCAACAATTCTATTTATAAAGTGGTAGCCCTTCTCGTGCCCATGCCATAGTACCACCGATAATATTCGATAGATTGGTAAAACCTTGCGCCGCCAACATGTTGGCGGCATAACTACTGCGACCACCGCTATGACAAACGAGTATAATTTCCCCTTCTTTTGGTCCAAGTTCATCAATGCGCATACCTACCTGACCGAGCGGGATTAATACGCTATCCTTGATATGCCCCGCCGCATATTCATTGGGTTCTCTTACATCCACTACCAAAGGGTTGGTCTCTTTTATGCGTTGTTCCGCCTGAATGGGTGTTATATCGGAATATCCTTTTTGGAAAGCTCCACGAAGGTTACTCATAATTAGAAGGACTCCTTTTTACAAATATATAATTTTCACTTTTAGGCAATTTGCTCAAGAAGGTTAACAATTAAATCTGTAATTAGCCAGCAAACGTGGGCGCATCGCGATGCACCCCCTTTCCAAACTTGCAACTAGAAAGTAATCAACTATACAAATATTCTTCCAAATTGTCTATTACTTCATTACTTCTGAATTTTACCGATTTTATCAATATGGGGATGGTCTGGTATAATTTGCTAAACACAAAAGTCATTTTTCTTCTAATTCAAGAGTATTGTTGTTTAATTAGCGCAATATAGAATCACAGCAAACGCTATAGAAAGGGTATGGAGCAAGCTTGGAAGAAAATGGAGAAGAACAACCGGAAGCGGTTGGGCTGAGTCGTAAGCTTGAGCCTAAGTCGAACAAGACTAAGTTGCAGCTTTTTATTAATAGATACTCGAACTGGCTTTCCCTTTGTTTTTTTCTAGTTGCTTCTTGCATTCAGTTGTGGCCCTTGCCTGTTAATCTTACCAATACTCTTTTTGATCTCGGTGATCCAGCAGACTCGACCTATCGAATCGGTACTATTGCCAACAATCTTTTGCATAATCCCCTAGATTTATATCAAACTAATGCGCTGTATCCGGTGCCTAATGCTATTGCTTTAGACGAATTATTGACCGGAAATGCGTTACTAGCCGCCCCTCTCGTCTGGTTAACCAATAATCCGGTGCTGGCATTTAACCTTTTAATTTTGGCGGCTTACGTTTTGAGCGGCTTTTCAATGTGGTTGGTGGCAGTAAAGCTAACCGGAAGCAAAACTGCCGGACTGGTGGCAGGGTTGGTTTATGCTTTCTCGCCATGGCACATGTCGCATTATGGTCATGTCGGCATAACCTCGCAAGAGTGGATGATGTTTGCGCTTTACTTCTTGCTGCTTTATTTTGAAAAACCCCCGCTTAGCCGACAAGCTTTTCTCAATCTTGGCTTGTTTGCCTTCTTTTTCTGGCTTCAAATCCTAGTGGCAGGTTATCTGGCTTTTTTTGCAGCGATACTGTTCAGTATCTATCTGCTGTATCACTTTGGCTTTAAGAGCGGTCTTGTTGGATATTTACTGGCAAAGATAATTCGCAGACATTCTAAAAAAACCGCGCCTGAATATAGGAAACTGGCGGTTCAGTTGCTATCACTAGCGGGAGTCGCTGTTATTATTCTGGTGGCTGTGTTGCCTTTTGTGCTACCATTTTTGGAAAATCAGCAGAAATATGATTTCAAGCGCAGTTTGGTGGAAGCGCGTTATTGGAGTGCCGCACCCCCTAGTTTTTTACAGACGAACCCGCAAAGCTGGCAATATCAGCCTATTCAACGCGGCATTTTTAAACTTAAAACAAGCCCCGAACGTGCAATGTATCCGGGCTTGTCGGTATTGCTGCTGGCAGCTATTGGGTTGGCTTTTGGAAGAAGGCTAGGCGTAGGGCGTTGGGTTTTTGCTCTAGTCGCGCTGGCTGGTTTACTCCTGTCATTTGGGCCTGCTTTGAATCTTGATAATTTTGGGCAAAGCCCTACTGATATTCCATTACCTTACCAATGGTTATATCAGCTAGTGCCGGGCTTTGATTCATTGCGCGTGCCTTTCCGGTTCGCCCAATTACTTATGTTAGGGCTGGCAATGTGCGCCGGGTATGGCGTAGCCGCTTTACAATGTTTCAGGTGGAACCGTAAGAAAGCGTCAAGCCTGTCATATGCCCCAATTTTAGTAGCGCTTATCACTATATCGCTGGTGACAACAGATTTTATTGCACCCGGTTGGCCCTTTTCCAATCCTCCTACCCCGATTGGCTTAAATGAAAATGCGCCTGAACTTTATAAATGGTTTGTGAATACCCCTGAAGCAAATTCTATTGTCCCGCTTGATACTTTGATGGTTGACCTTCCCTTGAGCGGTTCTAATTCCATCAATACACGCCCTGCTTACCTCGTTTATGGACTAGGGCTTAAACGCCCCTTACTTAACGGTAGCGCCAATATTTTACCGCCGGGCTATAGTCGTATGCTAAATGAATTAAGCGATTTTCCGGCGGATAGTAGTATTGATATGCTGGAGGGTTTGGGCGTTAAATTTGCGATAATCCATAAAGCTGTACTAACTGACGCAGCAAAAAAAGCCTTGCCTGCTTTTTACGCGCCAAACGGTAGGCTAGAAGTGGTTAAAGATTTCAACGATCAAATGTTGGTGCGCTTGAAACGGAGTGGGCGTTTCAATGAGCCAGCAAAGCTATTGCCGCGAGGCTCCAAAGTACTTTTGGCAGAAGCCCGAAAGGCTAAAAGTCTCTATATGCATGCGCTTCCGGGTTTATTAGGTACTCCACCGGGAGTGAAATTTTATACGCCCTACCGCAGTATTTATAGTGATTTACACCAAGTAGAACAAGCAACTTCTAATACTACATACGATTATGCTTTTATCTATCGTTGGGATTCACCACAGACTTACAGTTTTAACCCTTCCGAAGTTGTTTGGCAAAATGAATTTGTGCAGCTTTTTCAAAAAAGTAAACCTTACTCAACCTATGGAATAAGCAAAATCCCAAGAAAATTAAAAACGGCAGTTAGTTAGCTGCCGTTCGTTTGCTATTTATTTCCCATCGGGGTTATTTACCGGTGGTATAACACGCGGCGTTTGCGGCGTGGTAGTGGTAGGTTGGGGCGCAGGAATGGGCTTTGGAGGTGTTGGGCTTGCCGCCGCAGGGGTAACTACAGGCGGGATAACTTTAGGCGCTACTACATTTTGTGCTCCCGGAAGAGGAATCGGCACAGGTTTTGGTAGCGGTGGTTGCGCAATTATCGGTGTGGGCTGATCTGTCTGATCATCTGTAGCTGCTGAAGCCGGTTCGCTCTTATCGGTTGAACTTTGCTTCATAAATTCATCCACATCTGCGCGCAAGATTGTTTCCACATTCTCAGAGAATTTTGCAAAAGCAAGGTTGTGCGTAGTAAATTTTGAATAGGGCCCGATAAGGTTAACGAATTCCCAACCCTCGATTTTGAGCAATTCGGAAAAACGACGATTATGCCGCCACGTATCACCAAATTTGAAGAACTGGTCGATGCCGCTGGCAATTGTCACCATTAAGCTGATTACAACGGTGACAATGGTGAGCGCATATTTAGCCCACTCTGGAAATACGCTTGCCTGTGTATTCAAGCTGACCAGTGTGGCAACAATCGCGCTCCCGATTATGATGAAAATTCTGAAATTGGTATAACGCTTCTTAGTACTTCGCGCTTCCCGGCTCATGTAATTAACTTGGTCAAGCCACCGATCTCGCAAAATGTTTTTTTGCAAGGGAGTCAGTTCTAATTGTTCAATAAGTTCCAGGAGTTTCTCAGCGCTTGACCGTGAATTTCTTGCGTTTTTTTCTGCCATCTTATTGCTCCTGATTATAGTGACTTAATAATTGCTGGAGAACTACACTACTATTGTCGTATAGATTCACCTTAAATAGCAAGCCACTCTGAACTAATTTTGTTGCTCTTTCTTCTAATTGCTCCCCCTCAATTGTTTTACCTAGCACATCGGCAGTTCGCCCGCTGCCTTGTACTACTGCCACTTTCCGTCCGGCTTCCACACTTTGCGCTACATCCCGATATGCCACCTCTCCGCCATTAATCAAGATTGTAAGGCTTGGCAAGGTTGCAGAAATTAATGAAGCAGCTTGTGACATCCAAGGTATTTCGTCACCCCAGTTTGAACCGGGAATCAGCAAAAAATGAGTGTGATTTTGCTCAAGGTCTGTAGTATTTTCGGGACGGATTGTGCCGGGAATATAAACGAGTTTTTCAGGGACTACGCCTAGCAACGGGAAAGAGGCGTTTCGCGCTGCTCTGGCGTTGCCCATTAAGCGTATTACGCCTGCATCTGTAGCGCCATCAATTACTATTGCCCCTACTTGCTCTGCCAATTCCACTAGCACCTCTGCAAAGAAACGCTTTTGGATTTCGTATTGTTCAGACTCCATCTTGCCTGCCCCACCTACCAGAACAATAACAGGGGCGGGTGAGTTCAAGCCAAGCTGGCGCAAATATTCTTTTAAATTATCTAAATGGGTGGCGTGAATAGCTAATGCAGTTGCTTTATTCTCAAATGAGATAGAAAAAACTTCTGGCATATTAATGCATCCCGGTTTTAATCAGATCGTGTTTATGCGAGCGCATGTAGAGGACACTCCACAGCGAGATAAAGCCAAGAATTGCGGAGTAGAGCATCAATCCATAGAAACCGCCAGCATCAACAAAAATACTGCCTAGCAAAGTTCCTAACAACTGCCCGATACCCAGTAAAACCGAATATAAGCCCATTACTGCGCCACGTTTACCGGGCATTGTTTCGGATATTGCGCCCAAGTGAGTCAAAGAGGAGGGCGTGAAGCCGCTCAACACCATTATTCCTAGCAAGGCTATCGGAATCATGCTAAATACCAGCGTCTTGCCATTGCTTGAGAGAGTTGCAGGATTATCAGCCGCGCTATTTATAATGCAGAAAGCTATAATTGCGACTAACAGCCCGCTCAAGCCGATTAACATTACGGTGGTGCGCCTAAAGCGTGGTAATACGAAAGTCCATAAACCCATGCCAATCAGGAAAAACAAACCAAAAACGCCAACCAACGCGGTGGCTTCGCTTTGTCCAAACCCTCCGTACAGGAGTTGATCGGGATGGCGTTTATCCGCATCCTGTCCGGCAAGCAGGAAATTATAATTATGTATAACGCTGCCAATAAAATGTATTACTCTAGGCGAACTTTGCGGGAAAGAAGCGGGTTCAAAAGCGCGATTAGCATTCGGGGTTGGGTATGCCAGCATAATAGTTATCAGGCTAATCCACGCGCCTACCATCATATTTACCGAAAGCCACGCCGGCATAAAAGTAAAAACTTGCTTTTCGCGGATAACATCGAGGCTTGCAAATAGAGAGCCATGATTACTACTTTGTTCTTCCCGTGATAGGCTTTCTTGCATAAAGAAGAATATAGTCAGGAAACAAAGCGCCTGTAGCCCAATCACTACAAAAAATCCGGCTGTCCCTAAAAAGTGGCTAACCTGCCCACCGAAAGGAATTGCCAGCGCAAGACCACCCACCGTAGCGATTTCAAACCCAGTCATAACACGGGCGCGCAATTTGTCCGCGCCAATAGTGGCATCCGTTAGGTATCCGAGGTTAGCGGGGGTATTAAGGGCGGTTGCCGCGCCTTCTAGCAAGCGTCCTGCCATTATCAGCAATAGCAAGGTTATCAACTCCAAATTGAATTGCTCGGCGTTAGGACGAGGGAATAAGAATGAGGCAATTGCCATCAATAGCGCCGCCAACGCCCCAACTATCGGGGCATATAGCATGTAGGGTTTGCGCCCATGGCGATCAGAAAGTGCACCCACGATAGGGGCAAGCAATAGTTCACTTACGTAGAAAGCTTCGATTACGATTACTACCAAAGCAGCAGATTCAAAGTTCTTACCGAGGTAAAAGCCAAGCACTACGAAACTTGTACGGCTGGCAATGCGTAAAAGCAATACTGAAAAAATACTGGCAATAATTGAAAGCCGATTTACCAGCAGCTTCTCTTTAGTATCTTTATGAACAATCATTTAAAACCCTTACCGCAGTGGTTTAAGTTGGCTACAGGCAAATTAATTCTTTGGGAGAGCGCGGCAATACTTCTGCGCCCGCTGCTGTAACCAGCAAATCATCTTCTATTCTTACGCCACCCCAATTACTATAATACAAACCGGGTTCTACTGTCACCACCATTCCCGGTTCGAGGGGGGTAGTATCTAGCGTGGATAGGAAGGGGGCTTCATGTACTTCTCGTCCGAGGCTATGCCCAAGGCTGTGCAAGAAATAATCCAGTTCCCCGGCTTTCTCCAATATTTGGCGAGAAACAGCATCCACTTCTTTGCAGATTGCGCCCGGTTTTACCGCTTCTACTCCCGCCAATTGTGCCGCAAGTACCAACTGATAAATTTCACGTTGGCGCGAGTCTGGTTCACCTACAAAGATAGTGCGGGTAATATCTGAATTATAGCCCTCAAAATGCGCTCCAAAATCAATGGTGACAAATTCGCCCTGCTGTATTACCTTCTCGCTGGCACGACCATGCGGTAAGGCGCTGCGCCAACCACTTGCCACGATAGTGTCAAAGGCGTTGCGCTCTGCTCCCAAACGGCGCATTGTAAATTCCAGTTCGATAGCCACATCACGCTCGGTGATTCCCGGCTTGATAAAGCCTAGAATATGCTCAAAAGCGTCATCGGCAATCGCTACCGCTTTTTTAATTAACGCCACCTCTTGCGGGTCTTTGCAACGCCGCAATTTGGAAATATCTCCGCTAGTGGGTATCCAATTAATGCCGGGTAATTTTTCAGTCCAGCTTTTATATTCTGCAAAGGTAAGCTGCTCTGCTTCAAACCCCATACGTTCGATGCCTATGCGCTTGATTTCAGCCGCGACATTTTCTTCGTAAGGGCGTTGAATGCGGATTACGTTCCAGCCTTGCGCCTGCGCGGTTGCCTGTTCGGTATAGCGTCCGTCAGTAAACAAAACTGCTTCTGTAGCAGTAATTAGCAAAAAACCGTAGCTGCCGGTAAAGCCGCTCAAATATGCCCGATTTTCCGGTTTGGTTACAAAGACAGCCTCAAGGTTGCCATTATTTTGTGACAGGTACTCACGTACTCGGCTTAAACGTTCGCTGGTCATAATTCACCTTTTATATTTGTACTACCAAAAAAGTCTAAGTAAAGCTGCTATTTGGTCGCAGTTGGAGTAGGCTTGACACGCACCTTCCCCTGTTTAATATCATCAATCATAGTCTGCGCCAATTTGGAAGCCTCAGTATTAGGCGAGAGGGTTAATACCTTTTCCAGATATGGCACTGCCTGCGGTGGGTCGCTAAGATATAGGGTTGTACCCAACCATATCAACGCCGACACGTTATTTTGATCTTCACTCAGGACAGTACGAAAGGCTTGCTCAGCTTGTTTTAGTCGCTGCGTTTGGAGATAGGCAGTGCCGAGACTGACATAGGCTACGTGGCGATCATCAACAGAAACTTTGTCGGGCGAAGTATTAGCAACATTTACGGATAGTTCAAACGCCGATATTGCGGCGGGATAGTCCTTTTTGCAATCTTGGTTATAAGTACCCCAATCCATCAAGGTGACAAAATCATTTGAATTTTGGCGAAGCGCTTGCCTCAAACGATTCTCTTCTACTGGGTCGGTACAACTTTGATTGGCGATGTCTGTCGCTGAAGGAATAGCAGAGTTCTGATGGACAAAGGCAAAAATACTACCCGCGCCTACACTTAACGCAAGTAAGCCTAGCATTATATAGCGTAAAATACGCGGTGCAGGGGCTGAACTTTGTTTTGAGACGGAGGGGGTTTTTACTTGGTTCCGCTCTTCAGTTCCAATTTCAGAATCAACTTGTGATTGCCGCTTTTCGGTTGAATTATCCATAGCAGTGGTATTATAACTTTCTTGTGGGCGAATTTGTAAATATATATACTTTACAGTATGTTAACATCAGGTCGTTGAAGCGTCAACGCTAGCTAAGTAAAGGTATGATTAATGAAAAATGGGAGATGGTCGCTGACGGGTCATATTCCAAGTCAGGTTGTTGTATTTCTCAGTTACCAACCTTGTAGCAAGCTCACTTTCAGATGACGTAACTGTATCTTCTAGCAGATTTACTTCCAACCCCTTCGCAAATCCGCTTATAAATGCCTTCTCAATTTCCTCAAAGGCAATTTCACTTCCCAATATCTGACTGATACTGATCAATCGTGCGCCAACCTGCTCAATCGCCTCGGTTCTATTCAAGCGAGGCGGCGGCTTCAAGGCGGTAAAGAGCCTTTCCATATCAACTGAAACCAATATTGTGCCTTGCTGTAACATGCTATCGCCGCGCCGAGCTTGTGCGCTCCCGATTACTTTTCGCCCCTGATAGGTCACCTCATAGGCGCTTGGTGCGTCAAAACAAGCGGCGGTATTGGCAACTACTTTAGCATTTTCTTTTCCGGCAAGGCTGGCTTCAATCCCCAAATTTTTTAACCCTATCAATAGGGCATTGCTAATGCGGCGATATGATTCAAGGATTCCGCCTGCAATTCCCGGTTCATCTCCGGCGGCGATTACGCTATAGGTTAGCTCACTACTTTCATGTAGAATTGCGCGTCCCCCTGTTGGTCTTCTGACCCAATCAAGCGCGAGGGCTTTGCAACCGTCAAAATCCACCTCACGCTCGGCACGTTGCGCATAGCCTAGCGAGAGACAAGCCGGTTGCCAGCTATAAAACCTGATAATCGGCA
The DNA here is from genome assembly GCF_030389965.1 of Candidatus Chlorohelix allophototropha. Lineage (NCBI taxonomy): Bacteria > Bacillati > Chloroflexota > Chloroflexia > Candidatus Chloroheliales > Candidatus Chloroheliaceae > Candidatus Chlorohelix > Candidatus Chlorohelix allophototropha. The sequence goes on from NZ_CP128400.1 coordinate 2,376,127, forward strand.
GCGGTTTCTCATTATTCTGATGTTGTGCAAGGTAGTTTTCGAGTAAAGCCTCATCCAACGCCATATTCCAAGCGCCGGAGTTATGCCCACTTCTGATAAGTCTCCAATTATTTTTGTTACCCATAGGTTTAATTATAGTAATATTTCCCAAATTTGTATGCAATAAAGTGTATCTCATGCTACTATAATAATATTGTCGCTTTAAAGATATAGCTTACACTGCATACTGGTAACGAGGCTATAGTGGTAGTGGGAAGAAGAACGAGAATATGGTTGATCAAGTTTTATAGGCTAAAATTTATCAAATTAATAGCCAGAATGAAGAGCGATTTTTAAAAAATGAAAAAAAATCCTAACTTGCAAGACAAGAATGGTGCCCGCAAGAAAGGTTTGTCTATCTGGGTATGGATAGCAGGTTCTCTCCTAATTGTGTTATTGGGTATCGGTATTTACGGCTTTACTCGTTTTAACAGTTTTAAGGATGATACTTTTGGTGGTCGGGATGAAGTTTCTCTACTGAATACCACATCTACTTCTTCAAATCTCACATCCGGCACAACAACTTCCTTAACCCCTATTTCCGCTCCGGCGACAGTTTCAATAGTAACAACCTTGCCGCCTACTGCTACTCCAGAACCGGCTGACCCTATTGTACAGAAAATAAGGCGGGGCGAAAAAGTAAGTCTTATGATACTTGGCTATGGCGGTGGTGGTCACGATGGCGGCTATCTCACCGATACTATACTTCAGGTGATTTTTGACCCGGCGAAAAAAGCCGTCACAATGGTCAGTATTCCGCGTGATTTGTGGGTTTTCGTACCCTATGGCGGCACAAAAACGGGCTATTGGGGCAAAGTTAACTCAGCTTTTTCCTATATTATGGAAAATAACGATACCAAAGGGCTTTCCAGCCGCTATCGTTATAATTCTGAGAACTTTAATTCACGGGTGGATGCTGCCTCTATTCTCACCAAAGATATTATTGAAAATATTACGGGTGTGCCGGTTGACTACTGGGCAGTAGTGAGTTTTGACGGTTTCAGGCAATTTATAAATGCTATCGGTGGTGTTTATCTAAATGTTGAAAAGACCTTCGATGATTACGAATATCCTCGCAATGATGACCCAAGCATTGACCCCGGTTATATGCATATCCACTTTGATGCTGGTTGGCAAACCTTGAACGGTGAACGCGCGATTGAGTATTCGCGTAGCCGTCACTCTTTGCAGGATGGCAACGATTTTGGACGTAGCAAACGGCAGATGAATGTTATTCAGGCTGTAAAGGATAAAGTTACAAAACCGGATATTTTGCTCAAAGCCTTGCCGATTATGGATGCTTTGCAGGGGAAAGTACGCACCAGCCTTAGTTTTGATCGGGTTACTGCGCTGGCAAGTTATTTCCGTTCTTCGGAAGGCTCTAGCCTGACCAGCGGGGTGTATTTTGTACCGATGGTTCTGAGCAATACGAATTACTTGACCGACTCGAATTCAGACCCAAGTATTTATTACCTAGAGCCGATTGAAGGTGAAGGGAATTACAAGGCGATTCAGGAGTGGATTCGTAATGCACTGCTATATCCTGAGCTTAAACGTGAAAATCTGACCTTACAGGTGCAAAATGCTACCGGTTTATCCAAACCGGGCGTTACTGCTTCAACCCTATTAAAGGAGCAAGGTCTTACCGTTTTGGAACCACAATGGGCTACTTCCCAACTCTTTACGCAGATTGTGGATTATACAAACGGAAAAGGCGCTGCCAGTTTGAAAGCCTTGCGCAATGTCTTTCCGACTGTACCGATAACGCAAAGAGACATTCCTTATAAGGGTTACACCGGACCGGATGTAGTGATAGTGTTGGGCAAAGACTATAGCAAGGATAACAGCTTTGACATCATCACTAACACAGATTTATATTCTCCATCCATAAAAAATTAGCGGGTATAACACAGGGATTACAGACAAGGGGCTTATGCCCCTTACCTGAAAACTATTTACGGATTTATTTCTCAACTGAAGCGGCGCTACTAATTATATTTGCACGTATTCAGCAATTATAATATTTCGATATACCCTTCTGTGCCATGCACGCGAATTCGTTGCCCATCTTTTATCAGTTTGGTAGCATTTTCTACTCCGACAACTGCCGGTAAGCCATATTCACGCGCGATAACTGCTCCATGGGTCATCAGTCCCCCCACTTCGGTGACTAGTCCTTTTATGGATACAAACAAGGGTGTCCAGCTAGGGTCAGTAAAGGAGGTGACTAATATATCGCCATCTTCCATGTCAGCATCTTCCATGTTTAAGATGACACGTGCGCGTCCCTCTATAACTCCTGAAGAAACAGGCAGACCTACAAGTGCGTCGGCTGGCAGATTTTCTCGTTTGTATTCACCCACAATGATTTCACCATCAGATGTGATAACACGGGGGGGAGTTAGTTTTTCATATAACTTGTACTCGTCTTTTCGCTGGCTGATGATCTGGTAATCCAGTTTATTTGTGCGTACCACCTCATGAAGTTCTTCAAAAGTGAGATAGTAGATATCTTCTTTTTCATGTATAACTTTGGCTTGTACGAGTTGTTCGGCTTGTTTCAGTAAAGCCTGCTTATAAACGAAATAGCGATTAACCATGCCGTATTTTGGATATTCACGATAACCGATGAAATTCCTGATTAGGCTAATAACTCGTTTTGTCTCTCTGGCTTTTCGTTTACCATTCGGTACTTGTTGCAATCGGGCTAATAACTCTTGTTCTTTTTTCAAAGCTTCCTGCCGCCCTTGCTCAAATTTCCGATTGCTGGCATTTGGCTCAAAGTTTTTAATGTTATTAAGAATAAGTGGGACAAGTGTACTTGGTTTTTCGCTCCAACGAGTTCTCGTAATATCGATTTCTCCGGCACAGCGCATGCCGTATTTGCTGAGATAAGCATAGATAGCGTCTTGGGCTTCTTTTCCACCATCAAACTTAACCAGTTCATCCAAAAAGTTAGAAGCTTTTACATGTTGTAAATAATCAATTACTTCTGGATAAGGACGAATCACATCGGCGACATCCAATAACGCCAGCCCCATTTCCGAAGTAATATTGTTTGGTACAGCTTGAGAAAGCGTATCTGCTACGTTTTTTTCACCTAACCACTGGTTCATTTTTTCATTGATCCAGGCTGAAGCTTCCATAGCAGTCATAAACACCCCCGAACTTTGTGGGTCAAATAATATCTTCTTTAATTGCGGGATATCTTCTAGGATAAAATCAAATAAATCCGCTCCTGCTTTCGTTTGGATGGTTTGTTTTAACTGTTCTATTGATGTTTGGTTACGCTTGATCAAATCAGAAACGATTGTCGGATCGTTTTCGATTCGCGCTTGAAAACCCCAAGACGACCTAGCTTTATTGCTTTTACTGGGACTCGGTACTTTATTATCATCTGGTGACAATTTGATAAAATCTTCTCGCGCTATTATGGTCATAAGTGCATCTTTAAAGAGCGGATCGGACTTTCCCAGCACATTTACCAAAAAGTTTCGCCCGTCAGACGAAGCCAACTGCTGTGTAATATCAACAAATAACCTTCCGCCAGCTTTAAACATGGGTCGGGCAGCGGTTAACTGCCATAAAGATAATCCCAATGGTCTGATGGGGTCGGTCATCATTTGTTGGTGACCAACCGATATATAGACGTGATTTTCTTGATCATTCGCTTCAGGAATGGGGAATAACGTAGTGATTGGTCGGCTCTGGACAATATAAAATGTATCATCCACCAAACACCATTCGATATCTTGTGGGCGACCAAAATGTTCTTCGATTTGTCTGCCTATGCGTGCTAGCTGTAAAATTTGTGCGTCAGTAAGGGTTTGAGTCTTTTGCTGCTCAGGCGCGATCTGCTGTGTCTCTGTTCCGCCCTCTTTTAGTCCATAGATAGCCAGCTTCTTGGTAGATATTTTCTTATCAATAACCTTGCCGTTGCGTACTTTATAGCTATCAGCATTAACCAGACCAGAGACTATAGCTTCTCCAAGTCCAAAACTAGCATTGATTGATAGCAGCTTTCGGTTAGAAGTAATCGGATCAGCGGTAAATAAAATCCCAGAAGCCTGTGGGAAAACCATCTTTTGAACGATAACGGCTAAATAAACTTTACGGTGGTCAAAGCTGTTTTGTATTCGGTAGATTACCGCACGCTCGGTAAATAGGGAAGCCCAACATTTGCTGATATGCTGCAAGATTGCTTCTTTTCCGATGATATTTAAATAGGTGTCTTGTTGACCAGCAAAAGAGGCATGGGGTAAATCTTCTGCGGTGGCGCTGGAGCGTACCGCATAGGCAGTTTTTTCATCAAACCTAGAAAGGTAGTGAGTGATTTCTTCATTAAGGTCTTGAGGAATAGCTATCCCTTCGATGATTCTGCGAATCTCACCGCTAAGTTCAGCTATTTTATTTCGGTCTTCCACCTTTAGAAGCGATAACTGATTGAGTAATTCGTTAACTGACGAGGTTTCCCCAATGATTCTTTTAAAGGCTTCAGTAGAAATACAAAAGCCATCCGGTACGTGTATTCCTTCAATCTTGGAAAGTTCCCCTAGGTTCGCGCCTTTACCACCCACAACCATGAGGTGTGTTTTGTTGATGTCCTGAAAACCAAGCACATAGAAACTCATACGATTCCCTCCTTTGGCAATTCCTTCTTTGCTAATTTTGATGATATCGTAGAGGTTACCCGGTTTCTATTTCACGTCCGTTTTTATGCTAAGCTATTTGCCAGAAACGCAAGGTGCCATCATCTCCCCCTGCTATTAGTACCCCTGCACTACCCCATGACAGCGTATTTATCGGCTTGTTGCCGGTATTTATCTCGAATAAAAATTGCCCGGTTATGGCGTTCCATAAACTGATTCTTCCCGATGCTGGCACATTGGCGGTAGCAAGCCATTTTGAATCGGGTGAGAAAGCAACACGCTTGCCTAGCTTTAATTGATCACGCGGAATACTTAGCGAATCTTCGTATTGCGCTTTACCCAGTAATTTGCTAACCGACAAAGAGGTTTGGGTCGGGGCTTCAAAACGCGCCATTTTGAAATCTTCAGCGGTAACAGCCAGCATTTTGCCATCCGCCGACCATGCCACGCCTTGCGGTTTTTCGCTTGTAACTCGCACCGCCCCAGCCGCAGTATAACTAAGCCCGTTTGCCAATTGATGCACTTTTAAATACTCGTCTGCAATTAGCTTGCCATCGGGCGACCAAGCAAAGAACCCGGCGTAATCGGCGTTAAAGCTATACAACTGAGTGTAATATTCGCTATCCCAGATAACCAGTGTGCCTTCGTTACCTAATCCGGCGATATATTTACCATCGGGGGAAAAGCTCACTTCTACTTGCTCTCCGAAGTTAACCGATGAGGCATCCGGTCTTAATCTGGCTGCGCCCGGACGCAAGCGATTGTCAATACTATCCCAACGCCACATATTGGTGATGCCGTGAAACCCGCCTGCCACAAGCTTACGCCCGTCTGCCGCCCAACTCAGCGAAGCTGCGCCCCGCTCATCTGGGTCAGAGGCGTTTATATAATATATCTGGAATTTGCCGCTTGCCACTTCCATTAGCCATATTTGGTAGCGACTCGAAAATGCCAACCATTTACGGTCATACGATAAAGCGGCGGCAGTAATACCACCCGGTACACCGGAAAATTGCCCGATACTGATGGCTTTGGAAGGAGTCGAAATCGGCGCAGCTATATTGCTAAAAGCCGGAATTTTCCCGTTTAATGATGGTGATGGGGCAGGAGTAGGGGTTGGCGCAACCTCATCCTCATTTGACTGGGAGAACTCAATTGGCACAGTCGGTTGGGCTGCCTCAGTCGCGGCTAAGGCAGCAATAATTGTAGCTTGCGCGGCTACATCAGGCGTGCCGGAAGGAGTAGTTTTGTTTATAGGAATAGTCGGGGAATTATCTCCACACGCTATTAAGAGTATGGAAAGCATAATGCCAACTAGTAATTTAGGTACTAATTTATATACATTCATTGGTAACTATCTCTTAAGCTGCCTACAATTTTTTTGATTATACCATCAACTTTAGACCGAGTTGTAATATTATTGCAATACTGCTGCAATTATCACTTAATATTAAGTTGTTACTCTGTATACAGAAGAACAAACCTTTCAATATAAAGAAAGAAAGGCAGCATATGTATACAGTAGTCACAGTTGACCCGAAAATAGCAATAAACACATTATTAAAACATGGATTAGCCAAAGCGCGAATGGGTGACAAGGAAAGCGCGCGAGCTTGTTTTGAACAGGTGTACGAGGTAGAACCTGAAAATGAAATTGCTTTGTTCGGACTAGCTTACTTTGCTTCCAACCCTTTTGATGCTAAAGATTATCTTAAGCAATTGCTGGTGAAGAACCCAGAAAATAAAACTGCTAGGATATTTTACAATAAAGTTTACTTTCGCTGTCTAGAGCTTGAGGTCATTCTTAAGAATTCAGCGCTTTTAAATAAATGGACGAGTGGTAGTGATAATGATAAAGAAGCTCTTCCGCGCTTAGGTACTTACCTAATAAAAAAGAGATATATAAACGAGGAACAACTTGTTACCGCTCTGAAATTCCAAAAGTATCTGACCAATTGCAGCATTAAAGAAAAGATTGGGCAGGTGTTTGTCTCACTAGGGTTAATCAGCCAAGAGAAGTTGGAAGAGGTACTTACCGACCTAAAGCTTGAGTTTAACAGTCGTTTCATCTGAACTAAGCCTTAAGATCTAGAAACTAGTTCAACTGATTACCAAATTGAAATTAATCCTTTTTCAAATGGTAATATGATAAATATCGCAGTATTATATAATCATCTACAGTAAAATTATTTGAAGATAGACTGATTCCAATCAAAGAAAAAGGGCTGACGAGCATGGCCGTCTCCCTTTACCAAGTTTCTATAAACTCTGTAGAAACACTGTAAAGTCCCTACCGCAGATGGTAGGGCTTTATTAGTTTATATCGGAAATTTAATCTGCGGCGACTGCTTCACGCTCAGGGCATGGTATCGCGATGCACTCATCGAGGGTACGGCTGCAACCGCTGCATTGGGTTTGGCTGAGATACATTTGCGCTTCGTTAACTGCTTCTTCCCACTTGGCGGTTAACTCCCTATCGCCCTTTACCTGCCCGCTTGCTTCTTTAAGGCATACTACCAAATTTTGAATATATTTGCCTGATTCTCTGTTTATCATTGCCTTTACTCCTTGAATAACATTACTTCTACCCCTTATCGTATTTTGATTCTATCCGGCGAAAGTAAATAACTGGGTAAAAAAGGTGGAAATCTGGTAAACAAGGACATAGCAATAGTATGGGAAAAAAAAACATTGCTGCGATGAGGGGTCACCGATGTTTTTACTTGTCAAGAGGGTCGTATCAAAACTAAACAATCTTTTTTTTAGACAAACCAAAATTACCCTAATTGAAATTAAGGTTATAACTTGTTATTAGTGACTGAATCTTACCCCGTCTTAATCGCTAATTAACCGCAGACCGGTCTGGGGCTGGTTCTTTGGGCGGCGAAAGGTGCCAGCGCACAAGGTTGACCAGACTTCAAGACGTTGCTGCAACAACTGGGAAATATGTTGAAACAAGGCTTGCAAGGGTTTAATATCGGCACGTTCTAGCCGTTTGTACACCGCTTCATCGCTGATAGGAAAGCGGTGGATAATGCCAGAGTTTACCCAGATACAGCATGCGCCACAGAGATAATTGTTGGGAAAAGCTCCGCAAGACACACACCAACAAACCAAACCATAAGCACAGATGGGGTATGATGGCGGGGCGTCCTCTTCTTTCGCTACGCTCAGGTTCAGGGGCAAATGAGCAGAGCGCGGTTTGGAGGAAAGTCTCGATGTCAGTAAGGAGTGGTTCGAGCGCAGGGTCAGGCTTTGCACCTTCGGATTGCAGGTTAGGCAAGGCATAATCCTTTCTTTCTAAAGCAAACCATAGAAATTGGAAAGATTATGCCAAATTCCCCCACCCCTTGCAACGACTTTATCCATTCCTTTTTAGAACATTCGTATTTGTTGGTCTAAATGATCCTTATTTATGCCCCTGAATGCGCTGTTGGAGTTGCTTCAGGATTCGCATTTTTTATATGGCGTGCGAATGAAGCGGGTATCACCCCTATTAGGATAAAGATACCACCTAGCAACCATGTATAACGGAAGGCATCAACGCTGGCTTTATTGAACTCATTGCCAATTTTGGTGTTCAAAACTGCAAGCTGCGGTTGTATTGCTTCCATTCCCGGCATTCCTTTCGACATTGTTACCAAGTCAAAGGCTTGGGATTTACCGCTTTGCATGCTCGACCCCTGTGCACCCATATTTCCCAGTTGTTGTACTATCATAGTGCGTGCAACTTCCGGTATCGTGGTATCGCTGCGAACTATTTCTACTACTCTTGCCTTTGCGTCAATCATGTTGTCCTTGACTTGTCCGGTAAAGAAACTGATCATAATTGCTACACCAAGCGCAAAGCCGATTTGACGGAAGGTATTGAACACCCCACTTCCCACTCCCGCTTTGGCATGAGGCACTTCTGATAGTACGATGTTTGAGAAGGTCATGAAACTTGTTCCAAGTCCGATACCTACCAGCACACCGCGCCAGATAACTTGAATATATTCCGAGTTGTAATCCAAGCTAAAGAAGCTCAATAAACCTACACCCGATACTATTAACCCTCCCATTGCGACATATCGCAGGTTGGCTTTGCGGCTGAACATCCCAAATACGCCGGAGGTAATGAAGCCTGCAATCGGCATTGGTAAGAGCGCGTAGGCGGCTTCAAGCTCGTTGTAGCCTCTGGAGGTGATGAAGTATAGCACCAGCATTAACATACCGGCTTGAATACCGATACCAAAAAGGAACATTGCAAAATTGGAGGCAACGAAGCTGCGTATTCTGAAAAGGCTAAAATCAATAATTGGGTGTTTTTCCTTTAATTCGACAATGATAAAGATTGTCATTGACAGCACTGAGACGGCAAAAAACCCAATAATCCCGGCTGAACCCCACCCCCAGCTATTGCCGTTAATGATTGCCAATACCAAACAGAGTAGAGAGCTGCTGAGCAAAAGCATACCCGGCAAATCAATTGCACTGGATGTATTGGGGTCGCGGTTTTCCGGTACATTGCGCCACACCATAAACAGCGCCACTATACACACCGGGATATTGACAAAGAATATAGAGCGCCAATCATAATTATCTACCAAGAAGCCGCCAATAATTGGTCCTAACGCCATCGCCATACCGGTTATTGCTCCCCATATACCGATAGCTGCACCACGTTTTTCGGGTGGGAACACAATGGTGATAATAGCGAGGCTTATAGGGTTTAAGGCTGCCGCACCGATGCCTTGTACTGCCCGGAAGCCAATCAGCCACTCAATGCTGGGCGCAACCGCGCATAGCAATGAACCGATTGTGAACAGTACCATACCGCTCATGAAAACTCGTTTGCGTCCGAATTGGTCGGCAAGCCTGCCCATTGTCACCAACAGCACTGCGAAAACGAGATTATAGGCATTTAATACCCAACTTGTAGTTGTGGTATCCGATTTTAGATCAGCAGAGATAGCGTTGTAAGCGATATTTACGATTGTTCCATCCAGCAACGCCATAAATAGCCCCATTACCAGTGAAACCAATACTAACCAAGGGTTAATTGGTCTGCCGTCTGGAAAGTGCATAACCGACTGATTTTGCGGTTCGGTAGTTGTTACAGTTTTATGCTTATTTTCAACCTGCATTTTAGCTCTCCTGCATTTGTTTAGGGTAAGCTCAGACCCCGATTTTCTGTTCAACCAACTCTTGCTGCTTTAAACTTACACCCCACTCCAATTCGTGTTGCCAATGTTCTGCCCGATGTTCAATGGCATGTACAATTGAGTAGCGGTGCTGAGGGATTTCATTGTGGGATAGCCCCTGTTTTAGTTCCTCACATTTGGCTTTCAAGTAGAGAACATGCGACTGGCAATAGTTGATGTAATGCTCAATCAGAAATAGACGCTCATCGGGATTAAGGGTATCCATCATCGCGGCTTTTAGCCAGAAAATTTTCTGGTAATCTCCGGGATTTGAAGAGGTATCCAGCATTAACCGTCGGAATAGCTGCGTTCCCTTAGCGGTTATCCGGTAAGCGTTGGTTTGCCGCCCGCTTTCTTTTTGAGTTGAATCCGGCTCGATGGCTTCGATTGCGCCCTGTTCTTCTAGTTTAGCCAGTAGCGGGTATAGCCGTCCGCTGTTTACTTTGGCGTAGGGTCCCAACACATTATTGACTATCTTGGCAATCAGGTAGCCATGTGCCGGGGTTCCTAACAGTATTGAGAGTATTATTAGTTCATACATAGCATCTTATCTCATTCTGATATATCACACTGATATATTATTATGACATATTTTATCACTTATATTTTTTTATTGCATGTAATTTTTACTACAAATTTATGGCTAAAATGGCTACTTAATCTGGCTGATTCAAAGCTCTTTCAATTTGGCAAGAGGTTAAGTTTTTCGAGAAGGATTTCTTTGGAGAAGGTTTCTGCTTTTCACGCCCGCTTATTTAATATCGACAATATCTTTAAGGTTTCTTCATACTTGCCTCAAAGTTTCTTAAAATCTGCCTGCTAAGATAATAAAGTCTGATTAACCATACTTATCTAATATTGGAGCGAATAATACTGATGTTTGGCACAAAAAAATTAACATTCGAAGCTATTACGCCACAGCAAGGCGCGCAACGTATCCGTGAGGGCAACCCACTGGTGATTGATGTTCGCGAGTCTAACGAATATGCAATGGGTCACATCGCCGGTTCGAAACTTATCCCACTTGGTCAATTGAGTAGCAAATTGGATGGATTAGGCGCAAAGGATCAGGAAATTATCGTGGTTTGCCAAAGCGGCGCACGAAGTAACTACGCTGCCAATATACTATCGGCTGCCGGTTTTAACAAAGTGGCTGATCTTAAAGGTGGCATGAGCAATTGGACTTGGACTGGGCTTCCGGTGCAAAGATAGCATTTTATGCTAATTTAATCCAACCTTTTATTAATAAATTATTATTACACAGTTCTTAAAATCAGAAAGAGGCTCAAGTTGGCAAACAACTCTGAAAATAATCAGATCGTAATGTACGGTACTACTATGTGCAGTGATTGCCGTCGTACCAAGCAGTTTTTTGAGGCTAATAAGGTTTCTTACAAGTGGGTTGACCTTGCTAATGACCCGGATGCAGTTGAGTTTGTGCTGAAGCATAACAACGGTATGCAATCCGTACCCACTATCATTTTCCCCGATGGCTCGATAATGGTTGAGCCTTCCAATAAAGAGTTGGCAGAAAAATTGGCAGTACTGGTTTAATCCACTTGGTTGCTTAATAGACAAGAAAGGAACTGATAGAAAATATCAGTTCCTTTCTTAATTTCTGTCCGACTTCAACTGTTGGGAAAATCTTTATGCTACATCCAGTACGAAGCTGAATAGTTGCATTTTGCCCCCATATTGGAATTCCATCCAGAATTTGTAATTACCGGGTTTATCAAACTTGAGATTATAGACCAATGCTGCACCAGTCATACTATGCCCTTGCATACCCGTATTGGACATATTTTCCAGTTTAGAAATCTGCCCATTGACTAGCTGGAAGCTTTTACCATCTTGGGGTACTATCACCATAGTTGATATTTCACCCAGATAAGATTCAAGGTTATTTAACGGCATGCCACTCTTATCAAAAGTGAAGGCGATTTGACTATCCTCTCCGGCTTTCAGCATATCCGGCAACATTAGAGTACCTTTCAAGTCTCCAAATTGCTGGATAAACTGTTGATCCTGTGCGTTTGCATTTCCAGCTTTTTCTTGACCATCCCCAACCGTAATATCATGACGAATGAATATCTGTTGCCCGTTCTTCAACTGAATCTCATCGAACAAGGCATATTGCCCTGATAGCGGGAAATTAACCGTAAAGGTGTAAAGTCCCTGATTGGTTCCTTCTGGACTCAAGTGTTGGTAGAAACTCAGGTCTTTGTCTAACAGAATTAAATTCATCAGCTTAGTATTAACCGGTTCAATTTGATCGGCTGTTATGGCTCTACCCGTTTTTACATTGGTTAGGCGCATAATAATTAGCGCAGGTTGTAGCGGTTGCGGTTTCTCTGGAAAGGTATCTACTTGGATAAAAGTGTCACCCAACTGGAAATTCGCGGAAAAATGAGCATTGTCCCCGCCCATACCCATGCCTGCGCTTCTAGGCACAGCATATCCCGATACCGTATTTGCGGATTGAAAGTAGGTGGTATAGGCTTGCCATGAAATTAATGCCACCAACCCAAGCATTGCCGCGACTAACCCTGCCTGCCACGCCAGCATCATTCGGCGTGTCTTTTTCTCTTTATCATTCAATGGCAAGGCAAACTTACTACGGAAGCGTCCTAACAGCAGTGAATTTGTTACCACCGTAACGCTGCTGATTGCCATTGCGCCTGCCGCCAATATCGGGTTAATAATTCCGAAGATTGCCAAGGGTATAAGTAATAAGTTATAGAAGAAAGCCCAAAACAAGTTTTGCTTTATTTTGCGCATAGTGGCTTTGGATAAGGCAATACCGGTTGCTACGGCGCGTACATCTCCCTGTATCAGAGTAATATCGGCGACTTCCATCGCAATATCGGTTCCGGTTCCAATTGCAATACCAATATCAGCCTGCGCTAAAGCCGGGGCATCGTTAATACCATCGCCGACCATCGCCACGGTTTTACCTTCGGCTTGCAGTTTTTGCACCATTAAGGCTTTATCTGCCGGGCGCACCTCTGCGAAAATTCTTTCAATACCAGCCTGTTTTGCAATGGTTTCGGCGGTACGCTGATTATCCCCGGTCATCATAACTGGTTCGATGCCCATTTTTTTGAGTTCGGCGATGGCTTCAGCGCTGGTGGACTTGATTGTATCTGCTACTGCTACAAGTCCTTCCGGTTTGCCATCAACCGCTACCAGCATAACCGTGCGCCCTTCGCTCTCAAGGTGGCTCATTTTTTCTTCAATTGAGGAGACGAGCGCTATTTCGTGCTGTGCCAGAAGGCGGCGAGTACCGACCAATATGCTGCGCCCGGAAATATTTGCGCTAACGCCTGCGCCAGTAAAGCTCTGGAAATTTTGAAGTTCTGCGCCGGGTGTATTAAGTTCAAAGCCTCTGGCTTTAGCTTCTCGTACAATCGCTTCACCCAGTGGATGCTCACTACCTTTTTCGACTTGCGCCGCAAACTTCAGAATAGCGTTTTCGTCCAAAGTACCGAGTTTTACAATTCCGGTTACTTCCGGTTTACCTCTGGTAAGAGTGCCTGTTTTGTCGAAAATAACCGCTTTGATATTGCGAGCGCGTTCTAGGCTTTCGCCTCCTTTTATGAGAATACCCTGATCTGCTCCTGCACCGGTTCCAACCATAATAGCGGTAGGAGTCGCCAAGCCCAATGCACAGGGGCAAGCCACTACCAGCACTGCCACAGCGGGAAGTAAAGCTGCTTGAAAGTTGTGCCCGGTAAGCATCCAGCCTGCGAAACTGAGCAGCGCAATAACAATAATCACAGGTACAAATATACCGCTGATAGTGTCGGCAAGTCTTTGTACAGGCGCTTTACTGCCTTGCGCCTGTTCTACTAGCCTGATAATCTGGGAAAGTACAGTATTTCGTCCAATTTTGTTAGCTCTAACCCATAATAAACCGTTCTGGTTAACCGTAGCGCCGATCGCAGTATCGCCCGGTTCTTTTTCAACCGGAATACTTTCTCCGGTGAGCATGCTCTCGTCAACACTGCTGTTGCCCTTTTCAACGATACCATCCGCCGGAATCTTTTCGCCGGGACGTACCAGCAACAGATCACCCACAACCACCTCAGACAGTGGCAATTCATATTCCTGACCATTTCGGATTACTCTTGCGGTGCGGGGTTGCAAGCCCATCAGTTTGTGGATGGCATCGCTGGTGCGACTCCGGGCTACTAACTCAAGATATTTACCTAGATATATCAAAGTAATGATAAGCGCGGTTGTTTCAAAATAGGTTACGGCTTCTCCGCCATTTGGTCCTATCGACATTCCGCCATCATTGGCATATTTGTTTCCGAAGAAGAGCAACCATACGCTATAAAAATAAGCGGCGCTTGAACCCAATGATATTAGGGTATCCATATTGGCGGAAAAATGGCGGGCGGTTTTCAAAGCAACCTTATGGAATTCCCAGCCAATATCACCCCATACTAAGGTGGTTAAAATAAATAGAAACAAGTCTCGTAAAAAGGCGTTGCTAATCCAGGTCATCCCGAACATATTGATGACAAAAATCGGGATTGTCACTGCGAACGCATAAATAAGCTGGTTTCTGCGGCGCAATAATTCCTTTTGGCGGCGTTGGGTATCTTTGTCTTGTTCTACCGGAGCTTCACCGGCAGTTGTAGCTGGCTTTTTTACTGTCGGGGCGGCAGTTGAAGTTGGTTGTACCGCAACTTGGGCTGGCGCAACTTCTTGCTCAGAAGAACGTGCCCGGTAGCCTGCCGCTTCTATGGCATTGATTAGTTGTGGCACATTTACTTTATTTGTGTCAAAGAGCACAGTTCCACGTTCAGTAGCAAGATTAACCGCCGCGCTCTCGACTCCCTCAACTTTTTTCAGCTTCTTCTCAATGCGCGCCACACAACTGGCACAGGTCATACCCTCAATTTCCAACTCGACAGAAGTATGCTGTGCTAATGTATCTAAAGGTTTTTCAATTGTCTTAACTGCGGTTGTAGTTGGTGCAGGTTTTTCTTCTTCTAAGGGAGTGGCTTTGTAACCGGCGTTTTCCACCGCTTTAACCAATTCGCTAATGCCTACCTGCTGCGCATCAAACGACACCGTACCTTTTTCGGTAGCAAGGTTGACGGTTGCTTCCAATACTCCGGGAACTTTCTTCAATTTCTTTTCGATACGTATCACACAACTGGCGCAGGTCATCCCTTCTAGGGTCATTGTCACAGTAGATTTTGTGTTATCTGTATTATTTTCGTCTGAATTGGATACATCTGATTGCCTGTTGAGAAGCTCAGACATTTATAACCTCACTTTCAAAGAAAAGGGCTGACCATACAAGCTCATTTTTATTTTTTGAGAATTTTTATATATAAATTTATTATATACATAATTGCAACAGCCACTGACCTTTCTAAGTTTGTCAGTGGCGGTTTAATTACTCAGATTTGAGTCAGAATCGTTGCCAACTCAATTATATTATAGAACTTTGGCTTTGTAACCCACTTGGGATATTGCGGTAATAATTGTAGCCTCATCCGTTTTCTGTTCGTCAAACTGGACTTCAGATACCTGCCGCGCATAGTTGGTTTTAGATTGGAGAATACCTTGTAATTCTTCCAGTTCTTCATCTATTAGCAAAGCACAGCTAGTACAATGCATTCCTTCTATTTGAAACTTCAATTTTTTCATTTACAACACCTATCAATTTGTTAAACTACAGTCAATTTTCCTGAATACATCCCCATGCTGCATATGTAGCGGATAACTCCGGGCGATTGTGCCGGAAGGTCAATATCGACTTGACCGGTAATGGGTAAAACTTTCCTGATGCCAAAACTTCCAATAGTGAACGACCGAGTGCAGCCGGTTGTGTTATTGGTTACCAGTCTGAGGCGAATAGGCTTACCGCTGCTTACCTGTTCCCGATTGGGGACATAGGCTTCATCTTCCACCTTGATAACTACTAACTGATAATCGCCTTCCTGCAAATCGGCGGCGGCGGCAACTACATTTACGCTCTTGTTGCTCGGAAAGATTGAGGCGGTAATAGAGTTGATACTTATCGGTGATTCTAGCAGGTTTAACGCGCTATTAACCGAGAAAAGAGATAGTAGGATAATAGCAACCGCCGCTATTTTCATAAATTTGGATTGCAACGCCGCCCCTAACTTTGAGGCAAAATAGCCCAATGTAAAGAATACCGGAGTTGTACCTAGAATGAATGCGCCCATAATCAAAGCGCCGTTAATCGCATTGCCGGAACTTATCGCCAACGCTTCCATTGCTACGGTAGTGCCGCAAGGAATCAATACGGTTAAGGTGCCAAGTATGGCGGTGGCGTAGAAATCATCGCTCTTACTGTAACGGCGCAGATAGCGCATTACCGAACGCGGTGGCTGGATCATCACATACCGGAAAATAGGGTGTACTTCGAGTAAATTTAGGGCAGTTGCCAACATAAATAAACCCGCCAGCAGGTTTATAATTCCCTGTAGAGTGTTGGTCATAGTAATCAATGAGCCAACCCAACCCAATATTCCGCCTAGCAAGGTATAGGCAGTCAGTTTGCCACCCAGAAACACTAAAATGTTTACGGCGTGACCACCATCATTTTTACCTAGCTTTTGGCGATTTTGCTCGCGCTGCGCTATAGAAGTTGCCAGCAAGCCGCTCTGGACTGCCAAGCAAGAGAGACCGCCCATTGTTAGCCCCGTTAAAAAGACCAGCAATAAACTGCCCGCATCTGAAAATGAGGTAATACTATCAACCTTGAGTATCCAGGGTAACGCAAGAATGGCTAGACACCCAATACCCAGTAGTACCATTACTATTATGCTTGCCTTATTATTGCTTAATTGAAGCGGTGTCTTGGTAATGACTTTTGCAGGTAATTCTGAAGCTTTGGTTTGAAGGCTGGGCGGCTCTACTATAGTAGTTACTTTTGTTTTAAATTTTGTCGCCATTGGTATTTCTCTTGTTTCTTTAACTGGTAGGGGTTATAACACTGCCCACCGCTATTTTGATTTAGCCTACATTGTGCGTGGAAACCGATAAAACAACACTACCCTTTAGATGCGCCAGCTATTTTTTCATTGATAATGAAATTCTACAAAAGCAATTAGACTAAGGCAATATGAAAGAAGTTAATACTTAGCCCTAAAACCCTTTTTACGAAAAATGTAATCAGCAAGCAACAATAGGTAGTTGAATAATAATAGACCGGATGCCGCTAACTTTAATAGTAATAAACCCTACACCTGTAGGGATTTACCCCACAAAGCCTCTAGGTATTATGATTTAAAGAAGATAAAAATCTAGATAACGAATGTAAATATTATATAAAATCGAGTTTTTTAGTCAAGTTTCTATGTAGTAATGATAATTATTAACTATTATTCATATAGAATGAGCAAATTTACACCAATATTTTTACCATAATAATAAATTTCATATACTGAAGCTAATGTGCTAGCTCCTGCACCTATTTTAGATTAATCCCTTTGC
Source organism: Candidatus Chlorohelix allophototropha (assembly GCF_030389965.1). Classification (NCBI taxonomy): domain Bacteria; kingdom Bacillati; phylum Chloroflexota; class Chloroflexia; order Candidatus Chloroheliales; family Candidatus Chloroheliaceae; genus Candidatus Chlorohelix; species Candidatus Chlorohelix allophototropha. The sequence goes on from NZ_CP128400.1 coordinate 2,393,480, forward strand.
CTAAATGACGCTCCTTTTCTTACCATATAGCCCTCTAGCGTAGTTCGTCAGCTGGTGGTAATAGCCTCTAGACTAGTTATATTTCGTGCAAACCCCCCGCTTTTTGAACCTGAATATCTGTACGCCAAGTAAAACTGCTAGAACTGCATCTAATGGAACTATTTTCTAACTGCCGAGAACTAGCTCCTTTTCACAGGTGTTTATCTATCCAAACAGTTATTACTTAGTTTAGCGCAAATCTTATTTATAAATAATCAAAATCACGATAAGGTAAAAATATGGTAAAAATCAGTAAATAAATGGTAAATCCAAAAATATGTATCTTATTATTCTCATTTAACCCTTAGATTACTAATTTAACACTTGACTAATGAAAATTTTTTTATATAATATTATCAAAGGTTAACAAAAATATTTACCTGTGAAGTGAATTCTTTACCGGTGTATGTTAGGGTTTTGTCTCCTGAGGAGGTTACCCTTAAAACTTAAGCTAAAGCTAAGTTTTGGAGGCGAAAAGAATTGTTAAGGTGCTACTTATCTGCCAGCACAAATAGCTAGATAGTACGACACTTAAGAACTAATTCCCCTGATTACCAACTCAATTTATTATTGGTTTTGTGTTTGATTACAGCCAAAAACTGGCATAGTCGCAGCGTATTCATTTGCTCAAAAATAGGGAACGTATTATTGGGTACACCCTGTTAGATGTACTCTGGACTTTTTGTTGCCTTTTATCAGGCGGCTAAAAAATAAAAACTTATTTAAAATTATCGGTTTATTCCTTTTCTTAGTTAGCTCGTAATTCCCGCTCATGTCTGTCAAGTTGATAGGCAAAAAAGTAACATGTAAGGAGTGATTGTATGAAGCGGAGAAAGTTCTTAATCGGATTGGGGGCATCAGGAGCAGCGGCAGTTGCCATAAAACTCAGTCCCACCCAAGTAAGCGCGGTTGCTCAAACCAAGGGGGCGTATGATCCCACCAAACTTCCGTATTTACTAAAACGCAGAGTGACCCATGCAGACAGGAAGCTGGCAGCTTCTAATCGGGCTGCTTTCTACAAAACCCATCCTCGCCTTGCAGGCGCCAACTCCAGTATTAATGCTACTGGTACAACTGCGGGCATCTTGGCGGCAATTCCTACTCCTACACCCGGCGGTATCCCTGATTATTTCGGGTCATATCCAAACTATTCGTTGAGTCCAATACTTCCAAAATTTGTCGACTCGCTGCCCGGTTTGACCTCGCTTGCTGGTGTTGGTCCTGGTTTCGGTAAAAATAATATCAATAATTATCTTCCGATAGCAGCTCCCGATACAACTTCTTATCCCGGTTCGGATTATTATGAAATTGGTTTGGTTGAATATAGCGGTCAATTTCATTCCAAGTTGGGTAAAACCAAGTTGCGCGGCTATGTGCAGCTAAATACCGTAGATAAAAATGGAGCTCCCCTCACAGACCTCTTAGGCAATCCGGTTACAACCACCCCTCATTACCTTGGTCCGGTTATTGTTGCTACAAAAGGTCGCCCAGTTCGGGTTAAATTCACCAACAAGTTAGCTACCGGCACGGGCGGAAATCTCTTTATCCCGGTTGATACCACCGTTATGGGGGCTGGAACGGGTTATAACAATACTAATAATACTACTCAGACTTATACTCAGAACCGCGCAACATTGCACCTTCACGGCGGTAATACCCCTTGGATCAGTGATGGTACTGCCCATCAGTGGACGGTTCCGGTTGGCGAAACTTCTACAACCTTAACCAAGGGCACCAGCTCGCAGGATGTACCGGATATGCCTCCCACTGGGGTAGGTGAACTCACCTTCTACTGGACCAACCAGCAAAGCGGACGCTTGATGTTCTACCACGACCACGCTTATGGTATTACCCGCTTGAACGTTTATGCCGGGGAAGCGGCGGGCTATCTCCTGACCGATCCCGATGAAGCAAGCTTGGTGGCAGATGGCTCTGTTCCTCCACTTACTGATACAGTACCGTTGGTAATTCAGGACAAAACCTTTCTTGACTCAACTGTTAACACAACCCTAGCTAATGGTACCAATACGTTGCCCAATTGGCAGTTGCTCGACCCAACTTGGCCCTTCGCGGTTGATTCGACTCGAAACGACCTGTGGTTCCCCCATGTTTATATGCCTAACCAGAATCCCTATGATTTCAGCGGGGCGAATGCAATGGGACGTTGGGATTACGGGCCGTGGTTCTGGCCCCCGATGACCACCATTGTAAATAAACCTACTCAGGCAAACCCATATTATGATCCGGCTAATCCTAGCTCTCCGCCGATTATCCCGGCTACTCCCAGTATTTCGATTGTGCCGGAAGGGTTTATGGATACGCCGATAGTCAACGGTCAGGCTTATCCTTATGTAGAAGTCGAGCCGAAGGCTTATCGCTTCATGATTTTGAACGCTTGCAACGACCGCTTCCTTAACCTCCAGCTTTACAAAGCGCAGTCGCAAGCTGTGATGTGGAATATTGATGGCACCTTAAATGATGCCAACGCTGGTGAAGTAAAAATGGTTCCCGCTTCAAATGCAGCGGGTATCACATGGCCTGCAGATTGGCCTACACGCGATGGTCGTGATGGCGGTTTCCCTGATCCGGCAGCAATCGGTCCTAATTTTATCCAGATTGGTACTGAAGGTGGTTTGTTGCCTGCGCCTGTCACTATCCCGAACAGGCCAGTTGGTTATGACTACAACCGCCGCAATATCGTAGTGCTGAATGTGCTTGAAAAAGCTCTGTTCCTAGGTCCTGCCGAACGCGCCGATACTATCATTGACTTTTCCGCATATGCAGGTCAAACCATAATTCTGTATAATGATGCGCCTGCTCCGGTTCCGGCTTTCGACCCACGCAATGATTATTACACCGGCGCTCCGGATCAAACCTCGACCGGTGGTGCACCTACAACAGTGGCTGGTTACGGTCCTAATACTCGCACCATCATGCAAATCCGCGTTAAAGCTGCGGTTACTACGCCCAATAACTATAAATCGGGACAAATCGCTGCCTCTTTGCCTGCGGTTTTCGCCAAAACGCAAGACCGGATTATTGTCCTGAACAATAACTACAATAGTGTTTATGGCGTAACCAATCTTCCGGCAGATTCTTATGTCAGGATCCAGGATACGGCTTTGGCTAGCACCAATATTAAGGACAATAGACTCTATAACAATATAGTTAATGGAATCACCCTTACTAATGCTGGAACAGGCTATGTCACTCCTCCCGTAGTTACCGTTAGCGGTGGCAATGGCTTAGGTGCAACGGCAGTTGCCAATATGGTAACAACCGGGGTTGTACAGTCTTTCAATCTGTTGAGCGGTGGTGCTGGTTATACTGTACCTCCGACCGTTACGTTAGCAGCTTCTCCGGCAGGTGTAAGTGGTCAGGCTACTGCAAGGGCTATTTTGTCACCGACTTCGATCGCTTCGATCGCGGTAACCAACGGTGGTAGCGGCTACACTACTGCTCCTACCGTAAATATCACCGGCGGCGGTGGTACTGGTGCAACCGCAACGGCTGTACTCAAAGGCGGCGGGGCGGTAGCCAGCATAACTATTACGAACGGTGGTAGTGGTTATAACAGAGCTCCAACTCTAACGCTTTCGGCTCCTCCGGCTGGTGGTGTCAGGGCAACTGCTACTGCGACAATAGCTCGTAGAGTTACTGCACTTACTTTAACCAATGGCGGTACCGGCTACACTACTGCTCCAACTGTAAACATTACCGGTGGTGCCGGAACTGGCGCAACTGCAACGGCTGCTATCTCTGGTGTTCTAAACACCATAACTGTTGGAAACGGTGGTACCGGATATCGAAACGCTCCTACTGTAAATATCACCGGTGGCGGTGGCACCGGTGCAACCGCATCGGCTACTGTAAACAGGAATACAGGTAGAATTACTGCTATTACTATAACTAACCGTGGTTCAGGCTATACAAGCGCTCCCACTATAAGCTTTACCGGTGGCGGTGGCACCGGCGCAACTGCAACCGCAGCTATCATTAATGTAGTAGTAAGTCTTACGCTTACAAGCGGTGGTACTGGCTATACCGGAACTCCTACAGTCAGTTTCACCGGTGGCGGTGGAACCGGCGCGGCTGCAACGGCTACAGTGGCAAGTGCGGTTAATGCTATTACGTTGACTAATGCCGGTAGTGGTTATACTACTGCTCCTACGGTAACATTTAATAATAATGGTACCGGTGGAACCGGTGCAACGGCTACTGCTACCCTGCTGAGCGTGATTGGCAGCATAACTGTAACAAACCCCGGCAGTGGCTATACAAGCGTTCCGACAATAAGCTTTAACGGTGGCGGTGGAACCGGCGCGGTTGCAACAGCCCTACTTAATCCTACCTCGGTGGCTGGTATAACTGTTGTTGTCGGTGGGAGCGGTTACACAACTGCCCCGGCTGTGACTATCACTTCTGCTAATGCTAGCGGTGGTGGCGCGGCGGCAATTTCCGTACTGGCACACAACGGCACTGTTGGGTCTGTAACTGTCACTAATGGTGGTGGCGGCTTCTTAACTGTACCAACGGTTACCTTCTCGGCTGCTCCAGCGGGTGGTGTCCCAGCAGCAGGTTTCGCAACAATTGCTTCTAGTCCGTTGACTATGCCACTGGAGCCAAAAGCGATCCAGGAACTGTTCGATATGAACTACGGTCGAATGAATGCTATCTTGGGAACTGAAATCCCGAACACCACCGGTGTGAACCAGACGACACTCCCGAATGCTTTCATTGATCCGCCGAATGAAATCATTAAAACCGCTGATTACACTCAACCGATTGGCTCAACGGCAGATGGTACCCAAATCTGGAAGATCACGCACAACGGTGTAGATACCCACGCGATCCATTGGCACCTAATGAACGTGCAGGTAATCAACCGGGTAGGATGGGACGGTGCAATTAGGGTACCGGATGCCAACGAACTAGGTTGGAAGGAAACTGTGCGGATGAACCCATTGGAAGATATCATTGTGGCTTTACGACCATACGCGCAAAACCTGCCTTGGGATCTTCCTAATAGTGTACGCTACATGGATCCAACCCAAAAGGCTGGCGGAAGCGCTGACTTTACGGGAGTAGATCCTAATAACTTACCAGCGCCGGTTACTAACGATTTGGTTAACTTTGGCTGGGAGTACACGTGGCACTGTCACTTGTTGGGTCACGAAGAGAACGATATGATGCGCCCTATCATCTTTGGGGTAGCGCCTAAAGCTCCTACTAGTGTTACTACAAGTGCAGCAGCTGGTTCAGTGACTGTAAACTGGACGAGCATTGCCAAGAACGCAACAGGTTTCACCGTTCAGAGAGCTACCGCTTGGAATGGTCCTTGGACTACTGTTGGGACAACAGGGGCTACAACATATACCTATCAAGATAAGACTACTGTCAAGGGAACTACCTATTTCTATCGGGTAATTGCCAACAACGTGGTCGGTTATACCAAGGCATATCCTGCAGTCGGTACAACTAAGGTTGGGTATCCGAACGCTTCGTTCGACTCAACGCCTACAAACGCACTACCGGTTTCAGCCTTGTAATCACTCCTTTGCAATTCAGGGGGGGAGAAATCCCTCCCTGAGTTTCATCCGTATCCTGCAAATATCTTTACATAATATGTTTGGAGGTATTTAATGTTCGCCTTTGATAAACCAATAGTATGGGTAATTATCCTTCTTATAATTGTATTATTATTCGGTGCTAATCGTCTGACCGATATCGGTAAATCGCTCGGCAAAGGAATCCGCGAGTTCAAAGAAGAAACCAGCACTCTCAAGGAAAACAAAGTCGTAGCTTCTACCAGCAGCAACCTTGCTAATGATGAAGAAGTGGTTGTAACCAAGCGCGAGGGAAAACGCGAAGATGGCTCAATCGAAATTATCGAAGAGCGAGTTGTCAGGAAACGAGCGCAAGTTTAGGGCTACAACTGGCATATCGGCTTTTGTTCAAGCTAAACCAAGGTAATCCAACCGGTACAAGAGGAGTAACCCACTTGTAGCGGTTGTTTGTTTTTATAACTGGTGCCGCTATTAAGAACGCTTGTAAAGATGTAACTAACCCTCCCCACTATTAGTCAGTCCGTTTGACACTTTAGAACTAGTCCTCCATCTACCATTATATAGTCCATAGCCTTTTACGGAAGCTGCTGTGGTTTCAGCAAGTTCGCTTGTCGGCGAAGGCTGTGTTTCCCATCCATATATAAACTTACGACAGGGATGGGATAAACTAACAGATAGTGGACTTTTTGTTATGCCGATTCCGTCAGATGTTAAAGTTTATTAATTAACGTTTATATACATTAAATCACAAACAACATTGAAATAGTGGGATTATAGCAACACACTAATGCCTCTACTGCAATAATGACTTGACCATGAAATATCAATTCTACAAATACATATAGAATCGTCAATCGACTGCATAATTCGTAATATTGCAGCAATATTACTGCAATTATTGCTTAATATACCTTTGTTAATATTTCATTAGAATATATATAACCCAAAGAATTTGATTTAGAATGAACAAAATGCAACGTGCAGGGGTTTTGTAAGCTATATTGTAAGGTTGTAGCGTTATAATAGTTTACGAAGGTTAATTTAGAAAAGATACAGCACAGCGATATTATGAACTCGCACTAAGATTCAGATGTAGAAATGTTGAAATAAATCAGATTTTGGATAAACTTATTAAAGGAATTTTATTCTGTTTATTTAAACAACATTCAATATATAGCTAGTAATACCACAGCTATTTGAAACATATTGAACAAGTATTAGATTATTTTCATACAAACTAAGTACTAAATATCAGTGTTTATTTATTTCTTAGATTCTGCACAAATACAGCACATGTTAATCATGTTGATTGGCATAATCGAAACACATAAGGAGTGATCGTATGAAGCGTAGGAAGTTCCTTATAGGGTTAGGGGCAACCGGAGCAGCAGTAGCTACTCTGAATATTAAAGCCCCCTCTACAAGCGCGCTAGCTCAATCCAAGGGTGGGTATGATCCCACGAAACTCCCGTATTTACTGAAACGCAAAGTTACCCATGCAGACAGGAAGTTGGCTGCCTCTAATCAGGCAAAGTTCCGCAAGGTCAGACCAGGCGTAAGAGGAGTCGACTCTAGCATTAATGCTACTGGTACAAATGCGAATATATTGGGAACAGGTCCTACTCCAACCCCGGGTGGTATTGCTGATTATTTCGGTACCGACCCAAACTGGGCGTTAAGTCCTACAACAATTCGCAAATTCGTTGACTCATTACCCGGGTTGACCCCTGCCGGCGCCAATACTCGCGGGAGTTTTATTCCTTTGGGTGCTCCTGATACAACTTCTTATCCGGGTTCGGATTATTATGAAATCGGCTTGGTTGAGTATGATGCCCAGTTCCATTCCGATCTGGGTTTGACCAAGTTGCGAGGTTATAAACAACTAAATACGGTAGATAAGAACAATGCGCCTCTCAAAGATCCATTTGGGAATGCAGTTACAACTACCCCTCATTACCTTGGTCCTATCATTGTTGCCCAACGTGACCGACCAGTTCGCGTCAAATTTACTAACCTGTTGCCCTCCACGGCGAATGGCGGCAATCTCTTTATCCCGGTAGATACTACCGTAATGGGCGCCGGTACGGGTATTAATGGCGCAAAATATACTGAAAACCGCGCCATACTTCACTTGCACGGTGGTAATACTCCCTGGATCAGTGACGGTACTGCTCATCAGTGGACGGCTCCGGTAAGTGAAAACTCTACCACGCTGCTAAAGGGTGTCAGCGCGCAAGATGTACCGGATATGCCTGCCACGGGAGCAGGTGAGCTTACTTTCTATTGGACCAACCAGCAAAGCGCTCGCTTGATGTTCTATCACGATCATGCTTATGGCTTGACCCGTCTAAACGTTTATGCCGGTGAGGCAGCGGGCTACATCGTTCAGGACCCGGATGAGCAGAGCTTGGTGACAAACGGCTCGATTCCGCCTCTTACCGATACTATTCCTCTGATAATTCAGGATAAGACCTTTATTGACTCAGATTCAACTAGTTATAATTATGTTTTGACGCTCGATCCAACTTGGCCCTTCGCGGTCGATTCAACTCGAAATGACCTGTGGTTCCCCCACGTATATATGCCCAACCAGAATCCCTATGATTTGAGTGGGGCAAATGCAATGGGACGTTGGGATTACGGGCCGTGGTTCTGGCCCCCGAATCTCACTATCGCACATCTACCTACTCAGACGAACCCATACCAAGATCTCAATAATCCCGGCTCGCCGCCGATTATTCCGGCGACTCCTAATGCTTCGATTGTGCCGGAAGGATTTATGGATACACCGCTGGTTAACGGTCAGGCTTATCCTTATTTGGAAGTCGAGCCGAAAGCTTACCGTTTCATGGTTTTGAATGCCTGCAACGACCGCTTCCTTAACCTACAGCTTTACAAAGCAAAATCGCAAGCCGTGATGTGGAATACTAACTCTAATGGCGTAGCAACCACATTGAATGACGGCGATGTCGGTGAAGTGAATATGGTTCCGGCTGCTCCCGGTGTATGGCCTGCCGGTTGGCCTACTGCCGATGGTCGCGATGGTGGTTTCCCCGATCCTCTGGCAGTTGGACCTAATTTTATCCAGATTGGTACCGAAGGCGGTTTATTGCCTGCGCCTGTCACTATCCCGAACAGACCGGTTGGCTATGATTACAACCGCCGCAATATCGTAGTGCTGAACGTGCTTGAAAAAGCTCTCTTCATGGGGCCTGCCGAGCGCGCCGATACGATTGTTGACTTTACCAATTACGCAGGTCAAACCATAATTCTGTATAATGATGCGCCCGCTCCGGTTCCGGCTTTCGACCCACGCAATGATTATTACACCGGTGCCCCGGATCACTCGCTGACTGGCGATGGTACCGGAGGCGCTTATACAACAATGCCGGGTTACGGACCGAATACTCGTACCATTATGCAAATTCGGGTTAAGGGTACGGTTGCTACTTCAAACAACTATGTATCGGGCAAGATTGCTACCACTTTACCTGCGGTTTTTGCCAAATCTCAGGATCGGGTTATTGTTCTAAACAATAATTACAATAGTACCTATGGAGTAAATAATCTTCCGACAGATTCTTACGTCCGTATCCAAGACAAAACTACTTCGAAAGGTGTCTATAACAATATAGTTTCTGGCATTGCCCTCACAAATGCAGGTTCAGGCTATGTCAATCCTCCAACAGTAACTATTAGTGGCGGCTACGGTGTAGGTGCAACGGCTGTTGCCAATATGGTGACTACCGGTATAGTGCAGTCTTTCAACCTGTTGAGCGGTGGTGCTGGCTATACCCAACCTCCTACAGTTCTATTAGTTGCTCCTGCGGTAGGTGGAGTGCAAGCAACTGCAAGTTCTACCTTGGCTGGGACATCGATAAAATCTATCGCGATAGTCAACGGTGGTACTGGCTACTCCTCCGCTCCAACAGTAAATATCACTGGCGGCGGTGGGAGTGGTGCAACTGCTACTGCGGTACTCAAAGCCGGTGGCACAGTAAGCAGTATTACTATTACCAATCGCGGTGCTAACTATACTTCTGCTCCCACTGTAACCTTATCTGCTCCCCCAGCCGGTGGAACGAGGGCAACTGCTACTGCAACAATGACTCGTTTGGTTAGTGCCCTTACCTTAACCGGGGCTGGTACTGGCTACTCATCTGCTCCAACTGTAACTATCAGTGGTGGTGGTGGTAGTGGTGCAACCGCAACTGCAACTATCACCGGTTATATAAGTAATATAACTGTTGGAAACGGCGGCTCCGGTTATCGAAATGCGCCTAATGTAGCCATCAGTGGCGGTGGCGGTACTGGCGCAGCCGCAACTGCTACTATAAACAGGACGACTGGTAAAGTTACCCTTATCACAATTACTAACGCCGGTACTGGATATACATCTGTACCAACAGTAACACTGTCAGGCGGTAGTGGCACCAATGCTACAGGTACGGCAACTATTTCTACTAAGGTGGCAAGTCTAACTATTACAGCCAATGGTAGCGGCTATACCGGAACTCCAACAGTAAGTTTCAGCGGTGGTGGTGGAACTGGCGCAGCGGCTACAGCAACAGTGTCCAGTTCGATTGCTTCAGTCACCGTGGTTAATGCAGGTAGTGGCTATACTACAGCTCCAACAGTAAGCTTCAGCGGTGGTGGTGGAACTGGCGCAGCCGCTACAGCCTCATTGACTGGTTCGATTGCCAGCATTACGGTTACAAATGCGGGTAGCGGTTACACTTCGTTACCTACCGTAGGTTTCAGCGGTGGTGGTGGTAGCGGTGCAACTACTACTGTTGTGCTTAACCCGACCTCGGTTGCCGCAATAACGATTGTTAACGGTGGTAGTGGCTACGCTACTGCTCCGGCTGTATCTATCACACCTACCGATGGTAAGGGTGGGGGCGCAGCAGCAACTTCCGTGCTGGCGCACAATGGCATTGTCAAGGATGTCACCGTTACTAATGGTGGTGGTGGTTATATATCTGTACCAACTGTCACCTTCTCGGCTCCTCCGAGTGGTATAACAACTGTGGGTACTGCGGCTATACTAAAAAGCAACTTGACCCTGAAGTTGGAGCCAAAATGCATCCAGGAACTGTTTGAGATGGAATACGGACGGATGAATGCTATCCTTGGTAGTGAAGTCCCGAACACCACCGGTGTGAACCAGACGACGCTCCCGAACTCTTTCATTGATCCGCCTAATGAAATCGTCAAAGACTCTGACCCTACACAACCGATTGGTTCAGCGGCAGACGGAACCCAAATCTGGAAGATAACGCATAACGGTGTAGATACCCATGCGATCCACTTCCACTTGTTCAATGTGCAAGTGCTAAATCGGGTAGGTTGGGATGGCGCGGTCAGATTGCCAGATGCCAACGAACTCGGTTGGAAGGATACTGTGCGGATGAACCCATTGGAAGACTGTATTGTGGCTTTGCGTCCGTTTAAGCAAAACCTACCCACTACCGGCGCTTGGGCTGGCGGGCTTCCCAATAGTGTTCGCTCGATGGATGTCACCCAACCGACTACCTCGACTATGGGCTTTACCGGCATAGATCCGACTAACATGCCAGCGCCTGTTACAAACCAGAAGATTAACTTCGGCTGGGAGTACACTTGGCACTGTCACCTGTTAGGTCACGAAGAGAACGATATGATGCGCCCTATCATCTTTGGGGTTGCACCGGTCGCTCCTACTGGTGTGGCTGCAACCGCACAAGTTGGCAAAGTGGTAGTGGGCTGGACGAACGCTGCACGTAGCGCAACGCAGTTCACTGTTCAGAGAGCTACCACCTGGAATGGTCCTTGGACAACTCTAGGTTCACCGGTGCCGGTAACAGTAGCAACTACTTATTCCTATACTGATACCACTGTTGTGAGTGGCACTACCTACTTCTACAGGGTGATTGCCAGCAACGTGGTCGGTTATACCCAGACCTATGCTGCTCCAAGTGTTGGGTATGCCAATACTTCAATCGACTCAACGCCTGCAAATGCACTTCCGGTTTCAGCGTTGTAATCACTCCTATGTTCTTCAGGGGGGAGAAATCCCCCCTGATTTTTAACCAAACAATCAAACTATATAACTTTACATAATATGTTCGGGGGTATTTAATGTTCGCCTTTGATAAACCAATAGTATGGGTAATTATCCTTCTTATAATTGTATTATTGTTCGGTGCTAATCGTCTGACCGATATCGGTAAATCGCTCGGCAAAGGAATCCGCGAGTTCAAAGAAGAAACCAGCACTCTCAAAGATAGCAAGCTTGTAGCTTCTACCAGCAGCAACCTTGCTAATGATGAAGAAGTGGTTGTAACCAAGCGCGAGGGAAAACGCGAAGATGGCTCAATCGAAATTATCGAAGAGCGAGTTGTCAGGAAACGAGTTCAGGTTTAGGGCTACAAAAGGTTTTATATCTTCTTTTAAGCCCCTGAAGTATCGGGTAGTATAAGCAGAGAACCACTATTGAACATGATATAGATGCGCCGCCCTACCATATCTACCGGATTCAAGAATAATCTGCCGCCTGCGAAAAGTTGGGTTATGCCCGTTCTGGAACTGGTATCAAGCACGCCGGGACATCCTACTAGGTTTCTTACCTCAAGATTGGCTCGCCATACATTCGCAAAGGCTGCCGCCGGGCTGATGCTACAGCCGAAATTGCCGGGTGTTGCAGTTGGCGTTGGGGTAGTAAGTTGCGCTACTAAGGTGGTTGCAGTACCCGTTGCTTGGATAGTGACAGAACTTGCAGTTGCAGTGGGAGTCGGCGTTGGAGTGGTAGCGGGAATATCCGCATAAGAACGCCAGCTACTGCTAAGGGTGGAGAAGGCATATATTTGCCCACCGCTCGCCAGCATAAAGCCCTTTTCGTACACCTGATATGCCAACGTCACCGTATTTTCTGCGGCTGAAGGACAGCCCAATTTCGTTGCAATATCTGGATTATCCGTCAGTAATTTGGTGAAGGAGGTAGAAACAGCAACGTTACAGGTAGGCGTGGGTGAGGGAGTTACAGGAACGGTAGTCGCCGTAATATCGGTTGTGACCGTTACAGGCGGGGAGGTAGTGACGGTAGTAGTTAGCGGGATAGTTGTAACGGTCGGGATTGTAGTCAAGGTTAAAGAGCTTGTAGTAGTTACAACTTCCGTAGGGCTTATAACCGTTGTGCTGGTTAGAATTGGAGTAGTTACAGTTGTGAAAACAGTAGTAGCGGTTATTGCCGCAGTAGTAGTGATGGTAGGCGTAGCGCTTACAGCGGTAGTAGAAGTGATAGAAGGTGTAACGGTTGCTACCTGTGCTATTACGGTTGTGCGCGGCTGAGTTGTGGCTACAGTGGTGGTTTGACGGGTAGTAGCAGGCGCAGGCGAAACTATTTTAACTTCAATATGCTTTTGCGCTAAATTCTCCCCACTTTTATTCAAAACACTGGTATTAGTCTCAACATTAACCTGCTGTCCGGCAACTAAAGTTTCTTTGGGTTCAAGCACTACCGTCTGACTGTCGATTACTTTTATATCGTAATCAATTTTTTTACCATTATCGTCTTTAACGTTGAAAAACAACTGCCCCTTATCTCGGATTAGAGCTTCGTCCACCGCCTGATTAAAGTGGATTGTAATTTCCTGACTATTGGCGGCAATGTCCGCTACTTCAAAAGCGGAATTGCGGTTTGTAAAAAATGCAATTAAGACGGCGGCAATTATGAGAACAATAGCAGCCATTAAAGACAAGGACAGAATTTTCAGACCATTGCCACGAAGCAGTGCCGGTTTTGCACCCCTTATTCTTTCCTGATGTACCCGGTTCAAGAGGGTGCGGCGTAATTCGGGAGGTGGCAAAGGGTCAGGTACACGCTTTAATTGTACCCGAATACCCCGGTAAGATTCTAGTGCAGAACGGCAATCAAGGCAGGTTAGTAGATGTTGCCGGATAAATTCTTCTTCTCGCGCGGTTGTCTCTTTATCAATATACGCAGAAAGCAGCGGTTGGCATCGCTGGCAATTCGCATTCATTAGCTTTTATCCCCCTGCCGTCCCCTGGCTTTAACGATAGTCCCGGCTTTCCAGCCTGCGCTTTCAAATTCGGTGTAGATTTCGCGAAATTGCTCCCGCGCTCGGAATAGCAGTGATTTGACAGCGGCGCGCGAAGTGCCGATTACAACGGCAATCTCATCACAGCTCATATCTTGGTATTCGCGCAATACCAAACAAAGACGGTATTTTTCGCTCATACGACTTAGCACCAATTGCACCTGTTGTCGGGTTTCGTGCAATTCAACATTATATTCAGGTTCATCGGTATCCAAGGCAGGGGTTATATTGGCATGTACGGCAGGATCCCACGGCAGCCAACGTACAATCTTACGCCGCCGTAAAATATCCATACAGGCATTTGAGGCAATACGATGCAGCCAAGCAGATAAATTTAAATCAGGGGTTGTTTTGGATAACGCCCGGTAGGCTTTCACAAAGACATCCTGAGTAATATCATAAGCATCTTCGGAGTTGCCCATCAGTCGATATATAAAGGAATAGATGGGTTTTTGAAAATGGTCGTATATGGCAGCAAAGGCTACCTCATCGCCCTGACGAGCCTGCTCTACGAGTGAGGCATCATCCAACAATGTTTTGATTCCCTCTTCCCAGCTACGACCCGTTGTGGCAGATTTTACGGGCGTGCATCCTAGAATTCGCGTTGTTGGTAGTCCTGTACTATCAACCAGCCCATAACTTAATTGTACAACCAAAAGCCTCAACCTCCTGTCAATCCGACTATCTTCATAATATAAGACGGATTATGACTGATGAGGTTGCATTGCTTTGATAGTATCGCCTCAATTTGAGCCATTGAGTATAAAAATATTGTGATATAATTTATACTAATTCGCCCAATAAGTTTGGATAATTGCAATATAATATAATACTATTTTCAGCGTTATTATAACATGTCATAACATAATATCGTCTAAACCTTTTCTACATAGGAGAAAACGAATGAGCGGTCAGCTCGAAAAAGGCTATAAACTTGGACAATACGAAATTATTGAACCACTTGGAAAGGGCGGTATGGCTTCGGTTTATCGCGCTCACCAACCTAGCCTAGAGCGGGATGTGGCGATTAAAATTATGGCGGAGCAGTATGCCACAGACCCCTCATTCGTAGAACGCTTTCGGCGAGAGGCGCGTTCTATAGCCAAGTTGCGCCACCCGAATATTTTGACGGTTTATGATGCCGGTGAAGATCACGGCTTGTTATATATGGTTATGGAACTGATAGAAGGACCTACCCTGAAAGATGAGATTCAGGGAAAGCCGCTTTCGCTGGATAAAACTGCCAAGGTTATGCAGCAAATCAGCGGCGCGCTGCATTACGCCAATAATTCCGGGATTATTCACCGTGATGTTAAACCTTCCAATGTGCTGATCGACAAAACCGGGCGCGCTGTTTTGAGTGATTTTGGCATCGCAAAAATGGCAGAAGCCAAGACGCAATTGACCAGCACCGGAACCGGCGTGGGTACGCCTGATTATATGAGTCCCGAACAGGCGATGGGTGAAGAATTGGACGCTCGCAGCGATGAGTATTCGCTAGGGGTGATGTTATATGAGATGTTGACGGGTCGCCCACCGTTTACCGGAGATACGCCGATTGCAGTGGTGATGGGGCATGTTAGCAAACCGCTGCCTTCCCCACGCCAGTATAATCCTGATATACCCCCTTCGGTTGAGCGCGTGATTAGCAAAGCCCTATCAAAGAAGGCAGAAGATCGCTATAAGGATTGCGAAACCTTTAATGATGCTTTGGTCGAGGCAATAAAAAATAAAGAGCGTGAGGCAACTCCTCCGGTTTCAACTTCCGGCGTAACGCAAGTGCAGGGTTATGCCCAACCCCGCCCCGGCAGCGGTTCTTACCAGACTGTAACTAACCCCGAGGCAGAGCAATTGTATGCGGAAGCTCGCCGTTTGGAACAGCAAAATAATTTTTATGGTTCTTACGATGCTTTCAATCGGTTAAATAGTCGTTTCCCCGCTTATCGGGATGTAAATACCATATTACAGCGTTACCAATTGATGGGTTATGGAACAGGTCAGAACGTGGCATGGTCGAATCAGGTTCCAAGCGGTACAGGCTATCAGTCTTCACGCTCCTATACACCGGCATCAGGGCAGTATTATGGTGGTCAAACTCCGCCCCCGCTTGTCCCGAATACCTCGGCAAAATCGGGCAGTTCCTTGCCAATTGTGCTGGGAATTGTAGGCGCGCTGGCGTTGGTGGCAGTGGTGGTGCTGGGAGTTTTGGTGGCGACAGGCGGCGATAAGAAAGGAACTCCTACTGCGCAGGCGGCAGTGACCCCAACGAGTGCGCCTACAACTGCAGCTAACACAACTTCTGCCACTACTAAGGCTGTAACCACTACTGCGGTTACTTCCAAAGCCGCTACGACTACGGTTCGTCCGAATACTACTACCAGCGCGCCCCAAAACGGGACGGTTAATTTGGCTTATCCCGGCGCTGCTACTCTGGATATTCCCGATGTATTGCTATCGGATTTAGGAGATTCCTTTTCTCAACTTCAAAATGGGAAGGTGGAAGCCTATAAAACTTTGGATGATGCCAACAAGGTTAAAGATTACTATGTGAATAGTCTTTCTAAAGGGGGTTGGCAGGATCAAACCGATCAATTGAATATGGGTTCATCCTTGACCACGCTTGAGAGTTTGGGCGCTTTTGTTCTGGGTTATCAGAAAGGTACGGACGCAGTGGCGATTATGTCTTTGCCCGGTTCGTTGGGTGGCGCGCTTGGCTTCACAAATGTTGGTCAGAAGGACACTTTAATTTTGGTTATTACCGGCAGCATGTAAGAAGATATTTGAGATAGTTATGTATTCAGACAAGGGGCTTATCCCCTTGTTTTTTATTATAATCTGGATGGTGTTGTGGTAGAATCGGGTTAAGTATTACAGTATTCAGGCTTTACGAGGACAGGAGTCACAATGTCTGAAACAGTTACCACCCTACATGATGTGCAAATTCTGATTTGCACTCCCCACGAAAAGAAACTGGCAAGCGAAGCTGATGCTATAGCTCTGATCGGTGACGCGCTGTACCACGGAACCGAGTTGATTGTTATTCCAGTAGAAAGACTTGAAGCTGCTTTTTTCCAACTCAAAACAGGTCTGGCAGGTCAAATACTTCAGAAATTCGTAACTTATAAACGGCGGTTGGTGATTCTAGGCGATATCTCACAGCATATTGCGCAAAGTCGCGCCTTTAAAGACTTTGTGTACGAAGCAAATCATGGCAATCAGATTTGGTTTGTAACAAGCCTTCAGGAACTTAGCGAACGATTGAATCCTAAACGCTAGCCCTCGGCACTATTTGTTTCAGCAGAACTAAGTAAATCATCGGAAAAAGGGTTGCTGTTTTGCCATCCGGTCAGCTTATTTTTGCGCCACTGTTCGAGGCGGCGAATAGTAATTTCGCAGAACACCGGATCAATATCGCTGGTTAAACAGACTCGCTCGCTCATTTCGGCTGCCAGCAAGGTAGTTCCGGCATGCGCGAAGAAATCCAGCACAATATCGCCGGGTTGGCTGCTTGCCTGAAGTATGCGATCAATGGCACGAAGCGGCTTTTGGGCATAACAGCCGTTCACGTTTTCTTTCATGCGGTAAAAGACCTGTTGCACATCGAACCAAACGTTACCGGCTCTGATATTGGGGCTATGTCCGCGCTCAAGGTTCTCGCGGAAAGTTCCATCAATTTCCTTGTAATAGCCTTTAAGCGATTTGGGGATTTCGGTATATTGAGGCGTAAAGAAAGGGTTGCCTAGAGTATAGAAAAGCAATTCTTGCCGTACCGACATCCAGTTTTTTTGAGTGCCGTAGCCGCGCTGATTGCGCAGGGTGATAAAGCTGCGGCTCGCAAAAGAAGTTTGGCGCATCATCAGCATAAATTCGGGCAGGGGTTGGAAGCCGTTATTTTGATCTGCACCAAGCCAAACATAGAAACTGCTGTTTTCACAAAGATGTGCTTGGCTATTATCTATCCAACGGCGACACCATTCAATGTATTCTTCCACCGATCTAGTTTCAAATGCCACAAGGTTATATGGTGGGTCTTGAATGGCAAGGCTGGCGGCTGGCGAATCTTCGCAAAGACGATTTATCTGTTGGTTGTCTGTTGCGTCTAGGCAGCCCACTCGATGCCCTTTTACCGGGTCACACCATATTTCGCCGGGCTTCAAACGACAAAACTCAAGGAGTTTTTGATGAATTTCGGGCGCAGTATCGAGGCGAGGTAAAGGGTCTTTTCTCATATGTTATAGATGCTACCGGTATTGGGTAAAAATAGTCGTGCGTAAACTTTTTCAGCGTATTCATCGGTCATTCCGGCGATATAGTCGCAAGCGATACGGAGTTTGCCCTCGTTGTCAGCTTCACGCCAAAGGTCTCTGAAATCGTTTGGAAACAGATAGGCGGTACGTTCTTCCGGGTTGCTGAAGATTGAAAATAGCCCTTCTATAATACGCGCTGCTTTATTCTCTAGGGTGGCGATTCGTTCATCCTGAACCATAAGATGTAGCATCACTTCCATGAGCGCTTTGCTACGCGCTTTTTGTATCGGGTCAATCATCAGCTTGTAACGATAACGGTTGCTTATCTCGGCTGGTAAATCCGCCCCACTAACTTCTAACCTTTCGCTAGAAGTGATAAACTCGTGAATAAGGCGGCTAGTGTGTTGCTTGCGGGCGGCTTTGCGGCTGCGTTCGCTGGGTTGATTCTCGATAAAATGCATTTGTTCCAGCGCCCATTTTAGCAAATTATCATCAATAAAGGCAGTAGCCGCTTTGAGACGGGCGGAGGTTATCATGCCGCTTTTGATGCCATCCTCGAAATCATGCACGCTGTAAGCGATTTCGTCCGCCCAATCCATTAGCTGACAATCGAAGCTACGCTCTGTCAAACTTCCGCCAAGACAAGCCCACTCTACTAGAGGTTGATCTTCCGTGTAATAGAATTTATGGCGATCAGGGGAATAGGGATATTTATATTTAAGGACACCATCCAGCGTGGCGCGTGTTAAGTTTAAGCCATCATAGTTAAGGGCTTTAATAGATAAGCGGCTTACTAGGCGCAAGTTTTGAGCATTACCTTCGAAGCCCCCGTGTCCTTGCATGCACCGATTTAACGCTGCTTCTCCGGCATGCCCGAAGGGAGGATGACCGAGGTCGTGGGTTAGGCTTACACCTTCGAGTAAATCAGGGTTTGCTCCTAAGCGAAGCGCTAGTCCTTTGGCAATTTGGGCGGCTTCAAGCGAATGGGTCAGACGAGTTCGATAGAAGTCACCGCTGCCGCGCATAAATACCTGTGTTTTGCCCTGCAAGCGGCGGAAAGCAGAACTGTGAATTACGCGGGAACGATCAACCTCAAATTCGCCGCGCTCTTCGTCAGAAGGATGCGATTCGAGGTAAATACGCTCCCAATCGTGCGGACTGTATTCGATTTGTGGCAAATTTCTGGAAATATTAGGCACTACGTTGTTCCAACCAATTAGCGATTAGGGGCCAAAGCTGTGTTACTGCGCCGCGTCCGGCTACCATACCCACATGCCCGGCAGAAATGATGTGCTGAGTTTTATCCTCGCTGCTTATCATATCCACCAGAGTGCTACTCATATCCGGTGGTACAAGGTGATCTCTATCGGCGATAATACTGAGCAAGGAACAAGTTAGATTATTTAAATTGACGCACTTACCGCGAAGGGTAAGCCCACCCTTTACCAATTTGTTATTTCGATAGAAATCTATAACCCAGCGACGGAACGTTTCACCTGCCATTGGGATACCATCGTTTATCCATTTGTTCATGGCTAGCCAAGATTCTACGTAATGATCATCCCACAATTTCCCATGTAAATCGAGATAATTTTGAACATAATTCTGGAAGGGTTTAAGCATCTTAGTGCCGTAGTCTATTAAATCAGCAGGAATGATGCCAAGCCCATCTACCAGCAAATCCACATTGAAATATTGTTCTTGAAGCCAGAGTGAGAAAGTATTGGCTTTTTCAAAGTCGATAGGGGCTGCCAGCAAAATCAGGTTTTTTGGCTGGTCGTCAGGGTGAGCAGCAGCATAGATAGTGCTCATTGTACCGCCCATACAATAGCCCAACAGCGAAAACTCATTTTGCCCGGTGATTTGGCGCATTTTGCCAATGGCGCGGGGGATATATTCGAGTACGTAATCTTCCAGATCCATTTCGGCATCTTCAAAAGCGGGTGTGCCCCAATCCAGTAAGAAAATATCAAAGCCACGCTCTAACATGTAGCGTATGAAGCTGCTATTCGGGCGTAAATCGAGGATATAGGGCTTATTAATCAGCGCATAGATAATTAAGAGAGGGATTCGGGGGCGTGTTTGCCCTAAGTTTCCACTATCATTAGCCAGATGATAACGGTACAAAGAAGCTTTATTGCGAAACCAGACTCTTTCTCGCGGTGTGGTTCCAACTTGTACAGAATTAATTTTTTCAGTTAGCTCAAGCGCGTTCAGGAGCTTACGTTCCCCGTGGGAAACTTGTTCCATAAACTTGTTATAGTAGCTTTCTTGGATTTCGGTAAGACTAAGCCATTCATCGGGTTTGGCAGTGGTCATATCCTCCTCCATTTTTAACGGCGTTCACTCACACTTATATGTTTTATGATAACATCAAAACGTTCAAATTTCCAACAATATTTTCTATTTCTACACAGAGTAGCCGGATAAAAACCCTTGCCCGGAACGGAAAGTATATTTACATAACTTGACAAATTAAGGTAAAATAAATACACCGAATAATAAACTTGAATAAGGCTACCATTGATGAATAACGCTATTCCGCTTGATGATCTGGTTCGGCGTATGGCTGACCGGGAGGCTTCCCGAACTGCGCTGGTATGGCGAGATCAGACTACCAGTTATCTGACACTCGATGCCCGAATTGACCGGGTTGCTTATGGTTTGTTACGTATGGGTGTAACTGCGGGAAGTCGAGTCGTCCTCTACATGCATAATATTCCGCAGTTCATTGAAAGTTATATGGCGATAACGCGGATAGGCGCACTTGTTGTGCCGATAAATGTGCTTCACGAAGGGCGCGACCTCGAGTATTTGCTGGCAAATTGTGGGGCAGTGGGCATTATTACGATTGCGCCTTATTATCCCCGAATTAAAGAGGTGCGCAACACACTGGTGCGGTTGAAATGGGTTGTGTCGATTCGAGGGAACGCGCCTCAACCACCCAATACTATCGCGTGGGAAGATTTGATTGGGGAAGCGCTACCGGGTCGGCTGGATTCTTTTGCCGAACCGGATGATATAGCCCTGTTGGCTTATACTTCTGGAACTAGCGGGCCTCCTAAAGGGGTTTTACACACTCACAATAGTTTGCTAACAAACTGCCGACAGTTTAGTACGATGCAGCAAGTAGATTTTGGAAATATCGGTCCCGATGTGGTTTTATTACCGATACCCCTTTTCAACCTCTATGGGCTTAATATTGGACTTAACCATACTCTTATGATGGGCGGCATGTTAGTTTTAATGGAGCGGTTCGACGCTATTCATGCTCTGGAACTAATTCAGACACATGCCTGCACCGTTATACATGGCACCCCTTCTATTTTTCGTGATTTGGTTAATTCACCTGATTTATCGCAGGTTGATTTAACCAGCCTCCGCTATGCCTTTTGTTATGGCGCTGCTCTCTCCGATGAAGTAGCTTCGGCTTTCTTGCGCCGAACTCGGCTGCAAATATTGGAGTGTTACGGGTTGACTGAGGCAAGTCCTGTAGTAGCTTGTGCGGCGACCTCTAATAATTTCCGCCCCGGTTCGGTTGGACAACCCTTGCCGGGGGTAAAGGTACGGATGGTGGATGCCAACGATAATGACCTGCGCCCCGGTACGATCGGGGAAGTGGTGGTGTCGGGCGCGAACCTGATGCAAGATTATTTCAACCTACGTAAATTTGAGGCAGCTTACAATTCCGCTTCTTCGGAGGAGTCGCCTGTTTCTTCTGATGCGCCATTATGGCTACATACCGGCGATATGGGCTGGATGGATCCTGACTTTAATCTCTATCTGATAGACCGTCGTGAGGATATGATGTTTATCGATGGGGAGATGGTATTCCCACGCGAAATTGAGGAAGCATTAATCCAGCATCCGGCAGTGGCAGAAGCGGCAGCAATTCCGGTGCGATTGCCCGGTACTGAGCCACATTTTCAAGCAGTGGTAGTTTTGGACAGTTATCAGCAAAATGTACGCGAAAACGAATTGATCGAGTATTTGCGGAACTCTTTACCCGCCAAGCATATGCCTCAAAGAATCTACCTCGCAGATTACTTGCCGCGCCTAGTGAATGGGCGAATAATGCGCCGCGCCATTCGCTTAGGAAGCTAAGAAACCTGGTGTTAAGCCGAAAACGATGGATTCGCATTAAAATTTGGTAAATTCAAGAAATTGGGCTTAAAAGGGCTTGACATGCCTTGCGAGAAGTAGTATATTAGCACTCGCCCCAAAAAAACAGGGCGACGCAAAAACAAAGGTAAGACTGGATAAGTATTACAAATGCGTTTTGGCGGCGAGCTAATACTCGCGAGAGCACTTTAACAGTCGAGGAGTGATAGAGAAAAAAGAGATCACTCTCAAATATTGAATAGATAATCCATGAGAATTCAGGAACGTGACGGAGAAATCGTCAATTAAAGCTTTTTCTATTGAAGCCCGATCTAGGTCGGCGCTAAAAAGAAAAGGTGTGAAGAGTTTGATCCTGGCTCAGGATAAACGCTGGCGGCGTGCCTAATGCATGCAAGTCGAACGGGAGTAGCAATACTCAAGTGGCAAACGGGTGAGTAACACGTGGGAACCTGCCCTTTAGTGGGGGACAACCTTTCGAAAGAGAGGCTAATACCGCATACGGTGGAGACACTAAAGCAGCAATGCGCTGAAGGAGGGGCCTGCGTCTGATTAGCTAGTAGGTGGGGTAAAAGCCTACCTAGGCGATGATCAGTAGCTGGTCTGAGAGGATGGTCAGCCACACTGGGACTGAGAAACGGCCCAGACTCCTACGGGAGGCAGCAGCAAGGAATTTTCGGCAATGGGGGAAACCCTGACCGAGCAACGCCGCGTGGGCGATGAAGTCTTTCGGGATGTAAAGCCCTTTTCTGTGGGAAGAGCAAGGACGGTACCACAGGAATAAGCACCGGCTAACTACGTGCCAGCAGCCGCGGTAATACGTAGGGTGCAAGCGTTGTCCGGATTTACTGGGCGTAAAGGGCGCGCAGGCGGCTTGTTAAGTTACTCGTGAAAGCCCCCGGCTAAACCGGGGAGGGTCGAGTGATACTGGCAGGCTAAGAGAGCAGCAGAGGATAGTGGAATTCCCGGTGTAGTGGTGAAATGCGTAGATATCGGGAGGAACACCAGTGGCGAAAGCGACTATCTGGGCTGTGTCTGACGCTGAGGCGCGAAGGCTAGGGGAGCAAACAGGATTAGATACCCTGGTAGTCCTAGCAGTAAACGATGAACACTAGGTGTGCGGGGAAATTGACCCCCTGCGTGCCGTAGCTAACGCAATAAGTGTTCCGCCTGGGGAGTACGGTCGCAAGATTAAAACTCAAAGGAATTGACGGGGACCCGCACAAGCAGCGGAGCGTGTGGTTTAATTCGACGCAACGCGAAGAACCTTACCAGGGCTTGACATACTACGTTCAAGGGCGGAAACGTTCTGGTCGCAAGACGAGTAGTACAGATGCTGCATGGCTGTCGTCAGCTCGTGTCGTGAGATGTTGGGTTAAGTCCCGCAACGAGCGCAACCCCTAGTGTTAGTTGAAAGATCTAGCGCGACTGCCGGTAGGAAACCGGAGGAAGGTGGGGATGACGTCAAGTCAGCATGGCTCTTACGTCCTGGGCTACACACACGCTACAATGGCTGGTACAAAGCGAAGCGAGACGGCGACGTGGAGCGGATCGCAAAAAGCCAGTCTCAGTTCGGATAGCAGGCTGCAACTCGCCTGCTTGAAGTCGGAGTTGCTAGTAATCGCGCATCAGCACGGTGCGATGAATATGTTCCCGGGTCTTGTACACACCGCCCGTCACGTCATGGAAGCTGGTAACACCTGAAGCCGGTGTGCTAACCGCAAGGAGGCAGCTGTCGAGGGTGGGATTAGTGACTGGGACGAAGTCGTAACAAGGTAGCCGTAGCGGAAGCTGCGGCTGGATCACCTCCTTTCTAGGGATTAGAGCTGATCTCACGATCAGTTATCCCAGGTCAATGCGACAAGCATTGAAAGCGAGATAGGATGTCGGAAGAGGTGCGAAAGTAGGCATAGCCGAAAAGTAGCCCCACTTCGGTTCACTCGACTGGAGTTTGTCGTAACCTGTAGCACAGTATAACTGTGCAATAAAGGAATTTTGGAAAAGGCGTAGGCGATTATTCTAACGTTCTTTCTCAAAGAACTATTCAATATTTTTTCTCTGTCACTCCTCGCATGTTAGGGTGGGCTCTTGAGAGGGCAACATCACTCGTGACCAACCCATTTAATTATGGGGATGTAGCTCAGTTGGGAGAGCACCTCCTTTGCAAGGAGGGGGTCAGGGGTTCGAGCCCCCTCATCTCCATCGACCCAAACAGATGGGCGAGTACTAGCAGTAAGCACATTAAAAAGCGAATAGAGGATTTGAGGT
Organism: Candidatus Chlorohelix allophototropha; assembly: GCF_030389965.1. Classification (NCBI taxonomy): domain Bacteria; kingdom Bacillati; phylum Chloroflexota; class Chloroflexia; order Candidatus Chloroheliales; family Candidatus Chloroheliaceae; genus Candidatus Chlorohelix; species Candidatus Chlorohelix allophototropha. The sequence continues at coordinate 2,417,819 of NZ_CP128400.1, forward strand.
CCAAAGAAATAAAGAAAATTGTAAGAGTAACCTGTAAAAGTGTCTCGGAATAAGCGAGGGACTTAACGGGGGAGTTAAGCAAGCAAAGGTAGTAAGGGCTGACGGGGGATGCCTAGGCATCAAGAGCCGAAGAAGGACGTGGCTAAGCTGCGAAAAGCTACGGGTAGTCGCTGGCAGACGTAACCGTAGATATCCGAATGGGGCAACCCAACGAGCGTGATGGCTCGTTACTCCGCAAGGAGAGGCAAGCGGCTGAACTGAAACATCTAAGTAAGCCGAGGAAAAGAGAATATTCCCCAAGTAGTGGCGAACGAACGGGGAGGAGCCTAAACCGAGAGATTTATCTTTCGGGGTTGTAGGACCGCCAAATATGATACGATGGAAGCTAGACGAAAGGTCCTGGGAAGGCCTGCCGGAGCGGGTGATAGCCCCGTAGTCGAAAGCAGAAATTGGTCAGGCGGCACCTGAGTAGCGCGGGGCACGTGAAATCCCGTGTGAAGCTGGGGAGACCACTTCCCAAGGCTAAATACTCTTGATGACCGATAGTGAACAAGTACCGTGAGGGAAAGGTGAAAAGCACCCCGACAAGGGGAATGAAATAGATCCTGAAACCGTCAGCTTACAAACAGTCAGAGGGAGCAATCCTGATGGCGTACTTTTTGTAGAACGGACCGGCGAGTTAATTTCTGTAGCAAGGTTAAGGGAGATACACCCGGAGCCGGAGCGAAAGCGAGTCTGAATAGGGCGTGAAGTTGCAGGGATTGAGACCCGAAACCAGGTGAGCTAACCTTGGTCAGGTTGAAGCCGCTGTAAAAGGCGGTGGAGGACCGAACCCACCATTGTTGCAAAAATGGGGGATGAACTGAGGTTAGGGGTGAAATGCCAAACGAACTTGGAGATAGCTGGTTCTCCCCGAAATGTATTTAGGTACAGCCTCTGAAAAAGGCTGGTGGAGGTAGAGCACTGAATAGGCTAGGGGGCGCAAGCTTACCAAACCTAACCAAACTCCGAATGCCATCAGCTATGTCAGGGAGTGAGACGGCGAGTGCTAACATCCGTCGTCGAGAGGGAAACAACCCGGACTGGCAGCTAAGGTCCCTAAATAGTGGCTAAGTGGTAAAGGATGTCTCAGCGCGTAAACAACCAGGAGGTTGGCTTAGAAGCAGCCACCCTTGAAAGAGTGCGTAATAGCTCACTGGTCAAATGTGATGGGGCGCCGACAATTTAGCGGGGCTCAAGCCACTTACCGAAGCTCCAGGTGTGCGAAAGCACGCGGTAGGGGAGCATTGTAGGAGCGACGAACCACACCGTAAGGTTAGTGAGGGAGCGACTACAAGAGAGAATGCCGGTATGAGTAGCGTATTGCTTGCAAGAAACAAGCACACCGAAAGTCTAAGGTTTCCGAAGCAAGGTTAATCCACTTCGGGTCAGTCGGGCCTAAGGTGTAGGCGAGAGCCGAAACCGATGGACAACTGGTTGATATTCCAGTACCGCTCTTAATCGTTCGGACTGATGGGGTAACGCAGGGAGCTAGCCGGAGTGTGCTGCGGCACATCGAAGCTGGTAGATCGATGAGGCTGGGGAGAAAAGCCCTGGCGGAGGTCGAGAGGTGACAGTGAGGGTGCGGCTTGCCAAACCCAAGTCTGGTGAAGCTGAACTGCCGAGAAAAGCCTCTAAGGAGAGAGAGAGCGACCGTACCGCAAACCGACACAGGTAGACGGGTAGAGAATACCAAGGTGAACGAAAGACCCTTCGTTAAGGAACTCTGCAAAATGACCTCGTAACTTCGGGAGAAGAGGTGCTGTTTGGGGTGTAGGTCTATACGACCAGAGCTCTGGACAGCCGCAGTGAAGTGGCCCAGGCGACTGTTTAACAAAAACTTAGGTCTCTGCGAACGCGAAAGCGGAAGTATAGGGGCTGATGCCTGCCCAGTGCTGGAAGGTTAAGAGGAGGGGTGCAAGCTCTGAATTGAAGCCCCAGTGAACGGCGGCCGTAACTCTAACGGTCCTAAGGTAGCGAAATTCCTTGTCGGGTAAGTTCCGACCCGCACGAAAGGCATAACGATCTGGGCGCTGTCTCAACGAGGGCTTCGGCGAAATTGAAAAACCCGTGAAGATACAGGTTACCCGCAGCAGGACAAAAAGACCCCGTGGAGCTTTACTACAACTTGACATTGGACTAGGGCGTTAGATGCGTAGGATAGGTGGGAGCCTGAGAAGCCTGACTTTTGGGTTAGGTGGAGGCAACGGTGAAATACCACTCTTCTGACGTTTTGGCTCTAACTCTTCGGAGGACAGTGTCTGGTGGGTAGTTTGACTGGGGCGGTCGCCTCCCAAAAGGTAACGGAGGCGCCCAAAGGTTCCCTCAGGCTGAATGGAAACCAGCCAATGAGCGCAAAGGTATAAGGGAGCTTGACTGCGAGACGCACAGGTCGAGCAGGTACGAAAGTAGGGCTTAGTGATCCCACGGTGCTGAGTGGAAAGGCCGTGGCTTAACGGATAAAAGCTACCCCGGGGATAACAGGCTTATCTTGCCCAAGAGTTCACATCGACGGCAAGGTTTGGCACCTCGATGTCGGCTCGTCGCATCCTGGGGCTGGAGTAGGTCCCAAGGGTTGGGCTGTTCGCCCATTAAAGCGGCACGCGAGCTGGGTTCAGAACGTCGTGAGACAGTTCGGTCTCTATCCGCTGTGGGCGTAGGAAGATTGAGGGGGGCTGTCCTTAGTACGAGAGGACCGGGATGGACGAACCAATGGTATGCCAGTTGTCCGCAGGGCACGGCTGGATGGCTACGTTCGGAAGGGATAACCGCTGAAAGCATCTAAGTGGGAAGCCCGCCCCAAGATAATTCTTCCCAGACCGGTGGTAGACTACCACCTTGATAGAGCGGAAGTGGAAGCGTCGCGAGGCGTTAAGCTAACCGCTACTAATGGTCGTATTCCTTTCTTCTAACTCCCCTGTTAAGTCTATCGCTTAATTATGGGAGACACTAGAGTAAAGGGTTACTCGCTCGTATTGAATGAAGTAAGTTAAAACGCAATAGAATGAAACAATTTTCTTTGAAAAGCTTTGGATTGATGAAACTCTATTCGACAGAGGGGTTGTGCCTCTCTACCAATTTAGAAAACGAAAAAGCCGTGGCAAGAGCGTGGTGGACCCACCTAGCTCCATCCCGAACCTAGAAGTGAAACGCCTCAGCACCGAAAATAGTCCTACCGCAGGGTAGTGCCAAGATAGGTCGCTGCGGCTTTTTCGTTTTATACCCCTACTCGCCTATTTCCTGTATTGACCCCTTCTTTGTGCCAAATTAAAAAACCCTCCCCGAAATTGGGAAGGGTTACATAATTCTGGGAGTGTCTAATCAGCAAGTTATCTTTTTTCAATTACGCCGATCTGGTAGGCAATTTCACCATGTTGCGCAAATAAGGCACTAATTGCTGTGGCATCCGAAGCTGGCACTACCGCTGCAAAGCCAATACCCATATTAAAGGTGTTGAACATTTCAGCTTGTTCTACATTTCCAGCCGCTTGAATAAGCTTGAAGATTGGCGGTATAGTCCAACTCTCAGAATCTATTCTAGCTGATAGCTCTTTTGGTATTATTTTATAAAGCTTGCGGAAGCCGCTGCCGGTGATGTGTGCCAATCCGTTTATAACCGCGCCTGTTTTTAAAACAGCCAATACTGACTTAACATAAATTCGGGTTGGCTCAAGTAGTGCACTAGCCAGAGACTGCCCGTTTAATTCAGAGGGCGTGTCTTCCAGCGCGTAATGCGGTAAAATTGCTCGGCGCGCCAGAGAGTAGCCGTTGCTGTGCAAACCACTGCTGGCTAAACCGAGAATAATATCACCCGGTTGAATGCTTTCTCCGGTGATGATTCCGTCATTTTCAACAACACCAAAACAACTTCCAGCCATATCGTATTCACCCGGTGCGTAGAAGCCCGGCATTTCGGCTGTTTCGCCGCCAACTATGCTGCAATTAGCACGCCGACAGCCTTCTGCGACACCTTCAGAAACCTGTTCTGCTACTTCGGTATTCAATTTTCCGGTCGCAAAATAGGGTAAAAATACCAAAGGTTCAGCTCCGCGCCTTATGAGGTCATTTACACACATTGCTACAAGATCAATGCCAACCGTGTTGTGGCGACCGGTCATGAAAGCTATTTTGAGCTTTGTGCCAACACCATCACTACCACCGATAAGCATAGGGTGGCGATAGTTTTGGAAACGAGCATCGAATAATACTACACCGCTTTTTTCAATTATTTCGGGACGATAGGTACTACGTGCTGCCATAAATGCCCGTGAGCTGGCTTCATCGCCTGCTTCAATATCTACTCCTGCGCCTTTGTAGGAGAGGGGTGTGGAATTTTCCATATTAGTGTGCTCTGGTAAGCAAAACGCTCACCATTTGCAACAATTCCTCCTCTTGATAAGGTTTCACCAAAAATCCATCTGCGCCCATATCTTCGGCTTTTTGCCGATGCTTGATACCACCGCGACTGGTTAGCATTACAACCGGGATGTTGCGGTATAGCGGGCTTGATTTTAGCAAGTGTGTGAGTTCGTATCCATCCATACGTGGCATTTCGATGTCCATTATTATCAGGTCAGGCGCGGAAAGCTGCTGAAGGGCTTCCAACGCTTCTTGTCCGTCCTTACTGGTGCGTACCCTGAAACCGGATTTTTCCAGCATACTTGATAACACTTTTCGGACACTGAGTGAGTCATCAACAACTTGAATCATCGGCGAACGCCTTTGTTTAAACACGTCCTGTGGTTGTACTCCCGGCATGCGTAGCCGTCCCGTAGTACCTCGCCTCATTTCGTGTGCAGCAGTAACGCTTTCCGGTGGTTTTGCTTTAGGAGTGCTGACAAAACCGGAGACATAACTACCGCCTCGCAAGCCTGACATCACCAAAAGCTCAAAAATATTCAAAATCAGTACCACTTGCCCGTTGCCGAGTATAGTAGAGCCAAGAATACCCTGCACCGTTTTGAGGTGAGTACCGAGATCTTTAATTACAACTTCCTGTTGTCCAACCAATTCATCTACTTCTAGCGCATAGCGGTCTAAGCCTGCCAATATCAGCAAAGGTCTGTCTGTGCGCGAGGTATTGCTGTCTTCCTCAAAATCATGGTTTCGCAGACGGTTGGGTAGGTGTAACAATTCTCGCATATTTATTAAAGGCAGACTCGAATTTTCGTCCTCAGGGTGAAAGTAAGGTTTGCTCGCCATAAGTTCGATAGTACCAGCATCAATTCTGGTAGTACGTTCGATAATACCAACCGGAATAGCATAGGTGTATCCCCCGCTTTTCACAAGAATTGCACGGGTAATGGTGAGCGTGCTTGGCAGGCGTATGGTGAAAACAGTACCTACTCCCCGCTCCGATTCAACTTCGATGATGCCTTTTAGCGCCGCTACATTAGCCTGTACTACATCGAGACCGATACCACGTCCTGAAATTTCGCTGATTGTTACGGAAGTGCTGAAACCGGGTATGAACATTAGGTTATAAATTTCCGAGAGGGTCGGGTTTGAATCTGGTCTTAACAAACCTTTTTCCATACCTCGGAGAAGGAACATTTCAGTGTCAATACCTGCGCCATCGTCGCGTATTTCAATTACTACTTGAGTACCCTCGGTGCGTGCCGTAAAAGTCACCGTACCTTGACGCGGTTTATCCAGCGCTTCCCGCTCCTCCGGCATTTCAATCCCATGATCTACTGCATTTCGTATCAGGTGTAAAAGTGGATCCCCGATTTCTTCAATGATTGTTTTATCAACCATTGTAGTATCGCCTGAAACTAGGAATTGCACTTCTTTGCCCTCTCCTGCCGCTACTGTTCGAGCGGTTCGGTACAAGCGTGGCGTAAGAGTGGAGAGAGGAACGAGGCGGATTTTCACCAATTTATCTTGCAAATCGTCGGTGATGCGCCCTTGTTGCATAGTCAGGTTTTCGAGGTCGTTACGCAGCGTTTCAAGGTCTCTTTGCATTGTGGAAAGGTCGGAGACAGTTTCAGTCATTTGGCGAGAAAACTGGTGGAACTCGGTATAGCGATCCATTTCCAGCGTATCAAATTCTTCGCCGTAAGCATCGGGTGCAAATCTGTTGCCATAACCGGAAAATTCGGGTATAGCGGTTGCACTTCCGGTTGAAACACCGGCGCTTTTCAATAGTTCTACTTCATAGCGGGTTTCAAGCTCACGAGTAAGTCGCTGCAAACGTTTAAGCGAAAGGTTTAATTCTTCTACTACCCGGTTATATACCTGAGAATTTTGTTCTAGCACGGTGCGGTTGATAACCAATTCGCCTACTTGGTTCAGCATTTCATTTAGCCGTTTAATCGGGACGCGCACCTCAATTTCCACATCTAGCGGACCAGAAACAGGAATTCGTGTTTCTTCCGGTTGAACCGTTTGCTCAACCTCTAGCGCCGCTATTTCCTCATCTCTTACGGCATGTAGCGTCGGTATCTCAAATTCAGCAGTTGCTTGTGTCTGTGCTCCCTTAAATATAAATGCGCCCCCCTTGGATTCTTCTTCTTCCTCGCCGATAATGGCGGCATAGCGCGGGCGTAATTCATTAAGAGTAGCAGGGTTTTCCGGGCGACCTCGTTCGAGACCGCGGGCGGTGTTATCAATATAGTTAAAGGTAACGAATAAAAGCTCAACTGTCTCCTTATTGACTTCCATTAAGCCGTCATAAAGGCGATCCAGCAAGTCCTCCATTAGATGAGAGGTTTGGCTGATTACGGTGAAACCAACCATTGCTGCTGACCCTTTAAGGGTGTGGGCAGTACGTCGGATTTCCCGAATGATTTCCCGGTTGGTAGGTTCTTTTTCGAGTCGTCCGAGGTAGAGATCAAGGTTCTGAATATGTTCACGCGCCTCCCCGGCAAAAACTTCTGCCAGTTCGGTGTCTAATTCAACTCCAGAAGGAGGTGTTGCCGTTGCAGTGCTTCTTTCATTGCCAAAACGGGCAATCGGAGAGTTAGTTATTTCTGATTCAAGCTGAATATTTGCTAGTTCTGATTCAGCTTCTAGGGCAAATATTTCTTCATCGCCTTGTGGGATAGGCGTAGGTGTAAAGGCTGATGCTGCATTGCGGTGTGGTTCAAGCAAAAAATTAAGATCGGCTACGGCGCTACGCAACATTTCGCCTATTTCCGGGCTTGTCGGCAAATTTCCGTTCTCAACCGCACCGCTAATTTCTTCGATGATAGTTATCTGGTCGGCAATTTTCGCTAAACCCATCATCTCAGCCGCTTTACGTAGCATTGCAGAAGTTTGGTTCAATTGTGAGGCAGTGCCATCAATGTGACTTTGCTCCCCAAAATTTTGGGTTAATTGGCTGATTCTGTCAATATCACCTTGCGCTTCTGCTAAAAATATCGGACCCGGTTCAAAACCAAACCCGGTAGTATCCATTGCTTCCAGCGCCGCTATATCCTCTTCGCTTAAATCGCCCAAGTCTCCGATTTGTCCCTGCCGCAGTTGTTGAAGGGCAGCCTCTACTGCTTCTACTTCATGAAAACTCATCCCAATGAGTTTTTCTTCTGGGGCAGGTTCGATATCGGCGGCTTCCAGTTCGGTGAATAGCTGTGAGGCTTCGTGGAAATCAGCAAGTTTTTCCTCACTACCAAGCGGAGGCACTGCATTGATCTCACCGAGGTGGCTAATATCATTGAATTCGCGTGAAGCCAATTCTTTGTCAATCGAGACCAGCAGTTCATCATCATTAACTACCAGTTCGGAGGGTAACATAGCTCCTACAACATCGTTTGGGTTACCTTCAAGATGCGGCAAAATTTGCTCTTGTAGCTGATTGACCTGTTCTTCTACATTGTTGGCGCTTAGAATTTCTTCAATTTCGTGGAAATCATCAATTGAGGTGATTTCATCTTCGGCGCTTTCAGGAGTGTTATCCATCCAAGCAGGAGGAATCGAATCGAGTTGATGTGGTGGGGTATGGTTATAACCGCCGGAGGTTATATCACGAATCCTCCTATCCATTTCATCCTGTAGTTCATCAAGTTCCATAGGTATTTGATCTGGTTCAAAAACTACATCAAATGACGATTGAGAAGGGATATAAATGGGTGTTGGATAAGGCAATATATTATCTGCTATTGCAGGTGGCGGTACAGGAATATTTTCTTCGAAATCGTTGAATATTACATCATATAAAGGTGAACTGGTCCAATCGATTGAATTAGGCTGTAAAACAGGGTCGGCGTTGTGCTTGCTTTTAGGGTGTTCTGTATTAAAACCAAAACCCAGTGAAATATTCGACAAGTCCGGTAGCGGTTCTGAATTATCCCCTTCAGGTGTATCCTTTATTTGGCTAAATTCCAAAATCAAATCGTCCAGAGTTTCGCGCTGTCTCGTTCGAGAGGAATTTGTTAAAGGAGGGGAAGCAGGTGTAATAGGTGGTTCCCACGTCGGAGAAAAGGTTGGCATCTCATCAAAAACGTCCCATTCGAGTGGCGCGGACGCTGACGCTGGAGTTGGCTCTGGTGTTTCGCTGCTAAGTTCTTGGCGTTTGCTATCTATCAGATTTGCCAAGTTTTGCACTCGACTGAGCATTTGCTGACTCAACTCTGTTCGATAACGCGATTTTTTTTCGATAAAAGGCAGTAAAGCTTGTTCTAATTCCCAACCTATCCGCCGCATTTCCTCCATTTCCAGCATTGAAGCTGACCCTTTGATGCTATGGGCAAGGCGATACGCTTCATCCAAACTCTCCCTATCATTTGGATTCTTGTCTAACGCCTTGAAGTGGCGCTGCAATTGCGGTATATATTCACTTACCTCATCCAGGAAGGATAAGACGATTTCGGCTTCGAATTCCATATAGTTTATTATCCCATCGCCTGTGGTGGTTCAACAGGAGTTTTGTTTGCACCCACCTCATCAAATATGGAATCGAAGAAGTCAGATTCATCGGTAAGCAAAGAAGAAAGGTCTATATCACCATTGTCGTTGAGATGAGAGAATCCTGCTGGATTGGAAATTTCGAGCGGTTTCCCGTTAGTTTGCGCGACTGGTACTAGCGGTGGCGCGAAAGTAGGGGCGGGTAATTCGTCCTGAGTTTGTGCGTGTGGTGCGTAAAGATTTAAAGCATCAAAGGTAGGGGTATCTTCGGTAACTTTAAAGGCGGCAACAGAAGAGCGCAATTCCTGCGCGGTTTTCTCAACCATCTTCACTACTTCACCGGATTGGTGGCGCAAAGCGACTGCTTCTTGGGTGAGGCTGGAAATTTCGTTCATGCTTCGGGCAATATCATTGGAAGTACCGGCTTGTTGCACCGAGCTTTCCGAAATTGCAAAGCTCAAATTTGCCAGTTTACCTACTACTTCTTCAATCGCGATTAACGCTTTACCGGCTTCGTCCGCAATTCTAGAACCTTCTACTACTTCTGAAGTGCCTTCTTCCATTGCGACTACTGCGGCGGCAGTATCATCCTGAATGGATTTGACCAAGTGCGCAATTTCGCGGGCAGCGTTTGAACTACGCTGTGCCAAGCGGCGCACCTCTTCAGTGACCATAGAGAAGCCTTTCCCCTGTTCACCGGCGGTAGCAGCTTGGATAGCAGCGTTCAAAGCCAACATATTAGTTTGATCGGCTATGTCGTCAATTAATTTTACAATTTCACCGATTTGCTGAGAACTCTCACCTAGACGTTTGATTTTCTTAGCGGTTTCCTGCACGTTATTCCGAATACGGTTCATACTGCTAATAGTGCGTGTAACCGCTTCTTCGCCATATCCGGCATTAGCACGGGCTTCCTGCGCTACTTTTGCCGCATCATTGGCGGCTGCCGATACGCGCTGAATGGCGATGTTCATTTCATTGACGTTACCGGAAACGCTCATAACCCGGTTTGCTTGTCGGTCTGATACTCGATCAAGTCTTTGCGCATTTTCTACCATCAAGTTTACATAATCGTTGGTTTGACTGTTAGCGCGTTGGATGTTGATAATGGTTTTGCGCAATTCTTCAATCATCAGGTTGAAGGAGTCGGCAATTGCCCCGGTCATATCGGCGGTTACTTCGGCTTGAACCGTCAAGTCACCTTCTGCTACTGTGCTGATTTCTTCCAGCAAGCGGGTAATTTGTGATTGAAGTTGTTCTTTTTCCTCGCGGCTTTGAATCAGCGTCAGGGTGTTGTCAAACATCGCGTTAAGGGTAATGCTCAATTGCCCCAATTCATCTTGGTTGGTTACCGGCACACGGGCATCAAAATCGCCTATACCGATGCGTCCCAAAACTCGAATAATGCGACGGATTGGTTGGGTTAGCGTGTTAGCCAGAAAAAATGCGACGATAAGCAACAGAACCACTGCAATAATACCGAGAATAATTGAGGTGTTGGTAATATTATTGGCAGCAGCGGCGAAAGTGGAGTTTGGTACAAGTACGTAGTAACTCCATTGTTTTGAGCTAGTGCGCCCGTAAGCACCTTGATAATCGGCATTATTAAGCTTTATTTCAAAAAAGCGATTATTGGTATCAAAATTCTGGCTTTGTGACCTATCGAAAATCCCCTGAATAGTGTCTTGTTTATTGGCAAAATTGAAATCTTTGGGGAAACGGTTAGTGGCGAGAAGTTCCTGTGCGCTACCAGTACCACTGGCAGGAATAGCATAAAGGACAGAAAAGAGATACTTGGAATTGCCTAAGGCATCATCGGTTGAACGACTATCCGCAATACGTACTCCGCTACTATCTACTAGCATTGCAAAGCTACCCGGTCCGGCGGCTTCTTTATCGGCATTTACAATTTGCCAAATATCGTTAAGTGGTATTCGGGCAGCTACTATTCCAATTATCTGAGATGAGGCATCATGGACTGGGGCAGCAAAGGTAATGACTGCGTCTACTGTGCCACTTTTCTCATTGAAGTGTACGATTTGAGGGTCAGTAATAACTACTGTTTTTTTCTTACTAATAATATCTTGAAAGTAAGTCTGGTCGGAGATGTTGTTTGATTCCCCCGCACGCAAACCGCCTTCAGGTTCGGAGGTGATTTCGATTTGTCCAGTGGGGTTCGCCAATACCAGATAAGTATCCTGACCCATTAAAGGTGCGCGAGTTCTAATCAAGGTTACGGTATCACGCTGATCGCGGTTGTTCGGACCTAGCGCACTGCGGTCGGTTTGCGCAGTCTTCATAAAGTTAACGAGCGCATCGTTGATGGCTATTTGATCCATATCCCGCGCCCGTTCGAATAAATAATCGCTGACTGCATTGGTAGTATTACGACTAAGGTTTGAAAGGTTTCTTTGCGCTTCCTGTAAAAGACCTTGTCTTGCTTGTTGCTGGTTAATTATAGAAACCGGAATGAGGGCAGCAAGCGCAATAATGATGAAGGCAGCCAATAGCTTATAGAAGATAGACCAATCTTGAACACGAAATAACTTTTGCATTAATCTATATCTCCTTTGAGTCTGCCTAGAAAGGGAGACTAAGTTGCTGCACTCACTCGCTGTAAGGTCGGAGCAGTAATCAGGTTTTGAGCGTTTATCAGGGCTATTGTTGTATTGGTTTCTTGATCAGTATAGAACCCACTTAAAAAATCCCCAATTTTCCCATAGCTGTCTTTTACGGCTTGGGTTACAGGTAGGATTTGCTCAGGCTCTACAAATAGAATCCCATTTATATCTTCTACCAGTAATGCAGTTGACAGGTTATTAGCATACACCACTAGCAAGCGTGGTACTGCTCTACCAATAACAAAATCAATGGAAGAAAGGTTTGACGTATAACCGGTCTCAAGTTCGAGATATATTTTGAGGTTTACCACTGAAGTTATTACCCCACGTAGGCTGATAATACCTTCCAGCCAATCTGCGGTATTGGGGACGGGTGCGAGCGCTTCAGGATTAAACCTCAATACTTCCTGAAGCTGATTTATAGGCACACCATATTTATTACCGGCAAGGGTAAACAGCAAATATTGCACCGGCGCTGGTCCGGTTTCTTTGTATGAAAAACTTTCAGGGGAAGTGATACTGGTATCACCCATCTGGAAAGGATTTGTCATAGAACAAAACCCACATGTATATTTAGGATAACCGATAAAGGAAAGATTTATAGCAAGCGTTTAACTATTGCTACCAGTTCTTCACCTTTAAATGGTTTGGTTATATATTCGTTAGCGCCCTGTTTCATGCCCCAGAATTTATCACTTGCTTCACTTTTGGTGGTAAGCATTATAACTGGCAACTTTTCTTTCCCAAGGCGAGTACGAATCTCGCGACAAACCTGATAGCCGTTTTTTTTTGGCATTACTACATCTAGCACTACCAGATCGGGATTCTCTTTGACAATCTTATCAAGCGCATCATCTCCGTCCACAGCGGTAACGATATAATATCCCGCTTGTTGAAGCGGCAAACTCATCAAAGTACGCTCTGTGGGACTGTCATCAACTACTAATATTTTGTGCGGCATTCCGTTGTTTCCTCGCTAGTGTTATATGCGCCTAACAACGTCTTGCAGGAAAATTTCGTACATCTCTTGGGATTCAAAACGAACTGTTTCCCGACGGACGAAACCTACATAAGACTGGAAGCAACTGCGTATTACGGTACGCAAGGCTTTTGCGGCTTCCCGATAGAACTCTGAAGAGGCTCTTTCGCCTTCTCTTGAATAAACTTCATATCCCCGTAATAATTTTACTAGATTAATACGTCCGTTAGGGATGTCTATACTCAACATAAAATTGATGTAAGGAGCAAATTCATTTTGAAGGCCATGATTAATCATCTCTAGAACAACGCGCCGCCCATTGGCGCTCTCGGACAATGATAATACATCATTGACGAAACCTGCCAATAGTAAAAGGGCGGTATGCATTTCCACCCGTTCTTTCTTTTGTGCTTGTGTCCAAGTTGACTCCATCCGTGAAATAGCGGTAATCAAGCGCAATTGCCGCTCATCATCGTCTAGAGGCATAACCTGTTCGTGCATCGGCACATTGACAGCCAAAGGTTCAAAAGTTGGCTGTAACGGAGGTTGGGGAATCGGCGTATATTGAGTTGGTTCAGGTGGCGTCATAGTAGGCGCTGGCGGTACATTTATGGCAAATTTCTCAGTATGATTTGCTGTTGGTGCCCGCAATACAGTTTCAAGCGTAAGACCGGGTTCACTGATCGGTACAGTAGTATGCAAATCAAGATAGGCTTGTGGTTCGTTCAGAAACCGCTGGAGTAATTGCCCATCATTGGAGATTCGCGGGAAATTATCAGTCCAAAGCCCCATAATCGACCCTTCATAGAGCGGAATATAGGCGGTTTCTCCGGCTAACAGGCTGGACTTGCCATCAGACCCTATTGCTTTTGGCGACACATTGATTCTTACACAACCGGTATGATTCTCTTCGCCGAGCATTCGTAGCAATTCCTTGAAGCGCACGATGCGAACTTCAAGATGCGAATAGCGGGTAGGTGGAGTCAATAGTGCAATCGAGGCGCGCATTAATTCCATGCTTATTTCATAGAACCAATAAAAGCGAGCTGTACCACTGCCCTTTTGCTCAATGACCGCCCGGAAAGCTTTCTCACCGTCATGCATAATTGGGCCGGTCTGACCCCTCGCGTGGTAAAAGGCGTGGATAAAACGCCCATGGTACATTGCGATACCCACTGCCGGCAATCCATCAACTTCGGGCCCACCCAATACATAGCCGGTGAAGCCAATGCTGGCAAGACTTATCAACTCGCCTTCCAATTGAGGTCCGGTAGCTACCAGCGAATTGGACATTTGCTCGCCAAGGGGCAGACAAATATAGCGGGTACGGTAGAGACCATTTGAAGGGGGTTCATGGGCAAGCTGATTATCATCGGTGAGGGTAGGCGGCAGTTCAAATAATTCGGGGTTATTTTGGTTTATACCATTGCCAGAAGGGGGAGTTTTAAACTCTCTACTTGCTGAAACCTTAGACGCTTGTTCGTCGCTTGTTCCTAAATCTTTCAGGTCGAATGGAACCAAATCAGCCATGTAGTTGCCTGTTTCCAAATTAGGTAACGCGACTGAAATTGGCACTGACTGAGGTATTGCCGGCAATGACCCGGTTTGAGGTCGTCCCCCTCGGTTTGGGGCTTTGGCAAGGATTAAATCTATATCATCGTTGATACTGGCTTGGGCAGGAATTATTCCTTCAGTGAAGATATAAGTACCATTTCTCCAGTTCAATAGCTCACGGACAGCATCAATACCATTGATATCACCCCATTTGGCATGATAAAGCTGCCCAAAGAGGTAATATAGGTTAATTTTCTCATTTTGACGCTGGAAACCTAACTCACCGCTCAGCTTTTCTTTCTCAGCGGTACGTAGTAGGGTCGGCAAGTCTGTTTTATCAATTCGCCCGTTTAATATGGTACTTGAAGCCATCCAGTGTTCTTAACCTCCCGGTCTAACTGCCGGTGTGTTTCCGAACAACCGCCAGTAGTTCTTTGGGTTCGAAAGGTTTGGTAATATATTGGGTTGATCCCGCTATTTTACCACGCATTTTATCAAAGAAACCATCTTTGCTGGTTAGCATAATAACCGGCAGATTCCGATATCGACTCTTGATTATTTTGCAAACTTGGTAACCGTCCATTACCGGTAACATCACATCCAGCAGCACTAGATCAGGCGGTTCATCTGTGATACTGGCGAGAGCTTTCATTGCGCTTTCACAGGTGTTTACCCGGTAGCCTTCTCTCTTGAGTGTAATTTCAACAATTTTGCGAATAGTGGGGCTATCGTCTACCACCAGTACTAGTTTGCTCTTGATCACTCAACTCACTCTTTCAGAAACCTGTCTATTCCATTCTCTCGCCAGACTCGCAAGGTTTCTTTATCCTTCGGGTCGATGCGCACCCCGATGGCATTTACCGGGTACGAATGCCGTTTCTGAATATCTTCCCAATTGCGTTTAATTCTTGGGTCAAGGTCTTTCTTGTTCTTGTCATCATTTGCCATTTCAACCACTCCGTGTTACAGAGTAAAACTTGTTTGATAATTTTATTACATAAAACTGCTATACCCTAAATTTATCAGAAAAACCCACAAAAAAGTTTTACCAGTCGGAATGAAAATAATTCATTACATTTTAACACATAAGACAAGATTGATTACAATTGTAATCTTTACAAGCCCAACAAGCTAAGTACATAATCTTGTTCTAACTCGTCAATTGCACCGACAGCCGCTAAAGCTATATTACCGGGCTGAAATATATCACTAGCCATTGCGGTTATGCTTTCGGTGGAAACTGCCCGAATTTCTGTAACCAATTCGTCTAACTGAATATGTCGTCCGAAATATAATTCCTGTGTGCTTAACTGGCTCATTCGAGAATTGCTCGACTCAGCCCCCAGTAAGATTTCTCCGCGAAGCCGTTCTTTTGCCCGCCATATTTCTTCTTCACTAACCGATTCAGTACACAAGCTTTGCAAAGTTTCAACTATATGGTATAGCACCGGTATGAAGTTCGGCGGTGTAGTGAAACCTTCTACCAGTAACATACCTGCTTCACAATAGGGATGGTAGCTGCTACCGATATCATAAACCAGCGCGCGTTCATCCCGGATTTGCCGGTACAAGCGCGAACTCATTCCTGCTCCTAACAGGCTATTCAATACATAGGCGCTATACCTGTTTTCGGAGGTATAGTGTGGCGCAGGTGCGCCTAAGGCAAAGTAGATATGGGCGGAGTCCCGTTTTTTTACCTCTAAACCAGCTTGAAAATCGACTATATTACCCCTATTTTCGGCGTGGAGTACCCGGCTGGTAGGTAACGCCCATAATGCATCGTTTGTTTGCGCTACAAAGTCTTCATGTTCTAGGTTGCCCGCCGCTGCGACAATTATTCTATCTGCACCATAGTAGTCGAGATAAAAATCTATGATGTTATTACGATTCAGGCAAGCAACTGAATCTCTATTACCGTAAATATTTGACCCAAGCGGGTGATTATTCCAAGCAATATTTTTGAGAAGCTGTTGCGCCAATTTTTCAGGACGCTCATCTCCAGCTTCCAACTCCTGAATAATGACTTCCTGCTCTCGTTTAATGCTTTCATCCTCGAATACCGAGTGGAGTAGCAGGTCACCGAAAATATCAAGCGCAAAAGTTCGGTAATCATCCAAAACCGCTGCAAACAGACAAGTATAATCTCTTGTGGTAAAGGCTCCGAGTTGACCGCCTGCAAGGTCTATCATCCGCGCTAGAGTAGCGGCATCCCTAGTCGAAGTACCTCTGAAAAGCAGGTGTTCGATACAATGGGCAATGCCGTTTTCTTCCGCTTTTTCGTGCCGTGACCCTACTTCCAGCAAAATACCAATGGTAAGGCTGTGAACGTCCGGCATTTTCTCGGTGACAACTCTAACCCCGTTATTTAGGACGCTTTTTTGATACACTAATTTATTTATATGCTTGGCAATTGTCAGGTAGAAAGAACCGAGCGCTTGAAATGTTCTATCAGAACAAACTTTTGTTACTTTACAATAAACGAAATTGAACTAGGCTATTTTAACCAAACCCTAAATAAAGGTCAATACATATCGGTGATTATGCAGGGCTTTTTAGTGTTTAGTTCAAACTTTTCATGAATGATAAAGCAAATGCCTCAAAGCTGGTAGCAATTTCCAAACAAACGCATAAGCCTCGCTCGTCAGCGTCAGCCTAAGAAGCTTTTCCGAAGAAGAAATACGCCGTTACTATGAGGTAGTGTGGCAGTCCAAAAGTTTCTCAGCTATTGTGTTGGTCAAAACGCTGCTTTATACCGGAGTACGGGTAAGTGCATTGGTAAATCTTAAACTAAGGGAGGTAGATTTGGAACGTTGCCAAATACGTATAAATCAGGGTAAGGGTGGGAGTGATCGGGTAGTGCCCTTCCCCACCTCTAACACTGCTCAGGCTAAGCCAACTCCTCCGCTTGCCCAACTTTTAGCTAATAGCGCTGCCTGACTTTGTGAAATATTTATGCAATTCTTAAGTTATTACTCAAAAATATACTCATGAAAATCAATCAGGGGGGTATAGCCCACTTTCATATAGATGCTGTTTGAGATAGGGTTTGAGAGATCGGTAAATAGGCAGGTGAATTGATAACCGGTATCGAGCAAATACTGGCTCAATGCTGCTACACAATTGGAGGCATAGCCTCTACCTCGATATTCAGGTGGCGTATAAACCGGGGCGAGGCAGCAACCATGTCTGGTAGTGCGGGCTTTTACTGCCAACGAAACTACCTTTCCAGCATCTTCCCATAGAAATATGTCTCCATTAACCAAGCGTGCCTTACCTATGTCTCTGGCATCAGAGGCAGCATTGTCAGGTAACGCCTCACGTTGGAAATCGTGGTACCATTGACTTACCAGTTCGGTATCATCCAAACTTGCCGGACGAAAATGACCGGACACAGAGGGCGGTGGAATTACTTGCTTGAGGGTATAAATACGTTCACGCATACCATCACGATATTTTCTACCTGAAACACTTGCCCATATTCTGGCAAATTCCAGCGATAAAGCGGGTTTTGACAATACTCGTGGCACTTGCCAACCATTTTGGTATAAATCTAGCGCCAGCATTTGTAGAGCCGAATCAGGGTTTTCCCGCTCGCTGAAAAGCAGTAGCGGAAAAGGAGGAGTCATAGTTGCTGCCAGTTCCACCTTTTCATTATCGGCAACTGTCGCCAGATATGGCGGGTTCTTGTAGGCAAGATGGTTAGCTTGCAAGCGCAAGGCAACACCCAACATCAGGTTATTTTCTTCTTCCCGACGTTCCAATATAGTCTGCATCATTTCCAGAAATTCTACGGCAGAAGAATAGGTTTTTAGGTTCAAATCATTCATCCGACGCTCCTAGAAGTTACTCAGAAATTAAATTTATCATTATATTTGTCTAAAGGTGATTTCATAGAACCCTTGCCGGGCAAGCTCTTTTCACTTGAACCACCCCCGCGCAAAGCTGCCCTGAAAAATTGCCACAGAATTACGCCTGCCACTACGCACCACACCCCCGCCCAAATAAACGCCGGAATATGGGTGGCAGATTCCAGACCGCGAGCATCGTTAAAACCGCCCCATGGACTAAAACTGGCTGTAAAGACGTTCAGGAGGTCAAATAAAGCGTAAAGGACGCTCAGAAGCGCTAGAGTGTAACAAATAAAAGCCGACACCACATCCGGTGCTTTAAAAGCCACCAGCCATAACAAACCCACTAGCATTATTACTATTAACAACGCCCAAAAATCGCGGAAAATTATAATATCAAAAGGATTGCCGTTGCGAATGGCACGCAACAAACCTGCAACCAACAAAACAACCACGATGCCGATAGCCATAAACAAAAGTGCATCGCGCCTACCCTTCGCATTCTTGGCTACCAGTAGCATAACCCCGCCAAAAATAGTGCTACCGAGATATCCCGCAGAATAAACCAATAGCGAGAAACCGCCGGCGAAGTACACCACTCCACTGCCATTGACATTGACATCAAAGCCTTGCACCGTACCGCCAGTAAGGATAACGGTGATAGCATGGCTCAACTCATGTACAGTGGTGGTCATCATGCGAAATGGGAATAATAGGGGTGTCCACCACAGCGTAACTACTACTATTGTTGCCAACCCCATCCCGATTACAAAGTTTTTGTCCAGCGAATTAACCGTATTGCTCTTAAAAATATTCTTGATTCCGCCGCCAGCCATATAAACACCTCGCCTACTAAGTTTTTTAAGATAAACAACTTAACGCAAAATTTACGAAGAGTGGCTGCACTTAGTTTCGTACATTACTGCTATTTGATATACTTGACCCTAAACTCTAATATTACCCGGCTCAGGAGAGAGTATAGCAGATGAGTGCCAAAAAACCGCGAGACACCGAAACCAGACGCAAATTATTAACAGCAGCAGAAGAATTATTTGATCAGTTAGGTTATGAAGATACCGGTATCCGCGATGTGATGGAGCGAGTTGGCGTTAAAGAGCCAACCGTCTATTATTATTTCAAGGATAAAAAGACTCTTTTTATCGAAGTGATGAAGCGCAAACTGGATCGCTTTTTCAGGCGTATGCAAGAAGCCACCAAAGAACAGTTCTTGCATGACCAGCTTGTAGAATTGGCAATTGTATTGTTTGAGGAGAGCCATAACCGAGTCTCAATACTGCGGGAAGTGATGCAATTCAACCCGCTCGATCAGTATCAAAATACGATTAAAGGGGTGGTACAGAGCCTGAATAGCGGGGTAGCGGGTAATCTTGAAAGAGTGATGCGCGAGGGTATCCGGCGAGGAGAACTCCAAACGTTAGATCCTGCGTTTCTTGCGCGTTCATTTTTGTATCTGGTAGAAGGCTTTGCGGCGGAGCCGATCTCCACTTTTGAGAAACTGGACAATCGCGAACTGGCAACTAAACTGGTAACCCTATTTCTAGGAGGGTGCGCTATTGGCTAACCTTTTACATAGGAACGTTTCTCAGCCACTTTACCGCCGCTTACTCTGACTATATCTACCCCGCGCACATGCCCCGCTTTACCTTCCTCGTCCACCCATCTATAAGTCCAGCGCACTACTGCTTTATCACCCGTACCAAAAACCTCCTCCCACTCGAAAACGGCGGAGGGAGAAGCTTTGAAAAAATCTTCCCAATATTGCTTTACTGCTGCTTGCCCAATATAAGGAGTGCCATCCGGCGCAGGGTCTGTGCCATCGAAAAGGCAATCTTCGGTCATAAGCGCCATGATAGCAGCCACATCATGCCGATTAAAAGCTAAGTTAAAATCATTTATAACCCGGAGAGTCTCATCAGCAGAAATATCCATAAGCACCTCCGCTACTTCTATTGTTGTGCGCTAGGAACTGAAAGCGGAAAGTTTTAAGCCGGGAAATGGGTTGCGCCCTGTAGCAGCTTCGATGAAATCAATATCATTCACCAATTCGGGCGGGCGTGGCTTATCCAGCAACAATTGAAGGATTTGGACTATAATTTCTTGTGCTACAGGGTCTAGTTCAAGAGGTAAACCTAACGATGCCTGCAAATCAAGGGTATGCACACCAATTTCAAAAACCCTTGTCGCCGCATATTCTGAAACCGTAATTGTGCCAAAAATACAGCGCATGGGTAGGGCAGCATTGACACTTTCCAATTTTTCCATACAAATGTCTAGGTTATTTAGGAATAGCCCTACAGTATCGGCAGGAGTAATAGCTTCTGCCAACTTAAGGGAGCGATGCGTAACTGATCCTGCCATTTCAGCGCCTTCAAAGTGGAAATAGGTGAGACGATCCTTATTAGGAGGCGTTTCCGGTGGCGGTCCTTCTAGGTATTCATTAAAAAGCGTCAAAGCACGCAAAATATGTGCCACCAGCAGTTGTACATCCCAACCGGGTAAGCGACTTTGCAATTGCCAATCGGTTTCTTTTAATTCTTCGATGAGTGCAATGGTGCGAACAGTTTGCCCGTATAATGCTTCTTTAATTTTAGCAAAGTGGATCATAGCCCAAGATAAGCTTTCTTGACTCGGTCATCTTCCAGCAAATTAGCGGAAGTTCCGGTCAGGATTACATGTCCGGTTTCCAGCACATACCCTCGGTTGGCGTATTCCAATGCGGTTTGCACATCCTGCTCTACAATCAAAATGGTTGTGCCTTCGCGGTTTACCGTTTGGATTATTTCAAGTAAGTTTTCAATTATCACCGGAGCAAGACCTAGGGAAAGTTCGTCAATCATTAACAGCGAAGGGCGCGCCATCAAACCACGACCTATTGCTACCATTTGCTGTTCCCCGCCGCTCAGCTTTCCGGCAAGACTGTTCAAACGTTCTTTTATTCTCGGAAATAACGACAAAACATATTCTAGATCGGCTGCAATCTGAGCTTTATCCTTGCGTTTGTAAGCGCCTATTTGTAGATTCTCACGAACTGAAAGCGCCCCAAAAAGACGGCGACCTTCAGGCACATGCGCTACACCATTTCCAACAATTTCCTGAGCCTGTTTCCCTGCAATGTTTTTACCGTTAAAATTGATTTCACCGCTTTTAGGATTTAACAACCCGCTAATCGTACTTAGCAAGGTGGTTTTCCCTGCCCCATTAGAACCTACCAACGCCAAAATCTCACCCCGTTGCACTTCAAGGTCAACGTCCCATAGCACTTGAACGTCCCCGTAAGCCACATTTAATTTCTCTATTTTCAGGATTGTGTCACCCGTTTTGCTATCCGGCTTTGCAACACTAGCCGATTTATTTTCCGCCATCGGTTATTACCTGTTTTTGACTCTTGGCGTACTTCTTGCCCAAATAGGCTTCGATTACTGCCGGGTTATTCATTACTTCCTGCGGCTTCCCCTCGGCTATTTTGCGCCCATAGTCGAGTACCACTACCCGATTACACACCCCGATAATCACTTTCATCACATGCTCTATAACCAGAACAGTTATGCCCTTCTGGGAAATGTCGCGAATAAGCTTCATTGCCTCATCAATTTCGCTACCCCGCAAGCCTGCCATCACCTCATCCAGTAGCAGGAGTTGCGGTTCCATTGCCAGCGCCTTAGCCAGTTCAAGACGTTTGCGACTAACGATAGTTAACTGATCCGATTGCTCATCCCTTTTGGAAGAAAGTCCTACAAACTCAAGCACTTCCTCAGCGCGGCTAAAGGCTTGCTTGGCATTGCGCTTTTTACCGCCTGCCCCGTACATTGCGCCCACTGCCACATTTTCCAGAACCGTCAGATTGCGGAAGGGACGCACCACTTGAAAAGTGCGCGCAATACCCATTTCACCGATTTTGTGCGCCTGTACCTCGTTCAAGAGAGTGCCTTTATAATGGATTGTACCGCTGGTTGGTTTTGCTAAGCCCGTTATCATATTAACCAACGTGGTTTTACCTGCACCGTTAGGACCTATCAAACCAAGTATTTCGCTCTTTTTAACCTCAAAACTTATATTGGATACGGCAGTTACACCTCCATAGCGCTTGGTGGCTTCGCTTACCTGTAAAATTAATTCGTTGCTTTCGGCTGCTTGCATCTTTTTTACAACGGGCTAATAGCCAGCCCATTCTCCTATATGCTATTTTCTCTAATATTCCGCAAGAATATCTTCCAGGTAAAGCGACCTTTATTACCTACCAATTGCATAATCCCTTTAGGCAGGAACAATACCATTAATACGACAATCAAACCGAAGATAACATCGCGCCATTCAATCAAGCCTTTATTATTAAACCACTTCGGCATATTTTCTAACACTTCACGGATAAAAGCGAATATGAAAGTGCCTATAAAAGGTCCCCAAACCGTCCCTACCCCGCCCAACAAGCAAATTACAATTACATACAGGCTGGTTGAGGTGTTGAAAATACTGTCCTCGTTTGGCGCAACTTGGATTTGCAGCATCGCTTGAATTGCTCCGGCTAGTCCGGTTAAGGCGGCGGCAAGCACAAAGGCGGCATTCTTAAACAGGGCAGTATTCACGCCCATCACCGAGGCAGCTTCTTCGTTTTCACGAATTGCGAATAGACCATAGCCGAATTTGTTGCGTGAGATATACCAGAGTAAAAATACTGCCAATGTCATTGCAATTAAGCCCAGAAAGTAAAGCTGAGTTAGGTTAGCCTCTTTGTCATCGGGAAGTGGACGCATTGTTAAGCCTGTGCCTAAACCGAGGCAAAAACCGGGATTCTGATCAGTACCGCCGATACAACCAATATTAGCAATAACTTGCGGAGTGGCTACTGCAATACCGAGTGTAGCTATGGCAAAGTAATGCCCTTTAAGCTTTAAAACGGGCAACCCAATGAGTAAAGCTATAATGGCAGGTATAACCGCTGCCAGAATAAAGGCGATTGGTAGAGACCAGCCTATGGTTTGATCCTGAATACTGGAAAGACTGTTAGCAGGTAAGGGCGTGCGACTTTTTGAACCGAATAGCACCACTGTATATGCGCCTAGTCCGTAAAAGGCTACTTGCCCAAAGGCAGCATACCCGGTGTAGCCACCGATAATATTCCAGCCAACTGCCCCTAGCCCCAAAATAAAAATTGGTATCAGGGGAGCTTTATTTTCGCTAATAAATGGCGCTGCCACTAAAAGCAATGCCAACACCCCTAATCCGGCGAAGCCGAGCATTTTGTTCTTGCGCTGGCTGGCTACAATAGAGAGCATGATAGCGACTGCCATTATGAATAAATTTGGGATATTCATCCTTGCTAACCTCTACCTATAGCCTTCCTTACCCATTAAGCCCTGCGGGCGAATTATTAACACCAGTACCAATGACAGAAACAAAATGCCCTCTTTCCAGGGGCTTAGCGTGAAAGCATCTAGTCCTGAGCCGATTGTCAAACCGCCGATAATCTCACTAATAAAACCAAACGCCAAACCGCCGATAAGCGCACCCGGTATTGAGCCTAATCCGCCCAAAACGACCACCGCAAAAGCACGAATGTTATATTTTCCAAACTCATCAGGCGTAAAGGAGTTCCAAGTAGAGAGCAATGCGCCTGCTGCCCCTGCCAGCGCCGCGCTAATGGCATAAGTTACTGTATAGATATTTGCAATGTTTATACCCATCAGCTTTGCCGCATTTAAATCCATGCTAGTAGCCCGGATAGCATTTCCAATTTTAGTCCGGCTCATAAATAAATATAATAGGAAAGTCAGTATCAATGCGATACCCAAGCCTGCCAGTTTTTTAAAGCTCACTTCTGCGCTCAAAAATGAAAAGCTAGCGGAGTCATAATCGGTTTTGACAGTGCGCGGTACGCCGGAAAAAATGAGACGACCGAGATTTACAAACATAACCTCAAGCCCGAATGTGAGCAAGAAGGTTATTAAAAGGGTGGATTTAATAATTCGGTTTATTAAAAATTGTTGTAATAAAAAACCGAAAATAGCCAAAATCCCCATAGTAATGGGTAATGCCAAGAAGGGGTCTATATGTAAACCTTCGTAAAAATAATAAGTGATGTAAGCGCCAAACATAATTGTAGGGGCATGCGCGAGGTTTACTATATTCAGAATACCCCACACCAGCGAAAAGCCCATCCCAATGAGAGCCAGCATACCGCCCAACAATAAGCCACTGACCACGTTTTGCAGCGACACAGCAAACATCTCCTAACAGCTATAAGAATCTTGCCTCCTCTTGGTTTCGCATGAGGAGGCAAGACAAGGCTAAACTTACGAGCGTTTATCCCAAGCGGGAGTAGGGAAGAGCATCTTTGTTTCTGCTACATCGTTAGGCCATACCGTGACTTTCTTACCGCTTTGCCATTGCTCAACTACCATCGGCTTATAAATGTTAGCGCCGCGATCGTCGAACTTGATTTGCCCGTAGAAGGTCATAATGTCCAAACCGGCGAGAGTATCGCGCACTTTAGTAGGGTCAAGCGTACCGGCTTTTTCTAGAGCATATTGGAAAGCCAAACCACAGGCAGTACCATCTGCCGCTTGATAAGCCGGTTCAACTCCAAACTTCTTTTTATAATCGTCATAATACTTCTGTGAACTGGCAAATATATCCGTTCCTTTGTATTTGACGGCTGAAGTCCATTGAGAACCGCCTAACACGTAATTAGCATCTGCTTTCAGGTTATCGGCGAATTCTGGCAAACCGGGACCTACGCTAAAGCCCATTGCGACAGGACTGTATTTAAGCTCTTTGGCAGCTTTTACCACCGCTATTGCTTCGTTAAGGTGACCGCTATTGAGCAATATCTCCGCGTTTGAATCCTTTACTTTGGCAACTTGGCTGGTTAGGTTGGTTTCAGCGTTAGGGTATTTTTCATACACCACTACTTGGAAGCCGTTTTTCTCGGCTACTTTCTTGGCGGCATCAGCAACTTCTACCGAGAAGTTATCGTTAGCCGAGAGTATCGCTACTGTTTTAGGTTTAGGGCTTTGGGCAGCAAGGGCATCAACAACACCTGCCAAGTAGTTACTGCTAGGAGATAATACACCAAAGGTATATTTGTAGCCCTGCGAGAAGATAGACTCGGCTGCGCCGTTACCTTCTACCATCGGGATTTTGTACTGCTCTGCAATTGCTGAAACAGTTTTGGTGCTGTTTGTACCGTAAGGACCAAGTAAGAAGTTTACCTTATCTTCTTTGATTAGTTTTTCGGCTAACTGCGCTGATTTATCCTGCTTGCTCTCATCATCATAATAGGTAATATCAATCGAATAGGCTTTACCAGCTATCTTGATACCACCGGCATTATTGACTGCTTCTTTCCACAGTTCGTAGCCATTTTGAGTTTGTTTAGACTCATTGTTCAAGCTTCCGGTTAGTGAAAGTGGTGCGCCAAATTTGATAACCCCATCAAATTTACCTGTTGCTGCTGCTGTGGTTGCTGCTGCGCTAGTTGCGCCTGAAGCAGTGGTTGCTGCTGTAGTAGCAGCGGAAGTAGTAGCCGCCGCAGTTGTGGTAGCAGGCACGGGTGTTGCGGTATTATCACCGCAAGCTGCCAGCGTCATACTCAATAAAAGTCCTAAAGTTGCCAGTAATGTAAACATGCGGTAACGAACCCCAACTCGGGATTTACTGATCATTGAGTTACCTCCTCCTAGAGTTAATGACCAACGATGGTTTTATCCAAAATATAAGGTAAATACTTGTTTTAGAGATTGAAAATTGCTTTGCACAAAGGCAATAGCGCGTGTATTGGGAATAATATACTTTACTATATATAATTATTTGCTTATTAGCAAGAGGCATTTAGCCCTATTGACAGATTGACATAATTAAAATATACTGAAAACTGTCAGGCAGTAACTCGCAAATTATCGGCTCAAAGCCATAGGTTAAAGGGTCGGCGTTCGGGGTGATCCCGACGTGTATCGTTGCGTTCCCGCAAAATTCAAGGTAGGAAAATACAAAATGCTCACAAGTTCTTCTGCCGGAACCAACCCCGGGTCTATTAAAGTTATCCATAATTATGATCGCTCTGATGGCTTGCCACTTGATCAAATACTAATTGGCGAATGCCGCGAAACGCTTGATAAATTGCCTGAAAAAAGTGTTGACCTCATTTTTGCAGACCCTCCCTATAATCTTCAGTTACAACAGGAACTCTACCGCCCAAATATGACCAAAGTAAATGCGGTTGAAGATGATTGGGATCAGTTCGACAGTTTCGCCGAGTATGATCGCTTCACCCGTGATTGGTTGATTGCCTGCCGCAGAGTCTTAAAAGATAACGGAACATTGTGGGTTATCGGCACCTACCATAATATCTATCGAGTCGGCGCGATTATGATGGACTTGGGATTTTGGATGCTAAATGACATTTGCTGGATTAAGTCCAATCCCCTGCCCCACTTCAAAGGGGTGCGCTTCAACAACGCGCATGAAACCTTGCTCTGGGTGAAAAAGTCCAAAGACCAGAAAAAATACACCTTCAACTACCACGCCATGAAAAGCCTAAACGGTGACAAGCAAATGCGTAGTGATTGGGTGCTGCCGATTTGCACCGGTGCGGAAAGATTAAAAGTTGATGGTCATAAAGCGCATCCCACTCAGAAACCTGAATCTTTGCTTTTCAGAGTGCTATTATCTAGCACTAACCCCGGAGATGTGGTGCTTGACCCATTTTTTGGTTCGGGTACTACCGGGGCAGTTGCCCGGAAATTACATCGCCATTGGATCGGAATCGAACAAGACCCCGAATATGCGGAACTTGCGCAACAGCGTATTGAAAACATTCATCCCCAAATGTTTGATGAAGAAGTGTTCAGCTTTGTAAATAAACGTGAAGCCCAACGTGTACCATTCAACACCCTGATAGAGCGTGGTTATATACAGCCCGGTGAGTTACTTTATTTCGGCTCAAGCAATATTACTGCTAAGGTAACAGTTGATGGCTCGCTGATAGCAGGAGAGTTGCGAGGTTCTATACACTCGCTAGGTGCAAAGGTGGCAGGTTTGCCTGCCTGCAATGGCTGGGAAAATTGGTATTACCGCGATGATAATGGTAATTTCGTGGTAATTGACACTTTGCGAGAGCGCTTTAGAAAAGAAGTGATTGCATCCTAAAAGCCTTTCCCAGCGACAATTTTTGTGCTTGACTTGTAAGCCCTGACAAGATACTCTAAGACATCAGAACAAGGTTTATTAAGCCAGTCGGAGAACAGGGTATGGATGCAAATTTATCACAAATTGAAAATCGCTACGCCGTTTGTGTTGGTATTGATAACTTCAAAAACCCAGACCAGATTGCCTCTTTAAAATTCGCCGAAGCCAATGCAAAGGCGATGGATTCATTGCTTGGCAAGATGGGATTTGAACCTAAAAATCGTCGGCTTGTTGTGGGCGAAATCGCCTCATTCGAAGCGATAAAAGCTACCCTAACCACCTTTGGAGCAGTAAAGCCAAAAGCTAATGACCTCGTTATTTTCTATTATGCTGGCTATTTCCTCGACATTCAGATAGAAGAGGACGAAGGTACTATCGTTTTAGCTTCTTATGACCTCGACCTAGAAGAAATCCGTAAAAACCCCGAATATCGCCTTCAGAAAACGCTCAGATTGGGAATGTTGCGAGAAATTTTCGAATACTCCAAATCAACGAATGTACTTTTTATCTTCGATACTTGCCTTGGGGGAGATTATGAACTCTCCGAATCGAGTTTGCAGGTAACTCTTAATTTTGTATTTGCTAACCAACACCCCGGTCGGGTCGTTGTTTCAAGTTGTCTGCCACAGGAAGAATACAATAAGAGCGAAGGTAATCTTGGATTGTTTGCCGGACATCTGGTCAGTGCGTTAGAGGGACAAACTGAGGAAGCTAAAAATCCTGAAGGCAATTTAACAGTAGGCACATTGTACAAATATTTGCTCAAGATAATGCCACATGAATATCGCCCTATCCAAAGCAGTCCCGAACTCGACAAATTAATTCTGGCATAGTGAATTAAGGCATTCTATGTAACGCCTTTTTTGAAGAGGTTTTGCTAAGTACATCATACAGCAGCACTCTGGCAAACTATTTAGAACAGGTCTGCCACGATGTGGTTAGTGATTATTTTCAGGGCGCTTTAATATTTCGATTATGCACTGGCAACAGATTGTCATAATCTTGCAGAACTGTCTCACATAATTTATAGAGATGGGCAGGGTCGGTATGAGATACTAGATTCCGTACTTGGATTTGCCTTAACATCCTTTCCAGCAAAGCATACTCTATATCCTTCATCCGATTATCCAACATATAATTCTTGTAAGTATTTACTTCTAGGCATATCTTTTGTTGTTCTGGTGCCAATTCTTCTATGTATGGGGCGCGATTATGCTCGCTTCTGTTATCCAGCTGGTAAATTACCGCAATAGGTAAAGGATTACGCTGAAATCGATAGGAGACATCGTTAAGATCGAGAAAGCGTTTATCCCACTCCGGTTGCGCCGATTCGATCATGGGCAAAGCATCGCTACTGCCGAAAAGCGCTTGTACTGCCCCTGAGCGAAGTCTCAAATGTGGATAGGCAGGTTGTGCCAGAAAATTATAGCCACGTTCTACTATAGGGATCATATTATCGGAAAGAACTTTATAACCCAACCGCGCGAAAGCTGCGGCAGTGGTTGATTTGCCTGTTCCGGAGTCTCCCGTAAAAGCAATAACTTTATTATTTATGACAATTGCGCTGGCGTGTAAGCAAGTTACAGTTCGCAACCTTAGCACAAATCCCAATAAAGGACCTACCAAATAAGTAACCAAATCTTCAAGAGTCTGGTTTTTACGCGAAGTCACATAAATATTCGCGCCGGAATGTTCTATCAAGAACTCTGCTCCGTCGTTATAGGTCAGCAAAAAATACATGCCGAAATCCAACAAACTGATTTTCAGATACGGAATACCCGCTTCGTTACATATATCACTGGTAAACCAATTTTGTTCTTGACGACGCTCTAGCACCAAATTCTCTATAAAAGTGGGTAGTTGTTTTTGCCACAGGTTAATAATAGAATGCCCAGAAATAATCTCGGTGGTTGGGTATAGACCGGGAAGGAATTCATCCGAAAACAGGTTTATACCATATATAAAATAGTGTGGAATGGTATTTTATCCTTTACTTATTAGTATGAGTATTAACTTTTGTAAATGATATCACAAAATCTTGTACAAATAATTGTGTGCAATTAATGATAACTCTCTGGAGAGCTTTGGTAAAACTTGGCTCTTTCTAAAAGTTGTTACACAAAATTGGCGATGAACCGAGAATCTGATACTTGTATTGAAAAAGTATGGATATCCAGCTATTATAGTCTCTGCAAATATGACAGGATGTATCACGTATTGTGCGGGATTTTATTAAATGTTCACCTCTTTAGACTTGTCTATTAACCAAAGATTGATAAACTTTATACTATAAGAGGTTGTAACACGTTACCCAAATTGTAGGCAAAGGAGGTTACAGGTAATGTACAAGAAAATTGCGGTTACTTTGGACGGCTCGCCACTCGCTGAAAAAGCATTACCCTATGCAGTAAAACTGGCAAATCTACTGAATACTGAGTTGCTATTGCTGCGCATTGCAGATTTACCGCCCTTGGTTTCCGACAATGTCGATCATGAATTAGAGGCAATTGAATCTGCAGAAGCCTATCTCAAATCTGTAGAAAAGGTGATCAGTGATTCCACAAAGCCCCTTTTCATTCCAGCCGAACGACTTCAACCGTTAGTCGCTTACGGGAAGCCTGAACTTGAGATAAGCGAAATTGTTCCTTTTGAAGAAGCTGACCTGTTAATTATGACTACACATGGTCGCAAAGGTTTAGCACGGCTTACTCAGGGTAGCGTTAGTTCCAAAGTTTTACACCAGATTAATATCCCTGTCATTTTGATTAAGCCGGAAAATTTGAAAGAAGAAATTCCGCTAGAAACCTTAATGAGTTCGCTTACCTCCTTTGATGCTTCCGAAGTAAATATATTAATGACGGTTGATGGCTCCCCTGAATCTGAATCTATTGTTGCTCCTACCGTCGAATTTGCTAAGAAAGTTGGAGCGGCACTTTATTTGTTTACTGTAGTATTGCCACCCATGCCTGTTGAGATGGGAAGCGTTTCGACCGGCTACGGCTTTGGCGATGAAGCGGAAAAGATGCAGCAACAGGCAAATGAGTACATCAAAAAACTCCAAGCCAAAATCGCTGAGCAGGGTGTCAAGGTTGTAAGTAAAGTTAGTCTAGCCGATCCTGCCGCAGAGATCGTACAGTATGCTCAGGAAATCCAAGCAACCATGATTTCTATGGCTACTCACGCTCGTGGCAAATTAGGGCAGATTGTAATGGGTAGTGTCGCTGATGAAGTGATGCGAGAAAGCCATTTACCCGTAATGTTGAAGCACATGCCGTCTAACAAAGAAACCAATGCTGAAAACAGCCTTGCCGGTGCCACAAATTAGCCTGTAACCTTTCTAGCATGTAAAGGTTATAATCGGGATTAGATAGCAAGAATTATCCCAAAAATATAGTTAACAAAAAACCTCCTTATCTAAAAAAGCTTTAACCAAAGCCAAAATAGATAGGAGGTTTCTTTATTGAGGGCTGTTGGACAGAGCGGACTAAATCGGGTAGGATATTTATTATGGAAGACAAAACTAATTTTGCTTATCTACAAATATATACACGCCACTCTAGTTTTGGTAGCCTGCTTGAAATTTCTGAACTGGCATCACATCTGCTTGAAACTACAGTCGGAACAAATATAGCAATCGCGGTCACAGATACTTTTTCGGTTGCCGCACTACCTGAGTTGCAGCGGTTGCTTGCTGGATCAAACATAACGCTACTTGCCGGGATGGAGGTAGGGTTTAGCTTTGAGGGCAATCGGGCATTGCCCTATTCTCTTCTTTTGCTGGCTGAGAATACAGCGGGCTATTCAAACCTCTGCCACCTCGCCAGCTTAGCTTTACAGCGCGCTGGAGATTCGCCCCTTACCGCTTGCCTGAGTTTGAGCGAACTGGAAACTCATCATAACGGTTTGATTGCTATTAGCCCCTACTTTGGAGGGGCGGTAATGTCGGCGTTAAGGTTAGGAAAAACCGGAGAGGCAAAAAGCCGGGCACAGGCTTTGCGAAATTTATTCGGTATTGAAAATTTTTACTTTGGATTTTCCCCGATATCCCCTGAGCATAACTCGCAAAGTGATAATCCCGAAATTAAACTCAATGCCGCGCTTAGCAAACTGGCGCGAGAACTTAAAGTAGGGTTAGTTGGTACTGGCGAAACAAGGTATCTCACCACCCAAGCAGGCAATGCTTATGCTGCATTACGGAGTCGTATGACCCGTACAATAACTACCCAGTTTCCTGCATCGCTCTTGCAGCGGGCGCAAGGGGATTGGTTGTTTGCGCCTACACCGTTGCGCCCAAATGCTCCTTTATACTTGCGTAATTCAGCTGAATTACAACTGGCTTATAGCAAAGCTGATGCTTTAGGCAACAACCAAAATATTGCCGCGCGTTGCTCCAGTTGGGATAAAGGACTAGAATTTGACTCAGTTTCTAAAATCAAGCTTCTTTGTGAAGATATACTTCCGAAAATAGTCGAAGAGGCTGCTCTAGAACTGGCACACACCAGAATTCAGTTAGAACTAGCTGAACTAGCCCAGACTGATATGGCGGGAACTCTTCTGGCAATGTTTAAGGCAATCGAAGCCTACGGTGATTCCGGTATATTGATTCCGCGGGGCTTAGACGACAGTTTTATAGCATGGATATTGGGGCTAAATCGTCACAAACCTGCCTACGAATTGGTTAGTCCGGTTTTCGAAGGGCGCGCGGCACGTTTGCTTGCCGGGTTGAACGCTGAAATGCGGGTCATGGCTAAACTCGGTTCTAGCGCGCCACTGGCTAAATTACCCTCAGAAATAGGCGCAATACCGCTGGCACATCCACGTTTTAGTGTGGTAAGCTTGCACCAATTACCCCTTTCCGCCCTTACGCCCCTCCAACCCGCCGAAACTAAATCGGGGGATATAGTAGAAAGTATGCTTGCCGGAGGCGTTCTACCAGAAACGATTGGTTTGCTCGAAATTGAGGAATCCAAAACTGTTGCATGGGTTGAACATACCCTAGCGATTATCAATAAGGGGCGAGAAACTGAGCCTCGTTTGTCTCTTGTAAATCTTCCAGTGCAAGCGCCTTCTGAATCAGACGATCGCGATTATCTTAGAGTGGTGTTGGAATATCTAATGTCAAAACACCCGGCAGCATGTTACGGGGCAGCTCTAGGTTTGGCAGAATTTCACCAGCGCGCTGCTATAGCAGAAATGATTCGGCGATCCGGCGTAAAGCTGTTATCTCCTGATCTGCAAAAGCAAAACGTAGAGTGTACGCTGGAAGGTGAAAATTCTTTGCGCGCCGGGCTGTGTCTAGCAGTAAATCGGTTAGAAGCTGCAAAATTGTCTGAAAATGCAAATTTAACACTGGAAGAATTGGCGCAAAAATTTACATTTGACCCGGAAGCTTGGGAAAGACTTTGCTGGAGTGGCGCTCTGGACGGATTCGCACAGCGGGAAACGCTGGCAAACAACATAGCTACTTTACATAATTACAGCCGAGCGTATGCTGATTGGAAAAGCCAACAACAGAAAAGTGAGAAGAAATTAGCTATACCTGAGCGTCAGGGGCAATTGTCTCTATTCGATTTACCTGAAACAGAAAATGAGATGATTGAACCAGCAACCCTTCCTCCTGTGCTAAGTCTTGCGGAAACCTCTGAAAAGCTACCGAAATTACAATTGTTACGCCATCAGTTTGAGGCTTTAGGTTTCTATACAGCCGAGCATCCCCTATGGGATTGGTGCGTAACAGGGGCGGCAGATGCTAATCGCTCTGACCCGGTAGAACTGGTACAGGCTCTAAAAGCCGATACAATTGTGCCCTTAACCGTTGGTGGTTTTGTAACTGGTCTAAGGCGGATACCCCTTGCTGCTGAACAAAGTGGTGGGCAGGAATTTGCCGTGGCGTTGTTGGAAGACTGGAGTGGTCGCGCTGAATTGGTCATTCCTCACCTACTTCTAAATGGTGGAACAAATATAGCAGAAGGTGAAATAGTATTTGCGCTTGTTCGGCGCGTTATACCTAACAATCAAAATTCGCGCCCTGCTTTGGTAGCGGAAGCAATTAGCTTAACTCCCTTTGCCGAAAATGCTGCCGGAGATTTTGAAGAGTCTGCTAATTATGATACTACCCCCGAAAGCGCTGCTCCAGTACCTTCAGATGAGTGGGCTACAAGCTTGTTTTCACAATATGAGGCTCAGGAAAATAAAACTGCTACTACTTCACCGGAGGCAAAAGCTTCAAAACCTAAAGCCTCTGCAAAAAAGGTAGTTGAAACGCCGCAAACGCGCCGGGTTCATATTTATCTGCCGCGTACCGATGACCCTGATGAGGATACAGGCTTGATGGTTGCGCTTAAAAAGGTGTTAGAACAATTTCCGGGTCAGGATGATTTATATATCTACTTACCCAAAGAAGGCAGCGGCTTTAAAAGATTTCGCCCTGCTACTCTAAGCGTGGCATATTCTTCTGACCTATTACAAGCGGTTCAAGCATTGTTAGGTCCTGACAGCATTAAAGTAGATGAGTAAGGAAAACCTTTTTCTTATAGATTTAGCGCTACTTGGCTATTTTACGAGTTAATTCTCGATTCCAAGCAATAATCGAGAAAATATAAATACGCCTCGTTTATTTTACTGAGAGAGAGTCAATGCAAAAGGAGCTATGACTCTCTACTTCTCAATTTTCTCGTCACTCCTGAAGACTTACAAGACACCCCAGGGGGATTTCTCATTCGCATTTCGGTGCAGGCGCGCGTTTTGAGAAATCCCCTTTATAGAAATGTTCAGGTAATCTAACCTGACCTCCCGCGTATCTGAATTGTAATGACTTATTTGTAATGCTATAATTCGCGAGTAGTCTGGGAAACAATATGTTGGGAAAATTAGAGAGTACCGAATGTTTGGAGACAACATTGGTTTCTGACCTCCCGCTTGGTACAATAATATTACGTTGTCGAGAACAAACAGCACGATATCTACGTCGCGAAAGCTACGATTCTTCTGCTTGTTTTGAATTATGGCGACGCGCAATTGTACTTAAAGATGAGGGCGCTTGGGAAGCGATTTATAATAATTATCGCCCTTTTGTGCGTAATTGGCTACAACGCAGTACCGGCAAATACCCGATGGTAAATCTGGAAGAAGATGTACTGATAAACGGGGTGTTTTTTCGGATTATGCGATATTTAACCCCTGACAAATTTTCAAAATTTCCCTCCCTAGCTTCGATTCTTCAATATCTCAGAATGTGCTGCCAAACCGAAGTGATGGATTTAATGCGGGATTTGCAGGGGCGAAACCAAGACGTTCCAATTGACGGATTTAATGATGATGATTCCTCGGATGATCATGGTTTAAAACATCTTGACCGGATTGGCAGTTTAGTGGATGTTGAGAAAGAAGCTATAGATACTGCCGATCGCAATCCTTTCTGGAGTTTGGTGGCGGTACGTCTTCCTGATAAGGTTGATCAACTGGTAGTGCACGCCCGTTTTGTGCTGGAAATGCCCCCTCGTGATATTGCACAAAGCTTTCCACAATATCTTCCCGATGTAAACGAAGTTTATCGCCGTATTAAAAATGCTATCTGGCGTTTAAAAAATGATCCAGAACTTCGAGATTGGTTAGAAAATCGTTAAATTGGTAAAAAACTTTGTTTCTTACGTTTATCAAACTATGAGGGTTTAATTGAAAAGCCCCTATAACGTGCAAAGTGATTATTGTGGAATGGTTTGAGAAAACGAGGGTTACTAACCAATGGCAGATTATAAAATGATAACAGCTTGTATAGACCCACAAAACACCTTTGATAGTGATGTACCAGCCTATGTAGCAGGCGCTGGCAGACCACACTTTGTAGCGCATCTGGAAGTCTGTGAATTTTGTCGGGCTGAAGTAAGCCAGTACAAAATGCTTGAAAGCAATCTCCTTAGCTCGCTTACCCTGAAGCGTCCTAAATTAAGATTAGATTGCCCCCCATCACAACTACTGGGAGAATACTCTTTAAAGTTGCTAACCAGCGTAGATAAACGTAAAATAGAGAAGCACCTCAAGCAATGTCGGTTCTGTGAAGCTGATTATCAGAATCTTATCTCAGCGGTAGCGGAAGTTGAAGAACCGTTGCAAATATTGGAGGTGCATGTTCCGGTTGTAGAAAAACTGCGCAGGATTTACGCCTCACTGGTGAGTGGACAGCCAAAGCTGGCTTTGCGGGGTGGTACTGCTTTTAGTGAAGGCAAACCAGTTTCACTTGATTATGCGGTAGAAGACCTAACCATAATGCTTACCTTGCAACCTGCTAAACCTCGCAAGGGGCAAATGATTCTAAGCGGTACAGTGCTACGTGACGCGATGTCAGGAGATGAACTTGCCGGTACTTCAGTCAGTGTTATTCGGGGCGGAAAAACTGAAGCAAGTGAATCATTGGATGAAACGGGCAGTTTTTATTTTGAAGGTATTCAAGCTTCCAGTTCCTTTACTATAGAAATGGAATTCTTGGATAAAGTGGTGATTGTAGCGG